>NZ_FNRM01000002.1:204895-331776 GCF_900107845.1 Alkalimonas amylolytica
CACAAAAGCCATACAAAGGATATTTTCAGCAGCAATTATGAAACAAAACTAGCTGTATTAGGCTAAATTGAATTTATTGGAGGTGGGATTCAATAAGTATGGTTTTTGTTTACTAGTATAAACAAAGTCAGGGCGCTGCCGTACACTACTGTACCAGGCAGCCCCTGACTTAATCATTATTTAAAACTGATAGCGCAGCCCCAAGGAGGCAGTACGGCCATTGATGGTACGGGCGGTGATGATGCCATTGGCTGGCACACTGCCCTGCTCGGCTTCGGTAATACCGATGGTATCGAACAGGTTGTTGACGTTCAGCGACAGCGTCAGGTTGGTTGCCAGATCGTAACTGGCAAAGGCATTCACCTGGGTATAGCCACTGAATTTCAGGTCATTGTTGTCCTGGGCATAGGAAGCGGTGGTACCAATGAGGCTAACGCCCAACTGCGCGTTATCAAAGGTGTACCGGCCGATCAGGCTGTAAATAAAATCCGCCTGGCGCCGCGGTGTATTGCCCACCACATCCGGGTTCAGCGCGTCTTTGCTGATTTCGGCATCGGTCCAGGTCACGGAGCCGCGCAGATCGAAATCGCCGATGCGGTAGCTGCTTTCCAGCTCAATACCCCTGGCTTTGTACACCCGATCAAAAAACAACTGGGTGGTGGCTTCAAAGTTCTGCTCTTCGGTTTCGGCAAAGAACACCGTAGCAAACAGGTTCAGATTGCCGTGGCGGCTTTTGCTGCCCAATTCGTATTGTTTGACTTCATCAATGGCATCTTCTCTGGCCACGCTGCCATCGGCATTGACCTTGCCAAACAACAGGCGATCGGCATTGGCACGCCCGCCCTTGCTGATACGGCCAAACAAGGCCCAGTCGTTGTCCAGCTGGTAGTTGGCACCAACCGAGTAAGAATTGTAACCCCAGCTGTAATTAACCAGGCTTGGATTGGCCAGGTCAATGGCCGACACACTTTGCTCCACCTGGCTGATGATGCCATCGCCATTCATATCGCGGCTGCTTTGTACCGCTCCGGCGTAAGTGCCCCGGGCTTTACCCAGATCACGCCGTACACTGGCATCCAGCGATAAGTCGCCCATGGCCCAGCTGGCCGTCAGGTAAGGCGCTTTGATGGTGTAGTCGGTATCGTAGTTGCGCTGACAACAATTGCCCCAGAACGGCACCCCATACGCCAGCAAGCCCTGCTCGGAAAAAGCAGTGCCATCGGCAGCAACCACATCCAGCAGCTCGGCATTGTCGCCTTTTAACGCCATCAGGTAGGAGTTCCACAGCCAGGACATCCGAATGCTCTGATCGGCCAGGTAGTAGCCGAAGGTAACATCCACCTCACCAAAGCGCCGCGATAGCTTCAAATCGTTGATGATGGAACCAAAGTCATTCAACTCCACATCAAAGGTGTGAATGCGCATGGCATTCTCTGCGCTGTAGCGCTCCCCCGCCATCGGCCCTACCGCGTAACGCACCACGGCATCATCGCCGGCTATGCTGTTGGCAATGCTTTGGGCGGCATCGACCTCGGCCGGAAACAAGGTAATAAAGTTACCGCTAACAGAATTAATGCGAAAACGATTTTCCAGCGTCCAGTTATCATCGAGATCAAAAATGGCTTCAACCCCAAAGCTGTTCACCTCCGGGTTCATGCCATTACGGACATCGCCACGCGAGATTTGGTTGTCGCCATTCAAGCGCACCGTTTGGGTCAGATAGACCGATTGCAGCGTGTCTTTACGCGCATCAAAACCGGGAACTGAGCTGCCATCGGCAAACATCGGCATCGGCATGTAGCTGGCAACCCGATCGTTTAAATGCTTGGCATACAAGCGGACATAGCCGGTATCGAACTCTTTGGTCAGATTGGCTTTCAATTGATAGCCTTTTTCACCCTGATAGCCCGGATCGCGTACCCCTTCGCCCTGGCGCACAAAGCCGCCCAGATGAAAGCGCATGTCGTTGTTGATGTCGCCACCGTACTCAAAATCAGTGCGGAAACTGTCGTAATTCAGACCCGTGCTAAAGGCAACACTGCCACCTGGTTCCAGCCCGGTTTTACTGACAAAGTTGATAATACCACCCGGTGAATTGCTGGCGGCGGTGCTGGCCGAGCCACCGCGAATAACATCCAGCCGCGAGATGGTGGAATCGGCCCGCAGGAAAATATCGGCATTACCAAAGGCAATATCGCCAAACTGCATCACCGGCAAGCCATCTTCCTGCAAGGTTAAGAACTTGGCACCACCGGCCGCTACCGGCAAACCCCGCACGGCAATATTGGCATTGCCATCCCCGCCGGTGGACTCGCTGCGCACACCCGGCAGCATGCGGAAAATTTCGGCGGTACTGCGCGGTGCTGATACCTCGATGTCATCGGTGGTTAAGGTACTGACCGACACGCTGGATTGCATCACCGTTTGGTTACGCGCCACCGCACCGGTGACCACAATGCGCTCAAAGCCAAGGCCGGTTGTTTCACTTTGTTCGTTTTGTTCGCTCTCTTCCTGCGCCAGTACCGCCTGGCTGCTTAGCGCCAGACTGACAGCAAGTGCCAGATACGAAGGGGTTCGGTTGTATGATCTCATCGCTTGTCTCCCGTGGTGATTGTACACTTTTTTATTTTATGAAAAGACTTAAACGTTTAAGTTTGTGCGGCTGAAAAAATGTCAGGACGACATTTTCTCCAGCTGCGCTTTGGCCGGTTGCGCCAGCCAGTTGTACAGCATCAGTGCCGCCAATAAGGCCGCGAACACAGTGGCGAGGTAAAAACCAGCCACCACATCACCAGCCAGATCGCCCAGCAGCGCCATCAACGCCGGTGCCACCGCAGCCACCAGCGCGGTAAAGGCCAGGATCAAACCAGCGACAGCGCCATGCTGCTGCCGCGGAAAACAGCTGATGCCTTTGGAATTCAGGGTTGGGTAGATCATCGACATAAAGAGCCCGGACAGCGGCATCAGCCACAGCGCCCAATCGCGGCCCAACAGCATGCTAAGCGCAAAGCACAAGAAAATCAGCGCCGTGAACACCGCCATCACACTGCTCCAGCAAAAGTGGCGCAAAATCAGGCTGGCCAAAAAACGGCCCAGCGCCCGCAAAATAAAGAAGATGGTGACCGCATGCAGCGCCAGCAATGCAAAGCGGCCACTGTAATCCGCCAGCAGGGTTGGCAACCAGACAAAGATAGCCACTTCGCAGCTGACATAAAGCGCTATCGCCAGTGAAAAGCCCATGGCGTAGCGATCTTTCAGCAGTCGCATCGATTGTCGCAACGACACCTGCTCGGCCGAGGCCTGATACGGCGGATACGGCATCCGGGCGGCAATAATCACCAACACCGTGCACAGCAAGCCAGCCAACAGGTACAACTGTTTCCAGTGAATGGAAGCGGCGATCATCAGCGTCACCAGCGCCGGGCCGGCAATGGCTCCGAGGGCAAAGAAGCCTTCCACCGTATTCATGGTGCGGGTATGGCTGTGGCTGTCGCGGCTGATATCACCGATCAGGGCCAGTGCCGCCGTTTTAAAGATACCAATCGCCAGGCCACAGAGCCCCATCAGCAGAATAAAAAATAGCGCACTGTCCCCGGCGATAAAGGCGTAACAGGACAGCGAATACAGCAGCAAGCCGGCAATAATCAGTTTTTTCCGGCCCAGTTTATCGGCCAGGCGGCCCAGCAAGAGCCCGGCCAGACCTATCGCCACCATGGGCACATAGTGAAAGGCGCTGGCCTGAAACATGGAGAGCTGATAATCGGCCATCACCTGGGGAATAATCACCCCCACTGCATCGGTGGTCATGGCAAAGACGAAAAACATCAGGTAGGTCATCCAGCGCACCTGGCGCTGAATGCTTTCAGTAGTGACGCCAGCAGCAAGCCCAGGGCTTAGTTGGGTCGAGCTTTTGGCCGTGCTGTTGGCATGGCTTTTTGTATTCATCAAATTGTTCCCTGTCTGTTCTGCTTGCAGCTGGCCGGATGGTAGTCGGTGTTTTGCCTGAAGCTCGATCACCGCTGCATTTTATTGTTGTCCGGCTATTGACAAACTGAAGCATTCCAATAAAGCTATATCTTAATCGTTTAAGATGCAAATTATTTTTTAGGATTTATTCGAATGAGCAACGCAAATGGCAGTAACCAGATCCAACTTATTACCTATGTCGATCGCTTAAGTGGCGGTACTATCAAGGACTTACAACAGCTGTTGCAGCATGAGCTGGCGGGGCTATTCGATGGTGTGCATCTTTTGCCCTTTTACCCACCAATTGATGGGGAAGATGCCGGCTTTGATCCAACCGATCACACTGCCGTCGACAGCCGGTTGGGGAGCTGGCAGGACATCGGCGCCCTGGCACAGCATCACAGCATTATGGCCGATATGATTGTCAATCATATGTCGGCACAATCGGCGCAGTTTCAGGATGTATTGGAAAAAGGCGAAGCCTCCCCTTTCTGGCCACTGTTTCTAACCCGCGATAAAGTCTTTGGTGCTGAGCCACACCCGGAGCAGTTGCAGGCCATTTACCGGCCAAGGCCGACCTCCTGCTTTACTGAGTTAAGCCTTAATGATGGCCGCAGCCTGCCATTTTGGACCACCTTTACCGCCAATCAGATTGATATCGATGTGCACTCGGAGCCTGGCCAGGCTTATCTGGATGCCATTTTGCAGCGTTTTACCGAGCATGGCGTCAACTACATTCGACTGGATGCGGCCGGCTACGCCATTAAAAAAGCCGGCACCAGCTGCTTTATGTTGCCGGAAACCTTTGAGTTTATCGCCGAACTAAGCGCTAAGGCCAAGGTCCTTGGCATGCAGTCGCTGGTGGAGATCCATGGTTATCATCAAACCCAAATCGATATCGCCAAACGCTGCGATCTGGTGTACGACTTTGCGCTGCCGCCGCTGGTATTGCATACCCTCTTTCGCCGAGATGCCAAAGCACTGAAACACTGGCTGGACATCGCGCCGCGCAACTGCATCACCGTACTCGATACCCACGACGGCATTGGCATTGTCGATGCGGCCGATCATCAGGGCCAACCCGGCTTGTTGACCGATCCAGAGCTGGATGCGCTGGTTGAACAAATTCATCATAACAGTGGCGGCAGCTCCAAACTTGCCACCGGCAGCGCCGCCAATAATGTCGATTTGTATCAGGTGAACTGCAGTTTCTACGATGCGCTGGCGCAGCACGATGAGCATTACCTGCTGGCTCGGGCCATTCAGTTGTTTTGCCCTGGCATTTGCCAAATATATTATGGCGGTTTGCTGGCCGCTCAGAATGATGTTGATTTACTTAAGCGCACCCAGGTAGGCCGCGATATCAACCGCCCCTATTACACTACGGAGAAAGTGCGCCAGGCGCTGCAAAAACCGGTGGTCAAAGCGCTGTGCGCATTAATCAAACTGCGCCGCAGTCTGCAAGCCTTTGACGGTGAGTTCAGCCAAAGCCTGACCGACAGCCAGTACCAACTGCACTGGCAGCACCAGGGCCATAGCGCCAGTTTGCACATCCAACTGCAAAGTCTGGCTGCCGAGCTGGTCTGGCAGCACAGCGGGCAAGCGCAGCAACAACGGACGCTAAGCAGCCTGCTGGCTGATGAAGCCCCTTAGAGGCTAAGCGAAAGCAGCTGCATGAACCTGTTAGCTGCTTTCGCCCAGCCTAAGCTCATAAGGCAGCAGTTGGTTATCATCCAGGCCGCTTTGAAAAGCACGGGCAGCGGCTTCACCTTTTTTATCGCTGAACTGCCAGACCGAGCTGAGCGTTGGGTGATAGCGCAACGTCTCTTCAATGCCATCAAAGCCCACCACCCGCAGTTGCTCTGGGATCTGCAGCCCAAGCTGCAGCGCCACCCGCATGGCACTCAGGGCAATCAGGTCGCTCATGCACAACAGCACTGTTGGTCGCGGCGACTGGCTTAATACCGCTTTGGCAGCCACTTCAGCAAAGTGTTGATTGCTTTCCGGGATATGCCAGAGTGCATCATCAGCCAGTGTTAAACCCAATTCCCCCATCGCCCGCTGATAACCGTCCAGTCGCCGGTGCGATACCGAGCTTAAGTTGTCCCACATAGGAGCATCGGCCACCGGCCGGCTATCCAGCGCGTCGATCAGGCGCAATCCCAATACCGCCACCACATCATCTGGCTTTAATACCGCCACGGCACTGTCGTAGGCGGCCTGCTCATTGTCGATATTGACCGATGGCCGGCCGGGCAAATCAAAGTCGACCGTGAGTACCCGCTTTTTGCACTGCCGCAGTTGTCCAATTAAGCCCAGATTGCGCGGTGCGCCATAGCAAATAAAGCCATCAACAAAATCGGTAATCGTATCCAGGTTGGTCGAGTTACCGGAAAACAGCAGCAGGTGCTTTTGCTGGCGCTCCAGCTCACGGGCTACGCCCTGCAAAAATTGGCTGGCCACAGGATCGCTGACCATGTATTCCAGTGAGTCCGACAGGATCACTGCCACAATGCCGGAGCTGCCTTTACGCAGCGATTGCGCCGCCTTGTTCGGGCCATCGTAGCCAAGCTCAGTACAGGCGCTCAGGATTTTCTCACGCAATGCCACCGATAACTGATCCGGCCGGTTAAAGGCATTGGAAATAGTAGCGGTGGACACGCCAAGTGCTTTGGCAACGCTTTTCAGGGTTGGTTTACTCATCATTCCAGTCAATTTTAACTACCAACTTAATGCATTAAGATATATGATTTCGGCGCAGTTTGCTTAATTTTTTTATCCTGAACCAGGAGCCGCTATGCTTGCCGTAATTGGAGAACATGTTGTTGATTTGCTGCCTGACGACAGCGGCTTGTACCGCCCAGTCCTTGGCGGATCGCCCTTTAATGTCGCCATAGCCGCAGCCCGGCAAGGCATCGCGGTGTGTTATTTAAGCCCCTTGTCGCACGATGGCTTTGGCCAACAGTTCGCGGCTTGTCTGCAAAGCAATGGTGCTCAGTATGGCCTGTCTTTTTTCAGTCAGCAACCCAGCTCGCTGGCATTGGTTCGGTTTGATCAGCAGCAGCAACCGCACTACAGCCTGTATCGTCAGGGCGTGGCCGATCGCGATATCGATGCAACAACGCAAGTATCCGCCCTGCCCGACCAATGCCGCCTGCTGCATCTGGGCTCGCTGGCGTTTGAACCCGACGATGGCCCACGCATTTTGGCGGTGATCGCTCAGGCGAAAAGACGCGGCGTGCAACTGGCCATCGATATCAATGTTCGCATCCATGCCGTATCCAATGTGCAGCAATACCGTGCGTTGTTGCAGCAGATCATTCGCCAAAGCCAGTTTATCAAAGCCAGCGATGAAGACTTAGCGCTGCTCTGGCCCGAGCTGGCCACCGATCAGGCCGTAGCCAGGTTGCAACAACTGGCGCCGGAAGCGCTGATTGCGCTGACCGAAGGTGAACATGGTGCCAGCCTCTTCTGGCAGCAGCACCAATTGCAGCAAGCCGTAATCAAAGCCGATCCCTTTGTCGATACCGTTGGCGCAGGCGATACCTTTTGGGCCAATTTGCTGGCCGCCCTGCTGCGCTTGAACTTACCAGCCCCAACCGAGCTAAGCTTAGAAACGCTGGGTCACTGTCTGCAGCGTGCCATGCTGGCAGCCAGCCTGAATATCAGCCAGCCCGGCTGCCAACCGCCGGATAAAGAGACGCTGGAGCTGGCACTGCAACGCACTTGACGCGGCTGCCTGGTTAAAACCCATACAGCTAACATTTTTCAGTGTGCTGTTGCAGCCGTGTTTTGGCTTCAATCCACTGCCCCATAAATTTGGTGCTGCGATAAGCATGATGGCGCAGCATCTGGCCGGTAAAATTGCGCTGCCTCAAATCCGCCAGTTGCAGCCGGACCTGCTCCAATTGCGACCAGAGCCTGGGCAACCATTGGCTGGCTAAAAAGCGCTGCTGCACGCAACGATAGCCATTGGCCTGCGCCTCTGACCAGAGCACCTCGTTTTGATACAGCTCAATGGCTGCGGCAATCAGGTGGTCTGCCTCACTGGCAATCTTACCGGGCCAGGGCAAATCGCCATGCATGCCTTCCGCGCCAATTGGCGTGGTCACACTGGGGGTCCCCTGCACCATGGCATCAAACAGCTTGCCTTTTAAACCTGCACCAAACGCCAATGGCGCCAGACACACTCTGGCCTGCTGCATCACCTGGGCCGCATCGTCGGCCCAACCTTTGATGTAAAAACCAGCTTTTGGCTGATGCAATGCCGTGGCTTTAGGCGGTGGATAAGCGCCGTAGATATGCAGTTCAGCTGCCGGCAGCTGCGCCCGGATGGCTGGCCAGAGCTCGCGCAACCAGAGCACCGACTGCCAGTTGGGCGCATGGCGAAAATTGCCGATGGTCATGAAGTGCTGCCGCCCGTCAAAGCCTGGTTTGCCAGGCTCCACATCTTGCCACTGCAGCAAAGGACAATAGCACAGCAACTCCAGAGGCACCTGATAGTGCTGTTGCAGCAATTGCATTTCAAATTCGGAAATGACCAGCGTGAGATCACAGCGGTAAATGGCGGCAACTTCACGCAGCGCCAGCTCCGAATTTAAATACGTCGCCGCGGGGTAACGGGCATCGCTATCACCGTCTTTAAAAGCACGTTGACGGGCATCGCGAAGCGCATGCACATCTTCCATATCCAGCATACGCATCGCATCCGGGCACGCTTGCTCTACCCGCCAGCCGAATTGCTCTTCCAGCATAAAACGGTCAAACAACACAGCGCTCGGCTGCAACTGCGCTATCCAGGCATCAAAGCTACTGTCGTTGAGCGTAATCAGCTGCTCAGCTACACCAAGTTCACTGAGATCAAAGCGATGCAGGCTTTTCTCTGCCGCACTGGCAAAGATCACCTGCCAGCCGTGCTGACGATAGAGACGGATCAGGCTAAGCATCCGGCTGCCTGCCGCCGAGGAGTTGGGCTCTGGCCAGACATAACCAATCACAATCAGTAAGGGTTCGTTCATTTCATTGGCTTTTTTTTGCTAACACCTTGGACTGAATTGCAAAGCTTGATGCGCTTTAGCCAAAGTTGCAAGGCGTTCAATCACTTATTGCTTTAGATCATTTGATCTTATTGCATCCAGCCTGCAGTATAACTGAATACGAACGGGAGTTAGCTATGACTTACATTCACACCATTATGGAACGGCTGCAGCACAGCAGCCCGGCACAAACCGAATTTTATCAGGCAGTCGAAGAAGTGTTGCAATCACTTGATCCATTGCTGGAAAAATATGATCGCTATCACCGCCATGCCATTATCGAACGTATGGTCGAGCCCGAGCGACAAATTATGTTTCGCATCTGCTGGGTGGATGATCAAGGCCAGGTGCAGGTCAATAAAGGCTATCGGGTTGAGTTTAGTTCTACCCTGGGCCCCTACAAGGGCGGCCTGCGCTTTCATCCCAGTGTCAATGGTAGCATTATTAAGTTTCTCGGCTTTGAGCAGGTATTTAAGAATGCGCTGACCGGCTTAGCTTTGGGCGGCGGCAAGGGAGGTGCTAACTTTAACCCCAAGGGCAAGTCGGATGCTGAGATCATGCGGTTTTGCCAGGCTTTTATGAACGAGCTGTACCGCCATATAGGCCCAACCACCGACGTGCCAGCCGGAGACATTGGCGTCGGTAGCCGTGAAGTGGGTTACTTATTTGGCCAGTACAAAAAACTGGTCAATCGCTTCGATGGGGTCATTACCGGAAAAAGCCTGAACAATGGCGGTTCTCAACTACGTACCGAGGCTACCGGTTATGGCTGCGCTTATTTTGCCAACTACATGCTGGAAGACCAGAAAAGCGGTCTGGATGGCAAACGCTGCCTGGTGTCCGGTGCCGGCAATGTTGCGCTGCACACCATCGAAAAGCTGTATCAATTGGGTGCAATCCCGGTGAGTTGCAGCGACTCCAGCGGCACTTTGTATCATGCCGATGGCATGGATCTGGACTGCCTGCGCCAGCTTAAATCCCACAGTGATGGACACTTGCAAGACTATCTGTCTGAGCACAGCAAAGCGCGTTTTATTGCCAAAAAGGATAACCCCAAAGATGGTCATGCCATTTGGCATTTGCCCTGTGAGCTGGCTTTTCCCTGCGCCACCCAGAACGAGTTAACAGAAGCCGATGCCAAGGCCTTGCTGGCGAATGGTTGCCAGGCGGTGATTGAAGGAGCCAACATGCCCTGCACCAGCAAAGCCGTGCAACAGATTGTTCGGGCAGGTCGCCTGTTTGCGCCTGGCAAAGCAGCAAACGCCGGCGGCGTCGCCACCAGCCAACTGGAAATGGCACAAAATGCCAGCATGCAGCGCTGGAGTGCCGACGAAGTCGATCAAAAGCTCAAAGACATTATGTGCGGCATCTACACCCGCAGCCATGAAGCGGCAGCCGAGTTTAATCAGCCGGGCAATCTGCTCCTTGGCGCCAATATAGCGGGCTTCCGGCGACTGGCCGATGCCATGATTGAACAAGGGGTGGTATAGCATTTAGCGTATTATTGCCGGCTCAGAAACTGTTCAATTTGATGCATCAGAGCTTCACTATCCGCCAGGTCGGCTCGGAGCAAAAAGTGCACATTAATGGTGCTAAGTACACTGTGCCGAATATCGGCCACATCTTCTGCAGCCACCTGCAAGGTGGCCGTTTCTTTGTAGTTCAGCAAGTAATCACCTCGGTTCAGGCGCAAGGCTTCAATGCCCAGCGCATGCTCATTCACTTCTACCACTTCGCGCACCACCCCATAGCCTGGTTCCAGCATGTTGCGCATACCACCATAACTAAAGCCGCTCATCAGTATCACCCGGCTGCCAAACAGATCGCCCACACGCTCTACCTCTGAACGTTCGCCTAACCAAAAGGCACTTAGCTGCATACTGGTAACCGGCCGCTGACTGATACGATACAAGCGGTGATCTTTGAGCACCGAAGTCATCACCAGCGCAAAATCCAGCTCTCCCTCGTTTAATAAATGGATCATGCGCCGATTGGGGTATTGCTCAAAGGTGTAATCCCGCCCAAGCTCAGCCATCAATTCAGCCACAAAATCGGCCAGGTAGCCGCCAGCTTTACCATCATCGATCTGGTAATAAAAAGGTGGGAAATGCACAAAGCCCCAGTGCAAAGGCACCTGAGCGATGGCTTTGCTCTGAAGTAGTAATAGGCCTCCCCCCCAAAAAAGAAGACGGTAGCTGCATCGCTTGAGCCATTTCAGTCCTGAAACCATTGTTTATCCATTAGTTGTGTGCAGCCATCAACGCTCAGTTACCTCGCTAAGTGTAGCCTAAGTGTAACTATTTTCCATCCAACCCTGCCACGAAATCAACATTGAGCGTAGCCGTTGAAGCACGTACAATGTCTGCTAATTTTGACGGATATGAGATAAATTGGATGGCAAAGTCTCTGGCAGAACAATTGCTAAGCGCTGGTCTGGTGAACGAGAAAAAAGTGAAGCAGGTGAAACGGCAAAAACACCTGGAGCGTAAACAAGACCCGAAGGGCAAAACCAAACCCAATGCAGAACAGCAAGCAAGGCTGGATCAGCAACGAGCTGAAGCTGCAGAGCGCGATCGTGAGCTAAACCGTCAGCGCAAAGCCGAGCAGGATGCCAAAGCCATGCGGGCCCAGGCCCTGCAAATGCTGCAGCACAATAAACAGCCGGTGGATGGGGATATCCGTTTTAATTTTACCGATCCGCGCAACAATAAAATAAAGTTTTTGTTTGTTAGCGATAAAGTCCAACAACACTTAAGCTCTGCCAAACTCGCTATTTGTGCTTACGAAGATGATTACTATGTGGTACCGCGCCATGTGGCAGAAAAAGTTGCCGAGCGCTTTGCCGAGTCGCTTATTTATCTGGCGGCTGAAAGCCAGCAGCAGCCTGATGAAGACGATCCCTACAAAGACTTCCCTATCCCGGATGATTTGATGTGGTAACCTGATCGGGTCATTCAGCGCTTGCAACTTTGGCTTATTTAGCCCAAAGTAAAGCAATGAATGTTAGTTGCCTCAAGGATGGGCTTTGTCATCGGATTGAGTGCTGAATGAGCGTATTATCAGGCCGTTGTCTGGCACTGATCGTGTTGTTAATCGCCCCCTTATTGCTGCATGCTGAGACACAGCAAGTGTTTCGTTTATCTCCGGATAACGGGCTAAGCCAGGGGCACATTAATCGTCTGCTGCTGGATCAGCAGCATCAATTATGGCTGGCAACCGACGGCGGGCTGGATCGCTTTGATGGCTATCGTAGCCGGGCTTTTGTATCGGAACAATTGCCTGCAAATACTGTTATTTACGATTTATTTTTTCCAGCACAGGATCGGTTATTGCTGGCAACCAGCTCTGAAGGCCTGCTGGAGCTCGATCTTAGCGATGGAAGTAGCAGTGTTCTGCATCGACCAAACCCAGAATTAGCCGATTATAGCGATGAACTGATTTACCTGATCCGGCCTGATATAACTGGGGATCCACTTTATGCCGACTCTACCCGGGTACTCACGCTGCAAAATGGTCTCCTGCAGGTGCTGTTTACTCTCCCTAGCCATGACATTCACCTGCACTATATCCGAGACTTGCTGGCATTCGATCATTACCTATTGATCGCCAGCAGTCAGGGACTCTGGCTGCATGATCGCCAGACACACCATAGCTGGCAATTGGATTACCTGTCAGAACCGAATCGGGACCAGCTGGATAGCAAAGCTTTGGCAGTGGATGAGCAGTCTGTCTTTGTTGGCACTGTAGAAGGATTATATGCGCTAAACAGAGATGAGCTGGCTCAATTAAACCAATCAGCACTGCGCCAGTCGATTACGGCGAAAACTCTGTTAAGTGAACAGAATATTTGGCGCATCCAGGTAAAGGAACAACAATTACTGCTGGGAACCAATCAGGGGCTGTTGACACTGGATCTAACCAGCAGACAAGTCACCGAGCTATTTCGGCCGGGGCGGACGCGTTACGCCTACTTTGATGACAGCATTGTCGACTTTATTCAAGATCAGCATGGTAATTTCTGGTTAGGTACCCGAGGCGATGGCGCTTATTACTGGCAACCTAATCAGCAACGCTTTAGCAATATCATCAACACTGCTGAACGCCAGCCGCTAAGCCACCCTTTTGTCTACAGCCTGGTAAGTGATAAAGACAGCCTCTGGGCCGGCACCCAAAATGGCCTGAACCGCCTTGACTTGCAAACCCTGCAAAGTCAGGCTTTTTTTGTCAACCCGGATCCCAAGGCCACAGAATCAGAAGCCAGCTTCTACAGCTTGATTGGTGCAAACAATGACGATGGCCTGTGGCTAATGAATCCTTACCAGATCCGCTTATTTAGTCGTCAGCAACAACAACTGTTAAGCTTGCCAGAAGCCACTGCGGCAGCGCTTAGCTCCACGCCTTACAGCATGGCCATAAGCTCTGGCGGTGCTCTCTTCGTGCACAATGAGGGCGGCTTTTTTGTGGTGCAGCCAGATCTCACTATCCAACCACTCGATGGTTTGCAGCAGGCATTTCACAGCGACTGGGCCAGTCACTGGGTAGCTGAACATCCTGATCAACCCGGCACCATGCTGTTTTACGATAACTTTACCCTTTGGGCGGTTCATTCCAACCAGACCGCCCCTCAAGCCTTGTATCAATTGCCACAAGGATACCGGCAAAGCAGTGCCTATGTTGAAGGAGTCCAAGCGGTTGGTGACAGCCTGTGGTTGCTCATTCACGGTCTGGGGCTGGTTGAGCTTGATCGTCAGACGTTAACACAGCGGCAATTGCTATTTGGCGGTGGTTCCCTGCCCACCACCACCTTGTATCAACTGGAGAAAGATGATGCAGGCATGCTCTGGATGAGCAGCCACTCAGGCTTGTGGCGCTTTAATCCTAAAACAGGCAGCTTTCGGCAATTTACCAGCCAACAAGGGCTGGCTTACAATGAGTTCAATGGATTAAGTGGCACCCGCTTAGCCGATGGCCGCCTTGCTTTTGGCTCGACCCGGGGTATCAGCCTGGTCAACCCGGCCGACTTTATCGAACAGAACCCAAAACAACCGACGCTGCGTTTTTCAGAGTTGTCTTTGTTCTCTCGTACTTTACCACCGCTATTGCAGCCTAAGGCTACGCAAGCATTGCAGCTTCGGCACGATGATTACGGCCTGGGCGTGCATGTATCCACCTTTAGCTACCGCCAGCAAGCAGATACCCTCTATCAATTTGAGTTAACAGGCCCGAGCCGGATACCAGCTTTTGAAAGCCGTGAGCCCTATCTGTTGTTGCCACAACTTCGGCCTGGAAACTACCTCCTTTCAGTTCGTGCCTTTGATGCCATTTCAGAGCGTTACAGCGAGCCTGCGCAGCTGTCTTTGCAGGTTGCCTACTCCCCCTGGCAAAGCCCTTTAGCTCGTGTAAGTTATCTGTTCTTGCTGATGTTGATGCTGCTAAGCTGGCTTTTATGGCGTCAGCAACAAAAACGACGCCTGATCCAGCAGAATCGGGAACTGCAACAATCACAGCAGCGACTACAACTTGCATTGGATATCGCCGACAGCGATGTATGGAGCTGGAGTGCCACCGATAATAGTTTGTTGCACCCGAAACGGCTGCAACTGCTGGGGCTAGCTGAGAAAGACGGTTTTAGCTTTGAGGACTATGCCAGCAACATTCATCCGGATGACCAGGCCGATTATCTGCATGGCTGGAAAGAATTGTGTGATGGGCTGAATGATCATTTTCAGCAAGTCTATCGGGTGCGTGACGCTGAGCAAAAATGGCACTGGTTTAAAGACATTGGCCGGGTGACACTTCGCGGCCAACAGCTGTTGGATGTGTCCGGAATTTACACCAACATTACCGCGCAAAAACTGACCGAGCAAGAACTAGAGCATTTAATCCATTTCGATAGCCTGACCCAGCTACCCAACCGCAACAACCTGTTGCAGCAAATCGATGCCCTGCTGCAAACGCCGCCCAAACACGGCTTTAGTTTACTCTTTATTGATCTCGATCGCTTTAAGCACATCAATGACAGCATGGGGCATGAACATGGCAACACCTTGCTGCAAATCGTGGCTGCGCGTTTACAAAGCCAGTTGCAACCAAAAGAAATCCTGGCCCATCTCGGCAGCGATGAGTTTGTGTATGTCATGCTTACCAATAGCATGGCTCACATTGCGCAAAAATCAGATGCGCTGCACAGTTTAATAGCCAAACCTGTCATGCTGGACCAACAACTGGTCAGCATCAGCTGCTCCATTGGTATTGCCTGTTACCCGCAACATGGGAAGGATAGCTACGAACTGCTGAAGTTTGCCGACATTGCGATGGCCTATGCGAAAAAACATGGCGATATGGATTACGCCATTTTCGAGCACAGCATGCCCGAACGTACCAAAGCTAAAATGCAGCTGGAGTACCAACTAAAACAGGCTATTCAGCGCCAGCAACTGCAAAATTATTATCAGCCTATCGTCGACAGCCAGCAACAAAAAACCATTGGAGTCGAGCTATTACTGCGCTGGAGCAATGACGGAAAAATGATCCCACCGGATCAGTTTATCCCTATGGCCGAAGAGCTGGATCTCATGGCAGAACTCACCTGGGGTTCGCTGCAAAAAGCTTTGCATGATTTACAACGCTGGCATCAACTTGGATTACCTTTGTATTTGTCGGTGAACTTATCCGCCAGTCAGCTCAGCTCAGAGCTTCTGGCCAGCAGGCTAAGTGCTTTGATCGAGCAAGAAGCGATTGATCCAGCTATGCTGCGGCTGGAAATCACGGAGTCGTCGCTGATGAAAAACCGGCTGCGGGCCATTGACAACATGCATCGGCTAAAAGCGCTGGGTGTTCAGCTGTACCTGGATGATTTTGGTACTGGCTACTCGTCGCTGACCTACTTAAAAGACTTTCCGATTGATTTGATTAAAATTGATCGTAGCTTTGTTTCAGATGTGCAGGCCGGCAGTCAGAATGCCATCTTAAACACCATCATAGCCCTGGCTCGCAATATGCAGCTGCCTTGTATCGCCGAAGGGGTCGAAACCGAGTACCAGCTCAACTACCTGCAGCAACAAGGCTGCCATTTCATTCAGGGGTACTGGTACTCGCCACCATTACCCAAAGAGCGTTTAGAGCAGTTTTTGCTGGATGAGCAAAAGAATCATTAATGCGCCTTAGCTGGCACTTGCCGCAAAGGCAGCCAGATCCGAAAGCAGCTACCCTGCCCAGGCTCGCTTTCTACTTCGATCCGGCCCTGATGCTTATCTATGATGCTGTGCGATAATGCCAAACCAAGACCAGTCCCTTTGCCAACCGGCTTAGTGGTAAAAAATGGTTCAAACAAACGGCTCAAATGATCCGGGGCAATGCCCTTGCCATTATCAATCACCTCAAGACTGACCCATTGGCCATGCAAGCGCGTACGGATGGTTATTTTGCCATGAGTATCAATGGCATGACAGGCGTTTATCAGCAAATTCATCAACACCTGGTTAAGCTGAGAGGGAATGCACTCAATCTCTGGTAACTTAGCAAAATCCAGCTTCACTTCTGCCTTGTACTTGATTTCATTGTTTACAATACTTAGGGTCGTCTTAATACCATGGTGAATATCGGCCTGCACAAATTCCCCTTCATCATTGTGCGAAAAATCTTTTAACGCCCGTATAATTTCAATCACCCGTTGAATGCCTTCGTCCGACTCACGCAGCAGCCCCTGAAAGTCTTCCCGCACAAAGTCGAAATCGTGCTGCTGAAAAATGGGCTGCAACTGGTCGGCGGGCAACAGATTAGCCAATTGTTCGATTAAAGCGATCAATTGCTGGCAATAATCGGCCAGTGTCTGCAAATTGGAAGAAACATAACCGATAGGATTATTGATCTCATGAGCGACCCCTGCCGCCAGTTGCCCGATGGCGGCCATCTTCTCGGCTTGTAATAGCTGGTTTTTCATATGATCCAGTTGATGCTGCAAATGCTCGGAGTCATCGCCCTGCTCTTCCGATGGCGTAAAGTAAATCAGAGCGCCGGAAAACTGGGCCTCCATAAACGCCAGATCAAGCACCCGAGCTAGCATCGGATGCAACAAAGCCTGCTGCAGTGGCTTAGCCAACTCAAGCTGGCAAGCTGGTACCGCTGCACACTCATTGTGCGAGCGCACGGCTACACGCATCGTCTCCAGCTCACGCCATGTCAGGCCTGGTAATAATTGTTGCCAGCTTTGCTGCAATGCAACCGCTGCCAGTTCCGGGCTGCAACTTTCTACCCGGCCCTGCTCGTCCAGATACAGATAACGCTCGAACAAGAAAGCCAGCACCTGATGCCATTGCGTGGTGTCCCCTGTTTCCATTATCACTCCTTTACTAGAATGAATCAGCACCTACTTTCTTTACGACTGGTTCAGCCTGTATCGATTCCTGATGCTGAAAAGCCAGACGGATTTCTTCCCGCAGCTTGTTGTCATCCCAGGGTTTGGTCAGAAACTTATAAATAGCCCCTTCATTGATGGCCGCCGTTACTGATGATATGTCGGTATAGCCGGACAAGACCAAGCGTACCGTCTCCGGATACATGGCTTTCACTTTACTCAAAAACTCAGTGCCACTCATCCCAGGCATCCGTTGATCGGAAACCACCACCTGAATATTATGCAACGCCAGCAATTCAAACGCTTGCTCCGCATTGGTGGCGCTATAGATCTGATACGCTTCACGGCGCAGCACCCGAACCAGGGCCTTTAAGATATTCTCTTCATCATCCAGCAGCAGGATCTTCTTGCTGTGGTTGTCGCTGCTCTCTGCATCTTCATCAGCAAGCCTTGACTGCGCAGCAGCCAGAGTAGTGAGTAGCTCTTTAGCAGGCATAGGTTTGGCAAAATAGTAGCCCTGAAACTCGTCGCACTGATGTTTGCGTAAAAAAGCCACCTGAGTTTTGGTCTCAACCCCTTCGGCAATCACCTTAATTTGCAGGTGATGCGCCATCGAAATAATGGCTTTGGTGATAGCGGCATCGTGCCTATCCCGAATCACATCCCGTATAAAGGAACGATCGATCTTAATTTTCTGCAACGGTAAATGTTTCAAATAACTTAGACTGGAAAAACCGGTACCAAAGTCATCGATGGATATGCTAACCCCCAACTTGTTCAATTGATGCAACTTATGGATCGCCACCTCGGTTTGATTCAGTAACACCGACTCCGTCAGTTCCAGTTCCAATGAGGCTGCCGGTAATTGGTGCGCCTGCAGCACCGTCTGGATGGTTTCAATAAAATTTGTGCGTTGAAACTGCAACGACGAAACATTCACGGCCATCACCAGCCCCTGATAGCCTTTTTGCTGTAACTCAGCGGCAAAGGTGCAGGCAGTGTGCAACACCCATTCACTGAGCGCGATGATCTGGCCACTGTCTTCCGCTACTGGAATAAAATCGGCAGGCGCTATATTACCCAAAGTGGGATGCTTCCAGCGCAACAAGGCCTCCATGCCAATGATTCGGTTACTCAGCGCATCGTATTGTGGCTGATAATGCAGCACAAACTCCTTGGCGGCAATGGCCTTTTGCAGTTCTGTGCGCAGCGTAAGCTGGCGGCCCAGCTCCTGATTCAACTCACGGTTGTACCACTGGTAATTGTTGTGCCCCAGTTGTTTTGCTTTAAACATGGCCAAATCAGCTTGCTGGATTAACCTGGTGGGCTCGTCCAGTTCACCGGATGATACCGTGATGCCGATACTGGCACTTATGTGCAGCTCCTGTCCATGTAGGGTGAAGGTTTGATTCAGATGATGCAGGATCCGCTCCGCAATCAGCACGACATCTTCTTCATGGTGCAACTCAGGTAATAACAAGACAAACTCATCGCCTCCCAAGCGGGCCAGAGTATCCCCCGGCCGGATGTGTTCGGATAAGCGCTGGCCCACTTCCATCAACAACTGATCCCCCATCAGGTGCCCCAGCGTATCGTTCACCAATTTAAAGCCGTCCAAATCGATAAACAGCACTGCCAGGCTACGCTTACTGCGAGCTGACATCCGGCAACCCTGATTTAGCCGGTCATGCAGTAAGGCCCGGTTTGGCAAACCGGTCAAAATGTCGTGACTGGCATTAAATGCCAGTTCATCTTCAAACGACTTTTGGCTGGTAACATCATTCTGAACGCCTATAAAGTGGCTGATCTGACCCTGCTCATCCGGCACCGGTGCCATGTAAAGTTCATTCCAAAATAAAGTACCGTCCTTGCGTACATTCTTTAACAGCACATGGCATTCAGCATGGGTCTCAAGGCTGGCTTTGATTTCCTCTGCCACGCCGGCATCCCGGTAGTCACCTTGCAAAAAGCGACAATTACGCCCCATCGCATCCGCCGCGCTATAACCGGTAATGCGCTCAAAAGCTTTATTCACATAAACAATCGGATGATCCGGCTCTCGCGCATCGGTAATAATGACTCCGTTTGAAGAGGCCTCAATAGCACGCTGAAATAAACGCAATTGCTCCTGATCATGCAGCTTCTCCGTGAGATCTTTGGCAATGACAAAAATCCCTACCACCTGGTGCTCAACATGAATAGGCGTATGGCTTAACTGCAGCGTGTGCAAAGCGCCTGCCAAGCGACATGTCAGCTCATAGGTCTGAGGGCTGCCATGAGCTGTTTTATGTAGCAACTCAGTGACTCTGGCCTGCTCGGTGGCAGGCAGCCGCTGAATAAAAGAACTCTGCAGCAGTGTTTGCTCCGACTGCCGCCATAAAAAGCAAGCGGCCCGATTGGCGGCAGTAAAGTTGCCCTGCAAATCTAAAGCAAAAATTGGATCCGGATTGGAGAAAAACAATGAACGGTAGCGCTGTTCACTGTGCTGCACTTTTCGTCGGTCTTCCGTGCGCTCAATTGCAATCACCGCCAGTTGGGCGCAGGCATCGATCAGCAAGTGCTCAGCATCTGCCGGTAAGCCTGGCCGCTGGTAATAGATGGCAAAGGTACCCAGCACCTCGTTATTTTGTGCCAGCAGCGGGAATGACCAACAAGCCCTAATTTGGTGCTGCCTGGCCAATTGCTGAAACGACTGCATCCGAGCGTCTTTAGTGGCATCAGCGACCAGTACTGGCGCTTTGCTTCGAACGGCGGCGCCACAAACCCCACTGTCGCCTTCTAGCGGCAAACCATCGAGCTCTGCCATCAACTGACGATCCATACTGGGCGCTGAGACCAGCTGCAATCGCTGCTGCTTAACCAACATCACCGAGCAATGGCAGTCATCGAACTCGTGTTCGTAATAGCGGCATAAGTCATCCAATACCATCTTAAGCGGTTGATTGGTGGAGATTTGCTGCAACGCCTGAGTGCGGATCCTGCTGATCCTTTCTTGCTGTACCAGCGCCGTAATATCACGAGCTATAGCGAACATGGTATTGCTCTCTTGCACCCAGCGCGCCGACCACATCAACCAGACAATTTTGCCATTTTTATGCAGATAGCGATTTCTAAAATCAAGCGTTTCCTGCCCCTGCTGAATTTTTTCCGCTTGCTCACGGGTGGCTTGCTGATCCTTGGGATGCACAAAGTCCAGAAAAGGCCTTGCCATTAATTCCTGCCGCGAAAAACCAAATACAGTTTCACAAGCATCACTGAGCTGCACAAAATAACCATCGGCATTTACAATGGTAAGTACATCTCTGGAGTAGGTCATGATCGCCTGATTCAGTACCATTAACTCAGATTGCTGTTTCAGGCTGCTGGTGAGCTGCATGTTGCTGGTCAATAAAGCCTGACGACTTCGATTGGTAAAAGACAACAAGCTATGGCTTATCATCAAGCCAAAAGCTACCAAGTAACCCAGCAAAAGCAGAACAGCGGGTGGGAAGCCCAAATAACGTAACCAGAAATTCGAGTCACGATATACTTCAGCTTGCCAGGCACTGTCCGCGATAAGGAGCCGCTCAGTCGTATACAAACGTTGATAAGCTGGAATCTCGGTTGCCACCGAAGAAGGCAGCAAGTGATGTACCCTATCACCAGCTCGAACTCGTAATGACAACAGCAAGCCTGGCTGGGTACGCTGCAAATACTGAGCCCATATAGCTAAATCCAGACTGCTCACTAAGAGTGCAGGCTGCTCCTTGATTTTAAGAGGTATCAAGAGCACTAGCCATAACCCCTGATCTGGTGCTGTCACCAGCAAGATATCCTCGCGCTGGTTGCTCAAGGCTTGTTGCAATTGCGCTAAATGCTGAACCTGCTGTCGATACCATACCGTCATGGCTTCGGTTCGCCCCTGGCTTAGTAATTCAGCGTCGGATTCCGTCAGTACAGTTAGCTGTTGTAAGGCCGCATAGTCCCTTAAATAACCATTGGCATCCAATTGCCAGAGCGTATCTAGTGCTCCATCGCCAAACACAGCCAATCGATCCGCCATACGCTTGATCAGCAACTGATAGTGCGTTAGTTCATGCAGCTTATCCTTTAGCAATTGCTCAACCATCTCAGATGATTGTCGCTGTAAAGCCTGGTTTTCTATCTGTTGTAAATACCACCAGAGTGAAACAGCACAGAAGACAATGGCGACAATAAACAGGCTTGCAATGCGACGAATACCCGCATGCAGGGGCCGTTTTACTTTATCCAGCAACAGCTCATTGCTCATCAGTAAAGCGATCAATACGGCACAAAAACTATGCATCGACTGATGCACACCAAAAGACAACCAAAACCAACCATGCCATGGCATCAATGCCAGCAATACCAACAACAAGCCCATACCGACAAAAAAATGCACCCCAAGCCAGCGATAACGCGCCTTGGCTAACAAGCGGAACAACCATGCTGCGGACAGCAAGGTCAGTGCCAACAATACCCCCAGGCTAAACCAAGGAGGGTCGGGTTCGAACCAGACTTTAAACATCAACAGGTTGCTTTGATACCAACCAAAAGCAATCAGCCCAATGAACACCAAAAGCAAGCCCAGTAAATACCGATGCGTTACCAAGTTCAGTACATAACATAGTTGAACCAACAACAGAGCAACTAAAAACAATGCATCACCCGACTGCAATAACCAAAATGCAGGGAAACCTGGTTGCAACACCCAGCTATGCAGCACAACGCCTAGTAAGACAAAGCTAACCAGCAGCAGATTAGTGCGCAGCAAGTTAACGGCGATCATGGTTGGCTGCATAGGCTGTACTCCGGAACTTCCAATTGATGACAGGCTCATGACAACTGCTGATGAAGAAACGCCAGCAGCTCAGCTTTGGTGATGGGTTTAGTTAAGATCCCCTGGATCAGGCCTTGCGTCACAGCCTGTTGCATCTCTGAGGTGGTCTCCATTCCCGAAAGCAAATAGCAGCGTGTGGCCATAGCCCAAGCTGACTGTCCTTTGCAAAAATCCAGGCCATTTTGCTCGGGCATCAGATAATCTATCAGCAAGAGTTCGGTTGGGTGCTCCGCTAAGAACTGCCTGGCCTGCGAGCAGCTCTGCTCAAAATGACAGGGATAAGGCGCTGCACGCAGCATTCGCTGATAAGCATTCAGCATGTAAGAGTCGTCATCCAGCAGCAGCACACGGGCAGTTGTCATGCTTGCCCCTTCTGACTGGTCCGGGCCTGGATGCATTGCTCCAACTGCTGCCACATCAACGACAAATAACTGGCCAGATGGTCCAATTCATCGAAGGCATCTTCACGCATCCTTCGTTCTATCTGAATACAGAGCGTTGAATACTGCTGCGCGCCAGTGATAGCGGCCATGCTTTTTAACTTGTGCGCCATTTGAATAATATCCAGCACATTTTGCATGGCCAGTGCCTGGCTTAAACGCTGATGATACGCACCAGCTTCCTGATAGAAGCGCTGCAAAATCATCGTGATTTCTTCCTCTGTTAATTCACCATAAAACGACTGCAAGACCTGCAAGTCCAACACCGGCATACCATGAATGGAACTTTCAAATGACTCAGTCATGCAGCTTCTCCACAGTCGTGGTCAATTTTTGTACCAGAGGACGGTTGATCGTTTGCATCCACCAGTAAGAAAAGCGCTTCAGCAGATCAAGCACCAGCGAGTTGTGCCGCAAATCGGCCTGTTCCAGTTGCTGGCCTAATTTATTCAGCTTAATCAGTTGCACTTTGAATTGATGCCAAAACTCAGGCCGGCCCTCCCGCTTTTGCAGGTTCTTGACCACGTAATTCAAGTAATCAATGGCTTCGCAGGTTCGCTTTCGCTCCGCTTCCATGGCCACCAACTTGCAGTCTTTCACAAAGACGTTATGAAAACAGCTTAAATTAAAAGCAAATTTTTTTAAGCGCCGATCCAGCTGATAAATACCGGTGGTAGAATCTTCCGGCCAATTCAAAAAGTCTTTTTCTTTTTGCAGGGTTGTTTCATCATCTGCTGCTGGTAAGTAGCCTGTTTCTTCCTGAGGGGGAGCCTGGCGTACTATGGAAGCACTGACCTTACGTGAAGGTTCTTTCGGTGGCTCTTTTGGTTGATCCAGCTCTTTCTGGTACAGGTGGGCATAATGGTGGGCAGGTTGAATAAATTTCTCATGGGTTAGGTGATGCAGCACTTTTTTACCCAGCGCATCAAAAGACAAAGGTTTGACCAGAAAGTCGTTCACATCGTAGGCAATGCTCTGTTGCACCTGGGCAAGATAAGCATTGCCGGAAAAAATCAGGATCGGGATATCATGAGCAGTTGGTAGCTTACCGGCCCGTATGCGTTTGATCAGCTCCAGCCCATCCGGCGCTTTAATTTCCAGATCGGTGATCAGCATATCAACGGTGGACTCTTCCAGTAATTCGAGTGCTGTTTTTCCATCCAACGCTTTCAGAGCACTGCAATTCGGGATCCGATTGACAGCACCGTACAGAAAGTCACACATCAAAGTGACATCATCGACCACCAGTATCGTATAGCTACGTTGAAGCATAGCACCTGCTTAATGATTCCCTTATCTATCCTAACTATAGAACTACGCAATGAATTTGCAATGGTGTGAATTTGGGGATGCCAAGCTTAATACGCAAAGTTATGCAGCAAATTAACCTGTGATAACGGTGCCAGCGGCTGTTGCCCTTATCATCTGGCTTCATCGTAAAACATGACGACAAAAAATATCATAGATTTATCAGAGTAATGTTCATTTTTACTCAAGCTGTCTGCAGGAATGTCCGCTAGTATAGATTTTAGGGACTTTCAGGATATCGGAGTACAGTCAGATGCCTAAGGATGAAGTCAGTAAATGGTTGGACATGCAGCACAGTTTTCGTGCCAACCTGCAGCAAAAAACGACTGAGCTGTCTCAGTGCTGGCAGCTTTATCTTGCCAATGATGATCTAACCGCCCGTCAAGAGTTAAAACGTTTGTGCCGCCAGCTGGCCGGTGCTGCTGAAATCTATAGCTTTAAGGGGGTAAGGGACAGTGCCGGACAATTGGCTGCCTTGCTGGCAAAACCATTTTCTGACGAGCTAACACAGCGCATCCAAGAGCACAACTGCATGGAAGTGCTGGAACAACAGCTTAGCAGCACAACCCAAAGCAAACATCGTAACCAGACTGAGCATCTTCTCGAGGCCCAAGATAATGACTTGCCTGGTGTTTTGCTGTTTGACCAAGATGAACAGGCTGCCGAATGCCTGGCTGGCGAACTCAGAGCTCATGGTTTTAACCTGGTCATCGAGTCCGATGCCGCAAATTTGTACGATACGCTGCTACGAACCAAGCCTCAGGTGGTCCTTTGCTCTATCCAGCTGCACCATCAACACTGTCTGAGCCTCGAAGCCATCTGTAGCAGCAAGCATCAATTGGGTTATCAACCCGAGGTACTGTGTTTTAGTGAGTACGATACCTTTGAAGCACGATTGGCAGCAGCCCGGGCCGGTTGTCAGCACTTAATGCTCAAGCCTGTAGATCCAAAGCAAGTGCTGCACCAGCTGAATAAGCTTATTCACAAAGAAAAAGCAGAACCCTATCAGATTTTGCTGGTGGACCCGGATGCAGATGTACTGCGGTTCTATCGACATGCGCTGAGTATGGGCGGCTACACAGTCGCCACCGCCACAGAGGCCAAA
Source organism: Alkalimonas amylolytica (assembly GCF_900107845.1). Lineage (GTDB taxonomy): Bacteria > Pseudomonadota > Gammaproteobacteria > Enterobacterales > Alteromonadaceae > Alkalimonas > Alkalimonas amylolytica. The sequence continues at coordinate 229,947 of NZ_FNRM01000002.1, forward strand.
GCAGCTTACGAGCTGGCCATAAAAATCAAACCCGAACTGATGCTGATAGATTTAAACCTGAAAGGTTGCAGCGGCATTGAACTGGGTAAAATTGTCCGTCAACATCAAGGGCTAGCCAATACACCGCTTATTTTTATGGCTCAACAGCAAGAAGGTAACGAACGCATGGCTGAGGCAGATCTCGCGGGTGATGATTTTATTCAAAAACCTATAGCGCCATGGCGCTTGCTTATGACCGTTGAAGCCAAAGTAAAACGCAGTCGCCTACTAAAGCAAGAACAGCGCGCTGTTATCCAACGACCGGAGCTAATACAGCACATCGATACTCTGACCGCTCTGCCTACCCTGTGGCAATTAAAACGTGAGTTGAAAAAAAACTCAGATCGTGAAGGCACCCTTTGTTTGATGAAACTGGATCTGGACCAGTTTCATTTGATCAACGATGTCTACGGCCGGGAAACCGGCGATCTGGTACTACAAACCATAGCTTGGCAGCTTGCTCAACTGCTGAGTGAGCAGGATCATCTGTACCGCGAAAGCGGCGATGAGTTCTGGTTGCTGTGCCGCCAACTCACTACGTTGGAACAAGCGGCAGAATTTACCGAGCACATGCTGCTGGTTTTGGAACAAATATCAACGAACTTTGATGTCAGTATTCACTTTACCGCCAGTGTCGGTATTTGCCTGGTCAGTGAGCAGCAAGCGCCCGATGTATTGCTCCAGCACGCCAGCACAGCGCTTTACGAAGCTAAAAAAAAAGCCGGCCATCAGTTTCGGTTTTATGATCCGCAGCAACAACAAAAAATTGATTTACGGCAGCAGTTAAGCCAAACCATTCGTCAGGCCATTAGCAAAAAGCAATTTTCCTGCGTATTTCAGCCGATATTTTCAGCCGACAATAAACTCACCAGTTTGGAATTATTGGCTCGCTGGCGGCATCCTGAGCAAGGCAATATCTCACCGGCACTATTTATTCCGTTGCTGGAAGAACAAGGTTTAATCAGCTACCTGACTCGCCAGATGCTGGATTTGGGACTGCCGCAATTACAGCTATGGCGCCAACAGTGGCCTGAGCTAAGTTTGAATATCAACGTTAGTGCCCAGGATTTGGCCGATCCAGAGTTGTGTGAGCAACTGTTAGCACGAATGCAGCACCATGAGCTGCCCAATCATGCCCTGGTCATCGAGATTACGGAAAGCATTTTGATTCAGGCGGGTTCCGGTTCATTTGAACAATTGCAGCAACTCGTTGCACATGGCTTTGCCATTGCGCTGGATGACTTTGGTACCGGTTATTCATCACTGAGTTATCTGGATAAGCTGCCGGTGAGCCGCCTTAAAATTGATCGTAGCTTTGTACAGCGCATTGACGAGAATAAGCATGATAAGCTATTGCCGGCTATCATCCACCTGGCCAATGATCTGGAGCTGGAAATTACTGCTGAGGGCGTGGAAACCAAAGCCCAGTTTGATTATCTGAAAACCGTTGGCTGCCAGCGCTTCCAGGGCTATTTTTTCAGCAAACCGCTGACAGCCGATGATATTGCAAAAACCGCTTGGTTCCAGCAAGCATTAATCGACTAGCCATAAGCCCGATAAGGTGGTGATTTATCTTTTCTTTGCCCAACGCTGAAATGCGTGCGTGATTTCAGCACGCAGTTGCTGGTCGTCCCAAGGCTTTGTCATAAATTTATGGATGGCGCCTTCAGTAATAGCTTTGTTCATCGACTGCACATCGGCATAACCAGACAACACCATTCGAATAGTCTCCGGATACATGGACTGTACTTGACTTAAAAACTCTGTACCACTCATTTTTGGCATACGCTGATCCGACATAACAACCTGTATCGGATGCGCTGCCAACAATTCGAATGCCTCCTCTGCATTGGTTGCAATGAACACTGTATAGCCATCTTTACGCAACAACCGCCTCAATGCCCGAAGTATATTTTCTTCATCATCCAACAATAAAATAGAGTGCATAGAATCCGTCATCGATACTCCCATGGTGCTATGCCACATGCATCATCCAAACAATGTTATACCAGTGCATTGGGAGACGCTTAGTAAACAGCGGATGAACCATTCACATCCCCTTATCAGTTGGCTCATCCACAATCGGCAGTCGAATACAAAACTCAGTCCCTTGCTCTGGCTGACTTGATACCTGTATATCGCCCTTGTGTTGTTTGATAATGCCATAAGACAATGATAAACCAAGGCCGGTGCCACTTCCGACAGGTTTAGTGGTAAAAAATGGTTCAAATATTTTTTGCTGTATTTCATTACTAATACCACAGCCGGTATCACGAACTTTTATTTCCAACACCCCTGACTCCGGTGTTTGTACGGAAATATAAATATCACCTTTGTCTTCAATGGCCTGAGCCGCATTTACCAGTAAGTTCATAAACACCTGATTAAGCTGCATCGGTTGGCAATACAATAAAGGCAGTTCAGGCTGGTAATCCCTATGCACAATGGCTTTATACTTGATTTCATGCTGCAGAATTTTAAGGGTATTCTCAATGCCCTGCGTGATATCCGCATAGCACCACTCGCTAGAGTCCACATGCGAAAAATCTTTCAGGCTGCGGACTATAGCGATCACTCGCTCGGCTCCTTCAAGCGATTCATTGATCAAATCCCAAATGTCTTCATTCAGGTAATTGATCTGTTTTTCTTCAGCCAGCAAGTCTTTCTGTGCAATTAACTTATCAAGCCCGGTGCTATCGATCAATTGCATCAGGGATTGGTTGTATTGAGTATAGGTTTGCATATAGTCTTTCAGGCTCTGAATATTTGAATTAATATATCCAATCGGGTTGTTGATTTCATGCGCTACCCCTGCAGCCAACTGACCAATCGAAGCCATTTTCTCTGATTGCAATAACTGGCTCTGCGTTTCTTTCAATTTACGCAACAACTCCTTTTGCGCATCTCTTTCCTGCTCCAACTGGCCCGCCATGCGCCGCAACTCTTGATAGTAGCTAGCCTGAACGGTTACATCATGCACAATAATACAAACAAACTCAGGCGCCGCTTCAGGCGCTGACAATGGGAACAACTCGATGTTTTGGTACATCGCTGTTTCTTCACCGGTAATTGGCCTGGAACTTTGAAACTGAAACACATGGGGCCGTTGTTCCCAATAAGAAAAACTGGAGTGGTTCAACAAAAAAGCACTGTCAATTTTACGTTTTAAAAAGGCAAACTGTTGCGGAAATAAATCAGCAAGTGTTCTGCCATGTACTTCTTGCTCGGTGATATTTAAACGCTCAGCAAAAAAATTATTCCAGGTCACCACATTGTACTCTGGATTCACCACACAAACCCCAATAGGAAGTTGTCGTATCACGTAAGGGAACAGTTCATCCAGTGTCATCTAGATTACTCCAACAATTTATCGATCCGATCGATCAACTCACTGATTGATGACTCTTCCAGACAGATGATAACTCGTGAAGAAAAGTTGGCCCTTTCTACCACAAAGTCGACTTCCATTAACAACGCACTTTGCCATTTTAAATTCGAAAAATCCGTCAGGGTTGGGTCAAACAGCATGGGTGGATTCAAGGTATTTCTCAGCGTCAGCTGCTTGCTCATACCAAGTAGACAAGCCCCCGCCAATACGTTCGAAACATCCAGGATCAACTCCTGCAATTCAGTAGCTGATGGAGGGTTACTGTAGTCCATGGCTTCTGCAAAAGCATCACAGCCACTTTTATCCATCAGGCACAGCATTTCTCCTTTTAAATCACCCAGGAACGATTGGCGGGTATAATGCATGGTCTCTCCCTGCTCAAACAACTGGCTAAATTCGTGAGGGGTAGTTTGGGATATTTGCGGAATAGATAACGTAATTTTGCATGAAATCAACCGCGCCAAAGAATTCGCCGCCTGCCCCATGGAGATATTTAGGATCTCTTGCAGCGCATCTTTCTGATCATCACTAATTTGTACCGTACTCATAACAGCCCCATCTCATGCAGCACTTCATGCAGCTGCCCAGCTTGCAATGGCTTTTGCAAGAAACGGAAAGCACCCAGTTGATACACCAATGCCTGTGCTTGTGGTTGAATATCGGCACTGATCACAATCACCACAATTTTTTTATGGTGATTTTTTAAGTAGGTTAACACTTCAAAGCCATCCATTTCAGGCATGGTCAAATCCAGGAACAAGACATCGGCATGCCCTTCATCAACGGCAGCTAATGCTTCCTTGCCATTGCAAGCCTCGTGAATTACAACATCCCAATCAGCAGGTAAAGCACGTCTTATCCCCTTGCGGGACATCGCAGAATCATCAGCTATAGTAACATTTAACGGCATAGCGAATCCCCGTAACAAATTGTTATTTAGAGCTTTATCAAAGCATAGCTGTTTTATATCAATTTGCGAGGCAGCAACCAAAATTTGTTGCTCTGATGTGGTTTTACACCTCCCTGACAGCATCCATCAGGTAAATACAATCAATCGGACAAACTGCGATGCAGGTAGGCACATCGTAATAACCTTCGCACTCTGTACAAAGCGCTGGCACAACCTCGTAATGCTGTGCCCCCATGACAATCGCCTGATTGGGACATTCCGGTACACACATGTCACAGTTGATGCAGCTTACTTCAATCACTGCTGTCATGACTTAGCTCGCCACCTGCTGTGCTGCGGGAGGGGGCTCAGCCATCGGTAGCTGCTTCAGCAGCATGGCGTGTTGCAGCGATTGATTTTGCGGTAATTTTACTTTTAGCTGATAACAAGCACCTGGTGCCAGCAGGATATCGTGGTTTTGCTGATCACGCAGTGCCTCCAGCACAAAAGCCTGATTGCCCTGTGGGCTCATCAGCAGCAGCTGATCGCCAACGGCAAACTGGTTCTTTACCTCAACCAACGCAAAGCCGTGTTCATCTTGCTCAGCAATACACTCCCCCACCAGCTGCTGCGCACCTACACTGTGGCTGGTTTGATAATTTTGCAGCTCTTGCGGCAGATGGCGGCGCAAAAAGCCTTCGGTAAAACCGCGATTGGCCATGCCATCCAGTTCACTGAGCAGTTTCGGGTTGAATTCCTTGCCGGCCACCGCATCATCAATAGCCTGGCGATAAACCTGAGCGGTGCGCGCCACATAATAAGGCGACTTGGTACGACCTTCAATTTTTAGCGACTGCACGCCCATCTCGGTCAGGGCTTTAACATGGGCGATAGCCCGTAAGTCTTTCGAGTTTAAAATGTAGCTGCCATGCTCATCTTCTTCCATTGCCATCAGTTCCCCTGGGCGGCCCTGCTCTTCAATCAATACTGGTTCGCTAACAGGCTTAAACTGGCCGACCGCATCTTCTGTCGCAGCATGCACCTGATATTGCCAGCGGCAGGCATTGGTGCAGGTGCCCTGATTGGGGTCGCGCTTGTTGATGTAACCAGAGAGCAGACAGCGACCGGAATACGCCATACACAAGGCGCCGTGCACGAACACTTCCAGCTCCATGTCGGGTACCTGGCGGCGGATCTCAGCAATTTCTTCGACCGCCAGCTCACGCGATAAAATGACTCGCTCCACGCCCTGCGCCTGCCAGAATTTGACCGCGGCCCAATTCACCGTATTGGCCTGCACCGATAAATGCAGCGGCATCTTTGGAAAGTGCTGCTTTAACAGGTAAATCACGCCGGGGTCCGATACGATCAGTGCATCCGGTTGTAGCGCCACCACAGGTGCCATATCCTCAGCAAAACAGCTTAGTTTGCTGTTGTGCGGTGCGATATTGACCACCACATAAAACTTTTTACTCAGCGCATGCGCTTCAGCAATACCAGTCGCTAAGGTGGGCAAATCAAACTCGTTGTTGCGCACCCGCAAACTAAAACGCGGCTGTCCGGCATACACCGCATCGGCACCATAAGCAAAGGCCAGGCGCATGGCTTTTAAGCTGCCGGCGGGAGAAAGAAGTTCAGGTTGATGTGGCTGCATGGATGGTCTCGTGCCTGAATTTGGTTTATGGAGTGGATGCGAATACTAACCAGTTAATTGCCACACGATTTGATCCAGCGCAAACCAAAGCCAAACAGCTGCAAAAGCAACCAGCCATTGCTTGAGCCATGGTAAGAGCATGTGACTGCACCAGCAGATTCAGCGGGAGGGAGCTCCCTTTCCCTCCGCTTGCAGTCTTTCTAACTGAGCCCGCATAGCATGGTTTTCAGCCAGTAAATCACTCTCGTGAAACGCTTGCTTTAATACCTGATTTAAATGCTCTTTATCCCATGGTTTTGTCAGAAAACGAAATACTGCACCGTCATTAACAGCCTTAAACACCGCCTTCAGTTCAGTGTTGCCACTGAGCACAATCCGCACGGTATCCGAGTGAATTAATTTGATTTGACGCAGAAAGTCCAGTCCGTTCATGGTATCGCTTACCTGCAGCTGATGCTCTGCCAACACCACTTGCACCTGGTGCAGGCTAAGCAGTTCCAGGGCCTGCTCTGCATTGCTGGCGGTTAAAATGCGATACCCCTCATGACGCAATTGCCGGTTAAGCGCCTTTAGTAGATTCTCATCATCATCCAGAATCAACAATGTCCGGGGTGATACCTCGTCCAACGCGGCATAAGCTGAAACCCGTTTACGCGCCAATGTCGCGAGAAAATCATCACACAGCGCTGCAGGCATCGGCTTGGCATAATGATACCCCTGGATCATATCGCAGCCAGAGCGGCTTAAAATCGTCTGTTGCGATTCAGACTCGACCCCTTCAGCCACCACTTTCATATTCAGGGTTTGCCCTAGTTTTACAATGGCACGAACCAGGGCGTTATCTTCCGCATTATGGACCACTCCATCCACAAACAGCTTATCAATTTTCAGCTCACTGAATGGAAAGCGCTTAATATAGGTCAGTGAACTATAGCCGGTACCAAAGTCATCGATAGACAGCTCAACCCCCATCTTCCGCAGTGCTTTCATCGTTCTGGCAGCATCATCGGGTTTACGCATCAGCACACTTTCGGTGACCTCCAGCTTCAGAAAATGGGCAACTAAACCAGTGCTGGCTAAGGTTTGCTTTACTAAATCGATGCAACTGCCATCTTCAATACTGCCTGCAGATACATTGACCGACATTGTTGCATCCGGCCAATCACTTTGTTGCCAGGATACCAGCTGCTGGCAAGCCTGCTGCAACACCCAGGCATCAATCCTACTGATCAGGCCACACTCCTCTGCCAATGGAATAAAACTCAGCGGTGAACGCAATTCGTCTTTATGGCGCCAGCGCACCAGCGCTTCAAAACCTTTCAGTTTGCCACTGTGTAAGTCCAGCTGTGGTTGATAATGCAGCTCCAGCTCATCCTGTTCAATGCCCAGCCGTAATTGCTGCTCTAATTTCATCCGCTCTGCCAATACATCACTCAGATCGCTGCTATAACCATGTAACTGGTTACGGCCATTGTTTTTGGCTTGATACATCGCGGTATCAAGATGCTTTAGCAAAGTCGTCGCATCGGTGCCATCTTCCGGATAAAAACAATACCCTATACTAGCTGTCACGATCGGTGTCATTTCTTCCAGCTGATAAGGCTGGTTCAACAGTGTCAGTATTTCCCTTAATACACCGCTGACGGCTGTTGTACCATGCTGCTCTGCCAGCACCAGCACAAACTCGTCCCCTCCCAGCCGCGACACCGTGTCAACATCACTAATGCTTTGTTTCAGCCGTTCAGCCACCTGCAGCAATAACTGATCGCCAACCTGATGACCCACACTCTCATTGATATTTTTGAAATTATCTAAATCGATCAGTGCCAGCGTGAAACCATGTTTTTTGTGCTGTGCCTGCACGATTGCCTGCTGAATGCGATCCTGCAGCAAGCTACGGTTTGGCAAGGCTGTTAACTCATCAAAGTTGGCCTGTTGCTCCAATTTTGCTTGCAGTTGCTGCAACATGCTGGCACGGCCCCAGGCGACAGCCAACTGCTGACTAAATGCCTTTAATGGCTCTAAGTCCGCTGCCGACCAGGCCGCACCTCCGGCCCGCACTACATTCAGCAAACCGATCGTATTATCGCCAAGGCGCACCGGTACACAAGCATGATGCTGCTGCTCAAAGTCATCCAGTAATGCCTGGCAGCCGTCAATATCCACTGCGAGCGGAGACGCGGATTGCTGCAACTGCTGACAGGAACAACCTGCGTCATAGCAGCGCTGAAGCACTATAGCTGATGGCAGGGTACCACCCTGGCCTGCCAGCTGCATTTTGCTTTCTTCGTCTGCTGCATACAGCCAGGCTCCCATCACCTCGGGCAATGACCTGACTTGCTCCAGTGCGGTCCGCAATACCTGTGACTCACTGCCTGATTCACTTAACTGATTGGTAAAGTCAAACAGGCCACGCAGCAGTCTGTAACTTTGCTGCAATTCCTGATGTTTAGCGGCCAGATCCTGGTTAAGACGCACCCCTTCTTCATAGGTTGATATCAATAAATCCAAGATCTGTTGTTGTGCTGCGTTAATCACATGGAGCTTGCCATTAAGCACCAATTGCATTTTCAGACTGGAACGTCGTTGCTCATGCAGCGCAAAATTGGCCAGTAAATAGTTTATCCGTGATAACAGATAGCGTTCTTCATATGGTTTGGTAATAAAATTGTCCGCACCACACATCAGGCCTTTTAGTACATCAGCGGGATCAGTCAGCGTGGTCACCAGCAGTATCGGGATATGCTGGGTAGCTGGATCGTTTTTCAGCTGATGGCATAAGGTGTAGCCGTCCATAGTTGGCATCACCACATCGCTGATAATTAAATCAGGCACTTGTTGTTTGACCCGTTGCAACCCTTGCTCACCGTCACTGGCACGCTGCACCTTACAACCATGCTGCTCCAGCAAGGCTTGCAGCTGTATTGCTTGCGTCTGGCTGTCTTCGACCACCAGAATAGTAGCATTCAATAACATGATACGATTCCTTATCTCATCCATCTGATTTGTATTGCAACGCCAATACATTCAGGAAAGCGGCAATCCCCTGTGGGCATAATGTATAGTTTGCTGCATTCAGCCGTACCGCTGCACCTGGCATACCATGCACCACCGCACTGTCTTTATCCTGCACTATGGTCAGTGCACCCTGAGCCTTTAATGCCAACATTTCCACCGCACCATCTGCCCCCATGCCTGACAGCAACACCGCCATACTATGACCGCCATGGCTTTGGGCAACTGAGTTAAACAGATACCCCACTGATGGCCGTTGCCCTTGCCATGGCTCAGACGCAGCCAATTGCAAATAACAGTGGCCAGAGCTATCCAGACGCACTCCCAGATGGTAATCATCCGGTGCCAGATACAGATGCCCGGCTTTAGCAATCTCATGCTGTTTAGCCACATGCACCGGTATGGCACTGTATTCATTCAGCCAGCTGCAAAAGCTGGCGATAAACCCATGGCTGATATGCTGTACCGCCACCACAGGCCAGGGAAACTCACCATGCAAGCCGCTTAGCAACTCACGCAATGCCATCGGCCCCCCGGTGGAAGCCCCTAGTGCCACTATCTTTGGCTGTTGCTGAACCAATTGCGAAACAACAGCCTTGCCTGGCACTTGTACCGGACGCTGTGGGCGCTCAAGACGGGTAATCACCTTCACCTGCGCCATATTACGCACGGTCCGCACGAACTCTGCCGCATCCTGCTGATAGTTAGAATGATCCGGCCCGCGCGGTTTTTGCACCACCGCGAGCGCCCCTGCGTCCAGTGCCCGCATCGCCACCGCCGCATCCAATGGATCCTCAGTGGCAGTCACCAGCACTATCGGCAATGGATTGGCAGTCATCAGCTGTCGGGTGGCCTGGTAGCCATCCAGATTCGGCATATGAATATCCATCGCCACTACATCAGGCTTTAGCTGGCTGACCATACGCAGTGCCTGATGACCATCACGAGCTTCGCCAACAACCTCCATCCCGCCCTGCTCCAGCGTGCTACGTAGCAGCATGCTGATTACCACCGAATCTTCTACGATCAACACCTTTACCATCGGTTCCCCCCAACAGTTCAATTGGCATCAGGTGCGAAATGTAGCTGCGCGCTGCTTAAGTTTGTATCCCAAATCATGCAACGCCTTGGCGGCTTGTTCCGCCTGGCGGGCACCGGCAACATTGTTTTGACTGGCGTTATTGATGTCGCGCATGGCCGTGGCCACCTGATCCATCCCAATCAGTTGCTGCTGGCTGGACGCCGCAATCTGGATGGCCGCATCTGAAGACAATTCAAATTGGCCGGCAAGGGCTAAAATAGCCTCACCCGACAAACGGGCCTGATTGTAGCCAGCATCAACAGCACGCCCACCTTGCTCTGTTACCAGTACCACTTTGCTTATGGCTTTTTGAATATCATTCAAAATAGTCCGCACCTGGACGGTGGCATTGCGTGATTGCTCTGCCAGCGATTTCACTTCCTGCGCCACCACAGAGAAACCTTTGCCTTGCTCACCGGCTTTAACCGCTTCAATCGAGGCATTGACCCCCAACAAGTTAGACTGCTCAGCTAAATCCGCCACCGTGGCCACAATATCCCCTACCTGCTGGCTTTGGTCATTCAGCCGGAGAATGCTCTCTGACATCGCCTGCATTTGCTCGCGGATCGCCGTCATACTATTCTGCGCTGCGGTAACCGCATTACGGCCGTCCTTGGTGATCTCGGCAGTTTGTTTGGCATTGTCACTAACATGCTTTGCTTTCTGACTTGCCATAGTGGCGGTTTGCTTGACTTCATCAATGGTGGTGCTGATTTCATGCACGGCACTGGCGGTTTGCTGCGCCGAGCTAACGACCTGGGTGGTAGTCGTTAAAATGTCCTGGCCGGTCTCTGCCAGGATCGCGATGCCTTCGTTTAACTCACCAATCAGTTGACGTAAATTATTGCTCATGGTGTTGAACGATTTCCCAAGTACATCACGCTCTGAGCGGGGTTGGATTTGTTCCCGTAAGTCGCCAGCGGCAATAGCTTGCGCTTTGGCTGAAAGCTCTGCCAAGTAGTCTCCCATGTCAGCAAATGCCTGGCTTAGCAACCCAACTTCATCGCGTCTTTGCTCAAAACCTGAAATGCTAACCTGCTCACCGGCCGACGCTTGCTTGGCTATCCTGGTCAGAGCCATCAGTGGTTGAACCAGTGTTCGATTTAAACTCCAGATAGCTACGAACATCAGCAGCAATACCAGTGTCATGCCAGCCAGCATGGCCTGACGCTGGCCAGTAAGTAATTGGTCACTAGCCTCCAGTTGTCGCTCCACCTGCTGCTCCACCGCAGCAGCAATATCTGCAGACAATGTACGAAAACGTTGTATCCGATTCGCCTGGATTTCCAGCAATATACTTTGTGCCTGATCCATCTGCTGTTGTCGCAGCAGTGGCATCACTTGCTGAGTAGTGGTGTTACTGTAAACTTCATGTAATTGGCGTAATTCCTGCAATGAAGCTTCCAATATTTGATGTTTTTTTAATTGTTGCAACACATTATCGAACAATAGCTGGCGCTGTTGCAGTGCTACCACTACTTTAGCTTCGTTAGCAGACGTTAACTCTCCTCGTATGCTGCTATCCAGCATTAGTGCTCGTTGTTCGTTGATTGCAATTCTTATTTCCTCCAGTTGCACCAAGGGTTTCATTGCTTCCTCATACAAGGTCAGCTGAGATTGCTGTATCTGCTGCAAACTATTTAGCGCATGCAGTTGTAGCGCCAGGAACAGTACAGCCAGAATCCCAAGGATTAACATCAATTTATGCCCGGTTTTCAAATTACTATAAAACGTCATCATGGTTCCTGCTCCTGTGATAACAACTGCTGTAAAATGTCCAGCAAATGGTCCTGCTCAAAACTGCTTTTCAGAATGTAAGCATTGGCACCCGCCTCTAAGCCACGCACACGATCTTCTTTGCTTTGCAGTGCCGTCACCAGTACCACCGGCAAATTCGCCAGCCGGCTGTCTGAACGCACCTTGGCTGTCAAACTAAAGCCATCCAGCCCCGGCATTTCGATATCTGAGATTAATGCAGCAAAATCACTCTGCTGTAGTGCTTGCCAGGCATCCACCCCATCTACAGCCGTCACCACCTGAAAACCAGCCGTTTCCAGAATACTTTTCATTAAACTGCGCGAGGTGATGGAATCTTCTGCCACTAACAGTTTCTGGCGCTCCGCGCTGGTGGCGGACTGCTGCACTGGCATTGGTCGCTCCGTGCGGCAAGCACGCTTATACAGATCCTGCATATTAAGCACCGGCACCAACTGGCCATTGCCTAGACGGGCCACGCCAGTGATACAAGTCACTCTTTTTAACTGCGGCCCCAGGCTTTTTAATGTAATGTCTTGATCGGTAAGAATTTCATCCACCTGCAACAGATACTGGCATTCGGTCGTTTCAACCAGGATCAGTTGCAACATTTTTTGATTGTGTTGTGGGGTTAATTGCAGTAGATCAGCCAACGACCAAAGCGGTAGTGATTGCTCTGCTATTGGTAACACAGCACGGTTTTCCACGCTACGCAGTGCCGTCGCAGGCATTCTGAGTACCCGGTTTATGCTCTGGCAAGGGATGGCAAATAACTGTCCGGCCACGCGCACCAGCAAAATACGGTAAGTACTAAGACTAACGGGTAAAGCCAGCATAAAACTGCAGCCTTGCCCTGGCTGGTTGCAGATCTCGATATCGCCATTCAGACGTAACACTTTCTCTTCGACGATCGCCAACCCCAGGCCACGGCCCGACAGTTCTGTCAGCATCGGGCTGGTACTGAGCCCGGAGCGAAAGATTAACCGGCAGCGTTCAGCATCGGATAATGCCGATGCTTGCTGTCGGGTCAGCACCCCTTGCTGAATAGCTTTCGCTGTGACCGCTTCGGTATCTATACCCCTGCCATCATCACTAAAGCGAAGGCCAAAGCGGTTGCTGCTCAGCTGGATAAAATCAATGCTGAGCCTGGCGCTACCAGCTTTACCAGCGGATTTGCGCTGCTGCACCGTTTCAATACCATGATCCACCGCATTACGCAGCAAATGCTGCAATGGGCTACGCAGTTCTTCCAGAATACGTTTGTCGACCTGATATTCTGCACCACTAATCGTCAGGGTGGCAGATTTACTCGCCGCCTCGGCCAGCTCTTGCACCATAGCTGGCATGCCCTCGGTCAGGCTGGCGCAGGGCATTAATAATACCTGCTGTAACTCTTGCCTGAATGCCGTTTCCAGGCTGGTACTACGCATCGCCAACTGCGCAGCCATTCTGGCCAACTGGCTAATGCGATAATCCCACTGTTGCAGAAACTCAGTTGCCCACTGAGCAAAAACAATCAGGCTGTGTTGAGCCTGAGCCGTGACACTGTTTGGCTCAGTGTTGCTGGCATGAGCTGTAATCGTTGTATTGGTTTTAGCGGCTGAAATAGTCGTCGTGAAGGTGGGTACTGCGCTGTCACTGGGGCTACCGGATGCTGGCTGAAGCACCCGCAGCGCGGCGCTTAATTCATAGCGATAGCGGTGCCAGCAGGTAAAATCTGCTTGAGCCTGCTTTAACTCACTGGCCAATTCTGCACTTTCCAGCCGGGTATCAAGTAAATCTTCGGCACAAAACCACAACTTATCCAGCGCCTGACTACTGACCCGTAACTTGCCTGGCTCAGCGGTGATGGCGACCTCAGCTGGCGCTGCAGCCTGTTCAACCGGGACCTGAATATCTGGATCAGTACAGGATTGCTCCAGCGCAGTACACAAGGCCTGCAAGGTGTCATCATCGGCATCAACCAGCTTCGTCGTATGCTCATCCGTACTATTGAGTATGCGTTGTAACCGCTGCAAAGCCTGATTAATTAATGTAATTTGCCCCTGGCCAGGGCCACGCTGGTGCTGCTTCAATGCCGAAAATAAGCTTTCAAGTTTCTGGCATAAGCGTTCAAATTGCTGGGCATTGACTGCACGGGCTGCGCCTTTAAGGCTATGTACCTCGCGATACACAGTTTCCAGCACATCCGGCGTCGCATCAGCTTGCTCCAGCGACGCCAACGCATCACGCAAGCTGCCCAGCCGCTCTGTCGCTTCTTGTCGGAATGCTGTAAGCAAGCGTTGCTGCAACTGCGGTTGTTGCGTTGTCATAATGTCAGCCCGCTAAACATAACTTTCTACCCTTAGCTGTGGTGACGACAGCAATTTAGCGGCATCCAGTACCGCCCAGGATGCCGTACTGATCCCGAGCAGATAGTCCCGTCGTACCCCATTAAGATGAGGCTGACTGGTTTGCAGGGATTGCTTCGGTACACTGCAGCTTCCGACGGCCCTGTCTGTCAGTAAAGCAAACTTCATCTGGCCATCGCGCAATATCACAATCCGATTCAAATCAGACAGACCTTGCCGCGGTAAGTCAAAGAAGCTGCGTAAATCGATCACCGAAACGATATGCCCATGCACGCCAACGATGCCCAGCACAAAATCCGGTGTATATGGCAACGGCGTTAGATGCTGCAATGGTAATACTTCCACGACGTAATGAGCTTCCACGGCGTAGGTTTCCTGCGCCAGCTCAAAATACACCAGCTGTAACTCAGGCTCGTCCTGCAGCTGAGTTTCCACCACGGCCAGTTTGCGCGCCCTGGCTTGTAAAACTGCCTGTACAGACCGATCAGTGCCGGACATCTGCTTCTATCCGATGTTGCCTTGCCTGCCGCGTCCGTTTTAACCACTGTCTGCATTGCGCCACCGTCAAGCCTTCGCCTTGCTCTAACTCAGCGTCTGATGGCAATTTCTCCAGCAAAGAGGAGCAAATAGCATAGTGATGACCTGCCTGTGCCCTGTTTGCGATGCAGTCGTAGAAACGACCAATAAGTAAATGTGCCAGCACAAAGTCCGGTTGAAGATATAAAGCCTGGCGCACCGCCTGTATCGCCGCCTGCAGATTGTTATTCTCCCATTCAATATTTGCCAGCAGCCAGTAGCTGGCTGGTTGTAGTTTATCCATTGCCAGCGCTTGCTGAACCCACTGCTCTGCCTGCCGATAATCTCCGCGGTTAGCACAGCGCCGTGCCTGCTGCAGTGGCTGGTTGATATCAGCCACTGCAGTTTGGGTCATTTCATGCGGTACGGGATCACCGGCCTGCGGCACTTCGGCTACAGCAGCTGGCGCTATCTCGATCGCAAACCTATCCGGCTTATCACCTTGCAGTGCTACCGCACCCGGCCAGTTGCGCCCGCTGACGCCTGCCGCCTGACACAAAATTGCTTCTGTCGACGTTAGCAATAACGCCCCTTCAGTACTCAGGCATTGTTGCAACCGACGGATAATTTTGCCCGCCTGTGCCGTTTCAAAGTACATCAAGACATTGCGGCACAAGATCAGATCGCAATGGGCAAGCTGACGCGATTCATCTGGATAACCTGCCTCGATCAGGTTCAGTTGAAAAAATGACACACCCTGACGTAAGGGATCAGTCATGTGATAATGGCCACGGTTGTCCTGGCTGCAATAACGGTTATGCCAGCTGCTATCGGGCTGTCGGAATGACCAGGAGCGGTACACACCTGCTTTAGCACACTGCAGAAAAAGAGGATTGATATCAGTGCCAATAAACTGTAAATCCCAATCTTCAGCATCCGGCAACAGCTGATGTACCACTATGGCCAGACTATACAGTTCCTCGCCGCTGCAACAACCTGCACTCCAACAACGTAAGCTCAAACGACCATCACGCCGTCGCTGTGCCAGCAAAGCCGGTAGCCAATGCAGCCGGAGGTATTGAAATAAGGCCGGATCACGGAAGAAATAAGTTTCACCCACTGTCAGCTGCTCCATCAGCTGCTGCTGAAATAATGCGGGCCAGACAGTTTTTTGCAACTTGGCTATCAGCGCACCGACATTGGGTAAAGCCATGCGCTCAAGTAATTGTGGAATATGCCAGCCAAGGTCGTCCAGCCGGGCTGCTGGAAAGTGAATACCCAGTCTGGCGCTGATAAGCGCATCGCAATAGCGTAGTATATCAGCGCTTAAACCGCCCTCAGCTGACGCCGTAGCTGAGGGTGCTGAGGGTGCTGAGGGTGCTGTTATAAACTGCATGCTCCAGAACCTCCTGTTCATCCGCAGTGAGTAAGGCGCTTACATCCTGGATCAACATAACGCCATCCGTCAGCGCAACCATAGCGCTGAGCTGGCTTGATGGCTGAGGCAAGGTGCTGGCTTGTTCCTGTTGCTCTGGCGGGCACCATTGCACGCCCTCGACACTATCAACCCACAACAGCCATTCACGATCTGGAGTAGTCACCCAAAGAAACCGATGTTGCAGCGCTAACTCAGTAACCGGTAAATTAAACTTCAACCGTAAATTAGCAACGGGAATCAGGGTACCATGCACATTAACCAACCCAGCCACAAAGGCCGGGCTATCCGGTAACGGACTAATGGCCACTGCAGGGAAAACCTTATTCACACAGTTCAGATCAACCGCATACCGCTGATTGTCAACACTGAAAGCAAGTACATTCATAAAACAGCCTCAGCCAGAAAGTTCGATGTGAACACTCAATCCGTACTGCAATAGTTCGAGGCAACATAAGAGTTGTTTTAAATATAGGAAAAAAACAGCTGAGAAATGGGCAGGCAAAGATTTATCAGAATAATATCAAAACTTCATCAGAGGCAGAAACGGTGTACCCGCTGCAGTGATAAGCTAATAGCAGCTGCAGTTGCAGTTCATCCACTAAGTCTGTGATGAACTGCAAACCGCTGTATAGTTAAAGAAGTTTAACCGCCAAACAGCTCTTTGGCGCGACGGCTAAGCTCCTGCTCCGATACATCCTCAACATGGGTGGATAACATCCAGCTATGACCGAATGGATCCAGCAAACAGGCCATACGATCGCCATAAAACTGATCGGTCGGTGGCATGCTTAAGGTGGCACCTGCGGCAACCGCTTGTTCCACCAGAGCATCGACATCTGGTACGTAAATCATAATGCCAACCGGGGTGCCGTTTAACATCGGCGGGCTTTTGGTACCCCACTCATCGCTTTGCTCGCTAAGCATAAACAGCGCCTGCCCTACCCGCATTTCGGCATGCATCACGCCACCGCCAGGCAGCTCCATTTTTAGAATCAACTCAGCACCAAAAGCCTTTTGATAAAAGCCGATGGCATCGGCAGCATTGTTAATAGTAAGGTATGGAATGGCTCCGCTGTAGCCTTCCGGTATCGCTTGAACTTGTGACATCATCTTTCTCCTTGTTGCTTAGACCCGTCATCGTCATCCGGGCATTTTTGTATTCACCAGAACAGCAACCAACTCTGGTAGGCGAAATGCCCATCCTTATCTTCAGGATGGCGCATACTTGGCAAAGACTTCAGCCTCGGTCAAATTCTCGGTTTGCTCACGGAAATTGTAAAAAGCTGGCTTTTGATCAATAAAGATTTGCTCCGTCAGGGCTAAGCCAGGCTCATCCTGAAACAAGCCAGCAGGCAGAATGTATTCGTTGGCATCCAGCAAATAGTAATACAAATGAGTGCCGCAACGACGGCAAAAGCCGCGATTGGCCCATTCGGAGGACGAATAATCGGTCACAAACTCTCGGCCTTCAAATTGAACATCATGGCCGCAATGCACCGCAAATAAAGGCCCACCGCCCCAGCGACGGCAGATACCGCAGTGACACACACTGACCTGATGTTGCGCTTTGGCGGTTACTTTGACAGAACCACATAAACACTGTGCTTGCATCAAAAATCTCCTTGCGTATGAGTCTTTACTATAAAAGGAAAATCCAGCGGCTGCTGGATTTTTTTGTGACAAGTTTTTACCCGTTCAGGGAGCTTTGGGTGCTGGCTTTACCCAGGCTCGCAGAGCCAGGATCCAGCTAAAGTCTGCCCCGGCTCGTTGTGCTCCCTGATGACAGTTCATACAACTGTCGTACTGATGATAGGTTTCCATCGTCACATTGGCCAGCTGGCAAGCCGGGAATGGCACCCCTCCAGCCTGAACCGGCGTGCCATCCTCGCAGCCAAAGTCATCATTGGTGGGAGTAAGCGGTGATGCCGAGGGCAGAGTCGGCCACTGAGTACCTATCAGTTGGTAATGCTGCCATACTGTCCCCTGCAGCAACTGGCGGTACTGCTGATTCAGGCCGCTGGTGGACATATCCGGCTGACCAGTGGATGGCTTTGGTGTATCCGGAATGGCCGAAAGCCGAACCACATTAATTGGCTGCGGATTAAAATCATCCGGTAGCGGTACCCGGCTGGAACCAGGGTGAACCGCTGGATTAGCCCGGGTCATACCAGGCACTCGTTTATACAGTTCAGGATCATAGTACGAGGCCTGCATCCCTGCCGGAGTGCTGGGATCTTCTCCCAGGTTATCCACTTGCTCAAAGGTCGCCCACACCCACTGCGGAAAGTTTGGGGTTTTCTGAGCGATATGAAAGCCTACCAAACCAGCTACTATCGGCTGACAATCACACACCACCATCTGGCTCAGTTCATTAGTGCCACAGGTTCCCGGCACAGTTGCCAAAGCATCCAGCTGGAAAAAGCGTTGCCGATACGGCTCTGGCACTTTCGCCAGATCGCGCCAGGCGGCTTTGACCTCCAACACCCCAGGACCTTGCCCGGAGCTGGATGCCGGTAGTGTTATCTTGCCGGATTCAGGCCAATTGGCCTTGTTGTAGTAGCCATGCTGGCGCACATAGTCATACAGCACCCGGTTCACCCGTACTTCATAACGGGTAAATAAGCCGGTCTGGTCCGGTAAAGGCCCGCCAAACGCCTGATTGATTTCATCCGCAATGGTGCCCATCTTACTGCCGGTCGTCAGCACACTTCGCCCCTGATGCTCCAGATTACGGCATGCGGCAGCGCCATTGGGTTGTTCCCAACCAACCGGTGAAGCGCCATTTTGCAAAAAAAGGTCATTGGCGGTTTTAAACCCTAACCAAACAGGCTGCCTACCATCGATGTAATGGCCAAAAGCTGCCGGATCGTCTGGACGAAATGGCTGGCCATGACTGCCAGGTACCGACGGCCACATCAAGGCAACAAAGTTCTGCCACATGAAGTAATCAAAATACGGTCGGTTATCGATCGGAAAGGCTGCAAAAGGCTGATCAGGTACCTCTGGAAGCAACTGCCCCGATAAATGGGGCTTTAATGGATAAGGGTAACCTGGGCTTTCAGCCAGCACAGGAAGCGCAAACAAGCAAAGCATCAGTATCAGTATCAGTATCAGGCCAGAATGTTTCATCTCAGTGCCCTCCCTGACAAGGTTGCGGAGCGCCGTCTCGGGCATACTGCCAGTATTGACCAAATGCAACCCACATTTGCAACGAGGTATCAAAACTAATGGTATTTGGGAAAGAGCCACTGACTGGCCCCATGGGGTATTTCAGATTCTGAAAATAAGCCACATTTTCTGCAGAATACTGTTCACACTGACCTTCAAAACCAAAAATATTTGGCGAAAAAGGTTCCAGTTGACGACCATCCGGGCTGGCAAAGGCATTGCCGTGGCACGACAGGCAAGAAGACAGTTTATTATCGACCGGCCCCGCCAGCCGTTGATGGCAACCAAAATGTTCTGCCTGTACATTGATATCCGACTGGTTTAACACGGATTGGCGGGCCGGGATACTTTCAGCTTTTGGCACCGCAGGAAAGGTCCAGGGATCCATGCCCCACTGCAAGCCCACCGGGCTTAAATTGTCCCAGGGTGTCTCACCCTTCATACCGGCATTGTAGGCAAAGGTGCCATAGACCCAGTTGGTCGGCGAGCGGGAGTCCACCACCGCCACATCCAGTTGCACCAGATGCACAGGTTGCGGCTTACGCTGACAGAAAAACTGATTGTTCTGCTCGATATGCCGGTTGGCCATCCAGGCCGGAGATCCAGCCAGATAGGCCACCTGCTCAGGTGTTACCGTAGAGAACAACAATTTGGCCACCACAGTCCCTTCCGGGAACGGCAAGCCAGCTTGCGTCAGGTTGCCGGCGTAACTGGTCAACACCGGTTTGCCATCTTTGCCCCATGCCTGCCCCAGCACATAGGCACCGTGCGGGTTGTACACACCAAAGGCCCAGGTTTCAAAACGCGGTTCAGCCGCATCTTTACCTGCTGCCGCTAAACCATGCAAGCCTCGTTTGCCAAAAAAATCGGACAGAACTGCAGTCCGCTCATTGGTGAAACCATGGATAAACTCGCGCCCTGTCGTTGGATCATAGGCCATCCAGGGCACATGAAACCAGCGGGTGCTGCCATTCACCTGCACTTTCCAGCCTTGCTCATTGCGCAAATACGGATCTTGTTGTTCACGCACATAATTCAAAATATGCATGATGTAATCCTGCCACTGCTGATCCCACTCCGGCACGCCCTGCTCGCTAAAATCGGTTTTGAACAGATTGGCCGGGCCATCCAGCCATTTACACACCGACTTATCGCAAGGTGGCGGCATTTCTGTTGGATAATTGTGGCTTAACTGAAACACTGGTCCCTGCCAGCCGGGTGGTGGTGGCGACACCGCATTGCGCCAGGCCAGCTCAGCTGGCGTTGCTGCCAGCAGGTTAAAAGAAAAGCACAGTGCCAAGCTACTTACAACAGCGGTTAACTTTATCATTTTCGTTGTCCTTGTCTGCTACATGCCCATTGGGTATAGCGAAGGCCCACGACAAAGACGGGATAAAGTTCTGAGAAATTTACGATAAAGCTGTGGTTGTGTCTGCTTTAGACACAATCTGACATTTCAGCCACAAAGTCAGCACAGATCAAAGCGGAACAACCTTCGATAATGCCCGCATCAAAACAAGGAGAAACGCCATGATCACATTATCATTGTTGGCTGCCAGCATAGCCGCAGCCGTTGGCAGTGCCTCACCAAACCTGCCTTCAGTTTCCAAAGAGTCAAACCAAGTGGAGCGCATGGAAGTCACAGGGCGGCGTAATCAGGCGCAAAGTGAACCCACCGAGCAAACCGAACGCCTGTTATCTGTCGCTGGTTTAATGGGCGATCCAATGGAGGCCATCTACACTCTGCCTGGTGTGGTGCAAAGTCCCTTTGGCCAGCCCGTGGTGCGAGGCACTTCGCCAGACGATACCACCTTTTTATTGGACAGCCAGCGCACAGGCTCTTTGGTCAATGTCATCTACGGCAGCGCGTTAAACCCAGAACTACTGCGCGATTTTACGTTACACCCGGCGGCCTATTCAGCCGAATACGGTTGGGCAACCGGAGGCATCTTCGCTGCCGAACTGCGGGATCCAAGGCAGCAAAAGCCAGCTGCAATTTTGGATTTGAATATGCTTAGAACGTCTTTACTGGTTGAAGGCGCACTGAGTGATAATCAGTCGTTTTATGCCGGTTACCGCCGCAGCACCATGCAGTATTTCATCAAAAATAACGAAGAGCTAGACCAGGGAGAAACCATCACCCGAGTACCAATATTGGACGATTACCAACTACGCTACCAGTGGCGCCCCGGCACCCAGCACAAATGGACCTTCACAGCGCTTGGTGCTTCGGAAAAGGCTGGTTTGAATTTATCAGAAGCCTCGGAGGCAGGACGTACCAACCCAGAGTTTATCGGTGATCTGTTCCTGAACACCAGCTGGCACAGCCAGCAACTGAGCTACGAATTTTTTGCCGCCCCACGGCAACACTGGATTATCCGTGCCGCCAACCTGACCGAAAATGAGCATTTTGGCTACGGTGATGAGCAATTTATTCGTTCCAAAACGCAACGTGAACAGCTGTCTCTGCACTGGCATCAGCCACTGAGTACCACGATTCAGCTGGTAACCGGCGTCGAATTGGAGCGACTGGAGCTGGACTATCAGTTCGATGCTATTTTGTACTATTGCACCGACCACCAGGCCGACTGCGATGACAATAGAGGCGGCAGAGAGCGCGATCAGGATAGACTGAGCATACAAAGCAAAACGGCTTTCATCAACGCGGAGTGGCAGTTACACCCATCACTGCAGTGGGTGCTGGGCAGCCGGCTGGAAACACAGAACTACACCAATCAATCCAGTCTGCAGCCCAGAACCAGTATCCATTGGTTTCCTGTACCGCAATTAGAACTGATCGCATCTGCGGGTCGTCACCAGCGGCTGGCCGATTTGGAAAAAATACTGCCACGTATTGGCAACCCGGAACTGGATACCCCCATGGCCAACCACTACAACCTGGCGGCCAAACTGCAACTCAGTCACGACTGGCGGCTGCGGTTGGATCTGTATCAGCAAACCATGTACCGGCTGGCCAGAGCGATTCCGGTAGAGCAAGATCCACAGCAGCTTCGTTACCTCAGCGATATGCGCGGCGAAAGCAAAGGCATCGAGTTGCTGTTGGAGGCCCTTGGCGATGGCCGCTGGAGCGGCTGGCTGGCAGCCAGCTACTCGCAATCCAATCGCTACGATCCCAACACAGAGCAACAAAGTCGCTACCGGATGGAAACCCCTTTGGTGCTCAGTGCGGTGATCAATTACCGCCCGGGAAATAACTGGCAGTATGCCGCAGTTTTAACCGGTCGCTCCGGCATGCTGTACTCACCTATTATCGGGGCCAAACCAAACCCGCACTACGATGGTTATTTACTGCCAGTCTATGGTGAGTTCAATAGCAAGCGTTTGCCTTACTACCACCGACTGGATGTAGAAGCAAAACGCAGTGCCAGCCTGTTCAGCTACCCGGCCGAGTTTACCTTTGCCATCCGAAATGTATTGAATCAGAACAATGTCTCTGGCTACTATCTATTGCACGATCAACAAGAGCCGGATGGCTACCGCATCAATAAAGATGTCGACCTGGGTATTTTCCCTTACGTGGGGATGAAGCTATGGTTCTGACAGAACAAAGGAACAATGCTGAGATGACAACCACATCGGTACTACTGGTGGAAGATGATGTATCCCTGGCAGGCTGGATCCGCGACTTTTTGCAAAGCAAAGGTTTGCAGGTGTTCCATCTGGCCAGGGGCGATCAGGCACTGGCACAGTGGTCTGAGCTTAAACCTGATGTGATCTTGCTTGATCTGATGTTGCCCGGCGTCAATGGTCTTGAGCTGTGCAAACAAATCCGCCAATGCAGCGATATTCCGATCCTAATGTTAACCGCACAAGGGGAAGAGTTTGACGAGGTGCTTGGCTTAGAGCTGGGTGCCAACGACTACCTGATTAAACCCATTCGGCCTCGCGTGTTGCTGGCACGTATTAATGCGGTGTTGCGGCAAAACCAGACACCGCCCGCTGCTAACGAGACAAACCAACTGCAGTTTGGTTTGCTGAACCTCAGCCTGCGCTCACATCGGGTGCGGTTCAATGGCAGCGACATTCCCTTAACCAGCAACGAATTTCAGCTGTTGTGGCTGCTGGCCAGCCGAGCTGGCCAGATCGTCAGTCGGCAGGATGTTTTTCTGGCAATGACGGGCCGGGAGTATGATGGGCTGGATCGCCGAGTTGACATGATGATCTCTTCGCTACGCCGTAAAATGCAGGATGACGCTACGGCACCAGTCCGAATTAAAACGGTGTGGGGCAAAGGCTATCTGTTTGTTACCGACGCCTGGAACACCCCATGAGCCGTCTGCTACTTGGTTTACTTTGTACCACCTTGTTGTCGTTGTTTCTACTAAGCCAACTGCTGGATCAGGTGGTGCAACAAGACGAACAGCCGGAGTCAGGATATCAGCGATTAGCAGCTAACTTATTGCGGCAACTGGACCAGCGAAGTGCCGATGTCCCACTCGCGCAACTACCGAGCTTTGTCGAGCAGCAAAGTAGCAACTGGCAACTGCCGCTGCAACTGCACGCAAGCAGCGCGTTTCAATTACCAGCTGAACTGCAGCATCAGTTAACAGAGCCTGAAGGCTTGCTACTGGCCAGCAATGATCAGCTATACCTGCTACGCCGCCTCAGCGCACACCCGGATTGGCTGCTGCGCTTACCGCTGGATGAGGAGGATACGCATCATCCCCTTAGCCTCTGGCTGACCCTGGGGTTGTACTTTGGCATGGCGCTGTTGCTGATGCTCTGGCTGTTTCCGCTTTTACAGCGTCTGAACCTGCTCACCAAAGTCGCAGAGCGCTTTGGTTC
Organism: Alkalimonas amylolytica; assembly: GCF_900107845.1. GTDB lineage: Bacteria > Pseudomonadota > Gammaproteobacteria > Enterobacterales > Alteromonadaceae > Alkalimonas > Alkalimonas amylolytica. The sequence goes on from NZ_FNRM01000002.1 coordinate 254,047, forward strand.
TGGTGATACCAAAGTACGGATGCCCTTGCATCGCCTGAGTTACATCCCCAGCCTGGAGCACAGCTTTAACCGCATGGCCAGCCAGATTGATCAGTTAATGCAAGAGAACCAACTGCTGGCCAGCAGCCTGTCGCATGATTTACGCACTCCGCTGGCTTGTTTTCGTTTTGGCCTGGATGCTGCGCTGGATGCCGAACCGGCAGAGCAGAAAAATCAATATCTTAAGCGGCTTGAAAAGGATGCAGACCGGATGGAAGCCATGGTCAATTCATTCCTGGATTACGCCAGCTTATCTAGGGCTGGCAGCAAGCTGTCTTTTGCGTCATTGGAACTCAGTGACTGGCTTGATGCTGTGCTGCAACACTACCAGCCGTTGCTGCAGCAAAAACAGCTAAGGCTAGAACTGGTGCGGCCAAAGCACTGCATGCACCCACGCATTCATGCAGACTGGCTGGAGCGAGCTATAAGTAATGTGATCAGCAATGCCTGCCGCTTTGCCAGGCAGGTGATCCGAGTAGAACTGAGTAACAACAAACAACACTGCTGCATCACCATCAGCGATGATGGCCCCGGCATTGATAGCAATGAACAGCAAAAGGTGCTTGAGCCCTTCTACAAAGTGATCCAGAAAGACACGGATACAAAAAACAACACCCACTTTGGCCTTGGCCTAGCCATTACCGTGCAAATACTTAGCTGGCACCAAGGCAAGGTGCAGGTTAGCCGCTGCCGACAACTTGGCGGTGCCCGTTTCAGCCTGCAACTGCCACCATGCTGACAATTTCAGACATTTTCAAGCGACTGGTTGTGGCAAACTAACCTTGTTATGGATACGGATACCTGACTATGAGATTGAAAGGCTCCATTGTATTGCTGTGCTTGTTCTTACCCATCACCCTGTTCGCAGAACCAGGCACAGAAAACGCTAAGTTTGAGTGGCAGTTAGACATAGGCAATTACGCCATGTATTCTCGTAGCCTGCTCAAAGGCATGGACAGCGAACTAAATGGCCCCTTGAATTTGCATATTTTTATTTATGTGAATTACAAACGTTTTTTTATAGAGCCCGGGCCAATTCAGAAACGCATTACACCAGTAGCAGCTGATGTGATGGGATTTAGATTGCACGAAACGGAGCAGCAACAGTGGGCTTTTATTCTCAACCATTATCATCTTGGTTTTACCCCGGCCCACAGCCGGGATCCAATGCAAATTGAAATTCCGTCCTTAACCGGACTAAACGCCAGAAAAACCGACCTGGCGGTTGGCTTGCGCTTTCAACATCAGCAAGGCCCCCATCTGCTTTCCGTCAGCCTGCTTAAAGATCAAAAAGTGCACTATGATTACTTTGCAGAGCTGTACTATGGCTATCGGCTGGAGCTGGCGAACTGGGATCTTTATTTAAGCAGTGAGTTAACCTTGTACCGGGCTGACCTGATCAACTATTACTATGGTGTGACTGAAGCAGAAGCCCGGCCGGGAAGGCCATTCTATCAAAGCTCGCATGGAGGACAGCGCCTCCACTTTGGTGCTATCGCGGCGTACCCGCTCAGTAAGCGCTGGATAGTGGAGCTTGGCAGCGGTATGAACTGGTATTCCAGCGCTTTTACCCAGAGCCCTCTGACCAGAAAAGCACCAGAGTTGATCGGTTATACCAGTGTACGTTATGTATTTTAACGGCTTGCTGCTCGGGCTAAGCCTGCTGCTTTTCATCCCTGCCAAAGTGAAGGCTGAACCGACATTCACGGCATCCCCCACCACCTGTGTCACTCTGCAGCAAGGTCGGGACTGCCATGCCACGGTGCAATTCCGCTGGCAATTATCGCAAGATAGTCCGGTTTGCCTGTATCTGGAACAGCAGCAACTACACTGCTGGCAACAACAGCAACAGGTCGAGTTTGAATACCGTTTTGTGGAAACAAGCTCCCGTAGCTTTTATCTGAAACAAGGTGAAACCATCCTGGCCAGTCATCGGTTGGAAGTCAGTTGGGTGCAAACCAGCCAACGCAGCCGCCATTGGCGACGATTTTAACCCTTAGCGCCACCACCATGAATCGCCCACTCTTTGCAGGCCCGTTGGCGGTCTGGATCTGGCACTGCAATCACCGATTCGATGGTTTGAATGTAGTCATCTGGCAATTGCACTTCCTGTGCCCCCACCAGCACATGATGCTTGTACCAGTCGTATGGGATCACATCTTCGCGGATACGGATGGCGTAGTAGATTAACGCTTCCAGGCTGTGGCCATCACTGTGTTGCACCCAAACCTGTTTGGCGTTGTAACCGGTGCCTAAGCTTTCTGCCTGATCCAGCACCGGCCGCTCGGCCGGATCCATCTTATAAACCGCTCCCAGCACCTGATGGCTGCTATCACCGGTAAAAAAGGCATCGCATTTGGCCGAACCATCGGTACTGGCTTTGTGAAAACGCAGCTGATAGCCAGCAAGCCGATACACGCCAAGCCGCTCGGCACTGGGTACCCTCTGGCGCAGCCTGGCCAGCGATAAATTGGAGCCATAAGCAAAGTACAGCATCTTAACGCCCCCGGTTTTCAGCAAGACGGGCCGTTTCAATGTCCGCCAGTTTGGCATCCAGCTCTGCCCGGCTTAACCATTGGCCGCGCACCATCACACCGGCTGGCTGGTAGAGCACCGACAAATCATCAAGCGGATTCGCATCCACCAGCAACAGATCCGCGCGATGACCGGCTTTCACCAAACCAAAGGTATCCTGCTCGGCAAAATACTCGCCTACCAGCACGGTGCCGCTGCGCAGGATATCGTAGTGGCTCATGCCCGCAGCCGCCATCAAAGGCAGCTCACGGCGCAAGGATAAACCCGGCACACTGTATAGCTGCGGAGCATCGGTGCCCATTAAGATGGTCACACCCGCCTGGTGCATGGCACTGAGCAAACGCTGGCGATTTTCGGCATGAATGGCGGCTGTTTCACCGGTGTAGTAGGCCCCACTGGCCGAATCCAGATAGCGCCGCCAGCCGGCAAGAACCCGGGCCGGCATGTATTTCAGCTCGTCAAAACTTTCCAGCAGCTCCCGATCGGCAGCGCCGATAATGGTTTCCCATAATGCCTGGGTTGGCACTACCGCCACCTGATGCGCTTTGGTCAGGGCCACCAGTTCAGCCATATCCTGCTTGGTTAATGGCGTATCAAAACCACCCAGCGCCGCCATATAACCATCCAGATGTTCGATGGTACGACTACCCAACTTGATTGCTTGCTCAATCCCGACGGCTTCTGGCACATGGCCTGCAAAATCAATACCTTGCTGCCTGGCTTCATCAGCTATGGCTTGATATTGCTCCAGGTTCAGGCCTGGGTGAATTTTTAGTAAGTCCCAGCCTTCGGCTTTGTGCTGACGTACGCGTTCGCGGGCTTGTTCAGGCGTCGTCACCGTATGCTGATTAAAACTCGGGCCAGCCAGATACAAGGTTGGGCCCAACCGCTTGCCAGTGGCAATATCCTCTTTTAACCGCAGCTGATGCTCATGGCCCAGCATACCGCGCACTGTAGTTACTCCGCCGGCCAGGTAAAGCAGCAGCACATCATCCAGATAACGCGCTGGCATGCCGCTGAAATCAACGGTTGGTGGCACATGGCCATGCATTTCTGCCAAACCTGGTAACAGATACCGACCCTGGCCATCAATCAGCTGTGCCCCTGCCGGGATCGCGAGCTCCGCTGCCGGCGCCACCGCCAAAATGCGATCGCCTTGCACCAGTACCCGTTGGTTACGAAGTATTTGGTCTGAGTCCATCGGCAGCACATGCACCTGCTCAAATACTGTGATGCTGGCTGCATCCATCGGGTTAGCCGCATGAGCGAAAGCAAGAAGCAGCCCTGTCAGCAGTCCACTTAGAAAAAAACCAGGTTTGGTTCGCATCGATTTACCCCCTGTCAATCAGCATTGCATGCAGCAAGTATGGTCAGACAGCATACAGTGCGCAATCGTGCTGCCACCAAATTGCAGGCCTGTGCGACCAAATTCAGAGAAATACGGGCACCTGGCGCAACCGCACCCGCAAAAACCATAAGCAACGCACACTCTTTATTCAGCTGCCATATGACGTTGCTGGTAGCGGGTGGCTATCTCCCACCCGCTATTCAGCTTATACTGTGGCATGTTTTAGCCAGAGCGAAGGTTTGTATGCCTCATTCAATGGATCCGCCTCAAGTCATGGCACCGCTGCGCCAGCAAGCAGAGCAGAAACTTCGTGCTGGTACCATGCAACTCAGCAAAGATTTTACTGCCAGCGCCGATGCGCTGAGTGTGCTGTACCGTCTAAGCAGCCAAGCCAATACCGCCAGTGACAGCTTAAAACTGCTGCATGAGCTGCAAATTCATCAGGTGGAGCTGGATTTACAGCTGGAGCAATTGCAACACAACGAGCGTGAGTCCAACCACCAGCTGGCGTGCTACCAACATTTTTTTAGCCAGGCCCCGGTTGGCTGCTTTATTGCCAGCCTGGATGGCATTATCACGGAATGCAATGCCGTTGCCACCAGCTTATTTGCCCATCAAACCACCCCCATACCGGGACGATCGCTGGAATTACTTTTTGCCGCTTCCTGCCGGCCGATGCTCAGTGCCACCCTGGCCAGGGTGCGGCGTAATCAGCAACCGGCCACTTTGCTGGTGACCACAGCAGATGGCACCAGCCAGCCCGAAAAACTGCGCCTGACCATTCACGTAAGTCCGGATCACAACGCCATGCTACTGATGCTGGCAGCGGATCCAATGTCTCGGCCAGCGCAGCTGCCGGCTACTGAGCAGCTGTGAGCGCTACTACGGCAGCGACAGCAAAGCATGGCATGGTTGGCCTGGGAGCCTCTGCCGGCGGCCTGGATGCCCTGGCTCAGTTTTTATCAAACACCCCCAGCGACAGCGGCCTGGCGTGGATCATTGTGCAGCATCTGGACCCCACCAAAAAAGCGATGTTGCCGGAGTTGTTGCAGCGGGCTACCGAAATGCCGGTGCAACAGGCCACAGATGGCATGGCTGTCTGTGCCAACCAGGTGTATGTGATCCCGCCGAATACCGAGATGAGGGTGCATCAAGGCCTGTTAAAGCTGGCCAAACCAGCTGAGCCACGCGGCATGCGCTTACCGGTCAATATCTTATTCCAGTCTTTGGCCGAGGATTTGGGCGAAAGCGCCATCGGCGTTATTTTATCCGGTATGGGGCAAGACGGCACCCTGGGTATGCAGGCCATCAAAGCAGCTGGCGGCCTGACCGCTGTGCAGCAACCGGCTTCGGCACAGTTTAGCTCAATGCCTGCATCCGCCATTGCTTCAGACTGCGTTGATCTGGTTGCCAAGCCCGCTGAGTTACCTGCCCGACTGCTTTCCGTGCTGGCGCAATTGCCCGAGCTAAGCCCTTTTGCACAACAGCCGGAGCCATTGACCACAGGCAGTGCCCTGCAGCAGATTATTACCCAGCTGCAACACCATAGCCGGCATGATTTCTCGTTGTACAAAACCAGCACCTTGCAACGGCGGATTGAACGCCGTATGGCCATCCATGCCCTTGACACCATGCAGCTGTATGCCGACTTTCTGGCCAACAACCCGCAGGAAAATGACTTGCTGTTTAAAGAGCTGCTGATTGGTGTCACGGAGTTTTTCCGCGATGCGGCTGTCTGGAGCTATCTGGCTGAACATGCCCTGCCAGCACTGCTGCAGCGCCCACATGGGGCCAAATCACTGCGCGCCTGGAGTATCGGCTGTTCGACCGGTGAAGAAGCTTACTCGCTGGCCATGGTATTTTGCGAACTGCTGCAACGCCAGCCGGAACTGCAGCCGTTCAGTTTGAAAATTTTTGCCTCGGATCTCAGCCCGGATGCCATTGCCAGAGCACGGCGTGGTCACTACCCGCTGGCCATTCGTGATCATGTCAGCGCTGCACGACTGCAGCAGTTTTTCGATGGTCACGACAGTTATTACCAAATCAAACAGCACATCCGTGACATGGTGTTGTTTGCCCAGCACGATGTTATTCTGGACCCGCCCTTTACACGGCAGGATCTGATTGTCTGTCGCAACCTGCTGATTTATTTTGATAGCAAGCTGCAGCAAAAGCTGATGCCGCTGCTGCACTACAGCCTGCGCAGCCAGGGCGTATTGTTGCTTGGCAGTTCAGAAACCATTGGCCGCTACCAGGATTTATTTGCGCCTTTGCACGCAAAGCTGCGCTTTTATCAGCGCCAGGAGCCGGCGGTTGTCAGTGCCCGCAATGTACCGGTCCATTCATTCCCCCCGTTATCAACCTTAGTGAAGGAGCTTACGGTGCCCACACAGAACACGCCACTGCCACAATCCGACAACCTGCAACAGGCCGCCGATCAAGTACTGCTGCAGGTTTATGCACCGGCAGCGGTGGTGCTGAACAGTGACGGTGACATTGTGTATATCAGTGGCCGAACCGGCAAGTATCTGGAACCGGCCGCCGGCAAAGCCAACTGGAATTTTCACGCCATGGTGCGGGAAAGTTTGCGGGCACCCATTGCGATGGCACTGCAACAAGCTGCCGCTCAATCCGCAGACAACAAGGGCACTCCCTTGCAATTGCATCGGCTGCCCCTATCCGGCAACGACAATGCCATGCAGGTAGATGTTACTGTGCAATCCCTGCAAGAGCCCGCCGCATTAAAAGGCATGACCATGATCGTCTTTCGTGATGTCGCCCTGGCCGATGCAAGCAACCCGCCAGCCAACCCGGATGAGACACTATCAGCGCTGCAGCAGCAATACCTGGACGAAATCCAAACCTTGCGTGAAGAAACGCGCACCTCGAAAGAGGAGCTGCAATCCAGCAACGAAGAACTGCAATCCACCAACGAAGAGCTGCAATCGACCAACGAAGAACTCACGACATCCAAAGAAGAAATGCAGTCGATGAATGAAGAACTGCAAACCATCAATACCGAGCTGCAAACCAAACTGGATGATTTAGCGCTGGCACAAAGCGATCTGCAAAACACTCTGAACAGTGTGGAAATCGCCATTTTGTTTTTGGACCAACAGCTCAATGTGCGCCGTTATACCGACCGGACAGCTACCATCATTAACTTGCGCGAAAGCGACTTGGGCCGGCCGCTCAGCGATCTGACCAGCAGCTTGCAGTACCCTTCCTTGCATGAGGATGCACTTGATACTCTGCGCACCTTAAAGTTCAGCGAAAAGCAAATCCCAACCAATGACGACCGCTGGTTTTCCGTGCGGATTATGCCGTACCGGCGGCTGGATAATGTGATTGATGGCGTGGCCATTACCCTGGTTGATATCAGTGCCACCAAACAGCTGGAAGCGGCACTGCGCGAAAAATCTGAGCGCTAAACTAACAGGCCGTCCCTAAAAAGCGGCTGGCAAAGCGCTCCAGTTGCTTGCTTTGCTGCCCGGCTGGGTAGCGCACCTCGATCAGCACTGTTTGCTCTTTTTGCTGAAGTGCCTGCCGTATGGCCGCGGCCAGGCTACGGCTATCATCGGCCACCAGACCCAGTGCCCCCATGGCGGTAGCAAGCTCGGCATAATGCCAGCAGCCAAGGTTGGCGCAGTCAAGCTTAGGTGCAAAAGCCCGTATCATTTCCCAGTTGCTGTTATTGAACAGGATCACGATCGGGTTTAAGCCATAGCGTTGGCAGTGGCCCAGCTCCAGCCCCGTCATTCGAAAAGCACCATCCCCAACCAGCACCACAGGCCGCAGCCCCGAGGTTAGCTGCACGCCCAGCGCTGCCGGTATCGCGTAGCCCATCGATGCGTAAAAGGCCGGTGCCAACAACAAGCTAGGTTCAGCCTGCAAAGAAGCAAACAGGCAATCGCCAATATCCGCGACCATGGGCAGTACATCCGGCTGAGCCAATAACTCCTGATGCACCACTTGCATCAGACGAATTGGGTCCAGCGCTTTGGTGCAATCGGTTTTATCAACCAGGACTGGCGCTATCGTATTTTTTGCCGGCAGTCGATAGTGCGGCAGCTGTTGTTGCAGCAGGGCATCCAGCAATTCAGCGATACCAAAACCAACAAAGTACTGCTCGCCAATACGACAGCCCTGTTGCTGAATATCAATCACCTTTTGTGGTGCAAACAAATGCTGATGCGCAGCAAAGTTACTGTCGGTTGGGATCACACCCAGCTGAATAATCAGATCCGCCTGCTCAACCAGCGCATAACTCTGACTGTCGGCCTGATCCAGAAAGATCCCGCGGTAATTGGCATGTTGCTGGTCAACCGCGGCCCGCCCCAGCAAGGTGGTCAGCATAGGCAGCTGGCAGCGCTTCGCCAGTTGCTCTACCTGCTGCACCGCAGCAAAACGCCGTACATCCACATCAATCAGCAGCAAGGGTTGCCTGGCCTGGCGCAGCCGCAGCAACATGGCTTGCACAGCCGCTTGCAGTTGTTCGATATCCACCAGTCGTTTTGGTCGTCGGGGCCGTTCGCCAACGTCAAAGGCCGTTGCATTGCGTGGCCACTCAATTAATACCGGCAAGGATTCTTGCTGACACAGCATGCACGCCTGCTGCAACTGCCGCCAGGCGGTTTTTGGATCATCCAGCCGTACCTGGCAGGCGGTAATTTCTTCAAAGATTTTCTTTTGCGAATCAAAGCGTCTGGCCTGATGGTGGATAAGCAGCTGCCGCTCTTTCTCCGCCTGAGCCGGGTAACCGGCGATCACCAGCAAGGGCACATGCTCGACATAGGCCTGCGCCACGGCGTTGACAGCATTCAAAGCGCCTGCGCCATAGGTCAGGATCACGGCGGCCGGTTTATTGCTGATGCGTGCCGCCGCATCGGCTGCAAACACAGCAGCGGGCTCATGGCTTAAATACACCAGCGGCAACTGAGCCCGCAACTGCAACTGCTCAAACAGCGGCAAGACGAAATCCCCCGGGATCCCGTAGATATGCTGTACTTGCAATTGTTTTAATTCATGCAGCAGGGCATCCACCAAATTCATCGTCATCTCCAAACTAAGTTTTGTTCTTAGTCTCGGAGTTTAACGGGATACTGAACTTGATCATGATCAAAGAAAGGATACTGACTGTAGCAGCAGAGGGGGTAGTTGACCACTACCCCTTTTAAATAGGGTCAGCGCAACATCTGATAAAATGGCAGGATCCGGACCGTTTCACCAGCCTCAACCTGGCTGCGCTCTTGCTCCAGTGCGATGTAACAGTTGGCTTTGGCTGTACCACTTAGGACTGCCGAGCTTTGCCTACCGATAGGTTTTACCTGCAACTGGCCGTTTAGCTGCTGGTAAAAACCGCGCTGAAAATCGGCCCGCCCCGGTGCTTTTTTCATAGATTCTGCTGCCACAGCTTCCAATGATTGTTGCTTGGCAATGGGCTCGCCTGCCAGGCGCCGTAACACCGGCTGCACCAACAGATCCATGGTGGCGACTGCCGCCACCGGATTACCTGGCAAACCAAAGAACCAGCACTTGCCAAGACTACCAAAAGCAAAAGGCTTACCCGGTTTCATCGCGACTTTCCAAAACCCGATATCGCCCAGCTCACTGAGCAATTTTCGGGTGTAGTCCGCATCCCCAACCGAGACGCCAGCACTGGTAATGAGTACATCAGCTTCCTCAGCTGCCCTTTGAATGGCCTGGCGGATCCTATCAGGCTTGTCCGGCAGTAAGCCCAAATCCAACACCTCACAGTCCAGCCGCTTGAGCATAGCACTCAGCACCACCCGGTTGCTGTCGTACAGGTGGCCAGCCGGTAACGGCTGGCCGGGGGCAATCAGTTCATCACCGGTGGAAAATACTGCCGCTTTGATGCATCTTTGTACCGCTACTTCGGCCAGGCCAATGGATGCCAGCAGGCCTAAATCAACCGCCGTCAAACGCTGACCTCGTGACAACAATAACTGCCCTGGTGCAATATCCTCCCCAGCCTTACGCACATGCTCACCCAGCTTTGGGACATGCAACAACCGGATGCCCTGCCCGTTTTGCTCCACCTGTTCCTGCATTACCACCGTATCCAAACCGGCGGGTAACACCGCACCAGTAGTAATGCGCACACAATGATCGGGCGGTACTTCCCCCTCAAAAGCATGGCCCGCCAGTGCGGTGCCTGCCAATGGCAAGGTTTTGCCAGGCTCAGCTTCAGCCAAGCGCACTGCATAGCCATCCATCGCCGAATTATCAAAAGCGGGTACCGTCACTTCGGCACGGATATCCTTGACTAAGACACGACCAAGTGCGGCTGCCAAACCAAGGTATTCAACACCGGCAAGCGGACTTACCTGGCTGAGCATCGCATCCAACGCATCCTGTACCGGCATTAAACTCATGCCTTAGCTCCCTGCTGATTGACCATCCACACCGCCGCTTCTACCCGGGAGCGTAACCCCAGTTTTTTTAGCAAATGCTTGACGTGCACCTTCACGGTACCATCAGAAATATCCAGTTCACGGGCAATCACTTTGTTGCTCATGCCTTTGGCAATCAGACTTAAGATCTCATACTCCCGGTTGGTCAAGCTGTTCAATTCCGCATTGGGCTTAGGGCTGGGTTTACGAATCGCGGTCGCCAGCACTGCCGCCACCGACTCACTTAATACCATCTTGCCAGTCACAGCCCGCCGAATTTGCTCCAGCAATTGCTCGGGTTCCATATCTTTCAGCAAATAGCCATCGGCGCCGAGCGTGATCGCCTGCACCACATCTTCATCGGCATCAGAGACTGTCAGCATCACAATGCGCGAAGTTACCCCTTCTTTACGCAGCGCCTGCAAGGTCGCCAGCCCGTCCATCCCCTGCATATTTAAGTCCAGAATAATCAAATCCGGATCCAGCTCAACAGCCAGCGGAATAGCGTCTTTACCACTGCTGGCTTCAGCCACCACATCCAGATCATCTTCATACTCCAACAGTTGTCTGAGCCCTTTGCGTAATAAAGGATGATCATCAATTAGCATGACGCTGGCTGCTTCAGAATTCATGGGTCACTCCATCGGTGCTTTATAATCCGGCTATTAGCCGCGATTTAACGCTTGGATTCTTTGATTCAGGTCATAGTTTGGTCTATTCACCGAAAAGTAACAAGTGATAGACACAGAAAAAAACACACGACCACGACACACCAAGTCATTCATTTTATTAATTTATTTTTTAAGCCTGCATGCAACTACCCACTTATAGGTACCCAGGGATAGTTGATAGCGCATTGGAGCTAACCCCAGAGTTACATTGTTGTTTAGGACTGCGGCACGCATAGTTAGCGCATCAGCAAACAGGAGTCTGACTATGTCTGATCTAAAACAATGGGAGCCGGAAAACGATACCTTCTGGCAGCAAGAGGGGAATCGTATTGCCACCCGCAACCTTTGGATTTCCATTCCAAGTTTACTCTGTGGCTTCGCGGTCTGGATGATGTGGAGCATTATCAGTGTACAGATGCTCAATTTAGGCTTTCCCTATTCGGCATCCGAGCTATTTACCCTGGCAGCCATTGCCGGTCTTAGCGGGGCTACCCTGCGTATTCCAGCCAGTTTCTTCGTTCGGCTGTGCGGGGGGCGCTATACCATCTTTTTAACCACCAGTTTGCTGATGATCCCGGCCTTTGGCACCGGCATTGCGCTGCAGGATCCCAATACGCCACTCTGGGTGTTTCAACTGATGGCCTTGCTGTCCGGTATTGGCGGCGGTAACTTTGCTGCATCGATGTCCAACATCAGCTTTTTCTACCCGAAGAAAAAACAGGGCCTGGCCCTTGGCATGAATGCCGGCCTTGGCAACTTTGGCGTCACCAGCATGCAGATCCTAATCCCACTCTTTATGACCTTCGGTGCCTTTACTTTGGTGGGTGGTGGCGATCCCATGGTTCTGCAAAAAGCCAGTGGTACCCTGATTGGCAGTATCCCTGCTGGCAGTGAGACCTGGGTGCAAAATGCCGGCTTTCTCTGGCTGTTGTTGCTGGTGCCTTTGGCTTTTGCCATCTGGTTTGGTATGAACAACATTCATACCGAGGAGGTTACGCCGAAATTACCCAGTGCCGTTGGATCCTTCAGTATTATTCTGGCGATGTATGGCATTGGTTTAGCAACCTCAGTGCTTGGTCTCTGGCTGATCTTGCCTGCCAGTGCCAATGGCTCCGGTTTTAGTATCCCCAAAGAACTGGTGCTGGTATTGGTGCCTTTGGCCACCGTTATGGCATTGAAATTCCTGCCCGGAGCTATTCGCACCAGCCTGGAGCGACAATACCGTATCTTCAATAACAAGCACACCTGGGTGATGAGCGTGCTGTACGTGATGACCTTTGGCTCCTTTATTGGCTTTGCCGCTGCCCTGCCGCTGTCGATTCAGGTGATTTTTGGCTACAGCCACATCATGGTAGATGGCGTGATGACGCACAACACGCCCAACCCGAATGGGCCAAGTGCGCTGACCTACGCCTGGATAGCCCCCTTTATCGGCGCCTTGATCCGCCCGGTCGGTGGCTGGATCTCTGATCGCTTAGGTGGTGCATTGGTGACGCAGGTGTGTGCTGTGGTGATGGTCATCGCTGCCCTGGGTGCTGCCTACTTTATGCAGCAGGCTTATCAGTCGGCCACCCCAGAGCAGTACTTTATGCCTTTCTTCCTGCTGTTCCTGCTGCTGTTTGCTGCCAGTGGTATTGGCAATGCCTCTACCTTTAAAACCATAGCGGTGGTGTTCCCGAAAGAGCAAGCCGGCCCGGTGCTGGGCTGGACCTCTGCAGTAGCTGCCTATGGTGCCTTCTATATTCCTCAGGTCTTTGGTGAGCAAATCAAAGCGGCAACGCCAGAGTACGCCATGGTGGGCTTTGCTGTGTTCTACGCCTTATGCCTGGTGCTGAACTGGTTTTACTACCTGCGTAAGTCCGGTGAGTTTTACAACCCTTAAATGAATCAAGCAAACTGGCCGCAAGTGCGGCCAGTTTGCGAATGCGCCTAATACGACCAAAAAAACAGACAAATAATCCAGATAATTGCAGGGTAAGAAATCACCACTACCGGTAGAGGTACATGAATCAATTTCACCTTAACAATGTCACTCCACGGTCTCTTTAAAATAAGCAACAGTGCACCAACAGCAAACAAAAAGACACTAAGTGACAAAAAAAGAGTAAAGCTGAACGTGATTAACTCGAAAATTTTGATATCCCGCAGAGTGATTGCCGCAAATAAGAGGGTTGCCATAAACGCTGACAATAGACCAAATGCGGACTCAAAAATAGTAGTGGTTAACTTGGTCAGCAATGCTTCAGGATAAACCAACCACTTGTTAAAGTCAGTGTCATACAACTTAAGCCGAATATGCTTTAACCAGATAGTCAAAGAAAAAAGCACTAGGCCGCACATCATAATGATGTTCCAGTAATACCCAGAATCACCACTCTGCATACCTACTTTTAAATAAGCGCCGCCATTTTCGTCTGCTTGCATAACCAAAAGCCATAAACCAGTTGTAAGCGAGAACCAGAATATAAAGCGGTAAGTCAAGTCGAGTTTTGGGCGGCTATTCAACCATTGGCTAAGATCAAAATTTTGCTCTCTCATGCTAACCATAGAGTCCTATTCCACTCACCATAACCATTTTATTGCATGGATCTCTCTGGTTACAGCACACCCGCTTTGATTTTAGCGGCGATATCATCCAGCACATCTATCAGCCCATGCTCAAACAACAGCGCATCGGTAAAGTTGTATTCTTTGGCAAAGCCGGTGTCATCTTTGCGATCCAGCGTTACGAACGCATAGCCCCCGCTCCGGCCATCCGCGCCCAAGCCAAAGCAACGTTCTAGCTTTAATTGCTCACCGTCAATCACGGCTTTATCATGGAACTTGCCTTTGGGTAAACCACCCTCAGCTTCAGTTTTAAAAAATTTAGTACGCAGGCTGTCCAGATACCAGAGCAGGCCTTGCTTTGGGAACTCGATTTGATAGTGCAGCCATTTTTGCTTTTGCTCCTTATATGTTGCGTTTGCAATCAGCATATAATCATCAATAATCAGAAAATACCAAGTCTTGTATGGCTTACGATCATCTTGCAATGATGCCACCAGATTGGGATGCTGTTTAATGGTTAAGGGATCAATTTCAGGAAACTGTTTCATCATTTAGCCTTTTGCACTAAGCGGAATACGGGTAACAATACCAGCTTGCTCTAATTTCAGCAGCGTTTGCGGTTTTTTGTCAAAAGTATAGGTTTCTACCGGACCATAGTGTTTATTTGGGCTGGCGCTGCCATATGGGGTTTCATCATACTTTACGGTATTGTCTTTGGTCATCCCATTGCCCAGAAATTGCTTGTTGGCACCGGTTTCGTTTTTAAACTGGTGCCGAATCAGCAATAGATTGGTTTAGCCTGGATAGAGCCACACTCGCCAGTCGCAGGCAGAGTGTGGTTTCGTCGCTGGGTATGACAGGGTTACAGCACACCAGCTTTGATTTTAGCGGCAATATCATCCAGCACATCTATTAACCCATGCTCAAACAATAAGGCATCGGTAAAAGCGTATTGCCTGGCAAAACCTCGCTCGTTTTTTCTATCCAGCGTTACAAATGCATAGCCCCCCCCCGGCCATCCGCACCAAGGCCAAAACAACGCCCCAATTTTAAGCGCTCCCCCTCAATCAGGGCTTCATCATGAAACTTGCCTTTGGGTAAACCGCCCCCGGCTTCGGTTTTAAAGAACTTAGTGCGCAGGCTATCCAGATACCAGAGTAAACCTTGTTTTGGAAACTCGATCTGGTAGTGCAGCCATTCACTTTCATTAGTTTCCAAGTCGGTAAAGTATGTGGCATTCGCAATCAGCATATAGTCATCAATGATTAAGAAATACCAGGTTTTGGTTGGCTGCTGATCATCTGGTAATGATGCCACTAAGTTAGGGTGCTGTTTGATGGTTAAGGGATTAATCTCTGGAAATTGTTTCATCATTTAGCCTTTTGCGCTGAGTGGGATACGGGTAACAATACCAGCTTGCTCTAACTTCAGCAGCGTTTGCGGGTTTTTATCATAAGTAAAAGTTTCTACCGGACCATAGTGCTTATTTGGGCTGGCTGTGCCATATGGAGTTTCATCATACTGCACGGTATTGTCTTTGGTCATACCATTGCCTAAAAACTGCTCGTTGGCGCCGGTGCTGTTTTTAAGCTTATGCCGCACCTTGAGCAGATTGATTTCATCTTTATCAAAACCGCACTTGCCAACAGTAGACAGAGTGCGGCTTTTTAGTGGGGTATGGCAGCAGGGTTACAGCACACCTGCTTCGATTTTAGCGGCGATATCATCCAGCACATCTATTAACCCATGCTCAAACAGCAAGGCATCGGTGAAGTTGTATTCTTTGGCAAAGCCTCGCTCGTTTTTTCTATCCAGCGTTACAAACGCATAGCCCCCCCCCCGGCCATCCGCGCCCAAGCCAAAGCAACGTTCTAGCTTTAATTGCTCACCGTCAATCACGGCTTTATCATGGAACTTGCCTTTTGGTAAACCGCCCTCAGCTTCGGTTTTAAAAAACTTAGTACGCAGGCTATCCAGATACCAGAGTAAGCCTTGCTTTGGGAACTCGATTTGGTGGTGTAGCCATTTAGTTTCACCTGTACGCTTATTGGTAAAATACGTCGTATTGGCAATCAACATATAGCTATCAACTACTAAAAAATAAAACGTAATATTGGGATCACGATCATCTGGCAACGATGCCACCAGATTGGGATGCTGTTTAATGGTTGAGGGATCAATCTCGGGAAATTGTTTCATCATTTAGCCTTTTGCGCTGAGTGGGATACGGGTAACAATACCAGCCTGCTCTAATTTCAGCAGCGTTTGCGGGTTTTTATCATAGGTAAAGGTTTCTACCGGACCATAGTGTTTATCCGGGCTGGCGGTGCCATATGGAGTTTCATCATACTGCACGGTATTGTCTTTGGTCATGCCGTTACCTAAAAACTGTTCATTGGCGCCGGTGCTGTTTTTAAGCTTATGCCGAACCTCTAGCAGATTGATTTCATCTTCATCAAAACCCAGATCCTTTGCTAATTCGTAAAACTGATCATCGCGGTCAAGATCAACACCGTCTGTTTCTGCAGCCCGAAACACCCGTTCATAATGGCGGCTATATTCTTCGGTCATGACGGGGGCAATTAATTCTTCCTGGTTGACAAATTTATCTGCAATTTCTGCTTTAGCAAACTCTGCCAGATTATCATAAGTGGGGATAAAGCTGATCATATCGCCCCCGGCATTGGCCTTTTCCTGATCAATCAACAGCAAGGTGTAGCTGGCATCGGGATCATAGGTGATACCTACCGCACTGGTAAGCAACTCAGGGTCACTGTCGGCATGCTCCAATTGCGTAAAGGTGGTAGTCCAGTAGGTGGCGGTATTAGCTCCCTGCGGAACATAACCAATGGATCCGTTGTCTCCGGCATACTTTGTTTCGATGACGCGAACAATAATCTTCTCATCCAACCCACCGGCTACTACATACAGCTTGTCTTCACTACTGTATGGAGATGAGGGCGGAGGTTGATTATTGGCTTTGGCGGCGGCAACTTTTTTACCTGCTTCATCCAGCCGTTTCATGGCTTCTTCGGTAGTTTTTGGGCCCTCAGGCAACTTCGCTGCATTCGGCCCTTTGTAAGCTTTATCGCCAATTAACACCGTAGGGTTACCAACCACGATTTTACCGCCATGATCGGTACTATCGCCCAGCCGTGCTGCGGCCTTACCGTTGATAGATACGGACTTTGACCCTGTTTTGATGCTATCCGGCGGGCCAACACACACCAGTTTATCGCCAACTTTGGCGGCAGGCATGCCACCGATAAACACATTGGGCGAGCCCTGTACTATTGGACCACCGACATGGGGAACTTTAGCAGTGACTTTGGGGCAGACATGCATGTCACCTATTCTTGCTGCTGGTTTACTCACTCATTACTCCGCACTCCGTCCTAATCGAGCCGGCGCAAAATAAACAAAAACACACCAGCAGTCAACAAAAAAAACTTTTAATTAACTTAATTGAGTGTTTAATGAATTTTAGTCTTGACCATTCATATGCGACTTTGGTCGCAATTTACCCATTTTGGGATAGTGTTTTGCGCTGGATCAAACGGTTACTAACCCGCCACTTTTATACTGCCGGCTGTTTTTTTACTCAGCCAAGGTGATTTGTGGTAGCTCATCTGACCGAATTGTTTGTCAACGCTCAGGAACCTGAGCCCTGTGTCGCTAAACTGATCAGCAGGCAGCTGATTAGCTGTTCGCCTGATACTCCGGTGCAGCAAGCCGCCCGCCTGATGCATCAGCATCAGGTCAGCTGCATTCTGGTGACCAAGCACAACAAGGTACTGGGGATCTGGACCGAGGCCGATGCCAAGCGACTAAACTGCCAGCAAATCGATGCCTACAAACAGCCAATTCGTCAACTGATGACCAGTCCGGTGATTCATGTCGGTGCAGATACCCCCCTCAATCAGGCGGCCAGCCTGATGCTGCAAAAGCGTATCCGCCGCTTGCTGGTACTGGATAAGCAGCAGCGACCGCTTGGCATGCTGACACAAAGCGATATCATTCGCCAACAGCGCATTGAGCACTATCTGCGATTGCGTGATGTCGGCTCCAGTATCTCTAAACCACCGCTCTGTTTAGCCAGCAGCATGCCGCTGAATCAAGCGGTAAAAATGATGCACCTGCATAATGCCGAAGCGGCCATCGTCGACTACCCGGATGGTATTGCTGGCATTATTACCGAACGCGATTTAATCCGGCTGATTGCCGATGGCAACTGCCATGCAGAGTTGTGGCAACTGGCGCAGCGTCCGGTTCTGACGGTGACGACAGATTGCAGCTTGCTGCAAGCGGTCGACTTACTAAAAGAAAAAAACTTCCGTCATATAGCTGTCTGTAACGCCCAGGAGCAGATTTGTGGTTTATTGTCGTTCAGCGATATTTTGATCAATGTCGAATACGCCTATGTCGAGCAACTGAAACAAGCACTGCAAATACGCGATCAGGCGCTGCGCACCTCGGCCGATTACCTGCGACTGGCACAAAAAGTGATTGATGCATCGCTGGATGGCATCATGATTACCAACCTGCATGGCGTGATTGAATCCGTCAATCCCAGCTTCAGCCAGCTCACCGGCTACAGTGCCGAAGAAGCCATCGGTCAAACCCCTGCCCTGCTGAGTTCCGGTTTACACAATAAAGATTTTTATAAAACACTGTGGGCCACCTTGCTGGAACAAGGCCATTGGCAAGGGGAGATCTGGAACAAGCGCAAGAATGGCGAGATTTACCCGGAGTGGCTGTCCATTACCGCCATTAGGGGCGAACATGGTGATATTTGCCAGTTCGCAGCTATTTTTAGCGATATCAGCGAACGCAAGTATCAGGAAAATAAAATCCATCAACTGGCCTATCTGGATGAATTGACTGGCCTTGCCAATCGCCGGATGTTTATGGACCGTCTGAAGCTGGCACTGGCCAATGCCCATCGCCACCAGCATCAGATGGCAGTGCTGTTTCTGGATTTGGATCTGTTCAAGCGCATCAATGACACCCTAGGACATCAGGCCGGTGATGATGCCTTAAAAGAAGTGGCTAAACGATTGCAAGCCACGGTACGAGAAGGGGAATCCGTCGCCCGATTAGGAGGTGATGAATTCACCATTTTATTGCCGGAAGTAGAGAGCGTCGACTCGCTGAGCTGCCTGGCAAAGCGGCTGGTTAGCCAGTTTGAGCAACCCTTTCGCTTATTGGAGCAGGATTTCTTTCTCACCACCAGCATTGGCATCAGTGTCTACCCCGATGATGCGCAAAGCGCCGACCAATTGATCAAGCATGCCGATGTGGCCATGTATCAGGCAAAAAATGCCGGCCGGAACCAGTTTTGTTTTTATCAGGAGAGTATAGGGCAACAAACTCAAAATGAGTTGAAACTGGAGCAAGCACTGCGTCAGGCTCTGCAACAGCAACATCTTGAGGTGTATTACCAACCGAAGGTCTGCCTGAAAACAGGCATAGTTACCGGCCTGGAAGCCCTGGTACGCTGGCAGCATCGTGAGCATGGTTTTATTTCCCCGGCCAGCTTTATCCCGCTGGCGGAAAAACTGGGACTTATTTCCCTGCTCAGCGATCAGGTGCTCACTCAGGTCTGCCGTGATATTCGCCATCACCAGCTCATCATGCCGGTTGCCGTCAATATTTCGGCCATGCAACTGCTGGACCCTACATTCAGCCACCGCTTACAACATCAGTTAAAGCAAGCCCAGATTGCACCTCAGTGCATTGAACTGGAGCTCACCGAAAGCTGCTTAATCCCAGAGCAGGCAGATGCCACTCTGGCCCTGCTCACTCACCTGCGACAGCAAGGCTTTCGTATTTCCATTGATGATTTTGGCACCGGCTATTCCTCACTGTCCTATTTACGCCGGCTACCGATCGATTGCCTGAAGATAGATCGCAGCTTTGTTGATGAACTACCAGACAACAGCGAAGATGCACAAATTGCCCAGGCCATTATTGCCATGGCCAAAGCACTGGGCTTGGATGTGATCGCCGAAGGCGTGGAGCACCGCCAACAGCAGGATTTCCTGTTGGAAGCAGGTTGCAGCACAGCGCAGGGCTATTTGTACGCACCCGCCCTGCAAATCATCGAGTTACAAAACTGGCTGCAACACCGACAGCAACAATAGAACCGCGTTTGTCATTAGCCGGGGACATGGCATCAGGCACTAGCCAGTTGCGCCATGCATTCCGGTATAAAGCGGAAATACAGGCCAGTGCCGCCTTCGGGTCGGTTTTTTAGCTGTAAATCGCCGCCAAGCTGCCGGCTGCGCTCCTGCATAATAGCCAGGCCATAATGGTTGAGCTTTTCCGGCTGCGCCGGTAAGCCCACCCCATTGTCTTCCAATCGCAACTCTATCGCTTTGTCCTTGCCCTGACGCAGTTCTATCGACAGCTCAGAACCCTGGCTGTGATGCACTGCATTTTGGCTGGCTTCACGAATGATCTGCAGCAAATGAATTTCTTCGGTCGGGGTCAGTGGCAAGTGCTCCAGTTGATAATCCAAGCGGATCCGAAGGCTGGATTGCTCGGTCAGTTGCTTTACTGTGGTTTGCAAGGCTTGCTGCAACCCTGCTCCATCCACCTTGAGCCGGAAAGTGGTGAGCAGTTCGCGCAGTTGGCGGTAAGCTGAACTTAAGCCTTCTTTCAGCTCATCCGCTACATCCTGCAGCATGGCTTTGTTGTCACTGGCCAGGCCTTTATTCAGGCGGGTTACCTGGATTTTTAAGTAGGATAAAGATTGTGCCAGAGAGTCATGCAGCTCGCGGGCAATCACCGAGCGCTCCTGCATCAGGGCTAAACGCCGTACCTGCTCCTCTTCGCCTTTTAAACTAAGCGCCAGTGCCAGTAAATCGGCCACCGACTGCAGCAACTGCTGTTGCCAGTCCTGCAACGGCTTATCGTTAGACTGGCGGCTGACCAGCACACCGTAATGATGCTGCTCGCGATCAAGTGGAAAGCGATACACCAACTGTTCGTCTTCAGTGCGAATATCCTGGCCCTGCGAAATGCAATCCTGACAACTGGTTTTCACACAATGCATATGCGGATTCTGCTCCGGCTGCACCTGCAAGTAAGGGCTGCTGCCTTGCCCGGTCAGCAAGCAAAGTTCAAGCTCATCCGTACCTAGAATCGTCTGCAGCTCGGTAATTAGCCTGGAGAAGTCCGCTGAATGCAAACTGTGCTCGCTGATGCTGCGGGCAATATCAAATAAAAACTGCAAGCGAGTATTGCTGTGCTGCAGTGCTTCGGTTTGTTGCTGCACCCGTTTTTCCAGGTTGCCATACATATAGCCGATGGCGCCATTCATCTTATTAAAACTGTGCGCCAGGGTGCCCAGCTCATCCGGATGTTGTGGCGTAATACGATGGGTAAAATCGCCCTGCGCAATGCGCCTGGCCCCTTTAATCAACTCTTGCAGTGGTTCTTGTACCATCACCCGAAGCCAGTACATCACGATGATGGAGAGTAAAATGGTAGCCAGTACCGCCACCACCTGCACGGTGCGAAAAGCCCGCACTTTTTGCTCGGCATCCAGCTGAATAGCAAGCACCAGTTCATCCAGTAAACGGACCTGTTCGATCAATGCCAACTCCAACTCGGCGATATCGGTTTGTTCAGCCGCCAGCAAAGGTGCTACTGCCTGCCAATGCTGAAAAGCAGTATCGTACTTGGTTTGGATCTCCGGCTGATGCAAAAAACGTTTAAATACCGGATGCTGCCAGCTGCTGTTTAGCTGCTGTTTTGCCCCGGCTAACCGCTCTGGTTCCTGCTGCAATTTCAGCCAAGCCAGCCGGTAACTTTGCATTCGCAAGGAGCCCGCTACATTGACGGCGTGGGCGTCGCTGTCGGCTTTATCCGATAACCAGTACGACACCATCATGGTGGTCAGCGCCAGCGTGACAATGCAGGCCAGTGCAATGTTAATACGGGTAACCACCGAAAAGGGACGCATTAATTCTCCACGTAAATAAGTGTTAAGCATAACCTGAAATAGGCCACAACGCAGCCAGTGCTTGTTTCCACCACCAGTACAATTGAGCTACCCCCTTTTCCTCAGAGCCAGTTCGGCTTTAGCTCAAAGGGGTAACCGCACGTCTTCAGTCCCTGCATTTTCAGGCATTTAGCCCTAAAATACACTACCACTTAATGGGTATTACCCTTCTTAATCAGTAAGTTAGCTCAGTGGCGACCTTGATCCAAATCAAGCATCATTAAGCGGTTCTTTCTATGATGTGCCTACTGAAAAAGTAAAAACCGTCTGTTCATGCAGGACAAGACCAGGAGTGTACGATGAGTCATCTACTCGACAAACTGCGTTATTTTAAAGCGCACAAAGAGCCTTTTGCCGATGGGCATGGGGTAACCACCGATCAGGACCGCAGCTGGGAACAAGGCTACCGCCAGCGCTGGCAGCACGACAAGGTGGTTCGCTCCACCCATGGCGTAAACTGTACCGGCTCGTGCAGCTGGAAAATTTACGTCAAAGACGGCCTGGTGACCTGGGAAACCCAGCAAACCGATTACCCGCGTACCCGGCCGGACTTACCAAACCATGAACCACGCGGCTGCCCGCGTGGTGCCAGTTACTCCTGGTACATTTACAGCGCCAACCGGCTGAAGTACCCGAAAATACGCGGCCAGTTGATGAAGCTGTGGCGTGAAGCCAAGGCTCTGCACAGCGATCCGGTCAAAGCCTGGGAGTCCATCATCAGCGATCCGGTCAAAGCCAAAAGCTACAAAGAACGCCGCGGCCTGGGTGGCTTTGTCCGTGCCAGCTGGGATGAAGTGAACGAGCTGATTGCGGCGTCCAATACCTACACCGCCAAAACCTATGGCCCGGATCGCATCACCGGCTTTTCGCCCATTCCGGCCATGTCGATGGTGTCTTACGCCGCCGGTGCCCGTTACTTATCCTTGATTGGCGGCAACTGTTTAAGCTTCTACGACTGGTACTGCGACCTGCCGCCGGCTTCGCCGCAAATTTGGGGCGAGCAAACCGACGTGCCGGAGTCGGCCGACTGGTACAACTCCAACTACATCATTGTCTGGGGCTCGAATGTGCCGCAAACCCGCACCCCGGATGCGCAT
The DNA here is from genome assembly GCF_900107845.1 of Alkalimonas amylolytica. Lineage (GTDB taxonomy): Bacteria > Pseudomonadota > Gammaproteobacteria > Enterobacterales > Alteromonadaceae > Alkalimonas > Alkalimonas amylolytica. The sequence continues at coordinate 276,705 of NZ_FNRM01000002.1, forward strand.
TTCCTCACTGAAGTGCGTTACAAAGGCACCAAAACCTGTGTCATTACCTCGGATTACTCCGAAGCCTCCAAGTTTGGTGATACCTGGTTAGCCCCACGTCAGGGCACCGATGCCGCGCTGGCGATGGCGTTTAGCCATGTGATTTTACAAGAGTTCCATGTCGATAACCCAAGCAGCTACTTTACCGATTACATCAAGCGCTACACCGATATGCCGATGCTGGTGATGCTGGATGGTTCTGGCGAGCACCTGTCTCAGGGCCGCTTCCTGCGCGCAGCCGATCTGGTCGATCAACTGGGCGAAACCAACAACCCGGACTGGAAAACCATCGCGGTCAATGCGGCGGATCAACGGCTGACCAGCCCGAATGGCGCCATTGGCTACCGTTGGGGTGAAGATGCGGCGAAATGGAATCTGGAGCAAAAAGACCGTCAGGGCGAGCTCGATTTGATGCTGAGCTTAAAAGACAACCACGACGAACTGGTGGAGGTGGCCTTCCCTTACTTTGGCGGCGCACCGCACGAGTATCAGTACTTCCAGCATACCGATCACGCTGACATTCAGCTGCGTAAAATCCCGGCCAAACGGGTGCAGCTGGCCGATGGCAGCACCGCTTTGGTCGCCACTGTGTTTGATATGATGCTGGCGCACTACGGCGTCGATAACGGCCTTGGCGATGAAAGCCGGGCCAAGAGCTTTGACGACAATGTGCCCTATACCCCAGCCTGGCAAGAAGCCATTACCGGTGTGAAACGTGCCGATGTGATTCGCATTGCCCGCGAGTTTGCCCGTACCGCCGATAAAACCCGTGGCCGCTCCATGGTGATTGTCGGTGCCGCGCTGAACCACTGGTACCACATGGACATGAACTACCGTGGCTTGATCAACATGCTGATGCTGTGTGGCTGTGTGGGCCAAAGCGGTGGCGGCTGGGCGCACTATGTTGGCCAGGAAAAGTTACGGCCACAAACCGGCTGGGCTCCGCTGGCCTTTGCGCTGGACTGGCAGCGGCCACCCCGTCATATGAACGGCACTTCCTTTTTCTACAATCACTCCAGCCAGTGGCGCTACGAGAAGCTGGACATGAGCGAAGTCATTTCGCCACTGGCCAATAAAGACAAGTGGTCTGGCAGCATCATCGACTTTAACAGCCGGGCAGAACGCATGGGCTGGCTGCCCTCGGCACCGCAGTTGGGCGTCAACCCGCTGGGCCTGGCCGCCGAAGCCAAAGCGGCTGGCGTGGAGTTAAAAGACTACGTGCTGCAGCAACTGAAAGACCGCAAAGTAAAGTTTGCCTGTGAGCAGCCGGAAAACCCGCAAAACTTCCCGCGCAATATGTTCATCTGGCGCTCCAACCTGCTGGGCTCCAGCGGCAAGGGCCATGAATACATGCTACGCCATTTACTGGGTACCAAACACGGCTTATTGGGTAAAGACTTAGGTGGATTTGGTGGCAAAAAACCGGAAGACGTGGAATGGACCGATGAACCGGCCGAAGGCAAAGTTGATTTGTTCGTCACGCTGGACTTTCGCATGTCCACCACCTGTCTGTATTCCGACATCGTGCTGCCTACGGCTACCTGGTACGAAAAAGACGACATGAATACCTCGGACATGCATCCCTTTATTCACCCGTTAACCGCTGCCATTGATCCCGTGTGGGAAGCGCGCAGCGACTGGGAGATTTTCAAAGGCATCGCCAAAGCCTTCTCCCGCGTCTGTGTTGGCCACCTGGGTAAAGAAACCGATGTGGTCACTACGCCGATGCATCACGATACACCGGCCGAGCTGGCGCAGCCTTATGGTGTGAAAGCCTGGTGGAAAGGTGAATGCGAAGCCATTCCGGGGAAAACCATGCCGCACATCAATGTGGTAGAACGCGACTACCCCAACACCTATGCTCGTTTCACCTCCATTGGTCCCTTATTGGAAAGTATCGGCAATGGCGGCAAAGGCATTGGTTGGGATACCAAGGAAGAAGTCGAATTTCTGCGTAAACTGAACCGCACCCACACCGCCGAAGGCGCGAATCAGGGCATGGCCAAAATCGAGTCGGCTATTGATGCCTGCGAAATGATCCTGTCGTTAGCGCCGGAGACCAACGGCCATGTGGCGGTCAAAGCCTGGGGTGCACTCAGCAAAATTACCGGCCGCGACCACACCCATCTCGCCAAGCCGAAAGAAGAGGAAAAAATCCGCTTTAACGACATCGTGGCCCAGCCGCGCAAGATCATCTCCTCACCCACCTGGTCGGGCTTAGAAGATGAGCATGTGTCCTACAACGCCGGTTACACCAATGTGCACGAGCTGATCCCATGGCGCACCATTACCGGCCGCCAACAGTTCTATCAGGATCACGAGTGGATGCGCGACTTTGGCGAAACCCTCTGCGCCTACAAACCGCCGATTAACCTGAAAACGGTGCAACCGGTGTTAAACAAAAAGCCCAATGGTAACAAAGAGATCGTGCTGAACTGGATCACGCCACACCAAAAATGGGGCATTCACAGCACCTACTCCGACAACCTGCTGATGCTGACCTTATCCCGCGGTGGCCCTATCGTCTGGATCAGTGAAATCGACGCTAAAGCCGCCGGCATTGTGGATAACGACTGGATCGAAATCTTCAACGTCAACGGCTCCATTTCCGCCCGGGCGGTGGTGTCACAGCGGGTGCCGGAAGGCATGAGCATGATGTACCACGCTCAGGAGCGGATTGTGAATGTACCCGGCTCGGAAATGACCGGCAGCCGCGGCGGCATCCACAACTCGGTCACCCGTGCCGTGATGAAGCCGACCCACATGATTGGTGGCTATGCTCAGCAGGCTTATGGCTTTAACTATTACGGCACCGTCGGTTGCAACCGCGACGAGTTCGTCATTGTTCGCAAAATGGACAAAGTCGATTGGCTGGATACCGAATAAGGTTGGAGTGAGGAGTTATTATGAAAATCAGAGCACAAATCGGCATGGTGCTGAACTTAGACAAATGCATTGGCTGTCACACCTGCTCCATTACCTGTAAGAATGTCTGGACCACCCGTGAAGGCGTGGAGTATGCCTGGTTTAACAACGTCGAAACCAAACCTGGTATCGGCTTCCCGAAAGAATGGGAAAACCAGGACAAATGGAAAGGCGGCTGGGAGCGTAAAAGCAACGGCAAACTGGTGCCAAAGATCGGTGGCAAACTGCGGGTACTGGCGAATTTATTCGCCAACCCGGACTTACCGGAAATCGACGACTACTACGAGCCGTTCGATTTTGATTACCAGCACCTGCACACCGCCAAAGACAGTAAGCACCAGCCGGTCGCCCGGCCCCGCTCGCTGATCAGCGGCCAGCGGATGGAAAAAATCGAATGGGGGCCAAACTGGGAAGAAATTCTTGGTACCGAGTTCGAAAAGCGCAAAAAAGACCAGAACTTCAACGACGTGGTGCAAAAAGACATCTACGGTCAGTTTGAAAAGACCTTTATGATGTATTTGCCACGGCTGTGTGAGCATTGCTTAAACCCAACCTGCGTGGCTTCCTGCCCCAGCGGTGCCATCTACAAACGTGAAGAAGATGGCATCGTGCTGATCGATCAGGACAAATGCCGTGGCTGGCGCATGTGTGTGTCCGGCTGCCCGTACAAAAAAATCTACTTCAACTGGAAATCCGGTAAATCCGAGAAGTGCACCTTCTGCTATCCGCGGATTGAAGCCGGCCAGCCCACCACCTGCTCGGAAACCTGTGTTGGTCGTATCCGTTACCTTGGTGTGCTGTTGTACGATGCCGACAAAATTCAGGCCGCAGCCAGTGTCGCCAACGAAAAAGACTTGTATCAGGCGCAGCTCGATCTGTTCCTGGACCCGCACGATCCAAAAGTAATTGAAGCAGCGCGCAAGGAAGGCATTCCGGATAACTGGTTAAAAGCCGCCCAGCGCTCGCCGGTGTACATGATGGCGATGGACTGGAAAGTGGCGCTGCCACTGCACCCGGAATACCGCACCCTGCCCATGGTGTGGTATGTGCCGCCGCTGTCGCCCATTCAAAGCGCTGCTGAAGCCGGCCATGTCGGCATGAACGGTGAAATCCCTGATCTGAAATCACTGCGCATTCCCCTGCGCTACCTGGCCAATATGCTGACAGCCGGTGATGAAGCTCCGGTGGTGCGGGCGTTGGAGCGGATGATTGCCATGCGCGCCTACAAGCGTTCGCAACAGGTCGATGGCGTGGAAGATCTGGAAGTGCTGAAGCAAGTGGGCCTGACCAAAGATAGGGTCGACGAGATGTACCGCTACATGGCGTTGGCCAATTACGAGGATCGCTTTGTTATCCCCACCAGCCACCGGGCTTATGCGGAAAATGCTTACGACCTGAAAGGCGAATGCGGCTTTAGCTTTGGCAATGGCTGTGGCGGCGGCGAGAGCAAGCTGAACATCTTTGGTGGCAGCAGCAAAGGGGTACGTAAAGTGATCCCTGTGACGATGAAGGACTAAGGCATGCGCATACTACAACTGATTTCCTTACTGCTGGAGTACCCTACCCAGGATCTGCTGCAGGCAAAAACAGAGCTGCAGCAACTGGTGACAGAGTCCCCGCTGTCCGAGGCTCAGCAACAAGGTTTGCAGGACTTTATCGAGCAACGCTTTTGTGGCGACTTGATGGAGTGGCAGTCCGATTACGACGGCCTGTTTGAGCGCGGCCGTTCTTTATCCTTGCTGCTGTTTGAGCACCTGCATGGCGAGTCGCGTGCGCGTGGTCAGGCCATGGTTGATTTAATGAGCCAGTACAAGTCAGCAGGCTTACAGATTGACGTGCGCGAGCTGCCGGATCATCTGCCGCTGTATCTGGAGTTTTTAAGCACTCAGGGCGATGAGAACGCTGCCCTGGGTCTGGCTGAAGTGGCGCATATTCTGTCGGTGTTGTTGTGCCGGCTGGAGCAGCGCAACTGCAACTATCAGGTGCTGTTTCGTGCCTTGCTGGAGCTTTCTGGCGTCGATGTGGAGCTGGATTCGGTGCGCGAGCAACTGAAAAACGAGCAACGCGACGATACCAAAGAAGCACTGGATAAAGTCTGGGAAGAAGAAATGGTGACCTTCGGCCCGGGCTCGGAACAAGATGGCTGCAGCAGCGGCTACAAACCCACTGAAAAGCAGCGGCGTGATCACCACGTGCCACTGCAATGGACCGATGCCAGCCAGGCATCCAACACCAAAGTCCGCTCAGGAGTCGCATCATGAACTTTACAGATATGTTGTTGTTCGGGATTTATCCTTACATTGCTTCGGTGATTTTCTTTCTGGGTTGTCTGCTGCGTTATGAGCGCGAGCAATACAGCTGGAAAGCACAGTCCAGTCAGATGTTGGATAAGAAATACTTCCGCGTTGCCAGTGTGTTTTTTCATGTTGGCATCATTATGATTTTTGCCGGTCACTTTGCTGGTTTGGTGATCCCTTACGAAGTCTGGAGTTTCCTTGGCATTAGCCTGGCCGGGAAACAGCTGATTGCTATGGGTGTGGGTGGCTTCTTTGGCGTGATGTGCTTTATCGGCATGACCATGCTGGTGTATCGCCGCTTGTTTAATCCGCGGGTACGGGCCAGCAGTTCCACCATGGACACCTTAATTTTGCTGGTGATTTACTGGCAGTTGATCCTGGGCATCCTGACCATCTTTGTCTCTACCGGTCATATGGACGGCTATGTGATGAAAGATCTAATGAGCTGGTCACGTTACCTGCTAACCTTCCGCCCGGCTGAAGCCATTGCCTTTATGGGTGAGCTGCACTGGATTTACAAAGCGCATGTGTTCTGGGGTATCACCTTGTTCGTGCTGTTCCCATTCAGCCGCCTGGTGCATATCTGGAGCGTGCCGGTGGGTTACTTCGGCCGCAATTATCAGGTGGTACGCCGCCGCTTTGGTGACCGTAAGGCGTAATGTAGTAAAAGCGCCCGGACTAACCACATATGCCCGAAGGCGATGCTGGGGTAAGCAATAAACGGGACCTGAACAGCATGGATGCTGGTCAAGAGCCTCCAGGGATGGATCCACGGCGCTCCTCTTTATTGGCTTTTCGCCGAAGCGCTAAATATTAAGTGTCAGGACTATACACCAATGCCTGAAGGCGATGCTGGGGAAGCAATAAAGGGGACCTGAACAGCATGGATGCTGGTCAAGAGCCTCCAGGGATGGATCCACGGCGTTCCCCCTTTATTGGCTTCCGCAGCAGCGCTAACCAAGAGCCAAAGCTTTATAACAGGCAGCATTGCCTGCTGGAGATGACGATGATCCAAGTCAACCAAACCCAAATTTCTGAACAGGCCATCCTGGCAGAAATGCAGTACCACCCGGCCGAATCGCAGCGTGATGCCATGCTCAAGGCGGCCGAATCGCTGGTGATTGCCGAGCTGCTACGCCAACGTGCAAAGCAACTGGGCCTGGATGTTGCCGCCAATCAAAGCAGCACCAGCGAACACGATTATTTAGAGCAACTGATTGAACGGGAAGTCAGCATTCCGACTGCCAGCCAGCAAGAGTGCGAGCACTATTACCAACAAAATCCGCAGCGCTTTACCAGCTCGCCGCTGATGGAGGTACGGCATATTTTGTTGGCGGCACCACCAGACAGCGATCAGGAGCGGGTGCATGCCAAAGCGCTGGCGGAAGAATTGCTGCTGCAATTGCAACAAGGCCAGTCCTTTGCCGAGTTGGCGACCAAGTTCTCAGCCTGCCCGTCCAACCAGACCGGTGGCAGTTTAGGCCAAATCAGCAAGGGGCAAACGGTACCGGAGTTTGAGCGCCAGCTGTTTGCAGCAGAGGCCGGCTTACTGCCCGCCCCGCTGGAAAGCCGTTATGGCTTTCATGTCGTCTACATTCAGCAGAAGATTGCCGGCCAGCAGCTGCCTTTTGCAGCTGTGCAGCAGAAAATTGCGGATTATCTGAATGAAAAAGTACGACGCAAAGCCATCGCCCAATACATCCATACCCTGGTGGTGCAAGCCACCATCGAAGGTTACGACTTCAACTTATCCGAATCACCGCTGATGCAGTAATACCATTAAGGCGAGCTGATTTGGCTCGCCCGCTCCCCCCCCCAACTCAGATGTCTCGTTAAAACATCCTGGCATCTACCTGCAATAGCAATGCCATCAAGTTTGCACAAAATACAACCAGAAGCTACATTTTTAACACCCACCCATTACTTAGCACCCAAAATATTAATTAACCGCTTTGCTGGTTAATTATCCAAACCGATGAGCGACACATCCAGCCAATGTTCATAGCGTGTCTGTTCCTTGGTCAACCTTGAGGAGAAACCATCATGCGTTACCTATTATTATTGATGCTGTTATTGCTGCCCCACCAGAATAGGGCGGAGCCTGCAACCGAGTTCCATATCCATTTGCGCGTAGACTCAACCGGTCTTAGCAGCGCCCAACTTCAGGCAGCCTACTACCGAAGCTCGATGCAACCACAACGGCTGCGCCTGGGGCATCATCAATTGGTTGTCACAGGCTTCGATCGCGATAAGAAGAAAGTTTACTCGGCCACTGTTGATGATCCTCGCTGGTTTCATGCCGAGGTGTTTAACCCTGATGATGGCACCCCGGTTCAGCAACAGCATCTTCAACAGCCAGAAGGGATTCTGCGTTTGCAAATACCCCGGCATCTCTTTGTCGAAACACTTGTCATTGAGGAGGCTGATAACAAAAAAATGTTAACCCCTATTGCCATTGAGCTAAGCTCTGTGTTGCCTTTAACAAGCACGACACAAGCAATCGATCTTGACTTGCTGGCACAACAAGGGGTCTATCCGGTGCTCTTTAGTGGCGATCCTGCCAACCGGGTTGATATGATTGTGTTATCCGAAGGCTACACAGTGCATAGTCTGCCGCGCTTCGCCGCCGAAGTTGAAAACATTGTAACCGGCTACTTTAACGATCCGGTCTATCAGAACTTCCAGGGACACTTTAATATCTGGCGCGTTGAAGTCGCCAGCCAACAAGATGGCACCGGCTACGGCTCTCCAATCAATACCCGTTTCCGCTCGTATTTTAATTGCTTTAACATTGCACGCTTGTTGTGTGTCAACGAGAACCTGGTTTTTCAATATCTGTACAGCGTGTTACCAGCCGATGCCATTGATAAAGTTTTGGTGGTAGTAAATTCACAAATGTATGGCGGTGCCGGTGGTCAGGTCGCCACCATATCGCTTGCACCAGCCGCTATTGATTTGGCTCTGCATGAGCTAGGCCACAGCTTTGCCGGTCTGGCGGATGAATACGAGTATGGGAATTGCTCCATTTTCGAGCCTGCCAGTGCCAATGTCACCCGCTTTAGCACTGCTGCTAAATGGCGTCACTGGCAACTGGCGGTGAGCCATATCAGCAGCTATCAAGGTGCCATGTACTGCTCTAATGGCATGTATCGGCCAACCTACAACTCCATGATGCGCCAACTTGGCCAGCCATTTTACGAAGTGAACCAGGAAGCCATTGTTCGTAGCATTTACGCCAGGGTTGATCCCATTGATCAGGTTCTGCCACAGCCCGGCGAAATCATCCTGCAGCCCGGCGAGCAACAGCTGTTTTCAACCGACACGTTAACCAATTCGGAGCATAGCATCCGCAGCCGTTGGTATTTGAATGATCAACTTGTTAGTGAGCAAACCGAATGGCTGTTCGATGGCGTGGATCATCCAGAAGGCTTGTATGAAGTGCGTTTGCATGTGCAAGACGAAACAAGTTATGTTTTAAGCGACCCACAACAGCGGTTGCATTCAGAACGTCACTGGCAGATTCAGTATGGCAGCTCCTGCACTGTGCCTTCCCGTATTGACAGAGTTCAACTGAGCGGAGTGCATGCCAGAGGGTTTCGGCTAAGCTGGTTACCGCAAGCTACTGCCAGTCATTACGATGTCTACTATTGGCATACGGTGAATCAGCAATGGTTGCTAAGCCGAACCACAAGCAGCAATTCAGTCTTGTACAGCAACTCGCAACCTGGCAGCACCTTTTATATGCGTGTCACCGCCAGAAACAGCTGCGGAGAGGCTCCTCCATCCAATTACGTCACGGTACGACTACCATTTCAGTGATCTTAGGGGTATACCCGTCGTATGACTTCGCGTAAATAAAACATGCACAGAGCCAATAGCCTGCCTGGCTGAAGTTTGGCGCTTTTCACAGTACAACTGCTACACCTCCAGGAACAACGGCCACGGCTGGCTGTGCTTAGCATGGTTAGCCACCTGCCAATCAGGAGGTACCTGACCTACCCTCCTATTGGTAACTGGATGATTTTGTTGATCTTCATCAAAACCCAGGCACTGCACCCTACTAGTATAAACGCCATCAAACCAGGAGGAATTGCCATGAAAGCCCGCCACGCCACTCTACCAGGCCTTGCTCTGCTGCCAGCTCTGTTCGTTAGTTCACCGATATGCGCTGAAGCAGCAAATTTGAGCAAGGCAATCAATGACAGCACTGTTAACCTGCATTTTCGCTACAGGCTGGAGCATGCCGCGCAAGACAATGCATTAAAGGATGCATTGGCGTCTACTCTGCGCAGCCGTTTAACACTCAGCACCGGCAGCATTCAGGGCTTCTCTGGCTTACTGGAAGTCGATAACGTCTCGGTAGTGGGAGGAGAAACCTACAACAGCACCGTCAATGGCAACAGCCAGTTCAGCGTGGTGGCCGATCCAAAAGGCACCGATATCAATCAAGCCGCCTTAAAGTACCAGTTCAGTGAAGACACCAGTTTTACCCTGGGACGCCAGCGTATCAATCATCTGAATCAGCGCTTTTTAGGGGGTGTTGGCTGGCGGCAGAATGAACAGACCTTTGATGGTTACCGGCTGCAGCACAGCTTTACCCCGGCCATCACACTGGATCTGGCCCGTTTGCACAACGTCAACCGGGTATTTGGCCCCAAAGGCCCGGCGGCCAATCAGCGTGGTGAGTTTTATACCGGTCTTTTAAGCTGGCAGCTCAGCCCCACTCAGCAACTGGCAGCCTATGGCTACGATTTGGATTTTAACGACTGGGCCGTGCGCAGCAGCCTGACCTATGGCCTGGATTATCAGGGTAAATGGGCGCTGGCAGAGCAGCAAAACCTAAGTTGGCAACTGGCGGCTGCCCGCCAACAAGATAGGCACGATGCCCCGCTTAGTTACCAGCATCATTACCACCGGTTACAGCTTAGCTGGCAGCTCGACAAATTACAGCTTAGCGCCGGGACTGAGCGACTGGCTGGCGATGGCAACAGTGCTTTTCAAACACCGCTGGCTACCTTGCATGCTTTTCAGGGCTTTGCCGATTTGTTTTTAGTGACACCAAACGAAGGCTTGCGCGATCAGTGGCTGGGGGTGCGTCATCCGGCCGGCCCGGTACAACTGGCGCTGAACTACCACCGCTATCACAGCGATACCGATGGCCGGCGCTACGGCAGCGAGTGGAACCTGACGGCCAGTTACCGTTTCAGCAATCAGCTGCAGGGCATGCTAAAACTGGCGGATTATCAGACCAGCAGCTTTGCCGTCGATAGCCGGAAATTCTGGCTGATGCTGAGTTATTCGATTTAACACAAACAGGGATCTGTGCAGGGCTGCATCGACCGGGTAACGCACTCAGACACGCCGTAAACCCATCCCTGGGGGCTCTGTGCAGCCCGTCCGGGGCTGCAAAGGTCTGCTTAGCGTACCCGAACGATACAGCCTCGAGTTTAGTCGTAAAGCAACATAAGGCATTCCGTACCAACTCCACAGCCAGTTTTCCTGGCTCCTCTGCACCGCCCCTGGTTTTCAGCGGGCGGTTTTTTTAACTTACAGCAGCACTATCCATGAAGGGGTAAAGGATCCAGCAAAGATGCGGCTCTGAGGCGTTGGCAGCTTTGAGCAGCAGCGAAAGCTTGATCCAGATCAAGCTTTCCATCCACAGAACGCCTACCCTGAAACACAAGATATAGACACAAAAATAAATATAAACACTACATGTAGGTTTTTATGCTGCGTTTTCGTATCGAACAGGTAGTTTGGCAGGAGGTTCCGGGTGAAGTCTCACTGGCCTACACCATCACCGGCTGCCCCCTTGGCTGCAAAGGCTGCCACAGCACCGAGACCTGGGATGCCAGCCGGGGCACCCTGCTGACCGATGACTACTTTGAGCAACGTCTGAACCAGTACCAGGGCCTGATCAGCTGTGTGCTGTTTTTGGGGGGTGAATGGCACAGCACGGAACTAGAACGCAAGCTGAAGCTGGCGCGCCGGCACGGCCTTCATACCTGCCTCTACACCGGCCTGGAAGATATCGAGCCCAAGTTAAAAGCCGAACTGACCTATTTAAAAACCGGCCGCTGGCTGCCTGAGCGCGGCGGCCTGGACAGCCCCACGACCAACCAACGACTGGTGGATTTACGCACAGGCCAAAGCCTGAACCACCGTTTTATCCGCTAAGCAAGGAGCTTGACTATGTTACGTTTACAACCAGACCAACTGCAGCAAAAACTGGATTTTATCGACCATTACTTAAGCGCACAAAACGCCGCCGATGGCTCGAAAATGGATGCCAACGCCAATGTCACCCAGAAAAACATCGCCACCTTAGAAGCCGAAATGATGAAAGACATCTTTATTCAGGTCAATCGTGGCAAAGTCAGCCAGAAAATTGCTGAGCTGTTTGGTCCTGAGCTGGCGCAAGAGTACGGCCGCCAAATCGAGCAGCACGAAATCTATGTGCACGATGAAACCAGCCTAAAGCCTTATTGCGTCTCGGTCACCCTGTACCCCTTCCTGCGCGATGGCCTGACCAAGCTTGGCGGTGAGTCGAAAGCACCCCAGCATCTGGAGTCGTTCTGCGGTTGCTTCGTTAACTTTGTATTTGCCATCAGCAGCCAGTTTGCCGGCGCCGTGGCCACCGTCGAGTTCCTGACTTACTTCGACTACTTTGCCCGCAAAGACTACGGCGACAACTACCTGCAAACCCATCCAAAGCTGATCGCCAATCACTTACAGCATGTGGTCTATGCGCTCAACCAGCCCGCTGCCGCCCGCGGTTATCAAAGCGTGTTCTGGAACATTTCGGTGTACGATCAGCATTACTTCGACAGCATGTTCGGTAACTTTGTCTTTCCAGATGACGACTTTACCAAACCCAACTGGCCGTCGGTGGATGCCCTGCAACACTTTTTCCTCGACTGGTTTAATGAAGAGCGGAAAAAAACCATCCTGACCTTCCCGGTGGTTACCGTCGCCATGCTAACCGAACAGGGCCAATGCAAAGATCAGCAATTTGCCCAAAGCATGGCCAAACAACTGGCCAACGACAGCTCATTTTTTGTTTATCTGTCGGACAATGCCGATTCGCTGGCCTCGTGCTGTCGGCTGCGCAGCGAAATCAGCGACAATACCTTTTCTTACTCACTGGGCGCAGGCGGCGTGGCCACCGGCTCCATCAATGTGATTACCATCAATATGAACCGGCTGGTGCAGGATGGTCGCGATCTGGCCACCGAAGTCGATAAGATCCACAAGTACCAGGTGGCCTACCGCAAGCTGATGGAAGAGTATCTGGCCGCCGGCCTACTCACTGTGTACGACGCTGGCTTTATCACGCTGGATAAGCAGTTTCTCACCATCGGCATCAATGGCATGGTCGAAGCAGCCGAATCACAAGGCTTGGTGGCCAGCAACAACCCGGCGTACATCGCCTTTGTGCGTGAGCAGCTAAAAATCATTTTTGATGCCAACAAAGCCGCCAAAGCCAAATACGGCTATCTGTTTAACACCGAATTTGTGCCGGCTGAAAACCTCGGTATCAAAAATGCGAAATGGGACCGGGAGGATGGCTATCAGGTACCACGCGATTGCTACAACTCCTACTTCTATGTGGTCGAAGACGAGCAGACCAATGCGCTGGATAAGTTTCAGCTGCATGGCAAAGAGCTGCTGGATTACCTGGATGGCGGCTCGGCGCTGCACCTGAACTTAGATGAAAAACTGGATGAAGACGGCTACCTGGCGATGCTAAACATAGCTGCTCATACCGGCTGCAATTACTTCTGCGTCAATGTCAAAATCACCATCTGCAATCAGTGCGAAGCCATCGATAAGCGCACCCTGCACCATTGCAGCCACTGCAACAGCACCGATGTGGATCACGGCACCCGGGTGATTGGTTACTTAAAACGGGTCTCGGCCTTTAGCAGCGGCCGGCGTAAAGAGCATGGGCTACGGCACTATCACCGTTCGCCTCAGCCGCTCCGCGCTCAGCCCACAATACCTCAGGCCGTTGCCGCAGAGGCTTAACCACCAAACGGCTACCCCATTCGGGGTAGCCACTGCCTCTTTTGCCTGATCGGCCAGCCGCGCTTTGGCTGCTACACTGCTCAACAGTAAGTTAACCGATTTCAGGTGCCCTATGTTCTCAACCTATCCTCAGTTTATCGAGTTGGCCTGCCAACAGGCCGAGCCGCAGCGATTGTTGTTTGTGCTGGCAAAAGTCCAGCTGCCCAAAGACGCAACCCCAGAGCAAAAAGCACGCTTTGAGCAGGGCGAAGGCGGTTACCTGGAGTCGGTACTTTGTGTCGATAAACTGCCGGAAGAAGTGCGGGATTTTGCGGCTTTTGTTGATGAGTCGAAAAAAACCGAACTCGACTGGGATCTGGCCTTTATTTCCAGCATGGAAGGCCGCGCTGGCTTTGCCCCGAACTCCGACGAAGCGGTACAGCCGTTAAAGCTGATGGTACAGCGCATTGAAGCCGGCCAGGTGGCGAATTTCCTGGCGGTGAATAAGCAAGGTGAACTCTTACAATTTCAGTAAAGGTTTATGACGATCTACCAACTAGCTACCAATACAAAACCGTATTTGAGTACCCTTCAAGCTCTGGCTCCCAGAGCTATTTACAACAAATTCGGCGTGATGTTCGAGAAAAAGCTACACAAACTGCCTCCAGAGCTGCCAAACCAGTGTTAGACTACATTGTTGATTCAGTTAGAAGAACTGCTATTGATGCAGCAAAACATCGTTTAGAGCGCTTTATAAATCCAAGGTTTTATTAATGAAGCAACAAGACACTAATCTTAACTCTTGGCAAGTAGCAGCAGGGTGGTTACTCATTACAGCGCTCACCATTTTTGGCTTCGTCTATTTCTGGTATTACTTATACCTGCTACTAGATGGTCTTTTCTCCAGCGCTGATGCGATTACCCTGAATAAAGGCGCCTTTTATTGTTTTGGTGGGGCTATGCTGGGTTGTATCCTCCTCTACTTTGGTATTAACAAGTTACGAGGAAAAGCAGTTACCAAAGCACAAAACAAAACTGCCAGTTATGGTTTTTTTATCGGTCTTGGCCTAATCGTTATTTTGCCACAGCTGATCCATCATACAACCGAAAACTACTTGCAGGCTAATGGGTACCAAATATGCGAACTGCAATCACGCAAATGGCTGCATGATAAAGTAATGGTTTACACTCATTCCGCTCAGCACTGCCTGGAGCTTGCTATCGCTGATTGCACTGCAAATCCACACCGGCAAAAATGCCAAAAGCTTCCTATGTTCAAACCCACCCCACCCATATCCTGACACGCTTCACCACATTCAGCTTCAGCATCCCGCGGCAAACAGCAGCGGGATTTTTACATGAACTTTTTCTGCAGCTGAACGTAATGTAATCAAGGTAATTGGCGGATGCCGGCTAGTCGCTTGGCACAGAACTGCTTGTTTCCTATACTGGTAACTACTGACTGAATAAAGAGGATACCGTGATGCGATGTTTTGCTCTGTTAGTACCTGTTACGTTGACTGCCCTGCTTTGGGCATTTAGTGCGACAGCACACCATGGCTGGAACTGGGCCGAAAGCGAACAAACCGAAATGACTGGTACCATTACCGAGATCTACATTGGCCCGCCACACCCGCGCCTGATGATCGAAACAGAGCACGGCCCCTGGCAGGTGGATCTGGGTAACCCACGTCAAACCCGTGATGCCGGTTTTGTCGAAGGGGAAGCCGCCGTTGGTGATCTGGTGCTGATCCGGGGCCATCGCTCCAACAACAAGGATGAACACATTATCAAAGCGGTCCGCGCCACCATTGATGACAGAGTGTACACCTTCTACCCAAGCCTGCTGCGTGAAGACCAATAACCGCTGTTAAAGTACGGTCATCATGCTCACTGAACTGCTGGTCAACCTGGGTGATACCACGCTGGCCAGTTGGTTGCGCCAATCCAGCATCGGCTACCCGCTGATCAGCAGTGCCCATATTTTGGGCATCGCCTTGTTGCTGGGGGCCGTGCTGATACTGGACTTGCGTTTGCTGGGGATCTCCCGCCGTGGCGACTTGAGCATGCTGGCGCCCATACTCAGTCGCTTTGCAGCCGGCGGCCTGTTGCTTGCGCTGATTACCGGCCCCCTGCTGTTTAGTGTGCAACCCGCTCACTATCTTGCCAACACGGCTTTTTTGCTAAAACTCGCGTTATTGCTGCTGGCTTTGCTCAATATCCTGCTGGTGCACCGGCTACCACACTGGCAAGCCCTGCTTGAAGGCCAAAAACCAACACTTTTGCTGCAAGTCACCGCCCTGCTGTCGCTGCTGCTCTGGCTTGCCATCTTGCTGGCCGGACGCTGGATAGCTTTTGTTTAGCCCCCCAAATCCAGTGCGCATTAAACCGTTTTTTCTGCCAACTGGCCCTGCTCCATGGCCGGTACCGCTGCTGCCAATTGCGTCAGCAAGCTAACCAGTGATTTGGGCAATCGCTCATTGAGCTCAATGGTATCCAGCAGGTTTTTCACCGCCAGGGCCAGTTCAGTATCACCCAGCAAGGCCAGCTTGCGGCGGAAAAACAGCGTGTCCGGATCGGCTTGCTGGGTGATCAGCTGCAGTAAATCCTGACTGTTGGCCCGAAACAGCACATCCTCTGCCCCATCGGCCAGCACGTTTAACCGGCCTTGTTGCAGTTGCAGGTAAAATTGATAACTCAAATCAGCCACTTCGACCTTCACGGTTTTGCTGGCAAGAAAATCCAGCTCGCCGGCGGTGAGTTCCCGGCGAAAAAACCCGTTCAGATGCTGACTAAGCCCAAAGCAGCTGACCGGCTTTGGCAAATAGCGCAATGCCGCCCCTACCCACAAAGGTCCGCGCGCTACCACCTGTTGGATAACCCATTTTCTATTTAACATTCAATAACTTCCAAACCGTTAATCCGGTACACTGATGATACTGAAATCAAGCAGGCTTTGTTTAATCTACATCAAAGTTTAATGCGTTGCGCACTGCCACACTGGGTAAGTTCCGGCAGCAGCAAGCGCAGGAGTTCGTATGGAATTACTCTGCCCGGCTGGCAGCGTGCCAGCCTTAAAAGCCGCCATCGAGCATGGTGCCGATGCGGTCTATGTTGGTTTGAAAGACGAAACCAATGCCCGGCACTTTGCCGGCTTAAACCTCGATCAGCTGAAACTGAAAGAAGCCGCTGATTATGTGCACCGCCATGGCCGCAAATTGCATGTCGCCATCAATACCTTCGCCCACCCCAACAGCTGGCAGCGCTGGCAAGAAGCCGTAGACAGTGCGGTCAAAGCCGGTGCCGATGCCTTAATTCTGGCCGATATGGCGGTGCTGGGCTATGCGGCCGAGCGCTACCCCAAAGTTGAGCGGCATTTATCGGTGCAGGCTTCAGCCACCAATGCTGCCGCCATTGAGTTTTACCGCCAGTACGGCGTATCACGGGTGGTGCTGCCGCGGGTGCTGTCGCTGCAGCAGGTGCGGGCGCTGGCACGTACCTGCAACATCGACCTGGAAGTCTTCGCCTTTGGCAGCTTATGCATTATGGCGGAAGGCCGCTGCTATTTAAGCTCTTATTTCACTGGCGAGTCGCCCAATACCGCTGGGGCCTGCTCACCAGCCGCTTTTGTGCGCTGGGACGAGCACGATGGCTTGCTCGAATCACGCTTAAATGGCGTGCTGATCGATCGTTTTGCACCGGATGAAACCGCTGGCTACCCCACCCTGTGCAAAGGCCGCTTTGAGGTCGATGGTGAGCGCTACCATGTGCTGGAGGAGCCGACCAGCCTGAATACCTTGAGTCTGCTGCCCGAGCTGTACAAAGAAGGCATTGTCTCGCTGAAAATTGAAGGCCGTCAGCGCAGCCCGGCTTATGTTGCCCAGCTGACCAAAGTCTGGCGCCAGGCCATTGATACCCTGCTGCAAGACCCGGCGCATTTTGAAGTCGCGGCCAACTGGCAACAGGTGCTGGCCGGTTTATCCGAAGGCAGCCAGACCACGCTGGGCGCTTATCACCGGGCTTGGAAATAAAAACTTAGGAAATAAAAGCACAGGAAATAAGGAGTCCTTTGATGAAATTCTCCCTTGGTCCTATTCAGTATTTCTGGCCCAAAGCCCAGGTGCAGCAGTTTTACCGCCAGGCGGCGGAGTCCGCCATTGATATCGTCTATCTGGGCGAAACCGTCTGCAGTAAACGCCGTGAGCTGAAGCTGGACGATTACCTGCAACTGGCCCATATGCTACGCGAAGCCGGCAAGCAGGTTTGTTTATCCACCATGACGCTGCTGGAGGCCCCGTCGGAGCTGCGCGAACTGCGCCGTTACTGCGAAAACGGTGACTTCTTAGTGGAAGCCAACGATGTCGGTGCCATCCAGATGCTGCAAGAGCAAGGCATTACCTTTGTCTGTGGCCCGGCTATTTCCTGCTACAACCAGCACGCACTACGCCGTTTGGTTGGCATGGGGTTGCAGCGCTGGGTGCTGCCGGTGGAGTTATCCGGACAATGGCTACGCGATTTGCTCAGCCAAAGCTGCATTCAGGATATTCGTGATTGCTTTCAGACCGAGCTGCTGGCTTTTGGCCATTTACCACTGGCCTGGTCCGGGCGCTGTTTTACCGCCCGCTCGGAAAATCGCAGCAAGGATCAGTGCGAGCTCTGCTGCATCAAGTACCCCGCAGGGCGCACCGTCACCAGCCAGGATGGCAAGCAAGTGTTTGTGCTCAACGGCATTCAAACCCAATCCGGTGAGCGCTACAACCTGATCAACCAGTTGCCACAGATGCATGGTCTGGTTGACATTGTGCGCTTGAGCCCACAGCATGAAGGCACCTTTGACTGGCTGGCTAAATTTAAAGCCAATCAGCACGGTGCGGCGCCGCAGCCTTTACCTGCTGGTGATTGCAATGGCTACTGGTTGCAACTGGCTGGGATGGCGGCGGGTTGAGGGTTGAGGGTTGAGGGTTGAATGTTGAATGTTGAATGTTGAATGTTGAATGTTGAATGTTGAATGATTAGCGTGGAGATTGGATGGAACAGCAAGCAAAGATTGGCATAGTTACTGTGAGCGACCGGGCCAGTGCCGGGGTTTATGAAGATATTTCCGGCCAGGCCATTCGCGATACCTTAAGCGAGTACCTGGTCAGCGACTGGCAGGCCGAATACCGGCTTATTCCGGATGAACAGCCGCAAATTGAACAAACCCTGAAAGATCTGGCAAGCGAAGGCTGCTGTTTGATTGTAACCACCGGCGGCACCGGCCCGGCAAAACGGGATGTGACGCCAGAGGCCACCGAAGCGGTGTGCGATCGGATGATGCCCGGTTTTGGCGAGTTGATGCGCCAGGAATCATTAAAATACGTACCCACCGCCATTTTATCGCGCCAGACGGCCGGCCTGCTTGGCAGCTGCCTCATTATCAACCTGCCCGGTAAACCCAAAGCCATTCGCCAGTGCCTGGATGCGGTCTTTCCAGCCGTGCCTTACTGCATTGATTTGATGGAAGGGCCCTACCTGGAGTGCAACGAAGATGTGATCAAGCCGTTTCGGCCAAAAAGCTAAAGCAGCTCCATCACGCTTCGGCGACCACCGGATCCGCTCAGTTCTTCACAGCCGCTGGAAATTTAACGCATTCGCCAGAGGGGTTAGCCGCTGCAGTGCTTCTTCCGCCGTGGGGTCTGGATTTGTTTCATCATGGACAGACACATTGGCGGCAATATCCGCTGTTAGCCAAATCGTAAGTGCCCAAATGCCCGTGCCGTTATCAAGCACTGCAGGCATGCTGTCTTGCCATAGCAACTCTTGCGGCAAGCGGGCTAACTGCGCTTCAGTATAAATATCCGGCTCTTGCGCCCAACGTATTTTTTCGCGCAGATTTTCTAAAAAAACCAGCCAACCCTGCCGTTGCTGAGCCAAAAATGCTTCTGCATCCTGGTGTGTAAAACCGGTTAGATCAGCGTATTGGCGGGTGTACGAATGGATGCTGTAGAAAATCGTAGCGCCGGTAGCAGAATCATCCAGCGGGCCATAGACTTTGGTCACCAGGTTGACACCACAAGTCTGGCGTTTTAGCGGCTGCCCTTCCATCTGATTTGCTGCAGGTAATGTTTGCCGCAAAGGCTCCAGTGCTGGATGACATTGGCTATCGGGATCACCTTGCGCCCTTTCATGACTGTCATGCCACGCTGATGGGTACTCGCTATCAATGCTAGCAGCATCACCCTGCGGTTGCCCGGGCTGCACTGCAACAGCACGCTCAGGTACAGGCTCAGTGTTGCACCCAGCCACCAATAGCATAACCGTTAGTAGATAAAACGTATGACGCATAATGAATTTCTCCTAACTCATTGCCCAATCGGCTGCGATCCCTCCCACCTCAGCGAGGACTGCCTGATGCCAAGCCTCAGTCTGCCCGGTATACTCGCCGCTATCAAAATAGGCCGCAATGATAATCGGGCTTCTGTTGGGAGGGAAAGTGATTGCAATGTCATTGCACTTATTGGTGGTTCCCTCCGTTCGCCCGGTTCCGGTTTTGTTACCGCTACGCCACTTTGCAGGGAGTCCGGCGCGAAGTCGCAGGGACCCGGTTTTTGTGTTCTCCATCCAGTGCAGCAAACGCTGCCGTGAATCACGCTGTAGCATGTCGCCGGTCGTGATTCGACGAACGAGCTACTATCTTTTTCAGTGTACATAAAAGACAGACCATACGCTCTTGGTTTTTCTCTAAGAAGCTTACTGATGGAAATGTATTTGAAGAGGTTGTAATGAGTTAAACCGAGAGTTTGCAATGGAGTTCCATTACGCTGTGCTCCATTCGCGTTTACAGAAGCGAGTGACGGTCACACGTCTCGCTGTACAGGTTATTTTCGGCGGTGTCCCTGATAGCTTGCACTACCCGGTTGATGCTGTAAGCTACCTATTAACCACTTATCTGCTCGCAACCGCTCTCATTGTTTGTTTCGGCTGGCTACTTAGCCGACATTTATGACGCTGGTAGTGGTCATTGGGCAGTGAATTGAAGCCTTCAGAGGAAACCTTCACGTCATCTTGCCTTTTACTTTCTTCGGAGACTCAACATGTTAATTACATTCAGTTGTACTGCGACCTCAGATGTCACTATGTTTGGTGATGTTGCAGTCAATATCCTCAAGATTATGGGGTATGGTGAGAAACTCCCAAACGCCATGTCAGCCGAAGATATCCCTCAAGCACTAGCAAAGCTAAAAGCCGCGATCGACATAGAAAAAGCCCGGCAGTCTGATGAAGTGGAACCAGACACAGACACTGATCAAGAGCAGGATGAAGCAGATGAAAAAGATGATGTTGAACCATCTATTAGTCTGAACCACCGTGCCTTACCTCTGATTAAATTATTAAATGCGGCTATCAGGGATGAATGCCCTGTCATGTGGGAGGCGGGATAATGTGCTCTGGCACAACGGTCAGGTACACTCAGGGAAGTCGTGCCATCACGCAAGCTGTTAGAAAATAGCAATGAGATGGAAGTTGAGCCTATTTTTTGTTTATCTGCCCCCAGTTAATTCCGGCCCTTTGCCAGAGGATCGTCGCTAACTGCTGGCAACAGGTTTTCTTCATCGGACTTGTTTAACTCCTGCTGAAATTGCTGCTCGATGCAATCGTCGGTACTCACATCAACCGCAGGCTCAGCTTGAATAACCACTTCTGGTGTGGCTGGTGATGACGGTTTTTCCTCGTCCTTGGTTAGCGTATCGACCATAAGAATGCGGTAAATCGGCTCTGGCATTTCTATACCGGCGTTATCAAAAGTCGTTTTCACCAACCGGATTGCTTCGCTGCGCGCTTTTAAGAAATCAGTGTCACGCTGATCAACCCAGGCCATTACCTGCACAGTAACCGAACTATCACCCAACTCCTGCACCAATACCCGTGGCCGCGGTTCAGCTAAAATACCAGGCATGGCCTGCAAAGTGGTAATGGCCAGTTGCCGTACAACCAATAAATCGAGGTCAGCCGACACGCCAACAGTAAATTCAAAGCGGCGCAGCGGGTTACGGGAAAAATTTAGCATCGGCGAGGTAATAATCTGGCTGTTCGGAATGCGCAAATGATTACCGTCAAACGTCATTAACACCGTGTCTCGCGAGGTGAGTCGGATCACCTTGCCGGTAAAGTTATCAACCTGGATAAAGTCACCGATAGCAAAAGGGTTGCGGGTACTTAGCAATACCCCCGCCAGGTAGTTTTCGACAATATTGCGAAAGGCAAAACCCAGCGCTATACCAATAACCCCGGCGATCCCCAGCAAGGCGGTAACCAGGGCGGTCGCATCCAGCAACTCCAGCGCAATTAAAATGCCGATACTGGTAATAATTAACCGCACAAAGCGCATACCCAGGTTAGTCGCCAGCTCACTTAACCCTAAACGGCGCAGTAACGCACTGCGATTCGACAGCCAGCTACCAACCAGCCAAAACAAAACTACCGCTAAAACCGCCAGCACCAAGAGTGGCAACATTTGCACTGTGGTGCCTAGCATTTCCCTGAATTTTTCCGCTGCTGGCGCTAAGCGGGAGCGTACGGCCAGTTGCTCCTGCAACTGGTTCTGCACATGCACCACGCCTTCCAGCCGACTGGCAATAGCCGTCATATCGTTTTTCAGCTGGGTGTTGGCTACCTCCCCCTGCAGGGTAATCACCCCTGCATTGACGCTGATTTCAACATTTTCCAGGCCGGACAACGATGCAGTAATTGCACGTAACCGGGCAGCAATCGCCTGATCCTGCGGTGCATTCTGCACCTTTATTTCGCCAGCCAGCTGCTCATCATCGGCTTGCAGCGCCAAGGCGCTGCCATAACCAACTATCCATATTGCCAGTACCAGCTGTAGCCAATGCCGCATGATCCCTCCGGCTTAATGTGTTTTTCAGTGAAAATTTTTTTAATTCGACCCCATTCCTTCCAATTGTTTATTCAGCTGCTGCAGCAAAGCAACATCCGGCTGATAACTCATTGCCAGCTCCGCCCGGGCCAATGCTGCCGCGGCATGTTTTCTGGCACAGCGTTTAAACTCGGTGCCATAACCCGCTAAAGCGATAAAAGCTTTTTGCAGTCGGATTTGCACTTCGATATTGGCCGCACCATCGCGGACAATCGACGTAAAAAAGTCGTCAAATAAGTCATCCAGCGCGACTTTAGGCGCCCAAACATTGGCATACTTCACCTTTCTGTTACAGCGCTCTGGTGGCCACTTACTGAGCACCCGGATGCCACGACCGATAATCTCAATAGCCGTACCGGGGTCGTTAATACCCGGGGATAACGCTTTGGACGCAATTTCAGCCAGTACTATAACGCCAAAGCGGGGATCCTGATCAAAACTGCGATACTCACTCAGATTAAAAGCACTAAACAGCTTCTTATCTGGCTCAGCACGTCCCCCGCTTAACCACATTAACGGCTGTTCTTTGTGCACAAAGGCACCGGGCAGGCTACTGATATACACTTTTGCGTTGTGCTCGCTGGCCCATGCATCTAACGCATTCACATCGATATGCTGAATGTAACCAATTTCTGTCGTACACACCGCTTTGGCATCGGCCGGAATATCATTCAGTGAGTTCAGTTGAATGGCATCAAGCCAGGGGTGCTGTTCGCTGCGCTTAACCGCTTTACAGGCTGCATCTTCCACTCGGCTGGCTGTTTCACCTATGCGTCCGAGACCCGATAAATGCTCAATCCATATTAAAATAGTGATAACAATCAGCAAGATCATGCCAATGGTCATAATAAACAACACTACCCGGCCGCTCTCACCATACACATCAGCGCTCAGCAAGATAATGCCAACAATACTGTATAGAAAAGAGCCAATAAATGTTGCCAAGGCATTTTGGGTGGTACTGTCATCCATCAACAGTCGGGTTGCCCGTGGCGACACGCCGCTTGAAGCTGCGTTAAAAGCCACAACCATAATACTTAATGAAAAGGTGGTAACCGTCAGCATGCTGGTGGCTAGAATAGTCAGAATTTTTTCAACAGCATCGCTGCCGATAGCACCGCCCATGCTGTCCGGTATCATGCCGCTCAGCAGCACTCCCAGTCCCGGGATAAAAAAAGCTAACAGGGTTAAGAGTGACGTGCGCACCCAAAGCTTACGGCTTAACTGCAGTAACTGCCAACTCCATTTTGATGGCATAACCCTGTCCTTATGGTTTCCGTTACCTACAACATAACGAAAGGCTTGTGCCCTTACAAGCTAAGCATGGATTTCCACTTTAAATCGTCGACACGGCTGCTCGAGGCATTCCAGAAATCTGATAGTAACGGCTATCGTGAAATAGCCATTGTCGCCTCCTGCCACGGTTCATCACATGCTAGTAAGCATTTTCGTATTCAATTCGCAGCGGTCTTGTCATGGTAAAACTTAGGCCAACCAAACGACTTCGCAAGAGTCAATATTTGCCCCCTATCAGCTATTGCCATATTTTATTTTCATATCGACAAGTGTTTAATAGATAAATAAAGAACAGTGCAACTAAATCTAAGCCAACCCCAAAACCAAGGTTATTCCCCCAAAAGAATTGGAATGATGGGTTTAGTATTGAAGCTTTAAAGGCAATTCCATTTTGTAGAATAACCATTACCCCCCCGAGACCTGAATAGGAGTAATATATGAAACCTAAATTAAACGCGAACAACTGAGCAACCTGATTGAAAAAAGACAAGTGAAAGCCCAATTTTATTCGTTTGAGGAGCAAGAAACCGGCGAAACCATTGAATACCGAAATCCCCAAAAATAGTGCAAGGATAAATAATGTGAAATGCTCAAGCAGGCTAACCACGCCAACATATATAAAGCCAAGACAAGTGGCAATCTGAAGCCACGCAAGAATATTTAAGCGACTATTTACCGTGACATAGAACTTCTCATCTTCTTCTTTTCGATGTTGTTCAATTTCTTCTTTTCTGGATTCAAACTCATTGATCAGCTTTTGATATCTGTCAGGGTATGCATCCTTATCAATACTGCTTAAGCTTTCATGCAACTCCTGGATCGTGTAACGCGAATAGTCCACTTCATCCTCCTTGGAAGCTAATCGGGATAGGTACGTTCGTTAACTGGCACTAGATACCACCCAATGCAACGATGGCAATAAAGCTAAAAAACTTTGTCACCAACACCAGTAAAATCAGATCTGGCCATACATTTGCTCCCGTAAAATCTTTAAGTAAATAGAAAAAAGCAATAATTGATAAAATCCAACCTATACCAGGGATTAACGCAAGAAGTGAAGAAGCACCTATGCAAACCAGGCCTTCTTTGTAACCGATCTGTACAGTGGTAACCTTACCTGCAATCCATAGAAAAAAACCGGTAATCACCACATCTAAGATGAAAAATAACACAATTTCCATAAGCACACTCCCTTGCTATCATTTTTGGCTGAAAATAATCTAGCCAACACAAACCTTTTAATCAACAACTTTTAAACTTACCTGTAAATTCATCTTTCCCGGTTTGTTTATGCTAACTTTAGGTGAACAAAAAAATGCGTCGAAGCGCCGCGGTCCTGCTGTCAGCAAGGATGCTGAAATCAGCAGGCGCTCACTGAGCGTGAGATAAGAGAGCCCCGAGATGTGTTTGTTGCAGGCTATCGCCTGGCAACCATGATGACAGATGAAGCAGTCTATCTTGCTGATGGACAAAGGCCTGGCCGCTAGCGCGGCCAGAAGAGCGGTTTTACCTATTGACTCCGAGAAGGCTCATATGTGTTAAATTGCAATTGCTCGCCGTTTTGCTTTGGCAAATACTGTAATTGAATTTTCAGTTGTTCTCTCCACTTCAAAATAACCACCTGACATTGAAAGTTGACGTACATTCAATGAGTCGGAGCCAAGTTTTTTAAACCAATACGGTGCAAGGGAGCATTGTGCTGAACCTGTTGCTAAATCCTCAGATATGCCAATTTTGGGTGCAAAGTATCTTAGAACATAACCACTATTATCATTTGCAGCCGTTACAATCAGAGCATGGTATTCGTTGATTTTTCTCAAGCGCTCATCATCTGGTTGGAAATTCATTACAGTCTCAACCGAAGGCAAAACCAAGACTAAGTCTCGGGTAGAGAAAACATCAATCGCATCCGTCGCTAAATCAGGGATTTCTACTGGAACAGCGCAAGGCTTACCTTCCCAGCTGGGTAATAACAATGAATATTGGTCATTTCTCTTAGCAATTACCACTTCACCATGTTTACTGTTGAAAACTACATTTTCCAGTTGGTACTTAGAAAGGATCGCTGCACCAGCGCCTAAACTCCCGTGACCACAAAGATTAATTTCACCATCCAATGCAAACCAGCGAATGTGAAACTGTCCGTCCATGTGAGAAATGAACGAAGTGACAGGCTGTCCAACTTCACGGGTGATTTGATGTAACTCGGAATCGGAGAGCCAGCACTTTAGCTCTAGTACCCCGCAAGGGTTGCCAAAGGCCGATTCGCCAATAAACACATCATAAATATCAGTTTTAATAATCCACCATCCTTGACTGCAATTTAACGCCTCTGCTCACCGGTAAATAGGGAGCGCAGCGAGTAATTTATCCGCGTGCAGAGCTGGTTAGGCGCACTACGCCCAACCCCTCAGCCGTGCGGCAATATACGGTGCAAGGGCCGTTGTCGCGAGAACAATAGGCCAGATGTTGCCATCTTTGAACGTATAGGCTTCAAGCAACTCGGGCCACGACTTGCCCTGCCAGAGCCCAAACGAAAACTCAAAAACGAGTGTGAGTGCGAGCCAGCCCAACCCAACGGCCCAGAGCTGAACGGGGCGGCTAATTTGTAGCCAAGGAAGCGATAAGTACGCCACGCCAATGATCAAGGTTGAAAGCAGCAACCCGCTAAGCACGAGTGCGGTCGAAGTTCCGACCCCCGGTATAAGTACAGACTCGCGCAGTGCTCCATTGGCAACAGCTAGTACAAGAATGCTGGCCCAAATAACCAATGCCTTTAAAGTAATTACCGTAAGCATCGATTGCTCCTAAAGCGCCTAACGCCCCGCGCATGCGCGCGAACATGTGAGCGTCGCTGGGGCCCCAGGCCCCGAGTGACGCGGTTTTTTGGGCTGATGATCTATGTGCCAATATTTTCTCATTGCTCAGCTTAAACCGACCTGAGATTGCATGAATTTCACGGCCAAGCCCTGAACAACTGAAAATGCCATACCAAGCCCCTTGTCCTGAAGAGTATCTTTAACCTTCTTCCATATGGTGTCGTTTCTAATAGAGTCTAAGAAATCGTGTCCCTTCCAAGTCAACTCAAATGGCAATACATAGATAACTCGTTCACTTTTACTTGATTTAACAGGTTCACATCGCAGTAATTCAGCATCATACATAAGCACTAGGTGATACTGAATTGTCTGCTCATCGTAGCCATCGATAGGCGGCGCCTCAATATGCGTGGGGTTCTCTTTATCATCGAAAAATATCAACAGTTTTCGGACAAGTTCCATATCACGCTTCATCTCAGCTCCTATCTTTCAGATTGCATACAGCCCAACAGCTTATTCAAAGGATCTAAACCCGCAAGTTACGGCAAACACGTCCTTTGAGTTTCTCAATCTTTCCAGTCTAGGCTTGTATCTGAATGTAAATCAAGAGCTTTTTTCTGCCATATTTTTTGTTACAGGAACCTGCAAGCATAAAAACCCGCAAGTTGTTGCAATAAAACTCAGACACGTTCCTGTAAAGCCATACGATGCATTACGAGGGATCTGGCTGAAGAGCCTTCGGTAACCACTACCACCTTAACGCTGCAATAAAAACAACCAAATCACCAGCAACAAGGTAACAAACCAAAAGCCAGACAGCAGTTGCCAGAACAACAGGCTACTGGTACGGGTGTTGCGTTTGACTTCCTCGCGCAGAAAGTCTGGGTTGGGCTGTTTTAAGTCGCGCAGCAGGCTCTGCAGTGTGGTGTAGCGCTGCTGCAAATCGAACGCCACGCCTTTTTCCAGCGCCCGATCAAACCACAGCGGAATGCGTGGGTTGTGCTCGCGCGCCGGGATGTAGCGCAGGCGGTCAAAATCGCTGGCGGTGCGGCAATCTTCGATTTTACTGCCATAAGGCAACTGGCCGGTAAAAAGCTCGTAGCTGATGGTTGCAAGCGAGTAGACATCGCCCTGAATGCCGGAGTTATGGCCTTGCAGGTACAAGGGATCGGAATAACTGGCGGAACCAACACAAAGCGCGGCTTCGTGCTCCTGCGGCACAAAAATTTCGGCCACACCCGCGACAAACACCGAACCAAAATCGACGATTTTGACCTGCTCATCCGCCGTCACCAGGATATTGCCGGGCTTTAGATCCTGATGGATGGCCTCGCAATCATGAAACGCCTGCAAGCCTTTGGCGATTTGCTCCACCAGCTTAATGGCCCGGCCCGGTTTGACTGGTTGGTGCTGCTGCATCCATTGCTCCAGACTGATTCCTTGCACATATTCCATCAGGTAATACAAAAAACTGCGCGGCCGGCTTTGCCGGATCACTTTCACCACATAAGGGCTTTGGATGCGGCTGCCTATCCACTCCTCGCGGATAAAGCGATCAATGTAATTGGGATCGTCGCTGTAATTGACCGACGGGCATTTTAAAATCAGGCTCTGCGCCGTATCGGTATCGGTTACCAGATACAGATGGCTGCGCTCACTGGCGTAAAGCTCGCGCTCGATGCGGTAGCCATCCACCTTCATGCCCGTAGCCAGTACTGGTGGAAACGGCAGCCGGGTTAAGCGCTCGTTGTAATCGTCGATGCTCTCGGCGGGCAGTGCATCCACCCGGGCCAGGACGATGGAGATGTTGTCATCCGAACCTTGCGTAAGCGCCAGCTCAGTCAGTGCCTGCACTTTTTGCCCGGCGCTGCTATCCGCCAGCAGTTGCTCCAGCAGTTGTTGCTCGCTGACAAAGTCGTGCAAGCCGTCCGAGCTTAGCACAAACCAATCCCCTGGCTGCAGCTGCTGACGGCCAGCATCCAGTTGCAACTGATTGCTCATACCGAGACCTTAGGGGGTCAAATCTTGACTTTTACCATTTAACTCATCAAATTCCCCAAGCAAAGCTCCATTCATATCAAGCTCATCGTTCAATCGCCGCACCGTTCTTGAAACCGTACTGTAATGATCGACATTGAAGTACTTAGCAATCGCTGGCAATCGCTCTCCTGACAGATCCTGGCACAATTTCATCGCTATCCAACGGGGAAGGTTTTTTGATTTAATGCCTCGCTTGGCTTTTAACAGGCTTTGTGGCGTGATCTGGTAATAATCGGCTACGATTTGGACAATAGTATCCATAGAAAGATAATCCTTCAGAGGATGCTTTTCGATTTCCAGACCATGACTCAAAGCTTGAGCGTGCGCGGCTTCAACAAATTCGCCACTACCACGCACAGCGGGCCAATGGCCTTTGTCATAGAACTTACGAGTCTCCTCATCCAGTCCTTGCTCCACAAACCCTTGATAGGCTGACTCGGAAGGTTTAGCGCCCAACTCGCCGAATACCGTGTCTTTTACCAACCACTCCGGACAAGATGCTTTGTTCAGATAGGCCGGATAGCTGGACCACGGATAGTCCAGCAAATCCGCCACCAAAGGCTTTTTGCTCTCTACCGGGTTACGATGAATATAGCGACTGACTTCGAGTAAATAGCTGGAAGCTTCAATCAAAATTGCTTTATAGCGCCCACGAAATAACGACCCGTCGGTTCTCTTTAGATAATTGTACTTTTGCGTGTAAACACCATTGATATGGCGCATCGCTCGACTCAGATTGCCTTTTGGTGTCTTGATAAGGAGGTGATAATGATTACCCATCAGGCAATAAGCATGGATTTCCACTTTAAATCGTCGGCATGCCTGCTCGAGGCATTCCAGAAATGCCTGATAGTAACGGCTATCGTGAAATATCCATTGTCGCCCTCTGCCACGGTTCATCACATGGTAGTAAGCATTTTCGTATTCAATTCGCAGCGGTCGTGTCATGGTAAAAATTTAGACCAACTAAAACGACTTCGCAATAGTCAAGATTTGACCCCAATCATTATAGTCAAAAAATGCCCCCCATCACTTTATAGTCAAGATTTGACCCCCATCACTTTGACTAGCCTTGTTAATATTTTGAGCGCGAAGCGATATGGCAAAACTTTCCGCACCTTGAGCCCAGTAGATGTAGACGTTCTCTATAACCAGACAAAACAAAAACCTTGTTGAAAGAACAATTTATTTTCCCAGATTTTTCATTAAGCAAAGTGAGCAATTCTGAAGTATTTAGAAACTCAAGTCCGGAATCATCCACCACAAGAAGCCAGCTTTCGAAGTAAGCTTTTTCGAAGTGGTGTTTCGTAAAAAGTTCGGATTTCTTTGTAATTGCTGTTCCTACAATATTTACCCAAAAGTCATGAAATTCTCGGCTATCCCAGATTGCCGTATCACCCTGTTTTTCTTTAATATACTTACCAAGGCGCTTTCCTGTATGGTTGATATCCTTTAACCAATTCATTGAGTAGCCTGGCCCACCTTTTTTTCCAAGTTCAGAAGTGAGCTGCTTAGATTGTGGACTAGTGGCTTTTACCACTTCAATTCCTATCGTGTTTTTAACTCGGCTTACTTCAAAGTCAGGACTTTCCCGTTTATATAGTTCTCCTCGAAAGATTTTTTGAGGATAAAGATCAAAAAAGTCGGCGATTGCCTGACACTCATCAATGTTGGACCTATCAAGTGCTCTAATCTCTTCGTAGCGCTTTTTTAAGTCTCCGGTTACTCTCATTTTTCTAAAACCTTAACGCCGCCATCATGCGCGGCTTTGTAGTGAAAACGAAGACGCAACGAAAAAGGCGTCGCCAAGCCTAGCCTGGTTAAGTGCCGGAACTACGCTTCGCTCATTAATTTGGTGCGGGGAGGAGGAATCGAACCTCCTCTCGTTTTTCCTGGATCTGGCAGGTAATTCACAATTACTGATCTCTCGTTCGGATTGAAAGTGTCCCACCAGGCCCGCAAAAACGCCACCCCGCACCAAACGCATGTAATAAATACGATCAAATTATCCATGATTACCTCCATTACGGCTTTCGCTTTCACTTCAACTTTCACTTCCAACCCGAACGAAATCGCTGCTCTTGCTTCAATACCTACCGTTACCTCCAAGTCATGATGATAAATATGCTTAACACCGCCTGCGCGCACGGCTTTGTTGTGAAGGCGAAGCCGCAACGAAAAAGTCGTCGCCATAGCTGGCCTTGTTAAATTTTATAGCATCATATGCAGCAGCGGATAGGCCTTACCCTGCCCATCGACCGGAGAGCGGCCTGTCACTTTAAAGCCAATATGCTGGTAAAAACCTAGCGCCTGCTCATTCTGTTCATTAACGTCGACCTTTGACGCTCCCTGCTCTTTGATAGCGTTGGACGCTAACATGGCACCAATGCCTTTTCCGCGCGCATCAGGTGAGATGAACAACATTTCAATATTACCGTCGTGTACGCCGCAGAATCCCTGTATTTCACCATTGGCGTTTTTAGCACACGTTAAATCAACTGCGTCGAAATACTGCTCAAGAATTAATGGTTTTAACTCCTGTAAATCATCTTCCGCCAAAAAGTCATGCGTAGCTCTGACCGATGCTTCCCAGATCGCTAATAACTTAAGGTGATCTGCTTTTTCTACAATCTCAATGTTCATCACTTAACTCAATTAAAAATTTAACAGCATATTCAAAGGCTCTAAACCCGCAAGTTGCGGCCAAAGCATCCCATGAGTTTTTCGATGTTTCCAGTCTAGGCTTGCATCTGAATGAAAATCAAGGGCTTTTTCTGCATCATTATCTATTACTGCAAAGTACAATAAATTGACTTGAGGAGGGCCACCAGCCTAACGCTGCAATAAAAACAGCCAAATCACCAGTAGCAAGGTAACAAACCAAAAACCAGACAGCAGTTGCCAGAACAACAGGCTACTGGTACGGGTGTTGCGTTTGACTTCCTCGCGCAGAAAGTCTGGGTTGGGCTGTTTTAAGTCGCGCAGCAGGCTCTGCAGTGTGGTGTAGCGCTGCTGCAAATCAAACGCCACGCCTTTTTCCAGCGCCCGATCAAACCACAGCGGAATGCGTGGGTTGTGCTCGCGCGCCGGGATATAACGCAGCCGGTCAAAATCGCTGGCGGTGCGGCAATCTTCGATTTTACTGCCATAAGGCAACTGGCCGGTAAAGAGCTCGTAGCTGATGGTTGCGAGCGAGTAGACATCGCCCTGAATGCCGGAGTTATGGCCTTGCAGGTACAAGGGATCGGAATAACTGGCGGTGCCCAGCGCGGCTTCGTGCTCCAGCGGCACAAAAATTTCGGCCACCCCGGCAACAAAGACCGAGCCAAAATCGACGATTTTGACCTGATCATCGGCCGTGACCAGGATATTGCCGGGCTTTAGATCCTGATGGATGGCCTCGCAATCATGAAACGCCTGCAAGCCTTTGGCAATTTGCTCCACCAGCTTGATAGCCCGACCCGGTTTGACTGGTTGGTGCTGCTGCATCCATTGCTCCAGACTGATTCCTTGCACATATTCCATCAGGTAATACAAAAAACTGCGCGGCCGGCTTTGCCGGATCACTTTGACCACATACGGGCTTTGGATGCGGCTGCCTATCCACTCCTCGCGGATAAAGCGGTCAATGTAATTGGGATCGTCGCTGTAATTGACCGACGGGCATTTTAAAATCAGGCTCTGCGCCGTATCGGTATCGGTTACCAGATACAGATGGCTGCGCTCACTGGCGTAAAGCTCGCGCTCGATGCGGTAGCCATCCACCTTCATGCCCGGTGCCAGCACTGGTGGAAACGGCAGCCGGGTTAAGCGCTCGTTGTAATCGTCGATGCTCTCAGCCGGCAGCGCATCCACCCGGGCCAGCACAATAGAGATATTATCATCCGAGCCCTGGCGAAGCGCCAGCTCAGTCAGGGCCTGCACTTTTTGCCCGGCACTGCTATCCGCCAGCAGTTGCTCCAGCAGTTGTTGCTCGCTGACAAAGTCGTGCAAGCCGTCCGTGCTTAGTACAAACCAATCCCCTGGCTGCAGCTGCTGACGGCCGGCATCCAGTTGCAACTGATTGCTCATACCAAGTGCCCGCGCCAGAAACTGCCGCTTATCCTGCAGTACGGTGCTGTGATCGGTACTGAGCTGGCTGAGTTGCTGGCCGCGGCAATGCCAGATGCGGCTGTCGCCAACATGAAAGAAATACGCGGTATGGGATTTCAGCACCAGTGCACTAAAGGTACAGAGATGGCCTTTTAACTCGTTGGCAAAAGCATGGCTGCGGCGGTACAAGCGCAAATTGATGGTGGACAGCACCTGTTCGGCGCTTTGCCGCACCGACCAGGTATCCGGGGTATTCAGGTAGTCCTGCACAAAAGAAGTCACCGCCGTTTGGCTGGCCTCGCGGCCTGCTTCGGCACTGCTGACCCCATCGGCCAGCGCCAGCACCGCCCCTTTGTAGGTTCGAAGGTATGGATCGTCCGGCAGTTGCCAGCAGACCGCATCTTCGTTGCCGGTTTTACCGCCAGCTTCCGAGCTGGCGGCAATGGTCAGTTGCAACAGCGGTGCGCTCAATGCAGCCCCCGTTATTTATGCCCAACATCAATGGTGTGAACCGTACCATCCGGCAGCACTTCGGTGATATGGCCTTTCGGGTTTTCCAAAAACAGAATGGCCACCAGACCGAACAGCGCCGAGGCTGCAATCACAAAGAAGAAAGTACTGTAGCTGACGAAACTAAGCACGGTCAAATAGACCACAGCGCCCACATTGCCGTAGGCTCCGGCCATACCAGCGATCTGGCCGGTCATGCTGCGTTTGATCAGCGGGATCATCGAAAAGACCGCGCCCTCACCCGCCTGCACAAAGAACGAACACGCCATGGTCACCAGCACCGCCAGTGGGATCCACCAGTAGCTGTCGATCAGGCCCATCAGGAAGTAACCGACAGCCAGGCCGGCGATGAGAATGATCATGCTACGCCGACGGCCAAATTTATCCGAGAACCAGCCGCCCATCGGCCGGGATATCAGGTTCATAAAGGCAAAACCAGAGGCCAGAATACCAGCCTTAACCGGCGTTAAGCCTTCAAAGGTTTGCAGGAAGTACAGTGGTAACATCGAGACCACCGCCAGCTCAGAGCCAAAGGTGGCGAAGTAGGCGATGTTTAAAATCCCCACCTGCTTGAAGGAGTACTTTTGCATCTCTGGCACGCCTTCACGCAAATGCTCGGCATTGATGCGCCAGGTTTGCTGGGTCTGGAAGATAAAGAGCAGCACCAAAATACCCAGGAAAATATACATCCAGCTCTCGTCAAACAAGTTGACACCGGCCGGTGACAAGCGCCAGGCCAGAATGCCCAACGCCAGATACATCGGGATATTCATGCCAATCAACAACCAGAGATCGCCCCAGCTGGTCACTTCCATGGCCCCGGTTTTCTTGGGTTTGAAGTAAATTGAGCCTTTAGGCGTATTGCGGGCATACTTGTAAAACACCAGGCCGTAGAGGCCACAGATCACGCCGACACTGGCAATGGCATAGCGCCAGCCATCATCGCCGCCATACATCAGCGCAATGGTGGGCAGCAACATGGCCGCTGCAGCCGAGCCAAAGTTGCCCCAGCCACCATAAATACCCTCTGCCGTACCGACCTGATGCGCCGGAAACCATTCACTGACCAAGCGAATGCCAATCACAAAGCCAGCACCAACAAACCCCAGCAAGAAGCGGAAAATGGCCAGACTGGTGTAGGTGTTGGCAAAGGCAAAACCAATGCACAAAAAGGCCGAGATAATCAGCAAGCCGGAGTAAATAATACGCGGGCCATACTTATCGACCAGCATCCCCACCACAATCCGTGCCGGTATGGTGATGGCAACGTTTAAAATAAGCAAAGCACGAATTTGCGCATCGGTCAGACTTAAGCTGGCCTGGATCGATGAAAGCAGCGGCGCATGGGCGAACCAGACCGCGAAGGTCAAAAAGAACGCAAACCAGGTCAGGTGCAGGGTTTTGATTTTCGGGTCGCTGAATCGCAGCAGATTCAGACTGCCAGTGTCAGACATAACTCACCTCGGGTGTGAAAGGACAATTCCTGGCGCCAGTTTCTGCGCCTTTGCCTGAGCATAACTTGATCTGCATCAACAGGAAAAACCATTGAAATTACAAGGATAAGGGGCATTACCCCCTAGGTGATAGCCGCACCCGGTCGCCAGCTCAGGGCCCTGCTGCACACCCTAACCACAAAGGAGTAGCTGCCAACAAAAACAGAGCAGGCCAGGCTTCTTCGGGGTATTCCCTGGGCGCCATGCAGCAGCGCGAAAAGCGGCGTATGATAACCGCAGATCCCGCCACAGGAACCACAGCCGGATGAATGCAACCCTGCCCCACGCCTGGCGTGCTCTTACTCTGGCCACCCTGGCCTTTGCTGCCAATTTCTCGGTCTGGACTTTGTATGCCGTGCTGGCCATTGACTTTCAGGACAAGCTGGATTTAACCGGCACGCAACTGGGTATTTTGCTGTCGGCCCCCATTTTATCCGGTGCTTTGCTGCGCTTACCGCTTGGCATCCTGTCGGAATACCAAAGCGCCCGCAGCTTGTGGCTGTGGCAAATGGCACTGACCCTACCGGCGCTTATGCTGCTGCCCTGGATTGACAGTTTTCAGGGCTTTTTCTGGTTAGGGCTCTGGATTGGGGTTAGCGGCGTATCTTTTACCTTGGGTATTCGTTATGTCACCGACTGGTTTAGCCGTGAGCAGCAGGGCCTGGCGCTGGGTATTTTTGGTGCCGGCAATGCCGGCGCCGCCATTTCATTGATTTTGCTGCCGCTTTTGGTGCACTGGCAGGGCTGGGCCTGGACCGGGCCGGCCTATGCCGCCGGCTTGCTGTTGATGCTGTTGCTGTTTGCCGGCTTTGCGCCCAAACTACCGGCCTATGTGCAAAGCTATCAGCCGCCCTGGCGTGAACAGCTCAAGCCGTTGCGCCATTCCCAGGTCTGGCGGTTTGGCCTGTACTATTACTTTGTGTTTGGCAGCTTTTTAGCCTTGATCCTCTGGCTGCCCCAGTACTACATGCAGGCCTACCAGCTGAATTTGCAGCAGGCGATGGCCTTTACCTTGTTTTTTGTCACCACCTCCAGCATGGCCCGAGCTCTGGGTGGCTGGTTTGCCGACCGCTACGGCGGCCGCGCCGTCAACTGGAGCGTGTTCTGGGTTTGTCTGGTGTGCTTGTTCTTTCTGAGCTACCCGCCCACCACCATGACCATTCATGGCCTGGAGCGGGATGTGGAGCTGACCATAGAAATTAATGTCTGGCTCTTTACCGCACTGATTTTCATCATTGGCATTGCCCAAGGCTTTGGCCGCGCCAGTGTACTGAAAATTACCCACGATCATTACCCACAGCAAATGGGCTCTGTGGGTGGCATGATTGCCACCATAGGGGCCCTGGGCGGCTGCACCCTGCCCATCGCCTTTGGTGCGGCGCAGGATGCCCTTGGTATTGCCAGTGCCAGCTTTATGGTGCTGTATGCCGTGCTGGCGCTGTGCATGACCATGATGTTTTTTGCCATTCGCAGCGAGCAGCTGCAAAAGCAGCTGCAAGCGGCACTCGCCAGTAACTTCTTTGAGGATAACGACGATGCAAATCACTGATTTACAGCAAGAAGAGGCACTCAAGCCGTTGCTGCGCCAGGCGTTTCGGCCACTGTTTTTATTTGGCGCCCTGTTCAGCTTGCTGGCCATGTTGCTATGGGGCCTGGCGCTCAGCGGCGTGATTGCACTGCATCCTTATGGCGATCTGCTGTTCTGGCATCAGCATGAAATGCTGTTTGGCTTTGTAGCCGCCATTATTGTCGGTTTTTTACTGACCGCCGTACAAAACTGGACCGGCCTGCGCGCCACCCATGGCAGTCCGCTGCTCATACTGACGCTGGTATGGCTGGCTGCCAGGGCGCTGATGCTGTTTGGTGGTTCGCTGCCTGGCGTTTTGGTCGCTGCGGTGGATCTGGCTTTTTTACCGCTGGCCGCCCTGTTGTTTGGCCGCATCCTGCTCAAAGCCGGCCAAAGCCGTAATCTGTTTTTTGTCCCACTGTTGTTCCTACTCACCGTTTGCAATGGCCTGATGCATGCCGGGGTGCTGCTGAACCAGCCAATGTACAGCCAGCACGGTATGCTCAATACCATCTGGCTGATCACTCTGGTGATGGCCATCGTCTCTGGCCGGGTGCTGCCGATGTTTACCGCCAATGGCACCCAGACCCCGAAAATCGAGGCCAAGCCCTGGCTGGATAACGCCGCCCTTGGCTCGCTCTGGCTGATTTTTGGCCTGCACTTTTTGCTGCTGGCCAGTTGGCTGCCGGCAAGCATCATGGCGGTGATTTACGCCACTGCCGCCCTGTTGTGCGGCTGGCGGCTGATACGGGTGAAGGTCTGGCTGACCTTTCGGGTGCCTTTGCTCTGGTCGTTGCACATCGCCTGTTACTTTATTCCTGTTGGGCTGGCACTATTCGCTGCCAAAGCAGCTGGCTTTGCCGTCAGCCAAAGCACCGCCATCCATGCGCTAACGGCGGGCGCCATGGGGGTGATGATTCTGGCAATGATGGCGCGGGTCTCGCTCGGCCATACCGGCCGTATCCTGCAGCCCAAACCTGTGATGGCTGCCGCCTTTGTGCTGTTGATTGCCTCTGTCCTGCTGCGGGTGCTGGCGCAGTGGCTGCCGGGTTTTGCCCTGTACTGGTATCAACTGGCGATTGGCGGTTGGGTGCTGGCGTTTGCCTGTTATTGCTTAGTGTATTGGCCGGTACTGACCACGCCAAGAGCCGATGGCCGGCCGGGATAGCCTGGTTGGCCAGGCGTACCACTGATGGAGTAGTCGTCAAGAAAACTTGATGCACATCAAATTGCTTTTGTTTTCAGCACCTAGACTGAGGATCTTTATAGATGAAAACAGGTACTGATTATGAACCCGGCTTTACCAACATCTTCAGAACACAAACCTTTGGTGTATGCCTGCTCCGGCTGCTCCAATGTCGCTCAGCTGGCCAATGATCTGGCCGTGGTGTTGGATCGTCAGGGGCTGGCACAAATGTCCTGCATTGCCGGTGTCGGCGGCCATGTCAAACCACTGCTGAAAGTGGCTCAATCCGGCCGCCCCATACTGGCCATTGATGGCTGCCCGCTCAACTGTGTACGCCAGACCCTGGCGCAGCATCAGCTGGTGCCTACTTATCATCTCGAACTAAGCAGTCTGGGCTACAAGAAAAAAGAGCATGAGGACTGTAGCATCGGTGAAGCTTATCGCTTACTGCATCAGGTGCAAACCGAGATCCTGCCGCAGCTGTCAGCTGACGCCACAACTTGAGTGCCGTGCGAACCCCGGCCACACAGCTAACCCACAGCACAAACCGGGCAGTGAGGATCGGCCGGCAACTGAAAGCACTGCCACTGGCCCTGCATCGCATCAAACAACAGCAGACGGCCATAGGCGGGCTCGCCGACTTTGGACAAAATCTTAATCGCTTCCAGCGCCTGCATGCTGCCAATCACCCCAACCAGCGGCGATAACACACCCGACTCCATGCAGCTGAGTTGCTGCTCCCCAAACAATTGGCTTAAGCACTGATAGCAGGCGTACTGACCATCCATCGGGAAACTGATCACCTGGCCTTCCAGCCGGATGGCGGCACCGGATACCAAGGGGGTGCCGGTAGCAAAGCAAGCAGCATTGATGGCGTTACGGGTGGCCAGGTTGTCGCTGCAATCGAGCACCAAATCAAAGTCCGCCAGCATCTGCTGCAGCTCCTGCTGCTGCAAGCGTCGGGTGAGAGCACTAAGCTTGGTATCCGGGTTCATGCCGCTTAAATGCCGGGCTGCCACCATTGCTTTTGGTTGGCCGATATCGCTTTGCCGGAATAAAATCTGGCGCTGCAGATTGCTGCTGTCAACCACATCATCATCAACCAGGGTCAAGGCACCTACGCCGCTGGCGACCAGATAAGGCGCTGCCGCGCAGCCGAGGCCCCCAACGCCAATTTGCAACACGCTTGCCGCCAGCAAGGCTTCCTGGCCGTGAAAATCCATCGCCGGCAACATCAGGTGGCGGCTATAACGCAGGCTTTGAGCCTGGGTGAGCTCTTTCAGCTTGCTTTTATCTGCTTTCGTCATGAGACTGCTCCATAGGGGGAAGCGAGACCGGCTCTGGCCGCAGCCATAACCAGGTGGCTACACCGGCTAAAAACGGTGGCAGGATAATTTTTAACAGCATAGGTGCCGCCGAAAACCACATCAGCAGCACCGAACCGGTCATCATCAAACTGGCCAGCCATTTGGCGCGGCGCGACACAGCACCATGCTGACGCCAGGCCAGAATGGGCGGGCCATAGCGTGGATGCTGTAACAGCCAGAGCTCCAGTGCTGGCCAGCCTTTGCCTGCGGACCAGGCCGATAGCAATAAAAAAGGCACTGTTGGCAACCCCGGCAAGGGGATCCCAATCAAGCCAAGCAACAGAGCGCAAAGAGCCAGCAAACGCCAGAGCAGTATTTTCACAACCTTCATGCCGGCTCCTTACCTGCTTTTAAACCAAGTTTTTGTGCCAGTTTATGCAAGTTGCTGGCATCAACGCCCAGAGCCCGGGCTGCGTCGGCCCAGCACTGCTGGTGTTGCTGCAAGGCGCTGCTGATCATTTGCCGCTGAGTGCATTGCACTGCCTGCTTCAGGCTTAAGCCCGCTAAAGGCAAGCTCTGCTCAGCGCGGTTCTGCGACAGGTTGCTTTCGCTGGCGGCAAGTCCGAGCCAATGGGCCTCAAGCGTAACAATATCCTGTCGGTTCTGGCCATGGCTCAGTGCCTGGATCGCGGCCCTACTCAATACATGCTCCAGCTCGCGGACATTACCCGGCCAATCGTACTGCAGCAATAACTGCTCTGCTTCGGCAGCGAAGCGCAGGCTACGAAACCCCAGCCGAACCCGGTTTTGTTCCAAAAAGTGACCGGCCAACAGCAAAATATCCAGCTCGCGTTCGCGCAGCGGTGGAATAGGCAGCGGATAGACCGACAGCCGATGGTACAAATCGGCCCGAAACTCGCCATCCTGTACCCGTTTCGCTAATTGCCGGTTGGTCGCTGCCACAATACGTACATTGACAGTGCGGGGTTTATCCGTGCCCAGGCGCTGCACCTCACCATTTTGCAGCACCCGCAGCAACTTGGCCTGAATGGATAGCGGCAACTCGCCAACTTCATCCAAAAACAAGGTGCCACCATCAGCCGCTTCAAAACGGCCTGCCCGATCATGGCCAGCGCCGGAAAAAGCCCCTTTCACATGACCAAATAACTCGCTTTCTGCCAGTGTTTCCGGTAAAGCGGCACAATTGATGTACACCATTGGTTTACTACAACGTGGCGATAGCTGATGCAAACGCTGAGCAAAGAGTTCTTTGCCGGTGCCGGTTTCACCCAGCAATAACACCGGTAGATCCGAGTCGGCCACCACATCCAGTTGCCGTAATACCTGCTGCATCACCTTGCTCTGGCCGATAATAGCACCATCCGCCTTCCCTGCTGCCACAACCGCTTCACTATGATTTCTGCTTTGTCGCAGCACGCGGTTATCCCGCTCTAACCGGCAGACCCGCACGATGGATTCAATCAAGAAACTATAATGCTGCAAACGGGCCTCACTGGCCTGATCGAAAGTCCCCGCTTCCAGCGCATCCAGCGTAATGGCGCCCCAGCATTCGCCTTCCACATACAAGCTCATGCCCATGCAATCATGCACCGCCAATGGCTGCTCCGGCCTGGTGTCCAGCAAGCCATCGTAGGGATCTGGCAAGCTCGAATCCGGTGCAAACCGCACCGGCTCGCGCCTGGCCATAATGGCTGCCAGTCTGGGGTGATGTGCTATTGCAAAGTGGCGGCCCAGCGCTTCGCGAGCCAGTCCTTGCATCGCCACAGGCTTTAAATAGTCCTGCTGCTTTTGCAACAACACCACAGCCCCGCAGCCAAATTCAGCCATCAGATTACTGACCAGTCGCTGCAGCCGGACCGGTGCCGGCAACTCAGTCACCAGATCGGCCAGTAAGATGGTTGGTAATACCGTCATTTTCACCACTTGGGGTAAATTTCACCATTCGCTTTAGGGTGCAATATACCATGCGGCCCGAAAAAGCTATAGGAATCAAAGGTGGTAGTTCATGGCATGGCGCTTGCTCCTCACAGACAGACAACCCCCATTAGATCAGGAGTAAAGCATGCAATTACTAACCCAACCCCTTGGCAAACTGGCCACCCAAATCAGTGGCGCCACCCGGGTATTTCATCAGTACAAACTGGATTTTTGCTGTGGTGGCCAGCAAAGCCTGGCCGAGGCCCTGCACAAACGTGGCCTGGAGACAGGCCCGGTGCTGGCAGCTTTAAAAGCACTGCAGCAGAAACCTCTGGCAAAAGACTGGCGGCAGGCGCCGGCCAATGAGTTGATTGACTACATTTTGCAGCGCTACCACGAAAAACACCGCCAGCAGCTGCCGGAGCTGATCCGCCTGGCGCGCCGGGTTGAACACGTGCATGGCGACAGCCCGGAATGCCCGACCGGCCTGGCCGATCATCTGGATGCGATGCTGCAGGAACTGGAAAGCCATATGCAAAAAGAAGAGCAAATCCTGTTCCCCATGCTACGCCAAGGCATCTACCCGGCTGGACCTATCCATGTGATGCAACAGGAGCACTTGCAGCATGGTGATGAGCTGGCAAAACTCGACGAGCTAACCAATGAGATCCGCCTGCCGCTGGGTGCCTGCAACACCTGGACTGCGCTGTACTTGGGGCTACGCGAGTTAAAAGAGGATCTGATGGAGCACATCGTGCTGGAAAACGAGATCCTGTTCGTGCAACCCAGCCATGGCGATGGCCTCTGCTGTGGCAGCTGTCAGTAAGGGATAGCCGTGGGAGTGGCTACCCCAAACGAGGTAAGGGCACGCCCCTTTATGGCAATAACAATGCCGGGGGCCTTACTTTAAGCTTATACACAGATAGAACACACACCGAGCTGCTGGCTCTACCGCTTCTTTACGCAGGAAGCCATGAACAGCATGCCGTGGCAATCAGGCCACCGGGTATGGCGGGAAACGGCCCTACCTCCCGATTTGGAAAGGTGAATTATGCTGATCGACGCTTACGCGCGCCGCTTTACCTATTTGCGGCTGTCCATTACCGAAAGCTGCAATTTTCGCTGCAGCTACTGCCTGCCCGATGGGCCGGATTGCAGCTCCCGCAAGGACGAGCTGACGCTGCCGGAAATCAAACGCCTGGTCAAAGCCTTTGCCCTGCTCGGTACCCGCAAGGTGCGTATTACCGGCGGTGAGCCATCCTTACGCAAAGATTTAACCGATATTATTGCTGCCTGCAAAGCCACCGATGGCATTGAGCAGGTGGCGCTGACCACCAACGGCTACCGGCTGCAGCGCGATCTGAGCAACTGGCAACAGGCCGGGCTGGATGCCATCAATGTCAGTGTCGATAGTCTGGATGCTGCGACCTTTCATCTGGTCACCGGTGAAAACCGCCTGCCGGCTATTCTGGATGGCATCGATCAGGCCATTGCTGCTGGCATATCTAACGTCAAACTCAACACCGTGCTGCTGCGCCAGCACAACGCCATGCAGCTAGCCGATTTTTTGGAGTTTGTCCGCCACAAAGCGGTGTCGCTGCGGTTTATCGAGCTGATGCGCACCAACGACAATCAGGCCTATTACCAACAGCAGCACTTAAGCGGCGCCGGCATTCAGCAGCAATTGCTGCAGCAAGGCTGGCAGTTGCAGCAAAAAGGCCGCAGCGCCGGCCCCGCATTGGAATACGCTCATCCTGATTTTCAGGGCCAGATTGGCCTGATCATGCCCTACAGCAAGGACTTTTGTGCCGACTGCAACCGTTTGCGGGTATCCAGCCGTGGCCAGCTGTTTTTATGCCTTTTTACCGAGCAGCAGCAGGGCCTGCGCAGCTTGCTGCAACAGGACGATCCCGAGCCATTAATGCACTACCTGCAGCGCGCTGTATTGGGTAAAGCTGAAAGCCATGATTTGCATCAGGGCAACAGCGGCTCTACCCGCCATTTGGCCATGATAGGTGGCTGAGATTTGCGGTTGAGATTGGTGGTTAAGATTGGTGGCTAAGCCGGAGGTAATGTTGATGTCCGTCCCCCAAAGACAAGATCCCACGCCCTTTGATGCCATTCTGCTGGCAGGTGGTAAGTCAAGCCGCATGGGAACCGATAAAGCCGAGCTGAACTGGCAGGGCCAGCCACTGTGGCAACACATGCAAGCCCTGGCGAAGGAGGCTGGCGCTTCAGAAGTTTTCGTCAGCCGCAATGCCGCTGGCTTTATGCCGGATCGCTTTGCCAAAGCCGGGCCGCTGGCCGGTATTGAGGCCGGATTAAACCGCTGCCGCCACGATCGCGTGCTGGTGCTGGCCATCGATACGCCGCTGCTTAGCGTGACCGACATTCAGCAACTGGTCGGGGTGAACAGCCACAAAGCCGCTTGCTTTAGCGGCCATCCGCTGCCCTGTGTGCTGCCCAA
The DNA here is from genome assembly GCF_900107845.1 of Alkalimonas amylolytica. GTDB lineage: Bacteria > Pseudomonadota > Gammaproteobacteria > Enterobacterales > Alteromonadaceae > Alkalimonas > Alkalimonas amylolytica. The sequence continues at coordinate 319,605 of NZ_FNRM01000002.1, forward strand.
CTCGCTCTCGCTGCATCGTTATTTGCAGCAAGTGCTGACAAAAGCCGATAGCAATCGCTCGGTGCAGGCGCTGTTAAGCGCCATTGGTTTTGAAACATGCCAGCCCGTGCATGCTGCTGCGCTAAATAATACCAATACCCCAGCCGAGTGGCAGCAGGCCCTGCAGCTGGCTTCAGAGGAGTTTTGCGATGGCTAAAGCACATCGTTCATTTATGCCACTGCAACTGGCCATTCTAACCGTCTCCGATAGCCGTAGCCGCGCAACCGACAGCAGTGGCGACTTGCTGCAGCAACTGGCAGAGCAAGCAGGCCATCGGGTGCTTGAGCGGGCTTTGCTGCCCAACAACCGCTATGCGCTGCGCGCCCAAATCAGCCAGTGGATCGTAAGCCCTGCGGTGCAGGTGGTGCTGGTTAACGGCGGTACCGGCTTTGCCGCCAACAATTGCACGGTGGAAGCCTTGATGCCACTGTTTGATCAAGCCATCGACGGTTTTGGCGAGCTGTTTCGCCAGCTGTCTTTTCAAAGCATAGGCAGTGCCAGTTTGCAATCACGCGCCTGCGCGGGCCTTGCCAACCAAACGCTGATGTTTGCCATGCCGGGTTCAGGCTCGGCCTGCGAATTGGCCTGGCAGCAGCTGATCGCGCCGCAATTAAACGCCGAAACCGGCCCCTGTAATTTTGTCCCTCATCTGAAGAGCAGCACGGCCAGCAGCTGGGCAACTGCCCCTGGCTGTGAAGGAGTCGCCTGATGTCGCAACTAAACCGAATGAAAGCAAGCCAGCTAACCCATCTCAATGCCGATGGCAGCGCCCTGATGGTGGATGTCTCGGATAAAAGCAGCAGCAAACGCGAGGCCATTGCCAGCGCGCTGATCACCACCCAGCCGCAGGTGATTGCCTTAATCGAGCAGGCGCTGGTGAAAAAAGGCGATGTGCTGGCCAGCGCCCGCATTGCCGGCATTATGGCAGCGAAAAAAACCAGCGAGTTAATCCCGCTTTGCCATCCACTGGCGCTGGCCAAAGTCAGCATTGAGTTTGAACTAAACGCAGAAACAGGCCAGATTTTTATCCAGAGCCTGTGCCGGCTTCAAGGCCAAACCGGGGTAGAAATGGAAGCCCTGACCGCCGCCTCGGTGGCCGCGCTCACCATTTACGATATGTGCAAAGCGGTTGATCCGGCGATGATGATTGGCCCCATTCAGCTGGAACAAAAAACCGGCGGTAAAAATGGCCTCTGGCAGCGATCACAGCAGGCAGCACTTTCGCCAACAGAAGGAAATCAAGCATGATCACGGTATTATTTTTCGCCGCCCTGCGCGAACGGCTGCAAACCCCGATGCAGCAACTGGATAGCAGCCGCTTACCGGCTGATCCAACCGCGGCTTCGGTGTTAAGTGCGCTGCAGCAGGAGTCCGATAGCTGGCGGCAAGAACTCAGCAGGCAGGACTTGCTCTGCGCCGTCAATCAACAGTTGTGCCCGCTGCATACCAGAGTGCAACCGGGCGATGAGCTGGCATTTTTTCCGCCGGTCACTGGCGGCTAAGCCATGGCTGAACCAAAGACGGAGGCAAACATGAGCATTTCAGTGCAGGTGCAAACAGCGGATTTTTCCGTAGCAGATGAATACCAGCAACTTAGCCGCCACAGCCACTGCGGTGCTGTGGTTACCTTCTGCGGCCTGGTGCGTGAACTCAGTAACGGCAACTTGCACAGCATGACGCTGGAGCATTACCCCGGCATGACCGAGCAGGCGCTGCAGGCCATCGCTGAGCAGGCGCAGCAGCGCTGGCAACTGGGCGCGGTGCGTATTATCCACCGCATTGGTACCTTAACGCCGAATGAGCAGATCGTCTTTGTTGGTGTGGCCAGTGCCCACAGGGCTGCGGCCTTTGCAGCCGCTCAGTTTGTGATGGATTACCTGAAAAACCGGGCACCGTTCTGGAAAAAAGAACATAGCAACCATGGCGAACACTGGGTGCAGGCCAAAGCCACCGATCAACAGGCACTGCAACGCTGGGAGTAATCAATGCGCCATCTTTCTCTGTTGTTTTTCGTGTTTTGGCTTGGAGCCGCCAAGGCCAATGAGCCCCTGACCATAGCGGCCGCATCCGATCTGCGCTATGCGCTGAATGATGTGATTGCTTTGTATCAGACCGAGCAGCCGGATGCTCAGCTGCGGGTCACCTACGGCTCTTCCGGCAAAATGACCACCCAAATTCGTCATGGCGCCCCCTTTGATCTGTTCTTCTCGGCCGATATCCAGTTTCCCGAGCAGCTGTACGCCGAAGGCCATGCCGTGACCAAACCAACACTCTACGCCATTGGCCGCATTGTGCTGTGGAGCCCGCGGCTGGATCTGACTGAAGTGACCTTGTCGCAATTAAATGAGCTAAACTTTCGCCGTCTTGCCATCGCCCAGCCCGCGCATGCACCCTATGGCCTGCGTGCTAAAGAGGCTTTGCAGACCAGTGGCGTATGGGATGCCGTGGAGCCCAAACTGGTGTATGGCGAAAACATCGCCCAAACCGCCCAGATGGCGCAGAGCGGCGCTGCCGAAGTGGCCATTATCGCGCTGTCGCTGGCCCGTTTTCCGGAACTGGCCCGCCATGGCTACCAATTAATTCCAGCCGAGCTGCATCAGCCCCTGACCCAGGCGTATACCATTACCCGCCATGGCGCGGATAAAGCCGCCGCCCAGCAGTTTGCCGACTTTATGACCACTCCGGCGGCACTGGCGATTATGCAGCACTATGGTTTTGAACTGCCTGTTACACAGCCAGCTACGCAGCGAGTCGCTGAGAAAGCTGGGAACGAGGGCTAACAGCATGCTGGAACTAAGCGCTCAGGACTGGCAGGCCATCCAACTCACGCTCAAGCTGTGTTTGTACACTACGGTGATTTTGCTGCTAATCGCTACCCCGCTGGCCTGGTGGCTGGCCCAGAGCCAGGGCAAATGGCGCACCGCCATTCAGGCGCTGGTGGCCTTGCCGCTGGTATTGCCGCCCACGGTGCTGGGCTTTTACCTGTTGCTACTGCTTGGCCCGCATGGCGCGGTCGGCGGTACCCTGGAGCGCCTTGGCATGCAGCATCTGGCTTTTAGTTTTACCGGTATTTTGATTGGCTCGGTGATTTACTCGCTGCCCTTTGCGGTGCAGCCGCTGCTGGAAAGCTTTCGTCGTATGGGCCAGCGGCCGCTGGAGGTCGCCGCCAGCTTAGGTGCCAACAAACTGGATCAGCTGTTTAGTGTGGTGCTGCCGCTCTGTCGTGGTGGCTTTATCGTCGCCGCCACCCTGACCTTTGCCCATACGCTCGGCGAATTCGGCGTCATTTTAATGCTGGGTGGCAGCATTCCCGGTGAAACCCAGGTGCTCTCAGTTTTGATTTACGATCACACCGAGGCGATGAACTACAGCCAGGCGCATCAATTATCGCTGGGCTTGTTAATTGCCGCCTTTGTGGTGCTGTTTATCGTGTACGGCCTGAACCGGCGCTTTGAACGGGGGACTGCCTGATGACTGTACCCGGCACACAGCATCTGAATAACCAGGCAACCACCAGCAGCTGGTGGCAACGGCTGAGTTGGACCAGCAGTGCCAAACCCAACACCCAGACCAGGCGCACTGCCCCGGCCAGCAAGGAGCCAAAAGCGCTGACGGTTGCCCTGCAATTGCAGCGTGGCGCTTTTCGCCTGCAACTGAATGACAGCCTGCCACTGCAAGGCGTTACCGCCCTGTTTGGTCGCTCGGGCTGCGGCAAAACCACCCTGCTGCGCGCCATCGCCGGGCTGGATCGCCACCCCAATGCCACAGTAGCCTTTGGCGAGCACAACTGGCAACAGGGCCGCCACTTTGTGCTGGTGCATCAGCGCCGCATTGGCATGGTGTTTCAGGAAAGCAGTTTATTGCCGCACTTATCGGTGCAGCAAAACCTGTTGTATGGCTTTAATCGCTTGGGGAAAGACTGCGAGCGGCGATTAGTGCCAGAGCAGGTGATAGCACTGCTGGAACTGGAGCCTTTACTTCATCAACAACCGGAGCAATTATCCGGCGGTCAGCGCCAACGTATTGCACTGGGGCGGGCCTTACTGCGCCAGCCGCAGTTGCTGCTACTGGATGAACCTTTGGCCTCCTTAGATCAGCAAAGCCGCAACGACATACTGCCCTATTTGCAGCGCATTGCCAGCCAGAGCGGCATCCCGATGATTTTAGTCAGCCATCAATTAGACGATGTGGTGAAACTGGCCGATCAACTGGTACTGATGCAAGACGGCTGCATTCACAGCCAGGGCCCATTGCAACAACAGTTGCTGCAACCAGAACTGGCCGCCAGCGGCGCCCTGTCGCTGCTGCACGCCAAAAGCCTGGGTAGCAAAGATCATCTGCTGCAGCTACGCATCGGCCAGCAACAGCTGCAACTCCCCGCACCAAAACACAGCCAGCCAAGCTACCGCTTACGCATCCAGGCCCGCGACGTCGCGCTAAGCAGCAAGCCGATAACCGACAGTTCGGTCAGCAATCAACTACAAGTCCGCATCACCGGCTTTCACCCAGCCCCCCACCCAGCCGAAACCCTGGTGCAACTGCAGCTGGAAGGCCAGCCATTGCAAGCCTTGCTAACCCAGCAATCAGTGCAGCGGCTGGGGTTGCAGATTGGACAGTTGGTTTATGCGCAGGTTAAGGCGGTGGCTTTGGATTGATTACTGACTGTAATAGATGAGCTGGTTAAAGACTACGATGCGAATCAAGTGCGGAATGAACTGCTGTTTCCTGTGCTGCAGTTGTTCGAAGGAACTTCGGAGCGTTTTTATATGTTAATCAGAACAAAGGCTCAAATGAACTAATGCTCCGGCAACACCGCTTTATCGAATAGTCTTAAAACTCACCTAGTACAGAATACCTACCTCCGCTGACCGCATATGCGACCAGCAGATCGTTTTTCTACCCATTGATTTCGAGGAAGCATATATCTGGGTTAGCTGACACTCTCCGACTCAATCCAATCACATATTTCTAAAGCCCGGCCCTTTAAGTCTTCCCGCCCTGAGCTTGTTATTTTGTGAAGGGTGTAATTGCATTTTTTTAGCTTTTGACGAATATGCCGATCTTTATGTTTTGCGCTAAGGTCTTGGAATTTCGTTCGCATCTCTTCCAAGCAGTCCATTGCCTTATCAAAATCGCCAGACTTTGAGAAATCATCACCTCTTCTATATAACACTTGAATTTCCGTATCACAGTATATTTTATGTAAATGGTCGTCTGCCGTACTTATGCTTGACGAAAGTTCATTTAATATTTTCTGTGTTTCATCAAACTCATGTTGAAATAGATATCCTCTAGCTAGAGCTAAACACACCTCTATTGATTCAGGATCCAAGTTATGCGCTATTCGGAATTGTGCAACTGCTTCATCAACATTTTCTTCAGAGTGAAGTAAAAATCTTCCGAACCAATAATGCAATTGAGGTGTATTGGGGGATAGAACAATTGCAAGCTCATACTGCTCTCTCGCATCGGAATAATTCCCACTTTTTTGATAAAAGTAGGCCATGAAACGAGCGACTTCAAAATAATCAGGAGACAGACGTTGAGCCTCTTGCAGTATTTCAAATGCTTTATCATGCTCTGAGTTCGAAATGTGATTTTGGGCATCATATAATTTTCTCGCGATCACCCTGTCTGATTTATCTCTGAACTTAATATTTTTTACCAGATATTTATTTCCAGTTCTTCGACTCATTTGTTCTTCAAACATCGAATTCAATTTATTTCTTTTATCTCTAATTTCTTTTTGGAAGACTTGTGATGGTTTGTGATGTTTTCCTAAATACGCACGGGCAAGCTCTGATAATTGATATGTTGTCTTAACACTTGCACCTTTGGCTATTGACGATTGAGATAGCATGTTGGTTGCCATCAGTTCTTGAATAGCTTTTTGCGCTTGTAACGCTTCGAAATCATTTAAATATGCTAGTTCAGGAATATCCTTTAACCCTTGCGCACATTGCATAGAGCTGGTTACTCTCCTAGCATCTGGAGATAGATATTGATACACATTAGACATACAAAAATTCAGGAAGTCATCAGAATTCTGCAAAACACTTTCCGGACTTAGCCCTGTTTGGACTGAGCTTACAAACCATTTAATATAACTGGGATTCCGATGCATTCTGTTGACATAACCACGTAGCACACTTTCTTGTAACGTTGATAACGTTGAGACCCCCCTTATTTTTGCTACTGTTCTTAGTAACTGAGAAGCATATGACTCACCGATCCCTTGCAGCTTGATCGGATATTCATAAGCTCCTAAACCAATCCTCGAAGTAATAATAATCTTACTTCCTTGAGGAAGAGCACCAACGAACTGCCTTATATTTTCATCTAATATTGTTTCTAAGTTATCAATAAATAATGCGATTTTAAATGTCGCCAGATATTCGATAACCTCGTCAACATTGCTTTTATCGTAGTCTTCACCAACTATTTTCTTGCCAATTTCATGAATAACACCCAGAGAACTATCTATAGCTCCTTTAATTTCCCTTATTTCATTCAGTGTAATTTGCGTTGTTTTTGATGTAACCCAAACTACAGCATCAAAAGGTGAGTTTTTATCTGTTAATTCATACGCTACTTTCAGAGCAAGTGCTGATTTGCCAACCCCGCCCTCACCAACAATAGAAATTACCGGAAACCCTCCTAAGCATAGTTGCTTTACCTGCTCTACCTCTTTATCTCGACCAATTAACCCAGTTTCATCAAAATCCGGTATTGGTAGATTATGGTTTACTGATTCGTCTACGTCATAACTGACAATATCGAGAGCCAGTACAAAACTTGGATCCTCTTCGAGTTTGCGCAGTGTTTCACCTATGTTTGACCATAAAATTGCTGTTTCAGACTTTAATAGCTTTCTACAAAAGTCACTAACTATCGGTAAATCATCAAAATTTAGTGGTCGGATGTGCATAACCCTATTTCTAATTGATACTATTAATTCTAGACTCTTAGTTTCCTCTTTTATGAATTTAGATACATGTGTTGGAAAGCTGGATCTTTTGTTATTTATTGTTTGAAATGTATCCCCTAGATCAAGATAGTCGATAATATCATTTAATTCTATATCACCAAAAATACCACCAATATCTTTTTCAATTCTATTCTTTGCTTTTTCAAGCAATCCTGATTCTATGATGCTTTCATTGTCAACATACAACTTTATCAATGCCCGCAAATCTTCTTCCAGAGCAGCAATTAATGCATATATTGTCATTCGTGTTAGATTAAATGCCACTTTACATTTCCTTCATATAATTATTGATTCAATAGTTGGGAGGGCAGAATAGGGCCATAGGGGGCAAGTCTTGACTTTGTCCATTTATCGCCAAAACCCTGGGGGTCAAGTCTTGACTTTGACCACTTAGCTCATCAAATTCCTCATTGTCGTTTTTAGCACCACTAAGCCCTTAACCTAAAGAACTTTCCAGGAACTGGCAAGCGGCAATTTATGCATAAAGCGCCAGCAATAGACTCACCAATAAAGTCTGATGCCCCCTGCTGTCGGCAAGAATGCTGAAATCAGTAGACGCTCTTTGAGCATGAGACAACAGAGCCCCGATATATTATTGCAAGCTATCACCTGGCAAGCATGATGACGGATTCTTGCAAGATCGCCTGTGATTATAAAATTATTACTGTGTCTGTTTTTGTTTTCTGCTCAGCAGTTGTGATAACTGCTGCGTTTCATCTGTGGTACCCCGTACTATGATTCGGCGAGCATCAGCATCAAAGCACCATGTTTCTTCTTTACTCCATGCTGTCATGGTCACTCTGTTCGTTAACAGCGTAAACGCAGGGCAAGCCTGATAACCGGCTTTTACTGCTGATTTGTTCCAGTGGGCACTTATTACGAAATTCCCAACGAAGACCAAGACTAACCCAGTTAAAACGCCTACTGCAGTAATTTTACCGTTATCTGATGATAGAGGTTGTTTGCGCAAACTGCGCCACAGCCGGTTCACCGCATAACTAAGCATAAATACAAGCGCTACCAGTGCACCAGGGATATAACCGTGAAAACTACTTAGAACAATAAGTGGTTTTTCACTGGAAATTTCAGTGAGCTGGATTTGCAGTGAATAAACTAACGTCCAGCAACCAATCACCAGTAATAGGCCAAAGAATAATAGAGCCAGAAAATCTTTAATTTTAGAGTGTTGATTCATCGTAATACTGGGAACCCGTTGAGCCTGCGAAGTAAACCAGAGATATGGTTACGGACGTGCGATTCTAATTGTCGACGTACGGCATGCCCAGTTGACTGGATGATGTAGTAAAAGCCGTCCTGAATTTCGTTTTTTACATTTCTCTCTGTACGCTCTAAGTGATCAATGATCGCTTTGGTTATACCGAAGTGATTGTCCAAAACATATAAAGCGCCAGCAACAACTATGCCGGCGACTATAGCAGCTCCAAGCGGGAGAATAGCAATAGTGGCAGCAGCGCCCGCAAAATACATACCTGCGGCATAGCCAGCAGCACCAGAGATAACCACTTTCACGAGATCTGTACTAACGTTAGCTATCCAGTTGGTCCAACGAAACTCGTCTTTCAGAACCCAATCGATAGAGTTGAGTGAAACAGAGAAAATAACAGAAACAATAAAGCCACCTCTGGCAGAAGCACGTAATGCCTGGCCACCCACACCAATCTTCATTACTTTCGTATTGGTAGCTAAATAGCGGGTGCCGGTAAGCGTTTTCCGCAGCCCTGGTCTTCCTTTGAAAATAACGTACTGCTTGCCACCCCGCGTATCAATGTAGTAACGACCAAGTATACTGCCAGAGCGTTTCATCTCTGCCGCCAGTGCAACTAACATTTTGCTATCTGCAGCGACAGAAATCATATTCGAACCGAATGCTCGGCCTGCCTGCTCCATAGCATCCGCCAGGTTATTACCAGTTATTTGTTCAAAGGCAGCCTCAATTTGCTGTGGACTTTTTCCTTTATTTTTCTGCTCGGCTACCCACAGCTCAATGAACTCGCGGCAATTTTGTACGAATATATCATGCTGGTTTTCTTTAAAGGCAGTTTCCAGCTCTACTCGGCGTGTGTAGGGGTGCTGTCGGTTCATATTCAATATCGTTCCTGATGTTTTGGGAAGAGTCCATATTAACTATTGAACCACCTTTGTTACATTCAATCAAGCAATGTAATTAAATATGCTGGTAACTTGTGATTTTAATTTGTAGGTCAAAACAAAATTAATTGTATATCAGCTTCTGGCACTTAGCTGGTAGAAATCTAGGTGTGCCATGGGGGGCAGGTGTGCCATGGGGGTCAAGTCTTGACTTTGACCATTTAGCTCATCAAATTCCTCAGTGTCGTTTTGAGCACTACTAAGCCCTTAACCTAAAGGACTTTCCAGGAACTGGCAAGCGGCAATTTATGCATAAAGCGCAAGCAACAGATTCACCAATGACTATCTGGCGCCCCCACTGTCAGCAAGAATGCTGAAATCAGTAGACGCTCTTTGAGTATGAGGCAACAGAGCCCCGATATGTGATGGTTTCAGGTTGGGGTTGAAGACAGTTGGTTTATGCGCAGGTTAAGGCGATGGCTTTGTATGAATCATAGTTTACTATTTGTAAACCTTAAGCTATACTTAATCAAGTTCACAATAAGTAAACCATACTATTAATAAACCACAATGGATGTGATGCATGCACGTAGTGAAACGTGAGCCGTTTGAAACGGCAAAGCTGTTATACCCGAATTGTGCCGAAGCACTTGATGCTACCTTCAAAGCACTTAAGCGCAGTGATGCGAAAACACCGGAAGAGTTACGGAAGGTGTTTCCGTCTCTGGACAATTTTAAGTACGTCGATAAATGGTACGTGATCGATATTGGTGGCAACAAATTGCGATTGATCGCCTTTCTGGAATTTGTTGGTGGTAAGTGCTTTATCAAGCATATTGTGACCCACAAAGAATACGACCGGATTACGGCACAGTACCGGAGCAAGAGCTAAGGAGCAGATTATGTTAGATGTTCAGGCAATGAAGTCCTTATCGCAGCAAATCACTCAGGTTATGCCTTGGGTGCAAGGAATTAATTCTGATCAGCAATACGATGAACTGCTGGCATTAATGGATGAGCTGGTTGAAGACTACGATGCGAATCAGGTGCTGATTGAGTTGCTGTTTCCTGCACTGCAAGAGTACGAAGAAACTGCAGAGCGGTTTAAGGCGTTTAATCAGCGGATAGAGGAATTAGACCCAGGCATAGCCATGCTTCGGCTGCTGATAGATCAGCACGGCCTTACGCAAAGTGATTTTCAGCAGGAAATAGGCGGTAAATCGCTGGTATCGCAAATACTCAGCGGCAAGCGCTCGTTAACGCTCGGCCATATCCGCGCATTATCAAAGCGGTTTGATATACCGGCGGCGATGTTTGTTTAATATCGTCGCGGTACATGTAAAAGAGCCCAGGGGTCAAGTCTTGACTTTAACCATTTAGCTCATCAAGTTCCTCAGTTTCGTTTTGAGCACCACGAAGCCTTTAACCTAAAGGACTTTCCAGGAACTGACAAGCATGATGAAAGAAAAATTCGGGGTCAGAAAGAAAATTCGGGGGAAAATTCGGGGTCAGAACAAAATAAAACAGCAAAATTCGGGGTCAGAACAAAATAAAACAGCTACTTACACCCCACCGCTTTCAGCTGCCTTTGTCGAGACGCTATTCTTTTTGTCGTTTTACCCACCACTAAATATCTAACCTAAAGGACTTTTCCAGCACTGGCAAGCGGCAATGTATGCATAAATCATCAGCAACAGATTCGCCAGTGCATGTCTGTTATCTCTGCGGTCAGCAACTCCGCAATATCAAAACTTGCCCCCTTACAAGATTCGCGTTTCATTGCATCTGGCTGCAACACCTGAAAAAGCGGGCCCAGTGCAGCCTGCGCAAGAGAATTACCAATAGAGATACAGATGGCTAAACCAATTCAGAATTGTTAATTTTAACCAACGTTATCATTAAAAAAAAGCAGTAGAAATAATTGAGTGGTAAATGCTATTATTTAGCAACATTAATTCTACAAGGAAAGAGAATGCCTTCCGTCCTCGATTTAGCCAAATGCTGTGATGCCGTATACGATAACCTACCTAATGTTACAGGGCTGCAGCTTATTACCACCTATGAGCGCCCTCGCCAGGGTTTCTTTGCTGCGTTATTTGAAAAAAACGATCACTATATTTTTGCCATCCGCGGGACCGACGATATCCGCTACGATATTCCCAACGATATCAGTATTTTTGCCGGCGCTATACCCGCTCAGTACCGAACTGCCAAAGCCTCCCTTACTCAAGCATTAATCAGAGCAGGGGTAGCTCCTGACCATTTTTATGTTACCGGCCACTCCTTAGGTGGAGGTTTGGCAGCATTGCTATCTGCCAAACATAGCCGGCCGTTACCCCTGGTGACTTTTAATGCGCCGGGGATGCTTAGAGCGGCTACCAGCTCTAATTTTGGCTTAGTCGGTAACTTAGTGAATCGGGCCCGTTTGCGTGGTTACCGCAATAATTTTGAGAAAATACTGCATATTCGTAGCGAGCACGATGCGGTATCCCGTGGTACCGGCCGCAGAATTGCTGGCCAAACCACAACCCTTGGCAATAGCCAGTGTGGTACTATCAGCCCTGCTGGCCGAGTGGTGCCTGCAGTCGGGGCTGGCCAGGCCGGCAGCCGGGCTCTTTGTGCCCACCGTATGGGTACTTTACTGACGCTGATTAAAGCCGAACCAGGCTTTCAACAATCAATCCAATGGGGTTAATGGCATGCGCATTGTATTGCTGATTCTGCTACTTTGTACCTTGCTGTCGGGCTGTAACAAGCCCGGTACAGAGTCGCACGATCCTAAGCAGTATTCATTGCTTAACGACCAACTGGTGTACAACGCCAAATTCGCTGAAATCTTCTCGCTGGATCGGCCAACGCCATTGAGCTGGATCCCGGTGTTTTAGCCATTCGGATTTACTGGACAGTAGCAGCAGACCCATGGCCGGTGTATGCCTTTTTTGAACCAAGCGAGCATCGGGATACGTTGCCTATGCAACAAGTACAAGTATTTTTAGAAGAGCAGGTACCGGTGCAGCTGCTGCGTGATGAAGGCA
>NZ_FNRM01000002.1:333311-614334 GCF_900107845.1 Alkalimonas amylolytica
ATTTGCCCCTCAAACTCTGGTTCAAATTCAGTCTAACCAAACCAAGTTCGCAATAGTCAAGACTTGACCCCTTACATCCTTTTTGCTTAACATTTCTCAGAATGAGAAGACCCAAGGCAATCAGCAAAAGTGGTTTACCATTTATTTGATGTGATTTTTAAACATTTTGTACGGTTATCGCTAGCTGTGAAGGCAGGAAAGACATTGAGGATTTTGGTGAAAGCCGACTGGATACAAGCCTGCACCAAACTCACTGACGGCTAAGTGGTAGCCATTGACGGCAACCCCTGCGAGGCACCTTCATTCAGGAGGCCTATGAAAAGAGCGATGAAATTACAACTGGTCAAAAACACGAAAGTTTTCTAAACACAAACGGCTCTCATTCTGAGCGATTAGTGTTTCTAAATAACTGTTCCAAACAGTAGATCACTAAACGAAGGGAACTCAATGCGGTGACTTACTAGTGCCAGCTTGAGTCTCAGTTAAGTTACTTGCTGTTGCTTAGCTCAATTATTGATCATCCATGCTCCCCCCTGTGAGTCAGGACTTATTCACCAGATAAAAATCAACAAAGTGATAACTGCACATCAGACCAACCAGGAGCAGTACATAGCCGAATAATACAACCGGCCCCACCAAGATTAAAGAGCCGGAAAGAGTGTTTAGCAAGAACAGGCTGAGCCAACCAAGCAGCATCAAGGTACCTATCGAAAGGACAACCAGACGACAGCTGAATTGATTACCAAGCACAAAGTGGACAGCGCTCCAGTAACAGAGCGGAAGGCATAGCAGCAGCAAGTCGATGCCTATGTTCAATGGGTAACCTGCCCGTTGAAATATCATGTAGTTGGTTGCCATGACGATGGCAGCAGCACTATAGCTGAATGCTTGTTGATGCGACTTTTCCATCAGTAAGTGACCTAGAGTAAACAGATAGTATAGTGACTATATACCGAAAATTAAAATTCAGAGCAAGCCAAAGGGGTCAAGTCTTGACTTTGACCATTTAGCTCATCAAATTCCTCAGTGTCGTTTTGAGCTCTACTAAGTCTTTAACCTAAATAGGTCGTGGTTATTCAGGGGCAGGTGGCCATTGTTGGGTAGCATGAAGCACCCGCAGGATGCGGATAAGGTCAGAGGGGTCAGGGTCAAGTCTTGACTTTGACCATTTAGCTCATCATATTACTCAGCGTCGCTTTGAGCACCACTAGCCCTTTCCATAAATGACTTTCCAGAAACGGTAAGCCTCAAGCTTTATAGCGACAAGCTATGTGCGGACTCGCAGATGCCATTTTTCAGGTTCCCGACTCGGATGAAATACTGCCAAAACTAGCACATACTTTTCCGCTTCTCCTAGCGAATAGGCTTGAATCGTCATCCGCCCTTAAGTCAGCAAACACCTCGTCAGCAGAATAGGATTCCTCCTCTCCTTGCAGGTAGGACTGATATCGCCGATTGGCCTCATTCAACCAGGCTTTTTCAACTTGAGCAGGAACAGCCTTCGGGTGGGGTTCCAGACTGTCCTGCAGATGCACAATCAGTTCTGCACGTTCTGAAACAGGGAGCGTAAGTGCCTCAGATTCAATCAGCTCAGTGGTAGGCAACATAAATACCCCATAAATTAGCCCTGCAAGAAGTCTATACTCTGTAACAGGCTTATACCACTATCCGCTTTCACGGCTAAATACCATAATCGCGTTCAACTTTGGCAATCCTTGTCTTAAAGCTGCTATACCATTGCTCGCGACCCAGTTTCTGGGCTACTAAGTGCTCTGCATTGGCTTTCCATTGCTTTATCGACTCCAGATCCCGCCAATACGACACCGTGATGCCTACTTCTTCCCTGGCCGATTCTATGCCAATAAAACCCGGTTGCTCGGATGCAAGCTGAATCAACTTGTCTGCCATGTCTGCATAACCATGGTCCCCCTCTGTGCGCAGTGAGGTAAAAATGACGGCATAATAAGGTGGCTTCGGGGTTGTCGCTATCAATGACATCTGAACTCCTTCTGGTTGACTTTAAAGCCCGTCGGTTATCATGAGCTCCATATTCCCGGCCTTTTCAAGGCTATTCTTGCTCAGCCGGATGTTCTGGTGGCCATTGCTGCTGCAGTAGCCAGTTGTATACATCCTGGCCGGCATACACCTGGCGCCAGGCGTCATGTTCGGCCTGCTCTAACATACTAAAGCGGACGTTGTTGTGACCAAGCTGGCGCAGGGTTTCCATACCGGGATAAAAGTAGTCTTTATTAATGGCTGAATCACGCCCGGCGGCAAACACCCACAGCGGGGTTTGCGCTTGTGCGATAGGCGGCATTAAATCCGGGTGGCCCCAACCGACCACCGGGGCAACAGCGGCAAATAACTGCGGGTGTTGACTGGCCATAAACCAACTGCCAAAGCCGCCATAACTGATGCCGGTTAAATAGAGACGTGAGGGGTCAGTTTGGAAATTAGCCTGCACTTGTTGCAGTATGTGCAGCAGATCTTGCTCTGCTCTCTCCCAGCCATTTGGCAGCAACGCTGGCACTGTACTCATATCCGTTACGACCGCGGCGGGCGCAATTGACCTGGTCGATGGAAACATATCCTGCCGTGGTGGTACGCCATCAGGCAAACGCTGCGGGATATCAGCAGGCGAACGATTGGCGATATAAGGTAAGGTACCCATATCAAACATATGCAGCTGCGGCACGACGATAATAAAAGGCAGTTCGCGTTTTTGCACCCAGGCTTCATACAGGGGGCCATGAATTAAGGTGTAATCCAGCTCATCCAGACCATTGCCACGCTCACCGTTGCCGTGCAAAAAAAGCAGCAACGGCCACTTCTTCACGCTGTTTTGTTGATAGCCAGCCGGTAAGTAAACGAAATACTGGCGTCTGCGATCGTCGATACTGCTTTGATAATCCAACCGCAACAGCTGTGGCTCCGTGTCCGCCGCTGGCTGATTCACCGTTGTACTACCGCATCCAGTAATAATTAGAATAACCGCCAGGCACAGCGTCATTTGTTCACACAGTTTATGCATTCAGGCCTCGCTGGGTAAAGGCACCCTACTCACCACTATCGGCACACTATATCGGCCAAACAGCCTTGCTGGCAATCAAGGCGTGGTGCTCAGCGGATGTCGAGCTCTCCACGCACTATGTCTGCCCCTGCCGTTAAGGCCTGCAGTTTGCCACGTGCTATCTGGCGCGGTAGCGGCGCCATGCCGCAGTTGGTGCATGGATAGAGCTTGTCGGCATCAACAAACTGCAGCGCCTGGCGCAGTGTGGCGGCGACCTCCTGTGGGGTTTCAATGCTGTGGTTGGCGACGTCAATGGCCCCTACCATCACTTTTTTGCCGCGAATCAGCTCCAGCAAGTCCATCGGCACCCGGGAGTTGTGGCACTCCAGTGAGATGATATCGATGGAGGACTCCCGGAGCTTTGGAAATACAGCCTCGTACTGCCGCCATTCCGAGCCCAGGGTTTGCTTCCAGTCGGTATTGGCCTTGATGCCATAACCATAGCAAATATGCACAACGGTTTCGCAGTCAAGGCCGGCTATCGCCTGCTCTAAGGCAGCCATGCCCCAGTCATTCACTTCGTCGAAAAACACATTAAAGGCCGGCTCGTCGAACTGAATAATATCCACCCCGGCCGCCACCAGCTCTTTGGCCTCCTGATTGAGAATTTTGGCAAACTCAAAGGCCAGCTGTTCGCGGCTTTTGTAATGGCCATCGTAGAGCGTATCTATCATGGTCATTGGGCCTGGCAGCGCCCACTTGATCGGTTGCTTGGTTTGCTGACGCAAAAAGCGGGCATCCTCGACAAACACCGGTTTTTGCCGGCTGACCGCGCCGACCACCGAGGGCACGCTGGCTTCGTAGCGATTACGAATGCGCATGATTTCGCGTTTGGCAAAGTCCACGCCATCCAGGTGCTCAATAAAGGTGGTGACAAAGTGTTGGCGCGATTGCTCGCCGTCACTAACAATATCCAGGCCTGCCTGTTGCTGCTCGTGCAGCGCCACACGCAGCGCGTCTTGTTTGCCATCGGTTAATTCCTGGCCCTGCAATTTCCAGGGCGACCACAGCGTTTCAGGCTCAGCCAGCCAGGATGGTTTGGGCAAGCTGCCGGCCGTGGAGGTGGGGAGTAATTTTTTCATTATGCGATCGCCCGCTCTTCGGTTAAAAACGTTTCAGGTGAAAGGTACTGTGCAGCCCATTGCTCCAGCAGGCGCTGATGCGGCCTGATAAAATGCTCCTGGGCAAACCTGCCCTGCTCCACCGCCAGCCGGCTGCGCTCCTCCCGGTCGTAAACGATGTCGGTTGGCGCATGGTCCGGGTTGTTCAAATTGGGTTGATAGCGGTTCCCTGCCGCGATATGGGCATTGTAAATCTCTGGCCGGTATATTTTCTGAAAGGTTTCCATGGTGCTGATGGTGCCGATCAGCTCCAGATTGCTGTAATCATTGAGCAAATCACCAAAGAAATAAAACGCCAGTGGCGCGGCGCTTTGAGCCGGCATAAAGTAGCGCACATTCAAACCCATCTTTTTGAAGTACTGCTCGGTGAGCGAGCTGTCATCGGGCTGATATTCAATTCCCAACACCGGGTGCTGATTGCCGGTACGCTGATAGGTTTTGTTATCGGACACACTCAGGCAAATCACCGGCGGCTTGCGAAAGTGTTGCTGGTATTCCCTGGAACTCACAAAGCATTGAAACAGCTTGCCGTGCAAATCGCCAAAGTTTGGCGGAATGCTGAAGTTGGGCTTGTTTTTGTTGTGCTCCGGTAGCACCACACTGAAATCATAATCCCGCACATAAGACGAAAAGTTATTGCCAACAATGCCGTCAATCCGTTGCTTGGTTGTACGGTCTATGATGCTGGTTTTCAGCACTTCGATGGCCGGGAACGCATCGCTTTTTCCTGCGATGTGGATATCGACAGAAATAATGTCCAGCTGCACCGCATAACGATCTGCCGTTGGGTTATCCCAGGGCGCCAGTGCATTAAAACGCCGGTCGATCATGGCTAAGGTTTTGCGCAAATTCTGCTGACGGCTGGCGCCCCTGGCAAGATTCGCAAAGTTGGTGGTAATACGCGTATTGTCCGCTGGCTGGTAATGCTCGTCAAAACGAAGGCGTTTAATGTTAAATGTAATGTAATTCATAGTTTTCTGCACCCAGTTGTCTGCTACCCATGCTGCCGGTTTGCTACCTGCAAACCTTGTTGCTTGCACGTGTTCGCTGCCATTGCATCGGACACCAGCGTTAGGCGTCTGGACATCCAAATGGCAACCATAGATGTGTTATACGCGCAAGTTGGGATGAAGAAAAATGGTGTTATTTCATGGGCCATATGAAATGTCTTCATAGTGCCCTCGCTTCTTTTGGCAGTAGCTTTACTGCAAAGCCAGAGAGATGGTGCATGAACCAGATGATGAAAGGCGAACATTGAAGGGGTAGAATACATCGAATCAAAGAGTACAGCGTTACGGTGCAGTCTGTACAGCACTGGGTTGGCGATCAAGAGGAGATAGCCGGCGTTCAGCTTACTATCGTTCTGCCGCAAGAGCTCCGATTCTAAAGCTCACTACAATTAAGGCTACCTCAGGATCTTGCCAGCTTACACCCTGGCTACTGAACGAGCTCTACCAATTGGTTTTTGGTCAAAGCACCACTCTTTCTAATAGCTTCAGTACCTTTTTTAAAGACTATTACTGTCGGCAAACCTTTTACAGCATATAACTTACTTAGTTTAGCATTCAAGGAAACATCGACTTTCACAACAGTCACTTTACCAGCATATTCTTCCGCCAGGCCGATAACAGCCTTGTTCATTAACAGGCAAGGCCCGCACCATTGAGCCCAAAAATCGACTAAAACAGTCCCCTGAGCCGAGAGAATTTTTTGTAGTTCGTCATCTGTAGTGATGTCGAAAAGCTGGCAACTTTCTTTTTACCACAGGCCATTCTGAGTTAGACTTAAAGCATACCATTAGCCGAAGGATTATTATGCGCGCCCTGATTATCGAGCCCAGCCCGACTTACCAGCGCATCTTGTCGCGCATGCTGGAAAGCTACGACTTCGATATCACCTTTGTCGATACGGCTACAGCAGGCTTTCGGGCCATGCGTGAGCACTCCTTTCAGTTTGTTTGTGTTGCCATGTATCTGGCCGATCTGACCGGTATTGAGTTCTGCCAACACGTACGCTCGGAAGGGCAAGCCAAAGCGCTACCGATTTTTATTGTCACTTCCGAATCGAACCCGGAGCTGTTGTCCTCGGCTTTAGCGGCCGGTGCCACCGATATTGTTCGCAAAGACGATCTGCCACGACTGGAAGAAGCCTTGCATGCGTTGATCCCGCTCGGCCCCTTTCGCTACAACATCAGTGGCAAGGCCCTGTATTTGGAAGACAGCTTAACCGTTGCCAAGGCCACCGATGCCAAACTGAAGCGGTTGGGGCTTTCGATGGATCATGCTTTTTCCATCCAGCAGGCTCTGGAGCTGCTGCAGCACAACAAATACGAGCTGATCATGACCGACATCGTGCTGCAGGATAATGAAACCGGCATCGATTTTATTAAGCAGCTGCGTTCAGAAGTTCGTTTTCAGCAAACACCTATCCTCGCCGTTACCAGCCTGGAAAGCGTGAACCGTCGTATTCTGGCACTGCAATCCGGCGCCAACGATTACATCTCGAAGCCAGTGCTGGATGAAGAGTTGTTTGCACGCATCAATAACCTGATTTCCGCCAACCGGCTGGTCGACCAGCTTACCCGTGAGCGTCAACGTTTATTGGAACTGGCCACCAAGGACCATTTAACCGGCCTGTACAACCGCCACTTTATGGGGGAAGTGGCCAAACGCCGTTTTGCCGAAGCCAACAAGCAGCAACTACCGCTGTCCCTGCTGGTGATTGATATCGACCACTTTAAGCAAGTAAACGATCAGCACGGCCATCATATTGGCGACAAAGTGTTGAAACGTCTTGCCGAAGCCTTGCGCGAGCAGTTCAGCGAAC
Organism: Alkalimonas amylolytica; assembly: GCF_900107845.1. GTDB lineage: Bacteria > Pseudomonadota > Gammaproteobacteria > Enterobacterales > Alteromonadaceae > Alkalimonas > Alkalimonas amylolytica. Next base: position 340,329 of record NZ_FNRM01000002.1, read on the forward strand.
AGGATTGCATTGCCCGCTTTGGCGGTGAAGAATTTGTGGTGCTGCTGCATCAATGCGACTTAACCGATGCTACCGCCAAAGCACAGCAGTTGTGTGAACGGCTGCAGCAGTTAAAGCCGGAAGGCATTGCTACCAGTGCCAGCATTGGTGTTACCAGCCTGAACCCGGCGCAAACCGAGTACTTTGATGAAGTTTTTGCCCGGGCGGATAAAGCGCTGTATCAAGCCAAGCAAAGTGGCCGGAATCAGGTAGTGGCCAGCTCAGCATAAAGCACAACCTCTACTCTGCGGGCAACGGCGCCAGGCCCTGCTGCTGCAAAAAGCGCTTGGTAATGCTTAAGCGGGCCTGATTGCCCAGCGAGTTGGCGGCCATCTGATTGTAGATATGGCTGGCAAAGGGGATACGAACCAGCTCCACCTCCACCCCAGCCAGCCGAGCATAATCGGCAAAACGGTACACCGACCAGGATGGCACCAGTCCATCTTTCTCCGGAGCGAAGATCAGCGTTGCAGGGGCTTCAGCATGAAGATAGCTGTATGAACTGACCGCAGCGACCCGCTGTGGATACTGATAGGGATCGCCACCCAGATAGCCGGCTACCAACATGGTTGGCTCAAAGCCTGGTACCGGATAACCATGCTGATAAATCGCCAAAGGATCCACCGCCGGGTACTGCACCACTACAGCTGCAGCTTGCAGCGCTGGCCCGGGACAGGCAGCAGCCAGCTCACCAGGTGCTCCCTGATAAGCCAGATTCAGCGCCAGATTACCTCCGGCAGAATCTCCCAGTACGGCCACCGCTGTGGTATCACCGCCATAACGGCTGGCATTGGCTTGCACCCAGACCGAGGCACAGTAAACATCCTGCGGTGCCAGCTGCCAGGTAGCTTGTTGTTCGGTCCATAGCCGATAGCCAAGGCTGAATACCAGCCAGCCCCTATCAGCAAACCAGCGTAAATCACGATCTGTTTCTGTGATGCTGCCAGCTTTAAAGCCACCACCGTGAATGTAAACCAGCACCGGTGCCAGCGTATCCTGCGCAGGCCGGTAGATGGCGATTCGGGCTGCTTCCTGGTCCTGTCCCGGCAGCTGAACCCATTCATCCGGTCCCCCTGCTTGCATGGACTGCAAATGCAGACTGGCCAACATGTTTATAGTGCCACCGGCCCGCTCAACCGCTGTGATAATGCTGACCGTAATGTAGCTGGAACCAGCCAGGGCAGCCACAGAGACAGCCAGCAGCGCACCAGACAACCAGGCAGGCTTTTTGCGGCAGGCTACGACGCCAGCCACAAAGACAAACGCGGCCAACAGCACTAAATGTGGGCCAAAGGTGGCCCAGACCACCGAGCTTAGCATGGCATGTGTACTTTGCGACGGGTCGAGAAAAGCGCCCACGCTCAGGTAAGCGATGCCAGACACCAGCAATAATCCGATCAGTTGCAACAACAGTCTCAGCCAGGATTGATTGCCTCTGTGCATCCTAAACTCCTTGTCAGCCTTTGATACTAAGGCAGTATAGCAAAGCAGCCGTGCTCAGGTTTCGTCGCAAACTCCACCCGGTTTTGCCAAACAACAGTTTAACCAAACAGCAAGGGCTTCGCGGTAGCCAGGTGGAAAATAGCTGCCAGTAAGACCAGCGCCAGCACAGCAAAGCCAATGCGCATCCCTTTGGGTTTGCTTTGCTTAAGTGCCACCATACCCGCCGCTATGTAGCCAAACAGCAGCACAATTTTCAGCCCCAGCCAACCATGAGCAAACAACTGCCAGGGACCGATAAACCAGAGTGTCAGCGCAAACAACAGCAGCAAACTATCGTTGATATGGGGGATAAAGCGCAGCGGCGTTTGCCGCCAGCCGGGCTTACCCACCGCATCCAGCACTAAGCGCACGATAAACAGCAGCGCTGTCAGGTAGGCAAACAGCATATGCAAATGCTTTATCGGAACATAGTATTCCATGGGGATCCTTAAGGATTTCAAGTAAGTATGGCTATGGTATACCAGAAAGGCGTCTGCTAAAACCCGGCCTCAGCCAATAAAGCTGACATCTGCTGCAATGCCTCCAGGCCCTGAATATCGGTGGCTTGCAATGGCAACTGGTAACGCGGCAGTTTGGCAAATTCAGTGGCGATTTGCGCCAGGTGCTGCTGCTCCTGCTCACGCCGTTTCGCCAGAAAGGCACCATCGGCGCTTTGGGGCAACACCCGGTTGACCACTAAGCCGGCCAGCGGCAGCTTTTCCTGCTGCAGGCTTTTTACCGCCCGCGCGGTTTCCAGAATGGGCAGTTTTTCCGGGGTTAGCACAAACAACAGCGCTGTTAGCTTGCTATCGAGCAATACTTCGCGGGTGCGTTGCAGCAAACGCTGACGCGCCAGCAAGGTTTCGGTAATGGCTTTGTTGCGCTCATCCATACCGGCAGTGGCATGCTCATTGGGGTCGCCCAGCGGATTATCGAGGTCACGGCCGGCTTTGGGGGTTAAATGGCCCAGCACATCGCCGAGCTTTTTTGAGCGTTGATTGGCCTGCAATAAGCCTTGCGTCCAGGCGGCCATGGCTTCGGGCAAGCTAAGCAAGCGCAGCGTATGGCCGGTTGGTGCGGTATCAAAAATCAGCAGATCGTAGTCGCTCAGGCCACGTTCGATCACCTTAGCAATCCGCTCCAGCATGGCAGCTTCCTGGGCACCGGGCGATTGGCGGGTTAGCCGCATCTGCCGCTCAATTTCAGCAAACATTTCAGGGCGGGTATAGCGCTTTAGCTGGGCACTGACGTTGGCCAGATGTTGCTCCACTTCGCGGTCCGGATCCAACTCCAGCCCATCCAGATTGGGAGCCAGCCGGGTAATGCTATCCCCTATCGGCGCCCGGCCAAAGGCATCGGCCAGGCTGTGCGCCGGATCGGTCGATACCAGCAATACCTTCTGGCCGCGCTGACTGGCCAGTACCGCTAAGGCCGATGAGACGGTGGTTTTGCCCACCCCGCCTTTGCCGCCAACCAGCAATAACCGTCTGTCTTTTAACAGCATCGGAACTGATCCAGCGGTGAGTGCTCCATGCCCATGCGCTGATGCCAGTCATGAAAGCGCTCCAGCAACAAGGGTTGCAGCTCCAGTGTGTAGTAACTGGCCGGATTCGGCACGCCCATCATTTCCGAGAACACCAGCAGCATAAAAAGATCGTCCTGCTCACGCTGCGCTCTGGCAATGGCCGAGCGGTAAGGCGCGTTGTAGGCTTCTTCGGCATAAAAGCTGGCCTGGCGGAACCAGGCTTTAATGGTATCCAGTTTCATGGCTCGGGTACCACCACTTTATTGGCTTTGATTTGTTTGGTTAAGGCCGAACTGGCTTCCAGGATCACCAGAATAGCGGCCGCCAAAATCACAATATCCAGCGTAAACAGGAACCAGTCGCCGTTGTCGTAAAAGGTTTTAAGTTGGATTAACAGCCCCAAGGTGGTCATGCAAAGTAAAAACAGCAAAGGCGCCAGGGTGTACCACATCGGCCGGCCTAATTTGACCAGCATCACGGTGATCACCAGCAGGGTTAACCTCGCCAGCAACTGATTGGTGGTGCCAAAGAGTGGCCAAATCAGCATGCCACCAGCACCATCACCACCGGCACCAAAGGCCAGCAACAGGCAGCAGCCCACTGCCAGCAAGGTGGCAGGCAGCGTTTTTTGCATCCAGCCAATGCGGTAAATACTGCCCCATTCCTGGAAAATATAGCGCTGCAAACGCAGGCCGGTATCCATGGTGGTGCCAGCGAACAGCACCACCATCACGGTAAGCAACGTCTGCGCCATCACGGTATCCAGCCCCAGTCCCTGCTCCAGAATGTTGGCACCACCACGGGTAAAGGCGGCGACACCGCCCTGGCCAAAGTTGTGGTAAATCGCTTGCCAGTCGGCCAGCGTAGCAAAGCCTGCACTGACTGCAATAATGGCCGCCAGCGCCAGCGCCCCTTCTCCTACAGCACCAAAGTAGCCGACAAAGCGCAGATCCGGCTCTTTATCCAGTTGCTTGGAGGTAGTGCCGCTGGCCACCAGGCCATGAAAACCAGAAATCGCGCCGCAGGCAATGGTGACAAACAACAGCGGGATCAGCGAGGGCGTGCCTGCCGGCACTTCGCGGTTAAAGGCTGGCGCCACCACATCCGGGCTGGCCAGCAGCACAGCGCCATACAATAACCCCAGGCCAATAAAGAGCTGAATGCCATTGATGTAATCGCGCGGCTGCAGCAAGGCCCACACCGGCAATAAGGACGCTATGGCCGCGTAAACAAACAACAGGATGATCCAGCTTTGCCGATCCGTTAAGCCCAGCATGGTTTCTGTTGGCAGGGAAAACGGCAACATGGGCCCAAGGTAGATCATGCCGTAGAGCGCGGTAACACCCAGGATGGTGACCATCAGCAGGCCTATCACTTTGCGGTAAATCAGCTGGCCAATAATCAGCGCGACCACAATAGCGCCCCACACCGGCAAGGTGGCGCTGGGGAAATTAATCAGCTGATTGGCTATCACCACGGCAAAGACCGCATTGACCATCAGCAGCACCAAAAAAATCACGATCATAAAAATACTGCGGGCGCGGTTGCCGACAATATCGCCGGTTAAAGCGCCAATAGAGCGGGCTTTGTTGCGGCTGCTGGCCCAGATGGCGCCGGCATCATGCACACCGGCAAAGAAAATAGTACCAAACACCACCCAGAGAAAGGCCGGTACCCAGCCCCAGATCACCGCAATGGCCGGGCCCAGGATCGGTGCAGCACCAGCCACCGAGGTAAAGTGATGGCCCCACAGAATGTATTTGTTGGTCGGCACATAATCCACCCCGTCCTGCAGCTCGTGCGCCGGAGTGCGAAAGTTGGGATCGACCTGAAAGATCTTTTCGCAAATAAACTTCGAGTACATAAAATAGCCCAGTGCCATAGCACCCAGCCCCATCAGCATTAAAAAGACCGCATTCATGCAACCACCTCTTGTTTCAGGGCGTTAAGTTTAACCAAGCATGATACAGCAGCCTCAAGATGGCAAGTAGTCGACCAAGGGCGAATTATTCAGCAGTTGCTAATTTGATTGAGTACTACGCCAAGCTTGAAGCCTTTCTCCAGCCAGCGTAATCTCATGATCCTTTTGCAAGGAGGTGCCTGTGTATCAATTGTTTATTGCTAATAAAAACTACTCATCCTGGTCACTGCGGCCCTGGTTACTGCTTCAGCAACTCAATATCCCATTCAACGAGCAACTGCAGCAGTTTCAGGTCGACAACTATGCCAACTTCCGTAGCTTTTCCCCGACCGCGAAAGTACCTTGCCTGCATGATGGCGATACCCAGGTGTGGGAGTCATTGGCTATCGTCGAATACCTGGCCGAGCGCCACGAAGGTGTCTGGCCAGCGGATGCGACCGCACGCAATTATGCCCGTTGCGCTGCCAGCGAAATGCACGCTGGTTTTGTTACTTTACGTAATGTGTGCACGATGAACTGTGGCGTAAGGGCGCAGCTGCATAACCCACCTGCGGCACTGGCGCCAGAGCTGGCACGGCTGGATGAGCTATGGCAACAGGGGTTAGCGCAATTTGGTGGGCCCTTTTTGGCTGGCAAGGATTTTACTGCGGTTGATGCGTTTTTTGCGCCGGTGGCGTTTCGGGTGCAAACCTATGATCTTCTGCTAAGCGACAAGGCTCTGACCTATGTTAAGCACCTGCTGGCTCTGCCTGCGATGCAGTCCTGGTACCAGGCAGCCTTGCAAGAAAGCTGGCGCGAACCAAGCCATGAGGCGGAAATTGGCTTGTATGGTACAGTGCTCATTGACTACCGAAAGTGCTAAACTCTAAACGAGCTTGAAGATACAACATAGTGAGTAACGCAGTATGAGCAAAACCAGCAGCGGCGCTCAAGGCTATCAGCAGCAAGAGCAAGACTATCGCGACAAGGCATTAAAAATGTACCCCTGGATTTGTGGCCGTTGCGGGCGCGAATTTGTGTATTCTAATTTGCGTGAGCTAACGGTGCATCATATTGATCACAACCACAGCAACAACCCCAGTGACGGCAGCAACTGGGAATTACTGTGTCTTTATTGCCACGACAATGAACACAATAAATTCCACGAATTTGTGCTGTATGGTGGCACCACCGAGCAAAAAATCGCGCCGGCAACCCATAACCCTTTTGCTGATTTAAAAGCCTTGCTGAATAAACCCAGGTAATCGCATCTCTGGCGTTATCAAGTCGCATCCATGCCGTTTTGCCGTTGAGCTTCATGATTCAACACTGGCCAGTAAAACACACTGCCTGCCTGGTCTTTGCTAATTGCTACCAGGGGCTCATGTTCACTCTTTGCCACAGTAGCTCTTGAGCAACATGTCCGATTTACCTACAATAGCGCACATCCAATTTGCTACAGAGCCAAACCATGTCCGATACCTCAGCACGCCCGGAATTACCCGATTGTCTTTCCGTAAACCCGCGTAGCCCGCATTATGTGAAAGAAATATTCGAACACGATATCGGTATTCGATTAAACGGTAAGGAGCGCTTTGATGTGGAAGAATACTGCATCAGCGAAGGCTGGGTGAAAGTTGCTGCCGGCAAAGCCGTTGACCGTCGCGGCCAACCTCTGCTGATGAAAGTCAAAGGCAAGGTTGAAGCCTTTTATCGTGAATCACCAGGTTTAACAGACTAACCCGTCAACACGGCCCCTTCCATCAGTCGAGCCATACTGGCTCGACTGATCATCAACGCCCTGGCTCATGGCCATCGTAGCGCGGTAATTCGGCGTCTAAGTCATCCCAATTGGCGCGGGAGGAAACAAAGTTGTGCGATAGCGGCCGTTCAAGAATATCTGAATCTAAAATACCAAGCCGAAGCCGTACTTTGTCGGGTACCTGATCGTTGCTGCTGTAGATGGGCGAGGCACAGATGCCACAAAAATGGCGTTTTTTACCCGGCGAGGTCTCAAAAAAACGAATACGCTGTTGCCCACTGTGAATGACTAAATCCTTGGTCGCGACAAAGCCATTGGTGGCATAAGCGGTACCACTGTTTTTACGACACTTGCTGCAATGACAATGAATAATGGACTCGATGGGTCCCAGTATTTCTAAGGTTACTTCCCCACAAAGACAACTGCCCTGGTACATCACCCTCTCCTTTTTACAGCCGTCTCTCAGACGGCTTAACGATTAATTAATAACAACCCGCCAGCGCTGGTATGAGCTCAGGATACTCTGCTGGCTGAAAACCAAGTCCCAGGTAACAAACTTTTGCCGCCTGGTGGTAATTCCTCTGTCACTATGCTTTGGCCTGCTCAATAAAAGGCCAGCTTATAAGCCACCGCGATTAAAGGCGTACCATACTGGATCCTTGCATAAAACACGAGCGTTACCATTGCGTTTACCAGGTGTTGCTGAAGGCGCAGCGAGCCGGGCAACTCGCTGACCCAAATAGTAGGCTGTGAGCAGGTCTGTTTTATGGACTTTCCCATCGGCAGAGTGGGCGATCAGGCCTGATTGAGCACCCAGCCGGTTGTGCTTTGCCGGATCGCTTAGCTTTGTTGAAAAGCCCCCTGGAATATCCAGGCCTGTCCACAGCATGCCATGCTGGCCGGCGAGCACTTGCAGGTACTGGATGGTATTGAGCTGATCGCCACTAAGATTTGCCCCTATGGTAAAACCAGCCGCAATTTTGTCTGCCCAGTCCTGTTCAGCCCAGAGTTCACTGGTTGCATCAGCAAAGGCTTTAAACTGTGCGGATACACAGCCCATATAAGTAGGCGAGCCAAAGACAATGGCATCTGCACCGCTTAATTGTTGCAGCAGTGTGCTGTTCTGAAACCGCCCGTCAACGATATCGCTGCCGACAATTTCTGCCATACACACATCAGCACCAGGCTCTGTCGCTGCCCCAGCCGCAACAGCCTGTGCCAACTGCCGGGTAGTACCCGAAGCAGAGTGAAAAACGACTGCTAGCTTCATCACAGCACCTCCTCTAGCTTAGCGCGGTTTAAATTGCGTTCAGCCGGAATATCACTCAGGTACTCGACAAACTCCACTTCAAAACCGGCTGGATCGAGAAAGTAGGCGTTTTTGCGAAACGGCTCCTCGGCTCCTGGGGAGTCGATGCTAAAACCAGCCTGCTCCAGGCGCTTAATTACCGCTGCCAAATTGCTGGTGACATAAGCGAAATGCGCTAGGCCAACGCTGTGCCCGGTCAGGTCACGGTTGCTCCCCTCCCCATGATCGCTCAGCACCAGATAGTGGTAATCATCGCCAAAATGCAGCCAGTTGCATGGCTTGCCATACCATTCGCCACGACCTTGATCGCGAATGCGCCAGTGCGGGAAAGCTGCGCGGTAAAACTTCAACATGGCATCTATATCAGTCACCACCAGATTTACGTGTTCTAAGTGCATAAAAGTCTCCTTGCATTCAGTCGACCATCAGGGTAAAACCTCAACAATGGTTGAGGTAAAGCTTTTTTAAAAAAATTGCGATGACATGCAGGAGCAACCGATGACAGAGGCGATCTTAAGTGTTGGGGTGGTGGCAAAACGCTGTGGGGTGAAAATCAGCACCCTGCACTTTTACGAAAAACAAGGGCTGATCCGCAGCTGGCGTAATGCCGGCAACCAACGGCGCTACAAACCTGAAGTGTTACGACGGATTTCGGTGATTAAAGCCGCCCAACGCGTTGGCGTAAGCCTGGAAGAAATCAAACAGGCTTTTCAATCGTTACCTGAAAGCCGCACCCCCACCGTTGCCGACTGGCAGCAGCTTTCCAAAAACTGGCAGCGTCTGCTGGACGGGCGCATTGCCTACCTGCAAACACTGCGCGATAACCTGACCGGCTGCATTGGTTGCGGCTGCCTCAGCATGAGTTCATGCCCGCTCCATAACCCGGACGATACCCTGGGGACATCCGGCAGCGGCCCGGTGATACTGGAGCAAGCTGAGCAAGACGCTGCAGTGTACGGTTTGGAAAAAAATCGCTAAGCTAGCTGTATGACTTGTTCAGCCGAAAGCCAATAAAGCCATGACCTACGACGAATTCAACGAATTCTGCGGCGCTTTGCCAGCAACCACCTATGTGATGCAGTGGGGCAATTCCCATGTCTGGAAAGTGGCTGGTAAGGTATTTGCCATTGGTGGCTGGAGCAAGGAGAAGCAGCCCGCTTTTACCTTTAAAACCTCGGATCTGAACTACGAATTCCTCTGCCACAAAGATGGCTATCTCCCTGCGCCTTATTTTGCCAATCGTGGGATGAAATGGATCCAGCAAACGGAAACCAGCGGTGCTTTGGATGAGGAGCTGCAGTATTACCTGGAAGCATCGTACCGTTTGGTGGTGCTTGGTTTGAGCAAATCGAAACGCACAGCGCTGGGCTTAACCGCTCAGCCTTTAGCATCAAATTCATAGCAGCGGCTGGCGCTGTACCGGCTCAACTCTTGCCAATCGGCTGCGCTTAGCCCAAGCGCCTGACACTGGTCGAAGTAACCCTGCCACAGCTGCTGATAACTACCTTGCCATAAACAGAGCGGGAAATTACTGGCTAGCATCAAGCGCTCTGTTGGCAAGTGCTCTAGCGCTGCACTCAACACTCGTTGAAACCAGGCGCTATCAAACGGACTTCGTTCGCCGGTGTGCAGCATTTCCCACCCAGACAGCTTCATTGCAATGTTGGGGGATGTGCCAAGCGCGTTGAGCGCCTGTTGCCAGACACTGAAGCGTTCAGGTTTGACGAACCCCGCATGATTCAGTACCAGTCGCAGCTGCGGAAAAAGCTCAGCCAGTTGAGTGATCCGAGCCAGGTTTTTCGGATTGGTCACATTGCACTGCACTTCCATCAGCAGTTGCTGCTGGCAGAGCCAGCCTGCGATGGTATGTAGCTCAGTTCGGTGCAGCACCTGCTCGTCGTTGCCGTCAAAGATATGCCGCACGCCGGCGGGTTGATAAGGTAACAACGCCTGCAACTGGCTTTCTACCTGGCCAAGCGGCGCGGCACAATCCAAAAAAGCCACGCTTTTATTGGCACAGGGCCAGTCTTGTTTGCGTAACCAAGCCAGCTCTTGTTCCGGCTGCTGATTATTAAAGCCAGCCTCAATATGAACTACGCCATGCAAACGAAATGGTGGTTGCAGCGCAAGCTTAGCCGGCAGAAAGTCCTTCTGCAACAGTGCTTTGGCAGGCCAGTGCGGTGGATTAGCCTGGCGCAGCCAGTGGTAATGACCAGCACTTAGTTGCCAGACATGCACATGGGGATCAATGATGTCGATCATAGGCTCACTCATTGCGCCGTATAGCCACCGTCTATCAACTGCAAGCTGCCGGTAATAAAAGCCGCCTCCGGGCTGGCCAAAAAAGCCACCAGCGCAGCCACTTCCTCAGGTTTGCCTAAACGGCCAAGAGGCTGCTCAGCCGCTTCTTCACCGTGCACCTCATTGGTATCGCGGCCACTTTGGGCACAATAGCGGGCTATGGCCTCCCGGTACAAAGGCGTATCGATGGTTCCAGGACAAATGGCATTGCAGCGAATGTTAAAGACTGCGTAATCCAGCGCTGTAGTGCGCGCCATCGAAGCCAGCGCGGCTTTGGTCAGGTTGTAGGCAAAGGAGTTGCGCTTGCCGATCACCGCCTGATCCGAGGCCATCAGCAAAATAACGCCATCACGCTGCAGCTTCATCACCGGCAAAACTGCCTGCACTGCGGCAAAAGCTCCTTTCACATTGAGCGCAAACAGCTCATCCAGCATCGCCTCTGTGGTGTGTTCAATATCAGCCGACAGATGCCGGCCAGCATTGGACACCAGTACATCAATGCGGCCATACGCAGCTTTTATCTGAGCGATAACCTGCTGCACCGCTTCAACGTTACTGACATCGCAAGCCTGATAGACACCTTCCGGGCCAGGCTGAATATCCAGATTGATCACCTGATAGCCTTGCTGAAGCAATTTTTCAACCACAGCTGCTCCGATGCCGGTGCTGCCACCGGTGACCACCGCTACTGGCACTAACCCTTTATTTTGCATACGTAAAGACTCCACAGGCACCATGGCCTGATCCAATCACTGAAACTCGTTGTATCATAACAGCTTTCGTCTGTAGCAGCTTGAGACTTCCTCTCAGACTGTTACACTCAGACGTATTTATCAGTCGCAACTCAAGGATATTCTATGCAAACCTTAACTGCCGGACAAACCGCTCCTGATTTTACGCTGCAAGACCAGAATGGCCACAATGTCAGCCTGGCAGATTTTCGTGGTAAGAAAGTGCTGGTGTATTTTTACCCACGTGCTTCGACACCAGGCTGCACCGTGCAGGCTTGTGGTTTACGCGATAGCAAAGCTGAACTCGAGAAGCTCGGTGTCGTGGTACTAGGTTTAAGCCCGGACACACCGAAAAAACTACTGAACTTTGCCAGTAAGCAAGAGCTTAATTTCACCTTGCTGGCGGATGAAGATCACAGCGTGGCTGATGCTTTTGGTGTCTGGGGCCCGAAACAGTTTATGGGACGGGTAAGCGACGGCATTCACCGTACCAGCTTCCTGATCGACGAAAAAGGCACAATCGCCCATGTATTTGATACCTTCAAGACCAAGGATCATCATCAGGTGGTGCTGGATTATCTGACGCAATAAGTCATTTGCCCTGTCTGCTCTTGCTTTGGTCGGATACAGCATGCAAGAACCAGCGCTTTGTGCATACTTATCAGCACACTCTTATTTTTATGGAGGTTTTATGCATTCTATTCGGAAGCTTTCTTTTTCGGTAGCTGCCCTGTTGTTAGCTACCACCGCTCAGGCTCAGACCATTGCTACTGAGCATGGTCCAATACAACTGAATACCATAGCAGAAGGGCTGCAACACCCCTGGGGCATGGCTTTTCTGCCGGATGGCCGCATGCTGGTGACAGAGCGTACTGCCAACCTACGCTACGTGGATATGGATGGCACCATCAGTGACCCCATTGCTGGCCTGCCAGATATTCTGGTCGATGGCCAGGGTGGCTTGCTGGATGTTGCATTGCACCCGGAATTTGCCAGCAATCAATGGGTTTATATCAGCTATAACGAGCCCACCCCGGAGGGCAGCAGCACCGCCGTTGCCCGGGCACGCTTAAATGGCCAGCAACTGGAACAACTGGAAGTTATATTCAGTGCTCAACCCAAGATGCGTAGCCGTCATCATTTTGGTAGCCGGCTGGTATTTACCGATGATGGTTACCTCTTTGTCACGCTGGGAGACCGAGGCTCACGCCGGCATGATGCGCAAACGCTGGATACCCACCACGGCAAAGTGGTTCGTCTTTACCCGGATGGTACTATCCCACAAAACAACCCTTTCGTAGGTCGTGAAGGACTGGATGAAATCTGGTCCTTTGGTCACCGCAACATTCAAGGCGCCGACTTGCATCCACAAACCCGTGAGCTGTGGACTCATGAGCATGGCCCTCAAGGCGGCGATGAGCTGAATCTTACCGAAGCTGCGAAAAACTACGGTTGGCCGGTGATCACCTATGGCGAAGAGTACGGTGGCGGTCATATAGGCCCAACCGAAAAAGCAGGCATGGAGCAGCCAGTGCATCAATGGACGCCGTCCATTGCCCCCAGTGGCATGGTGTTTTACACCGGTGAGCTGTTCAGTGACTGGCAAGGCAATGCGTTGGTGGGAGCCTTACGTTATCAGTTAATTGCCAGGTTGGTGATGGATGGCAATGAAGTGACGCACGAAGAGCGTATTGATATTGGCATGCGGGTGCGAGATGTCCGGCAAGGACCGGATGGCGCTGTCTACCTGCTGACCGATGAGCCAAATGGCAAGGTATTACAGCTAAAACCAGCCAGCAATTAAGTCTGCTGGTTTTGATAAAACAAAGGGCTGTCATGCAGCCCTTTTTAATGCCGGTTACTTACCCAACTACTCCGCAGCTTCCATCGCCGGTTGCACCCGGGTTGACCAGGCGTTGATGGTGGCTTTAACCAGAGAGGCCAACGGAATCGCAAAGAAAATCCCCCAGAAGCCAAACATGCCACCGAAAAACAGTACTGCCACAATGATGTACACCGGGTGCAAATCAATCACTTCAGAAAACAGTAAAGGAACCAGCAAGTTGCCATCCAGCGCCTGGATCACCGCATAAGCCAGCATCAGGTAGCCAAATTGCGGGCTAAAGCCCCATTGGAACAACGCCACCAGCGCAATCGGCAGGGTCACCACTGCGGCGCCGATGTAAGGGATCAATACCGAGAAGCCAACCAACACCCCCAGCAACAACGGGTAATTAAGGCCAAACAGTGCAAACACCGCATAGCTGACCGCGCCAACAATCAGGATTTCCAGGATTTTACCGCGGATGTAGTTCATGATTTGAAAGTTCATTTCCTGCCAAACCTGGCCAATCAGCTTACGCTCGGTTGGCAGTAAGGCAGCAAAGCGTTGCATCAGCAACTCTTTGTCTTTTAGCATAAAAAACACCAGCAGCGGCACCAGGATCAGGTAAATCATCAAGGCCACCAGATCGACAATTGAAGCCAGAGATAAGGACAACATATCACGGCCAAAAGCCATCAGCCGTTCATCCACCGACTGCATAAAAATATTCACCTGCTCAGCACTAATCACGCCCGGAAAAGCTTCCGGTAGTTCCAGCAGGTATTGCCTGCCCTGCTCTATCATCTGGGGCATATCGCGTAGCAAGGTACGGCCCTGGTGCCAGAACAAGGGCATGGTCCACATAAGCACCATGGTACTGAGGCCAATAAAGGTGGACACTACCAGGCTGGTACTGATGGTGCGGGATAAACCCAACTTTGTTAACCGGGCAACAGGCCACTCCAGCAAATAGGCAAAGGCGATGGCCACCAACAATGGCGCCAAAATACGGCCCAGCCAGTAAATGGATAAAAACCCCAGCAACAGCATCAAAAAAAGCACCACAACCTGAGGATCAGAAAACTTGTGGTGATACCACTTTTTTAGCCAGGACAACATCGCATTTGGCTCCTTATCAACCAGTTCAGAGCAGAAGATACAGCAAAGCCCTGTATCTGTCAGATTTGTATGGTAGATTACCAGATATCCGTGACAAGATAATTGCTGATTTTGCGCTGAACTTCAAATCAGTTTAGCTGCCTAATGCTGCGATTGGCTGTCTCAACGATACGGGCTGTACTACCAATGATATTTGATTCCTGCCGCATTTCCCCGCTGCTAAGCTTGCGTAAACAACTGCTCACCAGTTGTCTGCTTGTGCTGTTTAGCTGCATTCATATCAGCGCTTATGCCAATCCGAACCTACCGGACCTGGGCGGCAGCGGCTTTTCTACTTTGACACCGGAAAAAGAAAAAATTCTGGGTGATGTGCTGATGCGCCAGGCGAGAGGATCACTGCCGATGGCGTATGATCCTTTACTGGATGAATACATCAACGCACTTGGTAACCGACTGGTTGCCAATGCCAATGATGTGCGTTTTCCGTTTCGTTTCTACTGGATAGATGACCGCAATATCAACGCTTTTGCTACCTTGGGTGGCCACATTGCATCCCACACGGGTACACTGGCAATTTCGGAAAGTGAGAGTGAGTTTGCCTCGGTTATAGCGCACGAAATTGCCCACGTCACTCAGCGGCATATAGCGCGATTTGTCGAAGCTCAAAGCCAGCGCGCGCCTTTAACCCTGGCGGGGCTATTAGGTGCCATAGTATTGGCGACAGTAAACCCAGAAGCCGGCATGGCGGCGATGATGGCGACTCAAGGGGCCCAAGCTCAGGCAGCCATTAACTTTACCCGCAGTAATGAACAAGAAGCTGACCGAATCGGCATGCAAATCTTATCCGATGCCGGTTTTGATCCTCATGCAGTGCCAGACTTTTTCCGCCGTCTCAGTGAGCGCAGCCGCTTTATGAACCAACAACTGGCATTTTTACAAACCCACCCATTGTCTCAGGCCAGGGTCACCGATACCCGCCTGAGAGCCGAGCGTTTCCCAAAACGCTATGTACCTGACAGTCAGGATTATACCCTGGCTAAAGCCAGAATACTGGCCCGTTTTCAACATAAAAATGAAGATGTTGTCACCATATTCAAGCAGCGGCTGCAACAACCAGGCGGCAACACAAGGGCTAACCAATATGGCTTGGCCATCGCCTATCTGGATGCCAAGCGCTACGCTGAAGCAGAAAAGCTAATTTTGGAGCTGCTGGAAAAAGACGAATACAACCTGTATTACCTGGATGTCTATACCGACGTGCTGCTTGGCTTAAACCGTGCCAATGACGCCCTCGAAATGCTGGAGCATCATTACAGGATCCGCCCGAACAATCAGGTGGTCACGCTCAATTACGCCAATGCCGCCATCAAAGCCGGTGGCAATCGATTAGCCATTCATTTGCTGAAAAACATGCTGCACTACAAAGAAGACAATATTTTGGCCTATGATCTGATTGCCAAGGCTTATCAGAACCTGGAAGATTATGCCCGTTTTTACGAAGCGCGCTCTGACTTTTTTTACCAGCTGGCAAACTACCCCAGGGCTATTGATGATTTGCAAGAAGCCTTGAATCACTTATCCAGCAGTGACAAGTTGGAGAGCCGGCGTTTGGAAGCCAAGCGGCGACAAATGCAAGCCGAATTTGATCGCTTGCGGCGTATGTAAACGACTCCCGGCTCTGCAAGCAGAACTTTGCGCCTGCGCCTGAGTTTCTTTACAATAGCTGCATTTGCGAAACCGGAGCCTTTATGCTGACCATTCTTCACAACCCACACTGCTCGAAAAGCCGGCAAGCTCTTGAGCTATTGCAGCAGCACCAGGCTGAGCTTACCGTCATTGACTACCAAAAGAACCCATTAAGTAAAATTGAGCTGATCAGCGTGTTGGCCAAACTTGCCATACCTGCCCGAGCTTTACTGCGCAACAAAGAAGACGCCTACAAAGCGTTACAGCTGGATAACTCTGCGCTGAGCGATGATGCACTGATCGAAGCTATGCTTAGCCACCCTAAGCTGATGGAGCGCCCCGTGGTGTTTGATAAAGAACGAGCTGTCATTGGCCGTCCGCCAGAGAAGGTTCTGGAATTGCTGGCATGACGGTGAAAGTCCTGATCTTGTACTACTCAAAGCACGGCTCGGTGACCAAGCTGGCCGAAAAAATTGCCATCGGTGTGCAACAGGCCGGTGCAGAGGCCATGTTGCGTTCGGTACAACCGCTGGATCCGGCTGAACAACCTGAGCACCCCGTAATTAGTGAACAGGAACTGATTGGCTGTGACGCTCTCATTGTCGGCAGCCCGGTGCGTTTTGGTGTGATGGCCGCACCACTAAAAGCTTTTTGGGATCAAACCAGCCAGGCCTGGATCCGGGGAAGTCTGATTGATAAACCAGCAGGGGTTTTTACCTCCTCTGGCAGTATGCATGGCGGCAATGAAAGCACCTTATTGGGCATGATGCTGCCCTTATTACACCACGGTATGGTACTGTGCGGCCTGCCATACAGCGAGCCGGCATTAAACCAAACCAATCAGGGCGGCACCCCATACGGCCCAAGCCACGTCAGTGGCATGACCGGTGATAAAGCCTTTAGCCGGGATGAACAAGCACTCTGCCTGGCGTTTGGCCAGCGCATTGCCCGGATCACGCAACAACTTCAAACAGGAGCATCAAGTTAAATGAATGCAGGTAAACCTGAGCAACTGGCAGACGACTCTGTGGCGATGGCGGAGAAAACCAAACAATTTCTGCTGATGGGGCGAGTGGGTTATTTTGGGCTCTTTGTTTTAATCCCACTGTGGTTGCTATGGCTGGCCCCACCAAGCCTCGGCAACCCTTACATCCTGCTGCTGATGCTGTGGCTACCATTGTGGTTTCCCTTGCCGGGAATTTTAAAAGGCGAGCCCTACACCTTTGCATGGGCTAATTTTATTGTGATGATCTATTTTGTGCACAGCCTGACCAATCTCTGGGTTGCCTCTGGGTTATACTTCTGGCTGTCGGTGCTGGAACTGCTGCTGGCCATGCTGATGTTCTTTGGCTGCACCTATTATGCCCGCTTCCGAGGCCAGGAGCTGGGTCGTAAGATCCCCCGCTTAAAAGACGATCCCAGGCCATAAACCAAGTTAGCGGCTGGCGAAGTCTTGCTCTTGCAAGGTACAGCTTTGCTGCTGGCAACTGGCCACAGGCTCTAAAAGTAGTTCACAGGTGCTGACGGTGCCCAGCCGTTGATGCTGGCGCTGTCGTAACTGGCTGAACTGCTCACTGGTGTGAAGCAACATGGTTTCATCGGTGGTCAGCACCGAGTACGTCAAAAATTGCTCCGGACCACCGCATGGACGCACGCCTTTCGCCAATACTTTGCAATGCTGGTCTTGTTGACAGCTTTTGTCTTCGGTCAGTTGATCCATGCGCCGCTCCAGCTGGCGCAGGTTAACCTGTAACTGAGCCAGCGAGCCGTCCAGCTCACTCAGCAGCGCCGCGCGTTGCTGCTCTTCGTTTAACTGCACACAACCAGCCAATAGCGATGCCATCAGAGCTGCTGTTGCCACTTGCCATCCACGCTGTACCATCCTTAACTCCTGTTGCGCCACCGACACCCCAGGAAAACGGATTATCGGTTGGTCATAATGCGTGCCATTTGCAGCACAGAGACATACTGGCCATACTGAAAGGCGTAATCAGTTAGTTCGGCTTCTACTTCAAAACCAAAACGTTCATACAAGGCAACTGCCGCCTCATTGCTGCTGTAAACCTGCAGTTCGAGCCGGCGTATTGCCAGCCAATTGTCAGCCATTTCCAGGGCGGTGCGTAGCAATGCAGAGCCTATGCCCTGCCCCTGATACGGCTCGGAAACTGCCATGCCGATATCGGCTGAGTGCCGACGGCGCTGGTTCTGAAACTGCTGCAACCCCAGCTGACCAACCACCTCACCATCCAACTCCGCCACCAGATTGTAAAAACCTAACTGGCGCTGACACAGCTGCTGCCAATGCTCGACTGCTTGCAATGGCAACTGCAGGGTATTGGCGTACACACTGGGCTGCTGGTAAATTTGCTGCAAAGCTTTGGCATCAGCTTGCTCAGCGTGACGGATTATAACCGGCATGGGCACATCCTTCTGTAAAAAAATGTATCAGAGTATTAACACTTTGTCGTTTAGCGTGCAGCGCAACAGGCAGCAAGGCATAAAAAGCGCAACCAGGCACCATGCAGCAGTCATGTAGCAGTCATGTAGCATAGAATAATGAGGTATACCGGCAGGTACAAGTGGATTTGTACCTGCCGGATCGAACTTAGAGTTGAGCTTCGAGCTCAGGGAGAACAGTAAAAAGATCAGCAACCAGGCCATAATCCGCCACTTGGAAGATCGGCGCTTCGGCATCTTTATTGATGGCGACAATGACTTTGGAATCTTTCATGCCGGCCAGATGCTGGATGGCACCAGAAATCCCGACCGCGATGTACAAGTCCGGCGCCACAATTTTACCCGTTTGCCCTACTTGCATATCGTTCGGTACAAAACCAGCATCGACAGCAGCCCTGGAGGCACCAATAGCAGCACCCAGCTTGTCGGCAATGCCGTCCAGCAATTTAAAGTTTTCACCATTTTGCATGCCACGACCACCGGAGATCACTACCCTGGCAGCTGTAAGCTCAGGACGCTCAGACACTGTCAGCTCGTCTTTTACAAACGAAGAAACCGCCAGTTCTTTCACCACTTGAACAGCCTCAATGGTTGCGGCACCATCTTCGGCAACCGCATCAAAGGCCGAGCTACGCACGGTAATAACCTTGACTGCATCGTCCGATTGCACCGTTGCAATGGCATTACCGGCATAAATAGGACGAACAAAGGTATCGGCTGACTCAACCGCAATGATATCGGAAATTTGCGCTACATCCAGCAAGGCAGCAACGCGCGGCAGGAAGTTCTTGCCGGTGGTGGTAGCCGCAGCCAGAATATGACTATAGCCTGAAGCCAGTTCCAGCACCAAAGCGGCCAGATTTTCAGCCAGTTGATGCGCATAAGCCGGGTTATCGGCCACGAACACCTTGCTGACACCGGCCAATTTTGCCGCTTGCTCAGCAACCCCCTGACAACCCGCGCCAGCAACCAGCAAATGAATATCACCGCCCATTTGCTGTGCAGCCTGCACCGTTTTATGAGTTTCTGGCTTTAACAGTTGATTGTTGTGCTCTGCAATAATCAGGATGCTCATTGGATCACCTTTGCTTCATTCTTTAATTTGTCTACCAGCTCTGCCACCGACTCAACAGTGATGCCACCTGTACGACCAGCCGGTGCAGCAACCTTCAGTACCTTGACCTTGGAAACCAGTTCCACACCCAGCTCAGCCGCCGGGATCACATCCAACGGCTTGCGCTTGGCTTTCATAATATTGGGTAAGGACGCATAACGTGGCTCATTCAGGCGCAAATCGGTACTAACCACCGCTGGCAGGCTTAGCTCGACGGTTTGCAGACCACCATCCACTTCACGGGTCACCTGAACTTTATTGCCTGCAGTCAGCTCCACTTTGGAGGCGAAGGTACCCTGACCAATGCCAGCCAGTGCCGCCAACATCTGACCGGTCTGGTTGTTGTCAGAATCAATCGCCTGCTTACCGATAATCACCAGCTCAGGCTGCTCTTTCTCCATCAGCTTGTGCAGCAGCTTAGCCACTTGCAGTGAATCCAGCTCGATATCGGTTTCCAGGTGAATGGCGCGATCAGCGCCCAGTGCCAGGGCGGTACGCAGTTGCTCTTGTACAGACTTGCTGCCAATAGAAACCACCACCACTTCGGTCGCTTTGCCCGCTTCTTTTAACCGCACGGCTTCTTCGACGGCAATTTCACAAAACGGATTCAGCGCCATTTTCACGTTGGTTAAATCCACACCACTCTGGTCGGCTTTAACCCGCACTTTGACGTTGTAATCGATAACCCGTTTGACCGGCACTAATATTTTCATAGATTCCTCACAATACACAGGGGAAACAGCCAACTGCTACTGGCAGCTTGGTTGACGTGAAGGTAAACTTATCCAGCAGAACAGGCTCTCAATCTACTTCCTGTTGACGTTAACGTCAACCTGCAATAGGCTTTAGGGGCGGTTTCGTACTGAATTCGCTGTAAATAATAACATCCACTACACTTGCAGACGAGTGGCAGGCGCAATGAAACCGGCGCGAATTTGATAAAGATCAGGGTAACAGTGCCTGCAACGAGGTATTCCTTTGTTTCCCTGCAGGACAAATACAACAACGAAGAGGTCAGCTGTGGACGTGCAAAGAGAATCGATGGAGTTTGACGTAGTCATAGTAGGCGCAGGCCCGGCAGGTTTAGCAGCCGCTATCCGATTGATGCAACAAGCGCAGCAAGCCCAGCAGGAGCTGATGGTTTGTGTGGTCGAAAAAGGCTCCGAAGTGGGCGCGCATATTTTATCGGGCGCCGTGTTTGAACCGAGAGCCTTGCAAGAACTATTGCCCGACTGGCAGTCACTTGGAGCACCACTGAATACACCCGTAGTGCACGACGACATTTACCTGCTGCAATCTGCAACTCAGGCCAAAAAACTGCCTGGCTTTGCGGTACCTAACACCATGCACAACAGTGGCAACTACATTGTTTCCATGGGCAATGTCTGCCGCTGGTTAGCTGAGCAAGCCGAGCAATTGGGCGTAGAAATATTCCCGGGATTCCCGGCATCTGAGCTGATTATTGAAGACGGCGTGGTCAAAGGCATTATTACCGGCGATATGGGGCTGGATGTTGACGGCAGCCAAAAAGACAGCTTTGAGCCTGGCATGGAACTGCGTGCCAAATACACCATCTTCGCCGAAGGTTGTCGTGGACATCTTGGCAAACAGCTGCTGCAACAATTTGCGCTGGATAAAGACCGCTCGCCGCAGCATTACGCCATTGGCTTCAAAGAAATATG
Source organism: Alkalimonas amylolytica (assembly GCF_900107845.1). Taxonomy (GTDB): domain Bacteria; phylum Pseudomonadota; class Gammaproteobacteria; order Enterobacterales; family Alteromonadaceae; genus Alkalimonas; species Alkalimonas amylolytica. The sequence goes on from NZ_FNRM01000002.1 coordinate 361,261, forward strand.
GGATGTGGATACATCCAAGCATCATCCCGGCCTGGTGGTCCACAGCGCTGGCTGGCCGCTCGATAAAGACACCAGTGGCGGCGGTTACCTGTACCATGCTGAAAACCAGCAAATCCTGGTTGGCCTGATCATCGATTTAAATTACAGCAACCCGCATTTAAGTCCGTTTGAAGAGTTTCAACGCTTTAAACAACACCCCGTTATGAAACAATATCTCGAAGGCGGTAAGCGCGTTAGCTATGGTGCCCGGGCCATCGCTAAAGGTGGTTTAAACAGTCTGCCTAAAATGAGCTTTCCGGGTGGCCTTTTAGCTGGTTGTGAGGCTGGCACGCTGAATTTTGCTAAAATCAAAGGCAACCATACTGCCATGAAATCCGGTATGTTGGCGGCTGAAACCATTTTTGCAGCCCTGCAAAGTGGCGACGAAGGTGGCCAGGACTTGACTCAGCATCAGCAACGTTTTGAGCAAAGCTGGCTTTACGATGAGCTGTACCGCTCACGTAACTTTGGCCCAGCCATGCACAAGTTCGGTACCTTCTGGGGTGGCGCATACAACACCATCGAACAAAACTGGTTTGCTGGCAAACTGCCCTGGACACTGAAAGACGAATCATTGGATCATGCACAGCTCAAACCCGCCAGCGACTGCCCGATGATCAACTACCCCAAACCTGATAATGTACTGAGCTTTGATCGCTTATCATCGGTGTATTTATCCAACACCAACCATGAAGAAAAGCAGCCATGCCATCTGAAACTAAAAGACCCCAGCATCCCAATCAGCCAGAACCTGCCCCGCTTTGCTGAGCCCGCCCAGCGTTACTGCCCAGCCGGTGTCTACGAAGTCATTGAGGATACTGACGGCAGTCCCCGTTTTCAGATCAATGCACAGAACTGCATTCACTGCAAAACCTGTGATATCAAAGATCCGGCGCAAAACATCAGCTGGGTGACCCCAGAGGGACCGGGCGGCCCGAACTACCCCAATATGTAAATTCATTTCAGGGAGCCATGCGCTCCCTTTTTAGTGCCAATAACTCTGCAGACATTGTTACAGCTCTTGCTGCAGCAGTTAAAAACAGTGACTGGTCGTTTGGGGATATTTTTTCAGCCGGTTCAGTGTTGGTTAAGCATTGTATTCAACTGAAAAAGCGTCTACTTTTAGTGCACAGTTGTATTAAAAATACCGATGCAGGATGATGCGCTATGGCAACGAAAACACCGACCACTCAACCAGAAGCAAAGCAGGAAGACCTGAATGATGAGGTGATTGCAGTACGACCAGCTCCAGGCAATAAAGCACAGCCCCCGAGCATTGCTTTTGGCGGTGAGCGTTACATGTACTTTACCGAGCGTGACCTCAATCGCATCTTGGCGAACCTGGATGCCCTGCGGCAAACGGTATTCCCTACCAGTGGTGTTGAGCATGAAATCAGTGCCCCTAAACAGCAACACTTCCCATCGGTTTGTTTGATTGGCCTTGGTCGCTGTGGCTCAAACATTGCTCTGGATGTCGCGTCACTGGTCTACAATGCCCGCAATTTTTACCTGAATGAATTTAACAACGAAGAAAAACAAAACCGTGAGCAGGAATACCGTCCCATGCGCTGGATTAAGCGCAGCCTGCACTTAAAGCCATCGAATGCTTTAAAGCCGGTGTTTTTGATTGAGCCTTTGGTAATGCTTGGTGACCTGGACAAAGACATTGAAGGCCGCATCCGCTTTTCCAATAAGGGCGAGTCCAGTGGCTTTTTGCACGATTACACCAAGATGAAAATCATGGATTTATCTGAAGTGCATGCTGGTGGCGCTGGTAACGCCCCTATCCTGGGCCAGTATTTGGCAAAAATCATCCTGAATAAAGATACTCAGCGTTTTTCCAATGCCGACTGGAAGTTTATTCACTCCTATTTAATTGACTCCTGCGGCATCAAAGCCAACCAATCCAGGCTCTACTTCTATATTTTCAGTGCTGGTGGTGGTACCGGCTCAGGCATGGCATCCGAGTTTGGCCTGGCTCAACAATACGCCTACATGAGCAAAACCTTTGATACCCGAACCTTGCCAGAGAATGAAGAAAATCGTGGACACTCCTTTGTATTCGAGCCCATTTTCACCAGTGGTATTTGCATCCTGCCGAACATCTCTGATCATGGCGTTGAAATGTCTGAAGCGCTGCACATCAATGCCGGTCGCCTGCTTTGTAAATACCTGGCAGAAGAATGGGATTTTTCTTACAACTTTGACCATGAAGACAGCAGCGATGCCAGCGTAATGCACCGCATTCGTCCCTGGAATGCCATGATGCTGATTTCAAATGACATCATGCGTTACGCTGAGGAAACTGACGATGGCGACATCCAGCATATCGATGTCAATGCTATGGAGAAGTATGCCAATCAATACATTTCTCAGCAGATTTTTAATATCCTGACTGCTCAGGCAGTCACCACCGATTACGATGAGAACTACTTCCGTAGGGCCGGGATCGATATTGGTGAAACCATCCGGCTCGATGCCAATGATCTATTTATGAGCCTGGCTGGCCCGGTTGCAGTAGCCTATGCTGAATCGGTGATCCCAACCGAGGGTGCGAATCAGGAAAAGCTCAAACTGTTTGATAAACAACAAGCCAGTGGACTGAATATCGATGACTTGTTTTTTCGCTCCATTGACCTGCCACACTTTAATAAGGTGACTCAAGCCATTGAGGGCATCAGCTTGCTGCCCATCGAGTCCGAGCGCTACCGTGCCACCCTGGCCAGCTACCAGAAAAATGGCTACGATGCGACAGAGCTGAAAGACCTGCACTTTTTCAAAAATTGTTCCTCGGTGGTGTCTATCGTTTCATTGCCAAAAGACTACAAGCTGTCGTACATGGACCTGAATAAGCTGAAGTCGCATCTGAACAACCTTTTCCCAAATACCACCTTAAAACGCTACGCTTTAGTGATTGGTGCCTCGGCAAATATTTCACTGACCACCCTGATCGTAAAAAGCCCTTGTTTGAGTGATGATTTCCTGACTCTTATCGTCGCCTATATCAAGCGCTGTTTTGCCAAAGACAGCTACCGCTTTGATGAACAGCTCGATGAAGCCATGCTGGAGTTTATTCGCAGTGAAGACTTTGATGAAGACCGGGTCGATACCATGCTAAATGAGTTTGAAAACCCAGCGAAAATTCTCGATACCAACTGGTACGCCATCAAGCCAATGTACGAGAAAAAATACCGTGAACTGATCCACAGTAAGGATAAGTTTATTTCCATCAACGATATCCGCTTATCCCGTGACAGTGTGAAGAAGGCCATCAAGTATCTGCGTGAGATCTACCGGCACAAAATCAGCAAAACCCGGGTTATCTCACTTAACAAGCAAGACAGCAAAGGGGCTCCCGAAAAAAACTAACAGCATAACTGACCTGCGCTGTAGTCATCGTGCCGTATCAGGGCAATGCAGCAGCACGAATCGAAGTATACAGTGCATACCAGTGCGCCCGGCTGAGTTCGACCTGGGTTGCTTGCTGACAGGCGTGGATCCGCCTGACGGAACAAGAACCTATCACCGGTTGGATTGCGGACGGATGGCGCATGAGCCAAGCCAGTACAATGGCCTCTGCTGGCTTTTGATACTCTCCAGCCAGCTGCTCTACCAAGCGAGCTGTCGCTTTCTCAGCATCGTTGCGCGGAAAGCGACCACCACTAAATACTCCTTGCGCCAGGCTACCCCAAGCCTGTAGCTGTATGCGATTCAGCTGACAATACTCGACAGTACCAGCCGAGAAATGGCATTCGCTTCCAGCCGGCATCCCTGTCAAAATACCCTCTTCCAGCCAATGGTAATTGGCCAGGCTCATCTCCAACTGATTGGCAACCAGTGGCATCTCCAATGCTTGCTGCAGCAACTGAAGCTGTGGCCAGGCCATATTAGACACCCCAAAAGCCTTCACCTTGCCTTGCTGGTATAGCTCAGAAAAGACGGCTGCCACTTCCGTAGGTTGCATCAGCGGATCCGGCCGGTGCAACAACAATAAATCCAGATAGTCGCAGCCAAGGCGCTGCAATGAAGCCTCGACACTTTGGCGGATATGCCCGGCGGAAAAGTCGTAGTAGCCGGGCTCTGTAGCGGTTGCCAGCCGGATACCACACTTGCTTTGAATAAACAATTGCTCACGCGGGATGGCGGCTTGACGTAGATAATCGCCAAACACCTGTTCTGATTTACCGAGCGTATAAATATCGGCATGATCAAAGCAGTTGATACCAGCCTCAATGGCAGCATCAAGTGCTGCAAAAGCACGTTGATGTTGCTCACGACTAAGGCTGCTGCTATCCCAATTACCGCCAAGCTGCATACAACCGTACATCAGTCGGCTAGCTGCTGGAAACAAAGCCTGTAGAGGAAAGTTCATGGATACACCTTGTAAAATCAGCAAAAAACTTGTTTGCCACTATAGCATTATTGCAGTGCAGCTGGCATAGCCTTAGACTAAAGACCAAGCGCTTTCATACGACATTTATTGCATGGCTACGAAAAAACCGACCTACCTGTTTGCCTTGCTGGCTGGCCCACTCAGCTTTGTGCTGTTAAGCAGCATGGAGGTGCCTTTTGACGATATGAGCCAGCACGCCTGGCTGATGGCGGCCTTAACACTTTGGATGGCTATCTGGTGGATCAGCGAGGCCGTACCTATCCCTGTAACATCCTTACTACCCATTATTCTGGTACCCTTGCTTAGGCTGGACTCTTTAGGTGCTGTCACTGCCCCTTATGCACACCCGTTGATTTTCTTATTTTTGGGTGGTTTTTTACTTTCCATTGCGATGGAGCGCTGGCAGCTGCATAAACGTATTGCGTTGCATGTGATGCTCATTGTCGGCAGCAAGCCAAGCCAACAAGTGGCAGGCCTGATGTTTGTCACGGCCTTTTTATCGATGTGGATGTCCAATACTGCTACCTCGGTAATGATGCTGCCTATTGCTCTGTCCGTGTTGGCCCTGCAACAAAACCAAACGAATGACAACTCTGGATTTGATACTGCCGTGATGCTCGCCATAGCGTATTCCGCCAGCATTGGTGGTGTCGCTACCCTGATTGGTACTCCACCTAATGCGCTGCTCGCAGCTTACCTGCAAAGCAATTACGACATTCAGATTGGCTTCGCCCGCTGGATGCTGATTGGTGTACCAATCGCTAGCTTGATGCTGGTGCTGTGCTGGTTTTGGCTAACAAAGCTGTCTTTTCAACTGGATAAGGTCACTCTTAGCGATACCAAAGATTTATACCGCGATGAACTGCAACAGCTGGGCCCGATGAGCGATGGCGAAAAACGGGTGCTGGCTATCTTTTTATTCGCAGCCATAGGGTGGATTTCTCGGGAGTTTGTCCAAGGCCAAACCGGCTGGCCACTGGACGACACCATTATCGCCATCATAGCGGCTTGCCTGCTGTTTATTGTGCCGGTGAATTGGCGCAGCGGCCAGCGCATCCTGCAATGGGAAGACACTAAAAAACTGCCTTGGGGCATACTGCTACTCTTTGGTGGCGGGCTGGCACTGGCCGGGCAAATTCAAAAATCCGGCCTGGCCGATTTTATCGCCCTGCAGGTTGGCGGCCTGGACGGCATCAGCATTCTGCTGTTGGTGCTTTTGGTCACCAGCATCATCGTATTTCTGACCGAAGTGACCAGCAATACCGCCACCGCGGCTGGTTTTCTGCCCTTGCTCGGGCCAGTTGCGCTGGCGCTTGATACCAGTGTCGCCATGTTGGTGGTGCCCGCGGCCTTAGCCGCCAGTTGCGCCTTTATGATGCCGGTAGCAACCCCACCCAACGCCATTGTATTTGCCTCGGGCAAGCTCAAAATCATTGACATGGTTAAGGCCGGCTTTGCGCTAAATATCATGGCCATAGCCGTGATTACGCTGTTTTGCTACTGGCTGGTGGAGCTGATTTTCAGCTTTTAAATAACAAAGCTCACCCGCCATTGGAAGGTGAGCTTCACTTGTCGTGCCATATGCCGATCACTTTTGCTGTGTTGTCGGCTCAACATAGTCTTCCGGTAAAGACTCATCGGTAGCCGTTACGACCCGCGTCACCGCAAAATTATTACCACCTCGCGAAATTACAGCAAACTCACTGTACGAAGTACCCGATGATTTGTAAGGCGTTGCCTCAATATTACCTTGCGGTGTAATGACCGTAGCGGTGATTTCTGTCAGCAAACAAACACCTCGACTACTCGCTTGCCATGTAGTTGAAGGTGTTGCACTAAAGTCATCATCCGAGCAAAACACACTCATATAGCGAACCTTGCCTTTGACATTAAAATTGGTTGAATCATGAATTTTAACGTGTGGATAACCCATAACGATCTCCCTTTGCTTATTGGTTGTGTAACACGGACGCCCAAATGCGTCAGATTTGTTATAGAGGCAAAGAAAAGAATAAAATTAATATTTTTACGATAAATTTACGACATTCATTCAAAGACCAAGAATAAAGCTGCATGACATAGTAGGAAGCAATCAGGATTTAAGCTGTTGATGGTATCAAAGCAAAAAAGCAGCCATTAGGCTGCTTTTTTAGGAATTTGGAGCGAGTAACGAGGTTCGAACTCGTGACCTCGACCTTGGCAAGGTCGCGCTCTACCAGCTGAGCTATACTCGCGTATCTGCTTTACTGCTCTGGTTGCAGTAAATGGTGCCCGGGGCCGGACTTGAACCGGCACGAGGTTTCCCTCGAGGGATTTTAAATCCCTTGTGTCTACCGATTTCACCACCCGGGCAGACAACTTTTTGTTACTCTATCAAGCAATGGAGGCGGGTCCCGGAGTCGAACCGAGGTGGACGGATTTGCAATCCGCTGCATGGCCACTCTGCCAACCCGCCAGTGTCAGGATTTACGCGTTGTAAATTGGAGCGAGTAACGAGGTTCGAACTCGTGACCTCGACCTTGGCAAGGTCGCGCTCTACCAGCTGAGCTATACTCGCATTGTCCTACACCCTGTGCCTGAGCACGTGTCGCATTCTACTGGTTTCAGGCATTCAGTCAACAATAAATTGTCACATTGTTGATCGACTGCTTATTTTTTTAGCTGCCCTGCTTATGCCTTACTCCGGCTCGCTGCCAAAGTCGTTTCTGGAGGCATACACATACTGCACCATGGAGGTAATGGTGAGCAGTGTGGCGATGTACAACAAGCCCCAGCTTAGCGGCATCACCCAGCCAAGCCAGGCAGCTGAGGGCTGCCAGATCAGGCCAATCAGCGCCACCATCTGGAATATGGTTTTCAGTTTACCGCTGCCCGACACCGCCACACTGGCACGGCGGCCAAGGCCCGCCATCCATTCGCGCAGCGCCGAGATGATGATTTCTCGGCTGATCATAATCAGCGCTGGAATGGTCATCCACAGCAATTGCAGGTCTACGGTGACCAGCACCAGAGCCATCACCACCATCACCTTATCAGCTACCGGATCCAAAAAGGCTCCAAAAGGGGTGGATTGCTCCAGCTTACGGGCCAGATAGCCGTCCAATGCATCGGTAATCGCCGCCAACACAAACACCAGTGCAGCCCAGAAACGGGCCGCCTCAATACCAGAATAAAACAACCATAGAAATACTGGGATCAGCAACAGCCGAAACAACGTCAGAAGATTGGGAATATTGATCATGTACGACATCTCTCTTGTTGCGTTGCTGCGTTCATTCTATGCTACTTGCTATGCAGCTGCTGGTAAATGCTTTCTGCCTGTTGCCGGGAAATTCCCGGTACTTTGCTTAATTCTTCGACACTAGCCTGCTGCACGCCCTGCATACCGCCTAAAAACTGCAGCAAAGCCTGGCGGCGTTTCGGGCCTATGCCGGAAATCTGCTCGAGCGGACTTTTCAGTAAGGCTTTACCGCGCTTATTCCGATGCCCGGTTATCGCAAAACGGTGGGCTTCATCACGAATTTGCTGGATCAGGTGCAGCGCCGGGTGTTCAACCGGCAAATGAATGTCTGGCTGACCGGGGATTAACAGGGTTTCAAGCCCTGGCTTACGGCCTTCGCCTTTGGCAACCCCCATCAGCAGTGGCAGCCGATCGAAGTTGGCGCTGCTGAAAAAATCAATCGCTCGCTGCAACTGGCCTTTACCACCATCAATCACCACCAAATCGGGCAGCAAACTTTCATCGGTCAGCTTGCCATAGCGCTTTTGCAGCGCAAAATCCATGGCGGCGTAGTCATCTCCAGCCGTGACACCTTTGACATTGTAACGCCGGTACAGGGTTTTATTGGCCCCCTTCTCATCAAATACCACACAAGAAGCAATGGTTTCCTGCCCCATGGTATGGCTGATATCAAAGCATTCCATCTGATTGAGCGCGGCCCTGGGTTGAAATAACGCACTCAATGCCTGATAGCCGAGCCGAACTTTCTGGCTTTGGCTGACTTTACCATCGCAGGCAATGCGGGCATTTTTGTTGGCCAACTCAAGATAACGCGCTTTCTCACCACGCTGCACCGAGTTCAATTGCACTTTACGCCCGGCCAATTCCGAGATGGCTGTTTGCAGCGCCTCTTTTCCCTGTGGGAGCTTGCCAAGTACAATGTCTTTCGGGACTTGCTGGCCGCCCATACGTTGCAAATAAAATTGCATAAGAAAAGCGGGCAGGATTTCTTCTTCACTGGTATTAGCCGGCAACTTGGGAAAGTAGGTTTTGCTGCCTATCACCTTGTGTTGACGAATAAACAATACATGCACTGCAGCCACGCCATGCATAAAACAAAAGCCGATCACATCCATCTCTTCGTGATCGCCACTGACCGACTGCTGCTCCTGTACCCGACGTAGCGCCTGAATTTGGTCGCGTAAGCGGGCGGCCTTTTCAAAAGCCAGTTCCTGACTGGCTTGCTCCATCTGCTGCACCAAATCGGCAATAATCTGCTGGTCTTTGCCGGTTAAGAACAACCGTGCCAGTCGCACCTGCTCCTGATAATCGGTATCCGAAATTTTGCCAACACAAGGTGCTGAGCATAGTTTGAGCTGGTATTGCAGACAAGGCCTGGTGCGGGCCTGGTAATAGCTGTCTTCGCATTGGCGAATAGGAAAGATTTTCTGCATCAACTTCAGGCTTTGCCAAACAGCACCGGCATTGGGGTAAGGGCCAAAATACTGGCCTTTGACCGAACGAGCACCCCGGTGCGACATTAGTCTGGGATGTTTATGGTCAGTCAGAATAATGTAGGGGTAGGATTTATCATCACGCAGCAGAATATTGTACTTCGGCCGGTGCGCTTTGATCAGATTGTTTTCCAGCAGCAGTGCTTCAGTTTCACTGTGGGTCAGGGTCAGTTCGACCTGGGCTATCTGGCTGACCAAGGCCCTGGTTTTAATGCTATCCACCTGGGCCCGGAAGTAACTGCTAAGACGCTTCTTTAGGTTTTTGGCTTTACCCACATAGATCACGATGCCTTTGGCATTCAGCATCCGGTACACCCCGGGTTGCTGTGGCACCGACTGCATAAAGCCTTTCGCATCAAACATCATTGAACAACCGCAGGCCTTCCGCCAATCTGTTTATCGGCACAAACCATCACGCCTTGGCGATATCAATCATGCCATGACGCAACGCCAGGTGCGTTAACTCAACATCGCCATTGATGGCCAGCTTTTCAAACATCCGGTAGCGGTAAGAGTTCACCGTTTTGGCGCTGACATTTAGCTGTGTCGCTATGTCGTTGACCTTTTCACCCCGGGTGATCATCAGCATAATTTGCAGCTCCCGATCCGACAGCTCATCGAATGGATTCTGCCCCTGATGATTCAGTTTACTGAGCGCCATCTTTTGCGCCACTTCATCAGAAATATGCCGCACACCCGAGTGCACTTTACGGATCGCGGAAATCACCTCCGAAGGTGCCGCATTTTTCGAAATAAAGCCAGCAGCACCCAGCTGCATCACCTTAGTCGGCACCGGCTCTTCACACGTTACAGACAGTGCCAGCACTTTGACATCCGGACAAAAATGCAAAATACGCTTGGTTGCGGTCATGCCACCCATGCCAGGCATGTTCATATCCATCAACACCACATCGGGTTCCTGATGACGACAAAATTGCAGAGCTTCTTCGCCGGTACCAGCTTCGCCTATCACCTTGATACCACGCTCGTCCTTAAGAATGCGACTGATGCCAGTTCGAACAAGCTCATGATCATCGACAATGAGTACGTTAATCAAGCTGCTTCTCCGCTTTACTGGTTCGTTCTTTTTATTAGCTATAGCTTAGTCGAGAACAGCCATTAACTCGACCTATCGCTGCATTTTGAGCAGCAAATTTTAATCGAAACTACAACGCGGGCTTAGTCTGCCAGATTGAGTGACAAGATGGAAACAAAACTTTGGGTGACGTAACAAAATTGCGGCATGCTAGCAGAATAAAAAATGGCGGAGGGAGAGAGATTCGAACTCTCGGTGGGCTATTAACCCACGCCGGTTTTCAAGACCGGTGCATTCAACCGCTCTGCCATCCCTCCGGCATCACCCAATACGGTACTGGGGGCTAATTCACAGCTGATTTTTAACGGGCTTAGCCAACCCGGTAAAAATGGCGGAGGGAGAGAGATTCGAACTCTCGGTGGGCTATTAACCCACGCCGGTTTTCAAGACCGGTGCATTCAACCGCTCTGCCATCCCTCCAGCGAGGCGTATACTAATCAGTTTGCTGGGGAAAGAAAAGTCCTTTTTATCATTCTTCGGTTCAGCCAGCCAATTTTTCATCAATTTGGTTTTTCTGACTCAGTTTTGCTACGGAATCACTAGAGCTCCGGGAACTTAGCAGGTATGATAGTTATCAAAGCATTAACTAAGATCTGGTTCTGTAGATTACGCAACCAATGTTAAGGAGACCTGTATGTCGTACAGAGAAACCCAAACCATCAGCTCGGTGAGCCGTGGTGTAGAAATTAATAAAGTACTGCGCAATACCTATTTCCTGCTCGGTATGACACTGGCGGTTAGCGCCATTGCGGCCGTTTTTGCCATGGCGTTAAATATTTCGCCTATGGCATCTCTGGTCTGCATGATTGCTGGCTTTGTGTTGTTGTTTGTGGTGAACAAGCAAGCCGATAAAGCCAGCGGTATTTTCTGGGTATTTGCCTTTACTGCCCTGTTTGGTGCCTCTTTAGGCCCCATGTTGAATTACTACGTTGGCCTGGCCAATGGCCCAAGCCTGATTATGCAGGCTTTAGCCGGTACCGCAGTGATTTTCTTCTCACTGTCGGCCTACGCCTTGACCACCCGGAAAGACTTTTCCTTTATGGGCGGCTTCCTGTTTGTTGGCCTGATTGTGGTACTGCTGGCGATTCTGGCGAATCTGTTCTTGCAAATACCGGCAATGTCTCTTGCCATCAGCTCAGCCGTGATCCTGATCATGTCTGGTCTGATCCTGTTTGATACCAGTCGTATCATTCATGGCGGTGAAACCAACTACATCCGTGCAACGGTAGCACTCTACCTGAACATCTTTAATATTTTTGTTCATCTGCTAAGTCTGCTGGGCGTGCTGAACAACGACTAAATCAGAGCCGATACAGACACTTTGTCGTTGGCTTGTTTTCCGGTAAAATGCCTCCTTTGTGTGAGGCATTTTTTTTGAGGCCCTGATGACCACCTTTGCCCTGCTGCTGACCCAGTCGCCTTTTGCCGGCCAGGCTTTTCAAAGCTGCCTGCGCTTTGCCAACGCAGCCGTGCAAGCCAGGCATCAGGTAGAGCACATCTTTTTGTACCAGGATGCGGTGCTGGCAGCCAGTGTCGCCATCGATCTGCCCTCTGATGAACCCAATGCAGCGGCTTTACTGGCAGACTTTTGCCAACAACAACAAATTCCCTTGTTGTTTTGCAGCACAGCGGCAGAAAAACGTGGTGTTAACCTGCAGCCGGATCAGCTTGGCGCGGGCTATCAGCTGGCTGGCCTGGCCGAGCATGCCATGCGACTGAGTAAGTGCGATAAACTGGTGCAATTCTGATGAGCTACTCCACCTTAATCTGGTTGCAGAGCAGCCCCTACAACAGCAGCGCCGCCCGTGAAGCACTGGATTATATCCTTGCACTAGCTGCAGTGGATTGCCCGGCGCAGTTGCTGTTAAGTGGCCCGGCTGTTTGCCTGCTGCAGCCTCATGCCGATGTTAGCGCTGCCCTGCAATTGAAAGACTGCAGTAAGTTGCTCGGGTTATTCGAGCTTTACGATTTGCCCGTGCCGCTGGTCTGTCAGGACAGTCTGAATCAATACCAGCCAGAGCCGGGCCAACTCAATCAGGCGATCACACTGCTTTCAAAACAGCAAATAACTGAACGGCTGGCTCGGTTTCAGCATGTGGTTACTTTGTAAGGACGGTTGCTCCAATGAAATTAGTACACTGGATCTACCCCGAACTCCCTTCTCAGACCTTGCTAGCGCAGTTACAACCGCAGGATGTTTTGCTGTTGCGCCAGGATGGCTGCTATGGCCTGGCACTGCCCTGGCCTGAACTACCCTGTCGTTTATTGGTGCTGACCACGGATTTACACGCACGCGGCCTGAGCCTGAGAACACCCTGGCAAGCCATTGATGATACCAGTTGGGTGGAGCTGGCGGCGCAGGCCTCACAGGTGGTGCTATGGCCGAAGTAATGGTAAATAACCAGCGCATCCCGCTGGATAAACACGGCTATCTGGCGGATTTATCGCTGTGGAGCACCGCACTTGCCGAGTACTTTGCCCGGCAAGAAGGCATTGAACTGACCGAGGCGCATTGGGAAGTGGTGAACTTTGTGCGGGGTTTTTATCAGCAACATCAAACCTCCCCCGCCATCCGGCTGTTGGTAAAAGCCATGGCCCAGCACTATGGGCCGGAAAAAGGCAGCAGCAAGTACTTGTTTCTGCTGTTTCCGGATGGCCCTGCCAAGCAGGCCACCCGCATTGCCGGCTTACCTAAGCCAGCACGCTGTCTTTAACCATCCGGCGAATAGGCTGTATCTTGCTCGCTAGCAGGTGTTACGTTGCGTTAAAAGCTATCGCGTACTATGCCCATCACCGCCTCAAAAAAGAACAGGACTGCAATCAATACCACCCCAAGCAATAACAAGCGATACAGCCAGCGCCGGATCCGCGCTGGCACTTTCACATCCGGCGCGGTCGGCCGCAGTCGCTTTGCACTGCTGGCCTTATCAGCTGCTTGACCGGGCTCTTTGCCAGGCTTGGCAGGCATACCGGGGGTCCTTACTGACCTTTAACCTTCAGTACCGCCTGCCCTTGCATATAAGGCTGCAGCACTGCAGGTACCCGAATGGAGCCATCGGCTTGCTGATAGTTTTCCAAAATGGCCACCAAGGTCCGGCCTACCGCCAAACCAGAGCCATTTAAGGTATGCAGCAGCTCCGGCTTTTTGCCTTCAGCCAGCCGGAAACGGGCTTGCATACGGCGGGCCTGAAAATCCCCCATATTGCTGCAGGATGAAATCTCACGGTAGGTTTTTTGCGCCGGTAACCAAACTTCCAGATCGTAAGTTTTGCAGGCCCCAAAGCCCATATCGCCAGTGCAAAGCAGCATTACCCGGTAAGGCAGTTCCAGCAACTGCAACACCCGCTCGGCATGGCTGGTCAGATCTTCCAGTGCCTGCATCGAGTGTTCCGGGTGGACCAATTGCACCAGCTCGACTTTATCGAACTGATGCTGACGAATGAGGCCACGGGTATCACGACCATAGGAGCCGGCTTCACTACGAAAACAAGGGGTATGAGCCGTCATTTTGACCGGCAGCTCGGCCAAATCAAAAATAGTATCACGGGCTAAATTCGTCAGCGGCACTTCCGCCGTTGGGATCAAGGCCATGCCCTGACCTTCTTCGGTGGCAGGCTTGGTGTGAAACAAGTCACCACCAAACTTTGGCAACTGGCCGGTACCATAAAGGCTGTCGTGGTTCACCAGATAAGGCACGTACATCTCGGTATAACCATGCTCATTGGTATGCAAATCCAGCATAAATTGCGCCAGTGCCCGGTGCAGTCGTGCCAGTTGGCCACGCATCACCACAAAACGCGAGCCGGATACTTTGACTGCACTTTCAAAATCCAGACCTTTATCCAGTGCTTCGCCTAAATCAACATGATCTTTCGGCTCAAAATCAAAGCGGGTTGCTTCCAGGTGACGACGCACCTCGACATTGGCCGCTTCGTCACCCCCCACTGGCACTGAGGCATCCGGCAAGTTGGGTATGCTCAGGCTGATTTGCTCCAGCTCTGCCAGCAATTGGTCCAGCTCGGTTTTGGCCGCATCCAGCTGATCACCAAGACCCGAGACCTCCTGCAGCAAAGGGACAATATCTTCGCCCCGCGCTTTGGCCTGGCCGATTTCTTTCGAACGGCTGTTGCGCTGATTTTGTAATTCCTGGGTTCGTACCTGCAGATCGCGCCGACGCTCTTCAAGTTGGCTTAAGCTCGCCACATCCAGCGTAAAGCCACGGCTGGCAAGGCGCTCTGCAGTTTGGGTTAATTCGGCACGTAAAAACTTTGCATCCAACATAAGGGTTCAAACTTCCCGGTAAAGGGCCATTGAGGCCAATCAGACAATAACTGGCAATAGTGTATCATTGCCGATAGCGTTTGTTCGGACTTTGTGCATCCAATTGCTGCAAATAGCGCATTTTTTCAGCAAGTTGCTTTTCCAGACCACGTTCAGTCGGCTGATAGAGTTGCAGATCACAGAGTGCCTCTGGCAAGTAGCTCTCGCCAGCAGCATAGGCCCCCTCTTCATTGTGCGCATAGCGGTATTCAGCGCCAAAGCCCAGCTCTTTCATCAGCTTGGTGGGCGCATTGCGCAGATGAGGCGGCACCTCATGATCCGGCTGCTCGCGCACCAGCTGACGCATTTGCTTAAAAGCCGAATACAAGGCATTGCTTTTTGGCGCCAGCGCCAGATAGACCGCAGCCTGAGCAATGGCACGCTCTCCTTCAGCCGGGCCTACCCGCTGAAAGGTATCCCAGGCATTCAGTGCCAGAGTTAAGGCTCTTGGATCGGCATTGCCAATGTCCTCGCTGGCTATCGCCAACAAGCGCCTGGCAACATAGAGCGGATCGCCGCCACCTTCCAAAATACGGCAGTACCAGTACAAAGCCGCATCCGGTGATGAGCCACGCACCGATTTATGAAAGGCAGAAATCAAATCGTAAAACTGATCGCCCTGGTTATCAAAACCTGGCAGCTTGCGGGGTACCAACTGTCGAACCAGTTCTGCACTGACCGGCTGCTGGACACCGGATGCTGCACTGTACTCGGCAATCAACTCCAGCAAGTTCAGTAATTGGCGGGCATCGCCACCAGCCAACAGTAGCAACAGCGCTTGCGCCTCGTCACTGAGCGTTAGTTGCAGTCGGCCCAAACCCAGCTCGGTCTCGGTTAAGGCGCGCACAATCAGCGGTTTTAATTCCTCGTCGGTCAGCTTGTTTAGCACGCAGACCCTGGCCCTGGATAAAATAGCGTTGTTCAGGGCAAAAGATGGGTTCTCGGTAGTAGCACCAATAAAGACAATAGTGCCATCCTCGATGTGCGGTAAAAACGCATCCTGCTGGCTTTTATTAAAGCGATGCACCTCATCAACAAACAGCAAAGTGCGCTTTTGCCATTGCAGTTGGCGCTCTTTGGCTTGCTGAATAGCATCACGAATTTCTTTGATGCCAGCGGTGACCGCCGATAGCTTGCACAGCTCGGCATCGGCATGACGGGCAATAATTTCCGCTAACGTGGTTTTACCGGTACCGGGAGGGCCCCACAGGATCAGAGAAAATACCTTGCCTTGCTCAATAGCCTGACGCAGCGGCAAGCCTGGTGCCAGCAGATGCTGCTGACCGACATAATCAGCCAGCGTCTGTGGCCGCAACCTTGCCGCCAAAGGCCTGATATCATCGCTAAAATCGAAGTTCAGCGTCGACACCCGGCTTTACCTTTGATCGTCGATATCAACATCAGCCGGTGGCTGAAACTGAAACAAATCGGTAGCGAAGTCAGAACCAACATCAGGCTGTGGCTGAAAATGGAAGATACTACGTTGGCCGTTTAAATCCAGCACTTGCATGATGTTAAGGCCGGCAGCGGTAAAGTGCAGTTGCAAATACTGAACAGGACTGGCCGGATCAACAGACTGGATACGATAGCCATCATCCAGCTGACTAATCCGGTATTGCTGCCACAAACTGGCATCGTTCGACATCAACAAGGTAAAGGGCGTGCGTTCCAGCTCAGCTTTGGCATCATAGATGGTGACCTGCTCCAGCAGCTCATGGTAATACCATAAGGTTTCGCCATCACCAACAAATAATATAGGCTCCGGCAGTTCCATCTGATAACGGAACTTGCCCGGCTGCTGCAGCCAGAGCTCGCCTTCACCCTGCTGCACCAACTGCTGCTGCATATCAAACACCTGCTGTTCAAAGCGGGCATAAAAACGCGTCATGTCAGCCAGTTGCTGCTGCAAAGCTTTGCTTGCCTGCTCCGAGTCGCTCGGTTCAGAGGCATAATCAGCCACTGCCTGAACACTGACCAAACACGCCGTGCTCAGCAGCAAGCTGGCTGCTAAAAACAATGATTTCATTAATTCCCCTTGGGTGGCGGTGGTGCCAATACTTCACGATTGCCATTGTGGCCCGGACCGCTGACCACACCACTGTGTTCCATTTGCTCAACCAAACGAGCTGCCCGGTTGTATCCAATGCGAAAACGACGTTGCACTCCGGAGACTGAAGCACGGCGGCTTTCGGTAACAAAAGCCACGGCCTGGTCATACAGTGGATCTGCTTCGCCTTCATCCCCTTCGAGCGTCTCGCCAGGCAATAAGTTCTCTTCGGTGGCTTCACCGCTTAAAATTTCAGCAATGTATTTCGGCTGACCGCGGCGTTTCCAGTCGGCAACCACAGCATGCACTTCGTGATCATCAACAAAGGCACCATGCACCCGGTTCGGCACACCAGAGCCGGGCGGTAAATAGAGCATATCACCCTGCCCAAGCAGGCTCTCGGCACCTTGCTGGTCCAAAATAGTACGTGAATCAATTTTCGAGCTGACCTGAAAGGCAATGCGGGTTGGAATATTGGCTTTAATCAGGCCGGTGATCACATCCACAGAAGGCCGTTGGGTCGCCAGAATCAAGTGAATACCTGCCGCCCGGGCTTTTTGCGCAATACGGGCAATCAGCTCTTCCACTTTTTTACCGACAATCATCATCATGTCGGCAAATTCATCAATCACCACCACGATGGCGGGTAACTTCTCCAGCCTGGGTGCTTCATCGCGCATATCATCGGAAGGCTTCCACAACGGGTCAATCAAGGGCTGACCGGCAGCAATGGCTTCTTTGACTTTGGCGTTGTAGCCTTTTAGATTGCGTACACCCAGCGCAGACATCAGTTTGTATCGTCGCTCCATCTCGCCAACGCACCAGCGCAGACCATTGGCCGCATCTTTCATATCAGTGACCACTTCAGTCAGCAGGTGCGGAATGCCCTCGTAAATCGACAGCTCCAGCATTTTCGGGTCAATCATCAAAAAGCGCACTTCATCCGGCGTCGATTTGTACAAAATACTGCAAATCATCACGTTGACACCGACCGACTTACCCGAGCCGGTGGTACCTGCCACCAGCAAATGTGGCATCTTGGCCAGGTCGGCTACCATGGCTTTACCGGCGATGTCTTTGCCCAGCACCATGGTTAATGGCGAGCGCGACTGCTCAAAGGTGCTGTCGCCAATCACTTCCGATAAACGCACGATTTCACGGTGCTTGTTCGGCAGCTCCAAACCAATAAACGACTTGCCGGGGATTACTTCCACCACCCGCACGCTGATGGCCGACAAGGAGCGCGCCAGATCTTTGGCTAAACCAGTAATTTTGCTGACCTTCACGCCTGGTGCTAAATCGAGTTCGAAACGGGTAACCACAGGGCCAGGATGCACCCCCACCACTTTGGCTTCAACATTAAAATCCAATAGCTTGGCTTCAACCAATCGCGACACCCGCTCCAAATCAGCTGGATCAATCGGGTTTTGCGCTTTATCCGGCCGATCCAGCAATTCCAGCCCAGGCAACTCAGTGATTGCATGGGGCTCCGACTCCGGTGAGTCGTCATCATCCAGCTCCGGCTCTGGGAGCCTGACAGCTTTTTGTTTTAACTCAGTATGGCGCAGCGTTTTTTCAATTTGTTCAGGCAGTTCGGGTTCATCCACCGCACTGAATGACAGCGACTCATCGGCAAGGTCATCCACACTGTAAAACGCACGTGCATCCCGCTCTTCTAGCGGCTGTACCGGCAAAGTAAATTCACTGCGCTCTGCTTTGTTGGCCAATGCCTTGCTGGCTGGTTGGCTGCTCACTTTAGGCTCGGTTGCCCAATTATGGTCGATAGCTTCTTGCTTTTGATCCCGGCTGTCATCCACTTCCTGCTGATTTTGCTGCCACTTATCTTGCAACCAGGATGGCAATTGCAGCAGCCAGCACCCTGCCAGCCAAACCCAGGCTCCCAATGCATCCATCACCGTAAACCAGGAGATACCAGTCATCAATGTCAGGCCTGTGGCAAAAAAGCACAACAGCAACAAGGTGGTGCCAACAAAGTTTAGATAAGGTAATAACAGACCACTGAAAATATCCCCCACCACACCGCCGGAGGAGAAGTAATAAATGTCGTTAAAGTTCATGCTACTGATTGCGGTGGCACTGATCATGGTCAGCACCAGGCCAATAAGCCGCAGCCCCAGAATCAGATAGTCCAGTTGCAATACATGATGGAAACGTTTGAAGAGCAAGTAACCCAGCCCGGCTACCAGCACCGGGATCAAATAAGCAATCCAGCCAAAACTAAACAGCAATAAATCTGCCAGCCAAGCGCCGACAGGACCAGCATAGTTCGATACACCTTGCTGATAACCGGTTTGTGACCAGCTGGGATCAGCCGGATTAAACGAAATCAGCGCCAGCAATAAAAACAAGGCAAGGCCACAACATAAAATCAGGCCAACCTCCAGCAATCGCTGGATGCCATTTAAATTAAAAAAGGATATCCGTGGCAAAAGTGCGCCTCACTTATCTGTATGATGTTGTTATCTGCCATCGCTTGACTTTGCTGCATAATAACCTTCTGTGAAAGATACCAGACTGCAACCTTTCGTGCATCTGTTTGGCAGGTTAGCCGCAGAAAAATCCGGCATTCCGACAAGTTTTATTCCTCTGACGGCAAGTTTAGTGGCTCCTGGCTGAATCCAAGCTGGATCAAGCATGACAAGTGCCTGTTTTATGGCCTCACGAAACTACTTTGCTTCACTTCTTCCATCACCACATAGGTTCGGCTTTCGCGCACACTGGGCAAACGCAGCAAGGTTTCCCCTAACAGCTCACGATAAGCAGCCATATTGGTTACCCGGGTTTTCAATAAAAAATCAAAACTGCCCGACACCAGATGACACTCCTGAATTTCATCCAACTTTTGCACCGCTTTACTAAACTCATCAAAATCTTCCGGCGAGGTTTTGCTTAAGGTGATTTCGACAAACACCAATAGCGCAGCTCCCACCTTAACCGGATCGACCAGGGCGGTATAACCAAGAATGTATTGTTCAGCTTCCAGTTTACGTACCCGTTCCAGACAAGGCGTTGGGCTTAGGCCGACCCGCCTGGCCAATTCAACATTGGAAACCCGGCCATCGCGTTGAAGTTCAGCTAAAATCTTACGATCGGTTCTGTCGAGCTTTTTAATGCTCTTACTCTGTGAAAACATGCAGTTAAAAACTCTGTTTTTAGCTAGTAAAATAGAATTATGCACCAAGTCAGAACTTTAAAACAGGCATTAATTCCGCAAAATTCGCTATATACTAGCACCAAATTTTATCACCCTACAAAAAGGCGATTCAGTTATGTTAATTGGTATCCCAAAAGAAATTAAAAACCACGAGTACCGCGTCGGTATGACTCCTGCCAGCGTGCGTGAAGTAATTCAACACGGCCATCAGGTTTGCGTCGAGCACAATGCAGGTATCGGTATTGGTTTTACCGACGACGATTACCAGCAAGCCGGTGCCGAAGTTCTGAACACTGCTGCAGAAGTGTTTGCCAAAGCTGAGATGATTGTGAAAGTGAAAGAGCCTCAGGCGGTTGAACGTGCCATGCTGCGCGAAGGCCAGATCCTCTTTACTTACCTGCACCTTGCCCCTGATTTGCCACAAACTGAAGATCTGATTAAAAGCAAAGCGGTCTGCATTGCCTATGAAACTGTAACCGATAATAAAGGTGGCTTGCCCCTGCTGGCGCCAATGTCGGAAGTGGCTGGCCGCATGTCGATTCAGGCCGGTGCCCGGGCACTGGAAAAATCCTGCGGCGGCTTAGGCATGCTGCTAGGCGGTGTGCCAGGTGTTGCTCCTGCCAAGGTCGTTGTCATTGGAGGCGGTATGGTGGGCACCAATGCAGCGCAGATGGCAGTTGGTCTGGGTGCTGATGTAACCGTGCTGGATCGCAGCGTTGATGTCCTGCGTCGGATCAATGCCCAGTTCAATGGTGCAGTGAAAGCTGTTTATTCCACAGCGGATGCGCTGGAGAAAGAAGTATTGGCTGCCGATCTGGTCATTGGCGGTGTGCTGGTACCTGGCGCGGCAGCACCTAAGCTGGTGACAGCTGATCACATCAAACGGATGAAGCCTGGAGCCGCCATTGTCGATGTAGCCATCGATCAGGGCGGTTGTGTTGAAACGTCCAAGCCAACCACCCACGCGGATCCAACCTACATTGTGGATGATGTAGTGCACTACTGTGTTGCCAATATGCCAGGTGCCGTGCCACGTACCTCTACTTTCGCACTGAACAACGTCACTCTGCCCTACATCATCCGCTTGGCGAACAAAGGCTACAAGCAGGCCTTGCTGGACGATGTACACCTACGCAATGGCTTGAACGTTTACCGTGGACTGGTTACCAACGAGTTTGTTGCTGAAGCGCTGAAGTTTGAGTATGTAGAGCCAACAGTAGCATTGAATAGCTAACAAGTACTTGTTTTCGTTAGAACGCCCGGCTTTATGCTGGGCGTTCTTATTTCGACTCAGGCTTTTTATTGAAACTTTGCCGGCCGCACAAAAAATAACTATACATTCACTAAATAGCTGCTATTATGATGTCTGGCCTGTAATGCAGACCTATGTACACAACTTGTTCCTGAACACTTCGCAGCACAGCTTCATTGTAAGTCATGTCCCTGAAGATTCACGCTGGTTGGCCACATAAGTAACATTTTTGCCGGCTACCAACGCATCATGCGTTACACACTTAAATTTTTTATATTTTTCAGGAGACATCACATGTCTAAATCAACTGGTATCGTTAAATGGTTCAACGCGGATAAAGGTTTCGGATTCATCACTCCAGATAACGGTGGTGCTGATGCATTCGTTCATTACCGTGCAATCATGAGCGACGGTTACAAAACTCTGACCGAAGGCCAGCGCGTTTCTTTCGAAATCGAGCAAGGCCAAAAAGGCCCACAAGCTGCGAACGTAACTCCGCTGTAAGGCTGACTTACTTCGATCTAAAAAGGACACCGCGGTGTCCTTTTTTGTTGCCTGCGTTTTTTGTGAGCGCCCCCTTTCGGGCCAGCGCTCACACCACACCTTACTGCGTTGGCGCGTCCTGCTCTGCCTGTTGCTTCAGCTTAAATACCGGCGCACCATACATGGTTTTTAACCAGTGTTGCTCAGCCTCGCTGTGCTCCGCCAGTTTGGCTTGCCACAAAGCCCTATCTTCCGCAGTAACGCTGTCGTGCTCTACCCCGGCAGCCAGATAGTTGATTGGGAATAAACGGTAGTTGCGGTAAATTTCAGCATCCAGGGCTGACGCCAATTCATCGGCTGAATCAACATTGGGTTGCACCATCTCACCAAAAGCCACATGCACCCGCCCTTTCATACCGGTAATGCCCTGGATAATGCTGTCGATGTCTTCAAACTCCCCCTTTTGGTAGTGCCCTTGCATTTGTTTTTGCACCAGCTCGCGTACCTTGGCTTTATCGCACGGATCCAATTCATAGCTGATGGTCACCGGTACTATATGCAATTGGCCGATATCCTCGGCAAAACTCAAACCTTGCTTGCGGCCTTCGATATACAGCATCTTTAGCATGGCTGCATCGGTATAATCGTTGCCATCTTTGGCACGACCTTCCCGCTGGGCAATCCAGATCGATTGTTTTTCAGTGCCTAATGAATGGTGAATATAAGCCGACAACTGACCCAGCGCTTTTAACATCTCACGCGGGCCTTTGGCTGAACGGCGTACAATAAAACTTTTGTTCAGTCGCATCAGCGTAGTAACACAATCTTTTTTCAGCAAATTATCGCCAATGGCGATGCGGGCTGTGTTCATGCCGTACTTATGCAAACACCAGTTGACGATGGCCGGATCCATCGCTATGTCGCGGTGATTGGAAATAAACAAATAAGCCTGATTTTTTTTCAGCCGCTCAACCCCTGAATAACTAAAATCGGTAGTGGTATTGGCCATGGTTTTTTTCATATAAGCCGCAACCTGCAGCTGCACATCCCTTACACTATTCAGGCTGGACCATTTGCGCTTCAAGGCGGCTTTCACCAACGGCGACAACAACCAGCCAAAGGGGCCGGATAAATGCGGGAACCGATAGTGTAAAATAGCCTTAATGAATTCCTGATCAGCAATCAGATCAGCAATGGCACCGGCAACCTCCTGGTCGTGATAAGGCCGGATATCAAAAAACGGGTCTTGTTCTGTTTGCGTCATGCGGTCACTTACGTCGTGCATCAAAGCCTACTATTCTACCGACTCTGAAGCTGTTGACCAGTGCCAGCCATAAAAAATACTACCCACGGCTAATCCTTAATTTACTGATATAGCGCTGAAAAATTGTGCAACCCAGTTAGCGTTGTTATGATAAAGCGCTTATTTGACTGTGATGAGAACCCTATGTTAGTTGGCCGCTGGTTTTTTTTCCTCTGCTGTATAGCCTTGCTTGGGCTGACCAACCAAGTTTCGGCCACAGCTCTGAACGCGCTGGAGCCAGAGCTAAAAGGGCTTTATATCCAAAGCCAGCAACAACCAGCCACCGCACTGCAGCAGATTGAAATTCAACTTGGCGCAGCTGCTGAGCCGTTACAGCAGGCGCAACTACTTTATATCCAGGCTCAACTACAGACGCTGCTGGTTTATCCTGAGCGGGCACTTGAGAGCACCGCTCAGGCGCTGGCATTGATTAACGCCACTGAGCAACCCTGGCTGTATCATAGCCTGCAGCTGGTCCGGGCCTTCGCGTTTGATTTGGCCGGCACACCTTCAGAAGGCATGACCGCGACGGAAGCGGCTTTGCAGTACGCTGCTCAACAACAGCATCAACCACTCTTCTTACAGGCTTTGGTGGTTCGCGGCTCTTTGCAATTGAGTCTGGTCAATTATGTCGAAGCCCTGCACGATTTTTTGCAAGCCTACCAACAAGCTCCCGCCGACGATGCACTGTTAAGCAAAGGCCATATTGCTGGCTACATCGCCCTGGTGTATGAATACCGCCGTGAGCATGCGCTTGCGATTCCATACTTCGAAGAAGCAGTGGCTTTTCACCAGCAGCAAAACAGTCCGGTCGAGGTGAGCATTGCCTTGTATGGTCTGGGAAAAGCCCACAGCCAGTTAGGAGACCTTGCTACCGGTGCTCGCAAACTGCAACAATCACTGCAATTGGCCGAAGCAGCCGGTGACGATCAGGGCGTCGCCTATGCTCAAAAAGAACTGGCTGGTATCGCCTTGCGCCAACAGCAACCAAACCAAGCTAAACAGCTACTGCTTCAGGCACTCGCGCGTTTTGAAGAAGCAAATAATCGTTACATGCTGCTGGATACCCAGCTGCAACTGGGTCGCATTGCATTGCAGAGTAACGAGTTAGCTGCCGCGGCAAATTATCTGCAGCAGGCCATGGCCTATGCCAACCATGAGCACATGCCAATTCAGCACGCTGAAGTACAACGCTTACAAGCTGAATGGCTAAGCCTGAGTGGTCAAGCTGACGAAGCCTACCAACTGCTGAAGACATCTAGTCAACGTCTGGCAGAGCTGCAACGAGAAGAGAGTACCCAATTGTTGCATCAGCTTCGAGCTCAACACGAGCTCGATAGCCGCAAACTGGAAAATGAACTGTTGCAAAAAGAGCTGGAGCTGCAATACAGCCTGTTCAACAGCCAGGCAAAACATCAGCAATTGCTAACGGTGCTGCTGTTCGGAGCCATCGCAGGAAGTTTGCTATTGTTGTTTCTGCTGACACGAATTTGGTGGCAACGCAAACGCCTGCATCATCTGGCTCACTTTGACAGCCTGACCTCACTGCCAAACCGGCACTACACCCTCAAACTGCTGCAGCAGCAACTGCGCCTTGCCAGCCGACATCAGTACCCGCTTAGCATTGCAATGCTTGATCTTGACCACTTTAAGCAAGTCAACGATCAGTATGGTCATGCCACCGGCGATCAATTACTGCGCGACTTTGCCACAGAGTGCCAGCAACAACTGCGTTCCAGCGACGTGATTGGCCGCATTGGTGGTGAGGAGTTCCTGGCCATATTGCCACACACCACGGTTGATGATGCCGCTAACGTACTGGAAAAACTTCGTAAAAATACCGAGCAACTGGCTAGTCGCTACGATGCGCCACAGATGAGCACCACAGTTTCCATCGGTGTTTGCGGTTTTAGTGGTTATGATAATGCCGACACCATGTTGCTAAACGCTGATCAAGCCCTGTATCAAGCCAAAGCGAAAGGCAGAAATCAACTGCAACAAACACCAGCCAGTTAGCAGGTTCGTCTCTTCCTCGGATGTCATATTGCTGTCATATCAGAGCAGTAAGCTAAAACTACATTCTGTGCTGTGTGCTCAATGGAGGATCTCAGATGCGAGCCATACAACCCATAGCAGAATTAGATTTAGCATTTTCGTTGTTTTGTTTACGGCACCGCTTTAACAGGCAAGTGGCCCGTATCAGCAAAGTCATTTCACGCACCGGTGATGGCCATCTCTATCTGTTGCTGGGCCTGCTAACCTGGTGGCTGGATAGCCCCCGTTTCCTGCAAGCTGGCTTACTGGCCTTCAGTATTCATCTCCCCATCTATTGGTTAGCCAAAAACAGCTTTCGTCGCCGCCGCCCTAAAGAGCTGTGCGAATTTCTCACCTGCTTTATCACCCCAAGTGATCGTTACAGCTTACCCTCTGGTCATACTGCAGCCGCATTTTTAATGGCGACGCTCATCGGTCAGTTTTATCCGGAGTTTTATCTGCTGGCGCTGTGCTGGGCCACCTTAATCGGTTTATCCCGGATCTTACTTGGCGTGCACTTTATGACCGACGTATTGATTGGAGCATTGCTCGGCATGGCCTGTGCGCATATCGCTCTGTCCCTTTTAACTTAGGAGTTTTATGAAAATACTTTACGGTGTGCAAGGCACCGGCAACGGCCATATCGCCCGCGCCCGAGCCATGGCGCAGGCACTAAAAAAGCAGCCCGTACAGGTGGATTATTTGTTTTCCGGCCGCGCTGCAGACCAGTATTTTTCGATGAACGACTTTGGCGACTATCAAACCCGAAGAGGCTTAACCTTTATCACCGAACAAGGGCGTATTCGTCCCATCAAAACCGCCCTTACTAATCACCCGTTGCAATTATGGCGCGATATTAAGACACTGGATCTATCCGGCTACGATCTGGTGATTAACGATTTTGAACCAGTCAGCGCCTGGGCGGCCCGCAGGCAGAAGATCCCATCGGTTGGTATCAGCCATCAGAATGCTTTTCGCCATCAGGTCCCCAAGGTCGGTATGACGGCCTTGGACCGGCTGGTGATGCAGTATTTTGCGCCGGTACAGCATGCCATTGGCTTGCATTGGTACCATTTTGATCAGCCGATATTGCCGCCTATCGTGCATCAACTCGATGTACAATCAACCGATAGCGAGCCCTATGTGTTGGTGTATCTGCCGTTTGAGCAACTGCAACAAATCCGCACCTTGTTGCAACGCATTAAAACCCAGCGTTTTGTTTGTTATCACCCGGAGCAAAAAGAGCATGAAATTGCTGATAACATCAGCCTGCATCCGCTGTCGCATCAAAACTTTCAGCGCCATTTGCAGCGTTGTGAAGGCGTGATTGCCAATGGTGGCTTTGAACTGCCATCCGAAGCCTTATCCTTGGGTAAAAAGTTGTTGTTAAAGCCGCTGATGGGCCAGTTTGAACAACAAAGCAATGTCGAAACCCTGCGCCAGCTTGGCCTGGCAACCGCCATGCCCGAACTGCACGCTCAAACCATTATTCAGTGGCTGCAAAGCAAAACCCCCGGCCAGGTGCATTACCCCAAAGTCGCTGACGCGCTGGCTAACTGGGTTGTGCAGGGCAAGTGGGACGATAGCACGCAGCTTTGGCAGGAATTATGGCAGCAGACCGAGTTTCCGAAGGGGGTTCAGTTGCCTTAAAAAAGGTTTGGCAAGTATGATTGCCTATCGACTACAGTGGATTTGATACACTCTAACGCGTCCCCAAATCGCAGGCACAAAAAAACCTGTTAAAAAACAGGTTGTTTTGTTGGTCGGTACGAGAGGATTTGAACCTCCGACCCCTGACACCCCATGACAGTGCGCTACCAAGCTGCGCCACGTACCGACTTAGCGCCTATCATACGGATTATCGGGGGAAAATCAATGCTGCAGCGGCTGACTGCAGCAATTTTAGGCAGCTTCAGCCTGCCAGTCGCGGATCGCTGTTGGCGACGCCTGGCTGGTGCTGGTTAGCACTGACAAATTGGGTAAGTGCCGGAAAAGCATCCATTGGCCAGAGGTTGCGAAATAGGATCCAATCCAGCAAACAATACAGGCAGATGGCAGCGTAACTCCAGTCACTGAACGCCTGCTCCTGTACCTGCTCCTCCAGCACAGCCAACACCTCACCCACCCGCTCACGCTGCAGGTTAAAGAATAGTTTGTCGTCGTTGGTGTCAAAGCCTGAGCGCTGGCAAATCAGCAGCTCGACCAATGAGTCGTTGGCAGCATTGATCAGAATGATCTGATTCTCTTGCGGCCAGCTTAAAGCAGGCAATTGCAGCTTCTGGCACAGATAACGGTAGATTAAGTTGGAGTCAAAGATCACCTGCTCCTGATCCACCAGCATTGGAATTTTCCGTGTTGGGTTCAGCCGGATTAAGGTCGCCCGGTCTTGTTCGGAGAAGATATTCAGATTGACGAACTCATAAGACGTATCCGCCAACAACATACGGATACGGCGTACATAGGGGGATGGGATGGATCCAAAAAGTTTCATCGGGAGCTCCTGCTGTTATTTGCTAAGCCCAGTGGCTGTTCATGCTTACTGCGACCGGTTGCACAAATATGCGATAAAATGCAAAGTATTTTTCACTTGGCCACTTGCCAGACTATGCAGTTTTATTGCATAATCATCACGCTTCATTTTTGCTTTATTGCTTATCTTTTGGCCCATGCTCTGCATGGGCTTTTTACTTTCTGCTTTTCAATTCCACCAAAGTCTAAAATGCAGGGCGCTTGTCGTCTTCACCAATTCGGCTAGCCACGGCGCCGCTTTGTTGTTTGTACTTGGCATCTTCTCGTTTGTTATAAGGCCGCTCGGCTTCGCCGGTCATCAGCTCAAAGTTCAGAGCACCGATCTTCATATTAGGCCGCAGTGCCAAAGGCAATTTGCCACTGTTGTAAAACTCCAGCACAATGTTGCCAGACCAGCCCGGATCGATACGATGCGCAGTGACGTGCACCATCAAGCCAAGCCGCGCCAATGAGGAGCGACCATCCAGCCAGCCAACAATATCCGCTGGCAAGGTCACTGATTCCAGCGTCACAGCAAGTGCTAATTCAGCCGGGTGTAGAATAAAGACACCATCGTCGGCGATTTCAATTTCATCGCTCATCACCGAGTTCAGCGCTTTATCGACTGCAGCCCGTGGCCCGCTTAAATCAATGTAAGGCGCAGCATGCGCCTGAAATACACGAAACTTATTGCCTAGGCGGATATCGACACTTACCCCGCTGATCATATCTTTGGCAGGCCTTGGCTCGATGCAAATCCGTCCTTCGTCCAGATAACGCTCTATATCACGATCACATAATCTCATGCTTGGTTTCCATCGTTTTGGCCAACACAGCCAGTAGTTGTTGCTGTTAATCGTCTAATCATCGGTAAACACTATTTCCGGCGTGCTCTGATTGGCCGGCAAAGCCGCCAACTGCTGCATCAGCTGTTGCGCCATCTGCAGGTATGGCAGGCACAGGGCATCATCGGCTGGGTCATCACTTAGCAACAGAGGCACCCCCTGATCTGCACACTGGCGAACCCGGCTGTGCAGTGGAAGCTGAGCCAGTACGGGTAGTTGATAACGCTCCGCCAATCGCTTGCCGCCATCAGTGCCAAAAATAGCCTCCTGATGGCCGCAGGCACTGCATTGATAGTAACTCATATTTTCTACCAATCCGAGTACCGGGATCTGCACCTGGCCAAACATGGTAATGGCTTTTTGCGCATCACTCAGCGCTACATCCTGCGGTGTGGTGACTATCACGGCCCCGGTTACCGCCAGTTTTTGCGACAAAGTAAGCTGAATATCCCCGGTACCTGGCGGCATATCGACAATAAGAATATCCAGCTCTGGCCACTGCGTCTCGTGAATCAGCTGCAGCAAGGCCTGGCTGGCCATAGGGCCACGCCAGACCGTGGCTTTATCCGGTGAAATTAAAAAGCCAATGGATTGCACCGCCAGTCCGCCGACGTACTGCGGCAGCATAGTTTTGCCATCCGGACTGTCTGCTTTGGCTTGCTCAAGCCCCAGCATCAAAGGAATGGATGGGCCATAAATATCCGCATCCAGAATGCCCGCTTTCAGTCCTTCGGCCTGGAGCGCCATTGCCATATTCACAGCCGTAGTCGACTTGCCTACCCCACCTTTGCCGGAGGCAACCAGCACCAGTTGACGCACCCGCTGAAAGGCATAGTGCGGTTCTGTGTATTGTGCGGCAGAAGCCTTGACTGCATTAGCTGCAGCTAACGTCTTGGCAGGCTGTGCCGTTGCTTCGGCTTGCTCAGCCTCTGCAGCGGAGGCAGGACGCTTTTGCGAGAACCAGTTGAACATGCTGCTTGTTCCTTTTCTTCTTTTTGTGCCGTGCGATGAGTTCAGTTTGTTAAAGAAAGCACTTTTTAGGCTGTATCGACTCCCAATGGGATGCGATCAGGGCGCAGGTATTGTATCATCCATCCATTAATTTTCCTGTATTTTGCCAAGAGTTATCATCGATGTCGAAACGCCAGATCCTGATCACCAGTGCTTTGCCTTATGCCAATGGCCCAATCCACCTTGGACACCTACTGGAATACATTCAGACCGATATCTGGTCGCGCTTTCAAAAAGGTCGCGGCCATGAGTGTTACTATGTGTGTGCTGACGATGCGCATGGCACCCCCATTATGCTGAAAGCCCAGCAGCAAGGCATTAGCCCGGAGCAGATGATTGCCCAAACCAGCATTGAGCACCAGGCGGATTTTCAAGAGTTTGGCATTGTCTTTGACCAGTATCACTCCACTCACAGCCCGGAAAACCAGGAGCTGGCCAATCTGATTTATCAGCGACTGGATACTGCCGGTCACATCAAACGCAAAACCATCAGCCAGTTATTTGATCCGGAAAAAAACATGTTTTTGCCGGATCGTTTTATCAAAGGTGATTGCCCGAAATGCGGTGCCCTCGATCAAAATGGCGACAGCTGCGATGTCTGTGGTGCCACCTACAGCCCGACCGATGTAAAAAACCCACGCTCGGTCATATCCGGTGCCACACCTGTGCTGAAAGACAGCGAGCATTTCTTCTTCGATCTGCCCGCCTTTGAACAGATGCTCAAAGACTGGACCCGCAGCGGCTCCTTGCAGGAAGAAATGGCCAACAAGCTGCAGGAATGGTTTACCGATGGTCTGCAAATGTGGGATATCAGCCGGGATGCGCCCTACTTTGGCTTTGAAATTCCGGGAGCACCCAATAAGTTTTTCTACGTCTGGCTGGATGCACCTATCGGTTACCTGGCCAGCTTTAAAGCCCTGTGCAAGCGACAAGGTATTGATTTCGATGCATTCTGGTCAAAGAACTCCGAAGCCGAGGTCTACCACTTTATTGGCAAAGACATTATCTATTTCCACAGCTTGTTCTGGCCTGCCATGCTGGAAGGCGCTGGCTTTCGTAAACCGAACGCTGTCTATGCGCATGGCTTTGTCACCGTCAATGGTGCCAAGATGTCCAAGTCCAAAGGCACCTTTATCAAAGCCCGCACCTATCTGGATCACCTGAACCCGGAGTACCTGCGCTATTACTTTGCTTCCAAATTGACATCCGCCATTACTGATCTGGATTTAAACCTGGATGACTTTGCCCAAAAAGTGAATGCTGATCTGGTAGGGAAAGTGGTGAATATTGCCAGCCGCTGCGCCGGCTTTATCACCAAACGTTTTGACAGCACCTTAGCAAGCAGCCTGACAGAGCCGGAACTATTCAGCGAGTTCACTGAAGCAGGTGAGCGTATCGCCAGCCATTACGAGAAGCGCGACTATGCCCGCGCCATCCGCGATATTATGGCACTGGCTGATAAAGCCAACCAGTACATCGATGCCAAAGCGCCCTGGGTGCTGGTAAAAGATGACAGCAAGCAACAAGAAGCCCACGATGTCTGCTCCATGGGATTGAATTTGTTCCGGGTGCTAATGCACTATTTAAGCCCGGTACTACCGCAGATGACTGCTGCAACCCAGGCATTTTTGCAGGATCACTTCGGCTGGCACAATTATCAGCAACCTTTGCTTAGCCATCGGATCGAGCCATTTAAAGCACTGATGCAACGGGTCGACCCGACGAAAGTAGCCGCTATGCTGGAAGCCTCAAAAGAAAGCCTGCAGCCTCAATCCGAGCAGGCAACTACTGCTGCAACAGTCAGCCAAACCACTCCGGCAAAGACAACGCAGGCGATAGAGCCGATAGCCGATACCATCAACATTGATGACTTTGCTAAGATAGACCTGCGGATAGCCCGTATCGCGCATGCCGAACCAGTGGAAGGTGCCGATAAGCTGATCCGGCTGGAGCTGGATATTGGTAGCGAAACACGCCAGGTCTTTGCTGGCATTAAGTCGGCCTACCAGCCAGCCGATTTAATTGGCCGCTACACCGTGATGGTGGCGAACCTGGCACCACGAAAAATGCGCTTTGGTCTGTCGGAAGGCATGGTGTTGGCCGCTGGTCCGGGTGGCAATGAGCTGTTTATTTTATCCCCGGACAGTGGTGCCACAGCAGGCATGCGCGTTAAATAAACCCAATCGCAACAGGGAGTCGTTATGCAGCAAACCGGAACCATCAGGGCTTTTTCCTCCCTGTACTTCTCCACCTTTTTGATGGTGCTTGGAGCCGGTTTGCTCACCACGTACCTGGGTCTGTTTCTGGCAAAAGAGCAAGTCGATCCATTATGGATTGGTGCCCTGATGTCCTTTTACTACCTTGGCCTGGTGCTTGGCTCAAAAGTCGGTCATAAACTGATTGCCCGAGTCGGCCATATCCGGGCTTTTGTCGCGAGTGCCGGCCTGGTTACCGCCTCAGCATTAGGCCATGGCCTCATCCCCGATCTGACTTTCTGGTTGCTGCTTCGCTTCATGGTTGGCATGGGCATGATGTGTCAGTACATGGTACTGGAAAGCTGGCTCAATGAGCAGGCAGATAACCACCAGCGCGGCACTGTGTTTGCCAGCTACATGATCGTGTCCTATTTTGGCATGGTGGCTGGCCAGCTGGTGATTGGCTCTTTCCCTGAGCTGGGATTGGAACCCTTATTTTTAGTCGCGATCGGTTTTGCTCTATCCATCGTGCCGATTGGCATTACCCGACGCATTCATCCGGCACCTTTGCATTCGGCACCGCTGCAAATTACTACCTTCTGGCGGCGCATGCCGCAATCCCTGACCACCATCACCGTAGCCGGCATTATTGTTGGCGCTTTTTACGGCCTGGCGCCAGCTTATATCAGCAATACCGGTTTGCCGAATGAGAAAGTTGCCTTGTTTATGTCGGTCACCATCATCGCAGGCTTGCTGGCACAATGGCCGATGGGCAAGCTGTCGGATCGCATTCCCCGTAGCCGGCTACTTCGGACCAACAGCGCGTTACTCACCCTGGTGGTGTTGCTGATCGCCTTGCTACCGCTTTCTGGTACCTTACTGCTGCTGGCAACCTTCTTTTTTGGTTTCCTGGCATTTTCGCTTTACCCGATAGCAACAGCTTTGGCAAACCAGCATGCCGAGCAACACGAGCGGGTGTCCCTATCGGCGGTAATTTTACTGACCTTCGGGATTGGTGCCTGTTTTGGCCCCTTACTGGCATCGGCATTGATGCAAGTACTGGGTAACTTTATGCTGTATGGTTTTATGGGGCTGTGCAGCTTTGTGCTGTTTCTGCGCTTGCAGCGGGTCAATTACAGCCAAAAACAAGCCGCCCGTATCGTTGCAGCCCAACAGTCCGACGATTATGTGATGGCATCGAGCGATGTGTTTTCATCACCACTTGCCGCAGCCTTGGATCCAAGGGTGGACGAACAGATGGTGCAAGAGCAGATGCTCGAGCCTAAAACTGAGCCTCCACCGAGTGAGCCTGCTCGTGTTCACCAACCAGAGAGCAGCCATGATCAGTCCTCGGTAGCTCAGGAGCCGGCCAGCCAGCATGAACCGGCTCTGACGGCGACACCTGAAGCAATCGAAAAAGACAGTGCTGAGCATGAAGAAACGGTTGCCAACGAGCAAAGCCTGGTAGCTGATGATGAAAAAGCAGAAACTGAAGTTACACCAGCTGCGCAAAGCTCAGAGGACGATGAAGCCGATACCATTGTTACCCGGCTGGCGAAACGCCAGCAACAGGATAAAACGGATTAAATGTTCTGGTTGATGGCTTTGTTCCACAGGTTCTGGTTACGGGCATAGGCAAAGTATTCATCCGGATGCCAGCACTTTGGGATCAAATCCATATCTTTACGCTCTTCGTAATTGGACACCAGCTGCATTAAAATTTCTTTCAGCCGCTCTGGTTTGATTTTTTCCAGCTTCTTTCTTGCCTGAGGGAAGAACAAGTTGTTTTCTACCCGCACCGTACAGCCCATGACAGAAATCTGGTAAGACAGATTGCGCGTGACCATACGACAGACCGGCACATGAGGGTGTGGCGGGTACAGGGAGGTCACGATGGCGTATTCATAACGATCCAAGTCCTGCCTGTCAGAATCTTTCGGGATGTAGGTAATACCAAAACCTTGCGGAAAAATACCGGTAATTTGCATCAATGCATCAGCAGCTTCTTTGCTGCACATGCCTTTCTCCACAGCTTTATCAATCACTAAGCCAACTTTAGGTAAGGTTTCGTAACTGTAATTCTGCTTGGTCGATAAGACTACCGAGGTATAAATTTGGGGAATTTTCAGTAAGTTACCAATCCCCTGCTCTGGTTTGACCGAATTTTTCAACAAGGTGACCATAAAACCGAGTTTTTCCTGCTCGTTACGATCAAACCAGTCACGTTCATCTTTGCTGTTCCCCACATAACGATCTTTTCCAAGCGCTTGGGTCAGATACTTCAGGCTTTCCCGGTAGTTGGTTTGCAGCATGGTTACCCGATCCGGATTATCCAGTACCCGAAACTCGTTCAGGCTGCCGTCCTCACCACAAAGAATACGCTGAGCCTCTGGGTGTTGCTGGCCAATATCCTGGATCAGAGCCGCCATCAGTAAAGGGATTTGCACATCATCACGAAACGGCTGATAACATCTTCCACCCGTGACCTCAATCTCCGTAGCTGTATCTTCCTGATAACGTTTCAGGACATAGCTGTTGGTAATTTTACCATCCAGCAGCAAACGATCGAGCAAACGCAACGCCAGCACCGCTTTGTACAAATGTTTGCTTTTTTGATTGCTGCGGGCAACCTGTTTGCCCTCGGTAGGGGATAACAATTGAATGGTACCCAGCATCTTTGCCGATAATAAGTTGGTTTCTTCGAAATCAGCGCCTTGCACCAGCTCAAAAATGGTATAGCACAGCTCTTTTAGCCGAGTCAGCTGCGCCAGGCGCAGCTCTTCAAGCCCGTGATTCATACTACTAAGGCTTTTTTCCGCTTGTTGTAACCGCTGTTCAATTTTGGCTTGATCGGCACCACTGGCTTGTTGCAAACGCTGACGGAACAAGTACGCTTCCTGTTCAGCTGCCGTCTGTTGCTCCTGTAGTTTCTCAGCATCGATAAAATACTTCAGCGCCTGCTCGTATAGAGAGTCCTGAACGTCAGTTTGATCATAAATTCTGTGAATAAGCGATTGTACAGCTTTGCTGTAACTGGACTTGGCAATTTTTCCCAAGTTCATATCAGTCAATTCCTTAGCTTGTGCCAGAAGTTAGTGTAGCATCCAGTGCGGTTCCTGCGACATCCAATACCACTTTACCAATACTCTGGTTGGTCGCCAATAATTGATGCGCTTGTTCCACCTGTGACCAGGGCAGAACGCGATCCAAAACGGGTTGGACCCGACCAGCTTCAAAATCAGCAGCAAAATCTGACTGCAGTCGCTGCACCAGGCTGGCTTTATAATCATCACTGCGGTTGCGTAGAGTAGAAAACAATAACTGGGCGCGCTTCTTAAACCAGGGAGCCATATCCAACTCGGTTTTACGCCCCCCCATCAGCGCATAGATCACTACTTTCGCATCCATGGCCAGCAATTTAGCATTGTGAACCAGATAATCACCTGCCACCGGATCCAGGATGAGGTCCACCCCCCTTGGCCATTGCTGCGATATAATCTCAGCAAAATCCTGTTGTCGATAATTGATAGCCAAATCTGCACCAAGCGCCAGACAAGCATGTGCTTTTTCATTGCTACCAACCGTCACGGCCACTTCAGCGCCACGAGCTTTGCCCAACTGTATTGCTGCTGTCCCCACGCCGCTAGCCCCAGCATGCAACAATACCCGCTGCCCCACTTCAAGCTGGCCCAGTAAAAACAGCAACTGATAAGCCGTCAGAAAGACTTCAGGTGTCGCGGCACTCTGGAGCATACACCAGCCCTTAGGAACCGGCATGACGTGGGTCGCCGCGACCCGGACATACTGCGCATAGCCTCCCCCGGGAACCAAAGCCATCACTGATTTTTCCAGCCAATGATTGAGGCTGGCATCAGCCACAGCCACTACCTCACCACTAACTTCCAGACCAAGGATGTCACTTTCTCCTGGTTGTGGTGGGTAAAGTCCCCTCCGCTGCATTAAATCAGCCCGATTGACGCCGGCCGCAGTAACCTTTATCAACAACTGACCGGAATGCAAAGTCGGTAAAGGCCTGAACGCAGAACAGAGGCGACTATCCGGGCCAGGGTTTACGACTTCAATCACCTGCATCTGCTGCGGTAAATCTTGCATTAACTTACTCCCAGTCGATGTAGACATAGGCTTCTCCGGTTCTGAACTGTATTGGCCTGCACTCACTATCATTCTTACTTTTTTTGCCGATATAATCAATTACTTATCGGGAAAATGTACATTAGAGGTCCATGTTAGCAAAAAAATTGCAAGAGACTAATTGGTGTTTTTTTTAGACTTTTTACCAATAAAAAACATTGATTTCTAATCTTAAGGCTATAAAAAACACTAGGCCAGGCTGTCATTAAATCAGCAACAACTGAGGAAGAATCAGCCTTTCAGAGGATAAGCTGGGGATAACTCAAGCATAAGCTGGGGACAAAGTTCCTGAAAAGCAGCCAAGTGCCAGTTGGAACCAAGCAGGAAAAAGCCACTCAAAGTTACTACACTTGAAGACAGTTTCTCCCTGGATATTGTTTTCGATAGCGCACGGCTCATTCCCGATGAGCCATTCCCCTGAGCCCAGAACAGGATTAGTTCTGGGCCTTTTTTTTAAGCATTTTTTGGTTGGATGCCAGCAAATAAGCGGTAAAAATTAGCCGTGGTTTGCTGTGCCAGTTGCTCAAGTGAGAGCCCTTTAACTTCTGCAATGGCAGCGGCAACATCTGCCACATAAGCTGGCTGATTGGTTTTGCCCCTGTGCGGTACAGGCGCCAGATAGGGTGAGTCGGTTTCAATCAAAAGCGCATCCAATGGAATTTTTTTCACTACCTCGCGCAGCTCGACCGCATTTTTAAAGGTCATGATACCGGAAATAGAGATATAAAAGCCCATATCCAGTGCAGCTTTTGCCATCTCCCAGCTTTCGGTAAAACAATGCAACACCCCTCCCGCCTGATAAGCTTGCTCGGAGCGCATCAGCGCCAGGGTATCGGTGCGGGCATCCCGGGTATGAATGATGACCGGCTTACGCAACTGACAACCCACCTGTAAGTGCTGCACAAAAGCATCCTGCTGCAACTTTTTGCTGTCAGGCGCATAAAAGTAGTCAAGTCCAGTCTCACCGACGGCCACCACATCCTGCCGCTGACATAAAGACAGCAACAGCTCTGGATCCAACGCATCACATTGATGCAAAGGGTGTTCCCCACAGGAAACAGACACCATCGGAAAAGGAGCCACCAGCTCCGCCATGGCTTCAAACTCTGCCAAACTGACCGATACACAGAGCAAATGCTCCACGCCGGCTTGCTGAGCTTTCGCTATCACATCCGGCAGCTCCAGCTTAAGTTTATCCCACTCCAGACGATCCAAATGGCAATGCGAGTCTACAAACACAACAGATCCTGTCACAATTAAAGGGTATAAGTAATTTCGTTACTGGCCTGTAGGCCTGCCACCAATTTGGTGATTTGGTCATTCAGGTGATGTTTATCGTCAATAAAAGCCACACCAACACCTGCCGGACTGGAGTTCTGAGCCCCGTGCGGCGTGATCCAAGCAACTTTTCCGGTTACCAGTAATGGCTCCAGCGCATCGGGCAGTGTCACATTCAGTGCCAGCGACTGCCCCATTTTGTAGGTTTTTGCCGTACGAACAAACAAACCGCCCTGTTTTAAGAACGGCATATAACAACGATACAGCTCTTTAATATCCATAAAATCCAGTGGGATTTCTTCCATTGTCCACCTCGGTTCACACCATGATCCGCTTTAGCTCAATCAGTAAAGCTGTCAGTGCCAGCTGTTTATTTTGCCCTAAAAGCAGCTTTTCGTCACGACACCAATGCTGAAAGCTCTGCAACAATTGCCAATAGCGTTGTGGTTGATAGCCACCCAAGCTGGGTAAACGCTCACGCAAAAACCAGCTTAGCAACAGGGGCAATTGCTGTGATTTAGTGGCCAGTTGTACCGTCTGCTGTAGGCTTGCCTTATCGTGCACATAATATTCCAACTGTAGCAGGATTTCAGACGCTTGCTCAACTAAGCCCTGTTGCAACCAGTGTAACGCTTCCAGTGGTGCCGTGCTGATGAGTGGTAGCAAAAAATCCGGTAACGTCTGGTCACTTTGTTGCTGCAACCAGTGCTGAGCTTGCGTTACATGCTGAACCGCTAGCGGCCATTGCTGACAACGACTCAAAATGGTTGGTAACAGCAGCGCTGGCTGATCGCTGGTTAATAGCAAATACCCGCCTTTAGGGGGTTCTTCCAGCGTTTTTAACAGGGCATTTGCAGCAGCTTCGGTCATCCGCTCTGCTTGCGGCACAACAGCAACCCGGGCCCCGCCTTGTTGCGCATGCTCATGAAAAAAACGGCTCAACTGACGAATGCTATCAACACCAATGCGCCCTTCAGTTTCCGTTTCTTGCCAGTAATCCGGGTGATGTCCTGCCTGGCGCAACTGACAGGCTTTGCACTGACCACAAGGTTTTCTTTGGCTTTCAGACTGGCACAGCAAAAGCCCAGCCATGGCTTTAACCAGGGTTTGTTTACCAAGCCCCCGACAACCACTTAACAGAATCGCATGAGGAAAGTGCTGCTGCTGGTGCAAAGCAGCCAATTGCTGATAACTGCTTTCAAGCCAGGGTAGCATGGCCTTGCTCCCAGAAAGCGTCCAGTGCCGCGACAATACTTTGCTGCACCTCCATTAAGGGCTTGGAGGCATCAATCACCACGATACCAGGCTCACTTGCCGCTATCTGCAGATACACCTGACGGGTCCGCTGGAAAAAAACCAATTGCTCTTGCTCAATTCGGTCCAGCTCACCGCGGGCCTGAGCACGCGCCAGACCAATGGCCGGATCAATATCCAGATACAAAGTAAGATCAGGCTTGCAATTGCCAAGCACCGCCTGTCG
Source organism: Alkalimonas amylolytica (assembly GCF_900107845.1). Taxonomy (GTDB): domain Bacteria; phylum Pseudomonadota; class Gammaproteobacteria; order Enterobacterales; family Alteromonadaceae; genus Alkalimonas; species Alkalimonas amylolytica. Next base: position 399,606 of record NZ_FNRM01000002.1, read on the forward strand.
AATCCCATCAATAAGCTTGCGATCCAATTGGCGCCCGCCGCCTTGGTAAGCGCGGGATGATAAATCATGCCGATCTGCCAACACCCAATGCCCTGTTGCCAAAGCAGGTTCAATCACATTGCGCAGCAACTGCACCCGAGCGGCATACATCAATAGCAGCTCGGCTTCAGCCGTCAGCTGCTCATCATGCACCTGCTTTACAAGGGTGCGGATCTGTTCAGCCAAAGGGGTCCCACCAGGCTCACGGGTACAAACCACCGGCAGCTGCTTGGCTTCAAGCCAGTGTCGAACCGTTGCAACCGCCGTGCTTTTACCTGCGCCTTCCAGGCCTTCTACCACCAAAAAGCGGCCTTGTTCAGTCATTGTTCTGCCTTAAAATATAGCGCCGCACTGCAGCATTGTGCTCTTGCAACGTCTCCGAAAATACATGGGTTCCATCGCCCCTGCTGACAAAATAATACAAAGTCGTTTCAGCTGGCTCTGCTGCTGCCTGTAAAGAGCTTCGACTGACCGAAGCAATAGGACCAGGTGGTAACCCATGATGGCGATAGGTGTTGTAAGGATGTGGGTTATTCAGATCCGCCCGGGTAATGCGGCCACTGAAGTTTTCCAAACCATAAATCACCGTTGGATCGGTCTGCAAACGCATATTGCTGCGAAGTCTGTTGACAAAAACTGAGCTGACTAAAGGTTTCTCGGGCTCATGGCCTGCTTCTTTCTCGATGATGGAGGCCAGAATCAGCAATTCATAAGGCGTTTCGAGCGGATGATCCAGACTGCGCAGATGCCAACTGGCTGCCAGATGTTGCAACAAACTCTGATGAGCCCGGCTAAGCAACTGACTGGCACGGCTATGAGCGGTATAGAAATAGGTTTCCGGAAAGAATAACCCTTCGGCAACTTCAGGCACAGGCCCCCAGTCGTCCGGCCAGCGGAGCAGATGCAGCAACGGTTGTTCATCCAAATCGTACTGCAGGTAGTCGGCCTGCTGCAACCGCTCCAAGGTTTGCTGTAGAGTTTCCCCTTCACGCCAGGTAAAGGCAAATTGGGCCACCTCGCCACGGACAAAGAGTTCAAGCAATTGCACCAGGGATAAATCGGCCGATACCCGGTAAGTGCCGGCCCGCACCGCAGACAGTTCAGGCTGTAACCAGATGGTAAGACGCAACAAATGGCAATCCTGTTCATCCAGCAATTGCTGGCCCTGCCATTGTCGGCATAAACTCAGGGCGGATGCACCAGCCGGCACCGTGAACAGGGGGGCAGTCAACTGCAATGGTTGCACCGCCAGTTGCTGCATTTTATTGTAGATAAGCACGGAGCCAAGAAACAACAAGGATAAAGCCAGTATCACTAAGCGACGAAGCATGCGAACTCCTGTTGCAGCTGCTGCACCGGGGCCAGTTGCAGTGGTTTCTCTAGAAAAGTATGGACTGGTAGAATCCCACAGAGCGCATTGCAGCAGAACAAAGCCTCTATCCCTTGCAGCTCATCCAGCGTCCATTGCACCTGTTCTGCTTGCAAGTGTTCCAACAATACCTGCCGCATCACGCCTGCCACGCCAGCCTGATCGAGTACTGGCGTTAACCAACGCCCAGCCCGGTAAAAAAACACATTGGCCGCGATGGCTTCGGTGACAAAACCACGCTGATCCAGCACCAACAGGTCATCCCAGTCGGTGGTTGCCAGCTCTTGTTTAAGCAACACTTGCTCCAGCCGATTGTTGTGCTTCAAGCCAGCCAGCAACGGCTGGCAGCCAAGCTGCAACCTGGCCACCCCCAGGCGGATCCCCTGTTGTCGCTGCAGCCTGAAATCCGGCAACTCGGCTGTGCTGATATAGGTGTCTGGGCCATTCACACCAAGCGGGCTGTAGCCCCGGCCGGCATGACCGCGCGAGATCACGACTTTAAGTACTTGTTCCGGTGCTGAAATGGCCTGCTGTACCTGATTGGTTAATTGCTGCCAATCCGGCTCGACAAAGCCCAGCCGAGCGACGCCTTGCTGCAATCGCGCAAGATGCTGAGGCCAATATTCAGCAACACCAGCCCGCACCCGGATGGTGGTGAAAATACCGTCACCGAACTGGAAACTGCGGTCGCCTATGGGAATACCTGGTTGCACCTGAAAAATCCGTCAAAAAACATACTGCTACCGATGGGTTCTTGACTTAGAGTATGCATGATCCTGTCACTGAATACCAACAGGATCAAAGGTGCTACCATGCAGCTGACGAATCATTCAGCAGTCCGCCTTTTTAGCAGATTGATTTGATTCAGGCTGGCGCGCAAGGCAGCTGGTTTAATGGGCTTGGCCAAAAACAATAAGCCAAGTCGTTGAGCTTGCCTGGCCAGATCAGCCTGCGGCGAGGCTGAAACCAGAATGCCAGGCACATGCTGCCAGTACACCTGCAACTGCTGATACAAATCCAGACCATTGCTGTTTTGTCCCAACTGATAATCAATCAGCAGGACATCCGGAGCCGGATGCTCAGCAGCAAAAGCCAACAGGCTCTGCTCGTCATAAAATCCCTGCACCTGCTCTATCTGCCATTGCTGCAACAGTACCTTGAGCGCTTCCAGATTGGTGGCATCGTCGTCGACACAAATCACGTTCAAGCCAGCCAGAGCGCTGCGTGGACGGCTGACTTCTTCAATAGGTTTGATGATTTCAGTCAATACCAGCGGCAGCGTCAGGCTAAAGACGGTGCCGTGACCAGGTCTGGATTGTACCGCTACCGTATGGCCAAGCACTCGCGCCATACGATGAACCACCGCCAGGCCCAGGCCAACCCCTTGCTGCCCTTTGGCCGTGGCATCAATCCGGTAGAAATCATCAAAAATCCTGGCCAGATCCGGCTCAGCGATGCCAGGGCCGGTATCCCATACCTGCACCAATAATTGTTCCCCCCTAAGCCTACAGCTCAGCAATACCTTGCCTTTGGGCGTGTATTTAATTGCATTGGACAGCATGTTTTGCACAATACGTCGCAGATAGGTGGCATCACTCAATACCTGTACATCCTGGCTGCGCACTTTCAGCTGCAAGCCTTTTTGCCTGGCCAGCAAGCTGTACTCATCGGCCAGATTCGACAGCAACTCTCCCAGTGACACCGGCTGGATAGACGGCTGCAGTTTGCCATCATCCTGTTTGGCGATTTCCAGCAAGGTAGAAATCAGCTCTTCCGTAGCTTTTAACGAGTTATCCAGCTGCTGCACAATGTGCTGATGCTGTTTGTCGTCGTGCCGGCCCGATAGAGCAGCTGTAAATAAACGGGCGGCATTCAGTGGCTGCAAAATGTCGTGACTGGCCAATGCCAGAAAGCGGGTTTTGGAAGCATTGGCGGATTCAGCTTCGGCTTTGGCTTGCAACAGCTGCTGCTCAGTCAGCTTACGGCGTTCTACTTCGGCCAGCAGTTCCTGGTTCATCTCGCTGATGGTTTGCGTGCGCTCACGTACCCGTTGTTCCAGATGCTGCTTGGCTTCAGCCAGCGCCTGTACCGCCTGCACATGATCGGTGATATCGGTAAAGCTGGTAACAAAACCACCGCCCGGGATGGGGTTGCCACGCATCTCAATCACCTTGCCATCCGGCCGTACCCGCTGAAAAACATGCTGAGTACCCTTTTGCATGTGCTGAATGCGTTTATTGACATGATCCTCAATGTCGCCTTTACCACACAAGCCACGCTCAGCATTCAAACGCACAATATCCGCCACCGGCCGGCCAACCCGTACCATGCCTTCCGGATAATCAAACATCTCGAGATAGGCTTTATTCCAGGCGACCAGATTTAGATCCCGGTCCACCACACTGACCCCCTGACTTAAGTGCTCCAGGGTAGAAAACAGGATTTTCCGGGAAAACTGAATGGCCTGAGTGGTGTCATCAAACAAGGTGACCACATCTTCAAAACCCAGCTGCTTACCCTCCAACACAGCATTCACCATGGTGGAGGCCGAAGAGGCCCCAATCACCCCGGAGAGCTCGCGCTCAACGTGCTCGACCAGGCGCACACTGGGCTGGTCGTCCGGATCCAGCTCCTGCTGTTGGCGACGTCCAAACTCCTGCAAACACTCCAACGCACGCTGCTGACCGACAAAGCGTTCCAGCAAGGTACGTAAATCCGAATTGCGGATTTTTATGCGCCGTGCTGGCGTATCCTGATGATCGATGGGTAAATTCGGCTTGACAAAAGCCACCGCCTGCAACCGATCTTTCAGCGGCACCCGCGTCAACAAAGATACCAGCACATAAGCCAGAATGTTCAGACCCAGTGACCATAAAACGCCATGAGTTAAACCATCGGTGCTCAGGCCAAACATCGCTTGCGGGTGCAGCCAGCTCAGTCCAAAGGGACCGCTCGCCATGATTTCCGTACGAATAACGCCGGCACCAACCAATTGAGGCAACATCAGTGTATAGAACCAGAGCCCAAATCCAACCGCCAGGCCAGCGTACACGCCCCTGGCATTGCCATGACGCCAGTACAGCCCCCCGACCACGGCAGGGGCCAATTGAATGGTCAAGGCAAAGGCCAGCAGGCCGGTTTCAGCCAGATCGTAATTGCGGGCAAAAAAGACGTAATAGAGCCAGGACAAGCCCATCACCAGCACAATCATGCTGCGCCGAACCAACAGCAGCAACAAACTGTAGTCATGCTGCATGCCCTGGCGTTTAGCCCGGCGCAACAAGCCCGGCAGCACCACATCGTTACTGATCATGGTACTGAGTGCCAGGGTGGCAATAATGATCATGGAGGTAGCAGCTGAAAAGCCGCCAATAAAGACCAGCGCACTTAAGGTATCCATGCCAGAGGATGCCGGGATCAGCAGCACAAAACTATCGGCCTCACTCCAGCTATCCGGAAACATCAGCATCCCGGCCACAGCAATCGGGATCACCACCAAAGTGACCATCGTCAAGTAACCGGAAAACCAGCGCCTGGCATGGCGCAGATGTTGGTTGGAAACATTTTCGACAAAGGCGACATGAAACTGACGTGGCAGCAAAAAGACTGCCGCCGTCGCCAGCAGGGTTTTGGTCAAAAAACCAACCCAGCCTGTGCCAGCACCTTGCTGTTGCTGTTCGTTGGCATGGCTGACAAAATGCTGCAAAGCCGAACGATCGATATCAAGGAAAAACACATAGACCACTCCGGCCAGCAGCAGAGCAAAGAGCTTCACCACCGACTCAAAGGCAATCGCCACCATAACACCGCGGTTCTGCTCGGTCAGGTGCACCTTACGTGTGCCAAATAGGATCGCAAAAAAGGCCATAGCCACCGCACTGAGCAGCGCACTGTCCTGATACCAGGCGACGTTGCCTACACTAAAATCCTGGCCCAACAGCACTTGATAGGAGCTGGCTACCGCTTTTAGCTGCAATGAAATGTAAGGCACTACCACCACCAGGCAGAGCAAGGCGACCAAGAGCGCTATGTTGCGGCGCTTGCCATACCGTGAGGAGATAAAGTCAGCGATGGAGGTAATATTGTGCTTTTTCGCCACATACAACAATTTGAATAAAAACGGCTGAGCAAACACAAAGAGTAAAATAGGCCCCAAATAAATCGGGATATAGTCCCAACCCTGGGTTACCGCGGTGCCAACAGCACCATAATAGGTCCAGGAGGTGCAATACACTGCCAACGCCAGGCTGTAAATCAGCCCCCCATACTTTTGTATCAGACGATCGTCGGCATGCCGCTCGCCCCAGTTGGCGATCCAAAACAAGCCGCCAACATACAACAACGCCAGTAATGCTATGGTCCAGGCCGCCACACGCCGCCCTCCTTTTCATTCTTATGCTGTTACTCTTGGCCGAACACCGACCAAAGTCAACCATTGGTCGCTCTTGCTTCGACTAAAGTCGGGCTTTCGCTATTTCTGGCCGCTGCTAGATTAAAACGGACCGGAAGTGAACAAAAAGACAACAATGGGAGCACAACCATGGTAGAGCATAAAAAAAATGCCGCTGCATACTGGAAGGCCAATCTCAAGCTGATTTGGATCAGCCTGGCGATTTGGGCGCTGGTATCTTACGGCTTTGGTATCTTACTCCGCCCGTTACTGAGCGGAATTCCTGTAGGTGGGACTGATCTGGGTTTCTGGTTTGCCCAGCAAGGTTCCATCCTTACCTTTATCGGCTTGATCTTCTTCTATGCCTGGAGAATGAACAAGCTGGATAAAGAATTCGGCCTGGACGAGGAGTAAGTCATGAGCCAGTTTGCCATTAACTTAATTTTCGTCGGCGCATCCTTTGCGCTCTATATCGGTATCGCCATCTGGGCACGGGCAGGCTCTACCAAAGAGTTCTACGTGGCCGGTGGTGGTGTGAACCCCATCACCAACGGTATGGCAACCGCCGCCGACTGGATGTCTGCCGCGTCGTTTATTTCCATGGCGGGCCTGATTGCCGCCGGTGGTTATGCCTACTCCAGTTTCTTAATGGGCTGGACCGGTGGTTATGTCCTGCTTGCCATGCTGCTGGCCCCGTACTTGCGTAAATTCGGCAAGTTTACTGTGCCGGACTTTATCGGCGATCGTTTTTACAGCACCGGTGCCCGTCTGGTGGCCGTGGCCTGTTTAATCATTGCCTCCGTCACTTACGTGATCGGCCAGATGACCGGTGCCGGCGTGGCGTTTTCCCGCTTTCTGGAAGTGGAAAATGACACCGGCCTGATGATTGCTGCTGTGGTGGTCTTTATGTACGCGGTTATGGGCGGCATGAAAGGCATCACCTACACCCAGGTGGCGCAGTACGTGGTGTTGATCATTGCTTACACCATTCCAGCGGTGTTTATTTCACTGCAGCTGACCGGCAACCCTATCCCGCCGCTGGGTCTGTTCTCAACGCATACCGAGTCTGGCATGCCGTTGCTGCAAAAGCTGGATGAAGTCGTACGTGAACTGGGCTTCCAGGATTATACCGCCGATGTCAGCAACAAACTGAACATGGTGCTGTTTACCCTGTCACTGATGATTGGTACCGCGGGCTTGCCGCACGTGATTATTCGCTTTTTCACCGTACCCAAAGTAGCGGATGCGCGCTGGTCTGCTGGCTGGGCCCTGGTGTTTATTGCCCTGCTGTACCTGACTGCGCCTGCCGTCGCTTCTATGGCCCGTTTAAACCTGCTCACCACCATTTACCCGGCAGGCCCAACGGCTGAAGCCATTCATTACGATGAACGTCCGGACTGGATCCGTACCTGGGAAAACACTGGCTTGATCCGCTTTAATGATAAAAATGGTGATGGACGCATCCAGCTGTACAACGATGTGCCAGCATTCCAGGAAACGGCTGAAGCGCGTGGCTGGGCCGGTAACGAGCTGACCGTGAACAATGACATCCTGGTACTGGCCAATCCTGAGATTGCCAACCTGCCTGGCTGGGTCATTGGTCTGATTGCTGCAGGTGGTTTGGCTGCTGCGTTGTCAACGGCAGCAGGCTTACTGCTGGCAATATCCTCCGCTGTCAGTCATGACTTAATTAAGGGCTCAATAAACCCGAACATTAGTGATAAAGGAGAGCTGCTGGCGGCACGTATCTCGATGGGGGTCGCCATTGTGGTTGCTACCTGGCTCGGTATGAATCCGCCTGGCTTTGCTGCGCAGGTGGTGGCACTGGCCTTTGGTATCGCGGCGGCTTCTATCTTCCCAGCGCTGATGATGGGGATCTTCTCCAAGCGGGTCAACAGCAAAGGGGCTATTGCCGGTATGCTGGCAGGCTTAATCAGCACTGTGGTTTATATCTTCCTGTACCTGGGCTGGTTCTTTATCCCTGGCACTGCCACCTTCGCCAACGTGGAAGCCAACTGGTTGTTTGGCATCTCACCACTGTCGTTCGGTGCGGTCGGAGCTATGATCAACTTCGCAGTCGCCTTCGCAGTCTCTGCGATGACCGAAGAGCCACCACAGGAAATTCAGGATCTGGTCGAAAGCGTGCGCTTCCCACGGGGTGCCGGTGTGGCCACTGGTCACTAAACGCTGCAACTCTGTTATGCTAGACAGAGTCCTGTAAACCAACCGGGCTTTCCGACAGGAAAGCCCTTTTTTATCCACGAGGTACACATGTTTTGGGAATTGGTTGCTACCGTCTTTGCCGGTTTAGGTGCTGCTGGTCTGGCGTTGTCCGCCCGCTGGATCAGCCGGGGGAAATTAGCCCGCTGGTGGATCCCGGTCTCGGCCGGTGTCGGCATGATAGCCTTTCAGATCTACTCGGAGTACACCTGGTTTGATCATCAAAAGAGCCTGCTACCTGCTGGTGTTGAGGTGGTACGAAGTGCTGAGCAAACTGCCTTCTGGCGGCCCTGGAGTTATGTCTTTCCGCAAACGCTGCGCTTTGTTGCCGCCGATTTTAACCGGGCCGATGTCAATCAAATCAATCCGGAACTGGTGCGGTTGCCGTTGTACTTTTTTGAGCGACGCATGTCAGCCATCGCTGTCACCACCATCATTCACTGCGGTCAACTGGCCCGGGCAGATGAGCATGCGCAGTTGCAATTACCAGCGCCTGGTGAGCAAGTTGCCAATGACTGGTACCGGCTGGAACCCACCGATCCGCTGCTTCGTGCCTGTCGCTAAGGGTGCCATTCTGAACGCTTGTTGGGATGGCAGCTGTTCGACTAAAGTCGTCTGGTGCCCTGGCCACTCTGTTGCTAGATTAGTAAACAGATAGGAGTCATTGCAGGCACACGATGGAAGTCACTGAAGTCACCAAATTTCTGGCCGAAACCACCCCTTTTGATCAGTTGGATGCTGATCAATTGCAGGCGTTGGCGCGGCAGATGTCGGTGTACTACTTCCGGGCCGGTGAAGAAGTGAATACCGACAGCAACCGGCTGATGATTGTGCGTACCGGCGTGTTTTCCCTGTACAGCGATCAGCAACAATTGCTGACCAAGCTGCAAAGCGGTGATTTTTATGGCTACCAGCAATTGCTGACCGACTTAAGCGATCAAGATACCCTGCTGTGCGATGAAGACGGCCTGGTGTACTGGCTGACGGCCGAAGGCTTTCAGCAAATTCGCTATCAATTTAAAAACATTGAACTGTTCTTTCAGCGGCTGTTTGGTCGCCGGTTGCATCAGTACAAAGAACAGTCAACCAATCGTTTTACCTTAAAAATCAGCGATGTCGCCAAGGCCCGCAAAGTCAGCATCAGCCCGGATGCGACGGTGCAACAAGCAGCGGCGCAGATGACCGAACAACGGGTCTCGTCCTTGCTGGTCGAGCAGAACAACAAACTGGTGGGCATTATCACCGATCGTGATTTACGCAGCCGGGTGGTGGCTGAAGCACTCCCAGCCGATAGCCCGGTCAGCGACGTGATGACCAGCAAACCACACACCATTGATTTACACGCCTATTTGTTTGAAGCGGTGCAGCTGATGAGCCAGCACAATATTCACCACTTGCCCGTGCTCAGGGACGAGCATCTTTTTGGTATGATTACCGCTACCGATGTGATCCGGGCGCAGCAGGATCACCCGGTGTATCTAATTGGCGAAATTCATCGTCAGCACTGCGAAGAAGGTATTTTGCAGTGCGCCAGCCAGATTTTGCACCTTAGCCAAAGCCTGAGCAATCAACAGGTGCCGGCCCATGAAGCCAGCCATGTGCTGACTACAGTGACCGATGCACTGACCCAGAGCTGGATCAAACTGGCCCTGAAGCGGCTGGGCCCTGCCCCTTGCGTTTTTACCTGGCTTGGCTTTGGCTCCCAGGCCAGGATGGAACAAGGTTTAAACGCCGATCAGGACAATGCCCTCTTGCTGGAAAAAGAGCCGGAAGGCGAGATAGCAGCCTACTTTGAGCAACTGGCCAACATCGTCTGCGATGGTTTGAATGAATGCGGCATTGTCTACTGCCCTGGCAATATCATGGCCAGCAATCCGGAGCTACGGCTTAGCTTAAAGGGCTGGTCGAAACAGTTTGCCCGATGGATCCAAACACCAACCCAGGAGGCTTTGCTTAAATCCAGCATCTTTTTCGATTTGCGGCCAATTTATGGCAGTAAAAGCCTGTTCAATGCCCTGCAGCAGGACATACTGGCCCGCACCAAAGACAAAGCCGTGTTCTTGTACCATTTAAGCCACAATGCGCTCAAAGGCACGCCACCACTGGGCTTTTTTAAAACCTTTACTCTGGAACGGGATGGTAAGCAGAAAAAAGGTCTGGATTTAAAGAAACGCGGCCTGATCCTGATTACCGATATGGCCCGCATCTACAGTTTAAGCAAAGGCATTAGCGCTATTAATACCCGCCAGCGTCTGATCCAACTGGCTCAGCAAAAAGTGATGGATGCTAAAGACAGCCAAAACCTGCTGGACGCTTTCGATGTGCTGGCGCAACTGCGTTGGGACAAACACCAACACGATATAGCGCAAGGCCATGAAGCCTCCAACCTGCTGGATCCTGCCGTACTATCCGGTCTGCAGCGGCATCAGCTCAAAGATGTGTTTGAAGTGATCAATCAGGCGCAGAGCCAGATGAAATATCGCTTTTGCAGGGAGCTTTGATGATGTTTGGTTGGTTTAAAAATCCTCCACTCCCCATGAATGAAATCGTTCGCAACTACGAGAATACTCCGCAGCCATCTCCAAAAACAGCCCTGTCTGAGGTCAACTTTCTGGTACTGGATTTGGAACTTACCGGGCTGGATGCGAAAAAAGATCACATCGTCAGTGCCGGCTGGGTACCCATTCGCCACCAGGAAATCATGCTGGGAGACAGCGCTCATTATCTGGTGAAATCGCCGATAGGCGTTGGCCAGAGTGCCGTGATCCATGGGGTGCATGATCACCAGCTAAAAACCGGCATGGAGCTGTGCGAGCTGATGGCCATGCTGCTGCAAAGCTATCCGGGCTATGTACTGGTGGCACATCATGCCCAAATGGATCTGGCCTTTTTAACCATGGCCTGTGAGCGCTGCTTTGGCCGCAGCCCCAAATTTAAAGCCATTGATACGCTAAAAATTGAATGGCAACGCCTGCACAACAAAGGCAAGGTACTAACCCGCGATATGCTGCGCCTTAGCAGCTGTTTAGAGCGGCACAAGCTGCCCAAAGCACCGCAGCACCATGCGCTGGCCGATGCCTTTGCCTGCGCCCAGCTGCTGCTCAGCCAAATCCGTCAGCATAGCAGCAGCATGACCCTCGGCGAACTGCAAAATTTGTCGCGCTAACTATCGGTCTTGTTCAGCTGAATATCGGTATCAAAACCAAACAGCTTGCCACTCCAGATAAAGAATAACAAAACAATCACGCCAAAAGGCAGGTAGCCAAAATAGCCCAGCAGTGGCATTTCCGAAAACAGGTGGATCACATTCAGATAAGGGATGTTGTACACCCAGTAATTCGGATTGGTGATGCTGTCGGTAACAAAATAATTGCTGCCAAAATTCCAGAACTCCCAGAACAAGCCGTTGAGCATCGAGGATACTGCAATCAATACCCCGGCAGTCCAGTTGCCTTTGGCGATATCAGTAAAAGGCGTCCAGATAGTCAACCGCTGCAAGCAACCAATCAGTACCAAAAAGGGCCCAATCCACACCACCCAGAACATCGGGTAAGGCCAGATCACCATGGCAGCCAACAGCACCAAACCAAGGCCAATCAGTAGATTGGCATTGAGTGGCATCTTAGGGCCATTCTGGTAACGGGCCACCAGTTTCGGAAAGGTATTGAGCAGGCAATACCATTGAAACAACACTGGCGTCACTGTACTGTAGGTTAGCAGAAACTCGAAGCTGAGCAGTTGCTGCGACCAGGGAGCTGCCGCCGTATGCGGGTAGTACCAGTTTTCCAGCACAAAATAATCGAAAAACTCAAAGTAAACCCAGCCCAATACAGAAATCAGACCGGCAATGGCAAGTAACTTCGGCTTACTGGAAAACAGCGAGCGGCCATTGTTGCGGTGATACACCAGACCATCGAGTACAAAAATAAAGCCCCACCACAGCGGCGTAAAAGACCAGTACACCAGATTGCCAAACAAGGTGGAGTGTGACCACATCAGCCACCAGAAAAACAGGGTGACCACAGCGCCAGCCCAGAACCACCAAGGCAAAGGCTTTTTTGCCGCCGCAGGGCCGGGTGTTGCGCCTTTAAAACCAAAGGCTTTGGGCCACAGCACCAGAGCACTGATAAAAACAGCGCCAGCAGCAACCAGTAAAAACACCCAGCCATTAAAGCCAGGTGCATCGCCCTGAAATTGCGGTGGAAAGACACCAAAACCCGGTGGCAGATGCTCCGGATAAACAAACCAGGCAACCGCCAGCGGCACCAGCAAAGTAGCCAGAATTGGCCAGAGTAATTGAATACGCATTGAAGCTCCCTTTATGATCATTATTCAGGGAGCTTGGCGCACAACTCAGAACTGGTAACTTAGCTCAATGCCAAGCTGCCTTGCCTCACCACGCAGCTGTGTATAGGCTCCCAACGCCGCTACCGAGTCAAACTTAAGCTCGGCATATTTTTGATTAAACAGGTTTTTTCCCCACAATGCCAGTTCTAAATCCGAGCTAAGCTGCCAGCCCAGCCGGCCATGCCAAAGGGCATAGCCATCCTGACGGGCATAAGGATCTTGGTATTGATCAAAATAGATAGCCGACTGGTAACGCACGCCAAACTGCCAGTTGAGCGCTTGCTTTGCAATCGACAGCTGTTGCTCAATACTGGCCCCCAGCGTCCATTTGGGGGTAAAAGGCAAGCGGGTATCGGAAACAAACACATCGCCCTGACGGTACTCGCCAAGTTTCGCCAACGGAATATAGCCTACACTTAGCTGCAGCTCTGTGCTGGCAGCAGGCCGGTAACGCCAATCAGACTCCAACCCGGCAACACGACCATCCCCGGCGTTTTTCAATACATGGTAAGGAGCCGTACCACTGCTGATATTGACGAAAGTTTGCTGATCACGGTAATCGTAGTAAAACAGCGCCAGCTCCCAGAATAAACTGGCATCAGCCGAGCGCCAGCGACTGCCCAGCTCCCAGGCATGCAGGTATTCGGGATCGTAGGCCGAGTCGGCCGCTTCTTCCGGGCTGGAAGAGAAGCCAGCATTGTAGCCACCACTTTTATAGCCGCGCGAGTAACTGTAATAGAGGCTGTGACGCGGGTTTAACCGCTGGATCAGGGCCAACTTACCGGTCCACTCGGTATCCGATACTTTACCGCTCAAATCCCAAAAATCATTCAGGTAAAACGCCACCGTATCCAGATCAGCATTGGCATGATAACGGGTTTGCTCATCGGTCAGGCGCAGCCCGGCAGTCAATTGCCAGTCACTGGTCAGTTGCTGCTCCATCTGGGCATAAGCCGCCATGGCTTCATTCTGCAGACGATTGCGGTAGATAAAGGTAGCAGGTACAGCCGCAAGCTCGGGCACTGCCCTGAAATCACGGAATAAGTCCAGCTCATTGCCCTGCACCAAGCGCTCATTCAGGTAAAACAAACCAGCAGTCCAAAAACGCTCTGGTTGCTGCCAAAACCAGGTTACTTCCTGGCTAAAGAACTCATTATCCGAGCCCAATATACCTTCAATGAACTGACCCGGTCCATCGGCATCCCAGGAGTGAAAACGATTGAAGCTTTTGTAGGCACTGATAGACTTGACACTCACGCTATCCGACAAGGCACGCTCAAGCTGCAAACTGGTGCCCCAGCTGTCGGTGCGGTTGCGTTTGTGCCCTGTATTGGCACTGGTGGTCCAATAATCATCGCTTGGCACTGAAAACCCAAAGTTATCGACACAATGACGGCTACCTACTTCCGCCGGGCTGCAACGCTCGCCACTCGCCAGATCGCTAAAAACACCAGCACTGTACACCGGTTTGGGCTGACCAGACCAATGTTCGGAATGCAAACGCCACAGCAATGACCAGCCCAGCCACTCACTGCTTAGCAGCAAACGGAAGCTGGCCTGCTCCATACCGCCGCCATCGGCGCCGGGAAACAGATTGGTCATGCTGTATTGATAATCCTGCCAATTAAAGGCAAAACGGGCTGCGGTGCTCTCTCCCAGAGGTGCATTGACCGCGCCTTGCAGGCGGTAACTTTGCTGTTCAGCCGCACTAGCGCGAAAGTAGCCGGAAAACTGATGCTCTGGCAGGCGCGATCGCAATAGCACAGCACCACCGGTGGTATTGCGGCCAAACAAGGTGCCCTGTGGGCCACGCAAGACCTCTACCCGCTCAAGGTCAAACAGCTGACCGGTCAGAAAATTAGCACCCCCACTGACAACCTCATCGCTGTAGATGGCGATAGGCGATACGGTCGAGGTATTGTAATCGAACATACCGACGCCACGCAGGGTAAAAGCTGGCGTAGTGCCTTCAGCGGCCGCTTGGCTGGCAATAAAGTTCGGGACCAGAGTTGCCAGTTCAACCGCATCTTTCAACTGACGTTGCTGCAGGTAGTCGCCATCAATAAGCGTGACAGCGACTGAGACATCATGCAGATCCTGGCCACGGCGCTGCGCGAAGACTTCAAGACGCTCCACATCATCCCTATTGGCAGTGGCCGCTTGTTCAGCCAAAACGATGGGGCCAAAGCAACTCAAAGCAACAGCAGCGGCGGTGACTGAATGGCGAGTCAACATAATCATTTCCTGGTCAGGTGCGTCCCGGCACAGTGTGTATGCTGCCGTACCCCTTCGGCAAACTGGTACTTTAGTTCAATTTGAAATAGTATCGGACTCTCGTTTACAACTCAAACGATATTCCTGAGTGACGATGCAATCTGTCTGCTGCACTTTATTGTTTGACCGAATAGGATTAAGCTTATCTCGATGAGGTTAAAGGCAGAGACCGATGCACCAACTTGCTGAATTCAGTCCTATCAATGAGCTGGCCCCCTTAGGTTCTGAACATCGGGTTTTTCAAGCAGAACATGCAGAGTTTGGCAAGGTGTTCTTGCTGCAGCAAGCAAGGCCGAACGTCAACAGGTTGCAGCAAGGCAGACCTGACTTTCTTGCGCCCTCTCTGGCCGAATTTGAAGAGGAACACTGGTATTATCAGGTGTTTTCAGCAGCGCAATGCCCACTGAGCTTTAGCCAACTGCAACAACATATCCAATCACAAGGCCAGCATGTAGCGCTTAACGCTATCATCGGCCTTACCCGACTGTTGTTGCAAGCCCATCTGGCTGGTTATATTTTCAAAGAGTTATGTGCCGAAGCATTGTTTTGGTCCAAGGATGGTAACCAGGTTTTATTGCTGAGCTGCCCCCAGGCATCCACCTTGCAAACCGTTCGTCCGGGCCTTGGCAAGGCAACCTTAACCTTGCAAAGCTTACGAACCCTGGCTCCAGAAGCCAGTGGCAGGATCAATTCCCCGCTGGATCAACGCGCCGATTTATACAGTTTGGGGGTCCTTGCCTATGCGTTGCTGGCAGGTGAGTTTCCTTTTGCCCAGCAAGATCCTCTGGCTTTAATTCACGCTCATATTGCTAAAATTCCCAAGCCTTTAACGGAGCAACAAACGGCAAAGGATGACCGTTTGCAACTCATTATCCAGGCATTGTTGCAAAAAGATCCTAACCACCGCTATCAGTCCGTAGCGGCCGTGCTTGATGACTTCGAAAGATGCCTCCAGCCCGACCATGAAGAAAGCCCGTTCACGCCTTCCCTGCATAGCGGCATGCAGCGCCTGCCTTTCTCTGACCATCTCTACGAGCGGGAACAGGATGTCGACACCCTGCTGCAGGCTTTTAACCAGATCAGTCGTGGTGCTGGCAGTCAACTGGTAGTGGTCCGTGGCTATTCAGGCTCAGGTAAAACCAGCCTGATTGAACAATTACCACCGAAAACCTTGGGGACCGATAGTTTCTTTATTCAGGGCAAGCAAGATCAATACCTGCAGAATCGATTTTACTCTGCCTTAAGTGCTGCGCTGGCGCAGCTGGCCGAGGCCATTTTGCAAGAGCCGGCTGACGCCCTGCAGCATTGGCGTCAACAACTCCAAGATGCCGCTGCAGGTGATGCGCACCTGCTGTGTGAGCTGGTACCAGAATGGCAACCTTTATTGCAACCAGAAATGCATGCCCAGTATCAGGCAACAGGTATTACCGAGTTAAGACGTTTCGACCAACTGACCTTTCGTTTGCTGCATGTGGTTGCAGCACAAGGCTACAGTTTGATTCTGTTTTTGGATGACTTGCAATGGGCTGATAGAGCTACATTGCGCTGGCTGGAGCAACTGGCCAAAGAAGGTGATAAGTTACGTCTACTTCTGCTGCTCAGCTATCGTGACAATGAAGTGCAGGACCAGCATCCACTGAGCTTCACCCTCGACGCCCTAAAGCGAAGTGGACTGGAGCAACACCAGCTGGAGCTAAAGCCTTTATCCAGCCAGTCAATTTTACAGCTGGTGTCTGATACGCTGCAAACCAGCCCCGATGAGGTAGTCACCCTGGCTGAGTTGTTGCTGCAAAAAACCAGCGGCAACCCATTTTATCTAAAACAATTGATGCAAAAGTTGTATGAAACTCAGCTATTGCAACACGAACAATCCACAGGCTGGCATTGGGATAGCAAGGCCATTGCGCAACTTAACATCACCGACAATCATGCTGCCATTACCTCAGAGCGTTTGTCCCGATTTTCAGTTCGAATACAACATTTATTTCAATGGATAGCTTTGCTGGGCGAAAGCGCCAGCATGCAACAACTGGCAGAGCTGGCCGAGATTAGTTTATCTGGACTTGAACAGGAGCTAACCGAGGCCATTAACAGCGGCATTCTGATTGCTTATACCACAGCTGATGGCAAAGCATTGGATGCCGTTCGTTTTGCGCATGATCGCTTGCAGCAAGCTGCATTTCAACTGAGCGATCAGGCCAATTTGCAGCAGCTGAACTTACAGATTGCATTGCATCAATACAACAAGCTGTCACCAGAACAACAAAACTCGGAAGTACTGGGCTACATTCATCATTTCAACGCAGCCTTACCGTTAAGCCTGACCCACTGCACTGCCGAGCGCTTGGCAGAGCTCAAT
Source organism: Alkalimonas amylolytica (assembly GCF_900107845.1). GTDB lineage: Bacteria > Pseudomonadota > Gammaproteobacteria > Enterobacterales > Alteromonadaceae > Alkalimonas > Alkalimonas amylolytica. Next base: position 416,604 of record NZ_FNRM01000002.1, read on the forward strand.
CTATTGGCGGGTCAAAAAGCGCTCTCCAGCAATGCCTATCACAGTGCCCAGCGCCTGTTCCAACAAGCAAAGTCACTGCTGGAACAGCAAGCTAAACCACGGCTACAGACAGACATATTGCTTGGACTGGCCCGCAGTGCCTACCTTAGCCAGCACTATGAGCTCGCTTGGGAGAACTGCCAGCAACTGGCAGCGGTCTGTCAGGAGCCAGTGCAACGCCTGCAAAACTGCCAGCAACAAGTACTGATTTTATTTGCTCAGAACCAGCTGCATGAAGCTTATGATCTGGCCAGTCAAGAATTGCAAGCCGTTGGTCTGGATATTTGTATTGATGAAAGCATCATCCGGCAGTACCCAGAGCTATTGAAAGAATACGACGCCGATAGTATCTCCAGCCTGCTGCAGCGACCCGAAGTCAAAGACCCGTTGCAACTCCAAGTCATGGAAATCCTCGGTATGCTGTTCACAGTGGCATACATTATTAGCCCACTGCACTATATGACAGTAAGCTATCAGCTGATGGCCATAAGCCTTCGACAGGGACACAGCAATGGCTCAGCATTGGCCTATCTTGGTCATGCCATGCACTTAATAGCGCTGTTTGGTCAGTACGACAAAGCACTGGAATTTGCCGATCTGGCACTGCAGGTCGATGCCGGTTTCACAGGTAAATTTAGGGCTCAGCTGCACTTTCAACGAGCCGCGGCCGTGTTGCCCTGGAATGCCCCGCTGGCAGACTCGCTCGAAGCCCTGGATGAAAGTCAGCAACTGGGCCTGAAAGATGGCCAACTTGAGTACGCGGCACACTCAGTACTTTTTGCCAGTTTTTACCGGGTACTGAGTGGACAAGCTCTGGACAAGGTTCAGCGCTATGGCGAGCAAAGTATTCAATTCCTGACCGAGAAGCAGTTCCCCTATAATCTGGCTTTTTGTCAGCTGTGGCATCAATCGACCCTGGCCCTGCAAGGGCCTGCTGAGAGCGCACATTTGCTGGAAGGGGATAGTTTTCGTGAATCAACTCAATTATCCGACCTGCAACAACCACACAATACCACTTTATTGTTTTGTTACCATCAACTGAAGCTGATGCATGCATACTGGTTTGACACCGGCGAAGAAGCAACGCACCTGCAGCAAGCCGAGCCCCTGGTGGATGTGGCGTTGGCTTTATACCACCAAACTGAGTTCCACTTTTTCCGTGGTTTAGCTGCCGCCAGGCAACTGAAAATAGTGCCTGATGACCCACAGCAATCATGGCAGCAGCGGCTACAGGACAGCCTGGAAAAACTGCAAAACTGGGCCAAACAATGCCCACAAAACTATCAGCATAAAGTGCTGTTGCTGCAAGCCGAGCAAGCTGCACTAGAACATCAGGCGAATGCCTGGCAGCTCTACCAGCAAGCCATTGTCAGCGCGGAGCAACAAGGCTTTTCACAGCATTTGGCGCTAGCCCACGAGTTGGCAGCAGATTACTGGCAGCGTCAACAGCAACCGACCTATGCTCTGGCACACAGGGCAGCAGCTACCAGCAGTTATCTGAGCTGGAAATGCCTGGCGAAGGCTGAACAGCTGCAGCAGAAATACCCAGAGCTGAAACAACACCCCTTGCTGCAATCGCAACAGGAAAGTCAGGTCGACCAGCAATTGGATCTGGCATCGGTGTTAAAAGCCGCAGAAACACTGACCGGACGAGTGGATCTGGATGCATTTTTACTTAGGATGTTGCAGCTGATGGCAGAAAATGCCGGCGCCGAAGATGCTTGCCTGTTGATGTTGTCGGAAACAGATCAACTTCAGTTGCAAGCCTGTACGCTGGCGAAACCTCCCCTGTTGCCCGAAAAATTGCTGAATCTGGTGCAACGCAGCAAAACAAGCAGGCTGATCAACGATACCAGCCAGAGCAGCATTTTTACCGCCGTCGAGAACCGTCCTTGCGCCGTGCTTTGCATTCCCATTGTAGTGAGTGACAGCTTCCGCGGTATTCTTTATCTGCAACATCAAAAGCTGATAGGTGCCTTTCAGCAAGAACGCGTTAAGGTGTTGCAGTTGTTGGCTAACCAAACCGCTATTTTGTTTGAAAACACCCGTTTATCGCAACAGTTGCTGGAAGCCAACAAGAACCTGGAACAAAAAATCGCCAGCCGCACCCGTGAGTTGGCCCAAGCAAAAATCCGCGCTGAAGCGGCTACCGAGGCAAAGTCAGCTTTCCTGGCCAGAATGAGCCATGAAATTAGAACACCTATCAATGCCGTGATTGGTTTAAGCCGTCTAGCTAGTAAAAGCTGTCAGGATCCGGAACAGCAGGATTACCTGAAAAAGATTCGTGGTTCAGGCGAGATGCTGCTAAGTCTTATCAACGATATTTTGGATTTTTCCAAGGTAGAGGCTGGCAAACTCACTCTGGAAAAAAATCGTTTCTCGCTCAGTCAGGTGGTACAACAAGCCATTCATATGACTGCGCTCAAAGCCCACAGCAAAGGACTGGAGTTGGTATCGGATTTATCGGCCGAAATTCCTGCCGAGTTGATAGGCGACTCACTACGTATTCAGCAATTGCTGGTAAACCTGCTGAACAATGCCATTAAGTTTACCGATACGGGCTCTGTCTGCCTGATGCTGCATGGCAGCAGGCAACCTGAAGGCCGTTACAAACTGCATGGTTCAGTCACCGACACCGGCATCGGTATGACCGAGCAGCAACAACAAAAATTGTTTAAGTCGTTTAATCAGGCCGATGAATCCATTACTCGCAGGTATGGTGGTTCCGGCTTGGGATTGACTATCTGCAAACAGTTGTGTGAACTGATGCAGGGCGAAATCTGGCTGGAAAGTGAGGCAGGTTATGGTACCACCTTTTACTTCACCATCGAGTTGAGTGTATCGGCCGTGCAGCCCAGCCAAAAACACCACGCCTTGGCAAAACGTCAGTTAAAAGCTTTAGTGGTAGACGATATGGCTCTGACCCGCATGGTGTTGCTCAAACAACTGGATGAATTGGGAGTTCAGGCTGAGCAATGCAGCAATGGCATGGATGCGATTGAACGGATAGAAAAGGCCGAAGCAAATCAAACCGCCTATGACTTTGTACTGATGGATTGGCGCATGCCCGGTATGGATGGTATCGAAACCACGCGCAGCATCCAACAACGGCTTGGTTCAAGAAGCCCGCATATTTTAATGGTATCGGCCTACGACAAAGCCCAGGCCAAAGCCAGTATGGCCGATGTGACGATTGAACACTTCCTGGAGAAGCCGGTCAATTACTCCATGTTGCTGGATGCCATCAGTCCTTTATTGTATCAGCAGCAAGCTGGCGACAGCGAACAAGCAACACCGGAGCAAAATCTGGTACCCGATCTGAGCCAGAAGCGCTTGCTGTTGGTGGAAGATCACCCGATCAACCGCCAGGTTGCACTCGGTTTCTTGCAAGACACCAACGCACAGATCGACTGCGCTGAACATGGCCTCGCCGCCTTGCAATTGCTTCAACAGCAGCACTACGATCTGGTGCTGATGGACATTCAAATGCCGCAAATGGATGGCCTGACTGCTTGTCGGAAAATACGCCAGGAGCTCAAGCTAACGTCTTTACCCGTGATCGCAATGACTGCTCATGCATTACCGGATGATATTGAAAAAAGCCTGGCAGTGGGAATGAATGCTCATCTAACCAAACCCATCGAGCCGGAACAGCTCTATCAAACCCTGCAGAGCTTTTTGGGAGTCAGAATGCTGGCTGTTGCACCAGGCAACACTTCCCCCAGAGCTGAACCAGCCGACCAGATTGTGCCTGCACCCAAAGGTGCAGAGCAAGAGTCGCTACTCAATGAGCTGAAGGCTCGCACAAACCTCGGGCCTCAAGCGGCTATCTATCCAAGCCTACTGCATATATTTTACAATGAACATAAGGGGTTACCAGGGAAGCTACGCCATCAACTTCAACATCAGGATATCAATGGCCTGCTGCGGGAAATGCACTCACTGAAAGCGGCGGCTGCTTATATTGGTGCCTTTCACATTGCGGAGCAATGCAATCAAATGGAAGCCCGGCTTCGAGATCCACAACCCGATTGCAGCGCTTTACCTCCCCTGCTGATGCAACTTGAACAATTGCTTGAGCTGCTAGCAAGCAAACTGCAACAGCTTGAACCGCCTGCCAAGCAAACTCTGAGTAAAGCGGAATTTAAACAAGAACTTCTGCAGTTAAAGCCAATGCTGGAACAATCCGACTTTGCAGCTGATCGCCTGTTGGAGCGGCTGATGGAATTGAGCAAAGCCTCTGAATTCTATGCAAAGATTGCAGAACTGAGCCATACTGTAGCCGATGTGGAGTTTGAACTGGCTAGCCAACAACTGCAGGCGTTGCTGCAGCAATTGGAAACAGAATAGCAAGGATGTAATAGAAAACATGAGCGAACCAGCCCCTGGCAGACAACGTGTCTTGATCATCGATGATCAGAAAACCAACCTGAAAGTTCTTGGCGATATTTTACGTCAGGATGTCGATGTGATGCTGGCACAATCGGCAGAGCAAGGCTTGCGAAAAGCCATTGAGTATCAACCCGACTTGATTTTACTGGATGTGCTGATGCCAGAAACCAGCGGTTTTGAATTGATAAAAACCCTCAAACACCAGAGCCTGACCAGCGGCATCCCGGTGATCTTTATAACCGCCCTAAATGACAGCAGCCACGAAGAGCAAGGCCTTCACTTGGGTGCCTGCGACTACATATACAAACCTTTTCATACCGCCATCGTACAGGCACGGGTACGTTTGCACTTGCAACTGGCTCGACAACGCCGAATGTTGGAGCAGCTGGCCCACATCGACCCGCTGACCGGCATTGCCAATCGCCGTAAATATGCCCAGGTGCTGGATCTGTACTGGCGAAGTGCAGCACGGCAACAAAGCTCACTAAGTATCGTCATGTTGGATATTGACCATTTTAAAGAATACAACGACCATTACGGTCACGCCGCGGGCGACAAAGTATTGCATCTGGTGGCCAACACGTTAAAAAACAGCCTGAAGCGACCGAATGACTTTATCGCCCGCTATGGTGGCGAAGAGTTTGTGATTTTGTTGCCTGAAAGCAACGAAGATGGCAGTCGTCAACTGATTGAGTTTTGCTTGCAACAAGTCAAAGACTTGCACATTCCCCATGATTATTCCCCAGTCAGCGACATCATTACACTGAGTGCCGGCGGTGTCAGCTGCATGCCGGCGCAACACCAACAGCTAGAAGCCGCCATTAAGCCTGCCGATGACATGTTGTACCAAGCCAAGCAACAGGGTAAAAATCAGCTGCGCTGGGCGAACTAGCCCACAAAACAAACAGGGAGCCGAAGCTCCCTGTGACTAGCAATACGTCAAACAATTAGTTTTTCGCGCGACTACGGTATTCGTCGGTGCGGGTATCAATTTCGATGCGATCGCCGGTTTCTACGAAAGCTGGCACCATCAGTTCAAAGCCAGTATCCAGTTTGGCTGGCTTCATTACCTTACCGGTGGTATCGCCTTTAGCAGCAGGTTCGGTGTAAACCACTTCCCGAATGACGATGGTTGGCAAATCAACAGAAATTGGACGCTCCCCGTAGAACACCAAGGTACACTGCATACCGTCACCCAGGTACTTCAGCGCACTTTCCATGTTTTCTGCTTCCACTTCGAACTGGTTGTATTCTTCGTCCATAAAGACATACATAGGATCGGCATAGTAAGAATAAGTGACTTCTTTGTTTTCCAGAATCACTTGTTCAAACTTGTCATCAGCGCGGTATACGGTTTCAGTACCTTGGCTGTTCAGCAGGTTTTTCAGCTTCATTTTAACAACAGCCGAGTTACGGCCAGACTTGTTGTATTCCGCTTTTAAAATGACCATTGGCTCGCTGCCAACCATAATAACCTGGCCAGCACGTAGCTCTTGAGCAGTTTTCATCATAATAGTAGTTTCTTCTTACTAGGAAAAATTTGGCGTTAGTATAAATTTTTTTTCAACAAAACGCACCAGATTCTTTGCCAGATCGCCCTGTTTACAGAGTTCATTACGCCAGCCAAGGCAGTGCATCTGCCATTCAGGGAGAAGCGCTAACAGTTGCTGCCAGGGAGAAACAACGTCTTCTTGCTGATTCCAGTGCAACCAGAACTGCCATAACGCCTGCTGTAAGTCTGCAGGCATGCCTTGAACAAAGTGCTGCCAGAATGCGGTTAGCTTTTCAAGGTGAGCGTCCTCAGCCTGACGGTACAATTGCCAGACAAAAGGTTTCCCGGCCCATAGCGCCCGCACCAACGAGTCTTCACCCCGCACGAAATTGACATCCGCACACCACAACAGCTGATCAAACTGCTGTTGATTAATAAAAGGTAACAGCTGCAGGCTAAGATTTCCTAATGCAAGCGAACGGCAACGTACCAGCTGAGGGAACAAAGTACGCAGCTCATTCGCCAAAGCGCCTTCCGGCACCAAACAGAGTTGCGGTATGCTTGCTTGCCCCCAGGCAGTTAGCAACGGCATTAGTTCAAGGTGGCTGTAGGCAAACAGAAAAATCAGGCGCTGATAGCGCTGTGGCTGCTCAATACCCAGCTCGTTGAGCAAGCGGGCCTTGCCGCCTTGCTGTAACCAGGCCGTCATGGTTTCTACAAGGTTGTGCTCCCGCAGTAAACCACCGGTCCCTTTGACAAAGCCAGGAAAGAAAAAATGCTTTTGCAGCGGCAGTTGCGGATGAGGTGATGGCAACGCATGGCAGTCCAACACCCAGTCCTCGGCCGATAAATACTCCAGATTCAACCAAACCGGCTTGGTAGCTGCTGCTGCCATTTGCTGCACATACAGCTTCGGTAAATCGCAGGCAAAGGCTTCAATCACCACCTGAGCACAACCAGCTTGGTGCAGCAAAGCATTCACCTCATCAGTCCAGTGCCACACCTCGATACCTTGCGTTAAAACTTGCCTGGCAAGCTGCGGCTGCACCTCAGGACAAATGCACTGAAAGCTTTGCAAATCATCAACCCATAACCGTATCTGGCAGCCATGTTCAGCTTGCAGCTGCTTTGCCAAACGCCAGCAGACGCCAATATCCCCAAAGTTATCGATCACCCGGCAAAAAATATCCCAGCGCATGCTCACTGCCCCAGTATCAGTCGAAGCAGAGCACCAAAACCAACCCGCAAAGCCAATACCATAATAGCCAGCCAAATCAGACTGGTCATCACAGCCAGCAGCGAATACCCCAAACGAATCAAACGAATTTTCAACCGCGATAAAAAGCCTTTCTGTCCATCCAGTGACGGTGCGGGGCTTGCGAATAGCTTAATAACCAGCAGGCACCCAAGCAAAGCCAGCATCACCAGCAACCAGAACAACACTGTGCTTTGATGCGGTTGGTCGGAACCAAGCACCTGCCAGAAAAACACCAGGCCGCTCCCAGCGGCCAGCAGTAAAATCAACCAGAATGCTGGCTGCAATAGCCGGGCAAGGCGGTGATAAATGTTCAGCATCATCAAAAATCCTTTCTGTACGGCTTGGTTTGCTGCTTAGGTAAGTGCCGTGGCGGGTAAAGTGCCAGCAAGCCGGACTCACCCTGCATATCGCCAATCACCCACACCTGTTCGAATGGATGGGTTTTCGGTAAGTGCAGTTTCGGAAAATGCGCCAGCATCTCCTCTTTCGTCCATAACGGATTGGCATTGCGGATCACCAGCCAAACGCGCTCGCTGTCGTAACGTTTTTCTGCCTTGCTGGCCAGTAAACTGTTGAGCGCTGCGACCAGGCGAGCCTCTGCCGGCATACGCATCAGTTGCAACAGCTCACGGTGAGTGTGCGGGCTAAGTTCGCGCCCAAGGATGTGCATGGCTTCCGCCTCACTGCCATACAAATGCGCGATTTCCAAATCCAGTTTCTGGTGATCATAGTAACAGGAAACATCCGGCCGTCGTGGCTCGTTGTGCCAGATGTGGCGCATCTTAATGCCAAAACGTCGCTCATAGAGGCGCATAAAAATTCGGGCCGCTTCATGCTCCAGCTCTATTTTTTCATCACGACCGGATACCATGCACATGCCTCCAAAACCTGCGTATCACACTAAGCTTTTCAAAATAGTACGCAATTTTCCAACGCTCGACTAGGCTTATAGCCAGGTAACCTCAAAAACAGATGTCAGCCGGAGTCTGATGGGGGTGACTGGGTTATCAGATCCATACTTTCAATCAGGGAGAAGAAGATGCAACGAATTATTGGCATAGCAGCCCTTGTCGCAGGCGCTATTTTACTTTACTTTGCCTACACCGAATACCACTCAACCGCGTCTCAAATTACCGAGGCGATTACTGGCAACCCAACCGACAACACGGTGCTTTATATGGTATCTGGTGCCGTTGCCGTGGTCATTGGTCTTGGCCTATTGCTTCGAAAAGGTCGTTAAGCAAAAACTCCTGACTTTAAAACATAAGGGCCATCGCATGGATGGCCCTTATTGGAAACCCCAACACTTAAGCAAGGCTTAAGAAGCATCGCTCCAGCTATCTCGCAAACCTACGGTGCGGTTAAACACCAGGCGCTCCGAGCTTGAGTCGATACTGTCGGCGCAGTAATAACCCTCACGTTCAAACTGGTAGGCATGCCCGGCAGCTGCATGCTGCAAGGATGGCTCCACCAGGCCTTGTTTGATTAACAAAGACTCAGGATTCACACACTGCAGAAAATCTTCCTCTGCAGCAGGGTTCGGTACACTGAACAAGCGATCATAGACCCGGAACTCGGCTGGTTTGGCCTGGGTTGCTTCGACCCAATGGATCACCCCCCTCACCTTGCGGCCATCAGCTGGATTCTCACCCAGAGTCTCCGGCAGATAACTGCACAGCAGCTCGATCACCTTACCATTCGTATCTTTGACGACTTCGTCGGCCTGGATCACATACGCATTACGCAGCCGCACACAACCGCCAGTCACCAAGCGCTTGTACTTTTTATTGGCTTCTTCGCGAAAATCAGCCTGATCAATGTAGACCACCTTACCAAAGGGTAACTGGCGTTGTCCCAAGCTGTCATCGTTCGGGTGATTCGAAACATCCAGCCACTGCAACTCGCTATCCGGATAGTTGGTAATGGTCACTTTCAACGGGTCCAGCACCGCCATAGCGCGCGGTGCCCGTACATTCAAATCATCCCGAATGCAGGACTCGAGGGCACTCATCTCAATGATGTTGTCTTGCTTGGTCACACCAATGCGTTTGGCAAACTCCCGAATCGACTCCGGCGTGTAACCACGGCGGCGCAACCCCGCGATGGTCGGCATACGCGGATCATCCCAACCCTGCACCACTTGCTTTTCCACCAGGGTTTGCAGCTTGCGCTTGCTCATCACAGTGTATTCCAGATTTAAACGGGAAAACTCAATCTGCTGCGGGTGGCAATCGATGCTGATGTTATCCAGGATCCAGTCGTACAAACGGCGGTTGTCCTGAAACTCCAGCGTACAAAGCGAATGGGTAATACCTTCCAATGCATCCGATATACAGTGGGTGAAATCGTACATCGGGTAAATGCACCATGTGTCGCCGGTTTGATGGTGATGGGCAAACTTCACCCGGTAAATCACCGGATCGCGCATGCAGATAAAAGGCGAGCTCATATCAATCTTGGCTCGCAGCGAACACTCACCTTCTTTAAAACCACCAGCGCGCATTTTTTCAAACAGCGCCAGGTTTTCTTCCGGCGAGGTATCGCGAGTTGGGCTGTGCTTGCCTGGCTTGGTCAGGCTACCGCGGTATTCACGCATTTCCTCGGCATTAAGAAAACAAACATAGGCCAGACCTTTTTGGATCAGCTCGACCGCAAAACCATAGAGCTTATCAAAGTAATCCGATGAATAATGCAACGGCTCTTGCCAGTCAAAGCCCAGCCACTTCACATCCTGCTGAATGGAGTGCACAAAATCGATGTTTTCTTTTTCAGGGTTGGTGTCATCAAAGCGCAGATTGCAGCTGCCCTGATAATCTTCGGCAATACCAAAATTCAGGCAAATGGATTTAGCGTGGCCAATATGCAAAAAGCCATTCGGCTCAGGTGGAAAACGGGTATGTACCGAGTTGTGTTTGCCACTGGCTAAATCTTTATCGATGATTTGACGAATAAAATTACTGGGGCGATGATCTACGTCCGCCATAGCTGATTGAGTCCTTTTCTGGAACATACGAAATTTGGCTCATTATAACAGCGAAACCAACACTTAACAGTGGCACCTGAATGAAAAAGGGGCCTAACAGGCCCCTTTCATTGATGATGAATTTAATTAAAAGAAAGTGTAATCAATTCGCATCGTTACAGAACGCTCATCGGCATACAAAACATTCAGATTATTTGTACTACCTGAACGAGTTCGCGCCTGACGGAACAACTCAATTTCGCTGTCGAACAAGTTGTTGATAAAGACACTCAATCGCAAGTTATCATTTAGCTCCATACGACCAGACAGATTCACTCTGCGATAAGCATCCGATGTATCTGTACCATCTTCACGCGCGTTAAAGTGCGAGTTGTATTTGCCGTAGGCTTCTAAATCCAGCCGAACAAAAGTTTGCTTGCCGAATAAGTTCAACCCCTTGTCCAGCCCTATATAGGCATTGTACTTAGGCACTTGTGTCATATTCTGACCAGCCTCAGCTTGCAGTGACGGGACGTTATCCAGTAACTTTGCATCGGTATAAGAGGCATTGAACACCAGATCTAAGTCGTTGGCAAAGCTGTATTTACTTTCCCACTCAAAACCACGCGAGCGCGCTTTTGCCGCATTAGCAGTGTAACTAAAACCACAGGTCGGCATGTACACACTAGCCCAAACATCTGACCAATTGATTTGGTAGATAGCAGACGAAAACTGGAAATTACCAGTATTCATCTTATAACCAATTTCATAGTTATCAATAGAGTCAGAGGTATAACGCTCCTGATACCCCTCTGCGAAAGGATCATTACGGCAAGCATTGGCTAACGGTGCATTGTTACCGCCAGGACGGTAACCCTCTGAATACAGGGCATAAACCGACATTCTGCCAGAGTCAGGTAACCATGCGATACTCACTTTTTTACGATTACCAGATTCTTCGCCTTGACTCTGAACAGTCCTGCCTTCACGGGCCTCCCAGATGCCTGAATAGCCGAAAGAAGCGTAGTCTTCCAAGTCAAAATAGCGGATACCGGCCGTCAGCTCGAAACTGCCGATATTATCCGTCCGAATGGTGTAACTGGCTTCACCAAACAAAGCTTTTTCTACTGAGTAAGAGCCATTGTAGTACAGGTTGTAGTTAATACTGGAATCACCATACCAATACTCGCCTAGCTGACCCACGTTGAACACACCCAACTCACCCCAGTAGTCTTCCCAATCTACCCAATCGTTCCAATCAGAGAAAATGGCAATACTGCGCGGATCACTTTCATGATACTGGAACTGGCTGTTTGGAATATTGCCACGCCAACCTTTGTCATAAAAAGCACCGATGGTCCACTTCAGGTTTTCTGTTTGGCCAATATCCTGAATACGGAACTCGTGAGTCAAACGAGATGTTTTGTCGTAGTTAATGATCCAGGTTTTGACCATATCGGCCATGTCAAGACGTGACCAGTTATCCAGTGAGTCTTCCCGGTTTTGACGATAAGAACCAGCATAAGTCACATCAGCAAAGTTCAGTACATTGTCAAAGTTTGCACTTAATGAGAACAGATTAGTTTCATCTTTTAACCAACCATCCAGACTTTCCCAAATCATGTACTTACTAGGACGACTGGAAGAAACATTGCCGAAACACTCCGCACGGCTTTGTCCTTCAGCACAAGGTGAAAAACCATAGTCAACATCGTAACCATAGATTGAATCTGGATTTTCAGTAGTATTTGCAAACAAACGGCCAGTAGGTCGAGATAAATCAGCAATGCGAGTGCCTACGGTACTTGTTTGCACATTGTAATAACTAAAGTTGACACTTGTATCATCATTTAGTTGCCATAAAAACTGGGAGCGAATGTATTGATCTTCAACTTTGCGCTGGGTTCCGGTCGCTGCATTAACAATAGTACCGGGTTTATGGCTGCTATGTGCAGTGACCCGCATTGCCAGTGTATCTTCAATCAAAGGCAAGTTAATGGCAGCCCAAGCTTGCAGGTTGGTGCCATCAACATTTTGAGTCGATTTTGCTTGAACAGAAGTATTCAGTTCAAAAGTATCCAGCATTGGCTTTTTGGTAATAACCCGAATGGTACCGCCAATTGCATTCGATCCCCAAAGCGTACCTTGTGGACCGCGCAAAACCTCAACAGCTTCAATGTCATATAAGTCGACAAAATTGAATGGAATATCGTCTGTAAATGATGAAGTGGTCGATGGTGCGGCACTGTTGCCGCCAGATAAGCCGCGTAGTATTAATACCCCTGTCGGAGAGGCTGCACCGGCTAAAGTGCGCTGTAAATCATCTTTGGTAATCAAGTTCCGATCAGCTATTTCCAGAGCAGAGATCGAAGATACATTCATAGGGACTTCGATAATAGTTTCAACACGCTTACGCGATGTAACCGTGATCACCTCAACATTATCGTCGGTTGCACTGGACTCATCAGCAGCCAATCCTGTTGAAGTGGTTATTGAAAGTGCGCCTGCGAGTGCAGTGTAAAGCAACGATTGATTAAACGTATGCATACTTAAGTTCCTGGTGTTTGTTATTATGTTTTTTTATGATCTATTGCAAAAAAGCAATAACTAATATAGTGCACAGATCTCTAGAAAAAATGCAATCCTCTATCCAGGTAAAATTGTAAAATGGGGGTATCAAGGGCTAGAATGCAAAAAACCCGCTGCAAGCAGCGGGTTTTATTTGAAGCAGAAAGCAGCTTACCAGCCGGTCAGCTCACGCAGTGCTTTGCCGATATCGGCCAAAGAGCGCACCGTTTTCACGCCTGCATCTTCCAAAGCACGGAACTTGTCATCGGCTGTACCTTTACCACCAGAAATGATGGCGCCAGCATGGCCCATGCGCTTGCCTGGAGGGGCAGTAACACCTGCGATGTAAGAAACCACCGGCTTGGTGACGTGATCTTTGATAAAGGCAGCCGCTTCTTCTTCGGCGGTCCCACCGATTTCACCAATCATCACGATGGCTTCGGTTTTTGGATCGTCCTGGAACAACTTCAGAATATCAATGAAGTTAGAACCTGGAATTGGGTCGCCACCAATACCTACACAGGTAGACTGGCCAAAACCTTCGTCGGTAGTTTGCTTAACCGCTTCATAGGTCAAAGTACCAGAACGGGACACGATGCCCACTTTACCGGCCTTGTGGATATGGCCTGGCATGATACCGATTTTGCACTCGCCTGGCGTAATCACGCCCGGGCAGTTTGGACCAATCATCCGCACGCCCTTCTGATCGATGTACTCTTTAACAAACAGCATATCGATGGTTGGGATGCCTTCAGTGATACAAACAATCAGTTGAATACCGGCATCAGCCGCTTCGATGATGGCATCTTTGCAAAATGGTGCTGGGACGTAGATCACAGTCGCAGTTGCGCCTGTAGCTTCGACCGCATCACGTACAGTGTTAAATACCGGCAGACCCAAATGAGTAGAACCACCTTTACCCGGGCTCACACCACCAACCATCTGCGTACCGTACTCGATAGCCTGAGTGGAGTGGAAAGTACCCTGGCTGCCTGTAAAACCCTGGCAGATCACCTTGGTGTCTTTATTGATCAGAATGCTCATTATTTGCCTCCTGCAGCTTTAACAACAGCCTGAGCAGCTTCAGTCAGAGAGTTGGCTGCAATGATGTTCAAGCCGCTGTCTTGCAGTTTTTTCGCGCCCAGCTCGGCATTGTTGCCTTCCAGACGAACTACCACAGGAACGTTCACACCGACTTCTTCCACCGCACCGATGATGCCTTCGGCAATCATGTCGCAGCGGACGATGCCACCGAAGATGTTCACGAACACTGCTTTCACGGCAGAGTCAGACAGAATGATTTTGAACGCTTCAGAAACACGCTCTTTGGTCGCACCGCCACCCACATCGAGGAAGTTGGCAGGCTGGCCGCCATTTAGCTTGACGATGTCCATGGTACCCATGGCCAGGCCAGCACCATTGACCATACAGCCGATGTTGCCTTCCAGCGCCACGTAGTTCAGTTCCCACTGAGCAGCACGGGCTTCACGCTCGTCTTCTTGCGACGGATCATGGAAAGCACGGATTTTTGGCTGACGATACAGCGCATTGCTATCGACCACCAGTTTGGCGTCAAGGCAGTGCAGATTACCGTGAGAGGTAATCACCAATGGGTTGACTTCAATCAGCGCGATGTCCAGATCAACAAACATCTGAGCCAGGCCCAGATAGATTTTGGTGAACTGCTTGATTTGCTCTGGCGTCAGGCCCAGCTTAAAGCCAATTTCACGCGCCTGGAACGGCTGAGCACCCACCAAAGGATCAACCGCTACTTTGATGATTTTTTCTGGCGTTTCTTCAGCCACTTTCTCAATGTCTACACCACCTTCGGTCGATGCCATAAAGACAATACGACGGCTGGCACGGTCTACCACAGCACCCAGATACAATTCTTTTTCGATATCGGTGCAGGACTCAACCAGGATTTTGCTGACCGGCTGGCCTTTTTCATCAGTTTGGTAGGTCACCAGGTTTTTGCCTAGCCAATGCTGTGCAAAATTACGAATTTCTTCTTTGGAAGAAACCAGTTTCACACCACCCGCTTTTCCGCGGCCACCAGCGTGAACCTGTGCTTTAACGACCCAGCGATTGCCACCAATACGGTCTGCAGCTTCAGCAGCGGCTTGAGGAGTTTCCTCCGCAAAGCCTTCAGAGACTGGTAATCCGTACTCGCGGAACAGCTGTTTTGCCTGATACTCGTGCAAATTCATGGCTATTTTCCGTTATTTAAAAATGAAAGCTGGCCTACTGGCGCAGCCTGACCAACAGATCGGCGCATAGTATAGCGCTTCACCGCCTGATTCGGAATGCTACAGACGTCTAACTGCAGCATTATTTCGCAATTTTTTGGCATAATCAGCCAGATCTAAAACAACGACGACTGATCTGAAATGGCTATGTCCAAGACAAAGCGAGCAGTCTCACTGGACTGCTCGCAACACGGCAAGGCCATCAGCCTTGCCAAAGACAACCGCTCTGCAATTAGATATCCAGCAGAATGCGGGTTGGGTCTTCCAGCAACTCTTTGATGGTCACCAGGTAACCAACCGACTCTTTCCCATCGATGATACGGTGATCGTACGACAGCGCCAGATACATCATGGGCAGGATTTCAATCTTACCATCCACCACCATAGCGCGGTCCTGTATCTTATGCATACCAAGGATAGCAGATTGTGGCGGATTGATGATCGGGGTCGACATCAGCGAGCCAAAAACACCGCCATTGGTGATGGTGAAGTTACCACCTTGCAAATCGTCCATCGACAGCTTGCCATCGCGACCTTTAATGGCCAAATCTTTGATGGCTTTTTCGATTTCGGCCAGGTTCATCTTGTCGCAATCACGAAGAACCGGCGTCACCAAACCACGCGGTGTTGACACCGCAATGCTGATATCAAAGTAGTTATGGTAGACGATATCGTCGCCGTCGATGCAAGCATTGACTTCAGGGAAACGTTTTAGCGCTTCAGTGACTGCTTTGACATAGAAAGACATAAAGCCCAAACGAATGCCATGACGCTTCTCGAATACGTCCTGGTACTGCTTACGCAGATCCATAATCGGCTTCATATTGACTTCATTGAACGTGGTCAGCATGGCGGTGGAGTTCTTCGCTTCCAGCAGGCGGTTGGCAATGGTTTTGCGCAAACGCGTCATCGGTACCCGCTTCTGGGTCCGATCACCACTGACCGCAGCAGGTGCCGCCGCCGCAGCAGGCTTAGCTGCTTCTTTGCTACCGGCTGAAGCCAGATGTTTTTCCACATCTTCTTTGCTGATGCGGCCATTTTTGCCACTGCCTTTGATTTTGCTGGCATCCAGGCCTTTTTCAGCAATCAGGCGACGAACGGACGGGCTTAGTACATCGTCGCTGCTGTCATCGGAAGCTTCGGCTTTGCTGTCCGCTTTGTCGTCGGCTTTCGCTTCAGCCTTGCTGTCGCTCTTGGCTGGCGCAGCACCGGCTTCGAGCTTACCAATCACTTGCTCAGCCTGCACGGTTGCACCAGTATCTTCCAGAATTTCGCCCATCACACCATCGGCCTGAGCAACCACTTCCAGCACCACTTTGTCGGTTTCAATATCGACCAGCACCTGGTCGCGGGTCACAGCTTCACCTGGCTTCACATGCCAGGTTGCAATGGTTGCATCAGCAACAGATTCAGGAAGTACGGGTACTTGAATGTCCACTTGTTCACCTTTTGCGGATTGTTCAGATTGAGAGGGTTCCGCTGCATCAGCACCTTGCTTGGACGCAGCAGCAGAGGATTTGTTATCACCGGCGGCTTTACCGCCAGCGCTCAGGGTAGCCAGCACTTGCTCTGCCGTCACAGTGTCGCCTTCCTGATGTTTAATGGAGTCGATCACACCGTCATCCGGGGCGGCTACTTCCAGCACAACTTTATCGGTTTCAATATCTACCACGATTTGATCACGGCTAACAGTGTCGCCTTCCGCCACATGCCACTTAGCAACAGTGGCATCAGCTACAGATTCTGGCAATACAGGTACTTTAATATCTGTCATTGTTTTTCCTCGTGATTCAGGGTCAGGGCATCGTTAATCAGCGCCTGTTGCTGCTTATTGTGCACTGACAGATAACCCACAGCTGGTGAGGATGAGGCTTCACGACCGGCATAGGTCAGGTAGCCAGCTTTACCAATAGCTGCGCGGAAATGATGCTGACTGCAATACCAGGCGCCCTGGTTTTGCGGCTCTTCCTGACACCAGACGTAATCGGTCACATGGCTGTACTGCGACAGAATTTGTTCCATTTCTTCGTGCGGGAATGGGTACAACTGTTCCACACGCACAATGGCAATATCGGTAATTTCGCGTTTACGACGCTCTTCGAGCAATTCGTAATAGACTTTACCGCTACAGAACACCACCCGTTTGACATCGGCTGGTTTAATATCATCGATCTCACCAATCACATTCAGATAGCGGCCAGATGCCAGCTCTTCCAGCGAAGAAGTTGCCAGCGGATGACGCAATAAGGATTTTGGCGACATCACAATCAGCGGACGGCGCATCGGTCGTACTTGCTGGCGGCGCAGCATGTTAAACACCTGAGCCGGCGTGGTTGGTACACAAATTTGCATATTGTGATCAGCACACAGCTGCAAGAAACGCTCTAAACGAGCTGAAGAGTGTTCTGGCCCCTGCCCTTCGTAACCATGCGGCAGCAACAGCGTTAAACCGCAGAGACGGCCCCATTTTTGCTCGCCCGAACTTAAGAATTGGTCAATCACCACCTGAGCACCGTTGGCAAAGTCACCAAACTGACCTTCCCAAATCACCAAAGCGCGTGGCTCTGCCGTAGCATAGCCATACTCAAAGGCCAGCACGGCTTCTTCCGACAGGGCAGAATCGTACACCTGGAACGGGCCCTGCTCGTCCGAAATATGCTCCAGCGGTACATAAGTACTGCCATCGGTTTGATTGTGCAATACCGCGTGACGATGGAAGAAAGTACCGCGGCCAGAATCCTGACCAACAATCCGAATACGGCTGCCTTCGTGCACCACAGAAGCATAAGCCAGGATTTCAGCAAAGCCCCAGTCAATTTTCTTTTCGCCCTGAAGCATTTTGGCGCGGTCTTCGTATACCCGACCGACCTGACGCTGTAATGAATGGCTAGCTGGAATGGCCGTTGCCTTTTCGCCCAAAGCAACCAAAGCGTCGACACTCATGCTGGCATCGTAGTCGCTATCCCAGTCATGATTGAGGAAAGGCGTCCAATCGACTGAGCTGGTATGATCCATTTGTCGCCACTCATCGACCACACAATCACCTTTATCCAGCGCATCGCGGTAATTGGCCATCATGGCTTTGACATCATCGTCACTCAGCAAGCCTTGCTTGGTTAGCTTCTCAGCATAGAGCTCGCGCGGTGTTGGGTGCTTTTTGATTTTTTGGTACATCAGCGGCTGTGTTGCATTCGGCTCATCCGCTTCGTTGTGACCATTACGACGGTAACAAACCAGATCAATCACCACATCACGCTTGAACGTATTGCGGTAATCCACCGCCAATTGCGCCACCAGCACCACAGCTTCCGGATCATCACCGTTCACGTGGAAAATCGGTGCCTGGACCATCTTGGCAATGTCGGTGCAATATTCGGTAGAACGGGTATCTTCACGGTTCGAGGTGGTGAAGCCCACCTGATTATTGATGACAATACGAACGGTACCGCCCACTTTAAAGGCACGGGTTTGTGAGATATTGAAGGTTTCAGCCACCACACCCTGGCCGGCAAAAGCAGAGTCACCATGGATAGTGATTGGCAAGGCCAAAGAGCCATCGGTGCAGCCACGACGATCCAGCCGGGCGCGAACCGAGCCCATCACCACTGGATTAACAATTTCAAGGTGCGACGGGTTAAAGGCCAATGCCAAATGCACATTACCACCTTTGGTGGCGAAATCGGATGAGAAACCCATGTGGTACTTCACATCACCGGCACCGACCACGGTGTACTTACCGGCAAATTCATCGAATAAATCCGATGGGTTTTTGCCCAAGACGTTGATCAGAGTATTCAAACGGCCCCGGTGCGCCATACCAATCACGCAGTCTTTGGCACCCTGTTCACCGGCGCGGTGAATCATGGTTTTCAGCATGGGGATCATGGCATCGCCACCTTCCAGACCGAAACGCTTGGCCCCTGGGAACTTGGAGCCGAGGTATTTTTCCAGGCCATCAGCAGCCACCAAATCTTTCAAGATGCGACTTTTGGTGTCTTTGTCAAAATCAGGAGTGGAGTGAATACCTTCCAGGCGCTGCTGGATCCAGCGTTTTTCATCGGTGGAAACAATGTGCATGTACTCGGCACCGATGGAGCCGCAGTAGGTTTTCTCCAGAGCTTTGTGCAGATCGCCCAATTTCATCGTTTCCGGACCACCGGCAAATGATCCAACATGGAACTCGGTATCGTAATCAGCTTCAGACAGGTCGTGATGCGACAATTCGAGGTCACGTACCCGCGGCTGCTTCCACAGATCCAGAGGATCCAAGCGAGCATGCTGATGCCCACGAAAACGATAGGAGTTGATCAATTGCAACACTTTGACCTGACGCAAATCGGCCGACTGACTGCCCTGCACCGTCACCACTTCACGATGCTTGTTGCGCGCCAGTTCAGCAAATTGCTCGCGGATATCCGAGTGCCGAACTTCCAGATCAACACCATCAAGCTTTGGCAACTGAGCGAAAAACTCACGCCACTCGTCCCCTACACTGGTAGGTTCCGCCAAGTAGGATTCATAGAGCTCATCCACATAGGCCATGTTGCCACCGCCCAGATGAGACGACTCTAACCACGCCTTCATCACACCTTCGTGCATTTAGTTTCCCTTATTTCTGCGCACCTGGAAAAACCGCAAAAAAATAACAGTATAGTCTAAGTTACTGTTATTTTTGTGCTTGCATCAGTTACTTGCTCAAAAGGGGCGCTTTACAGCGCCCGGCTCAATAACATCGATTTGATCTGACCAATAGCCTTGGTCGGATTCAGCCCTTTCGGACAAACATTGACACAGTTCATAATGCCATGGCAGCGGAAGACGCTAAAGGCATCATCCAAATCGTTCAGGCGCTCTTCGGTTGCTGTATCACGGCTGTCCGCCAGGAAACGGTATGCATGCAACAAACCCGCCGGGCCAATAAATTTATCCGGATTCCACCAGAATGACGGGCACGAAGTGGAGCAACAGGCACACAAGATGCACTCGTACAAGCCATCCAGCTTAGCCCGCTCTTCAGGCGACTGCAAAAACTCACCAGCTGGTGGCAACTTGCTGTCGTTAATCAGATAAGGCTTCACTTTCTCGTACTGGGTGTAAAACTGGCTCATATCCACCACCAGATCACGCACCACTGGCAAGCCTGGTAAAGGCCGAACTACAATCTTACCACCTTTTAGACCAACAGCGGACAAGGGTGTGATGCAAGCCAGGCCATTTTTGCCATTCATATTCAAACCGTCGGAGCCACAAACCCCTTCACGGCACGAGCGGCGAAACGACAAGGTCGGATCCTGTTCTTTTAATTTTAACAGCGCGTCCAGCACCATCATGTCCCGGCCTTCCGGGTTGTCCAGCGTGTAATCCTGCATGCGCGGCGCATTGTCGACATCAGGGTTGTAACGATAGACGGAGAATACTAACTTCTTCATCGCATTGCCCTCTTAGTAAGTACGCGCTTTCGGTGGGAAAGCTTCACGGAACTTAGGCTCCAGGTTCACTTTCCGCTTAAACATGGACTCGGTCTCCGGACTGTAGACACTGTGACACAACCAGTTCTCATCATCACGGTCTGGGAAGTCAAAGCGCGCATGCGCACCACGGCTTTCGGTGCGGTAATTTGCCGCCACAGCCGTGGAGTACGCCGTTTCCATCAGATTATCCAGTTCCAGACATTCAATACGCTGAGTATTAAAATCCGAGCTCTTGTCGTCCAAACGGGCAAACTTCAGCCGCTCACGGATGGTTTTCAGTTCTTGCAAGCCTTCAGCCATGGCTTCGCCTTCACGGAATACCGAGAAGTTCAATTGCATGCAGTTCTGCAGGTCTTTTTTAATCTGGACCGGATCTTCGCCCTGGCCTGGCTTGCTGTCTTCCCAGCGACGTGTGCGCGCCAACGCAGCATCCAGATCCGAATCAGAGGCAGCACGGCCTTCTGAAGTAGCAGCCAGTGCTTCACCCAGATGCAGGCCAGTAGCACGACCAAACACCACCAGATCCAACAGCGAGTTACCACCCAGACGGTTGGCACCATGCACCGATACACAAGCGATTTCGCCACAGGCAAACAAGCCTGGCACAATGGCATCGTTACCATCGGCAGTTGGCTTAATGACCTGGCCATTCACGTTGGTTGGAATACCACCCATCATATAGTGGCAGGTTGGGATCACCGGAATAGGCTCTTTCACCGGATCAACGTGCGCAAAAGTACGTGACAGCTCACAAATACCTGGCAAACGGCTTTCCAGCACGTCTTCACCTAAGTGATCCAGTTTCAGTTTAATGTGCACGCCCCAAGGGCCATCGCAACCCCGACCTTCACGTATTTCGGTCATCATGGAACGAGCAACCACGTCACGACCTGCCAAGTCTTTGGCATTTGGCGCATAACGCTCCATAAAGCGCTCACCATCTTTATTCAGCAGGTAACCACCTTCACCACGGCAGCCTTCCGTCACCAGCGTACCGGCACCGGCGATACCGGTTGGGTGAAATTGCCACATTTCCATATCCTGCAGTGGCACACCAGCACGCAGTGCCATACCAACACCATCACCGGTATTGATGTGGGCATTGGTGGTCGATGCATAAATACGGCCAGCACCACCGGTAGCCAGCACAGTGGCACGGGCTTTAAAGTAAACGATTTCACCAGTTTCAATATCGATGGCAGTACAACCGACCACAGCACCATCCTGGTTTTTCACCAAATCCAGCGCATACCATTCGCTGAACACCTGAGTGCGGTTTTTGACGTTTTGCTGGTACAGCAGGTGCAATAAGGCATGGCCGGTACGGTCGGCGGCGGCCGCGGTACGGGCGGCTTGCTCGCCACCGAAGTTCTTCGACTGACCACCGAACGGGCGCTGATAAACGCGGCCGTTTTCAAAACGGGAAAATGGCAGGCCCATGTTCTCCAATTCGGTAATAGCTTCAGGGCCGGTTTTACACATGTATTCGATGGCGTCCTGGTCACCGATGTAGTCGGAGCCTTTGACCGTATCGAACATATGCCATTCCCAGTTATCCGGGTGAGAGTTGCCTAACGCAACGGTAATGCCCCCCTGGGCAGACACGGTGTGCGAGCGGGTAGGGAAAACTTTCGATAACAAGGCACAGGTCAAACCGGACTGGGTAATCTGTAAGGCAGCGCGCATGCCGGCGCCGCCAGCGCCAATCACAATGGCATCAAACTCACGAACTGGAATACTCATTTACACACCCCACAACACAAAGAGGCCAGCAGCTACGTAACCGAAAGCCACTACACTGACCAGAAACTGCACCACGGCACGAATGCGTGAGCACTTGATGTAATCGGTTACTACCTGCCACAGGCCAATACGAGCGTGAATGGCAACAGAGATAAGCGCAAGTAAGGTAAAGATTTTCATCCACAATTGAGCAAATAGACCTTGCCAGATTTCATAAGTCACTTCCGGCGTGACCAAAAAGAAACCCAGAATAAACAGAACGTACAAACCGAGCACTGTCGCGGTCGCACGAATAGACACATAATCCTGCACGCCATCGCGTTTCAGGGATGCTTGATTCAGAACCATAACCAACCTCCGGCCAGAACAGCTAATACAATCCACAGGCCAATGGCCACGCGCGCACTGGTGTTGCCGGAAGACAACTCTTCCCAGTAGCCGAGATCCATCACCATATGACGAATACCACCAATCAGGTGATACAGCAGCACCGTAATAGTGCCCCACGCCAGGAATTTAGCGAAATGAGAGGTCAACACAGATTTCACCAGCTCAAAGCCTTCAGCAGAAGACAGCGAGACGGCCCAAGCCCATACAACCAGAATCAGGGCAATGAACATTGCCACGCCGGTGACACGGTGCAGGATAGAGGCTTTCGCAGATGCCGGAAGTGAAATTGTGGTCAGGTCGAGATTTACAGGTCTTTGCTTTTTCACAGTTTCTTGTCCATCGACGCCCGTACACGAGCTTTAGTTGTGATTATTGAAGAACTGAATAATCAGTCATCACCCTCAGCATATACTGCAGGGAACCCAAGCTGGTTCAACTGAAATTACTGAGGAAGGTGAACTGTTTCAGCACCGGCAATAGTATATATTTCATGCCTTGTTATTACAATTTTTGTTTGGTTTTACAGGAAAAAATCCTGTGCCGGCACGTTGCCATAAACAAGCTTGCGCTGCAATACGACCAGAGTCGTATACTTATTGCGCAAAAACGCATTAAAATTGACTTTTGGGGTGGATTTGCAGTTAGAATAGCCGCAGCATCCCTCTTCTGATACTTAATCTATTAATAGGAGAAATCCAATGGCAGATAAAAAAGCCGTCGTGCAGATCGATGAGAAATCGTTCGAGTTGCCTATCTATTCAGGTACGGCCGGCACCGACGTAATTGACGTTCGCGCCTTGGGTCAGCATGGGTATTTCACCTTTGATCCCGGTTTTATGTCGACCGGTTCATGTGAGTCAAAAATTACCTATATTGACGGTGACAAAGGCGTGCTTCTGCACCGGGGTTACCCTATTGAGCAACTGGCGGAAAAATCCAACTATCTGGAACTGTGTTACTTGCTGCTGGAAGGTGAGCTCCCGAATCAACAGCAGTTTGACCAATTTGAAAATACCATCACCCGCCATACCATGGTGCACGAAAAAATTGCCTCTTTCTTTCAGGGCTTCCGGGTTGATGCCCACCCTATGGCCATGCTTTGTGGTGTAGTCGGTGCTTTGTCATCATTCTATCACTCGGATCTGGATATCAATGATCCAGAGCAGCGTAAACGCAGTGCCCATCGCCTGATTGCCAAGTTACCAACCATCTCCGCGATGGCTTACAAATACACGGTAGGACAGCCATTCGTTTATCCACGCAACGAGCTAAGCTACGCCGAAAACTTCCTGCACATGATGTTCTCGGTACCAGCCGAAGATTACAAAGTAAGCCCAGTGCTGGCTCAGGCTATGGATCGCATCTTTATGCTGCATGCCGACCATGAGCAAAATGCATCGACCTCCACGGTGCGTCTGGCCGGCTCATCAGGTGCTAACCCGTACGCTTGTATCGCTGCCGGTGTCGCCTCGTTGTGGGGCCCAGCGCATGGTGGTGCTAACGAAGCCTGCCTGAAGATGCTGCAGGAGATTGGCTCAGTAGAACGTATTCCTGAGTTCGTGGCCCGCGCCAAAGACAAAAACGACGCTTTCCGTTTGATGGGTTTTGGTCACCGCGTATACAAAAACTTTGACCCACGCGCCAAAGTGATGCGGGAAACCTGCCACGAAGTGCTAAAAGAGCTGAATATCAAAGATCCTTTGCTGGATGTGGCCATGGAGCTGGAGCGCATTGCGCTGGAAGATCCCTACTTCATCGAGAAAAAGTTGTATCCGAATGTCGATTTCTACAGCGGCATTATCTTAAAAGCCATTGGCATTCCAACCAGCATGTTCACGGTGATCTTCGCTATGTCACGCACGGTTGGCTGGATCTCTCACTGGGATGAAATGCTGAGCGAAAAAGGTCACAAGATTGGCCGCCCGCGCCAGCTTTATACTGGCCATACAACTCGCGAGCTGAAAGTCATTAACGAACGCTAACATTCTGTTTAGCAAAAAAATTAAGCGACCTCCGGGTCGCTTTTTTACTTTTAGTACGTATTAGCATAGACTATCGCACTGCACAGTGAATTACTCGGAGTTGTCATGCTTTTCCGTCTTGCCAGTACTATTGACCTCACCGCTGAAGCCCTTCGGCAGGTGGAGCAATCACTGCCCGAACTGGCACAACAAGGGCATTGGCAGGAACGTTATCGTCGTCTGATGCAACTGGCTAAACAATTACCTGTCATTCCGGAAGAGCACCGGCCAACCAGTGCGTTGATTGATGGCTGTGAGAGCCGGGCCTGGCTGATGCATTACCACGATGGTGCCACCGATAAACACTACTTTTTATTTGAATCCGATGCTCGCATTGTGAAAGCTTTGCTCGCTGTTTTATTATGTCAAATCAATGGCATGTCAACGGAGGAACTTAAGAGCACCAAGCTGGAGCAATGTCTGCAGCGCTTGCATTTGACACAACATCTAAGCCAATCACGGGCCCGCGGTTTGACAGCCGTCATTCAAAGGTTAAAGAAAATACAGTCCAGTTAAGGCTTGACCAGCGCTTTTTGAGCTAGCTTTTGCAACAGCCGCGCCACAGCTGCCATGCCAAAACTGGCCGTCACCACAGTGACTGCACCAAAACCACCACTGCAATCAAGCCGCATCGGTCCGTCCGACGTTTGTTTTTGCTGACAAACCGAGCCATCCGGCTGGGGGTATTTCAGTTGCTCGGTCGAAAACACACAATCAATACCAAACCGCCGTTTCGGATTGCGGCTGTAATGGTAATCCCGACGCAGGGTATTGCGCACCTTGGCCAATAAAGGATCGTTAGTAGTCTGGGTTAAATCGGCAATCGCGATCTGAGTCGGATCCATCTGGCCACCCGCACCGCCGGTACAAATCACAGGGATTTTCTGTCGCTTGCAATACGCCACTAAAGCGACTTTCGCAGCGACCGAGTCGATGGCATCGACCACATAATCCAGATTGGCTGTAATCAACTCAGACAGGTTGTCCTTACTGACAAAGTCCGAAACCTCATGCACCTGACAACCCGGCCAGATAGCCCGCAGACGCTCCGCCATCACCTCGACTTTATCGCGGCCTATAGTCTCGCTGCTGGTGTGAAGCTGACGGTTGGTGTTGCTGACACAGATATCGTCCAAATCAATCAGCGTAATTCGACCAATACCGGAGCGCACCAGCGCTTCTGCCGCCCAGCTACCCACCCCACCTACGCCAACCACAGCAACATGAGCTTGCTGAAAGTAGGCAAGTGCTTGCCTGCCGTACAATCGGGCAATGCCAGCAAAACGTTGCTCATCCCGGATTTCAGATAAAGTATTGCCTGCCGGCTGTTCACTATGCATCACGTCTTTAGGCACCACGATGGTTATTCTCTTTTGGTTGCAGCCAGGATGGCCAATTCAGTTGCCAGGGTCTGGGCCAAAGTGCCGCCAATTCGTCCTCTAAACGCAAAAATTCTGGCCCATCCTGTGGGGCACAGTGTAACTCAATGCGCTGACCATGCCAGTCAAAACAAAGGGCATAAGCATGCAGATAACCTCGCTCTGCCTGGCTGCCACCATAGAGGGTATCGCCAAGGATGGGGCTGCCAAGGCTTTTCAACGCCACCCGGATTTGATGGGTTTTCCCCGTCCAGGGTTTCAGTAAATAAGCCCGTACCACAGGCACGTCCGCTTGCTGTGCGGCCAAACCTTGACTGATAAAGTATGTCACCGCAGGCTGCTGCTGACTGGCCAGCAATTTCCAGGCGCCGCGCCGGGCTTTGGTCATATCGCCTTTCACCCAACCCTGTTTTCGTTTAGGCTTGCGATCGCTTAGTGCCAGGTAATATTTTTCCATCTGCTGCTGGCGGAATTTTTCTGCAAACAAAGCGGCTGCCTGCGAGGATTTAGCCAGTAACAATACACCCGAGGTAAGTTTATCCAGTCGGTGGACCGGGTAGAGTTTCAGGCCAAGTTGCTGTTCAGCCTGAACCACAAACCCCGCCTCAGATTCCGAGTGAAAACTAACGCCCGCAGGTTTATGCAGAGCCAACCAATCGACATGATTGGCAATGATCTGAAAATGTTCAGTCATCGAGTTGCTTGCAATAGGCTCTGGCTGCCGCCAGATCTGCCTCGGTATCTACCCCATGCGGTGGTTTTTGCAGTGCAGTGGCCACATGGATCTTTTCGCCTTGCCACAGCACCCGCAACTGCTCCAGCGACTCGATTTGCTCCAGCACCGACATAGGCCAGGCAACGTAGCGCCGGATAAAACCAGCCCGATAGGCATAGATACCAATATGGCGGCGATAATGCAGTGCCAGCTGGCTGCTGAACTGACCATCCCGATCATAAGGGATCGCGGAGCGGCTAAAATACAAGGCATATCCTTGCTGATCGCTGACCACCTTCACCGTATTCGGATTGCTGATGTCCGCTGCATCATCAAGAGGCACAGCCAATGTTGCCATCTCAGCCAACTGTTGATTGGCCAGGTTGGTTGCAACCTGATTAATAATGGCAGGCGGAATAAAGGGTTCATCACCCTGTACATTCACCACCACGGCTTCATCCGTCAGGCCAAGCAGCTCCACCACCTCGGCCAGACGCTCTGTGCCGGAGTTGTGCTCGGCTCGTGTTAAACAGACTTCCCCGGCAAAGGCGCTTACTGCATCAGCCACACGCTGATCATCAGTCGCGACCACCACCCGGCTTGCTCCACTGGCTAAAGCCTGGCGATAGACCCGTTCCACCATCGGCATACCGCCAATGTCTGCTAAAGGTTTTCCCGGCAAACGACTGCTGGCATAGCGGGCAGGAATAACTACGATGAAGTCCATGACTGTGTTTCCTCCGCGGTCAAAGAGCGGGCTTCCGATTCCAGCATGACCGGGACACCATCGTGCACCTTAAATGCCAGCTTATCGAAGGTGCAAATCAATTCACTCTGTTTAGCAGAGTACTTCAGTTTGCCCTTGCACAACGGGCAAGCCAGAATTTCGGTTAATGCAACGGGTAAGCTCATGTTAGCTCCGGATGGCCGCCAGCAAGGCGGTTAATTGTCGTTCAATGTCAGGATCGGGTAACGCTTCTACCTGCAACTGATACCAGCCAGCTCTGGCAAAGGAACGGCATTTTACCGCATCTTTTTCCGTCATGAGAAGTGGCAATGGTAAGCCAGCCAGCTCCTGCTCGGTAAATGCGTGGTGGTCGGGGTAAAAAAAACGCTCCATCACTTGATAGCCGGCTGCCTGAGCTGTCAACTCAAAGCGGGCCGGATTGCCAATAGCCGCCAATAAATGCACCGGGCTGGCTGGAAGTGGCTGCTGATCCAGCAAAGCAGTGGCGGCGGTCACCTGCAAGTGCATTTGGCCTGAAGCCAGCGCATGCGGCCCGCTGTTGGCAATCACCAGATCAACCTGCTGCAAGCGACTGACTGGCTCGCGCAAAGGTCCGGCCGGCAGCAATAAAGCATTTCCAAGACCACGCTGACCATCAATCAGCACAATTTCCAGAGTGCGCTGCAACGTGTAATGCTGCAAGCCATCATCGCTGATGATCAAATCGCAGTCATGATGTGCTAATAAATAACGGCCAGCAGCCACCCGATCCGGACACACCACCACCGGGCAACCTGAGCGCAGGGCCAACAGTAAAGGCTCATCGCCCACGTCTTTGGCATCAGCTGCAGGCTGCACCAGGGTAGGTTGGCGAATATCAGCACCATAGCCACGGCTGATAATACCGGGCTTATAGCCTTGCTGTTGCAACCAATGGCAAAGCCAAAGCGTAAAAGGGGTTTTACCGGTTCCCCCCACACTGATATTGCCGACCACAATCACCGGGACCGGCAGCCGCTCACTTGCGAGCCAACCCCGCTTGTATGCCAAACGGCGCATGGCTGTAATGCCTGCAAACAGCCAGCTAAGCGGCCAAAGCAGCCAACACCACCAGGCTTTTTGGTACCAGCCGCGCTCCAGTGCATTCATGCCGGTTTGGAGCCAAACTGCAACTTGTACAACTGGGCATAGGCACCATCTTTCGCCAGCAAGCTCTGATGGTTGCCTCGCTCGATGATTTGCCCTTGCTCCATCACCAGGATCTGATCGGCATTTTCGATGGTAGACAGACGGTGCGCTATAACGATATTGGTTCGGCCTTTAAGCAGTTCATCCAATGCCGCCTGAATTTTACGTTCCGACTCGGTATCCAGCGCCGAGGTAGCTTCATCCAGGATCAACATCGGCGCCTGGCGCAGCAAGGCCCGGGCTATGGCAATGCGCTGACGCTGACCACCACTCAGTGATACGCCATTCTCCCCGATCAGCGTATTGAGACCCTCTTTCATCTGACTGGCAAACTCCAGCACATGGGCTTTCTCAGCAACCTCCAGCAACCGCTCCTCAGGAACCGGCTCAGCCAGGCCATACATAATATTGTTGGCGATGCTGTCGTTAAACAGGGTGACGTGTTGCGATACAATGGCCATCTGGGCTCGTAACGAGCTTAAAGTGCAACTTTTTATTGAAATATCATCCAGCAGGATGCGGCCCTTTTCAATTTCATAAAAGCGCGGCAACAAACTGGATATGGTGGTTTTACCGCTGCCGGAGCGCCCTACCAGCGCCAGGGTTTCACCGGGTTGCACTTCAAAACTGATGTCTTTGAGTACCTGCTTTTCTTCATGCCCAGGGTAGCTGAAATCGACATGATCAAAACGAATATGGCCGGAGATCCGCCCCAGCTCTTTGTTACCGGTATCTTGCTCTGGCAGCTGGTCCAATATTCTAAAGATGCTGGCAGCCGCTGTAAGGCCGCGCTGAAAATCACCGTTCACAGTAGTCAGTTGTTTTAATGGGCGCAATAACAGGGCCATCGACGTAATGATCGTGGCAAACTTACCCGCGGTCAGACTCTCCAGCATAGCAGGCTGACTGGCCAGGAAGATAACAAATGCCAGCGCAAACGAAGCGATTAACTGCACAACCCCGGTACTGATCGCTCTGGCGGCCTCCATTTTGACATCTTGCTGCCGGGTTGTATTGTTGACCTTGTCGAATCGTTTTTGCTCAATCGCCTGCCCGCCAAAAGACAAAATCACTTTGTGGCCATTGAGCATTTGTTCAGAACACGTTGTCACCTGCCCCATAGCCGTATTGATGTTTTGGCTTATTTGCCTGAAACGCTTTGAAACCGATTTAACTGTGATGGCGATCACCGGTGCAATCACTAAAAAAATCAGTGACAATTGCCAGCTGTTCCAAAACATGAGTGCAATCAGACCAACGACCGTTGCTCCATCGCGGATCAACACAATCAAGGCTTTATTGGTTGTTTGTTTAAGCTGCTCCGTTTCGTAAGTAATTTTCGAGATCAGGTCACCCGTCGAGTGTTTATCATGGAATGACACCGGCAAACGCATCATATGTTCGAACAGTTGTTGCCGCATATCTTTAACAATATGTGTGCCTACCCAGCTTAAACAGTAACTTGCCAGAAAATGGAAAATCCCCCTGAAGATAAACATCACGACGACAAATACAGGGGCATATTTTAAAAAATCTGGGTTTTTGCTATCGATGCCCTCATCAATAAAGTTTTTCACTTGCGAGATAAAGGTCACATCGACAGATGCATACCCAATCATGCTTAAAATAGCGACCACAAAGCCAAGACGATAAGGCTTTAAATAGCCAAGCAGACGCCTGGACGTTTTGTTTGAAACATCACTGATATGCAAATTTGTGTTCCTGTCTTATTGTTGTGCTTATTCTAGCGCCTAACAGGTGCCGGCACAGCCTCTGACTGCATAGAATCCAGCCAAAATGGGACCCGGTGGGCGCGTTTGCTATATATTTGCACAGAATCAGGGCCCATGGCTATCTGAATCGTGCCCTGGCGGGAGGTACTAAGCAGCGGGATTTGCAGGGCTTCCAACCGAGCAGTTACTCTGGGGGCAGGCCGGGCCACCCGCTCCGAGTGCGCATGGCTGCTTAACACCAGCTTGGGTTGTAGCTGCTGCAAATAGTCCAGGCTGGCGCTCTGATTGCGGCCATAACGCCCCAACAGCACAATATCAGCCTGCAACCCCGGGTAATCCTGCAACAAGCGCGCTTCATCTGCCGGTTGCATGGCCCCTGGCAATAAAATACGCCAGCCTGCAACATCCAACCACAATGCGCACGACGGCTGCTGCTCGTTGCCAACCGAGCTCCAGTCCTGCAACACCACCAACTCGGCATTAAAAAACTGCTGGGGCATGTTTGAGCAAGGCAGCGCCGCATGCGCTGTCGGTACATCGGTTACCACCTGCACGGTTGGATAGTACTGCCGCAGAACAGGCCAATGTCCCAGCACCTCGGCATGTTCATGGCTTAGTACCAAATAATGCAGCGCTCTCACCCCAACCTGATGCAAATAAGGCAATACCAACTGTTCGGTGGCACTGCCATGCCCCCAGGCTGGACCAGCATCATACAAGATGCCATGCTGGCGATACTGCAGCAATACCGCCTGCCCTTGCCCGACATCCAGCAAATGCAAACGCCAGTCTGGTTGTTGCTGGAGCAGGTACCAGGCCGGGAGACAGCTTAACGTGGCAAATAGCAGCATCAAGCGCTGACGCAGTAACACCAGCAAAAGCAAACTAACCGACATCACCAGCAACAGGGCCCAAGGCAGCTCTGGTAGTCGCCACCACAATTCGTGGTTTGAGGCAGCTACATTCAACCACCAAAGCAGCGGTGCAAACAACGCATCCACCCAGGGCCAAAGCCAGGCGGCCCATGCTGGCTGCACTGCCTGCAGACAGGCGGTGGCCAGTAATACCGGAATCGCGGCTAAGGAGCACCAGGGCACAAACAGCAGATTCGACAACAGTGCCAGCAAAGAGATGCCACCAAAAAACAACACCGTAAAGGGCATCATGCACAGCGTAAGAAACAAGTGAAAACCAACCAGTCGCTTGAGCTTAGCTAACCAACCTGCCCCCTGAGCTGGAAAGCGCCATAAGAAGATAAAAATCAGCCCGACGGCACCCACCGATAACCAAAACCCAGGGGTTAAGCTCCATAGTGGTTGAATCAGCAATAACAGTGCAACCAACAGCAACCAAAATCGATGATAACTTAAGCGCTGCCAGTGCCAGCTGTACAGCACCAGCAAGCACAAGCCAAGCAGTGCCCGCACGGTGGGAATGGCAAAGCCTGCGAGCCACGCATAAGTAGTTGCAGCAGCCAGCGCCAATACTAGCTTTGCCCGGTGTTGCCAGTGTGGTGGCAAGCCAAGCAAGCGTAGTGGCAGCAACAGATAACAACACCAGCCAAATACTAAACCAATATGCAAACCAGAGATCGCCAGTAAATGCCCCAGCGCAGCATGGCGCAGCCCCTGCCATTCACTGATCGAAAATTGCCGCTCCCCCAAAGTCAGAGCCAATAACAGGGATTGACTGGGCAGGCTATCGGTTGCCTGTTGCATAGCCGTAAAAGCACGTTGGCGTAACAGTGGCTGATTGCCAAGCAATACCGCCGGCTGATCGCTGCGGACACTGGCCCTGGCTAACTGTTGTTGCACCAGCGCCTGGCGCTCGGCCGAAAAACCGTCACGACTGGCCTGATCCCGTAGTGCATGTAACTGTACCGGCAGCTGCCAAATCTGACCGGCGTACAGCGGCTCTTTGGGTTGAAACCAATGCACCTGAACTTTGTAGCCAGTAGCTGGACCTTGCAATACGGTAAGTTCAAACTGACTGGAGCGTTCGTAGTGTCGTGGGATAGAGGTAATTCGACCTTCCAGTGAAGTCACTGGCGTCTGCAGCAAAGCCGTCACGGCTCGTTGATGACTAATCAGTCCCCAATGCCAACTGAGAAAATACAGCGCCAAACCAACACAAAACCAGCAGCGGCGCCAGCTGAAAAATGCTACACTGGCTAGCAACAACCAAAGCACAAAAAAAGGTGGCACTGCCGGTAAAAATAGCGACAATATGCAACCAAACAGTACTCCCAGCCCAAGTGCTACCATGTTTACTTTGAGTAAATGAGTTGTAATGCCAAAGAAGACTATTCGAAAATACCTGCCAAATCCAGAGGTAATTCGTCAAAGTAAGGCGCTGCAAATTTTCGGCACCCTGCTGCACGATGCCAATCTGTGGCATTTAAACCGCCGCTCGGCGCGCGGGGCTATTGCTATTGGCTTATTTTGGGCCTGGATGCCGATGCCATTTCAAATGGTCGCCTCGGCAGCAGTCGCCATACCCATGCGGGTGAATTTACCACTGGCCGTTGGCTGCGTCTGGTTGTCCAACCCATTGACCATGCCGGTGATGTTTTATCTTTGCTACCTGGTGGGCAGCGCCGTGCTGGCGGCACCGCTGGAGCCCTTTGCGTTCGAAGCCAGCATTGAATGGTTGGTCGGCAGTATGGCGACCATCGGCAAGCCCTTCTTGCTGGGCTGCCTGCTGATGGGCACGACCGCCAGTATCGTCGGTTACTTTTTAATTGACTGGCTTTGGGTACTGTCGATCAGGCGGGCGCAACGCGACCGCCGCAATGGCAATGGTATGAAGTAGTCTCCGTTCTGAAAGGCAGGCACCGACGCAGCCTACGGATGCTGTCTCAGGACAAAAACCAACCAAAACTTACTTCTGGCCCAACACCCGGGCCGGTTGCACCCGGCTGGCACGCCAGGCTGGGTACAAGGTAGCCAGCAGGCTTAAACTCAGGGCGATCAACACCGTCCAGACCAGGTCGCGCCATAAAAACAGCGATGGCACAAAATCGATAAAGTAAATGCTGGGGTCCAGGAAGCTTTTACCACTGACTTTGGACAGCAGATAAAACAGCGGCTCAATGTAACGACTGAGCAACCAGCCAATCAGGGCGCCGATACTGGTCCCCACCACACCATTGAGCCAACCCAGCCACATAAAGGTGCGGATCACCGCGCCTGGCGCCAGCCCCATGGTCAGTAAAATCGCGATATCCGATTCTTTCTCGCGTACCGCCATCACCAAGGTCGCGACGATATTAAAGCAAGCCACCGCGATCACCAGCGCCAGCACCAAATAAATGATGCTGCGTACCATTTGAATATCCTGATACAAATGCCCCTGAGTACGCATCCAGTCCTGCAGGTAAACATTCTCCATCGACAGCATGCCAAGCTCACGCGCGATTTGCGGTGCTGCAAACACATCATTGAGCTGAAAAGCAAAACCATGCACCGTCCCCTCGGGCATCGCCAACCAGCCCGCCAAGGCAGGCATGGCCACCCAGGCTTGCTGGTAATCCAACTGACCACCCACCTGAATAATGGCCGAGACCGTCAGCACCACCGTCTGGCTGCGGGCCAGTCGGCCATCGGGATTAAACTGCGGTAGCATCAACTGCAGCTGATCGCCAACTTTAACGCCAATGGCATCGGCTAAACCAAGCCCCAACACAATCTGATCATCCGCCAGACTAACCAAGGTGCCAGCCAGCAGATAACGGTCAAAATTGGTAATACCAAGCTCATCCGGCAGCAAAATGCCACGTACCGCCGCGCCTTTGACCTGCTGGCCCTGACGTAAAATGCCGTTGCTTTTGATGTAGGGTGCCGCTGCGCTCACTGCCGGGTGCCAGGATAAAGTTGTTAAGGTATCAGGCCAGTCGCTGAGCTGGCCTTCCATCGCATGCAGCTCAACGTGCGGGATCACCGCCAACAGCCGGTCTTTCAGTGCTTGCTCAAAACCATTCATCACTGACAGCGCCAAAATCAGCACCGCTACGCCAAGGCCAATACCGAGGGTCGAAGATGCCGAGATAAAGCGAATAAAAGCATTGCCAGAACGGGTACGCCGGTAGCGGCGCGCCAGTTGCCAGGACAACGATTGAAACAGCTTAGTGCGCATCGGACTGCTCCAGCAACCCATCCTGCATTTGATAAAAACGATCGCATTTAGCGGCCAATTGCTGATCATGCGTCACGATCACAAAGCTGGTGCCAAGTTGCTGATTCAGCTCACGCAATAACGCATAAATTGACTCGGCGGTGTGGTGATCCAGATTGCCGGTCGGCTCATCGGCCAGCACCAAGGCTGGCTTGGCTACCAGCGCCCTGGCAATAGCCACCCGCTGCCGCTCGCCGCCACTAAGCTCAGACGGCCGGTGACTGACACGGTGCGCCAAACCAACCCGCGCCAACATGGCTTGCGCAGCCTGCTCAGACTGCGCTGCCGATTCACCGCGAATACGCAGCGGCATGGCCACATTTTCCAGTGCAGTGAAATCCATCAGCAAATGGTGGAACTGGTAAATAAAACCCAGGTGCTGATTACGCAACTTTGCCTTGTCCCGCTCGGATGCTTTGGCCACATCCTGGCCCAGTAGCAGCAAACGGCCACTATCGGGCTGCTCCAATGTCCCCAGCAAATGCAACAAGGTACTTTTGCCCGAGCCAGAACTGCCGACAATGGCAACCATTGCGCCTGCTTCCAGTTCAATATCAACGCCATTGAGCACAGGCGTTTGATAGGCACCATCACGAAATGCTTTGACCAGTTGCTGGCCTTCTAACAGCTTATTCATCACGCAACACTTCCGCGGGTTGGATCTGCACTGCCCGCCAGGCCGGATACAGGACGGCCAGAAAGGTCAGCAGCAAGGCACTGCAGACAATCATAAGAATTTGTGAGCCTTTCATCACGACCGGCAACTCAACCCCACCGGCAATGTGCAAACCAAAGAACGCCAGCAAAGTATTGACCGAGCCACTGAGCAAAATACCGGCAATGGCCCCCAGTACAGCACCAATCACACCATTGCTCATGCCTTGCACGGCAAAGATGGTAAAAAGCTGATGATTCTGCATGCCCTGGGTTTTTAAAATGGCCACTTCAGCTTGTTTTTCCGTCACCATCATCACCAAAGCCGAGACAATGTTAAAGGCCGCCACGGCGACAATCAGCAGCAGCAGTAACCACATCATGGCTTTTTCCATCGCCACCGCAGCAAACAGCTTGCCATGACTTTGTCGCCAATCCTGAACCTGTGGGAAATACCCATCGCGGACCAATCGGTTCCCCATCGCTGGTGCTACAAAGGGATCCTGCAACTGAATACGCCATTGGACCGACTCAGCGCTGCCAGCGCCCGGCTGCTGCACCAGCCGCTGCAATTCTTCCAGTTTCACCACCGCCAGCACCTGATCCAGTTCAGAGCCGGTTTCCAGCACACCCACTACCTGGAACAGGCGTTGCCGGGGCATCCAGCCAAGCGGCGTGTAGCTACCGCCCTGCGCCAGCGATAATCGCAGCGAGTCACCCAGCCCTACTTCCAGCTCATCGGCTAACTCACGGCCAAGCACAATCGGAAAACGCTGCTGCGCCAATTGCTGCCACTGGCCCCGCACCAGGCTTTGCGCCATAAAATCAGGCAGTTGCTCGGTATCCACCCCCTGCAGCTGTACCGGCATCAATTGTCTTGGCGATTGCACCAGGGCTTCAGCCTGTATAAAAGGACTGATCTGAACAATACCGGGGTAACGCTCCGACAGCTCGCTTTGCCAGTTGGCTGGCGTCTGCGCCACCGGCTGCACAATCAAGTGCGGTAATACACCTAAGATGCGTTTTTTTAATTCGGCTTCAAAACCGTTCATTACCGAGCTGACAAGCGTCAACGCCATCACACCGAGAAAAATCCCGGCGATGGAAAACAACGTCATGAACGATATAATCGCATTTCCTTTGCGGCTCTGGCTGTAACGCAGGCCGATCCACAAGCTGACTGGTAGCTGCATAGACGGTATCGGATCTTCAGGACAATTTAGTCGTAAAGTGGTAAAGTGACCGACATAGTAGCAGACAAATCCTTGTTCAGCATCCGCAAAACAGGCGACCGCATGGAACCAGCACAATTAGCCAGGCTTAAAGAAGACTTTGCCGATTATTTTCAGATAGAGCACAGCATTGCCATCAATGCCCAGCCCTATAGCGGCGATGGCGATGCCCTGACCGAAGACGATTATCTGGCTCTGATGCCAGAGCCCTTTCGTCTGGCCAGTGAAATGGTGCAACTAAACAGCAGTTCGATCCGTAATCTATCCCGCTTAGGCGATGCCGCCGACGAACTCAGCCGCTACCTGCAGCAGTTGGCGAAAAAAGTCGATATGATGATGCATTATATTTTGCAGCAACAGGATCAAGCCGAACATCGCTACCATACGGTCAGTTATGGTGGCTCCGGTCTTTGTCTTCGCAGCAAACACGCTTTGCCAGAAGGTGAATGGCTGCAGCTGAAAATATTCCTGGCGCACGGTGAAGGCGCGGTGTTTTGTTTGGGACAGGTGCTGGAGTCCAGGCCAATGACAGATAGCGGCGACTACCAAGTGGATGTGGTGTACCGCCATATTCGCGAGCTGGATCAGGAATTGATTGTGCGGGCCAGCCTGCACGAGCAAACCCGCCAACTGAAACTAAAAAAAGAACAACGCGACGCAAGTTACTAGTCGAAAACAAAGGAAAGAATCAAGGTGTCCGATTATACACTACCGGCTGAATGGGCCAAACAAGATGCCATTATGCTGACCTGGCCGCACGCCGCCACCGACTGGGCGCCGATGCTGGCTCAGGTTGAACAGGTGTATCGTGAGCTGCTAAAAGCAATTGCCAGCCGCCAGCAGCTTGTGATCATCTGCCACGATGCCAAAGTGCAACAACAGGTAGCAGCCATCATCGCGGAGTTGCAACTGCCTGCCGGGCGCATTCATCTGGTGCAGGCTCCCTGCAACGACACCTGGGCCCGAGATCACGGCCCTATTACCGTGCTGGATAAAAACGGCACCCCCTGTCTGCTGGATTTCACCTTTACCGCCTGGGGCGACAAATTCGACGCCAATCTTGATAACGACATCAATCAACAGCTGTTTCAGGCCGATTGCATTGCCGATATCCCCAAACGCAAAATTGAGCTGGTGCTGGAGGGCGGTGGCATTGAGTCCGATGGCAAAGGCAGTCTGCTGGTGACCAAAAAATGCCTGCTCAACCCCAACCGTAATCCACAGCTTAGCCAGGCCGAGATTGAACAGCAACTGTGCCAGCACCTGGGCATGCAACGGGTGCTGTGGCTGGAACATGGCTATCTGGCTGGCGATGATACCGACGCCCACATTGATACCCTGGTACGCTTTGCGCCTAACGACACCCTGGTGTATGTCAGCTGCGATGATCCGAAAGATGAACATTTTCGCGAGCTGCAAGCGATGGCATTTGAGTTGACCGATTTAAAAACTCTGGATGGCAAACCGTACCATCTGATCCCATTGCCCTGGCCGGCCGCCAAGTTCAGCGCCGACGGTGAGCGTCTGCCGGCCAGCTACGCCAACTATCTGATCTTGAATGATGCCGTGCTGGTACCGACCTACCACGACAGTCAGGATACCGTGGCGCTGGCACAAATTCAGCGTGCGTATCCGGATCATCAGGTGATAGGTGTGCATTGCCTGCCGCTGATCCATCAATACGGTAGCCTGCATTGCGTTAGCATGCAGCTCCCTGCCGGTGTGCTGAAAACCACTCAACCCTAAGAGACGAATGTCACCTGCATGATCACCTCGATTCTGAAGCGTTTGCCTGCCGTAAAAAAAGCCGGCGATCTAATCCACTGGGGCCAGCTGCTTGGTGCTGGTCTGCCGTTGCTGATCAGCGAACAAGCACAGCAACAGCCGGCCGTATACCTGCTGGTAGTGCCAGATACCCCGACCGCACTGCGGCTGGAGCAAGAGCTCAAAGTCTTTGCTGGCCCAGAACTGACCCTGCTGAGCTTACCGGACTGGGAAACCCTGCCGTACGATGTGTTCTCGCCGCATCAGGACATTATTTCGCAGCGGCTACGCACCCTGTACCAGTTGCCACGTCAGCAGCAGGCGATGGTGATCGTGCCGATCAGTACCTTGTTGTTGCGGGTTTGCAGCCCAGCCTATTTGAACCAGCACAGCCTGCTGGTGCAAACCGGCCAGCAACTGGATTTGGTGCAATTAAAGCAGCAACTGACCGCCGTTGGCTACCGGGCAGTAGAGCAAGTGATGGAGCATGGTGAGTTTTCTGCCCGCGGCTCTTTGCTGGATCTCTATCCGATGGGCAGTGCCTTGCCCTATCGCATCGACTTCTTTGACGATGAAATCGATGGTATCCGCTTGTTCGATCCGGACAGCCAGCGCACGCTGGATAAAGTCAGCCAGATAGAGCTGCTACCAGCCCATGAATTCCCGACCGATCAGGCCGCCATCGAGCGTTTTCGCAGCCAGTATCGTCAGCAGTTTACTGCCCGCACCGAGCCTGAGTCGCTGTACCAGCAAGTCAGTAAAGGGCTGTTCCCGGCCGGTATTGAGTATTATTTTCCGCTGTTTAGTGAAGCCACCGCAACTTTGTTCGATTACCTGCCAGCAGACACGGTGTGCCTGCTGCTTGGTGACTTGCAGCACAGCGCTGATAAATTCTGGCGCGAGCTGGGTAAACGCTTCCACGACAGAGGTGTCGATCCACTGCGGCCACTGCTGCCACCGGAGCAACTCTATCAGCCGGTCGATCAGCTGTTTAGCCAGTTAAAACGCTTCGGCCGCATTAAGTTAACACCTGCCTATCTGCCAGCCAAAGCCGGTACCGACAATGCTCCTTGCCAGTTGCTGCCAGATCTGAGCATAGCGCACCAACAAAAACAGCCGCTGCAATTGCTGAAAGACTTTTTATTAAAAATCAAACAACAGCAAGGTCAGGCCCTGTTTTGTGTGGAAAGTGAAGGCCGGCGTGAAAGCCTGTTGCAACTGCTTAAAACCATCCAAATCAGTCTGCCGCAGTTTGATAGCCTGGATGCCTTTATTGGCAGTAAACAGGATCTCGGCATTCTGGTGGGCCAGCTGGAACAAGGCGTATTGCTGGAGCTTGCTACACCACTGGCGCTGATTAGTGAAAACGAACTCTTTGGTCAGAAAATCAGCCAGCGCCGCCGGCAAAAACGTAGCCAGCAGGTGTCGGCCGATACCATTATCCGTAACCTGGCCGAGCTTAGCCCAGGCCAGCCGGTGGTGCACTTGCAGCATGGCATTGGCCGCTATCAGGGCCTGCAAGTGCTGGATGCTGGCGGCATCAGCGCTGAATTTGTCACCATCGAATACGCCGGGGGCAGCAAACTCTATGTACCGGTCGCCTCCTTGCACCTGCTTAGCCGTTACAGTGGCTCCGAGCCCGAGCATGCTCCCTGGCACAAGCTGGGCACCGACAGCTGGGAGCGGGCGCGTAAAAAAGCCGCTGAAAAAGTGCGGGATGTGGCGGCAGAATTGCTGGATATCTATGCCCAGCGGGCGCTGCAAACCGGCTACGCCTTTCAGTTGGATCAGGCCGAGTACGCAGCCTTTGCCGATAGCTTTCCGTTTGAAGAAACCGCCGATCAGGTCGATGCCATCGCTGCTGTTCTCAACGACATGCAACAACCCAAGGCCATGGACCGGCTGGTCTGCGGTGACGTTGGTTTTGGCAAAACCGAAGTGGCAATGCGAGCAGCCTTTGTGGCGGTACATGACCGCCATCAGGTGGCCATTTTGGTGCCCACCACTTTGCTGGCTCAACAGCATTACGAGAACTTCCGCGATCGCTTCGCCAACTGGCCGGTGCGGGTGGAGGTGATCTCCCGTTTTATCAGCCCGAAGCAACAGGCGCAAATCCTGGCCGATGCCGCCAATGGCAAAGTCGATATATTAATCGGCACCCACAAGTTGCTGCAGGATGACATCCGTTTTGCCAATCTGGGCCTGCTGATTGTCGATGAAGAGCACCGTTTTGGTGTGAAACAAAAAGATAAAATCAAAGCACTGCGCGCCAACATCGACATCTTAACCCTGACCGCCACGCCCATTCCGCGCACTTTGAATATGTCGCTGTCCGGCATGCGGGACTTGTCCATTATCGCCACGCCACCGGCCAAACGGCTGGCGGTGAAAACCTTTGTGCGGGAGTTTGACGATACCCTGATCCGTGAAGCTGTGCTTAGGGAAATCATGCGTGGTGGCCAGGTGTACTTTTTGCACAACGATGTTGCCACCATCGAAAATATGGCCGAAGAGCTGGCGGCTTTACTGCCGGAAGCGCGCATCGCCATCGCCCATGGCCAGATGCGCGAGCGTGATTTAGAACGCATCATGGCGGATTTTTACCATCAGCGCTTTAACCTGCTGCTGTGCTCAACCATCGTTGAGACCGGCATCGATGTGCCAACCGCCAACACCATGATCATCAA
Organism: Alkalimonas amylolytica; assembly: GCF_900107845.1. GTDB lineage: Bacteria > Pseudomonadota > Gammaproteobacteria > Enterobacterales > Alteromonadaceae > Alkalimonas > Alkalimonas amylolytica. The sequence goes on from NZ_FNRM01000002.1 coordinate 457,441, forward strand.
CCGGGCCGATAAATTTGGCCTGGCGCAGTTGCATCAGCTCCGCGGCCGGGTTGGTCGCTCGCATCACCAGGCCTATACCTACCTGCTGACCCCACCGGTCAAGCGCTTAACACCCGATGCCGTTAAACGCTTGGATGCCATCGCCAGCCTGGAGGATTTAGGTGCTGGCTTTACCCTGGCCACGCACGATCTGGAAATCCGTGGTGCCGGCGAGCTGTTGGGTAGCGAACAAAGCGGCCAGATTGAATCGGTTGGTTTTAACCTGTACATGGATATGCTGGAGCAAGCGGTCGAAGCACTGAAAAGTGGCAAAGAACCATCGCTCGATCAACTGCTCAGCCAGCAAAGTGAAATCGAGCTGCGCATCCCGGCCCTGCTGCCGGAAGATTACATCCCGGATGTCAGCATGCGCTTATCCTTTTATAAAAAACTGGCTTCCGCCAAAAACGAACGGGAGCTGGATGAAGTTCAGGTCGAGTTAATCGATCGTTTTGGATTATTGCCCGATGCCAGTAAAAATCTGGTGGCACTCTCTACCTTTAAACTACAAGCTCAGGCACTTGGCATCAAACGCATTGAAGCCAGCGCCAAAGGCGGTATAGTAGAGTTTATGGAACAAACCAGGGTAGCTCCGGCTTACATCATTGAATTGATTCAAACCAAAAGCCGTGAATTTAAACTGGAAGGTGGTCAAAAACTGCGCTTTAGCAGTGAACTGACCGATAGCCAGGCCAGACTCAGCTACATTCAGCAGTTACTGGCCAATTTTGCCAGGGCTTGCCCTACTCTTCACATGGAGCCTGCATGAAACGGATCGGATTAGTCAGCATCATCGCCAGCCTGTGTCTGCTGAAGCCGCTGCTTGCCACAGAGATAGCACCAGAACGCGTTGTTGGTGGCGATCGCTGGTTTGAGGTCGAATTTATTCTGTTTCAGCGCACACCGGATGCCGGCCTGATTGAGTCTTTCGACAGCAGTCCCAAAGCCGCCAAACCGGCCCGCTTTTTTGATGTGCTCAAGCCCTTTTACCAGCCGGATATCCGGCCACTGCTGGGCCAGCTAGAGCTGTGCCAAAGCAGCAAGCCACAGCCAATAGCGCACCAGGCTGAACCTGACCTGGCCGATTACCTGCCCCGCTTTCAATGGCCTCACCACAACGCCCTCTGTGTGTTTGAGCCTCAGCCAAAGCTTTGGCAACAACCACTGTTTGCCAGCCCGGTAGTGATTGATACCCTGCCAATGCCCAGGGCACTGGCACTGACTCCATCCGGCCAGCGCCAACACCGCAATGCCCCTTATTTACTGGCCGCCGATGAATTGCAATTCGGCGATATTATTCAGCGCCTGCGCCGTCAGGGAGATGTGCAGTTACTGTTGCATGCCGGCTACCGGCAAGCTCCTGTCACCGAACGACGCAGCATCCCCAGTCGCTGGTATGCTGGCAGGGATTTACGGACCCAATCGTTTGAACGCAATCAATCAGCTGCAAGCAGTGACGTTCGACCGGGTCAAATCAGTTTACTGCAACCGAATCTACTAAAACGCATTGAGCAGCGTTACCAAGCGCTGGTTACCGACACGGCCGATAGTGACGAGCAAAGCATGCTGATCGATCTCACCATGCTGAATGAGCAGCAAAGCAGCGAGCCCTGGTGGCAGCTGGATGGCTTTATCCGTCTGCATTTGGATCATTATCTATTTGTGAATACCGATTTCGTGCTCAGCACCCTGGTCACAGAGCAACAACTGTTACCGCATCGCATCCAATTCAGTCGCCGGGTGATCAGCGGTGAAATGCATTACATCGACCACCCTAAGCTGGGTATGATTCTGCAAATACGGCGTTATCAGCCTCCAACTTCAGCTGAGCAATAGCTCAAAATTCAAGCGGACCCAGATTGACAACTGATTTACTTTCGGATAACCTGCATGGCATAACAAAACGTCACATTTTTGGCCTTACATTACTTTTTCTTGCCCTCTAGAATGAACGGACTTTTGAAAGTAACACTGGATGAAGCATGGAGCCACTAGAGTCACAACCGCAATTTTCTGCCTGGCAAATCGTGATCCTGTTGTTGCTGTTGTTGATGACGACAGTAGGACAGTCCATTTTGAGCTGGTTATTTCCCGGCATGCAACAGCTTTTAAACAACGCCATCATGCAAGTGCTGGTACCATTATCCTGTCTTGGACTTATCGTTATTTTGTTTGAGCAATGGGGTGTGATTAAGCTGAAGCCTTACCTAATGAACTCTGGTCTGACATTACCATTGTTGGCTAGCTTTGCCCTGCTCTACCCGCTGCTTTCCTATTTTTAAATTTTTTAGTGCTTTTGCTGCTGTCAACGGCATGCTTGGTTTTGCCTGCTCACTATATCCAGTATACTGACTCATTCTGTTTTTGAGCGAACTCATCCTGCTATGTCAATTAACTGGTTCCCGGGCCATATGCACAAAGCCCGTAAAGAAATCGCCGAGGTGATGCCTCAGGTCGATATCATTATTGAAATGCTGGATGCCCGCATCCCCTACTCCAGTGAAAATCCTTTGGTCAGCCAGCTACGAAAAGATACACCTTGCATCAAGGTGCTGAATAAAGCCGATTTGGCCGATCCGAGCCGCACCGAACTCTGGGTAACGCATCTGGAACAAGAGCGTGGTATTCGTGCTCTGCCAACCTGCCAACAAGAACCCCAGGCTATTAAGCGCTTGCTGGATTTATGCGAGCAATTATTGCCAGAACGCAACCTGGCTTTAAAAGGTGCCCGCGCCATGATCATGGGCATTCCGAATGTCGGCAAATCGACCTTTATCAATATCCTGGCTGGGCGCACCATCGCCAAGACCGGCAACGAAGCTGGCGTCACCAAAAGCCAGCAACGTATCAAGCTGGAACAAAACGTGGTGCTCACCGATACGCCGGGCTTCCTCTGGCCTAAACTGAGCCCGGCCAGCTGTGGTTACCGGCTGGCCATTACCGGCGCCATCAAAGACACCGCTTTTGACTACGCCGATATTGCGCTCTTTGCCGCCGATTTTTTGCTGGAGCATTACCCGGAAGCACTCAAACAACGCTATGCGCTCGATGAATTACCACAGCAAGGTCTGGAACTGATGGATTGCATCGGTGCCAAACGAGGTTGTATGCGCAAAGGAGGCGTGGTCGACCTGCAAAAAGCCGGCACTATTTTGATTGGCGACTTACGCACCGGCCAGCTCGGTCCGCTCACGCTGGAAACACCGGACATGATTGCCGTGGAATGCCAGCAGGCTGAGCAAGAAGCCGCAATCAAAGCCAAAGAGAAAGCTGAGCGCGAAAAAATACGCCAACAACGCGCCAAAAAGAAGTATCGCTAATAACCCGGGACGGTACCTTTTATCATGCTCGCCACATTAACCAAACTGCTGAAAGCCCGTGCTGTTGTGATGCTGGCCGATAAGATGGTCAAGCTTATCGCAGGCGCCGTGCTGACCATTTTACTGGCTCGCATGCTCGGTGCTGCCGAGCTCGGTATCTTTGCCATTGTGATGGCCTGGAGTGCCTTTCTGGTGCCTATTGGTAGCATGGGCCTGAATAACATCGTAGTGCGGCGCATGCAGCAGCAGCCGTCGGGTGCAGCCGCCATGTCCTTGCTTTATACTGCGGTTGCTCTGCGGCTCGGAACTGCTTTACTGGCGGCGATGCTGGCTATTGGCCTGTTCTGGTGGTTTTACCCCGAGCTGATGCAAGGCCATACAGGGCTGGCTGTCCCCATGCTGTTTGTGTTGCAGAGCTTTTTTGGCTTGCTGCTGTTTGAATTTTACCTGCACTATCAGGGGACATTTCGCAGCCTGGCGCTGGTCAAAATAGCCATTACCTGCCTGAGCTTTGCAGCCAAGTTGTTGTTATTACTAAGCGGCTATGGCATCGCCAGTTTGCTCTGGATGACCGCTTTGGAGTTTCTGCTGGTCGGCCTCAGCCAGTATGGGCTTTATCGTCGTAGACAGCAGCCCTGGCAACAGAGTGAGCCGCTGTGGCCTGGCTTCTCCTGGCGGTTTGTGCGGTTGGAACAAGCCAAAGCGCTGCTGAAACGTTCCAGTTGGCTCTGGTTGTCTGGCATTGTCTCGGTGATTTATCTGAAGATTGATGTGGTGATGCTCGGCGCTATGGCGGGTGCGGAACAAGCAGGTCTCTATGCGGCGGCCAGTCGTCTGTCCGAGCTCTGGTACGTCTTCCCTGCGACGCTGGCAGCCCGCTACTACCCAGACATGCTCAAAGCCTACCAGCACAGCTGGCCGCGTTACCTGGCCCGGCTGCGCCGCTTTGCCGGGTTATTCCTTGGTGCCGCGCTGGTGATTGCCGTGCTGATGTCGCTGGCCGCCAGCTGGCTGGTGCCTACCTTATTCGGTGCAGACTTTGCCCCAGCCATCAGCGTGTTGCAAATTCATATCTGGGCCGGCTGCTTTATCTTTGTGCGTTACCTGATTAGCCAGCACCTGGTGATCACCGAACAAGAGCCATTGTCACTGCTGAGCCATGGCATCGCCGCCCTGCTTAATGTCGGGTTGAACTGGTGGCTTATTCCCATTATGGGCATTCAGGGCGCCGCTTGGGCCACCCTGATAGCCTATGCTTATGCCTCATTTTTCTTTTTATTCTTTTCAGCAACCACCCGCAAACAGCTCTGGCAAGTGCTTCGCCTGCCAGCGAAAGCGAACAAGGATCAATCATGAGCCACAAGCCCTACCGCATTGAAATCAAAGGCGTGCAGTTTCGCAACAAAGGCGCCTACCTGATGCTCTTGGCCTGTTTGCAAGGCCTGCAGCCAGTCAGAAATATGGAACTGGTACTGTCACCTGGCCCCAACCTGCCCTACCCGGAGCGGGCCCGCCTTGGTGCCTGGCAAAAGCTGGCTTTTCGCCGCAAATCACTGGATTTAACCGGCTGGATCAGCCGTCTGCCAGGGCCATGCATTCGTTTATTTAACCGCTATGGCATGGTAACAGAGCGGCAAGTCGATGCCGTGCTGGAAGCAAGCGGCTTTGCCTATGGCGACCAATGGCCACTGCAATTTCTGCAAAATACCGCCCGTGAAGTGGAACGCTTTGCCAAAGCAGGCAAACCTTTTATTTTTATGCCGCAGGCCTTTGGCCCTTTTAAAAGCGAGGCCAGCAAAACGGCCATGCGCACCATCATTCAGCATGCCCGGCTTATTTTCGTCCGCGATGCGGTATCAAAACAGCACCTGGAATCCTGCTTGTCGCCATTACCGGCCCATGTGATTCAATCGCCCGACTTCACCATAGGGCTGACACCCGAAGCAGTGCCAAAGGCAGACGCACCTTATGCGGCTTTGATCCCAAACAACAAAGTGATTTCACCTTTTCATCATGCCAATGCCAATCAGTTAAAAGATGATTACCTGGCGGCCTTTGTGCAGGCGGCAGAGCAACTGCATCAGGCTGGCTATCAAGTCAAATTAGTCAATCACGAAGGCAAAGAAGATGCCGAGCTCTGTCAGCATATCCAGGCCAGAGCACAGCATGCCGAAGTGATCGAAATGGAAGATCCGCTGGCGGTGAAAGCTTATATCGGCGGCGCCAGCCTGGTGGTCAGCTCACGCTTTCATGGTGCCATCAATGCGCTGAGTCAGGGCGTACCCTGCATTGCCACCAGCTGGAGCCATAAGTACCGTCAAATGATGCAGGATTTCGGTATGGAAGAGTATTGCATTGAAACCTTAACACCGGGTAGCCTGCAGCGAAGCATGACGCAACTACTGGCCAACCAGCAAGCCATCACTGCGCAGCTTAAGCAAACCAAAGAAGCCCTGCACCAGCAAAACCTGCAGATGTGGCAACGAATTTATCAGCAGTTACCGGTCAACTGATCAGTAACTGCTGTTGTTCAACCACCAAAGCGAGAACGCCTGCTTGTTGTATCGTATAAGTTAGCAGGCCTGATCAATGGCTGGCCGCCATCCCGGGCAATGGGTACCCAAGGAATCATTCCCTGGCCACGGGCAGAGCGTAAGGTAAAGAGATCAAACGGAATAGAGATATAAAAACCTTTGGTAAAACTACCCTCGCCATAATCCGCGGATGACACATTGGTAAATGCCGCGTGCGCTCCTACCACTATGCCACTGTGAAATCGCTTCGCAAAGTCAATTTTCACCCCATCATCACCTGCCAGAAAGCGACCAATATTGAAGGTAAGCACCACATCATCCAGCAACTCCGGTTGCCAGTAGATATTGGCATGTCCGGTGACGACACTGTAATCCATAAAGTCAAAGTTGTTTTCAAAAGAGCGCTGACGAACCCAGTTGATATCAAAGCCTACGGCCAGATTACTGTCCAGCGGACGGTACAACACCTCAGTACCCACCCCACCAAACATCGACTCCAGATAACCGCCGTAAGCCTGAACATACCAGCTGGCTGCCGGATTAGCTTGCCAGCTGGCATAGAGGTTTTCCATGGTCAGAGTACTGCGGGTCACGTACTCACGCACATAGGTACGCACCCGCGGTAAAGGGGTGTCCTGACTATCAACAGTAAAATTAAATTTATCGAAGTTTTCAAACAGTGTCAGCTTGGCAGTACCATTGAATGCAATGCCAGAACCAAACTGATACCCAGCCAAAGCCAATAAACCAGCCTGGTACATAAAAAAGGTTTCAGGGCTGCCGAAACTCTGGATCCAGAATGCTTCAGCACCATAATAATGGCCGCGAAAACGCGAGCGCGCATGCCAGTCACGAGCAGACTCTGGTTCTATGCGCCGGTAGCTGGACCTTACTTCTGGCTGCAGGGATTGATAGGTGACAGCAGCAATAAACTCAGGGGCATCGACCACTGTTTCGACCATAGGCCAGTTGCCATCCAACTCAACAATCCGGTACTGTTTTACTGTCCGTGGGAGTTCAGTGGCAAGCACCCGGCTAATTCGCTCAATCGCGACATCCTGATTGCGATAGGCGAGCTGATTGCCAGTCACAACAACTTCATCATCACGCAACTCAATATGGCGCAGAACAAAACCTGCTTCCATACGTAACATTCCAGCCAATTGCTGGCGGGCAATCTGATCAGAAGTCAGTGTTAATTGCTCGGGTACCTCCCGGGGTGGAGGATCCAGTTTAATCTGACTGATTGAGTGCAGGTCAAAGCTGTAGTTCACACCAAAGGCAAAGGTATTGCCACGCTGGTAACTGGCATTCAAATCAAAGTTTCCCCACTGGTAGGTAGCACCGGCGTTCCATCGGCTTCGCTGAATGATCTCAATCCCAGCTCTGTCACGACTGTAATCATTGCCCTCATACTCCAGTTTTAAACGAAGGGGCTGCCATGGGGTTTGGTATTCTACGCCAGCAAATAGCGAGGCAGGGCCTTTAAAAAACTGCTGGTAATCAATCTTACCGCCCTGACCAGAAAAACCCGTTGGGCGCTGGCAAAATGAATCACGCAGATCGCAAAAGGGATTACGGGTATTGCCTGCAGCACCCAGATAGCCCCAACCCATGCCCAGATGCAGATCCAAAGGGCCTAGCCGCTTGCTGGCGGCAATAAACTCACTCTCAAAAGTACCGGTACCACCAAAGTCGCGAAAGCCCACCGACAGCTCAGGTAACCAGTACGACTCCTGCAATAAACGAAACTTGGCATCAATGCCTTTGTCTTTATAGGTCTGATCACCACTGAAACCAGGAAAAGGACTGTATAAACGGTTGCGAATGTCCGTATAACGAATGGTCGTTTCCATCCAGGGAAACAATGTCAGGCTGGCAGTCCAGAAGCGGTATTCATCATTATCACTGTACCCCAGAACCAAGCGGCCTTCCTCAGCCATGCGGGCGGTGGGTAGCTGGATCAAGCCTACCCCACCATGACTGCCCTGGCTATAATGAAGCGACTCTGCTTTGGTTGGGAAGCCTTGCCGGGCGTAACTAAGAGGCGCAATCACCCCAAGTGCCAGGGCAATACACGACAGGCGTAACAAAGGGCCCCGCTTGTTGACAACTAAACTCATAGCAAAATCCTGTGCGCGACTAACTGAACAAGTTCCTGATTCAGGCTGCGAAATTCTTTCGGTAAGATGCGGGGGTGCAAAGGCAGAAACACCTGACTGCCGGGCTGCAGCTCCAGATGCTGACGATTCCAGTAAGCACGTCCAACTTGTTGAATCTGGCCATTGGCCTGCACCACGTATAACCAACTCGGGTCCGTGCGTTGCAATGAAGGCAAAGCTTTCAGGTAACTATGCACTGAAGCTGCCCCCTGATGGAGCAAACCACGCTCTTCTGCGATGGCACCGACAAACAACACCTGCTCTGGCCTCGGAGCCAATCGCAGAATGTAATGACCAGGGTCCAGCCTGGGATTAGCAGTCTGGCTGATACGAGCCAGATCATAATCAATACGAACAGCCTGTCGCTCCGCCAGTTGCCAGCCACTGACTTGCTGACGAATGGATTGCAACACCAGGATATTCTGCGTATGGTTCCGTAACTGCCAGTGTTGCTCTAATCGTTGTAAACGGCTAAGCAAATCCTGCTTTTGCTGCTGCAGGTGCTCAGACTGACGATAAAGTGCTGCCGCAGGCCAGTACTGCTGCTCCGGGTGCGGTACTTCTGCCAGCAACTGACTTAGGCGAGGGGGCTCAGCGTAAGCGTGCCATAACTCTGAACCGGCTTTAATCTGCACGACCACAACAGGCTCGGCTGCCACTAACTGAAAACCAAACAAAGCTGTGGCAGCAAGCAAAAGAGAGCGAACAGAAATCATCATAAGGTGTCCATCGAATCCCTGACTGCGGCGGTACTGGCCTTGATCAGACGAGCCGCCTGGCTGATGTAAATGATATGAAATACCGGGCTATGTGGTGCCAGTTGTTGCCGACTTTGCAGCAACACTCCTGTAGACTCATCAAACCAGAATAGGTTCTCAAATGTCTCCTTCGTCTGTGCAACTGTCACCTGCTCGCGTATCAACCGGGTGCTGAATACTCGTTCGAAAACCGTGATTTCAGCCTGCTCCAGGCCAAAAACAGAGGCCAATTGATAGCCACTTTGCTGACGATACTGCCAGTCCGTCAGGCGGCGCCACTCTGCATTGGTATCCAGTGAGGCCTTCTGTCGCAGCGGATCCGCTGCCGTGTTACTCACATAGGTTAAATCATTGTTCAGACCAAGCGAACGCACGATCCGGCCATGTTCCAACACCAGCATAACATTATCGGCCGATAACCATTTGTGCTGACCATGCTCCAGCTCAGCCAGCACCATCGTGGCTCTTGGTCCGTTATCTGGTTGGATGTAAATCAGGTCAAACTCAGAGCCGGCAACTTCCTCCAGCGTCAAGGTCACATCCTCTGTGGCAGAAAAACCAAGCCGGATGGTATCCAACAGAGCATATTGGGTTGAACTGCAAGCAATCAGTGAGCAGGCCAGAATAGCGGTAACAACAAAATGGCGACAATAATTCATGGCATCTCTCAGTCGATTTTTCCACAAAAAAGCCGCCATCAGGCGGCTTTGTCAACAACGATACAATTATTGAGCGCTTGGGGCGTAAGTAAAGGTAACGAGTTGGGTAAAGGTGTTTGCACCAGTACCGGTCACGATGGTGGTGCTGCCTACACAGAAGCCATCATCGTTGATTTCATCATCACCCTGACAGCTCAGTGGTGGTGGTGGCGGTGGAAGAATTGGATCAATCGTAGTACCACGGCTATTGGAAATAATAGCAGCAGCGACAGCCAGACCTACAGCACCAGCAACGATGTGCTCGCCATTTACATTACCTAAAGCACCAGCACTAGAACCACCAGCTTGCTCCTGAGCAACGGCAGTACCAGAGAAAAGTGCAGCCATTGCGGCTGCTACTAAAAGCTTTTTCATAGAAATCCCTCTATTTCCCTTAACAGACTCTCAATGCATGAGGTTAACCGAAGATAGGTTTGCCAGCAAGTACTTTGTGGCAAAACCACGAAATAATTAAACTGATGGCAGCATCAGGCAGACAACTGATTAACAGCTGCCGCGGTATCCACCAATAGCCTGGAAACCGGGGTTGGCTCCACTTCGGTGCGGTTGTTTTGCTGAGCCTCCAGCACCAGATCGCACAGTTTATCCTGATAGCTAAAGTCAATTGGTGCTTCCTTCATACAGGTTATCAGATCCTGTACCGCAAATGCATCGCAACTGGCCTCCAGCGAGCCCAGTAATTTTAATACCGCCGCCCAATCCAGACTGGCTTCGTCACCCGCCAAAATACGAGGGTGCGCAGTTTCCCGGATATTCTGACCAATAATCAATTCCTCAAACAACTTCTCACCCGGCCGTAAACCAGTATAGCGAATTTCAATATCCCCCTCCGGATGCTGAGCATCTTTCACTTCCAGCCCCATCAAGTGGATCATACGCCGTGCTAAATCGTCAATACGAACCGGCTCGCCCATATCCAACACAAAGACATCACCACCTTTCCCCATGGCACCAGCCTGGATCACCAGCTGAGCGGCCTCGGTAATGGTCATAAAGTAACGAATGATGTCTTTATGCGTCACCGTTACTGGCCCACCACGCCGAATTTGCTCGCGAAACAGAGGTACCACCGATCCCGATGAGCCCAGCACATTGCCAAAACGCACCATGCTGAAACAAGTCTTGGCACCGGGTCGCTTCGCGATGGCCTGCAGCACCAGCTCCGCAATGCGTTTGGATGCGCCCATCACATTGGTTGGCCGGACCGCTTTATCGGTCGAAATAAGGACAAAAGTCTCTACTTTGGCAGCAATAGCGGCTTCGGCAGCGTACCAGGTACCAAACACATTGTTGCGCACCCCTTCCACCACATTGAATTCGACCATAGGCACATGTTTATAAGCAGCCGCGTGATAAACCGTTTGTACAGCAAAACTTTGCATCACGGTGCGCATTCGTTGTTGATCCTGCACCGTCCCCAGAATGGTTCGTAATTCCACATCGAGCTTGTCACGCTCGACCAATAATCGCAGCTCTTGCTCCACGCTGTACGCAGCAAACTCAGACAACTCAAATAAAACCAGCATCGTTGGTTCATTTTTCAGGATCTGGCGACACAGCTCAGAACCAATCGAGCCACCAGCACCGGTGACCATAACCACCTTGCCATGAATATTGGCATGCATCAGTTTCAGCTTGGGTGCTTCTGGATCGCGCCCCAACAAATCTTCGATTTTTACATCCTGCAACTCGTCAATGCGCATATCGCCATTGACCAGTTCATTCATGCCGGGTACCGATTGCACCGGTACCGGCAAGGATTCTAAAGCATCCAACACTTCACGCCGGCGCACCCGGCTGGCGGATGGCAATGCCAGCAAAACCCGTTGAATATTTTGAGTCTTGATTAGCAAAGCTATGTTGTGCGGATTTCCAACCGGCATGCCCAGAATGGTGGATTTTTGCAAGGTGCTGTCATCATCCACGAACAAAATCGGGTGATACTGATCACCGTTTAATAAGGCTTGCGCCAGTTGCCGACCAGAAGAGCCGGCACCATAAATCAGCACCCGCTCTTTCAATGAGTTATTCATTTGAACAAGAAACATACGTGCCAGCAAACGTGAACCAGCACACAGCAACATCGCTAACAGCGCGTAGACAAAAATCAGATTGCCTTTATCCTCTACCCCAAACAGGGCAAACAGCACACTAATCACCAAAGCACTACCGACAATGCCAGCCAGCACAGCCCCAAAAGCATGTTGCCCTATGTAACGGATAACGGCCCGGTATAACCCCAGCTTAGTAAAAGTGAGTAAGGTCAACGGCACCGTCAGTGCAAAAGCCAGCGCAATTTCAGGTATATGTCCGCGCACACCATTCTGGGTGAGGAAATAAGCCGAGGCCATGGCAAAAATCAGAAAAATAATATCGGCTATTACCGAAAAAAAACGCTTTACCGGCCTGGGTAAGGATAGAAGCCAAGCTAACATGAAAATTCCTTAACGAGACTGACCAGAGATACCACAGTCAAATTTGAACCAGTATAGCGCATTCACACGTATTAATTAAGCTTTACACGTGTAGGCCAGAGCAGCGTGCTTCCTGAGTTAACAAGGCTGTCCCACCCGTTGCAAAACCTCTGCCAATTGGTTACAGCAAAGTTCCATTTGGTGTTCTGTGATACTAGGGTGAACCAATAACATCAAGCTGGTCTCACTCAGTTCTTTGGCTTGTGGCAATCGCATTGCTGGCCGAAAAGTGGTGTTTTCAAAAGCCTGCTCCAGGTAAACTTCACCGCAACTTCCCTGATAACAGGGAACCCCCTTCGCCATCAACTGCTGACAGATGCTATCCCTGCTCCAGCCGGCAGCCAAGCATTCGTGCCGGATAAAAAAGTAATGCTTGTACTGCGCATGTACCACACCTTCGGGTACCAAAACCCGGCGTAGCACTGGGAAATCGGCGGCGACGGCATCCAGTTGTGCTGCCAATTGCCGACGTCTGGCACTCCATGCTGGCATTCGCTGTAACTGAATACGGCCTATGACCGCCTGCACTTCCATCATCCGCCAATTATGGCCAAAACTGTGGTGCAACCAGCGAAACCCCGGCGGATGTTGCTGATGATAAACTGCATCATAGCTTTTACCATGATCCTTTAATGACCAGATCCGCTGCCACAAGGTTTCATCATTGGTGGTAACCATCCCGCCTTCACCACCCGTGGTCATAATTTTATCCTGACAAAATGACCATGCAGCTATATGGCCCAGTGAGCCAACCGAACGGCCATGATAACGAGCTCCATGCGCCTGGGCACAATCCTCAATTACCCACAAACCATGTTGATTCGCCAGCGCCATGATCGCATCCATCTCCGCAGGCATACCGGCCAGATGCACCACCACAATGGCTTTGGTTTTTGTAGTCAGACAAGGTGCGATTGTCTCAGCGCAAAGTGCCTGGGTGTTCAAATCCACATCAGCAAATACCGGCGTGGCCCCCGCATTCACCACCGCCGACACCGTTGCGATAAAAGTACGAGGTGGCACAATCACTTCATCGCCGGGGCCCAGCTGTAAGGCTTGTAAGGCAGCATCCAGCGCCAAAGTCCCATTGGCCACAGCCACGGCATAACGGCAGTCGGCAAAAGCGGCAAACTCTTGCTCAAACAAGCGGGTTTGCTCTCCGGTCCAGTAATTCACCCGGTTAGATAGCAACACTTGCTTCACGGCTTCTGCTTCTTCTTCTGAATAGCATGGCCAGGGAGCTAATTCGGTGTTCAGCATGGCGGGCTCCTACGTTCTAGTCGGCTGGCGAATGATGGCACCAAGGTAGCCAGCAAGTATCCCAGATCACGCCAGACACTGTAATGATGATAATAGGCCAGATTAATACGCACTTTATCCGGCCAAATCACCCCATCATTGAATGCTTTGGCATCACTGGCTGCAGCCAGCAAGGCCTCTTCGTTGCGGTATTTGATCGATGCAGGCCCTGTTATGCCTGGGCGAAGTTGTAAAATTAACCGCTCCTCGCCCTGCAGACAATCGGCATAACCCGGTACATCAGGCCTTGGGCCTACGAAGCTCATTTGTCCCCACAGCACATTCCATAGCTGCGGTAGCTCATCCAATTTTAACCGGCGAAACAAGCGACCACTTCTGGTAATCGCTTGCTGGCAATGGGCGGTAATGGAGCTGCGTTCACCGCTGGCATCAAACATGGTTTTAATCTTATACACCCGAAATGGCCTGCCGAAACGGCCAATACGCTGCTGAGCAAACATACCATTGCTGCGGGTTTCAATGCTGGCAATCAGCCAGCACAGCAGAAGTAACCAGCCCAGCAGCAACAGACCCAGCAGGGCCAATAGCAGATCCAGGCTTCGTTTTATCACAGCTTGCCAAAGCGTCAACTGCAGCTACTCCTAAAATTTATTCAATGAAATCAATTTACGAAGCAATACACGCCACCAGGGGGCGGCATCGCCACGTTGCTGGCGTTGCTGCTGCATCTGGGCAATCACCAATTCCGGCGTGGCATAGGCATCGGTCCGATGGCTCAGATAGCACGGATAGAGGATCAATGCAGCGGCCACCAACTCCGCTAAACTGCGCTGCCGCCCCCGGCGGGCAGGTGGATACTTGTCTTCTGTCAGGCCCCAGCCTGCGTAAAATGGCTGGCCATAGCACACCACTTTCCGCTGACGCAGCAATGCTTCAAAACCGGTTAATGAGGTTAGGGTATGCACCTCATCCACTTGTGTCAGTAAATGCGCCATATCTTCAGCAAGGACCACCTCGTTGCAAACCATGCCGGCTTGTTGTTCAGCGCTGCCTGCAACCCTAAGCCCTGCCTGCACATCAGGATGTGGCTTATACACCAGCCAGGCATCCGGGTTGGCAGCTCTGACCGCTTCAATCAATGCCAGATTCGTTTTCAGCACCGGTGACCCCAATTGAATGGACGCATCGGACTCGACCTGGCCCGGAATTAAAATCACCCGCAGCTGTCCGTCAGGGCGTTGCCAACAACTTTGCCCCTGATTGTACTTGGTGACCTTACTTTGCAGCAAAATAGCAATCAGTTGCTGTGCTCTTGCCTGCAACCCGGCAGAAAAGTCTTGCTCACGCAGCATGGTCTCCAGAGCCGACGGACGGGTTGCATCGTAATAGATGCCTTCATCATCCAACACCCAGGAAGCAGGTCGAATCAAATCAGCACCCAGGCCAACCGAGCGAATAAAACCATCTTCCACATGCAGCAATGGTGCCGCCAGCTGCTGGCTACTCTTTACTCCCCAAACAACCAGAGGCTGATTGGCATCACGTTCAGCTGCCTGCGCAATAAAGCTCAATTGGCTGCCCTGCAAAAACTGCCTGAGCACAGGCTTTTTCCAGCGAGGCATGCGTAAAGCCTGCAACGACCGTGGAAAGCGCTCGCGCTGAGCGCGCTGCAACGCCAACCAATCCAGCAAAGTCTCCACTTCACAAGCTTGTGACGTTTCCGGATCAAGATAACGGGGATAATCAATTAAAGCAGCATGGATCAACTGCTGCAACGAGATAGCACAGCGTCGCTTCGGTGCCGGCATAGCGTCCACTGTTAACCCCCAGCCGGCATAAAAGGGCATGCCGAAGGTGTACACGGGCTTCTGCCAAAGCAAAGCCTCAAACCCCATTTGCGAGGTGACACAAAAAACGGCAGTGGCTGCCTGCAGCAAACTGGCTGGGTGTGCATCTTCTGCCAGCAATTGCACCCGGGCCCTATCCGTTGCAGACAAGCGCTGCTCTAAGGCATCGAAATGTCCCCGCTTTTTACCTGTCAGTACATCCGGGTGCACTTTCAGCACAATAGGATGATTCGGATACTGCCTCAAGGCAGCGTCCAGCATCTGCCAAAAGCGCTCAGCATCGGCCAGGCCAAAACGAATGGACGCATCACCATAGGTTTGATCAACCACCAGCACAAAAGGCACTGCAGGCAGTTTTAGCAAGTCACGGTTATGGTTGTACTTAGATACCCTGCCCTGCTGCCATGCGTGCATCAAAGCACTGGCACGCTTAGCCTGCGTTTTGGATAGCGGTTGCTGAATCAAACGCTCCAGCCGCGATGGACCAGAGGCATCGTAATAAATCCCCTCATCATCCAGTACTACAGAATAAGGCGGGCTATGCAAGCCCAGCCCAAGCGAGCGCAAAAAGCCATCTTCCAGTCGCATGATAGGCAACTTGTGCCTGACAGCATAACGCTCGCCTTTGACTGCCGATGGTTTCTTGCCCCAGACCAGGACCGCATCTGCCGAAACGGATCGAACGTGAAGCCGGCCCGTCCGATGCACAGCAGCCCCCTGTAAAAACTGCGATAAATAAGGCAACTTTGCCAATACCGGCGACAAGGTCAACAGTCTGCTTTTAGCGGATAACTGCTCCACAGAAAATGCTGGCATTATTCGTCCCACACCACACGTTCCAACTGGCTGGATGATCGAACCGCCTGTTGGTGCAATTGCTGACGATAGTCAGGTTTACGGACCAGGTCTACCACCGTATCGGCCCAGACTTGAGGCAGGTTTGGCAGCAACAAACCATTCTCACCATGACTGACAACTTCACTGTAAATACTGCCTTCGCTATAAATCCCCACAGCACCCGCCCGGGTAATATCAAAAAACTTGGTGTAGGATCGTGCCTGGTTAAAACGCCCACCGAGCAAAGGCGCTAAGCCAATATCACGCTGCCCCCGGGACAACAGCGCCTGGTAAGCCGGCCAGCTCATCGGATGCAGCACATGCACCCGTGCCAGCCCCCGGTACATCACATTTACCTCTGCACCACCAATGATTTCAAAACTGACACCAGCTTCCGCCCTGAATACCTCTTCAACCACCGGCCTAAGCCAATCGATTTCATGGCGATGAGACGCAGAGCCGTGATAAAACAGAGTCAGTTGCTGTGTAGTGGCTGGTGGCAGACAGGCCTGAACCAAACGCGGCCGCCACGCCAGATACTTTTGCTGCAAGTAGGGCGTGGACACCCAGAGTTCGGCCTGGCTTTGTTGCAACCACTTTTTTCGGGTATAGGCCATCCGGGCGAGCTTGTAACGGTAACGCCAGGGCAAGCCATTAAATGCTGATAGATCAAAGAGATCATCATCCATAAAATAGATCAGACGTTGCACCTGGTTGGCATGCAACCGGATCCAGCGCTGCCAGAGCTTGCTGATATAGCGAACAAAAACCACCGCAACCTGCTCACCGGCCACCAGTTGCGGTAACTGGTTCAGCCCAAAATGCTCAACATCCAGCTCACTTTGCTTCAATTCTGGCGCGACAAAAAAATCCGTAGACGGATTAGAACGCTCTTCCACCACAAAAATACGACTGAGTTTCAAGGCTGCCATGGCTTGGATACCCGTGGAGCGGCACTTAAGCGAAAATCGGCCGCAGTACCATTTAAATTTGGATTATAAAAGGGATCGCCTTGCATCTGCCGAGCCCAACGCGCACGCATATAGGCCGCTTCCAAAGCAGCCCTTTGTTGTTTAACCGGGTTATCGTCTTTGCCTCGCGATACCGACTCGTAATGATACAATAGCGCCAACGGGGTATACAGTACCCGCCACCCAGCTTCACGCACTTTTAAGCAGTAATCCACATCGTTAAAAGCAACCGTCAGCTCAGTTTCATTTAATCCGCCCAACTCCAGGTAGAGTGCACGCCAGGTTAGTAAACATGCGGCGGTCACCGCCGATAGATCCTGTGACAGCACTGCCCGCCCCATGTAACCAGGCGCACTGGCAGGTAAACGGAAATGCAGATGGCTGGCACAACCGCCCACCCCAATGACATCGCCGGCATGCTGCACACGTTCATCAGCAAACAACAAACGAGCACCGACAATACCTACACCGGGTTGAGTTAACTGCCCTGCCATTTGCGACAACCAATCAGGGCGAATCACCTCGGTATCATTGTTCAGCAGACAGATTAGCTCTCCCCGTGCCTGCTGCACCGCAAAGTTATTAATGGCCGAATAATTGAAAGGCTTATCGTAACGCAGCACCCGCACCCGGGCGTCCTGTACGATCCTGGTAAAATAGTCTAAAGTAGCCGGCTCACAGCTTTGATTATCGACAATCAAGACTTCAACCGCAGGATAATCGGACCTGTTCAGTACACTTTCCACACAGGGTTCCAGCAGATGCAGCATATCGCGAGTTGGAATCACCACCGACACCAAAGGTGCCGGGCTTGCTGGAGCGTAGTGAATATCCAGATAGCCATGTACGTTTGGCTCCACCCGGGCAGCAATGCCCTGACGATGTAAATGCTGTTCGACTACATCAGCTCTTAGCTCTGACATAGCACCTGCGGCCTGGCTGGATTGATGCCATAAAATGGCCGGGATATGTGCAACGCTGCAGTCCGGCAGCTCTGCCAGCTGCAACACCAATTGCTGCATGGATGGAGGCTGTCCCTGCCCATTCGCAACCGGCCAACCGGATTGCCGCAAAACGCCAGCCTTCACCAACAAAGTATCACCAATATAATGGCTGCAGCGTGCCAGCTCCAGGCTCCAATCGGGTTTAAAATGCGGAGTTGTCCGCTGACCATTGTCATCGAGCTGATCATGATCGCTATAGATCCAGCCGGATGCAGACGCATCAAATACCTCCAGCCACCAACACAGCGCTATGGGTGCCAACACAACACCGACAGGCATAATCAACACCGGCTGGCCCGGGTCCAACGCAGCAAGGTGCTGCTGAAAGTTGTCTGGGCTGCATGGTTGTCGTGGTAAACGGCAAGGTGCGTCCTTCTCCGGACCAGTAGCCAGCAACAAACAATGCAAGCTGGACACTGCCACCGCATTTAGGCCCAAGCTCTGTTCAATGCTGGTTAACGACCTTTGCCAGCAGGCTTCACTCGTTCCTTTCTGGCCAACGATTACCAAGGTTAACCGATGCTTACCAAGCAGCGCAGGCAAACGCTGCTGAACCGTTTTCAGTTGCCTGGCGGTCAGACACTCAAAGCGCTGCTGCCATTCCCGATAATCCATTTCTGGCGCACAGGCGCGTAACTGGCCAATACGGCGGTAACACTCAGCAGGCGCACGCCACGCCAGCTGCCAATCAATCCCGGCCTGCCGGCGCTTAGGTTTGGCGGTGCGCCAGCAAAACAAAGCAATGCGTCGCCATAAACGCCATTGGTATTGCCAAAAACTAAGTGTTCGCCATTGCAGCTCGTCCAGCACAAAGCGTCCCGGCTGGGTTAACGGCTGAAGCCAGGCCTGGCTGGTGCCGGCTGGAATACAAAACACTTCAGCCAAAGTACCTTTTAAGCTGGTAGGAACTGGCAGCTGCACGACACCAGCCGGTGTTAAAAAACACAGCTGCAACTCAGCAGAACCATCCAGCACCTGGATAGATCCTGACAACGCCAGCCAGCGTCCGGCCAGCTGACCACTCAATTCAATCCGGCTTGAGCTATCCCCAAGCCAGCTCTCAGTCGCCGGTTGCCAGCTGGCAGCGTGCACCCGACAAACCGCACCTCTTAGCATGCTGACCGCAGTTTGCGTCATAATTCTTCCTGTTGGGTGATGCCCTGAGCAACAAGCCAGTGTGCCAATTGTTGCTGGAGGGCTGCTGCACTATAAGCGGACGTCACCTGCTGATAAGCGTTTGCAATCAAACGCTGCCGGAGCGGTTTATCCACCACCAGCCGCTCAGCAGCCGTTGCCATCGCCTCAATATCACCAAAATCTGCCAGCAAGCCGGTATGTTCGTGCTGTACCAGCTCGGGTAAAGCGCCCCAGCGATAACACAGCACCGCACGTCCGGCGGCCATAGCTTCGAGCACGGTACGGCCAAAAGACTCCTGAAAGTGCGACAAATTCACCACCATATCCAGCGGCGCCAGCGCTTCTTCGGGCGATGCAGCATAACCGGCAAAATGCAACGAAGCCGGGAGACGGCCTGCAGCGTGTTCCGCTTTTAACTGGGCGGTATGGTCGTTATCCGGCCCAATCAGCCAACACTCAACAGGCAACTGCTTTGCCGCCAGCAATTGGCTAAGCCGAATAAAATCCTGCAGCCCTTTTTTCGGCAAATTGCTGCTGATCATACCAAGCCGCAGTGGCAAATCCCCAGCTCGTTGCGGGATCTGTGCAAAGCGCTCTGCATCCACCACATTGGCTATCACCCTGGTCCGCTCTGGAGCTGTCAAAAAATCTGCACTGGCCCTGGAGTTGGCGATAAAGCCATCGGCCAGCGCCAACACATGGCTACGGATCTGGCTGGCATCCGCGCCCAGCTCCATGCACAGTGCTTCATCAGCGCCGGGCAATTCCCGCACATGCACAATGCCCGGGATCAGTAACTGGCGTGCAGCATGCAAAGGCTCGGACAACACCAGGGTATTGCAATAGCACAGTTCCGGCTTGTACTGCTGCATCAGGGTTTTAAAGCGACCAATGGTCTGTTCACACTCCTGACGCCCCCGGTACCACCAACGATAAGGCAATACCGCCAGCTGCTGTGTCACTGCCTGTAGTTGCACTAAGTAACTCTGCGATCGCACACCGGGTAGTGTTACCAGCACATTCAGTTGCAAAGACTGTAGCGCTTTTAACACATCCAGCAGACTGCGCTCAGCGCCATAGAGTTCAGGCCCAGCTGCATGAGCAGCGATCAGCAACCAGGGGCGCCCGGGCCAGATGGCATGCTCCCCCACTAACTGCACGCAACCATAGTCTTGCGGGCAGGCTTCCTGTTCCAGACTTTCCAGATAATGGATCAGTGGGTTAAGGTTGGCTGCAATACGCTGTTGCAAACGATAGCCACTGCTGCTGAAGTTCGGCCCGGGATCCCGGTTTTCCTGGCCGCCATAGTGCAGATAGTGCAGGCCAGGATCCATGCCCGCTTTGGCAACATCGTGATACGTCGTCACATACCACTCGGGCTCAAACAGCTCACTTTGTCGCAGCAACTGCAGCTGACGATGTGCTCGTTGCTTAGCCGTTCCCCGACACATACGCGCAGGCACCGCAAAAGGCCGCTGCTGTGGCAGCTGCGGCAGATACAAGGCTTTTGCACTGCTTGCCGTTTGATGCCATTGCCGCGCTGATGCCAGATAACGCTGGCGTAAGCCGACAAACTGAGTGCGCAAATGGGTCGCACTTTGCTGTGTTAAGGAGGCAACATCGCTGCGGCCAAACGACAAAGGGATACTAGGCAATACATCGACAAGAGCGCGCGAACCAAACACCGCCTGGATGCGTTCCAGATACTCGGTATCGGCATTCACCGACACCCGATCCCAAAAACCGATGCTTTTCACCACCTGGCGCCGAAACAATAACGATGAGGTATTGCGGTAGATCCAACCCGGCTCTGGCCGCCAACGCTCAAACACCAGCTCAGGCAAAGTGCGTACCCAATGCGAGATAGACGCCATGGCTTTAGGGTTGGCTTCAAGTGTCCGCACCTGTTGTTCAATCTTTTGTGGATGCGACCAGTCATCACTGTCGTGGGTGGTGATAAAACGGCCGCGCGCTTGTGCCAGCCCTGCGTTGCGGGCAGCATAGGCGCCCTGATTTTCGGGCTGGCGCAGTATACGGATGCGCCGATCGCCAGCTGCAAATTGCTCAGCCACCACAGTAGAGTTGTCGGTGGAAGCATCATCAACCACCAGAATTTCAAGCGCCGGCCAACTTTGAGCCTGCAGGCTACGCAGCGCTGTGGCTAAAGTTTGCGCCGCATTAAAACAAGGGATAATCACCGAAACCAAAGGCAAGCGGGCAGGCAGGTAGCGATGCCAGCCACTGCGCTGCTGAGCAGCTACCGGTGTTGTCTGAAGCTGATCCAGCTGCAAGGTTGGCACTGGCAGCAGCTCTGCCAAACCAGCCTGCCGAAATACCCGGTTGATATCCTGCAATTTGGCCGTATCGCTATGCAAAGATGCTCTGGCCAGCAACAAATCCGGCAGCTCACCGAGCTCAGCAATCGCCTGCCCAATGCGCGTAAGTGCTTGCTCTTGCTCACCGCACTGCTGCAAAGCGCGCACCAAAAGAAGCCAACAGCCATGGTGACCAGGCAAAGCCTGACGCCATGCATTGTTTAACCAGGGCTGCAAAACCTCCAGCACCTGCGGCCAACGCTGGTAACTGCCATGCCAACGAGCCAGAGCCCAGGCAGCAAAAGCTTGCTCCGGAGTACTGTCTGCCTGCAGTAATTGCTCCAACCTGAGTTTTGCTTTGTCGTCGGTTTGAAACCACAGGTGTTGCTCCAGCTCAGCCGCTTGCAGGTGGCAGGGTAAGCGCCCTTCGGTATGACCAAAGCGGCAAAAGTGCTGCCAGGGATCCATACCGGCAGCAGCAACATCCGGGTTGGCTTGCAGGTACCAGGCGGCATCAAACAAGGCACGCATTGCATCCAACATTACTCTGGCTCCCACGGCTGGCGCAGGCTAAGCCAGTGACGAAAGCGCAAACGCCAGGGGATCGGAAAGCGCTGTTTGCAAGCAGCAAACAAGTTACGGTACTGCACACTTTTGCCAGCGACATAATACTCTGGCAGCATCCGCAGATAATAACAGTGCAATTCATCCGGATTGGTGACATACATATTGGGCGTATCACTGAAGGTGTCGTACTCTGTTTTTGGAGTGCGCCAGTCGCCGTAGTTTTCCTCCAGGTACCGCTCAGGCTCAGCCGGAATGGCATAGCGCCCACCAAGAAACTCCGTTTCTGTCAGGCTAAAAGGTGTATTGGTCCAAGCGGTTTTCTGACCACTGTGGTGCAATAACCCCCCCTGCAACCAGTGGGTAAAAATATCAATCAGTACCCCATTGGCGTGGCGTACCTGCAGTACTTTATCATGCGCACTGTGCTGCACTAAAAAGCGGCCACTTTGCCGCAGCCCCTGAGCCAGGCGATCAAGCGGTACATGGTCCATTACCCCCACATCAATGTCTTTATCATGGCTCAGAATACCGCCTTCGCGAATACAGCCAAGCAGGGTACCGCTAATCAGAAAGAACTGCTGGCCCATGCGCTGAAAATCCTGCTGCAAACACGACAAGGCAAGCTGCGCTTTTTGCTGCCAGTCGATTGGGCTTTCTGCCGCCACAGATTTTTTAAACCGATCCGGGTGGGTCAGCATTGCATGATAGCGTTGAGTTAAAGCACGCCGGGCCTCGGGGTAAGCCTTAATTTTGCGGGCAGCAATAGCATACAAGAACAGCGCCTGGGCCGCCTGTTCATTGCCTTTTTTGATAAAAGATTTCAGCAGCTGCCAGTAGCCTGCCAATGCTTTGCGATCATCAATCGCAAAACGGTAAAGCTCTACCCCAACCGACCAGTGCTGCAGCTGGTCAAACTGGTGCATCACCATCTGGCGGGCCCCTGCGTAGTTGCCCTGCTCAGTAAGGCAAAACAGCTGGTAGCGGCACAGCTCCGTGACCCACTCAGGGTAAACATAACGATTGATTTCAGCCAGCAACTGTCGGCATACCTCCAGGCAGCGGTCATAATCAGCACGGTAAAACAGCAAACGAGCCTGGCGAAACCGGCAAGCAAGTTGCAGTTCGGCATCTTGCCGTGGCACCTGCTGCAACAAGTTTCCGGCAGCTTCGTGGTCTCCCTGCATGAACGCCTGATCACTGGCATCCAAGCTGACATGCCGCAGCTCTGGCCTGGGCTTGCGCCCTTCGTGGATGCCAAATTGCAGATAATGCAGCATGGGGTTACCCCCGGAAGTGGCCACATCCGGGTACTGCTGAAGATACCAGGCTGTGGAAAAATAACGACTGGGCTCCAGCTGTTGCCGCCAACCCTGTCCGTCATAATGCTGCCAGGCAGCAGCGGCATCCACAAACATCAACCCTGCTTGTTGGCCATACCAGTCAGGTTCAAACAAGTGGGTTGCTGTCAGTTTTGCCAGTAGCTCTTTCGTTATTGTCATCAACCAATCCGTGTCAGGAAGCAAGCATCAATTCGAAGCACTAAACTCTACATCCACATTCGGCTGATTGCTCATCATACCGGCAATCACTTCGCGGACTGGAGCCTGATTAAAGACCACTTCGTATAGCCCCATCACCAAAGGCATATAAATATCTTTTTCAATGGCCTGCTGCCGCACCTGCTTTAAGGTATTGACCCCTTCAGCCACTTCACCAAGCTCCTCCACAGCCGTTGCCAGGCTTTTACCCTGACCAAGCGCAAAGCCCACCCGGTAATTGCGGCTGAGCGGTGACGAGCAGGTTACAATCAAATCACCAATGCCCGACAGGCCTAAAAAGGTCATCGGATTGGCCCCTTCCGCGACGGCAAAGCGGCTCATCTCGGCCAGGCTGCGGGTAATCAGCATGCTGCGGGTATTCTCACCCACCCCAAGGGCCGCACTCAAACCCGAAGCAATGGCATAAATGTTTTTCAAAGTGCCACCCAGCTCTACGCCAAACACATCGTCACTGGCATAAGCCCGGAAGGTTTTGCTGCATAAAATCTGCTGCACACGCTGGCATAAAGCGTCATTTTTGCTGGCAATAACGGATGCAGTGATATGACCCGCGGCAATTTCCTTAGCCAGATTAGGCCCGCTTAGCACGCCAATGGGGTTGTGCGGAAACAGCTCGGTTAAAATATCGCTCATCAGGGCAAAGGTGCTGGCCTCGACCCCTTTGGTGGTGCTGATCAGTAGCTGCGATGGTACCACAAAGGCTTTGGCTTGCTCAGCAACCTGACGAAAGTTGCTGCTGGGAATGGAAACAAAGACAGCTTCAGCGCCCTGCACAGCCCACTCTAAATCGGTACCTGCAACCAGATTGTCAGACAAAGCATAACCGGGTAAATAGCGGGTATTTTCTTTGCTCTGATTCATCGCATCAGCCCGATGCTGATCCCGCAACCACAAACGAACCGGATGGCCATTGGCAGCCATGATATTGGCTATTACGGTACCAAAGCTACCACCACCTAAAACTGCAATATGTTTTCCCATGGTCTGTCCTGTCATTTCATTCGGTTAGCTCAATTGCCTTAACTCTGCTGGCTTTCCGGCTGGCACCGAAAAACTGGCCAATACCGACACCACTGAGTCCGGTTTAGTACTCTCTTCAACGGCAAAGAGGGTCACGTCAGTTTTGCTGTGTTGAATCGTTACCAGGCCATAGCCGCGATACTCGGCATTGGCATACAGCAGATGTGGATTACGGTTCAGATGCCGACGCATGCCGGCAGCTGTTGCATTGCTGCGTGAACTGATGCTGGTGCCGGTAAACTCGGTGGCCACCACTTTCGACTCGTTGTTGTAAGGCTCCGCATGCACTTTGGCAACCCAATTCTGGTGAATATCACCACCCAGCACCATAAGGTTGTCATGGCTGCTTTGCTCAAACAACTGCAACAGCCTGGCTCTGGCCTGTGGGTAACCATCCCAGCTATCACGGTTCATATGTCGCAAGGCTCCGGCATGGTAATTGGCCGGCGTAAAGCGGGTTTGCTGCACCACCAAATGCCAGCGGGCCTGCTGTGCCTGCTCAGAGAGCATCGCCTGTTCCAGCCAGCCTTCCTGCGCCTCACCGAGCATAGAGCGGTAAGGTTCTGCTGCTGCACAGACAGCCGCCACCCCATCCGAAGGTGAGTCACCACAATAGGGTGCCGCCCGGTACTGACGATTATCGAGCAAATAAAGCCTTGCCAGATTGCCGACAGCCAATGTCTGATACAGCTGCAAGGAGCCATGTTTTAATAAGCCTTCAATACCGGCAATCAGGCTGTCGGAGCGAAGTGGCATATGCTCATAGAACGCCTGATAAGCCGCGGCACGCAACCTGGATATATCGCCGCGGCCCTCGGTCGACTGTTGGCCAAAATAATTGTTCTCTACCTCGTGATCATCCCAGGTCACCAACCAGGGGCAAGCGGCATGCATCGCCTGCAAGTCCGGATCGGACTTATAAAGCGCATAACGAGCACGGTAGTCATCAAGAGTCCGAATACGCCTTAAACTGTGTGGCCTGGGCGCTCCAGCCCGGCTGCGGTACTCATAGATGTAATCGCCGACAAAGCACACCAGATCCGGCTGCTGCTCACGCATATGCCGGTAGGCCGTGTAATAGCCATCCTCATAGCGCTGGCAGGATGCATACGCCAACCTAAAGCTGCTCAGTGCTTGCCCGGTGGCGGGAAGTGTTCTGGCCTTACCGAGCCGGCTTTGATATCCCGCTACCCGAAAACGATAATGGTACCAGTGATCCGCTTTAAGCCCATCCAGTTCGACATGAACGGAGTGCGCCAGCGCTGCCAGCGCCACCGCCTGTCCTTGCCGCACCACCTTGGCAGGCTCATCCGCATCAAGCAGCTCCCACTCCACCAGCACATCATCATCCGTCAATTGCTCACTATGCAAACGGGTCCAGAGCACAAAGCCAGTTGCATCCGGTGAGCCACTGGCTACCCCCAACTGAAAGGGATTGCCCCAAAACACCGGCTGGCGAACTTTACCGGCCACATAGGGCAAAGCTGCCGCAGCGGCAACCAGCCCCAGCAGCTTGACAAAATCACGTCGGCGAAAAGTGCGCTTATCAGCCATAGACTACTTTTTTAGTAAAGACTGGGTAGCTTAGCAAATTTCCGGCTCCAGGTAATCAACCCGCAACGACTTCGCTTACTTTGCCACCACAGCCGCAATACCCCGCGCTGTAAACTGCTGTTGCAACGCTTGCTTCGCATCCGGATCGCCATGCACAATCCGCACCTGCTTCGGCTTGCGCCGCATACGACAAACAAAATTCAATAAGCCTTGCTGATCGGCATGGGCAGAGTATCCCCCCAGGGATAAAATTTCCGCCCTGAGCGCAACCCGTTCACCATCGATGGTGACGTAGGCACCTGCTTTGTTGCCAAAACGCTGCAATTGCGCCCCCAGTGTGCCGCGTGCCTGATAACCGACGAAGATCACCTGATGCACCGGATCCGGCAACATCTGCTTTAAGTAATTAACCACCCGGCCGCCCTGACACATACCGCTGGCAGCAATCACGATGGCCGGCATCCTGGTCTGGGTGAGCCGCTGTACCAACTGCAGATGCTCAGCAGCCGAGTCCACCGTAATTAACTGTGCAAAGCTCAGCGGGTGCCGTCCCGCAATCACCTTGGCTTTGGCCTCATCATCCCAGCTGTCTTTAAGTTGGCGGTAAGCACTGGTAAAACGAGCCGCCAAGGGGGAGTCGACTATGACCTTTAATTCATCCCAGCGTAAATGCTGATGAATAGACTGGCCTTTTAATCGGTGGATTAAGCTTTCCAGCTCGTACAGCAACTCCTGCGTACGGCCAATGCTAAAGGCCGGGAAAATCACCGTGCCATTATCCTGCAACGAGTGCAGCAGCGCTTTTTTTAATCGCTTGGTCCGTGCTTTACGGTTCTCGTGGTTTTTATCGCCATAGGTGCTCTCAATCACCACAATATCGGCTCCAACAGGCGGCTTAGGTGCCGGCAATAAGGGCGTATAAGGCGCACCTAAATCTCCGGAAAACACCGTGGTAAACCAGCGCCTGGCTGGCACTGTGCGATGGCGGATCTCCACATAAGCCGAGCCCAGAATATGGCCCGCTACCTGAAAGCGGCACTGTACCTGCATCCCCTCAGCCACAGGCAAATCCAACCAGGTTTTGTAATCCACCGCCACAATTTGCTGCTGCAATAAGGATAAAAAAGTTTCAATCAGAGCCTGGTCGCGGGTCACGCCCACTTTCAGTGCATCTTCGAGCACCAGAGGCAACAGCAAGGCCGACGCTTTAGTGCAGAAGATAGGGCCGCGAAAACCGGCGGCCAGTAAGTACGGAATCCGCCCGACATGATCAATATGCACATGGGTAACCAGCAAAGCGCGGATCCCAGCAAGCGGAAAGTCAATCGATGGCTCGCTGGCCGAACCGCCCGGCCCGGCTTCATCGCCCTGGAACAAGCCACAATCGATCAGCACACTGTAATCATCCCGCAGCTGGTACTGATGGCATGAGCCTGTTACGCCGTCTACTGCGCCGTGGTGGAGGAAGCTGGGGAAGCTGGTGGTTGTCGACATCCTGTCTGCCTTTTTTGGTTTTGAGTGTTGAGTTTTAAGTGTTTAGTTTGGTTTTGAGTTGGCTTGGCTGGTTTTTACTATTTTGGTCAATAGCTTAACGAGATCATCGGTTTGCTCTAACAAGCTTGCTACGTGTGGTTGTTTGTTATCGAGGTAGCCGGTTACACACAAGAGTTCCAACCAGTATTTGGTTTCTCTGGACTCTTTACTGGCTATACTCATTTTGGCGATAAATCCGCTCTCGAGTGACCGGCCTGAGCCTCGTTGATGTTCGCACCGATGGAAGTACCGCAGCGAAGCAGCTGCTTAGAGAGGACATATTCTTTGTGTTCTTTGGTCAAGAACTGATAAAGCTTAACAACCCGAACAGCAAAATCAAAAGACTTGCTCAGCACCCTGCTTGACTCAACCGGCATCCAAAGCCCCATCAACTCAATACAAAGCACTATTTATAGATCATAAATGAAACATCAGCAACCAATAATTCACCACCAAAAACTAAACACTCAAAACTCAAAACTCAAAACTCAAAACTCAAAACTCAAAACTCAAAACTCATGTACTCAGTTTGCTTGCACAAAGCAAAGCGCTAATAAAAATCCTCACAAAAATAGTCAAAAGCAGCCAAGCCAGCTCTTAATTCACAATTCAACATTCACAATTCAAAATTCAAAAAAACTCAGAACCCTAGCCAGCTGTTTTGGCTAAACAATCGCAACCAAAGTAGCGACAGAAGTCCAGCTGTAGTTGCTGAAATCGTTTTTGATTTAACGCACCATAAGACTTGATAACGACCTGCTTTGAAATGACAAAAGTTTTTCTAACCATAACTTTAGAGCTTTTTGGCAAAGACCCTGACGAAAAGTCGGCTTGCTCAATCAAAGATTCATCTCCATGAAGTACACCAATTTTGCTACTGACGGGAATGCCAACAAAGTCATCAAATGGCAAGTTGTCTTTAAAAACGATGACAGGTCTTAACTTGCTTTCTTGCAAGTCAGAGAAATAAAACTTACAAAGTACCAGCTCTCCTTGCTTTAATTCCATGCCTCATCCTCTTCAGCATCCCTCCATTCCTCAACCGTGCCTGCAGAGTGATTTGAAATAGCCTGAAGCTCCACATCAACAGTGTTTTCTTGAATCAGAATAACAACCTTTGCGTGCTTGTTTTGCAATCTGCGATATTCTTCTGGAATGCGGATAATCCCTCCCTGAATATCAGTTTCAAACTCAACTGCGTACATTTTGATTACCTCTGGCTGCCAATCCTTTTCCAACATTCTATACCCAAATCTCAAGCAAGTCGAAATAGAGGCTTAATTTATGAACAGATCCTTGACAATTGACTGGGCTTTCGCAAAGCGAACGCTAATAAAAATCCTCACAAAAATAGTCAAAAGCAGCCAAGCCAGCTCTTAATTCACAATTCAACATTCACAATTCAAAATTCAACATTCAACATTCAACATTCACAATCCAACATTCATAATTGACATTGAAAAGGATTAACCGCAGCCACCCCACTAAAATCAGCCACATTTCGGGTAACAACCATCATGTTATGCACCTGAGCCGTAGCAGCAATCAGGCCATCCATCACAGCAACGCGATCAGGTACATTCATTTTGGCAAACTGCAATGCCACAGCTGCCGTTATATCCAGTATCCGACCATGAAAATGCACTTTTACATAGTGGTCCAGCCAGGTTCGTAGATGCGCTCCCTGAGTTGGATCTTTGCGTTCTAATGACAACACACCAATCTCCAACTCAGTCAACGTAACCACTGATATAAAAAGATCGTCCGCTGCAACCGTTTGCGCCCACTGCCTGACATAGGGATCAAGCCGGTCTGTGCCCGATTTGCGTAGTTCAGAAATGACGTTGGTATCCAGCAAATACATCAGAAATGCACTTCTCTTGCTTTGTCTTTGCTCCGAACCAGCTCAAAATCAATTTCAGCCACAGCAGGATAGGTCAATAAATCAGTAATATGCTCAACTTTAGCGGTTAGTTTGTGATAGTCCTCTGCAGATAACAGCACCGCCTCCAACTCACCACGGTTGGTAATATGCACAGGCCCTGACTTTGCGGCCCGCTTGGCAGCCGCTGCATCATGATTAAACTCCCGACTGGTTACTGTAGTCACCGGCATACATGTACCCCCAAATAAGATATTGTAGGTACATTATAGATCAACAAGGCAGAGCTGCAAAAAAAAGAAAAGAATTCCCACTAAAACCCAACATTCAACATTCATCACTCAACATTACTTTCTCAACTCTTAAGTTTTAGCCTTTGTAAAAGCCGTTGCAAGAGCTTCAAGCGAGGGGTAGGACTCATGCCCTGCCGTGTTTGTTGAAACTGCAGGAGTTGCTCACGCCCATCGGCTACATTGAGCTGTGTTTGCTCTACCTGCCAGTGCATCAATACAGCGACAAAGCCACGTTGTTGCAATAGTTCTTGCACAGTCTGGTGATGTTCTGCCGGGATAAAGGAGTCGATCACGCAATCGGTCACGCCATGTTCGGCCAGCCAGAAATCAACCAACTCAGGCAATAAACCGGCACTGATAATACGCTGTGTCACATCGGCCCAATCGTACTGGCGCTTGGTTTCGCCGGCAAACTGATACTCCTGATAGCGGGCACAAATCAAAGCCGATAACGCCTCAGGTGCCTGCAACCGGCCGCGAGCCACCTTGCTGTACAGCAAGTCACCGGAAATCAGCACTGCCCGCGATGGCGAGAAAGCCTGTCGTGCCAGTGTGGTCTTGCCAAAACCTGGCGGTTGCAACAACAAGTAGGCATAGGGCCTCAGATTTTGCACATGCACGACAAAACGTCTGACTGGATCGGAAGAGCGGATAAACCCCGTCCCCTGCAACTTCCAGGCATATGGTCTGAGCAAAGTCTCCAGGCCTTTTTGGCTTGGAAAGCGAAATGCCTGCCCAGCGATATTCAGTGTGCTCCAGCGCCGCCGACCCGCAGCGATCCCCTGCTCCAGCACCAACACCCCGGAGCTGCTAAGACGCTGCATCAACTGCTGAATAAATTGCTTTTTGCCACTGGCATGATGCAGGGATGACAGCACAATCACATCAAAATGTTCATCCGGCAGTTGTTGCAGTGCTTGCTGGCGAAACTCACAGTCCGGATAGCTGGCTTGCGCCTGGGTGATGCACCCGGCCGAAGGATCAGTCCCCAGCACCCGGGATGCACCTGAAAAATGGGCAAAGCCGCACAACAGGCCATCACCACACATCAGATGCAATACACGCAAGCCCTTCAAATCAGGCAGGCGCAGCAGCTCGATGCGTGGCAGTGAGATACCCGAGTGCAGAAACTCGTATTCAGAAGACGCCAGATCAGGATCCAAGCTCAAAACAACCTCAACAAAAAAGACGAACACCCTCTTTGCCCGCTGGCAGAATAAACAAACGGCAGCAAGCTAAAGCGGGGGTTACGATAGCACAGGATTCATGTAAAATACCCGCATTGTTGTTGAGATAAGGTCTATTTTATGCGTAACCATGGTGTCCGATCGGGCTTTACCCTGATTGAGTTATTGATAGTGATGGTCATTTTAGGCTTGTTGGCGTCCCTGGTCGCGCCTGCGATGTTCTCGAAAGTCGACTCATCCAAGCGCAATACCGCAGAAACCCAGATGCAGATGCTGGCTACCTCGCTGGATGCCTACCGGCTCGACGTTGGCCGCTACCCGGAGCGGCTGGATGAATTGCTGCGCTCCGATGCCCGCAACTGGGATGGTCCTTACCTGCCACGCGAAGTACCGCTGGATCCCTGGGATAACCCCTATGTGTATCAGCGCATCAGCAACAATCAGTACAGTCTGAAGAGCCTTGGCGCAGATGGGCGTGAAGGCGGCGAAGGCGATGACGCCGATATTGTTTACCGCTAAGCAGTGACCAACACGCAATGCACAGCATTGTGCTTACACTAAGGGGCGCTCAACGCCCCGCAGCACCCACATCATCGCCACAAAAATAAGCCACACCCCAGTGCTGCAAACGCAGTATCACGGGTTGTGGTACCACACCGCCAGACCAGGCGCAAAGCAAAATTCCGGCCGCCTTACAGGCAGCCACGGTCTGCTCATTCACATCGCTATAGTGCATAAACCAGCCGCGGCCCCCCTGTTTGGCAATCGCCGCCGCCAACCGCTCTGCAGCCGATCCCGGATACTGCTTTGGATGATGGGCCACCGGCCAAAGCCCACCGCCAAGCTTCGCCGCCTCAGTCAGGATCTGTTGCCGGCGAAGGGAGGGCTCCGGGGTATGCGGATTGGCTGGCATCAGCCCAAGCCAGGGCAATGGGTGGGTGGTGTACCAGCGCGGACAGCTGCTGTGCTGGCCCAGCCAGTTCAATGCATCCCAATGAAAACTGCAAAACACGGTGTGCGCTGCGGCTTGCTCGTTCGCAATCTCCGCCAAAGCCTTGCGCGCCAAAGGCAACCAGGCCTGCGCCTCACGCTCTGGCACCGGCGTTTTTAGCTCGGCCACGCACAAAAAATCAGCCCGCTGCCGGCACAGTGCCAGCAGCTCACGAAACAAGGGAATACGCGCCTCGGCAATATCGGCCTTCAATGGATGCGCATTCGCATACAAGCTGCCCGGCTTTTGCTCACCAATGCGGTACTGCTGCAGTTCGTTGTAATTTAGCTGATGAATGGCCGGCGTTGGGCCTTGCTCAGACAGCCAATCGCCGTCTTGGTGGCGGCAAAAGCCCCGGTTCAACCGGCCATCGTGATGCAGCACCAGGGCTCCATCGGCGGTGAGGCGCAGATCGCACTCAACCCCTACACAGCCAGGCTGCTGCAGGGCAAACTGAAAAGCAGCCAGGCTGTTTTCCGGCATCAGGCCAGCAAAACCACGGTGGGCAATCAATTGCATTTAAACTCCTGGAATGCACCTATTACGGTGCTATGGCAACTTATACAAACACACGTCGGGCTCTTACCCCGAAGGTTCCAAGGCCCTATTCGGTTTCAATAGCAGGAATTAGCTGATGCTGCTCCAGCCACTGCACCACTCGAGCGGCAGCCTCATCAATGGCTAACGACGCTGTCTGCAGATGAATTTCCGGTGCGCCGGGCGCTTCGTAGGGCGCACTGATGCCGGTAAAATCAGCAATGTCACCAGCCCTGGCCCGTCGGTACATGCCTTTGGGATCGCGCTGCTCACAAAGTTCCAGCGGCGTATCGACATAAACTTCCACAAAGTACCCCTTGGCCAAAGCGCGGACACGCTGACGCTCAGCCGCATAGGGTGAAATAAAGGCACATCCGACAATAAGACCAGCATCCAGCATCAAAGCGGCCACTTCGCCCACACGACGAATATTCTCACTGCGCGAGTCAGGATCAAAGCCCAAATCTGCATTGAGGCCATGGCGCACATTATCACCATCCAACAAATAGGTAGCGCAGCCGCGTTCAAACAATATACGGTCTACTGCATTGGCAATGCTTGATTTACCTGACGCTGATAAACCGGTATACCACAACAGGCAGGGATGATGTCCATAAAGGTCCCGGCGCTCCCGGCTCTGAACCGCTGTCGGATGCCATACCAGATTCGTTTGCATACAAAGCCTCTATTCGCTTTAAAAAGGAAACAACTGCGGGATCAACAGCAGGCAAACCAGCAAATAGGTCGCAGCTACCGGCAAGCCAGTCAGCACAAAATGCCGCAGGCGGTACGATCCCGCGTTAAAGACCATCAGATTGGTCTGATAGCCATAAGGTGTGATAAAACTGGCAGAAGCAGCAAAGGCAACCGCCAGCGCCATCGGCATCACCTCGATGCCCATACCAAGCGCCAGGCTGTACGCCACCGGAAACATCAGAGCAGCCGCCGCATTGTTGGTGATCAGCTCCGTCAACAAATAGGTTAGCAGTAAGACACCGGCAAACGCCAGCCAGGCAGAGCCCTGCCCCAGGTGCAGCGCGGCCAGCTCACTGATGTTGTTCGCCAGTCCGCTGCCCGTCAAAGCACTGGCCAGACAAAGCGCCGCTGTCACAATCAGCCAAATGTCTGTCGGGAAACGCCGCTTTATCTCAGCCGCACTCAGGCAACCGGTGAGCAGCAACGCAGCCAACAACGTAGCTGCTGCCGTAAATAACGGCACACCCAGCACTGCCGTGGCAACGACCATGGCCGCAAAGCCCCACCAGGCCAGCTGCTCACGCCAGCCACTGAGCACCGAGTGTGGACGCAGGCCGGAAAGGATAAAGAAGTTGCGTGCCAGGTTGTGCCGGCGGGAAAAGTCCGGCCCGGTGGCCAGCAACAGCACATCGCCGCCCTGCAACTCA
Organism: Alkalimonas amylolytica; assembly: GCF_900107845.1. Taxonomy (GTDB): domain Bacteria; phylum Pseudomonadota; class Gammaproteobacteria; order Enterobacterales; family Alteromonadaceae; genus Alkalimonas; species Alkalimonas amylolytica. The sequence continues at coordinate 491,344 of NZ_FNRM01000002.1, forward strand.
ATCTCACCAAGCCGTGCTTGCAGTGCCACACCATCGCGGCGAATAGCAACCACAGCGGCATCAAAGCGGGCACGAAAATCAGCGCTTTTTAAGGTATCCCCCACAATGGCCGCATCCTGCTTGACCATCACTTCGGTCATGGCATCGGCGGATAAGCCGGTTCGCTCAGCGTACAAAACCAGGCCATCAAACTGCGACAAGAGCTGCACCTGGCGGACATCGCCACTGAACATCAACCGATCATCTGCCGCCAGCACATCGTGCGGAGCCACCGGGCAAATCCGCTCCTGAGCGCGGACAATCGCCAGCAAAAACAGATCCTGCAAATGGCGCAAACCGGCCTGTTCCACGGTTTTACCAGCCAGTGCAGAGCCCGGCAATACACGGGCTTCCAGCAGGCTGGCAGGTGCTGTCTGTTTCGCCTGGCTCAATGCCGGTAACCAGGGTGCCAGTACAAAGAGTACCAGACCACAGGCCAGTACCAATGCCAGGCCAATCAGCGTGAAATCAAAGAAAGCAAAACCAGCATGGCCTCTGTCCAACAGCATGCTGTGCACAATCAGGTTGGTGGAGGTGCCAATCAGCGTCAGGGTGCCGCCCAAAATAGCGGCGTACGACATCGGCAACAGCAGCTTGCTGGCGGGTTGGCGGGTATTGGCCTGAATGGTGCTTAGCATGGCTGCCACCACAGCCGTGTTATTGAGCATCGAAGAGGACAACGCAGAAAAGCCCAGCACCCGTGCCAGCGAGCCCCTGGCTGAGCCAGTAATTAACCAGCGGGACAGCCGGCGTAGCACACTGGTTTTTTCCAGCGCCACCGCAATCAGCAGGAGCAGCACCAGGCTGGCCAGGCCAGGGTTGCTGGCACTTTGCAGCAAGGTGGCGGCATCAATCAGACCGCTTAGCAACAACAGCAGCAATACCACACCAAAAGCCGTCACCGCGCGCTGTGGCCAGCGGATCAAGCTGGCTACCAACAACAGCATCAAGGCCAGCAGCCCATAGGCTGATATGCTCATGGACTCAGGACTTATCCGTTGCGGCAGTGGGCTTGCGCAGCTCGGGATAGTGCTTGCGCAGCAGGGCAATCACCTCTTGCTCGAACGGCGACAGCGCCACCAGCCTGGTGTGCTGTTGCGGCTCATCCGGCTGCAGCAATGCCGACTCCACCATGCCCGCCCCAACAGTTTGGTTGTTTAAACGATCGATCACAATAAAAGCACCGGTCTGCTTGTTGCTGGCATAGGCATCAAACACCACGGTTTCAGACAACTGCACATCCAGCTGGCCAATTTCATTCAAGCCCAGGGTGCTGGCGGGGGTTTCCTGCAGCGAGTTCACATCCACCCGGTAGTGCACGGTCTCCACCTGCCCGCTGGTCAGCTTGCAGCCAAACTTAAACCAGTACTCACGGCCTGGTTCCAGTGCCTGCTGGTGCAGCCATACCATACGGGCACGTAAACGACTGGCCTGATGCGGCAAGGCATCTTTCGCCACCAGCATGCAGCCGCGGCTGACATCCACTTCATCCGCCAGCGTGAGGGTCACCGACTGCGGGGCTTCGGCCACCGCCAGCTCGCCATCGAAGGTCAGAATGGATTGCACCCGGCTCACGGTACCGGCCGGCAATACCCGCAGCGTATCCCCTACCCGCACCGAGCCCGAGACAATACGGCCCTGAAAACCACGAAAATCGGCATGGGGACGGCATACCAACTGCACCGGCAAACGAAAGTCCTGCGGTGTCGCGCTGCTGCTTACATCCAGCTGCTCCAGATAAGTCATTAAGGTAGAACCACGAAACCAACCCAGTTCCTTACTCGGGTGTACCACATTGTCGCCCTTTAGCGCCGAAATAGGCACAAAACGAATGTCCGGAATATCCAGTGCGCCTGCCAGCTGCAGGTAATCCTGCTGAATTTCTTTGTACCGTGCCTGCGAATAGTTCACCAAATCCATTTTATTCACCGCTACGATCACATGTTTAATGCCCAGCAAGGAACAAATAAAACTGTGGCGGCGGGTCTGCACCTGTACGCCATAACGCGCATCCACCAGAATAATGGCCAGATCACAATTGGATGCACCGGTCACCATGTTGCGGGTGTACTGCTCATGGCCCGGTGTATCGGCAATAATAAACTTGCGCTTATCGGTGGAAAAATAACGGTAGGCCACATCGATGGTAATGCCCTGCTCCCGCTCTGCCTGCAAGCCATCCACCAGCAGCGCCAAATCCAGCGCATCGCCCTGGGTGCCGACTTTCTTGCTATCGGCGGTAATAGCTGCCAGCTGGTCATCAAAAATCAGTTGGCTGTCGTGCAGCAAGCGGCCAATCAGGGTGCTTTTGCCGTCATCGACACTGCCGCAAGTAATAAAGCGCAGCAGCTGTTTGCGTTCATGCTGCTGCAAATAACTCAGAATATCCTGTTCAATCAACGGGGATGCATGGCTCATCGGTGCTTTGAGTACTAAAAGTACCCCTCCATTTTTTTCTTTTCCATGCTGCCACTGCTATCACGGTCAATGACCCGGCCCTGACGCTCGGAAGTTTTGGTCAGCAGCATTTCCTGAATAATGGCCGGCAGCGTATCGGCGTCTGATGCAATAGCGCCGGTCAACGGGTAGCAACCCAGGGTGCGAAAACGCACTTTTTTCAATTGTGGCGTCTCCCCCGGCAACAGCGGCATCCGCTCGTCATCGACCATGATCCAGCCGCCATCGCGCGCCACCACCGGACGCTCTTTGGCAAAATACAGCTCCGGGATCGGGATCTGCTGCTGGTAAATGTATTGCCAGATATCGAGCTCGGTCCAGTTGGATAACGGAAACACCCGGATGCTCTCGCCTTTATCAACCCTGGTGTTGTAAATAGACCACAGCTCCGGCCGCTGGTTTTTGGGATCCCAGCGCTGCTGCTTATCACGAAACGAAAATACCCGCTCCTTGGCGCGGGATTTTTCTTCATCCCGGCGCGCGCCGCCAAACGCAGCATCAAAGCCATGCTGCTTTAGCGCCTGTTTCAGTGCCTGGGTTTTCATCACATCGGTGTGTTTGGCCGAGCCATGGCTAAAAGGCCCTATGCCCTGCGCCAGCCCATCCGGATTGGTATGCACCAGCAGCTCAAAACCCAGCTCACGCGCCATCCGATCGCGAAAGGCAATCATCTCCGCAAATTTCCAGGTGGTATCGATGTGCAGCAGCGGGAAAGGAATTTTTGCCGGATAAAAGGCTTTGCGCGCCAGATGCAGCAATACGGAGGAGTCCTTGCCCACCGAGTACAGCATCACCGGCTTGTCGAATTCGGCCGCTACTTCGCGGAAGATATGGATGGCTTCACTTTCCAGTACAGCAAGATGGGATGCATGCATCAGCCGGCACTCAAGGTTCGGTTTAACTGAAAGGCCTGCATGCTATCGCGCAGCTCGTCGCTGGCATCCAGCCCCAGCCAGTGGATAAAAGACGGAATAATATCGCCCTGCTGCTGCATCTGCGCATCGTAATCGATGATGGTGATGGCCTCCGGGCCAAAGGCCGCGGTGTAAGCAGCAATTAGCGCATCGTAATCGGTCAGCCAGGTATCGTCTTCGACATAAAGTGCCGACCAATAATCTTTGGATGGCCGCCGGCCCGGTTTTTTCGCCAGCTGCGCCCGGTAGGACGCCAGATACTGCGCTTTATCGCGCAGGTACAGCACAATCTTAATCTCGCAGCTCACTGCAGCCAGTAGATCGTTTAGCAGCACCAGCTCGTCTTCAAAGCGCAGCAAAGACAGGCCCTCGGTGCTGATCACCTTATCCAGCCCCGGTTGTTCGGCAGCAAAAGCAGCCAGCCGCTGTTTTACCTGGCTGTAGTAATCGGCCGGAAATGCTTTTATCGCCTGGCGGGCAAAAGAGTCGCGGTTTGGCCGCATGGTAGCGAGGTAACATTCAATGTGGTTGTTCGGAAAATGCAGGCCACGGTAATAGTGCCGGCCATTGTCCAGCAGCCAGCTGCGCTGTGAATTCAGCCAGCGCTGCAGCGAGGTAGAACCGGTTTTATGGCTGCCAATATGCAGGTACAGCGTCATGCAAGAACCCCGGAAACAGAAAAGGCTATTGTACGGTGCTTTGCCTTATTTTTACAGCCTATCGCTGCGTTTAAGCGGCAACGTGCAGCCTTGCAGGCATAAAAAAACGCCCCGCAGGGCGTTTTTAAAAGCGTGAAACTAAAGCAGCAATTACTTGCCGTTAGAATCGTTTACAACAACCAGACGGTCGCCGTTGCCACGCTGGTAAGCAGAGTACACAGTTACGTCTTGCTCTGGAACGTTGGTTACCAGAGTCAGACCTACTGCGAAGTTGCCCGGGCCAGCCAGGTTCACACCTTTAGCAACCATAGCATTACGGATAGCTGCGTTCAGTGAGGTCACAGTACGAGCATTCGAAGTACCAACTTTACCCAGATCCAAAGTGTTACCACCAACTACTGCAGTAGCGAAGATATCACCATTCTGGTTGCCTTTGTTGGTCAGCTGAATGGTTTGCTCAGCAGTCGGTCCGTACAGCATGTACGGGATGTAGACTGAAGAACCGTTCAGGGTCCAGCTGCCAGCACCAACAGCATCAAACACTTTACCAGTAGCAACTGGGCCAGAGTAAGTTACTTCAGACGTTGCACTGAAAGTCTGAGTAGGCAGCACTGGGTTGTGAGTTGCAGTACGGTTGGCTTCTGGATCGATAGTCAACGTGGTGTTAGCTGCGACAGCAGTACACTCAAAGCTTACTGCATTAACAGTAACTGTTAAGTTGGCCAAGCCAGGGCAGGTTGCAGGATCTACTACGAACACACCAGCTGCAGGTTGAATGCCAGCAGTGTTAGCATCGGTATCACGTACCCAGCTGAAGTCACCGGCTAAAGTGTGCTTAACACCAGTAATAGGACGGGCGTAGACATTACCACCAGTCACTAAAGACACGATGTTGAACTGACCATCAACAGTGTAATCACCATTCGGTGCATCTGCGTCTGTAAAGCGACGACGTTGCTGCTCAACATCGATCACCCGTGCAAACGAAGGAGCAGTTGTTGTGAACTGAGAAACTACTTTTACCAGATCAACCTTACGCTCGTCATTAGTACCACCAGTGTCCAGATCAAGACCTGTATTGGTTTTTGCAGAAAAATGCACTGTAGCACCAGCGGCCAGATTTGACTTAGCAAATTCCAGTGCAGGGATAGTGCCAACAGAACCAATGCTGCTGTTGCCATTGGAAGTATCAATAGCGGTTACACGGTAAGTCGCTGACGTGCTGTTTGCTGCGCCACCAGAGATTAAGCTGAAGGTTACAGCTGCTGTGGTACCAGTCGCTGCTACAAAGCTGCTTGGTAATGCAGTTGCTACTGGCGCAGTAAAGGTCAGTGTCAGGGTATCATTCAGGGTATATAATCAGCACCCAGCTCAATAGTAAAACTTGCTGCTGTATGGTTTGCACCAGTTGACGCAAGGTACGGTGCAGTGACCTCATGTGTGGTACCACTCAACTCAGCTGCTTGAACTGCACCAGCAAATGCCAGCACCGCTGAAGCAATTAAGGTTTTCTTAAACATGTTTGTCATGTCTTTCTCCAATTTCATGAAATTTGAGATTTCAGGCTTCGTGCCCTTTTTCTCTTTAGTAAAAACAACCGCTCTAGAACGGTGCGAATTGATTATCATGAATGCTTTTTACTATGTCAATCAAATAAAAAGCAATTTTTTATTATAGAACGACAAACCAGAAGTAAATGCCGAAAATTGCAGCAAAACTCCCCAAATAGTGTGTTTGCGCTGTCCCAAAACCAACACTGTCAAAAAACCCGACAGTGAGCCTGCCCTTTTTAATCCGAAAGCCGGATGTTTGTCAAGCCTTCCGCTATTGTAGCACGGATATGCTGCCAGTCGTCTACACTGTCGATCACCCGGGGCGTAATAAATATCACCAGTTCGGTCTTTACCTGCCCCTGCTCCTGGCCTTTAAATAAGTGACCCAGCAACGGAACCCGCGCTAAGCCCGGCACATGGCTGCTGCCTTCGGTGTTGCGCTCTGAAATCAGCCCGCCCAACAGCACGGTCTGACCGCTTTGTGCCAGCACCTCGGTTTGAATGCTACGGTCAAAAATACTGGAGGTCCCGGCCAGCTGCGGCCCGCCAGGACTGGTATTGGAAATGCTTTGATCAATTTCCAGCACCACCAGGCCCTGAGCATTGATGGTCGGCGTTACTGTTAGCTTAACACCGGTTTTACGATAGACAATGGAGACCGTCTCGGCGCCAGTATTGGGGTTGACACTGGTGCTGCCTACGGTAGGGATTTCTTCGCCAACATTGATGGTAGCAGCAACGCCATCCCGCACTACCAGGGTGGGGTTGGATAAGATATTGACCAGGCTGCTGCTGGCCGAAAGCCGGGCCAGGATTTGCGAGACGCCATCGCCCCAGTTGAGCGCAAAGCCCCCCATACCGAGGGTGCCAAAAGCGCCCCGGGTGCCGCCGGTTAAGCGGCCACTGCGAAAGGCAAATTCAAAGCCCTGGGCAAACTCGTCGGTTAGGGTCACTTCGGCAATGGTGGCATCCAGCAAAATTTGCTTGGGCAGTACATCCAGCCGCTCAATAATCGGCAGCAACGACTGATAAGCGGTGCCGGTGGTATAGAACAACAAGGTGTTGGAGCGCTCATCCACCGTTAAACGGATATCACCATCGGCCGTACTGCCGGAAGCCGCCCCACTCTGAGCGCGGCTCTCGCGGCCCTGAGTACCTTGCTCCATGCCCTGCTGCGCACTTTGGGTATCACGCCGGCTACTACCGGTACCGGGCAAGCTGGCACCAATTAAGGGGGCCACCGATTGGCCCAGATCCGAGGCCCGGGCGTAGCGTGGGTGGTAAAGAAAGTAGCGTTTATCGTTGCCGCGGCCTGGCCGGTCGATTTGACTGGCCCAGTACTCGGCTCTGTCCAGCACAAAGGCATCGCCGGCAAAGAGTGCGATGGCACCAATCTGGTTAATGGGCACCAACAACAGGGCCGGGCCAGCTGCGGCTCTGGTGCTGACATTAAAGCCCTCGGCTTGCATCAGCTCGGTCAGTTGGCTGTTGAACTCGTTTGGTGTGATGTAGGTAAGCTGCATCAGGCCAACGTAACGGCCTCGGCTCGACGGCGTATCCAACAACGACAGTAAATCCAGGGCCCGCAGCACTTCCGAGCGGCTGCCCTGAATAAAAAAGGCATTTTGCTCAAAATCGGCGGTAATCTGCGCACTGGTTAAACTGCGTAAGGTGCGCTCCACGCTGGTTTTAATGCCATAACGTTGCGGCACCACCTGCAGCACCTGCTGAATGGTATCGGGTACATCGCCGGCCCGGCGGCCAAAGCCTATCACTACATTGGCGGTGCTCTGGCGATCTTTGGGGTGAATGTAAAATACCTCTTCGCGCTGGGAAACCTGCAGGTTCTGCTCATCCAGCAGCTGGCTGGTCAGTAAAAATAAACGGCGTGAGCTGATGGGCTCCTGCACATTCAGGTTCAGTCGCTTGCTGCTGGCCGCCTGATCGGCAATCACATAATTGACTTTAAGGACTTCGCCAAATACCTGCTGAATAAATTCCGGCAACGGCAACTGATTGAGCGCCAGTTGATGCTGATCGCGGCTGGAGAATTGCTGCGCCAAATCGGTTTGTTGCTGCAAAGCCCTGGTATCGGCCGGCAATGGCGTTAAGCGGGTAAAGCCAGCAGATACATCCATCGCATCGGACTCGGGCAGATCCTCCGCCTGGTATTCCGGTGCCGGTGCCGCCATGCGGGATGGATTGACCGGGTAGTTGACCGACTGGGTAGCACAGCCGGTTAACGCCAGCAGACAAAAGCCAGCCAACAATGAAAAAGCACGGTTAGTTCTCAGATGCATCGTTCGGTCCTTGTTGCAAAGTAGAAGCACCGGCAAACACCGGGGCAATGATGGCGGCTTGATCCGGCTTCGCCGGGTCGGTAAAGCGCAGTTGATGCACGCCTATCTGCGTTAATTGAAAACGGCCAAAGGTATCCTGCTCGCGGGCGGTGATAAGCCGGGCCGGTCCATCGCCTTGTTGCAGTTCGATCAATGCCAGCCGCTGATTGAGCGAGCGGGATATAAAGGTAGCTCGTACCACCAAACGGCTATCATCCAGCTCGGTAGCACCGGGCAGTGCAACCTGGCTGCTGTTGGCCTCTGCCGTGCTTTCTGCCTCTGCCGCTTGCTGGGCATGATGGGCGCTGCTTTGTGCCAGCCAACGCTGCATAGGCTCACTCTGGCGTGGTGCGGTGGCAGTCGCTGGCAATTGCAGCGATGCAAAGCCCTGCTGATTGCTAAGATCAATGGGGGTGTATAAACGGCTGCGAAAATCACTACCAAGCAGCAGCAGGGTAAGCACAAGCACCAGTGTGGTTTTGGCCGGCTGCGCGCTAAGGCTTTGCCAGGCCTGCCTGAGTACAGCGCCCATTAGTCATCTCCTTGCGGCAAGGCTGCATCCAGCGCCGCTGGTTGCAGCACAATGGCTTGCACCAATAGGGTTAAAGTCGCTTCGGGCTGGCTACGCTGCCCACTGGCAGCGGTAGTACGCAGCTCTGCGTGCTGAACGGATAACCCGTTTTGACCGCCAAACAAAGCAAGATACCCCTGCATCAGTTGGACGGGCTGGCCGCGCACCAGCAGCCTGGCCTGGTTGAGCTCCAGCCCTAAATCCGCTTCGCTGCGCTGCCCCACCCAGTCAAACACGGTGAGCTCCAGCTGATGGCTGGCCAGCTGCTGCTGCAACTGCTGCTGCAAATTAAGCCGCACCTGCCCCATCGACTGGCCGGCTTGTTGCTGCGGATAGCGATTGGCCAACTGCTGCTGCAGGGCGGGCAGTTCTGCCAGTGCGCGTTGCAGCTCGGCTTCACTGGCCACCATCGCCTGCACCCTGGCCAACTGCTGGCTGACCTGGTTGAGCTCTTGCTGCAACTGGTTCTGTTGCTGAATCTTGGGCACCACCACAAATTGCAGCAGGGCCAGTACGGCGGCGATAGCCAGTAAAGCCTGTTGTTTGCTGCTGGTCATGGCGCCTCCACCACTGTTGCTTCCTCAGTTAGGTCAGCGCTGCTGCTAGCCGCGGGCTCTGCAGACAGCGCCTGCACCGGCTTTAATTCCAGCACAATGGAAAATTGCTCCCGGCCCTGGGTATCACGGCGTACCGGTGCAAAAAAGTCGGCACTTTGCACTTCTTCTGTGCTTAACAGCAATTGCAACCAATCGGTCGCACTGGCTGCATGCCCCTGCAGACGCAAGGCTTCGCTGTCGCCTTCTACCAGGGTCAGGTTGATGTTGTTGAGTTGGGCCAGGGCAACAAGGGTCCAGAGCCCTTCACCGGCCAGGTTATCTTGCTGGTAGCGGCTCAGTGCCTGCACCAGAGCTTCGGCCTGCTGCAAGGACGAGCGGGCATCCAGCACACTGGCCACCTCGGTGTTCAGCCGGTTTAATTGCTGTTGGCGGCTCTCAAGCTGCTGCGATAGCAAGGCGGTGCTGCCATAAAGATACATCAATGCCAACACCGCACTTAACCCAGCAAAAGGCAGCCAGGCACGCAATGACTGATTGCCCGCCCGGCTATTGCGGCAATCCAACCAGCTACTGGCAGGCAGCCGCAAGACAAACTGCCAAAGCCTGGCTAGCCCGGGCCCGGCCCACTGGTATTTGGGCACGGCACTATGACCACCCAGCAGCTGCAAAGCCCGCTCTTCGGTAGCAACCAGGGCATTGGCTGGCAAGGAACTGAATTCGTGATTGTTTTGGTTGAACTGATAAAAATGGCCATCGGGCATAGCCAGGCTGTGCAAGCCTGGCTGGCGGCTGGCATGCACCAACAGACTGATGGGCAGTACCAGCCGGGCCTGCCGGCAGCTATCCGCCAGCTCGGCTTTTGGCGTGATGCTTACCACCCGGCGCTGGCCATGGTGCAAGTCACCAATCAAATGATAACACAGCCGGCCCTGATCGCGCTGGTGCAGAATTTTTTTCAAAGCGCTGCGAGAGGCGATCTGAAAGCTTTCGTGTTGCTCGTCGTAGCCATGGCGCGATAACACCAGCACAGAGCCAACCGGTCGCTGCACTGGCTGCAGCTGGCCTTGTTGCCAGCTGTAACGCTGACCATCCCGGGCCAGGTACTGCAGCTGACTTTGCAGCCAGGCTGGCGCCTTTAGCACATAGGCAGGGGTAGTGGCAGTGTGCGTTTCAGGCATACGGTTGGCTCCCGGCCATAATGGTTCCCCTTGGATTCACGTGTTGCTCTCTCCTGTGTACTGAGCTGGCCATTGCGCCGATTGCCGGGGCTGCATTACCGGGCCCCACGGTGCTGCTGACGGATAAGCACCGGGATATCGGCCCCGGCATCAATACGCAGTTGCAGTTGGCGTTGTTGCTGGCCCAAGCGCAGCACCATGATAAGTTCGCGGCTTGCAAAAAATGTGGCTCCTTCATCCGGTTCGATGCCGGTAAGTTCGCTAAAGCGAAACCTATCAACCCTGCCCTGCTGTCGCCACTGGCGGAGTATATCGAACTGTGCAGGTGGGAGCAACGCAGCCAGAATGGGATCGGGTGCCGTCAGGTAGTTGAACTCGTCGCCCAGCACTCGGGTGTACTGCCACAGCTGGCTGTCTGCCATTGGTTGCCAGCCGGGTAAGGCAATGGCTTCACTGGCATGTTGCAGGTGAAAGCCTGGTGCTGCAAACGGCAAACGGGCGGCCGGCTCTGACCGCTGAGCATCGCGCAGGGTGTTTACCATCTGGCTGGCAGACAAACTGTCGATGCCTTGTTGTTGCAACCATTGTTGATGCAGCGGGGATGGAAAGCGCAAATCCAGCAAGCCATTCAGATCCTGTAACCGGGCTTCTATCGCTACTACGGCCTGGCTGTGATTGTCCTGGCTACCCTCTGAACTGGCCGGGACAAACCAGTCGAATGGATAGCTGTAAAAATTCCAGCCATACGCCTGCTCGCCGCTGTCAGGCCCCTGCCATTCTTCGGTTAGTAAGGCAAAACTAAGCGTATTAGCAGCCGAGTACAACGCCAGTTGCTGCGTACTGGCATCCAGCAGCTGTTGTACCTGGCGCTGGTGTTGCTGCACACTGGCCACCATCAGCAATAACAGCATGCTGAAAATCGCCGTCATCAGCAACACCTGAAACAGGGCGATGCCCCTTTGCACACTTGCACTGGCCATGCTCATAAGCCACCATCCAGTTGCGACAACTGCTCATTGCCGCTGTGATCAAACCTTTGCTGCCATTGCCAGCTATCGCTGCTTATGTGCAATTGCTCAGGCTGCAACAGTGCTTGTATACCGTCGTATTCGCTCTGCCAGGATAAAGATGTTGCTGGATCATCCTGCGCCTGCAGTTTTTGTTGCAACGATGCATAACCCCGATAGGCAAACTCCAGCTGCTGCTGGCCTGTCAGCAATACCCGGCGAAAGGCAAACGGCAGTTCCTGCTCGGCGTAAGCCAGCAGCTGCTCTTTGAGCAAGGCTTCTTCGTACACCAGTTGCCATAAACCCGGCTGAGCCGGATCCGGCTCTTTAAACAAGCGGTATACTGCTGCGCTGGCTGGGTCCTGCATGCTGGTGGCACTGACGGCAGTAAAACCATTCTCACGGCCCAAAAAGTAAAAACCGACCGCACCGCTGTCACCACGCTGGCTTTGCAGCGATTGCTGCTGCACCAGCTTAGGGAAAGTATTCACCAGTACATCGTACAACAGCTGCCACTGCGCATGATGCTGCTGGCTGCGCTGCTGGCTGGCCTGGTTGCGTTGCCAGTTTTGCTGCATAAAGTCATAGGCCATGACGGCAGAAAGCATTAACAGGCTGAGCAGGGTAATGGCTAGCAGCACTTCAATCAGGGTAAAACCACGCTGTGCTCTGATTGCTCTGGTGGCGCAGTTTGCCCGGCATCTGGTGGGGCTGCATGGGTGAGGATTTACTCGATCCATGTCAGCTCCCGATATGAAAAAGTACGCACTTGCTGCTGGTAGCTAAGCTCCAGCTCGATGTGATGCAGGCGAAAACGTGGCCGGTGTGGCTCAGCACCTATCTCCAGCTCATCGGCAAATTCAGGGGCAGCGGTTAGCTCGCCAGCCTGATTGCGAAAACGGTAGCCAACCAGCAGCATAGTCCCCTGACCCTCACCTTGGGTAGGTTGCTGCAATAAGTCGTTGCGGATCTGTTGCTGTATAAAAGGCAAGGCGGTCAATAGCACCGTGGTTTGATTGGCGCGGTCACTGGCCGCCAGGGCTGTCTGATAAGCGATAAAACCGGTGGTAACGACACTGAACAAAATGGTCAGCGCTATCAGAATTTCTATCAGGGTAAACCCTGTTCCCTGGTGCAGACGCTGATTCATGGCAGTTTCCCGGCATGGCCTGGCAAGCGTTCGCCCACAGGCCGGCTGATGAGCTGCTCATGCTGGATCGACGATGGATTGAGTTGCAGACGCCAGGGCTGGTCGTGCTCACTCCAGTACAAGGCCGGTTGTTGCCAGAAGCCGTTGCCGTTGACCCGCAATTGCTGGGGTTCAAACAGCAGATGCTCAAACAGCCATTCGCGGCTGTTGTCGCCATCAAGCAGCTTTACCCGGTTGTCTTCAAGCAGCAGTTGGCGGGGGCTGCGCGCAAGCTGGGCTTCGAACTGACTGTGATCGAGAATGCGGTACAGCTGCTCGCGCTCTTTTAGCTGCTGGCTACGCTGATACTGGTGAAAACCGACCGGCCCGACAAAACTCAGTAAGACGGCGCCTATCACCATCACTATCAACAACTCTATCAGGGTAAAGCCGCGCTTTCTCATGGCAAATTCATAGTGGCATATCGGTGACGGCGGTAATGCTGAGCATCATCACCACCACAATGCTGCCCACCACCAGGCCCATAAACATAATCAACAAGGGTTCGAGCAGGTTGGTGAAACGGGTTACCCATTCGTAGAACACCTTGCGCGAACGATCGGCGATTTCCTGAAACACGCCGGCCAGGGCACCACTCTCTTCTCCGATGGCCAGTAAGGCAGCGTAATATGGCGGGTACAGCCGTGTTTCGCTGAGGCTTTTGGCCAGGCCATTACCGCGGCGGATCTGTTCCTGAGCACTTTGTACTTCGTATTGCAAGCTGCGGGTGCGCAGAGTTTGGCAGGCAAAACGCAGTGCCCGGTCGATGGCAACGCCCGAGGCCAGCATGGTGCCCAGGGCGGCATTAAAGCGAATGCGCTCGACCAGCAAATTGGCACTGGCAAAGACCGGTGCTTTTTCACGCAGCCCCTCTAACAACTGCTGCACCCAGGGGGACTGACGCTGCTGCCACAGCAGGTAACCGCCCAGCAACAGCACCGCCAACAGATACCACTGGTAACTTTGCATAAAGTGGGTGATAGCCAGTAGCGCCTGAGTATAGCCTGGCAGCTCCTGCCCCTCACGGAACATGCTGCTTAGGTTGGGAATGACAAAATTAAAAATAAAAGCCAGTGCCAACAGGCAGACCACCAGGATCACCGATGGATACACCAGCGCCTGCTTGATTTTACCGCTGAGTTCGAGCTGGTATTTGAGTTCGCCGGACAGGCGCTCGAACACGCCGGTGAGATCGCCGGTTTCCTCGGCAATTTTCACCAGACCAACATAAAGGCTGCTAAAGCCGGGTTCACCATCCAAAGCAGCCGACAGCTGCTCGCCTTGCTTAAGTTTTTGCAACAGGCGGTTTAATAAGTCGCGCAAGGCCGGTTTTTGCACATTGTGCCGCAAAATTGCCAGGCCTTTATCCAGTTTTAAACCTGAGCGCAGCAGCAGCGCCAGTTCGCTGGTAAAAAACTCGATGTCCTGCGTGCTAAGACGGCTACCGCCAAGCAATGGAGCTCCGGCGCTGCTTTGCTGCAGGCTAAGTTCGGCAATCAGCAATTGGTCGTCCAGCAGGCGCTGCCGTGCCTCGGTTTCGCTGGCAGCTTCCAGGGTGCCTTGCTGTTTGACCCCGGAGCGGTTGTAGGCGGTGTAGACAAAGCGCTGCATCAGCCGGCCACCCTGATCACTTCTTCTAAGCTGGTTTGGCCGCGCATGGCTTTTAGCGCACCATCTTCCAGTAAGTTACGAAAACCACGTTCACGGTTTAACCGGGCCGCTTCCATTAAAAAGTTGCTGTGGCCGAGCAAGGCACGTAATTCATTGTCGCAGCGCAGGTACTCAATAATGGCGACCCGGCCGCGGTAGCCGGTGTGATTGCAGTGCTCGCAACCCTGGGCTTTGCGGTAATCCGGGGTAATGCCCTGCTGCCCGGCAAGCCAGTCAAGCCCCAAGAGCCCCGCTTTTGCTGCCGCCTCGGGATCCGGCACGCTGCAGTGTGAACACAACTGACGCACCAGCCGCTGCGCTAACACCACTTTGACGGCGGCACTTAACAAAAAGGGCTCGACGCCTAAATCCAGCAAGCGGGTATAGGCGGAGGGGGCATCGTTGGTGTGCAAGGTACTGAACACCAGGTGACCGGTTAAGGCCGATTGCAACGCGATACCGGCGGTTTCTTTATCGCGGATCTCCCCCACCATGATGATGTCCGGATCTTGGCGCACCACGCTGCGCAGTGCATTGGCAAAGGTAAAGCCGATATCGGCCTGAACATGCACCTGATTGATGCCATCGAGTTGGTATTCGACCGGATCTTCGATGGTGATGATTTTGACACCGGGTTCGTTGCGGCGCGATAAAAACGAGTACAAGCTGGTGGTTTTACCGGAGCCGGTAGGGCCAGTCATTAAAATAACACCCGAAGTGGCCTGCAAGTCCTGCAGCAGCAGTTGTTCGATATCGGGCTCGATGCCTAAAGTGCCAATGTCGTACGACAAGGCATCCTGCAACAGGAAACGCATCACCACGCTTTCGCCTTCGCCCACCGGCAAGGCCGATACCCGGATATCGACGGTGCGGCCATCGACCCGCATTTCGATTTTACCATCCTGCGGCCGGCGCTTTTCGGCGATGTCCATTTTGGATAGCAGCTTTAAGCGGGTCACCACCGGCAACAGCAGGTTCATCGGGATGCTGTCGGCTTCTTGCAACACGCCATCGATGCGGTAACGAACCCGGCCCTTGCCTTTCCACGGCTCGATATGCATATCGGAAGCACGGCGGCGCAAGCCTTTGGCTATCAGATTATTCAGCAGGTTGACGGTGGGCGCCTCGCTGGCCAGTTCCCTGAGCCGATCTTCTTCCAGCAGGCTCAGATCGCCATCATTGCTTTGGCTGGGTTCATCCTGCAGCCGTTGCTGCAATTGCAGACATTGCTCTTCGGTGGCTACCAGCATGGCTGGCAGCGCATCGCCAAACAGCAGGCTTACACGCTCCAGGCCATCGATTTCTGCCGGGCTGGCACTTAACAGCGTTAAGGCTGTGTCGCCATTCAGGCAGCTGGCGTACACCGGCAGCCAATGCTTTTCCAGGAGTGCGTGAAGTTGCTGCGACGACAACTGCTGACGGGTACGTGTCGGCCAGTCGGTATCGTCCAATAACTGCTGGTACTGACTATCGCTTAGCAAGGACAGCTGCAACAAACGGGCATAATAGGCAGGCAGCAGCTCGGTGGAAAAAGCGCCCATCCGCACCAGAATTTGTTCCAGCCGGCCGCCATTGCGTTGCTGGTATTGCAGCGCTTTTTGCACATCCTCGGCCGGGATGTGAAAGCTTTCCATCAGTGTTGCCGTTAACTCAGACATGCTGGCAGTATCTCATTGCGTTGTTGGATCATGTTGTATTTAGAGGCCAATATCGGCCAGTGTAAACCTTGGCTGCTCGTCAAGGAAGTCAAAAAATTCCTGGTACACGGCCGGGTTTTCTTTGGCCCACTTGATGGCGTTGTTCAACTGCCTTGGGCTATCGCACACAGGTACCGGCAATTTCGACATGCTGACAAAACCAGAAATTTTATGGGTGTTGCTTTCCAGCGCGACAAAAGGCAGCCTGGCTTTGCAGGCAGCAAACACGGCATGATGCCGGCCGGTGACCAATAAGCTGGCCGTTTGCATGGAGCGTACCAGTTCACTCCAGCTGAATTTTTTCATATCAATGTACGGCGAGCGGGCTTTGCCGGCACCGCCGGCAGTAAACTTGACCCAACCGCCAAAATCCTTTGAGTAAAAATCGGTGATCAACTGAGCACCGGCGTAATCGGTCACTTTGGCACTGGCATCCACCGCTGCCGCATAGGACAAATCCAGCCGCACCCTACTTTCAATGCCATGATTTAAGCGCAAATCGCGCTGACTGGCAGCTTCTCTGACCACAATAGACGGGATTTGTTGCAGCACCTTGTTGTAGCTTTTGTTGTTGTTCTGCCAAACGCTGTTGATCAGAAATGCCTGCTTGCCTTCGTCCTGCGCGCTTTTGATGGCATTGAGCTTGGTTTTGTGATCTTTGGCATTGTCGTGCATGGAGCCTTCGCCATTCACCAGCAGGATATCGTAGTCCTCACCATCACCAACCCGCTGATAACGGCCATCCAGCAGCTGATGCAAATACGCCATGACAGCCTGGCAGCCGCAGTGCAGATTGGAATGATCGCCTAAAATACGTACTTTTTTCATGAAGCTTCCTGAGCCTGGATCACGGTATCCAGTTGTTGAATGTAATCGGATTCATCTTGTTGCAAAATGCGGCTTAACACCGGATCGGCCTGAATGTAACCATGCCGCAAGCAGCACTTTAAAAACCGGAAATTGCTGGCCGGATCGTGCCAGATAAAGCGGGACACCTGGTTGCGCTTGTGGCCGGTATGATAGCCGGCAATGGTGCTGTCGGCCAGCCACAGGTTGGTGTTAAACACGCGAATGCTGGCCGGCTGATGCAGCAGTAAATCCAGTATCACTTTCTGGATGGCATTGACATAGCCCTTGTAAGCCGGGTTGCAATCTCGGTATGGCAGCTGACAGCGCGCGCGGGCCAATTTGACCCCGGCCGGCAGACTGGTTTGGGTATCGAAGACCACCCACTGCAATTGCTGCATGCCCTGCACCAGAGCGGCATCGGTGTCTTCGCCTTTGATCAGGTCATTGGCGTAATAGCTGATGTCGGTGCGGCTACCGGCCTGCGCCGGGTCCCAGTAGGCTGGCAACTGGTAATTCAGTCGGATCACCAAATCGTGTTGGTCAATCAGCTCGCCTTGCCGCTCGCCCACATCGACCGGACCTACCAGGGCAATGCGCTTGCCGGCAATGGCGGCGGCAAAGGCCGGGTCGCGCAGGTAAGCAAAGCTTTGCCGGAATGGGTCGGGTTGACCGCGCAGCAGTTGCGCCAGGGCATGCTGTTGCTGTTGCTTGCGATCACAGCCGGCTGGCAAGGCGCTGACCGGACTGGTGGACTCCAGCACCAAGGCTGCCAGCCCCTGTTGCTGCTTGTCTTGCTGATGGCAAGCCAATGCCAGCTGGCGCAGACGATAAGCGGCGGCAATCTGAAAACGCAACAGCAAAATATTGCTGAGAATCAACCAGGCTTGCTCCGGCAGCCAGTGCGCCTGCAGCTGGCTGGCTGTGGCTGGCAATAATGCCTCAACCGTTGCCATCACCTCTGGATTTTGGCTGGCATCACCAGTACAAAGGTTGACTAAAGCGCGTTTGGCCATGCCTTGCAGCGGTTCAATGGCCTGCAACACCGCCTGGTAGAATGGCCGGGCGTTCGCATCCGATAACTGTTCCAGCAACACCGTCAGGCTGGCGATATCCTGCGGCATCAGACGGGTTGGCTTGTCGGTTTTAAGCAGCTCGTTCCAGGCCGCTGGCTGCTGAGGCAACTGTGGATTTTGCAGCAAGGCCTGACGTAAACGCAGCTGCTGCAATTGGTATAGGTGTGGCACACCGTACTGGTACAGAAAATTCGACGCCTGCATGGCACTGAGCTTGTCGATGGCAGCCGCTAAAGCTTCATCCGGCACCTGATGAGTCACTAAGAAATAGGAAAAATACGCCGAAAAATACGGGTTGCTGTGCGCTGTGCTGCTGGCTTTATAAAACGCTTTGGCAAACCAGGGCGCTGTTCGGTACTCATGATGATGGCTTTGGTTAAGCGCTGATAACTCATTACCGAGAAACCTTCCGCGATATGAAAAGCTTTGTACCAATAATTGAGCGCCTGGCTCCAGTTTTCGCGCTGATTTTCCAGAGCGGCCAGCTCAATGTACAAATTGTGATGGTGCGGATAAGCTTTCAAGCCAAGTTGCAGCACCTGCTCCGATTCGTTAAAGCGCTGTTCACGTCGTAGTGCAATGGCCAGGCGATACACCAGCTCAAAATGGCAGCGCGCCTGACTGCTTTGCACTATTGGCAGATAACTATCGATCAAGGCTTGCCATTTTTTTTTCTCGAGGCAAGCTTTACCAAAAGCAACCAGTTCACGACACTTTGCTGTTGCCAGATGGCTGTAACTAAAGGGGCTGTCGCTAACCACGGCATAAGCTGCTGTGTTCGCAAGCAGCTGGCAGATCTCTGGCTGGTGCTGCTGCTCGGTCCAAAGGGCGACATCGGACGCATCAGACAGATACGGCAAGGCGGTGTGATGGCAGTACAAACGCCAGCCGCGGCCTTTCGCCTGCGCAATCAAATCATGGTAATCAACGGGGCTTAGCCCATCCAGCCAAGGCAGCTGCTGCTGGTGCCAGCCTTGCTGCACTAGCAGTGCCTGCGACTGTGGTTCGCTTAACGAAACGGGCTGCCCCCAGTCCGGATGATACCAGGCTGGGGGATGCAGCCGGTACCAACAGATTTGCGCTGGCTCGGCTTGTTTGATCAATGCCAGCAATCGCCAATCGTAGCTGGTGAATATAATGTGCAGACGGGTGCGATAATCAAGCACCTGCTGCAGCACCGCCCGGATAAGGGCAGGCTCCACCGCGATTTCATCCAGCAACGAAGGCAAGTGGATTAACAGTTGCAAGGGCTGGCCGCTGGACTGCTGGCTTAGCTGGCTCAGCATGTCACTGAGTAACGGGATCGGATGCGCCAATGCCATTTGCCGGCGTGGTTTGCGCTGGTCTTGCCGCTCGGGATTGAGCTCGCCAAGACGAAACTCCATCAGCTCGGCATAGCTAAGCTGCCCGATTGGCCATTGCTCGGCCTGGTTCAGCCAACAGCCATCCGGCGAGCGGGTAAATGCCGGGTCCAGTCGCTGATGCTGGTGACAAACCAACTGCTGGTCGCGCGTCCACTGCACGCTAATCTCAATGCCATCGACGCCAAGGGCCGTACTAAAAGCAGCGGCTTCCAGGCTGTTTTGCGGGTAGTAGCCGACACCGGCCTGGCCTGCAAAGATCAGGGATTTGCTAGTCATGGCTCACTCCGAAGCATCGCTATCTTCAGCGATGGTGCGGTAAAACATAGCGAGTGCTTCCTGCTGATAATGCTGAATATCGAACAGCTCCTGCTGATCCTGACCGGTTAAAAAAAGCTCCATGCCCTGCAACAGGCCAGCCACGGAGTTTTCTACCAGGGTGCCGGTACGGCCTTGCAGCGCACTGCGCGAACCGGTGATATCGGTGGAGAGTATTGGCTTTTGCAGGATCATGGCTTCAAACAACACCATGGGCTGGCCTTCGTGGTTGGACGATAACACAAAGCAGTCCGCTGCTTTGAGCAGTGGAAATGGATTTTTCCGCTGCCCCAGCAAATGCACCGATCCTTGCAGTTTCTTCGCCAGGATCTGCTGTGACAACTCGCTTTGCAGAGGGCCACTGCCAAGAATGATCAGCTGGGTAGCCGGATAACGGGCGTGCAGCTGGCTAAAAGCTTCGATCAACTTGTGGTGGTCTTTTTCGACCGATAAGCGCCCCATGGTGATAAAGGTAGTGCAGCCGGGACGGAACAGCGCCTGATCACTGGCCAGTTCAAAGGGTTCCGCTGCCAGGCGCTTGACGCGCTCCGGATCTTGCAGGTTGTTGCTAAAGCAAAAACGTGCCGGGTCCAGGCCAAAGGCAGCGGCCAGATTCTGTTGGTTTAACGCGCTGGTTTGCTCGGATACGGAGACCAGTTTGTGATAAAAGCGGTACAAATGGAAAATGTTTTGCAGGTAGGGAAAGCGCGCCTGCCACTCAGCATGCAAATCGTTATGCAAATAAATCACCCGCTGCTTAATCTGTTGACCAAAAGCAAACAAATTCGCCCAGAGCAAATCGTAGCCAGAGAAGTGGATGGCCACATCAATGGGGCGTGGACCAAAGATACGGGTAAAGTCGCGGGCATACATGCCGGCCAGAATGCGCCATTCCTGCTCGGTCAGGTGCTGATAATACTGTTTTTCTGCCCGTAAACGAACTTCGCGCTCCTGCAGGGTCATCACCACGCTGCCATAGCGGGGCAGATAACTGAGTGTCTGCGGAAATTCATAAAACTTTTCCAGGTTGGCCGGTACCGACTCAATGGAGTGTGGCAAAAATGGGATCACCAGCTGGTAATCAGAATCCCCGGTTGCAGCGAGCAGGTTCTGAAACGAACTGGTAATGCCATTGGGCGCAAAAGATCCCGGGCAAATCAGTGCAATTTTTTGCGACCATTGCGCCCCATCGTACTGCACAGCCTGATGCTGATCGCGCATAAAGAAGTCGATCACCCTGACGGCAGCCCGGCCATCTTCATGCGGGCAGAACTCGGCTTTGGCGGCAGCAAAGGCGGCTTCCTGGTCAGCCAGCCCCTGCGCTAACGCTTGCTGCAGTGCCTGGCTAAGTTCATCAATGCTTTGACACAATGCACCAGGCATTTGCTCCATGCCAAAGTACAGGCCCCGCTCCTGTTCGTATTCAGCCAGATCATAGGCGTAGTAAAGGATCGGCTTTTGTCTGGGCAGGAAGTCGAAGAAAATGCTGGAGTAATCGGTGATCAAGACATCGACGATGGCCAGCAACTCATTGGTATCAATAGACTCCGGCACCACCTGGCAATTGAGCGCTGACTCTGCCAGCAAGGCTTCCATCAGACTGTGTCCGCGAAACAGCAGTTGGCAGGGTTGCTGGCTGAGTAGGGTCATGTCATCGGCCAGTTTACGGGTATCGAAGCGCACATCGGTCAGAGTGCCGCGCCAGGTGGGGGCATAGAGCACCACCGGCAGCTCCGGCTGCAACCCAAGGCTGATTTTTAGCTGCTGCTTTTCCTGCTCCGTCAGATTCAGGGTGCGATCAATGCGCGGGTAGCCTGTTTCTGCCAGCTTGCCCTGAAACAACGGCTTTAAGTCGTAGCTGTTGATGGTGATGCCGGTGGTGTGAGGATTAGGCGTGATCAGATGCGTCGCTTGCAGGAAGTTACGCTGCGTTCGCTTGTGATCAAAAAACTTGTACTTTTGTTCTTTGCCAAGGGTCTTTAATGGCGTGCCGTGCCAGGTGGCAAGATAACGCTGATCCGGCCGGGTAGAGAAGTACGGCGGGAAGCCACTGTTGTTGATCAAATAAGCGGCGCTGGCAATGTAACGTAAATACAAATCGCTGGCTTTGGGCACAAAGACAATGTTCGGCTGCTGCCGGTATTGCTGCGGGATCCGCGCCAGGTCGTTGATCACCCAGACATGGGTGTAATGGGCAAAGTCTTCGCTTTGCAACAGCTCGACAAAGAGGCCGTACGGATTGCACGACATGCCATTGCCGTTAAAGCTTTCATACACAATGCAGCGCGGCTGCAGCGGCAAGGTTTCCCGGTAATGGGCATAACGCGCCAGCAACGAGACGGTGGCACTGAGTGGGGTGCTGGCTGGCTCATCGCCAAACGGCGGCTCTAGATTATAACATTGCAGGTAGCTGTGGCAGGCCTGCTGCTGCAGCCCCTGCTTCGCCTGGCAGGCTGCCAGCAACTCAAAATAAAGCGGCTGGTGCTCTGCCGAACGGGCGATGGCCTGTGCTGCCGCTTCGGCGGCCTCTGGCCATTCGGCCAAAACGGCATGGGCCTGCGCCAAACCAAACCAGACTTCAGCCGACACCGTATCCTGCTGCAGTTGCTGGCGCAGTAGATCACGAGCGGCGGTGGCTTTTTGCTGCCAGGCCGGGTTGGCCGGCATGGATAACAGATGCTGGTTGGCGGGCAGCTGGCGGGCGGGCGATACGGCGGCCAGTACCAAGGCGTCGGTAGCTTTATCTTCGGTGGTTGTTAGCACTGCAGCCGGCATGGCTGCAAACACCTGCAGGGCTTCTTGCCAACGCTGCTGAGCGGTTAAACAACGGGCATAACGATAATGCCAGTACCGCTGCTCTGGCTTTAACGCAACAGCCAGTGCAAAGGCATCGGCAGCCTCAGCCAAGCTGGCCAATTGTTCATAGCTAATGGCCAGACGGTAGTGCCATTCGGCTTGAGTGGGCTGCATGGCTAACGCCAATTGCCAGTGTTGCACTGCATCTGCCCATTGATAACTGCGCATGGCACAATAGGCAGCGTGCGCATGCAAGACGGCATGGCCGGGTTTGGCTGAGATCTCGGCAACAAAGGTCCGATAGCCCTCGTGCCAACGCTCTAATGCCTGATAAAAGATGCCTAGCCCCAGCTCTGCACTGTTGAGCATTTTATCACTGGCGATAGCCTGCGCCTGTAATTGCCTGATCGACATTCCGTCAGCTGCCTCACCGCATTGCTGCAAAGCGGCGGCTTGCTGAAAATACCACAAGCTGACATCCTGATGCTTAGGATCCAGCTCAATGGCTTTGGCAAAGGATTGTGCTGCCTCGCGGTAACGCCGCATTTTTTCCTGTGCCTGGGCAAGCTGAATATTCAGCAACGCATCCAGATTTTCAATGGCCAGGGCCGCGGTTAAAGCTTCGACTTCCTGCCAGGTTTTGTTTTGCCGGTTCAGACACAGGGCAAGTTGCCGATAGTAGTCGGCCTGCCCTAAGGATTGCTCTATAAGCTGGCGGTAAGCTTGCTCCGCTTGCAGCCACTCTTTTTGCCGCAGCAAACTGGTAGCGGTTGCTTCCAGAGTAGCACGCCCTGCTTTGCTGTCGGCATCGGCAAGATTGATGACATGCTGCGCTATGATTTGCCCGGCACTCAGGTGGTCGTCCTGATAAATGTATTCTTCAATAAACTGCTGGGTGCGCTCGCAAATGACTGGCCCCTGTTGCAGAATCTGAATCAGTTCCTCCATGCTCTGAGGATGATAGCCAAGACCTTCAGCGAAAATATAGGCCTCGGCCGAAGTGGGGGCACGCTTTAATACCTTATCACCAAGCAGCCAACGCGGGAAAATCACGGGCTTACCCAGTGCCCAGGCTTCATAGATCACCGAGCTGAAATCTGAAATCACCACATCGGCTTGCAACAAAGCTTCGGTAATGGCGGTTTTGTCTTTGCGGTTGCGGGGGTGTACTACCGAGGTCACCTCAAAGTCCCGCCTCAGTTTATCCAGATAGCCCTGAAATTGTGGGTAGCTGCCCATGGCCGAGCCATCTTTGTCTTTCCAGTTATCATGCCCCGGTGCCCACAAGACTCGCAGCTTGCCGGATACTGCGGGCATTTGTGACTGCAGGCGCTTTAAGTAGTCCACCCGGGGGGAGCCTGCCACTACAATCTGACTGGGGTGCAAACGCACAGTTTTACTTTGCAGCAGACGCTTTTTCAGCCAGGCCCCGGGCACAAACACCAGCTCAAACTGATTGATAAAGCGATCACCGGTGTCTGTTTTCGACCAAAGGTAGTTTTTGTCTGCCAGATTATGGCCTACATAGACCTCGGCGGGATGGCGCACAAAGAGACTGATATTGACCGCTCCCGGACGGTTATAATTGATGGAGCGGCTGGTGTTTTCACCATCTGGAAGATAACCACAAATCTCATCGACCACCTGCTGCTGAACACTGTGGTAATTCTTGGTATCGTTGATATTGATATGAATTTTTTTCATAAAGGTTACCTGTTAATCGCTATTTGCTGTTGCTGAATTGACCACCTGCAGCACGGCTTTCCCGAAACCAATTTAAACATATAGCTCGATCGTTTGTTTCCATCCTGATGCGGCATCCATGACGTTTTGCGGAGTCGCCAGGAAAAGTGCGGTTTTTCCTGGCTCGCTAGCGCCGGCTTTTCAAGACGATCACTGGTTAAGGTATTTTTGACAACAGTGGGCATGCATCTAGCAGAGCTTCGTAATCAAAATCAATGATTTTGCTATCAAATTCAAAGGCCGCTAACAAATCAATTAACTCGATAGACCCGTCACTTAAATCGTATCGTTGCGCATGCCTGACTTTGTTCACTGTTAAGAAATAGTCATAAAATTTAAACTCTCCCCCTTTTGGCGTATGGGAGTCAAGCCAGGCGCTGGGAATGCCATAAGCGTCTGAGATAATTAAGCCGTGCAGTGAAGAGGTGATAATGCGCTTGCAACTGAGCATATCATCCAGCACGCCCTCTATGTCGGTGGTTTTTAGGTAGATTTTTTTTACCCCTGGGCCAAAATCCCTGTTCACCCATTTTTTTTCAGACCAACGAAGTACAATGCCTAACTCGTATTTTTTCTCTATTTCAGGCCAGTAATACATCGGCGTTAATAGCGCTGGATCACCGTAAACAGCCGGACAATCTACGCCAGTATTTCTTATCCGGGCACGTGTTAATGGTCCTCTTACCGCTAAATAACGGGCTTTTACAGCAACCTGCTTTCGCGGTTCGGTTCCAAAAGATCCGGTACCCCAGGCGATACTATGATCGGTTGTGCGCTTAAGAATTGAACCAATACCAATGTATGAAGGACAGTCACCAGGACTGTACTCGACCGGAAGCCCAGTCATTTTTTCGTACAACCAGGGAGACAATAAGTCACCAAAGTTTTCCGTATTAATCCAATACGTCAGTGGGATTTTGCCATCAATGGTAATGATATCGTCTCGTACCTGATAGTTACTTTTTAGTGCAGCCAACTCACGTTTATGCCGCTCAATATAAAAACTCATAAAAACCCCATAACCTTAAAATTATTTATCCAAAGCTAAAAGCAAGTCAGCAATCCGCTTGCCACTGCAACCTAAGTACTTCGGATCTAAGTAGTATTCAAAGAACTCTTTGGTACGAGTATCCATTGCCGGTGATTCTGCAATCAAATCCTTCATATGCTCAATGCTTGAAGCGTGAAGCCCATAGTCCTCGGCAAAAATCCGCCATTCTGCGGAGTTCTTCTTATGCTTGAGCATTCTTTCTTTGATAATCCAATCCGGAAATATAAGCGTTTTTCCTAAAGCCCAGGCTTCCCAAACCATGGTGCCAAGATCTGAAATCACCACATCGGCTTCCAGCAACTGTTGATAGGTGGGCTTTTTGTCTTTGCGGTTGCGTGGGTGCAGTGAAACGTGCACATCATAATGTGCGGCTAGCTGTTCCAGGTAGGGCTCAAAATCAGGATAGGAAGATATAATATCTTCATTTACACCTTTGCGGTTGTAATCATGCGTTGGTGCCCAGAGAACATTTTTTTTCTTGCTGCAGGTTTATCTTTATCGTACTCGTTTTGCAAGGCAATCAACGCATCCAGCCGCGGCCAGCCTACGCTGTGAACGTTCGTTCGATTGAAGCTGGGTAATTTCCTGGACTGGCTGATCCGGTCAACGAGCAGATTTCCCGGCACAAACAAGTGCTTTCTGCGTGTCTGCTCGTTGACGAAGCTCTTATCAAGGTACTTCTTCCAATGGTAATTCTTATCAGCAGCCCCATGCGACATCAATACATCGGCCTGCTGCCTTACAAACATTGTAAAATTTAGCGCACCTTCGACATACTCAAGTGTTGTTTCTGTATATGAGCCTGCTGGTAAGTGCTGTTGAATAAGTTTGTTCAGTTGTGATTGAACACCAATGTAGTTCTTAGAAGAGGTTAGGTTAAAATTAATCACGGCATTCCCTTGTAATAATTTTGCTTAATGAATTGGTTAAACCACGGCTCAACGCATCTATGCTGTAAAAAAACACACTTCATTTCCCCATACTTAATTCACGTCTTTCAAAGGCCTGCTCACGCAGGCTCTTATGCAAAGTGGCTGAAAAACACATCATAGCCCTGTATCCGGCTCGGTAAGCTTTGGCTGTATGCGAAGCAAAGCACCTTACCGGCTTTTCAGCGACAAACTCCTGGTCACAACCTGAGAAAATCGCTGCAAAGCTCCCTCTGGAAAGTCCCCCAACGCAAGCTTACACGTTTGTATACGCGCCTCTCTTTTATCATCCGTTTGCTGAATTTGCTGCAGCAAGCTAAGTACATTAGCTTCGCGATTGAACGGGTACGCAGCAGCACTGGAGGGAAATTGGCCAGCCAACTCTTGCTGAGAAAACCCCTTAGGATTCATTAAGATGATAGGTTTCAGCGTGTGCAGGTAATCATTAAGCACGCTGGAAATATCGGTAATCAGCAGATCAGAGGCATTCATCCAGGGGTGAATGCCACTGTCGATATCCACCAGCTCGAATTGTGGATACTGTGTGGCTAGATCGCGCATTCTTTCAAGGTAAAGACCACAGTCACCTGCCTGGTTGAAACCTGTATAAGGGTGTGGCTTAAACAGGATTTTATAGCCACCATGCTGCAGCAACTGCTGCAGCATGGCATAGCCCAGCTCATTCACTGACGAGTAGTTGGCCTCCTCTACGAAGCCCTCCCAAGTCGGCGCATACAAAATCGTTTTGATGCTGCGGCAAACGCCATCGGTTCGCTCCAGCATTAGTTCTACCTGGGGCCTACCTACATGCTCAATCTGGCCTTCACGCACTGGTAAGCCAGCGCAACGTATTCGCTGCTCAGCCAAGGGGCCTGCCACCAGCAGCTTGTCGTAGGCCATTAAAAACTTGCTTTGATTAACGACTTTATCGCTATCACCATGATTAATAAAAAAGTGATTCATGGAATGAAAGCGCAGGGTCTGTACATTTTTTTGGGTATTGGCCGGATACAAAATGGTTTTTACACCCGCTTGGTCCAGCAATTCCAGCTCCCGCATGGTATTCATAAAATACACCGGCAGCCTGGTTTTGACTAAGTCTTGTGCCGTTTGCTTTTCCCGGATCACAATGGCGGATTTAACAGCTAACTGCTCCAATACGGGGATCCACATATTGCCCTGATAAGCGACTTTTTCCAGCCCGGTAACATACAGCACCAGCTCAATACCATCGGCTTTAATTTTCTGCAAGGTTGGAATACAGTAATTGCTGCCCACCAGTTGCTGGTAGCTGTGCTTACTTTCATAGTGGCTGAGCTCACGCAGCATCAGTACTTCCGTCTGCCCATCCTCTGCCATCAGTGCTGTCAGCAGGCGGCGGTAACAATAGATGCTGTATTGATCCTGATTAACCAGTTTGCGGTTGCGGCTTTGCACCACAAAATCCAGCTTAGGCTGGGCCCAGTCTTCATAAAAGTGAGCCAGGTACTCCCCGGCCGCAGCGGGAATAAAAACAAAACCTTCTGCCAATGGGTGCGCCTGCACTTGCACAGCCGGGCTGAGCCAACGGACACCATGATCGCAAAACTGCCAGCCATTGTCCTGTTGCTGATGGTAGTAAAGCATAACCACAATACCGTTGCTGTGCTGCAACCGCAGCTGTTGATCATTGTGCTCCACCACACGAAAGGACGAACTGCTGTGCAATAACTGTACGAGCGCAACACGATCAGCTTCTGGTGCTATCCCTAGCGTCAGTAATCGCTCGGGATCAAAGCCAGTTCCAAGCAAAACGGCCTGTAAACTGTGCAGCAATAAAAAAGGCGGCTGCGAATGCTGTTCTGTCAGCCGATAAAGTTCATGCAGGGCCAGTTGCATTCGACGCTGGCAATCCAGCGCTTTAGCAACCGGTAACTGCTGGAAAGGCTGGGGCCATAGCGGCAGGTGCGGATGCTCACTAAAACTTACCAGGAGCTGCCGAAGCTGCGCAAAGCCATGTTTCCGACTCTGATGAAAGGCAATGCAGTCGTGCAGTACTTGTTTAGCCAGCGCCAGATTCCCAGCTTGACAGCAAGCCAATGCCGTGGCAACCGTAATATCGGGTTCGTACTTGGCGTTAGGCTTTTTTAAACACCATTGCCGAAGCGTGGTCAAATAGCCATCCAGCGAGGACGGCGTTTGTACCAGCTGCGCCAAATGCTGAAAGCTTCGAGCTCTGTTGGTGTGGGCAATGGATTGATTGACACTTTGCCAGGCTTGCTCCGGCTCATTCAGACCAACGGCAGCATCAGCCAGCAGATAAAAACCCTCATCCACGATAGGTTGCCGATACAGAAAGCTCTGAGCGGCCTTTAAAGCGGCCTGATAATCACCAGCAAACAGCTGTAGCTTGGCCTGATAAAACCAGTAAAAGTCATGACTTTGATGTTTCTTTAACCAGGAAGCACATGCTGTGGCCTCCCCTGCAGCCAACCAACGTTCCAGCTGTAACTGCTGCAATGCTAATGCATGATTGGGTTGGTCGGTAAGCTGATTGAGCTGCAATTGTGCCATCAGTGCATCGAAATCGGCATAATTGCCTTGCAGCAATAGCAGCTGCAGTAATTGCAGGCCGCAATCGATCTGCTCATTATCTACGGCAACCTCGGTTTTGTTTACATCCGAAGCAGACAACGGTTCCCTGTTTTCTTCTGCCCCACTTTGTATGAAATGCAGTAAGGGGTTCATGCCGCTTTCTGCCACATCCTCGTACTTCTGTAAGTAGAACTCTGGATCAAAACGCTCACTCGGCTGGCGGCCTTCAAAACCGCCAAACTTCAGAAAGTGCTCAGCGGGATCGATGCCAGCCGCTGCCACATCCTGATTCTGCTGGAGATAGTAGTTGGCATCAAAATAATCGCTGTTACGAATAAGATCGAGCTGCTGCTGCAGCTTCTTTTTTTCATAATTATTCTTCAGCAGGTGCTTGAGTACTTTCATCATTCGTTCCTGCAACTATTAGTTTAAGTCGGCTTTTAGCATTTCCAGAATTTCAAAGGCCCGCATAAATTCTTCTTTGTTGATGCTGGAAAAAGCACTGAGCGCTTTTTTCAGTTGGGTGGTGGAGATCCCTTCCGTTCTTGGCAAATACACCACTTCACAGTACTCTTGCAAAAAGTCGAACTTGCCCTGCCAGTCGTCACCTATCACAAAGGTATCGATATGGTAGGTTTGAATATCATTAATTTTTTGCTCCCAGCTGCTTTCCGGGATCGCCTGGTGCACATAACGACAACCACGAACAATTTCGATGCGCTGTTCAAAAGGGATGATGGTCTTTTTACCTTTGCCTTCGTTAAACTCATCGGTCGATACAGCCACTGTTAACTGACCCATTTCTGAAAGGCGCTTTAGCAAGTTTAAGTGACCAATGTGAAAAAGGTCGAAGGTGCCATACGTAATGATGTTTTTCATGCCTGAGTTCCTGACTGCGATCCGAGTGCCTGTGCTGACAATTGAAAAACCGGAATGAATTCCGGTTGCCATCGAATTGTAACATAGCCCTGTTGGCTTGGTCTGTTAAAGTTCGTGCTTCATGGATGTTTCATCGATAATACTCAGCACTTGCAAAGCTTATCGCCTGTTGATCTTTTTTTGATAAGTCTGGCAAAGCTTCATACTGCCAGTCGATGGCCAGGTCTGGGTCGTCCCAGCGAATGGCTCGCTCAAACTCAGGGGCATAATAGTCCGTAGCCTTGTAGACAAATTCGGCGGTATCACTGAGCACCACAAAGCCATGCGCAAAGCCTTGGGGCAGCCACATCTGCATCTTATTTTCTGCGGACAAACGCGCACTGACCCAGTGCCCAAAGGTGGGCGATGAACAACGAAGGTCCACAGCGACATCCAGTACTTCGCCCTGCACCACCCTTACCAACTTGCCCTGTGGCTGCTTTATCTGGTAATGCAAACCACGCAGTACACCTTTTTTGGACCTGGAGTGATTATCCTGTACAAAGCTCACCTGCTTGCCCAAGGCGTGCTCGAACTGACGCTGATTAAAGCTTTCCAGAAAAAAACCCCGTTCATCTTCAAATACTCTGGGCTTTATCAACAATACCTCAGGAATGGCTGTTTTCTCTATGTGCATAGCTTAGCGATCCGCTTAGTTTTTTGGGTATCTGGCCATGAGTTCGTGCATAGCCGCATTGAAATCGCTCCCAAGAACCTGACTGCGCAAACCGAACTCAACAAAAGTCTTCATGTACCCCAGCTTATTGCCACAATCGTGGCTACGCCCTTTAATATGATAGGCATTGACCGGCTGTTGCTTCATTAAAATGGCAATGCCATCGGTTAGCTGCACTTCATCGCCTGCCCCAATCGGGGTATATTGCAAAGCTTCCCAGAGATCAGCGGAGAAAACATAACGCCCAACGACCGATAAATTGGAAGGTGCATCTTCGACTGCAGGTTTTTCAACAATAGCGGTCATTTTCACCGACTCACCACTTTGCATCTGATGCCCTTCAACATCGGCTACGCCGTAGCTGCTTACCTGCTCCATTGGTACCGGTTCAACCATGACCTGGCTGACGCCATCGAGTTCGAATAGTGTGATCATTTCAGCCAGGTTATCCTGCTTAGGATTGCAGTCGTAATGATCAATCAACACATCCGGCAGCACCACAGCAAAAGGGTTATCTCCAATCAATGGATAAGCGCAAAGCACCGCATGGCCCAAGCCCTTGGCCTCCCCCTGACGAACATGCATGATGGTGACATCTTTCGGGCAAATGGCCTGAACTTCATCAAGCAGCTGGCGCTTGACCCGCTTTTCCAGCATGGACTCGAGCTCAAAGCTTTTATCGAAATGGTTTTCAATGGAGTTTTTTGATGAGTGCGTCACAAGGACAATTTCTTTGATACCAGCTGCGATGCATTCATTCACTACATACTGAATCAATGGCTTATCCACCACCGGCAGCATCTCTTTCGGAATGGCTTTGGTGGCTGGCAACATGCGGGTGCCAAGCCCGGCAACCGGAATAACTGCTTTGGTGACTTTCATACGAATTCCTTAGTTTCTTCCTGAAATAGGGATTAATCGACTAAATGACGCAAATAGGCGCCATAGCCGGTTTTGGCAAAGGCGCGGGCACGCTTGAGCAAATGCTTATCGTCCACCCACCCCTGTCGCCAGGCGATTTCTTCCAGACAAGCCACTTTTAACCCCTGACGCTGCTCGATGGTTTGCACGTAATGCGCAGCATCCAGCAGACTATCGTGGGTACCAGTATCCAGCCAGGCAAAACCACGGCCAAAGCGCTCTACCTGAAGTTGACCTTGCTCTAAGTAAAGGTTATTCAGGCAGGTGATCTCCAGCTCGCCACGCTCGGATGGTGTGAGCTGTCGGGCCAGTTGGCTGACCTGAGCATCATAAAAATACAAGCCAGTCACCGCATAATTGGATTTTGGTTGTTTTGGTTTTTCTTCGATGGATAGCACTTTACCATCGTCATCAAAAGCAACCACGCCGAAACACTCAGGGTTTTTGACCTGATAACCAAAGATGGTCGCACCTTGCGGTTGCAAGCTGGCAGCCTTTAACTGCGCACTAAAGCTTTGACCATGGAAAATATTATCGCCCAATACCATACACACAGGCTGTTGCTGTAAAAAATCTTCGGCCAGAATAAATGCCTGAGCCAATCCTTCTGGTTTGGGTTGAATGCAGTAGTCAAAACGTACACCAAACTGCTCGCCACTGCCGAGTAAACGTTGAAAGGCTGGTTGATCTTCTGGCGTAGTGATAATGAGAATCTCGCGGATCCCTGCCAGCATCAGCACCGAGATGGGATAGTAAATCATCGGTTTGTCGTAAATGGGCAATAACTGCTTGGAGATCCCAAGGGTGATAGGATGCAAGCGTGTACCAGAGCCTCCTGCCAGTACGATACCTTTGCGCAAAACGATGCCCTCTGCCCGTTAAATAATCGGGAAAAATTAAAAGCGCAGTTTAGGATTTTTGGGGGGAAAGAGCAAGAGCGACTTTGTCGCAGTGATGACGCGCTTTGGTGCTGGTGACTGGGCAGCAGAGCTGCTGTTATGACGGGCAAAGCCCTAAGGGCACAGCCAGCTAATTACGCCGATAAAACACCTGACCAAAAGCTTGAATGTGTTCAATCAAGCCTTGCGCTTGCAGCTGGTGATAAATCGATACATCCATCAGGTAAGGGGTGTTTAACTCATCTAAATCAGCAAGAAGCTTGCTTAAAAGTGTCGCATCAAGCTTTGGCCCTTTCAGCGTTAAATCGATGTCAGAACCAGGCCGGAAATTGCCTTTGGCGCGAGAGCCATAAATAACGACTTCTTCGATTTCCGGGTAGCGGGCGAATACCTGTTGCATGCGCTGAACTGTATCAGCAGGCAAACCAAAGTTCATAGGTATTCCTGCATTTTAACAGCAAAAGCAGTAAAGGCTGGTGCGTACAGCTGTTGGACCTTGGTAAACTCTTCCTCCAGCACACGCGCTTCGTAGGTATGAACCGTGCGGTTACGGCTTTCTATCATGTCCATCCATACCTGGCCTTCGGTGATCAAACCTAAAGAAAATGCTAAACGGCTGGCGCCGAAAAACGGCTAGTGACCGTTGCCGCAGGCAACTAGTTACCGCTGGTGAAGCCAGCTAGTGACCGCCGTGAAACGGCTAGTTACTGCGTCTTAAACGCAAGAAGTTCCTGCCATTCTGGCAAACGAATACCAAGGGCGCGCTCTAATTTATCGACACATAGCCGGGAATTCAGTGGTCGCTGGGCCGGAGTTGGATAATCGCTGCTGGGGATTGGCTGAATGGCCTCTGGAAGCAACACAAGAGCTTCCCCTTGCTTCATGGCCTGCTTGACAATGGCTTGAGCAAAATCGTACCAACTGCCATAGCCCCGTGGCGCCAGATGATAGACACCACCAGTCATGGGCTGGCCTTGCTGGAAGCGCTGCAATGCTTGCAGGCTGATGGCAGCAATTAGGCTGGCAGCTGTGGGCGCACCGATTTGATCCGCGACGATGCGTAGTTCGGCTTGCTGTTTGGCTAAGCGAAGGATGGTGTTGCGGAAGTTTTTGCCATGAACCGAGTACACCCAGCTGGTACGAAAGATCAGGGCAGCCGGGCATTGCGCCAGTACAGCCAGATCACCTTGCAGCTTAGTCTGTCCATAGTAATTCAGCGGCCCGGTTGGGCTGTCTTCTTGCCAGGGCTCGGAGCCAGTGCCCGGATAGACGTAATCGGTGGAATAATGCAGCAGGTAAGCACCGCTTTTGGCGCAGTAACGGGCTAACAACGCTGGCAGCTGCGCATTTAATGCCAGGGCCGCGGCCTGCTCGGTTTCTGCCAAATCCACAGCCGTATAAGCGGCTGCATTGAGAATCACCTGAGGCTGATGCTGCTTTAGGTAGGCTTGCACGGCCGCCTCATCGGCTAAATCCAGCTCGGCTCTGGAGGGCATGAGTAGCCCAGCCTGCCCTGCCAGTTGTTGTTTTAGCTCGGTGCCAACCTGGCCTGAGCTGCCGGTGAGTAGTAGTTTCATTGGTTCCTTTGGCTAGTATGTCGCCGCGTTACCGCTTGCGGTGCAAGCTAGTCACTGCCAAACAAATCACGGGTATAGACCTTGTCTGCAACATCCGCCAGCGCTTCTGTCCGGCGATTGGCGACGATAACATCCGAAATTTGCTTAAACTCTTGCAAATCTTTCATCACGCGAGAGCGAAAGAAGTGCGTTTCTTTCAGCTCAGGCTCGTACACCACTACCTCAATACCTTTGGCTTTGATTCGTTTCATAATGCCCTGAATGGCGGAAGCCCGGAAGTTATCCGACCCGGCTTTCATTACCAGCCGGTAGATCCCCACCACTTTGGGATCTTTGTTGACAATAGAGTTGGCGATAAAGTCTTTGCGTGTTTGGTTGGCATCCACAATGGCCTGGATGATGTTGTTGGGTACATTCTGATAATTTGCCAGCAATTGCTTGGTATCTTTCGGTAAACAGTACCCGCCATAACCAAAGCTGGGATTGTTGTAGTGATTGCCAATACGTGGATCCAGCCCCACCCCCTCAATAATTTGGCGACTATCCAGTCCATGGCTTTCTGCATAGGAGTCCAGCTCGTTAAAGAAAGCGACCCGCATCGCTAAATAGGTATTGGAGAACAGCTTGATCGCTTCAGCTTCGGTACTGTCGGTAAAAAGTACCGGAATGTTTTGCTTGACAGCACCTTGCTGCAACAAAGCCGCGAATACACTGGCACGCTCTGAGCGCTCACCAACGATGATACGCGATGGGTGTAAGTTGTCATACAGGGCCTTGCCTTCGCGCAGAAACTCTGGTGAAAACAACAGGTTTTCAAGGCCAAGCTTTGCTTTTATCGAGGCGGTGTAACCAACCGGGACTGTTGACTTAATCACCATCACAGCATCCGGATTAATCGCCATAACATCAGCTATGACAGCTTCTACACTGCTGGTATTAAAATAATTGGTCTGAGGATCGTAGTCGGTTGGTGTCGCAATCACCACAAAATCAGCACCTTGGTAAGCCTGACGTTTATCTGTCGTCGCAGTAAAGTTCAGTGCCTTACGGCTAAGAAAGTCCGCAACTTCCCGGTCTTCAATCGGGGACCGACCGGCATTGAGCATGGCTACCTTGTCCGGCAGGATATCCAAAGCCACGACCTGATGATGCTGTGCCAGCAACATCGCATTTGATAAGCCAACGTAGCCGGTACCGGCAATGGCAATTTTTAATGGCGACATGGTATTCATTCCCTGAGTTATCTGCGGCTTTATAATACGTGCTGTCACTGAAAGACGCCAGTGACGGTTAAGTGACGCTCCTACTAAGCGATCTCTTCGAAAAGTACCCGTTCCTGCAGGCAAAGCCTGTCAGTTATTGCAACTTCGCTGCCAGCGGCATCCACCAGTCCTTACGCGCCAGATACCATTGCACCGTTTTACGCAGACCAGTTTCAAAGGTCTCCTGCGGTGTCCAACCCAGCTCCCGCTCTATTTTACCGGCATCGATGGCGTAACGCAGATCATGGCCGGGGCGATCTTTGACGAAAGTTAGCAAACTTTCGTAGTGTTGAATGTTGAGTGTTGAATGTTGAATGGGCGCCAATTCTTCCAGAATGGTACAGATAGTTTTAACCACTTCGATGTTTTGTTTTTCGTTGTGGCCGCCAATGTTGTAGGTTTCCCCTACCCGGCCCTTGGTTGCCACGCAAAGTAAAGCTTTGGCGTGATCTTCGACGTAGAGCCAGTCACGGACTTGCTTGCCATTGCCATACACCGGTAAGGGTTTGCCTGCCAGCGCATTGATAATGGTAAGCGGGATCAGCTTCTCCGGAAAATGGTAAGGACCATAGTTGTTGGAGCAGTTGGTGATCACGCACGGCAAGCCATAGGTTCGCTGCCAGGCTCGTACCAGGTGATCCGAGCTGGCTTTACTGGCCGAGTATGGTGAACTTGGTGCATAGGGTGTCTGTTCGGTAAAGAGCGCGTCGGTCTGCTCCAGGTCGCCATAGACTTCATCGGTAGATACATGGTGAAAACGAAAACGCGCCCTGGCTGCAGGTGGCAGCCCTTGCCAATAGCTGCGGGCCGCTTCCAACAAGCTACAGGTACCCACAATGTTGGTTTGGATAAAAGCGGCCGGGCCATCAATGGAGCGATCGACATGGCTTTCTGCCGCTAAATGCATGATGATATCTGGTTGAAACTGAAGCAACAACTGCTCCATCCTAACCTGATCGCAAATATCTGCCTGCACAAACTGATATCGTGGGTTATCAGCAATAGATTGCAGGGAGGTCAGATTGCCAGCATAGGTTAGCTTATCGACATTCAACACCTGATGCGTGGTGCTATTCATCAGATAACGCACCAACGCAGAACCAATAAAGCCGGCTCCACCGGTCACCAAAATACGTTCACTCATGCTCAAATACTGTTAACCTCTGTTGGCCCTGCTGTCGATGTGTTCGTTAAATCAAGAGCATCCATAATCTGCTTATTAATTTTCACCACATCAAATTTTTGCTCGGCCAGTTGCCGGCTATATCGGCCCATGCCATCAATTTGCTGGGGATGGTCAATAAAGTACAACATTTGTTTCACCAAAGCACCGACATCGTGTGGTGGTATTAAAAAGCCATTTTTCCCTGGCTCGACCGTTTCCCGACAGCCTGGCATATCGGTGGTAATGACCGGCAACCCCACAGCCATAGCCTCCTGACTGCTCCGTGGTACCCCTTCGCGGTAATAAGAAGGGAGAACAAAAACGCTGGATTGCGCCAGCCAATCCACCACATTAGTCACTAAGCCTGGATAGACAATCAATCCACTTGTAACGCAATCATCCAACTCTTGACGGCTTATGGACCCCTTGGCAGTGTCTGGCTCACCGACCACCAGGAACTCTACCTCCGGGTGCTTTGCTTTTACTTCTTTAGCGGCTTGCAAAAAATAGCGGATACCTTTTTCCTGCAATAAGCGACCAACAAAGATAAAGCGTATTGGCTTTAATTGCGGCGGATGGTAAGGATAACGGTGCAAGCAGGTACCGATACCGCTCAGCACAGTCAGCCTGGGGATAGCAATGCGATACTGATGAATAAGATCCTGATAATCATCTGGGTTGAGTAAAAACACCTGGTGTGTTTTGGGTAATACAAAACGGTAGAGACCCACCTGAACTCGCCGGACAAAACGACAACGCAGTCCTGCCCCTTGGGGTGGCTCGATGAAAGCCCTGCCTAAACCTTCAATTTTCGCCACCCGAAAGGGTACTTTGGCCAACCAGGCGGCAAGGGTACCAAAAATAACGGGTTTGACGAAATAACAGAAACTGATATCAATACGTAGTTGTTTGAACAGGCGATAGAGTTGCCAAGTGGTCAATAAGTCACTAAAAGGGTTATAGCTAAAACGGTTGAGTTGATAGGGCACCGGAATAGCGCCAAGCTCTCGAACCGCTCTCAGGCTGTGTTCGGAATAGTCGGTGGCAAAGGCATACACCTCATGACCGGCAGACACCAGCTCAGAAATTAGATCACTGCGAAAGTTCAGCATGGCCTGAGTCAATGAGCCCACCACAGCGATACGCTTGCTATGACCGCCAACGGCTTGGTTGTTATCGCTTTGCTGCATCATTTTTTTCCAAACAACAAATTCAGCACCATTCGCAGGCACCTACCAAGCCGCAGCATGATCTTACCTGCTATGGTAGGCAATCGCTGCCGGCGTTGCTCTATTTCCGTTAAAACTTGTTCCGGTGTGCTGAAACCACCCGTTACATCGCTGATATAGCGCGGATAGGCGATCAATGTGGCGTAAACAAGAGTCGCCAGATCCAAGGTTCGACCTCGCCGGGGTGGCGGCGCTGTATCTTCGGTTAAGCCCCAACCAGCATAAAATGGCCAGCCATAGCAGACCACTTTTTTACCACGCAGCAATGCCTCAAAGCCGGTGAGTGACGTGAGCAGATGCACTTCATCAACTTGTTCCAGCAGCACTGCCATGCCGACATCGAGTACCAGCTCATCGCAGTATGTGCTAACGTCATCTTCACCGACCCCTTTGGCTCTGGCGCCCGAATGCACATCCGGATGTGGTTTGTAGATCACCCAGGCATCCGGGTTCTTCTGACGTACCTGCATTAATAATTGCAGATTTGAGCGTATCTGGTGAGCTCCAAACTCAATGGATGCATCTGTTTCCACCTGGCCAGGTACCAGCACGACTCTCTTATTGGTATCTGGGCGCTGCCAACCGGAATCACCAACATTGTATTTGGTAACACCTTGTTCGCAAATGCGCT
This sequence comes from Alkalimonas amylolytica, assembly GCF_900107845.1. Classification (GTDB taxonomy): domain Bacteria; phylum Pseudomonadota; class Gammaproteobacteria; order Enterobacterales; family Alteromonadaceae; genus Alkalimonas; species Alkalimonas amylolytica. The sequence goes on from NZ_FNRM01000002.1 coordinate 529,126, forward strand.
GTCGTAACGCCTCAGCCCGCTCACGCTGTTGATCAGACAATATCAACTGTTGCAATAGCAGTTCCAGATCCGATGGTTGAGTGGCATCAAAGTACAAGCCGTGCTGATCAAAGATCCACGACATAGGCTGAGCAAACTCTGCACCCAGCCCTACCGAGCGAATAAAACCATCTTCTAGCCTAACCAGCCTTAAGCCAGCCTGAACAACCGGCAAGGCTCTTCGTCCCCAGACCAAGATAGTCCCCTGTTTCGGCAACACAGCTTCTTTGTTCAAAAAGGTAATCGTGCGGCCCTGTACAAAGCACTGAAGTGTTTTGCGCCAGAATCGTGAAAAGCCAACGGCATACAGGCGCCCAGGCAAGGCCATGCGCGTGCTATGTTGTAAGCCAGCCCATGCCAGCAAATCAGCAACATCGCAGGGTAGCTGTCGCTCTGGATGCAAAGCCTGCTCCCCTGCCAGAATGGCGTAATGCACAAAAGCCGCCAACTCCACGTTGGCTATGTGTTGAGCACTAAATACCCCCTGGCTAAGGGTGCAGCTGACCCACGGTGAGTCGGTCTGGCAATACAGTGGTTTTTGCCAAAGTAATGCTTCCAACCCCAACAATGAGCGGCTACAAAAAACCCGAGGGGCTGTTTGCATCAAACTCGCGGTGTGACAGGCGGTCTGAAAGTGCAACCGCTCTGAAGCTGACTTTGCAGCAGTATGCTGAGCGACTTGCTGTTGCAATTGCAGCAAGCGCTGTTGTTCACTCTGTTGAGCCGATGCCAGGCATAGGATCGGCTCCGGATAAGTCACGGCCTGTTCCAGCATCTGGTAAAACAGCTGATCACTGCATTGGCTGTCAATTAAAATTAACTGGTACGGGGCCAGAGGGCACTCTGGCGGCTTTAAATAGTTACTAACCGCCAGCTCAAACTGTTGCCACAGCTTTATAAATGCAAGACTTTGGCTGTGTTGGCTGGCAGAGAGTGGTACCTTGATTTGCTCTCGCCAGTACAGAAGTGCTTCGGCCGGTCCGGATAAAGCACGACTGAAAGCAGGCGCGGCAGTCAGCAAGGTCCAATCAGCCCGACTGGTTTGCTCCTGCAAAACGGCAGTGGATAAGTTCAATGGTGCTATACCGTTAGTCCAGGTGATCACGAATGATGGCTCGCGTTAATTGAGCGATGCCGGCCAGCAAGATAACAAAAAAGCAGACTACAGCGAAGTTATAGCTACGCCGCGGCTCTACCGAATATTGTGCCATCGTAGGGTATTGCAGTACCGATACCTGTTTGAGTTTGCGTGCAGCCTCAACCCGGGTGGTTTCAAGCATTAACAAGGAGTTAGAATACAGTTCAAGTGCAAACTGTGCTTGCAAGGTAAGAGTTTCGAACTCCGCAGAAATGCGGTTTAATGCATCGCCATCAGCTGTTGCCATCTTATTTCGTTCTTGCTGAATTTGCGTATTTAATGCCTGAATTTGACTGTCCAACCGCAAAATTTCCGGCGAACTGGAGCTTTGAAAGCTACTGCTTGCTTTACGCTGAGCTTCCAGCAGCGCTTTTTGCGCCTCCAGCTGGGCAACAATCATCATAATGCTTTCCACCGAGCCCGTAGGCGACACCAGGCCATGGGTATTTTGAAAGGTCAGTAAGGCTTCACGGGCGCTGTACAATCGTCTCTCCAACACCTCCACCTGCCCCTCAATAAAGGCAACCTGTTCTTCTGCCAGGCGTTGACCCATCCGGTTCATATGCAACTCACCTTCTTGCAATAAGGTTTTCGCAATACGTTGTGCCATTTCAGGAGTATAGGCCTGAACCCGAAGCCTAAGCACATTGGCATAATCGTCAAAGTGAACATCAATACGCTTTTGCATATAGCGGTGAAATTTCTCTATCGGGGCATCCTCACTGCTAAGGCGCGACCAGCGATCGATGTCTTTGCTGGCGAAATGCTGACGAATGTGCAGACGCTCCTCCAACACGTTCAGCATATCTACCGACAACATGTGGTCGCGCAACAGCAACAGATCACCAGCTCCGGATGTGCCAGACAAAATAGAAGAGAAATTCAGACTGGCCGGTGATATTTCCGGACTTTTCAGCACAATATTCGCTTCTGATACATAGCGATCAGTTGCGAGCAGCATCCAATAAAAAAATGATACCAAGATGACTACCAGCGCAACGCCCCATTGCGGGTGTTGTTGAAGTTTATTCATTTATCTATACTCTCATTGTAAGCTGATAATGCATCGTCCAGTTTATCAAACCAAATTGCCTGGCCTTGATGCAACCAGATACCGGCCTGACACAAATCTTGTAAAATTCCTACGCTGTGTGAAACCATAATCAAGCTGGACTTGCCAATACGACTACGAAAAGCTTTCTTGGCTTTCTTTTTAAACGCGGTATCACCAACTGCAGTTGCTTCATCGGAAATATACACATCAAAATCAAAGGCTAAGGATAAACCGAAAGCCAACCGACTACGCATACCACTGGAGTAGGTTTTCATTGGCTGGTCAAAAGCCTTGCCTATTTCCGCGAAGTCTTCAACATAATCGATAATGTGCTGCATCCTATCTTCACCGCCATGAATGCGGGCCACAAACTTCACATTCTGCCGGCCGGTCATGCTGCCTTGAAAACCACCCTTTAAGCCAATAGGCCAGGATATCTTGCTATTGGTGATGATTTCACCTCTATCCGGTGCATCCATTCGGGCCAGAAGCTTTAACAGCGTGGACTTCCCAGCTCCATTACGCCCAATCAAACCGACACTGACACCTTGAGGAATCACAAAGTTGACATCTTTCAATACCCAATCCCCGCCAAAAGGACCATGGTATCGCTTGTATAGATTACGAACTTCAATCATCGTGCCATCAACTTAGTTTTAAGACGGATCTGCAGCATCAAGCCAAGCAGAATCATACTAAGACTTAATGCCATCGGATACACCAACTCTATGCCATGGATGCTCCGATAAGCCGGAAAAAATGCATAGCGCATGCTTTCAACGGCATGCAATATGGGGTTGTAAATAAGTACCTGCTGCACGCTGTATGGCATGAGTTGGACAGGAATAATGACACCAGACAAAAAATACAAGGGGAACATCATCATACGAATGATTTTTTCAGACTCCTGCACCAGTGTCACAGCAATCGAGAACACCAGGCCAAAACCAAGACCAAGCAGCCAAAGCGTTATCCAGGCAACCATCACTCCTAAAGGGTCTACTGGCAGAATATTCAAACCAACGAAAGCCGCCCCTAACACCAGCAACATGAATACGATGGTTTTGAGGACTCCCTCCAGTGCAGCCCGAACGACGACGGTATCAACAGGGTGAAGCTGTCTGTAAGCGAATAAACCGCTATTCGCATTGATGGCTGACATGGAGCGTGTGGCTGCATCTCTGAAGATGAAAAAGCCCATCAAGCCCACGATAAGATAAGGAATAAAGTCAGCTCCGGGAATAAAACGGATCCGTCCCATAAATTCGCGCACGGCAATCATCAGCATAATGTGCGCTACAGGCTCCAACAGCATCCAGGTCCAGCCAAAGCGATCGCCCGACATTCTGGCCATGGCTTCACGCATAAAGAGTGCATACCATACATGCAAGGTGACCTGTGCTGAGCTGCGCTCTTTCATCGGTTTGCTGCCTGCTCCGTTAGATGTCCAGCGCCACTTTGGCAGCAATAGCAATTTGATAGATAATTTGCGTAAGTGTCGATGCCAGTTGTAAATTCTTGGTGGTGACGGCTGGTAACACCAAGATCTCATCACCCGCACGCAATTCAACATCACGCGCATTTCTCACTTCGCCATTTTGCCGCACAATCAGAACACGTCGTTTGTCGGCATGCTGGCTAAATCCACCAGCAGCTTCGATGTAATCCCAGGCACTCATACTCGGAACAAAAATCGAGGCTTGCGGGATATAAACTTCGCCGCTGACTAAAATAGAATCCGACCTCTCCGGGATAGTGATTATATCGCCATCTTGCAAACGCACATCCAACAGTTGGTCACGATGGCTAACGACCAGGCGACCATTGGGTTCTACTTCGCGGGCGCGGGCCACAAAAGCACTGATGAGCTCGGCTTCACGTACCCGAATGGCAGACTCTTCGGCCGTTGATGACGAGGCTCCAAGGTAGGTGGTTTCCAGCCGCCGTAAAGACTCGAGCAGGGATTCACGCTGACGCTCGGCTACACTGACCCGACGAATGGAGATGCTGCGGGTTTCAGCAATCACTTGATCAACCGGGATATTATCCAACAACTGATGCAAAGTGACATTTTTCGGTAAAATAAAGAAGGATGGCCCATAGTAACTGCCTTCCAGTTGCACAACGATGGTATCAGCCTGACGATCGGCGACAAAAACCACCTCATCGCCATTGGCGATAGTCAGTTCGGCAAAAGCCTCCAAAGCCTGATAATTGGCATAGGGGCCATTGGCACGCTGGCCACGCACCAAGGCATGGGATGCCCCGGCATCCAGTTGTGCCAGTTGCATCAGAGTGGCGCCATAGAGCACGTCATCGTTTAGCTCGTAGTAATATGCCCTGCCAACTTGACCATGCACTGCAATCTGGGGCCCCCGCCGTTCCACCAGAATGGTGTCACCATTTTGTAACTGGGCATGTTCTAACTTACCTTCAAGCAAAAAATCGTACAAATCCATTTTTGCCAGGGTTTCACCATTACGTAGCAAACGAATGCGGCGATAACTTCCCTGCTCTTCATCAATGCCGCTCGCTTGGTCAAGGAAATAAAGAATGGAGTCGTTAGGAACGCCAGCGTAACGGCCCGGCTTATTGACGAAGCCAGTGACGAACACTGCCACCGGCTGCACACCCTGCAAGTTGGTGTATACATACACATTGTCCGGATAGACTTTGCGAACGGCATTGCGCACAATACTATCGAGCTGATTGTGACTGACCCCCTGCACCTGCACCGGGCCAATGCTGGGAATAAAAATATTGCCTTGCGCATCCACCGGCAAAATACGATCAATATCGATGGCTCCCCACACACGTAAGGTGATCTGATCACCGGGAAGAATCCTATAATCTGGGTTCAGACCATCGGCTCGGGTACCTCGAAAACCGCCACTGAATAACTCAGCACCAAACGGGCGTATGTCTTTGCCTGCACCCTGCGCCATAGTGGGGATAGGGCCATACCCGCCTTGCTGCCAATTGACGCTTGAAACCGGCTCTTGAAGTGTCTGCTGCGCTTGCATGGCTTGAGCCTGCCGTATCTGAGCTTGTTGAGCCTGATCAGCAAAGGAGTTAGCGAGTACCATAGTGCTGCAACATAAAAAGCCGGCAAATGCTGCCACAGCAAACCGGCCAAGGCGCAAAGAAATTTGTTTCATCGTGTTCATCCGTTTGCTGCCGTGCCTGAAGCAGGCATAAAGTTTCTCTACCTTGTTCAGAATGCCAAAGCCCTGCTCTGGTACCATTGTTGCGCTTCATTCTGGCAAACCAGCGCGGTTTCACTGCGCTGCGCTAAAGCAAGGTCTAGCGCCAGGCAAAGCCGGTTGCTGGCTGAAATATAGCGATCTCTTACCGTCGCCTGTACCGGGTTGCCCCAGGGTGATTCTGTTAATTGCAGTTGATCGCCACTGTTGGCCAGCGCCAACACCGAAAAACTGCTGGCTGGTAACAAGGGCATCGCTGCAATGGAGTCAGCTGACAGCACAGAAGTGCTGTTTGAGTTGGTGCTGACACAGGCAGCACTTACCGAGACGGCTGCAGCTATCAGCAGCAGACGCAAAAAGCTGGTTCGGGTGTTGTGCATAAAATCCATCTTCATTAAGCATAAACTGCCGCTTAGCAACCGCAGTCTGAGCTTTTTATAGGGGTTTATCTGGCGTCCAGAACAGTGCAAAAATAGTATCACTTCAACTTCATTGATGCCAGTATCAAATCCAGTTGCCAGTATAGCTGCAACAATTATAAACAATTTATGTAGTGAAGTATCACAACAGAGTGCCAGACACGACAGCATGTATCCCATCTGATAAACTAACACTTAGTGTAAAGAGCATATGTTCCGGTAGCAATGCATCAAAATGAGGTCCCAGATGTTTTTTAACAGTCAACGTATTCCCGAACTTGAAGGGCTGAACTTTGCCGAGCGGATGCAGGTGATGCGTACAGCAGCCGATCGCTTGCCGGTACCGAAGAAGTTGCTACTAAATATTATCAAGCTGGTGATTTTGTTTGTGTTCTTTCTGATGATGGCAGAGGCCAATGACTGGCGCATTATCCCCTACGCCATTGCGCTGATTGTTGTGTATCCGGCCATTACCCGGCCACTGACCTACCTGTTGTGCCGGCCGGATTTGCCGGCGATTCGCAGGGAGCTGGAGCAAGCTACTGACAAGTAACTTGCTGTGATAAGGCGCCAACGGCTCTGGTTACCACAGGTAAAGCCTCGTCATGACGCTGGCAACGCCAGATGGTTATCAGGCAGCAAAGCTGACGTCATTCCGAGGGTCGCACAGGCGCTACCTGCAGTATAATCTTCTCATTCAACGACATCGCCAGGTTGTTGTCGTAATAGGCTGCTTCGTTGATAAAACTTGGGTAAACTTCGCTCTGCCCTTCATAGGCCAGCTCTTGGCCATCAAACAGCTTAAAGATGGGGTCACCCGGTTTGATCGGTTTAAAATCCTGGTCCTGCACGTTTTTATGCACCATACCAAGACGCTCGCCCTGCTCATTGACCGGCAGGGTGATGCTGTGCAGGTAACGGTAGGCTTCTACTGCAGCAGGCAGCTCAGGCAACTGCTGGCGGTTGTATAAGTCGGTAAAATCCAGAATGTGTTGCGTCATGCTGTGCATTTGTTCCAGCACGTCTTGCCGAAGTACTGACTGTGGCTGCGGCCCCACTTCGACAATGACGCCATAGCGGCCTGTAGTGCAGAGCAGTTTATGCTCTTCAGCGGGCAAGTGATCTTCGTCACAGCTGATCACCGCTTCCGGCATTTTCATTTTGACGTAACCGGCCAGTTGGTTGTAAAAATCACCAGCCTGGGTCAGGATCAGCACCGGCCCCATATTGCTGGTGGTGTTGTGCAAGTCAATCACCAGATCCACTTTCGGATTGCCTTTGGGCCCAAGCACGGCATCAATCACTTTGGCCCGGCTTTGCTCGTAATTGCTATGACTGGGGTTGTCCAAATCTTCGCGGCGGAACTGGCGGTTTAAATCAGCATCCAGGTAGCGCTTGTTGGCGCTATGCGCTTGTGGATTGGCAAACAGTGTCCAGGCATGAAAGCTCTGCCGTTGCAGAAGCTCAGGTTGGCGCTGGTACTGACGGATTAAATAAATACCGGAAAACTCATTACCATGAGTGCCACCAACGATGGCCACTTGCTGGATAGGCTGCATAAGAAACTCCGCTTTACTAAGATGTTATGCAGTATGCCGCAAAAGCATTGGCTTGAGAACCAGCGCAAAAAGAAAAGAATAAAAATGCAGAAAAAAAGAATTTTAAGCCAAAAAAAGCTGTATTACTAGGCAACTTCGTGAGCTAAGTCAAAATCTTGCTGTGTGTGTAGCAAAGTTTCATTATGCAAAATTTGACTGGCTTGGCAGGTACACTGACCGCACTGGCTGCCTAAACCGCTGCAGGCACGCAGTTCACGCATCGAGCGCACACCATTGGCAACATGTTGCTTAATGGCTTTGTCGGTCACAGCTTTGCACAGGCAAACGTACATAGGATCACTCCTCAGTTGATAGGGTGATCATAATCTAATTAATAACTATTATCAATAGTATTTATCGATTGAAGCTCTCATCGTTCTCTGTTTGTGATAAATCACCCCCTCTTTCATAAAGAGGGGGTTAGGGGCAGAGTTACCGAAACAACACCTTCTCTTGCTGAAACCAGTGGACACAGAAAGCGACTAAAGCGCCGGCCAGTACCACGGTGGATGCAAAGATCATCATCAGCAAACCATAATCAACAGTGCCTTTAATCAACTCTTTGATGGCTAGCGCTACATTGGTCAGTGGAATCATGGCTGTGGTAGTGGTCAAATTCACACCTGGCAAAATAGCAGCCACCAATGGCATTAACACGATAAAGGACAAGGGACTCATGTAATTTTGTGCTTCTTTAAAGGTTTTGGCATAGATGGAAATCGCCAGTAGTAAAGAAGCAAAAATAGCCGAGATGGGCAGCAGCATCAGGAAGATCAGCAGCAAATCGGTGATAGAGATACTCGACATCACATTAGCCACTACATCCAGGCCAGCAAAAGAACTTATCACCGCTGTCCAGACCCCCAGACTGACGACTGTAATCAGGGTTGTCGCCAAACCTGTGGTCAATACCGTCAGAAACTTACCCAGCACAATGGCCGTTCGGCTCACCGGACAGATCAATAAGGTTTCCAGGGTACCGCGCTCTTTTTCGCCAGCGCCCATATCAATGGCCGGATAAGAAGCACCCATCAGGCAAATCGGGATCAGAATATAGGCAATAAAGGCGCCGATTTTCTCTCCGATGTTTTCTCGGGTATCCGCGGTATCGATGCGGCGCACTTCGACCGGCTTTAAAATGGCTTGTAAGCGTTCCGGATCCACCCCAAGTTGACTTAGGTTGGTCATTTGCAGATCTTCGGTAAATTTACGCATCAGCTCATTAAAGTACTGAAACATAAAGTCCAGCTGCGAGGATTGATTGTAAATCAATTGCCACTCGCTTTGCTCTACCGCAGACTGACGTTGTTTAAAATCAGCCGGGATCACCAGCGCCATATCAAAATCACCGGCCCGGATTGCCGCAATCAGCTGGCTCGGTTCAGCCAGGTCGGATTCTATCCGGCGAAAGTTTTTATGGTAAAACAGCGCTTCAGCAAACTGCGGTGCCTGATCGGCATTGACGATTACATAGCGGTGCTCTTCCTGCATCGCCTTACTGGTGGTGGTGCTGAGCACCAGCCCCATCACGCCAAACAGCACCGGGAAAATCAGGATTGGCAGCAAAATAACAAAAATCAGTGTTTTCTTGTCACGCATTAGCTCGGTGAGTTCTTTAAAATACACTTGCCACATCAGGCTACTCCTTGTGCCGTTGCTGTTTCCGGCTGATTAATCACAGATAAAAAGGCTTCGCGCAGATCGCCACTGGGAGTGCACTGCCGGAAGGCTTCGATGCTGCCGGAAAAGGTGCTGATGCCTTTATCAATCACCACCACCCGATCACACAGGGCAGCCACTTCGTCCAGGTGATGGGTTGAGAAGATAACCGGTGTTTTCAGTGCTTTAAGTGACTGAATAAAATCCAGTACGGTTTGCACCGTCATAATATCGAGGCCGGTGGTCGGCTCATCCAGAATCACCACCTTGGGACTGTGTACCACAGCCCGCGCGATGGCGGTTTTTTGCTTCATGCCGGTGGACATATTGTCGGCGCGGCGATTGGCAAAATCATGCATGTTCAGCAACGTGAACAGCTCATCGATGCGCTGGCGCAAAGCGGACTCTTTCATGCCGTGCAAGCGGCCAAAGTAAGCAATATTCTCAAATGCCGTTAACTTGCCATACAGGCCAGTATCAGCGGATAAAAAACCAATTTGCTGGCGTGCTTTCAGGGGTTGTTTCAGGACATCGACACCATTGATCAGGACCGTACCGCCATCTGGTTTTAAGGCGGTGGAGAGCATGCGCAAAGTGGTGGTTTTACCGGCCCCATTGGGTCCAAGCAAACCAAGCACCTCACCCTGGTCGCAATGAAAGCTGACATCACGTACCGAATGAAAGGCCGTCTTACTGTATCGAACATCCTGCTTTTCACTTTCAGACAGTTTGGATCCCTTACCAAGCGCAAAGGCCTTGGCCAGGTTGTTAATTTCGATCATCCTCGAGTCCTTCTGGGGTGTAAAGTCATAATGATGAAGCAATGATGACTGGCTTCAGCTGGCACAGCAAGCTTGCTCAATCCAGTCATAAAACGAGACTGTATTATTCAAGAGGGGCGAATGAATAGCAATTTGCTTTCGACGTTTTCCGCTTGCAAAAATGTAAGCAGATTTTAGAGGCTGCCTTTTACTGCGGTTAAAAAGGTTTTGCTATGAAGATACAGCCCTGCTTATCTGGTCCAGCGTATGGTGTTACGTTGCCAGTTACCATCGCCATTGTAATCAAAAAGTACTGTTGGTAGATGATCGGCTCATAGGGTTGTTTGTACTGTGTGCCTGATAACTTATCGTGACATAGCGAATGGCATTATCCGAATTTCCTACCCCAAATAGATATTATCTTTCCGCTGGTAAGAGCGAGCAGTCCAACTCCATACCGGTTGCTAAGGTTGCTAACAACGCCTTTTGACTGTCGACAAACCACTCGTCAGTTTCCTTGTCTTTCACTTTGGCACCGCGAAGGGTCGCGATCCAGCCACCAGATCCAGGATCAAATAATGCATTGAAGTAGCTATTGCCGCTGGTGATGGCAGTATTGATGCGCTTTTGGATCACCAGTACCAGCACTTCCTTTTGACAAACCTGGCTATAAAAAGCGTCCAACAACGACGGGTCTTCACGCCTTGGGTCTTGCCCAATCCAGCTGTCGACCTGCTCACCTGACCTGTTTTGCAAACGGACATAAATATCCGTTTCATCGCCTTGAATAAAAATCCCTGCCTTTTGCAAAGCCGATTCCGTAAGTTTCGGCGTTTGTTCGTAGGCATTAAAGACGACAACGTTGGGTATAGCCCCATCGCGCAAAAAACAGGGTGCAGATGCCCCTGAGCTCCACAGTAAAATAACCAGAAAAAACCAAGTGGAATGTGCCATCAGCGTATCGTCTATTGGTCTCGTATGACATTACAGCTGCTGTATCGGGTTATCCTGATAGCGACCGGTCCAATGCGTATTGGGTAATGCGATGCACCACTGCCAAAAGGCATCGTACAAAGCATCAAGCCGTCCATTACTGTCGAAGCTGAAGTTGGGCGCCAACTCTATGTAATACAGATGCAGATCATTTTCTAACGATTGTCCTTTGTTAGGAGCATACTTGTTTAGGTAAGCTTGATAGAGTTGTTGCCCATACTGCCGGGTGGCTTCATCCTCAGCATCCTTCGAACCATGCAAATAGGTGCTGGCCATTATTCCATCCGATTGCATCGCAGTTTTATGGCAGAGTTTTATTTGCTCAATCACATTCGTATTGGTTGTGAGGCTATTGAGACGATGATGCGACATCTGGGCCAACTGCATGGGGTCCGTGGTATTGAAAGAATCAAGCGGGAAATACAGCATGTGGGTGCGCTGGATATCGTGTTGCTGCACTAACTGCTGAGCCGATGGTCCTGCTGCATCAGGTACCACCGCTGTATCATCTGGATGACCATCCAGTTCCCAATGGTAGTCATCATCAATAAAAGCTGATGTTTCGCTGTCCGGCTCGTAGTTGTCAAAACTGGCATCGCTGCAGCCAATAAAGATGAAGCCAGTAAAAACCCCCAACAGCATCATGGCAGGAGTTGATAAAGATATGTTTATATTCATTTTTTGAACTCTGTCAGAGGTAATGTGGGTTTGTTTGTGCTGTCTCAGTAAGGGTGATTCTGTTCATTCAGAAGCTCCTTTTCACGTAAAAACTCCCTAAAAGCCGAAAAAACCAATCATTAACAAAAAAAATCGATGATATTTCAATTGAAGCATTTAAGCAAAAAAATTATTACTTCAATCCCGTTATAGAGGCCAGCCAATGGGGCTTTGCCGACGCTCGCTGTTATTGCGCTAGTGTTGCCTTTTTGGGCGGAAATAATCGGTATTGCTGTAAAACGCCAGCTGCTGATTGTCCGCATGCCACCCTGGCACACCAAGCAGTGGCAGTGGTGTCAGCTGTGTCTTTTGCAATAAGTACTCTGATTGCTGACTGATTTGCTGGCACAGTTGCTGATCCAAAAATGCATAACTTTTGCACAGCGGCCAGTGACAAAAGTCTTCCGGCACCTCGATAAACCAACACTTGGCCGTTAAACCGATAAAAGGCTGTGTGGCCATTTCATAAATGGCATGGCCAAACACCACAGGGCGGATTTGCTGCCACCACTGCGCTCGCTGCTGCCAGAAAGCGCCGGTCCACTGATGCTGTTGCAGCTGCTGCACCATGCTGCGCTGGGATGGGGTGAAGGCAATCAGTACGCCGCATTCATCGAGCAAGGTGATTTTATTGCGCAGTACCGTGCGCGGGCTATGCCCTGCCCGTGCTATCTCCTGAATATGTAGCTGATTGAGCAACGCCTTGGTGTTTGGGAATAAACACCAGATCAAGGCACCGAATAAATCATGCCAATTTTCTGCCCGGGTGGGAATTTGCTGCGTTGCATAAATATAGTCTTCGTAATAACGGCCATCCTGCTCCAGCAGCTCGTTGGCGACAAAGCAAAAGTCGGTGCTGCTACGCAAGGTATTCAGCCAATCTGGCTCAGGCCAGTCGCGGCAGCTGCCGGGTTGAAATAATTGCTGCAAGTCCTGGAAAATTGGATTGCTTTGAAACAGCTCCGCTTGCCAATAAGCCGGTGGGCTAAAACGGGGTTTTATTCGGGTCGGTTGCATAAGCTCACTTTGTTGTCGTTTGCTTTGAAAGTTTACCATGAAACAAAGCTGCAAAAAGCACTTGCTTTTTGTGCTGGGCATGGCACATTCAGGGGGTACGGATAGCCGTACATACTGCCAAACGAAATTAAACTAATTCTACAGAGGTGAACATGTGTTCGATATTTGGGGTGCTTGACATCAAAACTGATGTGAAAGCATTGCGCCAGCAGGCGCTGCAGTTATCTAAGTTGTTACGTCATCGTGGTCCGGACTGGTCTGGGATCTGGAATGACAATAATGCCATCCTCGCGCACGAGCGCCTGGCCATCGTAGATACTGAAAATGGTGCCCAACCTCTGATTAATGAGCAACGAAATCACATTCTGGCAGTGAATGGTGAGATCTATAATCATAAGCAGTTGGAAAAAGAGCTGATATCGCCGTATCCGTTCAAAACCAAGTCGGATTGCGAAGTCATTCTGCCACTGTACTTAGAGCATGGTGTAAACTTTGTCGATAAGCTACACGGCATGTTTGCTTTTGTGCTGTACGATGCCGAGCAAGAGCGCTACCTGATTGCCCGCGATCACATTGGTATTATTCCGCTGTATTACGGCTACGATGAGCATGGCCAGCTGTTTGTATCTTCCGAGCTAAAGGCTTTGGTGCCGGTCTGTAAGCAAATTAAAGAGTTCCCGCCAGGGCATATTTTTGACAGCAAGGTGGGCAAGCTCGAATCCTACTACCAGCGTGACTGGCAAAGTTTTGATGCGGTGAAAGACAACCCGGCCGATGAAACAGAGCTGCGTAAAGCGCTGGAACAAAGTGTGAAAAGCCACCTGATGTCGGATGTGCCTTACGGCGTGTTGTTATCCGGCGGCCTGGATTCGTCTTTAATTTCTGCCATTGCCCAGCAGTTTGCCAAGCGCCGGGTGGAAGATGACGACCAAACCGAAGCCTGGTGGCCGCGGCTGCACTCCTTTGCGGTCGGCCTGCCCGGCTCACCGGATCTGGTAGCCGCGCAAAAAGTGGCCGATGCCATTGGTACGGTGCACCACTCGGTACACTTTACAATACAGGAAGCCCTGGATGCACTGCGTGATGTGATCTACTTCCTGGAAACCTACGATGTCACCACCATTCGGGCCTCTACCCCGATGTACCTGATGGCGCGTAAAATCAAAGCCATGGGCATTAAGATGGTGCTGTCGGGTGAAGGCTCGGATGAAATCTTTGGCGGCTACCTGTATTTCCATAAAGCACCGAATGCCAAAGAGTTCCATGAGGAAACCTTGCGCAAAATCAGCCGCTTGCATATGTTCGACTGCAACCGCGCCAACAAGGCGATGTCGGCCTGGGGTATTGAAGCCCGGGTACCGTTTTTGGACAAAACCTTTATGGATGTGGCGATGCGCCTGAACCCGGAAGCGAAGATGTGTGGCAAAGGCAAAATGGAAAAACACATTTTGCGCCAGGCCTTTGATGGCTTATTGCCGGATGAAATTTTATGGCGGCAAAAAGAGCAGTTCTCCGATGGCGTAGGCTACAGCTGGATTGACAGCTTAAAAGCCCATGCCGAGCATGAAATCAGCGATCAGCAAATGGCCACGGCCAGCTTCCGCTTCCCGGTGAATACACCGGATACCAAAGAAGGCTATTACTACCGGGTGATCTTTGAAGAGCATTTCCCGCATGCAGGTGCCATTGCCTGTGTACCAGGTGGCAAATCGGTGGCCTGCTCCACACCGGAAGCCCTGGCCTGGGATGCCAAAATGGCGGAAATGACCGATCCATCCGGCCGTGCGGTGCGCGACGTGCATACCGAGGCTTACTAGCCATTGATTGACACAGGCTGTTGCTAACGGCGCAGCCTGTGTTTATTTCAAACCCTTGAAAATGAACTATTTTTACTTAACTGCTTAGCAGCTGTGCCACTTTCGCATGTCAGCTTGCTTTACATAAGCCCCCGCTAAACTGTCCCTCGCTGTCAATAAGTCTATCAAAAGCAATTGGTTATCACTTTGGCGCGTTTGATGCTTATTAGCAACTGCTGTAATTACCTGCATATTCAGCATTAATGCGGGTTTCTGCTTTGTTAAAAGGAGAAACTTAGCGATGAAACCTAAACACAACACTCGAATCAGTATGGGCTGCATAAAGCCCCTTGCCATCGCCATCAGCTGTGTATTCAGCAGCATGGTACTGGCGACAACACCAAGTTTATCAGGCCCATCCCAAGCGGTTGCTGGCGATATTGTCCAACTGAAAGGCCACCACCTCCCACTCAACAGCTCGTTACGGATTGAAGTGCACTCCGACGATAGCTCACACAGCGAGTTGATTGAGGTCGGTGCGGATGGTAGTACCAATTTCCAGCTGTACACCAGTGTGGAAGGGACTTACCGGGTGTTGATGTTTGATGAGCAACATCAGCTTATCACTTCAACTCTGGTGCTGGTGCGGCCGGCAGGAGACTAACCATGCTTCGTTACCTAGTGCTTCTGTCTATTTCGACAGGGCTGGTGCCTGGTTGTGTCCTGAGCACAGAGGCCTCCCTATTGGATCATCCGGTTGCCTTCATCTCAATGCGGCACGAGCATGTGCAGATCTTTACCACCTTAGGTATAGGTAAAGAGCAAGCATTAACTGAAGGGCAATACAATGACCTGCAACCCGTGTGGTCACCTGATGGCCGCCACATCGCCTTTAGTTCGGTACGGGATGGTGTGTCGGCTATTTATTTGCTGGATCTGGCACAGAAAAGCACTTCGCGCTTGCATGCGACTTCGGATTGGCAGACCTCCCCTTCCTGGTCCCCTGACGGCCGTACTATCGCCTTTATTGCCAGTACGCCAGATCAGCCTGGTGCTGCTATCCATGCAGTCGACGTCGTCGATGGTCACCTTACCGTGCTGGCACAAGATGGCTACGATAAAGGGCCTGGAGCCCCGGTATGGTCGAACGATGGCAGATACCTGGCTTTTGTTGGTGACCACCAGGGCGGTTCCAGCGAGATCTGGCTGGTCGCCAGCGATGGCTCTGGCTTAACCCCCATCAGTACAGCGGTATCGTCACGCAAGAAAGCCCAGCCAGCACTGTCGCCCGATGGGCGTTATCTGGCGTTTATCGCCGATATGCGAGGCCACTCTGCGCTGATGAAAGCAGATCTGGTAACAGGGGAGGTCAGCAACCTGACATCCGAGTATCCGGCGGCCTATGAAACACCGCGCTGGTCTTCCGATGGGTCGATGCTGGCCTTTGCCAGCTCACGCGATGATCCAGACAAAACACGCATGGACATTTTCGTCATGAACGCCGATGGCACGGCTGTTCGCAACCTGACCCAGCATCCTGGGGAGGACTTTAATCCGCAATGGATGCCAGACAATCAGACCATTGTTTTTATGAGTCTGAGAACCGGTACGGCCCAGCTCTGGACGTTCCATCTACCCAGCCAGCAAAGCGGGCGGCTAACCAACAACCAATTCCACGATATGGATCAGGTACCACAGCCTGCATCAGTGTTGTTCCTGCACACTGCGGCATCTGACTTACACGGAGTAATGCGTCATGAAACCGACTAACCACACAACAGGGACTGTATCTTTGGCCCGGCATCTGGCGCTTGCCATGGTGCTGGCTTGCTCCAGTGCCGCTGTTGCCAGCAGTAAAACCTACACCCTGGATGCCGACTTTGCCTTAGGCATTTTAGATGGTGTTAACTACAATGCCCCCAACAGTAATCAATTGCAGCTGAATGAGGTAGGTACCACCTTCCCGATTGCCTGGATTGCCAATGCGGGTGAGGATACGGTGTCTAAGTTTGATACCAACAGCAACCGGGAAATCGCCCGTTACCGTACCTGGTTTGGCCCTGCCGGCCAAGCTGGGCACTTTAACCATTTAGGCAATGCTTACGCCGGTGCAGCCCCTTCGCGCACAGCGGTCGATATTCAGGGCAATGCTTATGTGTTAAACCGGCATTTTAGCCAGGGTACGCAAAGTGCAGCCGTACTGATTAAAATTCTGGCGGAAGGCTTTATCGATCGCAATGGTAATGGCGTTATGGATACCTCCTTCGATGCCAATGACGATGGCATCATTGATGCCAGTGAGATGATGCCGCTGGCGGATCTAAATGGCAATGGCATTATTGATGACAATGAAATCCTCGATGAACGCATTGCTTGGGTAAAACGTGTGCCAGATGGCATTGGTGCGCCACTGCGGCCAACCGGTGTGCTTGGCCGAGCGCTCTGTATTGGCACCGATGGCAACCTCTGGGTAGGTTTATTTAATGACCGTACCTACTACAAAGTAAGTGCTGCGGATGGCTCCACCCTGGCTGGCCCCATCTCTACAGTGCCAACTGCGGGCCAGCCGAGCGTCGGCTCCTGGACCCCTTATGGCTGCCTGATTGACAGCAATGGTACCCTCTGGAGCGCTTCCCTCAGTGGCATTCTGGGGAAAATTACCAATACTCAGAGCGATACCGGTCCATATCAGGTGGCTTCTTTCAGCGGGAACTTTAATTACGGCATCGCTCTGGCCAATAACAAGGTGTATCTGGGCAGCAGCAATCAGGTATTTGACCCTGCCACCAATACGTTTCAGGCCATCCCGAACATGACCGTTGGTTCAGCGGGTATCGTTGCCGATGGCAGTGGCAATATTATTGCCGGCTCATCCACCATCCGCAAAGTAGCGCCGGATGGAAGCTTGTTATGGCAAGCACCATTGCAGGCAGGCGGCAGTTCATCCGTTGGGATCCAGGTGGATGCCAACAACGATGTGCTGCAAATTGGCTTTACCAGTGCCGGACGCATTCAAAAGTACCGGGGCTCGGATGGGGCGCCATTAGGTATCTTTCCGGTTGGCAATATGCCCTATACCTACAGCGATGCGACCGGCCTGGTTGCGAGAAATGTGACCAGCCCAACCGGCACCTGGACTGTTATTTATGACAGCAACAGTGCCGGCATGGAGTGGGATGCCATAAGTTGGACTGAGTCCGTGCCGGCAGGCACCTCGATTAAGGTTTCTGCCAGGGCTTCCGACTCAGCCGATAATCTGACAGCACTTCCTTATGTTCCGACAGCCAATGCCTCACCACTTGGGATCTCAGGTCGTTTTGTGCAGGTTCAAACACGGCTGAATGGAAATGACTCCGGCAACTCGCCAATTCTGTTCGATCTGACCATTGCCGGCGCTGTGATGGGCTGCGACATCAATGGCAATGGCGTTACTGACTTGCTGGATGTTGCCCTGGTACGTGCTGCGGTTGGTCAGGCAGCTTTACCAGGTGATTTACGAGACCAGAACAACGATGGACTTATTACGGTGAATGATGTGCGCTTGTGCACTATGAAGTGTGATCTGCCTCGCTGTGCCACACCCTAGCCTGAGCTGAAAAATGAGGATACTGTGATGAAAACGATACTACCCATGATGTCCCTGCTGCTGGTACTGGCATTGTCCCCGGTACAGGCAGGCCTGTTGTACCTGTCGCCTTCCAGCCAACATGTTAATGTTGGTGAGCTGGTATCGATTGATGTGCTGGTCAGTGGCCTGAGCGATAACGATGAAATTGTTGCAGGCTGGGATATTCAGTTACTTTTTAGTGGCTTGATCCTGCAAGCAAATAATCTTGAGTTTGCCCTGTCGAACTATACCTTCGATCCAGATTGGGATGCGATATACGACAGTGAATTGCAGGCCAGTTCGGTCAACAGTTTTATGACCTCCTTCCTGTTGGATGATGAACTGTTCGATCTGCAAACCGGACCTGTGCTTTTATTTACACTCACTTTTGAAGCCTTGACCGATGGCTTTAGCTGGGTCACCTTTGGGGCTGATCCAAACTTTGAACGCAATGTGGTAGGCCGCGATGGCCTGAGTTTACCGCTTAATGTTCAGGGTGCCTGCATCAGTGTCGGCCAGGGTAATTGTGTAACCAGCATCCCAGAACCAGCAAGCATATCATTGTTTGCCGGATTGCTGCTGATGCCGTGGTTCCGTAAAAGAATATCCCGGCGTTAATACACAAAGGGCGCTCAATTGAGCGCCCTTTTTAATGGACCGGTTGATTTACTCGGCGGTAAAACGCTTCATCCAGTCGAACACTTCGTTGTACCAGCGCACCCGGTTCTCTGGTTTTTGGATCCAGTGATTTTCATCCGGGAAGATCACCAGCCGCGATTCGATGCCTTTGCGCTGCAGGTTGGTAAAGGCACCCAGGCCCTGCGCGTAAGGCACCCGGTAATCTTTTAAACCGTGGATCACCAGCATCGGTGTTTGCCAGTTATCAGCATAAGCTGCCGGGTTGAATTTATGGTAATCGGCATCCTCATCCCAGGCGGTACCGCCTAAATCAAACTCCGGGAAAAACAGCTCTTCGGTGCTGCCGTAAAAGCTTGGCATATCGTACAGGCCAGCATGGTTAACCAGGCAACGGAAAGCATCCGGCCATTTACCGGCAAACCAGTTCATCATGTAGCCGCCATAGGAAGCGCCGAGTGCACAGGCGCGGTTGCCATCAATCCATGGGTAGGCGCTTTGCACGTACTCAAAGCCTTTTTGCAAATCAACCAGCGGCTTACCGCCCCAGTCACGGCTGATGGAATCGGTAAAGGCCTGACCATAACCGGTGGAGCCATGAAAATCGACCATCACCACGGCATAGCCCTGGGCTGCCCATAGTTGGGCATTCCAACGATAATGGAACATATTGCCAAAGCTGCCCTGCGGGCCACCATGCACCAGATAGGCCAGTGGATAACGCTGATTGGCATTAAAGTTAACCGGCTTTACCAGATAGCCATAGACGGTATTACCGTCCCAACCAGAGAAACTGAACTGCTCAAAATCACCGAATGCAATGTTCTCAAGCAAAGGGCCGTTGACATTGGTCAGTTGCTGCAGCCGATTGCCATCGGTTTGGATTTGATACATTTCAGTCGGTTGATTCAGCCGGTGGTTGCTAAACACAATGCGCTCACCCGCCACATTCAAATGGCCAGCCGTGCCATCGCCATAGATCTTGCGCACATCACCAAAGCTGGTATTGATGGCGTAAATACTGACCTGTCCTACATCTTGCGTCGTCACATAGA
Source organism: Alkalimonas amylolytica (assembly GCF_900107845.1). GTDB lineage: Bacteria > Pseudomonadota > Gammaproteobacteria > Enterobacterales > Alteromonadaceae > Alkalimonas > Alkalimonas amylolytica. The sequence continues at coordinate 548,818 of NZ_FNRM01000002.1, forward strand.
TGGTGCGGTTGTCCGAACCAAACTGATAGGAATAGATAGAGCGGTCCCAGTCTTCGGTTAACACCGTTCGCTGATTGGTGACCTGATCGAGCAATACCAGCCGGCGTCGGTCAGACTCGGCCTGCGGGGTTTGCATCGCCAGATACGCCATAAAGCGGCCATCCGGCGAGAACGATGGGTGCGAGTCCCAGGCTGGGTTGTCGGCGGTGAGGTTTTTCTTCTCCCCCCCCTGAATACTCACTTCAAAAATATCAAAGTTGGTGTGCCAGCTTTCATCCACGCCCGGCATTTTGGCGCTAAATACCAGATGCTGCTGATCCGGCGTAAAGGCCACTTCGTTGATACCAGCAATGTCGCTGTTCCAATCCGGCATCAAATTCCGCGCATCGGTCACCGGCTTATCACCCAGGGTGGCGACAAACAAATGGTTACGGTAGCCATCGAGCCAGCGGTCCCAATGACGCACCATCAGCTGATCGTACACCATAGCCGTATCTTTGCGCGCAGCATCGGCTGCCTTGGCTTTGAGCGTGCAGGCAATATCGCCGCAACCTGGCTTGTGTTGCAGCGCCAGTGCCAGTTTTTGGCCATTGCGTGACACCTGAAAGCCCTGCACCGGCAGAGGTAAGTCGGTAAGCTGCATGGCTTCGCCACCGCTAAGACTTAGCCGCCATACCTGATTGGAGCCGGTACGGTCGGCCAGAAAGTAAATGGCACTGCCATCGGCCGACCAACGTACCTGATGCTCACGGCTGCTGCTTTGGGTGAGCCGACGAATGCTGTTGTTGGTGGTTAAATCCATGATGTACAGATCGTGGCTGCTATCGGCAGGCTGAACGCCACCATTTTTTTGCGCAAATACCACTTGATTGCCACCCGGTGCCAGCACGATGTCGCTCAGCTGATTGAGCTGGGCCAGATGCTCCACCTGCAGCGGCGTTTTGGCACTGGCGTGAGCGCCTAACCCTGCCATCAGCACGGCTGAGAGTGTTAAGGAACTAATTTTCATAGCATGCTTCCCCTGATTAAAAAAAACCTGCAAGCATGGCTTGCAGGTTTGGATGCTTTGCTGCGCTTTTACTTTGCGCCAGCCATTTCTTCGATTTTTACTTTCCAGATGGCCGGGCCTTGTTTGTGGACGTTATTGCCCTGGCTATCTACCGCGACGGTGACCGGCATGTCTTCCACTTCAAACTCGTAGATGGCTTCCATCCCCAGGTCCTCAAAGGCCACCACACGAGCCTTTTTGATGGCTTTGGATACCAGATATGCAGCACCGCCGACCGCCATTAAGTACACTGCTTTGTGCTGTTTGATGCTTTCCACAGTAGCATCACCGCGCTCGGATTTACCAATCATGCCAAGCAAGCCGGTTTGCGACAGCATCATCTCGGTGAACTTGTCCATCCGGGTCGCTGTGGTTGGGCCTGCCGGGCCTACTACTTCATCGCCAACCGCATCGACCGGACCTACGTAGTAGATAAATTTATTTTTCAAATCAACGCCTTCTGGTAAGCCCTCACCCTTATTTAAGCGATCGGCAATGCGCTTATGGGCGGCATCGCGGCCGGTCAGCATCTTGCCGCTTAAAAGCACGGTTTCACCGGCTTGCCAGCTCTGAACCTCTTCAGGTGTTACGGAATCCAGGTTGACCCGACGCACATTGCTGCCAAGCTCCCAGGTAACCTCTGGCCAGTCTTCCAGTTTGGGTGGCTTGATATCAGCCGGACCACTGCCATCCAGATGGAAATGCACATGGCGGGTGGCGGCGCAGTTGGGGATCATCACCACCGGCAAGGAGGCAGCATGGGTCGGCACGCTTTTGATTTTGATATCCACTACGGTGGTCAGGCCGCCCAGGCCCTGGGCACCTATACCCAGATTATTGACTTTCTCGTACAGCTCCAGACGCAGTTTCTCTTCGGCCGTTTCCGCGCCTTTATCGATCAGCTGCTGAATATCGACCGGATCCATCAGCGATTCTTTGGCCAGTACCGCCGCTTTCTCGGCGGTGCCACCAATGCCGATGCCGAGCATGCCCGGCGGACACCAGCCAGCCCCCATTTTCGGCAGGGATTCCAGCACCCAGTCGACGATGGAGTCGGATGGATTGAGCATCGCCATCTTGGTTTTATTCTCAGAGCCACCGCCTTTAGCAGCTATCATCACTTCCACTTCGCCACCTGGCACCAGGTCAAGATGCACTACCGCTGGAGTGTTGTCGCGGGTGTTTTTACGGGCACCGGCCGGATCGGCCACAATGGAGGCACGCAGCGGGTTATCCGGGTTGTTGTAGGCACGGCGGGTGCCTTCATCCACCATCTGCTGTACCGTCAAGTCGGTTTTGTCCCACTTTACATCCATACCCACTTTGACAAAGCAGGTGACAATGCCGGTATCCTGGCAAATAGGCCGGTGGCCTTCAGCCGACATCCGGGAGTTGATCAGAATTTGTGCGATGGCATCTTTAGCCGCCTTGTTTTGCTCTTTGTGGTAGGCTTTTTCCAGCGCCTGGATAAAATCCAGCGGGTGGTAATAGGAAATGTACTGCAGCGCATCTTCGATGCTGTCGATAAAATCTTGCTGGCGGATCACGGTCATCTGGAATCGGTCCTCTGTCGTAGTAACTGCACAGGCAGTCGTTCAAACTTTTTTGTCCGGCGGGTGTACTGGGTATATCATACAACGCATCAAAAACAGCGGCCAGAGTTTCATACACCTTCCCTGATCGCAACCTTGGGTATTTACATGCAGCATTACCATATTAGTGGCGACGCCCCAACCAATTTGCTGGATTACTTTGCCCCGCTGGCACAGCAACCTTGGGCGATTTTGCTGGACTCGGCCGGGCCGGTGGGTAAAAACAACCGCTTTGATGTGCTGGCAGCAGAGCCGGTTTGCACCATTGAAGCCAAAGACGGCCATACGGTACTGACCGATGACAAAGGCACCCATCACTATCAGCAGCATCCACTTGCGGTGCTTAAAGCAGCGCTGCGCTGCTACTTTCCTGAACCTGCTCCCAAGCTCGATTTGCCCTTTCAGGGCGGTGCTCTGGGTTACTTCGGTTATGATCTTGGCCGCTACAGCGAGCAGATGCCGAATGTTGCAACCAAGGATTTGCCATTGCCCGATATGGCCATCGGCATTTACCTCTGGGCTTTGGTGCTGGATAAAGAAAAGCAGCAGCTGTGGTACCTGGATTATCGCGGCGATGCCGAACAAAACTGGAGCAAGCTCAATAACCGGCTTAGTCAGTATCGGGAACAAGCCGCCTCCTTTGCATTAACCAGCGACTGGCAGGCCAATATGGACAAGGCTGGCTACCAGGCCCGTTTTGATAAGGTGCATGAACACCTATTGGCTGGTGACTGCTATCAGATTAATCTGGCGCAGCGCTTTAGTGCCAGCTACCAGGGCAGTGAATGGCAAGCCTACCGGAAACTGCGCGCCGCCAATGCCGCGCCTTTTTCTGCCTTTATGCGCTTGCCCGAAGGCTGCGTGCTGAGTATTTCGCCGGAGCGTTTTTTGCAACTACACGGCCACGAGGTAGAAACCAAGCCGATTAAAGGCACCAAACCACGGCACAGCGACGCCACACTGGATGCTGAGGCGGCCGAAGCACTGCGCAACTCGCCAAAAGACCGCGCCGAAAATGTGATGATTGTTGATTTGCTGCGCAATGATTTAGGCCGGGTGGCCGAGCCTGGCAGTGTGCGGGTACCGGATTTGTTTGCCATTGAAAGCTACCCGGCGGTGCACCATCTGGTGAGCACTGTGACCGCCACCCTTAGAGCCGACGCCGATGCCACCGACTTATTGCTAGCGGCTTTTCCAGGCGGCTCTATTACCGGCGCACCAAAAATCAGTGCCATGACCATTATTGAGCAGTTGGAGCCTCATCGTCGCTCGGTGTACTGCGGCTCCATTGGTTACATCGACCATGGCGGCGATATGGACACCAACATCGCCATCCGTACCCTGGTGGCCTGCAACGGCCAGCTGCACTGCTGGGCCGGTGGTGGCATTGTTGCCGACTCCGAAGTCAACAGCGAATACCAGGAAACGCTGGATAAAGTGCACAAAATTCTGCCCGTTCTGTTGTAATCAAGTAATTCATACAGCTTAAACGTTACTTGCTTTCTGTTATCGCCTGGGTGCTATCTGCTAGTACCTAGGTGCTTAGAGGCGGTATTGCTGTCAAATGAGAAATTGCTAAAATCGGTTCATTATCTCTGTGAACTGTCCCCTGCCGGAGGAGCTCATGGCGGTCAACACCTCGAAGGATTTTCTCCATTAAATTAATCACCGTTTCTGTTTCAAAATACGCTGAATGAATGTTTTTTTCATTTTTTGCGATGAGCTCACTGCAATCAATATCCCACACATTGTCCGGAACATCATAACGACGATCGATGCCACTTCTTCCTAACCGCCTTTTACCAAAGTGCTTAAAACCTGCTGACATGCCTAAAATTTGATCCCGACCGGTATACAGGGAAGTAATGCGATATGTAAGCTGGGCCATCGCATCACCAAGGCTTAAATCAACACTCTCTCCACTCTTAAACAAGTCATTGTCAACATCAGCCGCCACTAATACCAGCTGATTAATTAAACTCACTAACATAGGCTGATTGTTATGTTGCCATGTTAGGTTTAACGCCTCTTGCAAAACATAACTTCCCATACTATGAGCAATGATTGAAGTCTTAGCACGGCAACGTCTTTCCTCATCGACTTCGTTCTGTTTCATCAGCAGATAATCGTATAAGTTATTTAAGACCTCTGATAAATGAATGGCTGAGCGGCGAGCATCAGCCCGATCAGGATAATAACTAGTTCGGCGCCCATTTGAAGGCCAGGTAAACAACACACAAACTCCTAGGTTTTTTTTGCTAAGAAATAAATCAGCACATAGCTTTTCATATCTTCGTGCGGCGCTAGCCCAGGTGTTGTTATACCCATGAACAAACAGGGTCACATGTTTCTGAACATCATGGTCAGCAAGATCAGAGATCAAAGGAAACGAATTTGCTTGTTCCATAAGAGCTTTCTTGAAATCTCTATAACTGGCTTTCTGCCATGCTGACATCTTATCGAGCGGCCCTTTCTCAGCAACCCAATAAGAGAGATCTTGGGCAATTTTTTCTCCTAACAGGTTGTTTCCTCTTGAACCAATCCGTACTCGTTTTGGTTCACTCCGGTTAGAAATCATCCAATATTTGGGATTCATAGTTAAAGTCTCCATTTAACGTTAATAAATAGACGCCTCCCAATGCAAACTTAAATCGAAGACCTTCTGACCAAAATTTTAGGAGTAGATTGCACCGCATCTTTAATTTTTGCTCAAATATGAGGAGTTGCATAATGCCTAAAATGATAAAGTTATGATTTTTTTCACTAGGCCCAAGCACACAAGCATCGTCGTCCAGTCATGCAGGCTGCAGCGACATCGTCGCCACAGCGAGTACTGGATAAAGTGTCCAAAATACTTCCCAACTTACGGTGAGGTTGTTTTTAGCAGGGCGTATTGAACAACAGCAAATGAATCACTATGATTAACTTTGAATCAGAATTAATCAGCAGGGGCATGCCTTATGAAAAACAATAGCTCACCATCAGAAACCAAGGTGCTGACTGCCCATGTGCCCTTACCGCTGGCCGAGAAAGTGGACCAACTGGCAAACCGGCTGGAGCGTTCGCGCGGCTGGATCATCAAACAAGCATTAGCAGCCTGGGTCGCGCAGGAAGAAGAGCATGACCGTCTGACACGCGAGGCACTGGCGGATGTAGATGCTGGCCGGCTGGTTGATCATCAGGCGGTGCAAGCCTGGGCTAAAAGCCTTGCTACTGAGCAGCCTTTGCCACTGCCCCGATGATGGAGCTGAAGTGGACCAGTAAGGCGCTGTCGGATGTGGTGCGGCTGTATGACTTTCTGGCGCAAACCAATCCGCTTGCTGCGGCACGGGCAGTTCAGTCATTGACTAAAGCACCCACTTGTTTACGAACCAATCCCCGCCTTGGCGAGCAGATTTTTCAGTTCGAGCCTCGCGAAGTCAGGCGAATTTTTGTGGCAGAGTATGAGGTTCGCTACGAAATCCAGGATGCAACCATTTACCTGCTCAGGCTATGGCATACCAGGGAGCATCACTAAATGATGGTGCTAACCATGCAAGTCGCCACAACAGCCAGCTTCTACAGAATCAGCCCATGATTTACTCACCCGACTGGCTGCTCGCCCGCTTTAACACCCATTTGCCGCCACCGGCGGCGCGAACCTTGCAAAACCAGAGCGGAGCACAACGCGCTGCGGTGCTGCTGCCTTTTTTGCAAGGCCCTCAGGGTTTGGAGTTAGTGCTGACCAAGCGTGCCGCGCATTTAAAACATCACCCCGGCCAAATCAGTTTTCCTGGTGGCCGTATTGAAGCCGGTGAAAGCAGTAAAATGGCAGCGCTGCGCGAAGCCGAAGAAGAAGTTGGGCTTAATCCCAGTGATGTGACCATTGTGGGCCAATTGCCGCCACAGGCTACCAGCACCGGCTTTGTGATTGAACCCTGGCTTGGGCTGGTGCATGCCCCACCCCGCTGGCAATTGCAATTGGATGAAGTGGCCGATATCTTTCACGCACCTTTAGAAGAATTATGGCAAGAACAGCGCTGGCAGCAATGGAACTGGCAGCATCAGGGCCGGCAGTACCCGGTGCATTTTCTGCACTGGCGCCAGCAATTGATTTGGGGCGCCACTGCCGCCATCCTGCACCGGTTAAAGCAGCAACTCGGGCAGCCTGGTTAAAAACCGAGCCAGCCTGGGAACCAAGCAGGTGGGCCGGGTTCAAATTGTTCAATTTATTGCTGCATTTTTGGGAGAGCCGCTTTGGAAAAAATTCTGCAAAGCAGTCGTATCTTGGTGATCCTCACCATTGTGGTGTGCGCAGCATCAGCTTGCCTGTTGTATGCATCCAGTGTTGCCATCATCTATGGCATTACCCTTGAGACGGTGCTGAATATCCCGGTCAAAGCCGATGAAGGCAAACGGCTGGCGGTGAAGCTGCTAAAAGTACTGGATACTTTGCTGATCGCCCTGACCTTTCAGATTATCGCCTCTGCGCTCTATCGTTTATTTTTGACCAAGGAAGAAAGCAAAGACAAAGGCTTGTTAAAAGCGCTGGATATTAAAAATTTTCATGATCTGAAAATCACCCTGATGCAGGTTGCCTCTGTCATTCTGGTGATATTGTTTCTGGAACAGGCGGTGGAGATTGGCGCCACGCTGGAAACCCTCTATTTTGGCCTGGCCGTTGGTTTTGTAATTCTGGCGATTACCCTCGCTGCCCGGCAGATGAATCATTAGCCTTGCTGTTAATGCCCTGATTCTGAGGATAAAGAGGATGGTACTTTGGCTGCAGGCCCGTTATCCTGTTGGCGAACATATACTAAGAAAATACCTCAGGAACAGGAGCACACCATGTCCAAACTAATCAGCGCCCTTGCAGCCGGTTCATTGCTGCTGATGGGCTCTGCCCTGGCCGAGCGCCAGCCCCGCGATGTCAGCGAACGCGAAGCCTGGGCAGTCCATTCCCGGGTGCTGACCTTAGATACCCATGTTGATATTGGTCGCGGTTATGCCACCCATCTGCTGGATCCAGGCCGTTTTACCACCGCACAGGTGGATCTGCCGAAAATGCGTGCTGGCGGCTTGGATGCGGCCTTTTTCATTGTGTACGTTGGCCAGGGCTCCATGACGGAGCAAGGCTATGCCAATGCAAGGCAGCGGGCCGAAGAAAGCTACCAGGCCATTAAACGCATGACCCGGGCTTATCCGGAGCAAATTGGCCTGGCTCGCACCGCTGATGAAGTGGAAGCACTGCATGCCGCGGGCAAGCTGGTGGCGTTAATTGGCATGGAAAACGCCTACCCACTGGGTACCAGCGTGGAAGAGATTCCGCTGTGGGCGGAGCGTGGTGTCCGCTACGCCAGCATTACCCATATGGGCAACAATCAGTTTGGCGGCAGCTCCAACCCACGGTTGGATCAGGGCGATACACCCAATCAGGGTTTAACCGACCTTGGCCGGCAGTTGGTGCAGGCACTGAATGATTACGGCATTATGGTGGATATTTCGCATGTCGGTAAACGCAGCTCACTGGAAGCCATGGCGCTGTCGCGTGCGCCTGTTATCGCCTCGCACTCTGGTGTAACCGGCGTGCACCCAAACCTGCGCAATCTGGACGATGAACAGCTGGATGCCATCAAGGCCAATGGTGGCGTAGCGCAAATGGTGGCTTTTCGCAGTTATGTTGCCACCGTTGACCCACGCATTCAAAAAGGCCAGGAAGCGTTACGCCAGCAATACCTAGCGGCTGGCTGGGGTGGCGCCAGCGATGCCGATGTGAAAGCTTACATGACTGGCCTGACCGAGCTGCGCCGTACTTATCAGGATGTAACATTGGCGCAGTTTGTTGATCACATTGATTACGCCGTTGATCGCATTGGCATTGAGCACGTTGGTATTGTGTCGGATTTTGATGGCGGCGGCGGCGTGGAAGGTTGGGATGATGCCACTGAAACCATCAACGTCACCTGGGAGCTAATGCGCCGTGGTTACAGTGAAGATGACATTCGTGCGCTTTGGTCTGGTAATGTGCTGCGGGTGATGCGTGCCGTCGAGGCAGCAGCCAAGTACTAACCACCTACTTATGGTACCAACTGCCGTTCAGCCGAGACTGGACGGCAGCCTTTTCCCTTAGAAAATTTCATGTAAATCTTTAGATACAGCACTGACAGGGGTTGCAGCTGAAACCTGACCTGACCAGTTCCAACCGCACTTACAGCCTGCCCAGCTTTGGTATACAATCCATCTATCTTGGTTTAATCAGTTTATTTAACTTATGATTATCAGCGCTTTTGATATGTTCAGCATCGGTATAGGCCCCTCCAGCTCACATACTGTCGGGCCCATGCGGGCTGCCCACCAGTTTACCGAACAGCTGAAACAACTGGGTAAACTTGAATCCGTCAATCGTATTAAGGTCGAGCTCTATGGTTCGCTTGGGCAAACCGGCATTGGCCACGGTACCGGCAAAGCTGTGATCCTGGGGCTGAGCGGCTATTTGCCAGAAAACATCGATCCGGATCTGATCCCTGAACTGCTGCATCAGGTGCATACCGAGCAGAGCCTGCTGTTGGCAAAGCAGCAGCCCGTTAAATTCCCGCGTGAGGGTGCCATTACCTTTCATCGGCGCAAAACCTTGAAAGAGCATTCCAATGGCATGGAGTTAGTAGCCTGGGACGGTGACAACGAACTGCTGCGTGAAGTGTATTTTTCCATCGGCGGTGGCTTTATTGTTAAAGCCGAAGATTTCGCCAAAGAAAAAGAGGCCGCCAGTCAGTTCGCCGCCGATAACCCGCCCCCCTATCCGTTTGAAAGTGCGGCTGAACTACTGGCGCTTTGCAAAGAGCATGGCTTATCGATTTCCAGCCTGATGCTGGAGAACGAGAAAGTCCTGCGTAAGCCAGAGCAAATCAAAGATGAACTGTTTCATATCTGGCAGACCATGCGGGATTGCGTCGAGCGTGGCATCCGTACCGAAGGTATCTTGCCCGGTGGATTAAAAGTTAGACGACGGGCTCCTTCGCTGTATCGTCGCCTGAGTGTCGAAAAAAGTTCGGATCCCTTGCAGGTGATAGACTGGGTGAATTTATTTGCTTTGGCTGTGAATGAAGAAAATGCCGCCGGTGGCCGGGTCGTTACCGCACCAACCAATGGTGCCGCTGGCATTATCCCTGCCGTGCTGATGTACTACGACAAGTTTATTCAGCCGGTGACACCAGAGATCGCCATGCGCTATCTGCTTTGCGCCGCCGCCATTGGTATTTTGTACAAGAAAAATGCCTCCATCTCTGGTGCTGAAGTCGGTTGTCAGGGGGAAGTTGGCGTTGCCTGCTCGATGGCTGCCGGGGCTTTAACGGAGATCCTGGGCGGTACCGTCAGCCATGTAGAAAATGCGGCAGAGATTGGCATGGAGCATAACCTGGGCTTAACCTGCGATCCGGTCGGCGGCCTGGTGCAGGTACCCTGCATTGAGCGCAATGCCATGGGCTCGGTGAAAGCCATCAATGCCTCACGGCTGGCGCTGCGTGGCAGTGGCGATCACAAGGTATCGCTGGATAAAGTGATTAAAACCATGTGGGACACCGGTAAAGACATGCAGACCAAGTACAAGGAAACCTCACGCGGTGGTCTGGCCGTGAATATTATTGAGTGTTAAAAATAAGCCCCTGACAGCAGGGGCTTTTTTGTACTGGCTGTATTTAGCTAAGTTCACCTAACCGGGTGTCGATTTTTTGTTCTTTGCTGCGAAATAAGTTCTTCACGTCTTCGAGGATGACATAAAGCGCCGGGATCAGGATCAGGGTGATCACGGTGGCAAACAAAATACCAAAAGCCAGTGATACCGCCATCGGTACCACGATTTGCGCTTGCAGGCTGCGCTCCAGCACAATGGGCGTTAAGCCCAGGAAGGTGGTCATCGAGGTCAGCACAATGGCGCGAAAACGCATGGTACCCGCCTCCTCCACTGCCTGACGAATGCTGTGCCCGGCCGCTCGGGCTTTATTGACGAAGTCCACCATAATCAGACTGTCGTTCACCACCACCCCGGCCAGGGCAATCAGGCCAAACACCGACATAATGCTCATGCTAAGCCCCAGCACCATATGACCGACCACAGCACCAATCAAGCCGAAGGGGATCACGCTCATAATAATCAGCGGCTGGCTGTAGGATTTGAGCGGAATTGCCATTAACGCATAAATCAAAAACAGCGCCAGCACGGCGGCTTTGAGCATATCACGCTGCGCATCCATTTCATCCTGGCTGCTGCCTTCCAGTGCTGTGGTTACCCCTGGATAGCGGTGTGGCAATTCTTTCATAATGCCCTGACGCACTTCACGCACCACCCGGCCGGGCTCGATGCGATCTTTATCGGCTGCTGCAGTAATAGTGACCGCCCGTTCGCCATTGACCCGATTGATGGCATTAAAAGCCGGTTGCAACTGATAACTGGCGACCATGCTAAAGGGCACCTCGCCACCGTCGGCCGTGCGGATCCGCATCTGTTCCAGATTACCCAGTGAGTTACGCTCCTCTTTCGGGTAGCGCACCATCACTTTGACTTCTTCGCCATCGCGCTGCACCCGCTGCGCTTCAGCACCGTAAAAGCCATAGCGCACCTGGCGTGCCACATCGGCCAGCGTCAGCCCCAACAAGTCGGCTTCTGGTTTCAGTGTCAGCACCACCTCGTCATTGCCGCCACTTAAGTTATCCTGGATATCGTACACCCCTTCGTATTGCTCCAGCGCCCGCTTCAACTCTTCAGCTGCAGCTTCCAGCATGGCCAGATTATCGCCGCGGATTTGCAGTGCAATGTCGGCACCACCACCGCCAGCGCCGGTCGAAGCATTGATGTTAAATGAACGCAAGCCAGCAATCTCTGGCATTTCTTCACGCCAGATACGGGCAATTTCAAAGCCATCAATTTCACGTCCTTCACTTTTCTCCAGCTCCAGTACCATCTGGCCGCGGGTATCGCTGTTTAAAAATACCAAGCGGTGTTGAATCACATCGGCATTGTATTCCGATTTGAGCCGCTCATTGGCCCGCATTAACGCGGCTTCCATTTCATCCAGCGCTTGTTGGGTTTGCTGACTGGATGAGCCCTCTTCCATCAAAATACTGGCCTGAATAAAGTCGCTTGGAATATCGGGGAAAAAGACCCAACGGACAAAGCCTCCGCCAAGCAAGCCAATCATCAACAGCATCAGCGAGAAAAAGCTGACTAGGGTGAGGTAGCGGAACTCAATGCAACGTCGAATAAAAGGCCGGTAGTGCTGATGGATCAGATGCTGCAGTTTACCGGCCACCCACTCACGGATGCCACGTAAAAAGTTACTGGCACCACGCCCACTGGCATAGAACAGACCGTGCCGGTTTGGGTCCCAAGGCTTCATATCGATATGGGCAATGTGGGTAGGCAGAATCAGCTTGGACTCGACGATAGAAAAAGCCAGACACAGGATCACAACCCAGGCAATGGACTCCCAAATCGGCCCCATGGAGCCACCTACCATTAGCATGGGGAGAAATGCGGCGATGGTAGTCAGCACACCAAAGGTGGCTGGCATAGCCACTTTCTTGGCACCGGCAATAACCGAGTCCATCGACTTGCCTTTTTTCTCGATTTCACTAAAGGCACTTTCGCCAATGATAATGGCATCATCCACCACAATACCGAGCACCAGAATAAAGCCAAACAAGCTGATCATGTTGATGGAGACACCAAACATCGGCAATGGCATCAGCGCCAGGGCCCCGAGGAAGCAAACAGGGATCCCCACCATGACCCAAAACGCAATGCGAAACTCCAGGAATAAGGTTAACGCCAGCAGCACCAGTAAAACGCCATACAGCAGGTTGCTGGTCATCAGCTCAATGCGGCCCTGCAGGTAGTAACTGCTATCCCCCCAGTGATCAAGGTAAATACCGGCCGGCAAGATCTCGCGCTGTTCTTCCACATAGCGCTTCACGTTCTCCGAAATTTGCAGGCTGTTGTCATCTCCCACCGCATCGACCCGAATGGATATTGAGGGCATGCCATCAAAGGTGGCTTCGCCATCGCGCTCAATAAAACCATCGTTGATACTGGCAATATCGCCTAAGCGTAAACGGGTGCCATCGTTAAAACGCAGCAGGATAATGTCGGCAAACTCATGGCCCCGGTAAGCCTGGCCCTTGGTACGCAGCAAAATATTGCCCGAGTCAGAACGGATAGAGCCGCCCGGAATATCGACCGAGCTGCCTCGGATCGCCTGCACCACCTGATCGAAGGTCAGTTGATACTCTCGTAGCACCGCTTCGGATAATTCGATGGAAATTTCATAATCGCGGGCACCGACTACCTCCACCTGACTGATGCTGTAGCGTTTTTTCAAGTCATCGCGAATCTGCTTGGCCAGCTCTTTCATGCTGCGCTCATCGGCATTGCCATAGAGCGACAACCAAATCACATTGCTCTGAAACCGCTGTCGATAGACCACAGGACGTTCAGCCTGCTCAGGGAAGGTAGCAATAGCCGCCACCTGGGTTTTGATTTCGTCCATCACTTCCATGATGTCGTAACTTGACGAAATCTCAGCACGCACAGTGCCTAACCCTTCCACAGCGGTAGAGCGGATACGCTTGATGCCATTGATCGAACGCAGTCGCTCTTCGATTTTATCGATCACCGCGCTTTCTACTTCCTGCGGCGCAGCACCCAGGTAAGGCACCCGAATGGTCACTTCATCCAGCGCAATTTCCGGAAAAATCTGTTTCTTGATGGTCATCAAAGAGGCGGCGCCGGCAATAATCAGCACCACCATCAGCAAATTGGCGGCGACGCTGTTCCGGGCAAACCAGGCAATTATGCCTTTATGTGTATCCATGCCTTAATCCCCCGCCATGTCACTGCCAGCTGCGGCCGGACTGTCCAGCCATTCGCCATTCACTCTGCCAAGCCGGACCTGCATGCCAGCCAAAGGATTGGGTAACGCCGATACAGCCAGATGATCGCCAGCATCCAGCCCAGCGACAACATAGGCGTAACGCTCATCGGTACGCTGTACCTGAACCGTTCGAAATTCCAGCTGCTTGTCGCTGTTTACCAGCAAAATTTGATTGCCTGGTCGTAGCAAGTTGCGAGGCACCGGGATCACTTGCTCAGAAGAGATGCCATCAATACTGGCATGGACAAAGCGGCCAAAACGCAGAGGCTGCTGCCCATCGGTCTGCAGGCGATAGGGATCATCTACCTGCACCACGGCATAAATCACCCGGCTACGCTCGTCCAGCACGCCTTCCGTGCGCACCAGCTTGCCTTGCCATTGTTGTTGTTGGCCTGCAACCAAAGCGCTCAATTCAACGGCCGGAAACTGTGGTTGCTCACCAGAGGGCAGATGCATAAAAGCCAAATCGTTATCACTGAGCGGCAACCGAACCTCAGCCAGATCGGTCCCAAAAATACTGCCCAGCACAGTGCCACGGCTGATGAATTGACCCAGATTCACAGCTCTGCTTTGCAACAAACCGGCATAAGGAGCACGAATTTCAGTCCGGCTTAGATCCCGGGCTGCCCGCTCCAAGTCGGCTTCTGCAGAGCGAACGTTAGCCAACTCACGTGCCAGTTGTGGTCGACGCAAACCCAGCTCAGGCGCATCCCCTTCGGTAAAAGATGCCCATTCTTCTTCGGCGACCCGGACCCTGGCCAGCTCTTCCTGCAGTGCTGCTGTGGCACGAGCCAGGTTGGCTTCGGCTGCTTTCACGGCAGTCAGGTAGTCATCTTGTTCTACCGTGACCAGTACTTCGCCGGCAGCAAAAAAGCCTCCTTCAACAAAGTTGGGAGAAACCTCAATAATGCGGCCATTCACTTCAGAGACCAGGCTGGTCATTAGTTTCGGCCGCACCGTGCCCTGGGAGCCAATCCGGTAGATCAGCGTTTCTGGTTGGGCCGTAATGGTATCAACCAGAACCCCAACAGGTAAGTCTTCTCGCTGCTCCGCTGGCTGCCGGCCTTTCATCAGGCCCAGCATTAAGGCTATGGCCACGAACAGGATCAGTACCGGCAAGATAATTTTTAGTTTTTGCTTTGCCATGAAACACTCTACAGCTTGTTTTATCAGTAGTTTCTATAGTAACGAAAAAAAAGCCGGATTGGTTGTGCTAAATGTTACAGCTCAAATTTAAAGCCGCCGCATTGCATAAATTAGTAATAAATAAAAATCTTTAATTTCATAATCTTATTAAGCCAACCTGGGTTTAGCATCGCTCGCAACTGGAGAAAACCGCCGGAAGCAGACATACTTTGTTACAAAGCAATCAGTTGCTCGGGCAATTTGGGGCCTCCCCTGTCATGGTTAGAAATGTAGTTATTTTCTTGCTCTGCTTTTCAGCTTCAGCCCTGCTGCACGCGTCCGAGCCGGATTGGTACAGGGAGTTGATGCAACACAGTAGACTAGAACCACAGTCGGCTAAACTGCAAACCCTGGAATTACTGGCACAAACCGCAGAGTCAGACTGGGAGCGACGCTATCACCTGACCAATGCGCTCGGCTATCAATTGCTTATCTTGTCCAATATCGACCAAGGGGAAGCACTGATCCAGAACTGGCTTGAGCAGGTGCCGTCACAGCATACACAATGGCATATTCGCAGTTATGAGCTGCTCGGATTGTTTGCATATCGCCGCAACGAGTTTGGCGTGGCTCAGTATCACTTGCAGCATGCGCACCAACTGGCACAACAGCATCAGGACTATAATCGCCTTGCCTCTATTCACATCAACAGCGCGTTATTAGTGGGTGGGATTGGCTTGTACAATGAAGCTATCCAGCTTTTACAACAGGCAGAACAACTCGCAGAGCAACATAACTTAAGTGCCGCCACCAAAGCGATTAGCCGCAACAATCACTCCACCCTGTTGATGTTGATGCAGCAGCATGAAGCGGCCATTGCGCATTTGAATGAATCGTTGCAGTTGGATTATTTTCAGCAAGATGACATTGCCTTTGTTCAGCGCACTCTGGCAAGCAGTCACCTGGCACTGCAGCAATACGATGCTGCTGCTGACTTTGCCAGGCAAGCGCTTACCTATTATCTGCAACGGGATGATCCCCACTCCATCAGTCAGCTTTATCTGCTGCAGGCCGAACTGGCATTTGTACGCGGCCAGGTAGCTGAAGCGGAGCAACAGCTAGGCCTGGTCTGGCAGCAATTGTCAGAGCACAACTTACCCAGTGTTGAGCTGCAAGCTAACCTGTTGCAAAGCCAGCTGTATCAAAAACAGCAACGCTATGAAGAGGCCTTGCAAGCCATGCAGCGCTACAGCGAGTTATACAGCCAAAGCCAAAATGATCAGTCGCACCGTAATGTGTTACGGCTACGTGATCAATTGCAGTTCCAGCAACAACAACAAGCCATCACTGCGCTGGAAAATCAGTTGCTGGTTTCAAAGCTGAAATCTCAGCACCAACAAAAGCAAAATATCACCATCATCAGCTCACTCAGTGCTATAAGTTTGCTGCTGGTATTTTTCTTTTGGCAGCAACAAAAAAAGCGTATTCAGGCCGAACAATTGACCCGACAGGTGCGTCAGTCACTGCAACAATTGCAGCAGACCCAACAACAACTGATCGAGTCTGAAAAGATGGCATCACTCGGCTCCTTGGTCGCAGGTCTTGCGCATGAAATGAATACCCCGCTCGGGATCCTAACCACCGCCTTGTCGGTATTGGACGAACAATTAGCCACACTCACGGCTGCAGCACAATCTAAGCAGTTGACCCAGCAAAAGTTTATTTCTTTTTGTGATAAAACAACCGAATCACTGAAAATTAGCCAGCACACAGTACATCGCTGCTCCAATCTGGTCATTAATATTAAGAAGTTAGCCATACAACCGGAAAAAGAATCCAGTGTGAACCTTAGCAATTTGATTGCTAACGTACGAACATTACTCAAAGTGCAGCTGCATCATGTTGATGTACAGGAAAGTGGCACCGATCGGATGTTGCTGTGCAGTAGCCAACAACTGCAAATGATACTGCTGGAGCTATTTCAAAACTCCCTCCAACATGGCCTGACTCAGGTTGAAACACCACAAATCCGCTTGGAAGCAGAACAGCAGCCAACACAGTTGCTGTTACGTTATGCCGATAATGGCTGTGGCATTGCCGCTAAAGAACGCGAGCATGTATTCGTACCTTTTTACACGACAGCTCGAGGCAAAGGACAAACAGGCCTTGGATTAAACTTGGTGTATAACCTAATGACTCACGCTTTTGGCGGCAGTGTTGAGCTCACGGCCACCCAAACTGGTTTTGAGTTATTACTGCACTTCCCGATCTCGATACTTTGCTATGCACCCGAAGCAGCCAGTTGCTCCAGTACCAGGCAACCTATGGAGTAACCAGCCCCAAAAGAGCACAGAATGGCTCTATCGCCCGCTTGCAAACCTGCCTTATGCTGGTGAAAAGCAATGATGGAGCCAGCGGATGCGGTGTTGGCGTAGCGATCCAATACTAAGGGCGCTTCTTCCGGCAACGGATCCCGGCCAAGAATTTTTTTAGCGGCAAAGATATTCATATTGATATTGGCCTGATGCAGCCATAGACGCTTTAACTGAGCCGGCGTCACTTGCTGCGCTGCCATTTCAGTAGCAATCACATCGGCGACCAGCGGTAGTAGCTCTTTAAAGACTTTGCGGCCCTGCTGGCGGAAAAAGGCAACCTCTGGCTCTGGTGTCGAAAAACAATGCTCAGTGTATCCAATGTCGCAACGGATATTGTTGGAAAACTCGGTTTTTAGCCGCATGCCCAGTATCCGAAACGCCAGTGGTGCGCAACAGGTGTCTTCGGCTTCAATAATGGTGGCCGTACAAACATCACCAAAAATAAAGTGACTATCGCGGCTGCGGTAATTGACCTGTGGAGAAGCAAACTCCGGGTTGACCACCAGCACCACTTTGGCGGTACCACCACGAATGGCATTGACTGCATTGCTGATGGCAAAGGTAGCGGATGAACAGGCTACATTCATATCAAAAGCATAACCAGCAGCGCCCAGCTGCTGCTGCAGCTCCACCGACAAAGCAGGATAAGGCCGTTGCATATTGGAAGCTGCACAGATGATCAGATCAATATCGCTGGCAGTTTTACCGGCCTCGGCCATGGCTTCTTTGGCTGCGTTCAATGCCATTTCCACCATTTCCGGCACCTGTTCTTCACCACGGCGCGGAAAGACCGGGTGCATCACAGCCGGATCCAAAATACCTTCTTTGTAAAGCACATGGCGCGACTTAATACCGGAAGCTTTTTCGATAAACTCGCAGCTGGAGTGCCCTAAAGCTTCCAGCTCACCGCGCTCAATTTCAGCAGCATGCTGCTGATTAAAGTTATCCACATACTGGTTAAAGCTGGCAACCAGTTCTTCGTTGGAAATACTATCGGCTGGTGTAAAAACACCTGAGCCACTAATCACAACTTTTTTCATAGCCTAACCTTGTCTGGGTCGATCTGTGCAATCAGATCTGCTCGTTATCTACCGATTATAGCGCTGTCAGCAAAAGCTGACACGACAAATCTGGTGTTAATTCATGCTCGAGCTGCCATCAAACGGAATCGCCAGGCGAGACAGCTCATACCACTAATTAAGTAAAGTACGCATGGCTTGCTGTAAACCATCCAGAGTCAGTGGATACATGCGCTTGGCCATAATCTGTTGGATCAGGCCAATCGACTGATAGTGCGGCCACCAGGCCTCGGGTTGCGGATTCAGCCACACGGCTTTTGGATACTGTGCCAGCAAGCGCTTTAGCCAGACTTCACCGGCCTCTTCGTTGTAATGCTCGACACTGCCACCAGGCCAGGCAATTTCATAAGGCCCCATGGTGGCATCGCCGACAAAGATTACTTTGTAATCAGAACCATAGGTATGGATCAGATCCAACACCTTGGTTTGTTGCTCGCGCCGGCGTTGATTGTGTTTCCAGACCCCTTCGTACACGCAATTGTGGAAATAAAAAAACTCCAGCTGTTTAAACTCGGCCCGGGCAGCAGCAAACAGTTGCTCGCATTCCTGAATGTAATCATCCATTGAGCCACCCACATCAAAAAATAACAGTACCTTGATGGCATTGTGCCGCTCGGGCTGCCATTGTAAGTCCAGCCAGCCGCCCTGCTGTGAGGTGGCGCGAATGGTCTCTGGCAAATCCAGCTCCTGACTGGCACCACTGCGGGCAAAACGGCGTAATTGCCTAAGCGCCAGCTTCATGGAGCGATTATTGAGCTCGGCATCTCCATCCAGATCACGAAACTCACGCTTATCCCAAACTTTAACGGCCCGTCGGGCGCCTGATCCTTCCTGGCCAAGGCGGATCCCCTCCGGGTTGTAGCCATAGGCGCCAAAGGGTGAGGTACCGCCGGTGCCTATCCACTTGTTGCCACCAGCGTGACGTTTTTGCTGCTCTGCAAGACGCTCTTTAAATTGCTTCAGCAACTCATCCAGACTGCCTAACCCTTTCAAAGCTTTCTTTTGCGCATCGGTAAGCTGGCGAATTACATCGGGTTTCAACCAGTCATCCGGGATCCGACTGGCGATATCCACGGCAGCAACGCCTTCAAAATACTCGGCAAAGGCCCGGTCAAACTTGTCGTAGTTGCGCTCATCTTTCACCAGCACCAAGCGAGCCAGGTAATAAAAGGCTTCGGTATCGGCAAACACCACCTGCTTATCCAGTGCCGCCAGCAGATCAAGCAGCTCGGTCAGGCTCACCGCCAAACCATGCTTGCGCAGGGTTTGAAAAAACTGGATCAGCATCAGCGGCGTCGGGCCATAAAGGCCAGCTTCTCTACCAAAGCTACATCCTGCTCATTTTTCAGCAAGGCACCAAACATCGGCATTAAACCACCTTTTTGCTGCTTGTCCTGCAGCACTTCGGCGGGGATATCTTCTGCCAAAAGTAGTTTTAACCAATCCAGTAGCTCTGAAGTGGATGGTTTCTTTTTCAGATTTGGCAGCTCGCGCAGTTCGAAGAACACTTCCAGAGCTGTACTAAGCAGCTGCTGTTGAATGTTCGGGAAATGCACACCGACAATCTCGGTCAGCAGGGCTGCATCCGGAAAACGAATGTAGTGGAAAAAACAACGCCGTAAAAATGCATCCGGCAGTTCTTTCTCATTATTCGAGGTAATGATCACGATGGGTCTTTGTTTAGCAGCTACCTCTTCACCGGTTTCATGCACATAAAACGCCATGCGATCCAGCTCGTACAAGAGATCATTGGGAAACTCAATATCGGCTTTGTCGATTTCATCAATCAACAACACCGGCCGCTGCTCTGCGGTAAAGGCCTGCCATAGCTTGCCCGGGCGAATGTAGTTGCCGATATCGTGAACCTTGTCGCTACCAAGCTGGCTGTCGCGCAAGCGGGATACAGCGTCGTATTCGTACAGGCCATGCTGGGCCTTGGTGGTGGATTTAATCGGCCAGCTGATAAGCTCAGCGCCCAGGGTTTGAGCCAACTCTTCCGCCAACCGGGTTTTGCCAGTGCCTGGTTCGCCCTTTATCAGCAAAGGTTTTTCCAGGGTGACGGCCGCATTGACTGCTAAGGCCAGTTCGTCGGAAACGATATAATGCTCGGTACTTTGAAACGACATGATCTGTCCTGCTTTGATTGCTTGCGACTACTTTACCGTGTTGATGCTGGTCGTGCCAGTGTGTCTGCACGAATTGCTACCAAGGGGTGCACTTAAACAGGGAATAACTTATAGCAAAACGCTTCTTTGCTTTTGGCCGTCCAGGCGTTAATTTAGCTCAAATTCTGCTAGGAAACTGGAGTCTGCGTAATGGCAAACATTTTTGATGACAATACATTGTCGATTGGCCGTACCCCACTGATCAAACTGAATCGCGTAACTGGTGGCAAGGTGTTCGCCAAGATTGAAGCGCGTAACCCAAGCTTTAGTGTAAAGTGCCGTATCGGTGCAGCTATGATCTGGGATGCAGAGAAAAAAGGCTTGCTGACCGAGGGCAAAGAGCTGATTGAGCCAACCTCAGGCAACACCGGCATCGCACTGGCTTTTGTTGCCGCCAGCCGTGGTTACAAACTGACTCTGACGATGCCTGCGACCATGAGCCTGGAGCGCCGAAAGCTTTTAAAAGCGCTGGGCGCTAACCTGGTTCTGACTGAAGGCCCTAAAGGCATGAAAGGTGCGATTGAAAAGGCAAAAGAAATTCAGGCCTCTAACCCGGAAAAATACGTGTTGCTGCAGCAGTTTGACAACCCAGCCAACCCGCAAATTCACTTTGAAACCACAGGTCCGGAAATCTGGAACGATACCGATGGCAAGATTGATGTATTTGTTGCCGGTGTTGGCACCGGTGGTACCATCACCGGGGTAAGCCGCTTCATCAAACTGGAGAAAAAGCATCCGCTGATTAGCGTTGCAGTAGAGCCAACCGACTCTCCGGTCATCAGTCAGCAACGAGCCGGTGAAGAGCTGAAACCTGGCCCACATAAAATTCAAGGCATAGGCGCTGGCTTTATCCCAGGCAATCTGGACCTGGAAATGATCGATCGGGTAGAGCTGGTCAGCAACGATGAGGCCATTGCGATGGCGCACCGCTTAATGAAAGAAGAAGGTATTCTGGCTGGGATTTCGTCCGGAGCAGCTGTGGTAGCAGCCAAGCGCCTGGCAGAACTGCCGGAATTTGCCGATAAAAACATCGTAGTGATTTTACCAAGCTCCGCAGAGCGTTATCTGTCGAGCCCGCTGTTTGCCGATGTCTTTACCGAGCAAGAGCTGCAGGCATAAGGACAACACTGTTCGTTATCCAAAAGGTCGCCGCGGCGACCTTTTTTTGTTACCCGTTTGACTTTACAGAATGCATTTCAAAGCCCAAACTGGGAGTCTGAATGCTTTTTAAAAGTCTTACCAACGATGCTGATACGCTTACTGCTTGCTCCATGGCTGTTACTTTTGTTGAGTGCTTGCTCTGAGCCAAATGAAGCTCTGTCGGGCACCTTCCATGCACCTGAACACGCCGCGGCTGAGTTTTTTGATGCCATTTATAACAAGAATGATCTGCAGCTTGCCAAAAGCCTGAGCACGCCAGAGCTGGCCGAACTGATTGCGCACTACGGCACCCCACGCCAGGTCGCTCGCACTTTAATCAATATGTCGTACGATGAAGTTACCATCAATGTGAACCGGGCCGGCCAGAACCTGCGCGAACAATACGGCAATGAAACCGATGTGATGCTGGTTTTTACCGGGCCTTTTGACGGCCGTATCGTCAATGAAATGAGAGTGGTACGTATGGTCCGGGTACGGGGACGCTGGCTGGTTGCTGAAATAAAAAACGATCCCTTTAGTCGGGGCCACAGCTAACCACGACAGCCCTGCTCAGCTGGCATTGTTATTTCTTTTGGAAAAACTGCTGTACAGCCTGCTGACAGGCATCGCTTTGCAGCAGTTGCTGGAACTCATTGAGCTCTTCGCGCAAGGTATAATGCAAAGCTTCCTGCTGATTGGCTTTGAGCAAACGCTTGCTGCTTTGGATAGCCTGAGTTGGCATTGCTGCCAACTGACGGGCTTTTTGCCCGGCGAAGGCCAACAGCTCATCGTGTGGTAGCAAACGATTGACAAGCCCCATTCGCTCAGCAGCAACCCCATCGAATGGTTCTGCCAACAGCAGGTATTCGCAGGCACGGTGATAACCAATTAGCTGTGGTAATAATAAGCTGGATGCCGCCTCCGGGCAGAGACCTAGCTTGGTAAAGGGCAGCTGAAAGCGGGTGTCGGCAGTGGCATACACCAATTCACAGTGCAACAAAGCGGTGGTGCCAATGCCTATCGCGAGGCCAGCCACAGCAGCCACAATGGGCTTCGGAAATTCAGCCAACTGATAGAGGAAGCGAACCGTCGGATGTTGCTGATTCAATTCACCACCATCAATGAAATCCTGCAGGTCATTGCCAGCGGTAAAGCAATCATCCTGCCCTTGCAGCAACACCACTTTGACCTGATCATCCTCGGCCGCCTGCTTTAACGCATCAGCCAACTGCTGGTACATCTGTTGGTTCAGTGCATTCTTTTTGTCCGGACGCTGCAAAGTTAAACTCAGAACGCCATCCTGCAGTTGTTGTTCCACGCCTGCCATTTTTGTTTCCTTCATTTAATGCCCAAGGACCTGACCTTCACGGCGCGGATCCGCCCCACCCTGCAAGCCTGTATCAAGCAAGACAATACCATGCAAGCCACTGTTTAAATCAATCAGCCGCACTTGATGGCCCATTTTCTCTAAAACCGATTGATGCTGTGCAATGGCAGTGCCTTTTTCCAGTGCAAGAAAGTCGTTACGGTGCGTCACCCGGGGTAAGTTAATGGCAGCCTGAATGTCCAGCTGCCAGTCTATCAGCGCAACCAGTGTCTGAGCCACATAGTTAATAATGCGACTTCCGCCAGGAGAACCCAACACAATGCGCAGCTTGCCATCACCATCAAACACCATCACAGGTGACATTGATGAACGAGGTCGCTTGCCGCCTTGCACCCGATTTGCTACCAGGTCACCATTCAGTTCGGGCGACAATGAGAAATCGGTCAACTGGTTATTCAACAAGTAGCCATTCACCATCAAGCCGGAACCAAACACATTTTCTATACTGGATGTCATGCTTACCGCATTACCATCGGCATCGACGATGGAAAAGTGGGTGGTGTTGCTAAGCTCCGGACTCGGGCTGCTTAACCGGACCAGCTCTTCAGTTGGCTGACCCGGGCTTACTTCAACCAGAGCTTTATCGGTTTGTATCAGTGCACTGCGTGTCGCCAGGTAAGCAGGATCGATCAATTGCTGAGTTGGCACCTCAACAAAGTCACTGTCGGCAACGTAATGATCGCGATCGGCAAAAGCCAGTTGTGAAGCCAGCCCAAATAAGTGAATAGCTTCAACGCTATCCGGAGCAAGCTGTCCGAGCTCAAAACGTTCCAGTAGACCAAGAATTTGTACTACCGCTATGCCCCCAGAGCTTGGCGGAGGCATGCCACAGATGGTGTAACTGCGATAGCTGCCACACACTGGCTCGCGTTCAACTGCCTGATAGGCGGCTAAATCGGTTAAGGCCAAAGTTCCGGCGTTGACTTTGGCTTGCTGCACCGTCTTGACCATAGCAGCAGCATTATTCCCTTGATAAAAAGCAACCGGGCCCTGCTCGGCAACCTGGCGTAAAATGTCGGCATAAGCCTGATTGGTAATCACAGCACCCGCTTGCAGCGGCTTGCCATCCGGATAGAAATAACTGCTGGCTTCCGGACTGTGCGAAATGCCCTGATTCCAGCCGACTTCCAACTGACGAGCCATGCGATCGGACACCGGGAAGCCCTCACTGGCCAACCTAATCGCATCGTCAAACAGCTGAGTCCAGGCAAGCTTACCATAGCGCTGATGCGCCTGATACATCGCCGCAAAGAGCCCAGGCACACCGACAGACTTCCCTCCTACATAGGCTTCTCGCCAAGGCATGGCGCTGTCCCCTTGCATAAACAACTGTTCATTGACTGCTTTGGGCGCTGTTTCACGGCCATCAATGGTGATCATCTGCTGCTGTGCCTGGTCCCAATGCAAAATAAAAGCACCACCGCCAATGCCTGAGCTTTGTGCCTCCACCAACCCCAGCACCAACTGCACCGCAATCGCCGCATCCATGGCACTGCCACCTTGCTCCAGTACGCGTATCCCGGCTTGCGAAGCAAGCGGATGCGCAGCGGACACCATAAACTGTTCAGCGTGAACCAATTGCTGTTGGTAGTAACCCGTTGCCGCCTCCGGCTCACGATCGGCTTGCATCGGCACTGCAGCCAATGCCAGCTGCGAACTGCACAAAAGATAAAGCGATGGAAGAAGAAACTTCATAAGCACCTGCTACTGCAACTTGTACCGAACTTTACCCTACCCAGAAGCGCGCCAAAGATCAATCCAGATTCTTCATGACAGAACAAAAGACTCTGCTAGACTAGCCAAATGCAGAATCTTTCCTTCTTACATCGAATTCCTCCGAGGCAGTCGCTGCTGGCAGCAGGTATTTTCCTGCTTGGTCTGATGCTGCTGTTAACATTGCCTGATAGCTGGGTCAATCGGCTGAATTATCAACCGACAGCAGTATTGAGTGGTGAATGGTGGCGTTTATTGACAGCCAACCTGCTACACACCAATCACTGGCATTTGCTACTTAACTTGGCTGGACTTGGCTTACTTTGGCTATTGCATCAACGACATTTTAACACCAATCGCTATTTGCTATGGTTATTGCTGGCGGGAAGCCTGACCAATCTGCTGTTGTTGCTGACCATGCCACAGCTGGATCGGATGGTGGGGTTGTCTGGCGCTTTGCATGCAATGGTGCTGCTGGGCGCGCTGGCGGATATCCGGCACAAAGACAGTACTGGTTGGCTATTGCTTGCCCTGGTGCTAGCTAAAGTTGCTTATGAACAAATCCGTGGACCGGATGAAGGATTGGCCGAATTAATTGCCGCTCAGGTGGCGGTAGATGCCCACCTGGCTGGCGCCGTAGCCGGTGCCTTATTATTTCCACTCTGGTGGTACCTGCACAAAAAATAAGGGCAGACATGACTGCCTGCCCTCACTTCAGAAGATAGACTTACTTTTTACGGCGAGCCAAACGGGCACCTAACAAGCCCAAGCCCAACAGGCCAAGGGTGGCCGGTGCTGGTACTGGATTAATATCACCAATTGGCGTCCCACCAACAGTGATACCATCAAACGCCATACCAGACTGATAGTTGGTATCAGACCAGTTCACCACGCCAAACTCAAGAAAGTAATTGCCTGTAGCCGCGATATTGTAACTGGAACTGATCCAGCCGGTATAACCGCAGCCAGTACTCCAGCATCTACCACTATCGGAGCCAAGTGCCGACCAGATCGGCGCTCCTGGATTCATCAAGACTTCATTCGGGTTTAAAGTCGCGGTAGGATCTGGCATATCAAAACCAGGTACAATGCTGCCACTGGGTGTCGTACGGGCAGTAAATAAAATGGCTACTTCGTTGTTTAACTCATCCAACAGACGGGCCCATGCATAATCTGCATAACCAGCGCCATCGGATGAAACGTAATTGAAAAAGAAGTTCAGTTCATCACCGGCCTGAGCTGAAAACAGCGCCGAAGTCAGGGTAGAACCAGTAGTAGCATCTGACGTTAATCCTGGAAGACCTACACCAGTGATGCCATTGCTCGTAGTCACATACCCATACTGGGTCGCACTGGTCGGTGCCAAAGTCACATCACCATTTGCGCCCATGGCACCACAAGAGCCAACACAATTCCAGTTAGCCGGCACGCCAGCGTCAAACAGTGAAGCACTGGCAGTCGAACTAAATGCTAATGCACCCAACAAGGCGCAGCTATAAATCATTGTTTTTGCTTTTTTTGTTAACATGACATGTCCTTATCATATTTAAGTTGTCGACCACATTATGCAAAGAGCGCGCCATATATTAAAACACTTTAAAATCATAAATTTAAATAAATTTATCATATTTTTATTCGGTCATTGTTAATTTTCCTGACACAAAAAAACCAGCCTGAGCTGGTTTTTTTTTATGTGTAGCTATTAATGACTTAAATGTTGCCACCAATCAGGTTGATCTTTTAAGTGCTTATCAAACCATGCCAACAGATGATCCCACCAGACATAGCGTTTTTCACGATCGATAATGTGGTGATCTTCGCCCGGGATCTCGACCAGAGCCACCTCACGCCCTAACAACTTTAAGGCCGTGAACATCTGTTGTGACTCGCCGGCCGGCACATTAACATCGGAATCCCCGGTGATCAGCAGCAATGGCGTATTGATCTTATCAGCCATATACAAGGGGCTTTGACCAACATAGAGCTCATGATTGTTCCAGGGGAAGCTGTCCCGACTGGCGATGCCAGAGTAGAGGAAACCCCACCAACCCTGCCCCCAGTAAGAGCTAAGCGCACTAATACCTGCATGCGAGGTAGAGGCAGCAAAGAGATCCGTTTGGGTGGCCAGATACATGGTCATAAAGCCTCCGTACGATGCGCCAATATTGCCAAGCCGCTTGCCGTCGACAAAGTCATGCTCGGCTACAAAGCGCTCTGTTGCATAGATGATGTCGTCAGCGGTGTATTTGCCCCATGCATTGACATGCAGCGCCGAAAAGCGCTGGCCATAGCCAATGGTTCCACGAGGTTGCACTACATAGACGATGTAACCATTGGCTGCCCAGTGGTGAAACGGATAGCGACCAGTGAACTGACGATTCACCGTGGTGGTGCCACCATAGTAATAAACGATGGTTGGGTATTTTTTACTGGCATCAAAATCCGGTGGCAGGTAATAACGGCCTTCAATGCGATCGCCCTGCGGATTCTCCACATGAAAATCGCGCACCTCGCCAAGCTGAATATGTTGATACAACGCAGCGCTGCTATGCAGCACGGTGGAGCGGCGCTGCCCTGGACGAATCAGCTCTAATTGTTGCGGTGTCGCCACCCCAGAGCCAACCGCCAGGACAGTGGCGCCACGATCATTGGCCAGTTCAAACCGTTCTATAACATCCAGCGATAACGCCAGCTTCTGAAAACGCTGCCGATTGGTATCCACACTGTATAGCGCGGAACGATCCCCCTCGCTCACCTGTGCAATCACCTGGCCACGCGCATTCACCGCAACCGAACTGATGGCTGGATGAAAGTCCTTCGACAAAGGCTGAATATGCTCGCCATTCTTATCCATCAGATACAGCTGACCATCGTAATCGTTAGCAATGTAATCATCCGACGGCAGGTTTACCCCGGCACCACCGGCAAAATTAGGACCGGCAACAACCAGCAATTGGTCTCGGTGGTAAAGCACCTGATTCAGATGTGCAAAAGTACCAATTTCACGGCTTTGCAAGGTGGTTAAATCCAGCTCAAACAAGGCTGAGCTGGCATGTGGCGGCGTTGTGCGATCATTGACCCGCTGGGTATACAGCAAAGCATTGCCATCCGGCCGGATATCGCTTAATACGCTGCTGCGCCTATCGGTGGTTAGTACCCGCACCAGGCCGCTGGCAATATCGAGCTGAAACAAGCGGCTGATATCGCGGTGACCACGCCAGCGATCTTCCAGCGCCCGGTACATTTTCGCCTTGGATTGCTGCAGACTGGTATCCGCTTCCGTCCATTGCAGGACGATGCTGTTGCTATCAGGTGCCCAGCGATAGCTGCCTAAACCAGTCTGGTTCTCCAGCAGTGACCGTAACTCACCGGTATTCAGGTTCATCAACCACAGCGTATTATTGGCCATGTAGCTCAGCCATTGATTGTCCGGGCTAAAAGCAGCGCGACTCAGCACCTGCCCGCTCCAGCTGCGCTGCACCTGGTTGCGGCTGACATCACGCAGCTCAGTGCGCTGCAACTGAGTATCGCTGACATCGGAGCGACCGCTAAAGCTGAGCAGCATCCAGTTGGTATCCGGCGATAGCGCTAACTGGGTGATGGTTTCTGCATTGGTTAGCAACCGATTATTGACCGGCTCTTTGGCCGCTAAACGAAAGGCGGCTGGCACTTCATTGCTACTGGTGACTTGCAGTAGTACCTCGTCATCGTCTTTACGACCATCGGTAAAGATCAGCAGTTGCTGCCAACCGGTCGCCAAAGCCAGCTCGGTACTGCTGCCATTTTTCGCTTGGAAATTGAGATACAGCTGTGCTGCTTTTACACCAGTCACTTCCAATCTGCCCTTGAAAAAAGCATCCTGTTGCAACTGTGCAAACCAAACACCTGGGCCCGCTGCAGCAGCTTCGGTTGGTGTCAACTGACGCCATTGCAGGCGCTGACCAAACAGTTCCACGGTGCGGCCTGCTACCGGAACAGGTTGTCGCTCCAATAAGCGCAGCAGTTGCTGACGCTGTTCTTTGGCTTTACCGCTTTGGTGCAGCGAGTCAGAGGCAAAAGCCGGTAAAGGGCCAAGAAACAGCACCTGCTCAGCTTGAACTGGAGCCGCTGTGCTTTGGGCAAAGCTCGGCAGTACAAACAACAGTAAGGTGATAGTAACGAAAACTCGGATCATCGGGGTGCTCTCATTTTAAGTAACACAATGCAAAGCTATGCTAACAAGCTCTTGTGCTTGCGACAATGCGGTGAAGGCCAAAGGCTCATTCTGTGCGACCAGCTCACTTCATGGCCAGTGGCTTTTCGAACAGCAGCGATTAAAAATCTGCTGCCGCTTCAAAGGTTAAAGGGTGTTGGCTTAGCGGATGCAGGAAGGTCAGGGTCGCGGCGTGCAGCAACAAACGATCACTTTGTGCCTGTACCGCCTTCGGGGCATAAAATGGATCGCCTAAGATCGGATGCCCAAATGCTGCAGTATGCAGCCGCAATTGATGGGAGCGCCCTGTTACGGGCTTCAGTCGGATACGGCTGGTATCTGCCTTCGCATCATACGCCAGCAACTCAAAATCAGTGATCGATGCCTTGCCTTGCGAGCAAATTTTATAACGCGGCCGATTGTCGGCATCCGGAGCTATAGCCAAATCAATCCGGCCATGAGACTGCGGCCACTGGCCTGCAACTACCGCCAGATAACTCTTGGTCACAGTCCGAGCCTGAAACTGCTTACTGATGGCCGATAAAGCTGCTGAGGTCAGTGGCAATACCAAAAGACCACTGGTGTCGTAATCCAGCCGATGTACCACCGAAGCCGATGGAAACTGTTGCTGCACCCGCTTGATTAAACAATCCTGATTGTCCGGATGCCGGCCTGGAACCGTTAGCAAATGGCAGGGTTTGTTCACCACTAACAGATGGTCATCCTGAAACAACACCTGGTAGGTTTGATGGGTGGCAGGCAAGACAGTAAGTTCGGTGACAGCAGGCGTCATAAGGCATCATCAAAATAATAGCGGCATCAGCCGCTATTATTGCAAAAATCAAGCACGTTGAGAAATCATCGTGTTTTAAAAGTCGTATTTGGCCATAAACTGCAGCCGATTTAAATCACCATCGGTACCAGATTCCAGTTTGCGGGTGGCATGACGAAACTCCAAACCAAACTGCAGGTGGCGTGAAGCCTGATAAATCATATTAGCCGCCAAGCTCTCGGTACTTTTGGTTGCCGCGATACCGGTCAATGCTGTGTCGTTATCAACCCGCAAGGTGGCGTAGATCAGGTTGGTACGCCAGTGTGCGTCCCAGACATGACGGTAGGCAGCCGTAAAGCCAGTCGACTTGATCGCCTGCAGCTCGCCATTGGCATCCAGCACAGCCCCATTCGAGGTGTTTAACCCAATATAGCGCCCTAAACCTTTACCGGTGTTGAAAGTGAAACGAATGTCATTGCTTTCAGACACCATCACTTTACCGGTCACCGATACCGCATAGCCCATCACGCTGTCATCGATTTGCAGTGCCCGGTCTTCATAAGCCAATTGACGGACTAACCCTGACACCGACAGACTGCCCCAATCCGCTTTATGGTTATAGCGCGCCACCAGATCCGGCATGGTGTTGTCATCGCTGACTACCCGACCACCGGTTGGTCCAGGTGTGATGGTGCTTTCCGGGTTCTCAATGGCAAACTGGAAGTTGCCATGGGTGTAGCGAATCTGTGGTTGGCGTACGAAAATCTGGCCATCGGTATTACCAACAAAGTCCACACTCTCTGGTAAAGAGGTCAAGTCCATAAAGGTGGACCAGGTCTGGCCAAACAACCATTTGTCATAGGTGAAAAAAGCATGACGAATGCCCGGGGAGTAGCCATTGGAAATGCGTTGATCCCCACCCGGGGTGGACATCATGTCAAACTCAAAGCGACCTGCCAGGGTTTTGCCATTTTCCAGTTGGGTACTGGTGGTAAAAAAGAACCGTGACTGACGGGCATGCATATCAAACTTGGTACTTTCACCATCACCGCCCACCGGAGTTAAAGATGGAACATAGAAATCCCGGCCAATACCGGTAGCCAGATTGCCATCTGGTGTATCGTTCAGCATGACATCCAACTTAATAAAGCCGCCAAAACTGATGTCTGTGTTGCCAACGGTAAAGGATGCCTGGGCTTGACTCAGGCCGAGCGTCATACTTGCTGCCAGTAAGGTACAGGCAAATGGTAGTTGTTTCATGCAGTGCTCCCTGGTTTTCTTGTTGTGCGGTCTCTGGTTATTTTCTGAGCTGCTATCACCGACAAGGTTGGTTCAGGGGCTCATTTTGTGCAATTAGCCTTTAGTCGCATCAACTGCTACAGTCATTTCACCGGATTCAAGCAACTGTTTTAACCCAATGAAGCTTACAGGCTAGACAATGGTCTAATTTCTTTCCAGTCTGCAATTGGTTAGAACATAACTACTTTATTTAAATTGAAACCTATGGGGACACAGTGATGACACAGCCAGGCCTTTACCCGGTTCCAGCTGCCGCCGAAGCGCGCTGTTTGATTGATAACGAAGCCTACCAACGTATGTATCAGCAGTCGGTGCAGGATCCTCAGTCTTTTTGGGCAGAGCACGGCAAACGCATTGACTGGTTTACCCCTTACACCAAGGTGAAGAATACCAGTTATCAACCGGGCAATATCAATATCAAATGGTTTGAAGATGGCGTACTAAACGCCAGCTACAACTGTCTGGACCGCCATCTGCCGCATAAAGCCAATGACATCGCGTATTACTGGGAAGGCGATGAACCTGGTGTGCAGAAGAATGTGACCTATCAAGAACTGTATGAGCAAGTCTGTCAGCTCGCCAATGGCATGAAGTCGCTGGGCGTGGGCAAAGGCGATCGGGTCACCATTTATTTGCCGATGATCCCAGAAGCGGTTATTTCCATTTTGGCTTGCGCCCGGATTGGCGCTGTGCATTCCGTGGTATTTGCCGGTTTCTCACCGGACGCACTCGGTAGCCGGGTGCAGGACTGTGACTCCAAATTGATCATCACCGCTGATCAGGCACCGCGCGGCAGTCGCTTAACCGCATTGAAAGACAACACTGACTTGGCGCTTGGTCACTTAGGCAAAAACAGCCCGGTACAGCATGTGATAGTGGTGAAACATGTCGGTGAGAATGTCGACGAACACCCAGGCCGCGATGTCTGGTACCACGAGCTGCTGGCCAAGCAACCGAAAAGTTGCGAGCCGGAGCCAATGAATGCAGAAGATCCGCTCTTTATCCTGTATACCTCTGGTTCGACCGGTAAACCCAAAGGTGTGTTGCACACCACCGGTGGTTACATGGTCTGGGCCTCAATGACCCATCAGTATGTGTTCGATTACCATCCAGGCGACATCTACTGGTGTGCCGCAGATGTTGGCTGGGTGACCGGCCATACCTACATTGTTTATGGGCCTTTGGCCAATGGTGCCTGCAGCGTTCTGTTTGAAGGGGTACCGACCTACCCTTCCGTGAAACGGATGGCGCAAATCATCGATAAATATCAGGTCAATATTCTGTACACAGCACCAACAGCTATCCGGGCACTGATGGCACACGGAGATACCCCGGTTGAGGGCAGCAAGCTCAATTCACTGCGCACCTTGGGTAGTGTGGGTGAGCCTATCAACCCGGAAGCCTGGGGCTGGTATCATGAAAAGTTTGGTCATGGCAACTGCCCGATTGTGGATACCTGGTGGCAAACCGAGACAGGCGGCATTCTGATTACGCCACTGCCGGGTGCTACAGCCTTAAAGCCTGGCTCTGCCACCCGGCCATTCTTTGGCGTCAAACCGGCCATCGTCGATAACGATGGCAAATTGCAGGAGGGAAAAGCGGAAGGTAATCTGGTGATCCTGGATAGCTGGCCAGGGCAGATGCGGACTGTATTTGGCGATCACGAACGCTTTGAGCAAACCTACTTCAGTACCTACCAAGGTACCTACTTCACTGGCGATGGAGCCCGTCGCGATGAAGATGGTTACTATTGGCTGACCGGCCGGGTCGATGATGTGTTGAATATCTCCGGGCATCGTCTGGGTACTGCAGAAATCGAAAGTTGCCTGGTCGCGCATGATGCCATCGCTGAGGCGGCAGTGGTGGGCTATCCGCACGATATCAAAGGCCAGGGAATTTATGTCTACGTCACCCCAAGGGTGGGTGTAGACCCCTCAGAGGAACTGACCAAAGCCGTTCGCGCCTGGGTACGGCAAGAGATTTCTCCGATTGCCTCCCCTGATATTATTCAGTGGGCACCGCAAGGGCTACCAAAAACCCGTTCTGGAAAAATCATGCGTCGTATTCTGCGCAAGATTGCGGCCAATGAACACGACCAACTGGGTGATATTTCTACCCTGGCCGACCCATCAGTGGTTGATCAATTGATTGAAAACAGGTTAAATCGCTCATAGGGACAGTTCATTGTCTCACGCTGTATACATCAAGGCCGCATTTTGCGGCCTTTGGTTCTATACTAAGCCGAAGAAAATAAAATAATAAAGACGAGGAACCATGGCTAAATTGATCGTAGCAGACGACCACCCTCTGTTTCGCAATGCGCTGATCAATGCCATCAGCAATACCTTTAGCACCAAGGCCACCATCGAAACCGATTCGTTTGAATCAACTTGTCAGGCGCTGGAGCAACATCCAGACACCGATTTGCTGCTGCTTGACTTACACATGCCAGGCAACTGTGGTTTTTTGGGCTTAATTCAGCTACGGAAAAATTACCCCAGCTTGCCAATTGTGGTGATTTCAGCCAGTGAAGAGCTGGATGTGGTTAAGCGGGTGATCTCCTTCGGTGCTTCGGCCTATATCCCTAAGTCGGCCAACCCAGCGCAAATCAGTGACGCTTTAAAAGAGGTTTTGGCTGGCGAACTCTGGGTACCCGCCTCGATGCAAAAAGCGCTGCAAGAGCAAGCAAGTCAAGAAGAAGACCTGGATTTAGCAGCCAGGGTGGCACAACTTACCAATCAGCAGTACAAGGTACTGTATTACCTGACCGAAGGTTGGTTGAACAAACAGATTGCCTATGATCTACATATCTCTGAAGCGACGGTGAAAGCGCACATCACAGCTATTTTCCGCAAACTGGGTTGCACCAACCGAACCCAGGTGGTGATCCAGGCTCAGCGCTTAACGTTGGAACCACCGGTTAATAAAGCTTTATCTGGCCATGAGCAGGATTGACTCTCCCTGTATTGCCAGCTGTAAGCTAGATCAGGACAAAATCTGCATCGGCTGTTATCGACATATTAGTGAAATTGCCAACTGGAACCGAAAAACCGATACCGAGCTCGATGCTATTATGCAGCAGGTAGCAAGGCGCAAACGGCAGTATGCCGATATGAACCATCACAGCATTGAAACCAGTCCTATTACGCAGGCCGAGTGGCAGGCTGCCAAAATTAAAGCCCGATTAAGTTAACCGCACAAAGCATTCAGATACAACAAAGCCCGCATTCTGCGGGCTTTGTATCAGCAAGACTGGTTTTACACTTTCTTGAACAGGATGGAACCGTTGGTACCACCGAAGCCAAAAGAATTACACAGCGCATATTCCAGCTTGGCATCACGGGCAGTATGCGCCACATAATCCAAATCACAACCTTCATCCGGGTTATCCAGATTGATGGTTGGCGTTACCAATTGATCGCGCAGCGATAAAATAGTGATGATGGACTCAACCGCACCAGCAGCTCCCAGCAAGTGGCCGATCATCGACTTGGACGAGCTCACCATAATGCTGTCTTTATTGGTGGCAAACACCGACTTAATCGCGCAGGTTTCAGCCAAGTCGCCCGCATTGGTTGAAGTACCATGCGCATTAATGTAGCCAACCTGCTCAGGGTTCACCCCAGCATCATTTAGCGCATTCTGCATGGCCATAGCACCACCACGACCATTCTCCGGCGGTGATGTCATATGGAAGGCATCCCCGCTCATGCCAAAACCAGCCAGTTCGGCATAAATCTTGGCACCGCGAGCTTTGGCATGCTCATATTCTTCCAACACCACCACACCAGCACCATCACCCAGCACAAAACCATCACGGTCTTTATCCCAAGGCCGACTGGCCTGCTCAGGAGCATCATTGCGGGTCGAAAGTGCTCTGGCTGCACCAAAGCCACCCATACCCAGTGGTGTGGAGCCTTTCTCAGCACCACCGGCCAGCATCACATCGGCATCGCCATAGGCAATCATCCGAGCAGCCTGACCTATGTTGTGCACGCCAGTGGTACAAGCTGTAACGATGCTGATATTAGGCCCTTGCAAGCCCAGCATAATGGACAACTGCCCAGAGATCATGTTGATAATGGTAGACGGCACAAAAAATGGCGACAGACGACGTGGGCCGCTGTTTAATAACTTGGTGTGATTTTCTTCAATCAGACCAAGGCCACCAATGCCTGAGCCAATGGCAGCGCCAATACGGCCAGCATTCTGCTCGGTGACTTCGATACCCGCATCACGAAATGCCTGTATCCCTGCGGCAACACCGTACTGGATAAACAAATCCATCTTCTTGGCTTCTTTCGCCGGGAAGTAAGGATCGACATCAAAGTCTTTGACCATAGCAGCAAACTTAGTGCTGTAGGCTTCGGTATCAAAGTGCTGAATCAAGCCAGCACCACTTTTACCTTGTTGCAGGGCTTGCCAGCTGGTGGTTACATCATTCCCAACCGGGGTGAGCAAACCCAGCCCCGTCACTACGACTCGACGTTTAGACACTGCATCCTCCAATGGAGCTGATGAAAATAAATTCTACTGCAGCATCGAGATTCGATGCTGCAGTAGAATTTATTTTGGACCGGTACTTACCTTGATGCAAGAGTAGCCGGATTGGAGCACCCAACAAAAAACGGGTAGCCAGGCTACCCGTTTTGAGCCAGAACGGCTTATTCTGCGTTGGCTTTTACGTAGTCAATAGCAGATTGTACCGTGGTGATTTTTTCTGCTTCTTCATCAGGGATTTCAGTATCGAACTCCTCTTCCAAAGCCATCACCAGCTCTACGGTATCCAGAGAGTCTGCACCCAGGTCATCAACAAAGGAAGCTTCTGGCTTAACTTCTTCCTCTTTAACACCCAGCTGTTCAATAATAATTTTCTTAACGCGTTCTTCGATGTTGCTCATCTTTTCTTCCTTTTTTCATTTAAATCGCAACAGTTCGTGCAATTTTATGTGGCGCTAGTTTATGCGTAAGCCTGCGTTGTTGCAAGTCGTCGAACCGGCATTTTTCTGCTGGTCTGACATGCAGGGCTTACACCATGTACATACCGCCGTTGACATGAATCGTTTCGCCCGTAATGTAGGCTGCTGGTTCTGATGCCAAAAAAGCAACAGTTGCAGCAATTTCAGCCGGTTGCCCTAAACGATTAGCAGGCACCTGGCCAAAAATAGCTTCTTTTTGGTCATCCGATAACTCTTTAGTCATGTCCGTATCAATAAACCCCGGAGCCACAGCATTCACCGTCACACCGCGGGAGGCGACTTCGCGCGCCAGCGATTTGGTAAAGCCTAACACACCTGCCTTAGCAGCTGCATAGTTGGTTTGACCCGCATTACCCATGCTGCCCACCACAGAGCCTATGGTGATGATACGACCATAACGCTTTTTCATCATGCTGCGCAACACCGCCTTGCTCAGACGAAATACCGAGGTCAGATTGGTTTGCATGATATCAAACCATTCTTCGTCTTTCATGCGCATCAACAGATTATCACGGGTAATACCGGCATTATTGACCAGAATATCAATATCACCAAAATTATTTTTAATACTGGCAAGGCAAGCTTCGATTGAGTCGGTATCGGTGACGTTCAATACCAGGCCTGCGTTTGGCTGACCGAGATACCCGGCAATAGCCGCTGCCCCTTTTTCACTGGTCGCAGTGCCGACTACAGTAGCACCCTGCGCTTTTAACTGCTCAGCAATAGCACGGCCAATACCACGACTGGCACCAGTTACCAGTGCAACCTTGCCTTCTAAAGAAAATAAAGCTGTCATAAAAAAACCTTTGTTGTGTTATTCACCAGCCAGAGCCTGTGCAAGAGATGCACTGTCATTGACTGAGCTAGCAGAAAGGGATTTATCAATACGTTTGACAAGCCCCGCTAATACTTTACCAGGGCCCAGTTCGATCACATCCGTCACACCCTGCTGTGCCAGCCACTCAACGGTCTCTGTCCAACGCACCGGGCTATAAAGCTGACGTACCAATGCATCCTGAATCGAAGCGGCATCACTACAAACCGCGACATCCACGTTATTGACAACCGCCAACCCTGGGAGCTGAAATGTAATCGCTGCCATATCACGAGCCAAACTAGCCGCTGCGGGCTTCATCAATGCACAGTGCGAAGGCACGCTGACGGACAGTGGAAGTGCACGTTTCGCACCGGCTGTTTTGCATACTTCTGCCGCGCGCTCTACCGCAGCTTTGTGACCCGCAATCACCACCTGACCTGGCGAGTTGTAATTCACCGGTGCCACCACTTCATCATTGGCAACCTGAGCACAGCACTCAGCCACAGTCTGATCATCCAGACCGATAATGGCATACATGGCACCAGTGCCAGCGGGCACCGCTTGCTGCATGTAACGGCCACGATTGGCAACCAGCACAACCGCATCGGCAAGTGTTAATACACCAGCACAAACCAAAGCCGAATACTCACCCAAGGAGTGGCCGGCCAGATAGGCTGGAGCCAAACCACCTTGCTGCTGCCATAAGCGCCAACAGGCTACTGAACTGGTCAATAAGGCAGGTTGAGTTTTATCGGTTTCGTTCAGTTGAGCTTCCGGTCCTTCAGCGATAAGCTGCCATAAGTCGTAGCCCAAAGCAGCCGAAGCCTCGGAAAAAGTATCGCGTACCACGTCATGGGCAGCATAGAGTTCACTGAGCATACCAAGGCTTTGTGACCCCTGCCCCGGAAAAACAATAGCTATTTTCTTTGTCATCGTGTGAATCCTGTTTAAAAACCGGCGCTTGGTTGGAAAGTCTAGTACTTTACCAGTGCTGAAGCCCAGGCAAAACCACCGCCAAAGGCTTCTAATAACAAGGTTTGTCCGCGTTTAATCCGACCGTCTCGAATAGCTTCATCCAGCGCAGTTGGTACCGTTGCGGCAGAGGTATTCCCATAGCGGTCAAGATTGATCACCACCTGCTCCATCGGCAGGTTCAATTTACGGGCCACAGCAGCAATAATACGCAGATTGGCTTGGTGCGGGACTAGCCAGTCAATTTCGGATTTATCCATCTTGTTTGCTGCCAGGGTTTGCTCAACCACTTCCGAGAGCTTAGTGACGGCAACTTTAAATACATCGTTCCCTTTCATCGAGCCCCAGGAGTTGTGAACAGACTCAACATCGCCACGGATCGGATTATCCACATACAGCAATTCAGAATATTTACCATCGGCATGGATATGAGTAGATAAAATGCCTGGCTGCTCGGAAGCTTCTAAAATTACGGCACCTGCAGCATCGCCAAACAAGATCACCATGCTGCGATCTTCCGGACTCACCAACTGCGACAAGCAGTCAGAGCCAATCACCAGAATACGTTTCGCCATACCGCTTTTGATGTATTGATCGGCCACACTTAGCGCATAGCAAAAACCGGCACAGGCAGCAGCGACATCAAAAGCTGGGATGGCTGGAATCTCCAGCTCACGTTGTACCTCGCAGGCAGAGCTTGGCAAGGAGCGTGCACCACTGGTGGTAGCGACAATGATCATATCCAAAGTGTTTTTATCGATATCCGCGGCATCAATAGCCTGACGGGCCGCAGCAGCTCCCATCGTAGCAACACTTTCATCTTTACCTATGATACGACGCTCACGAATACCTGTGCGTTCGATGATCCACTCATCGGTGGTTTCGACCATGGTTTCCAGATCGGTGTTGGTTCTTACTTGAGACGGGAAATAACTTCCGGTTCCGATAATGCGAGAATACATGGCAACCTACGCTTTTCCAATTAATACCTGTTCCAGCCGATCTTTAATTTTGGCCGGGACCTGACGTTCAACCTCTCGGACAGCTTGACGGATAGCGCTAAGAAAGGCTTCTTTGGAAGCATTTCCATGGCTTTTCACGACAATTCCGCGCAATCCTATCAGACTTGCGCCATTATACTGGTCGGGGTTCACCCCTTTGACCATGCTTTTCAGCCAGGGTTGCGCGACTTTGCCGACAATTCGTCCAACCAGACTACTAAGCAGTGTGGCCCGAATTTGATTGATGATGAGTTTAGCCACGCCCTCACAGGTCTTCAGCGCTACATTGCCGACAAAACCATCGCAGATAATCACATCGGCCTTGCCAGAAAAAATATCGTTGCCTTCAATGAAACCGATGTAGTTCAGTTCATCGCACTCACTGAGTAGTACTGCTGCCTGTTTGATTTGATCGGTGCCTTTAATCTCTTCTTCGCCCATATTGAGTAATGCCAGTCGCGGGGCCTGCAAACCTTCGACTTCTTCCGCCATCACCGAGCCCATCACAGCAAACTGGAATAAAGTATCTGCATCGCAATTGACGGTAGCACCTAGATCAAGCATGTATACAGGCTGAGCTGCAGTCGAAGGCAAGGTACTAATAAGGGCCGGGCGTTCGACACCGGACAGCATTTTCAGAACAAAATGCGCCATGGCAATCAGCGCACCGGTATTGCCGGCACTGACGCAGGCGGAGGCCTGGCCCTGCTCCACCAGCTCCAAAGCAACCCGCATCGACGAATCGCGTTTATTGCGCAAGGCTGAGCTGGGCTTTTCGCACATGCTGACTTGTTGGGAACAAGGCTGAATTCGTAAACGTGGGTGATTGCCACAACCAGCCTGACTAAGCTCGCGTTGCAACACAGCAGCATCACCGCAAAGAGTAAGCAGCAGATTGGGGATTTCCTGCACGGCCTGAATGGCGGCAGGTAAAGTAATAAGGGGGCCGTGATCGCCCCCCATCATATCTAACGCGATATGTATTTGTGTTGGTTGCACCAGGTGCATCCGGACTTACTTGACTTTACGGCCTTTGAAGAAGCCGCTATCAGTCATGTGGTGACGACGATGCGTTTCACCGGTAGTTGCGTCGACAGACAGCGTAGGGCCTGTCAGAGCGTCGTGTGAGCGACGCATATCACGCCGTGAACGAGATTTTTTGTTTTGCTGAACAGCCATGGCTTTCTCCTAATAAATCACTTTTTCTTTAATTCTTGCAATACTGCAAAAGGGTTTGGTTTTTCCGGTTCATCAATCACCACACCAAAGCTGTTAAGCTGATCAGGTGCCGAACAAAAGCTTTCATCATGCACCGGATACATCGGCAGGGTCAGGATTAACTCATCCTCCACCATTTGCTGCAAATTCACTTCACCGTGTTCGTCCGGGACGACCACGTCATAGCGCTCAGGAATATGATCCAGCGCTGTATTATCGCTGCGAACCGGTGTAAACGCAA
This sequence comes from Alkalimonas amylolytica, assembly GCF_900107845.1. Lineage (GTDB taxonomy): Bacteria > Pseudomonadota > Gammaproteobacteria > Enterobacterales > Alteromonadaceae > Alkalimonas > Alkalimonas amylolytica. The sequence continues at coordinate 588,837 of NZ_FNRM01000002.1, forward strand.
ACTGACAATGCAATGAAAGGTTCATTGGTTGCTGACAACGCTCGCAGCTTACCTGCACATCGCAATGCGCCTCACCCGACAACACCACCAGTTTTTGTTCGTCGATATCGCAATCAATCCGAACAGTTACCTCACCGCTGGTATCCAGCAGCTGCTCTGACAACCGGCTTAAATTCTTAAGCGGCACCACGCCATCATAAGATGAACGTTTTTGGGCCGCCCGAACCGGGTCTAAGGTAACAGGAATTTTTACTTTTTGCATAAGGCGCGCATCATATAGATCCACCGCAAAGCTGTCAAAGGATTCTGCATGCTTTTAGGCTATTTTATCGCATTTGTCGGGCCAGATCCGTATAGTGGCCGCTGAAGATGTTGTTTCGTTCAGGATAGAAGTATGACTATAACCTCTCAAGCTGAGCTATGGCTGGCCTCTACCTCGCCCTACCGTCAGCAAATACTGCAAAAAACAGGGTTGCCATTTCAGGTAGCCGCCCCAGATATTGATGAAACCCCTTTGGCTGGCGAAGCGCCAGAGGCACTGGTGCAACGACTAGCTCTGGCCAAAGCCAGCAAAGTGGCAAGTACACTAAACCATGGACTGGTCATTGGCTCGGATCAGGTCGCGGTTTTTAATGAGGACATGCTTGGTAAACCCCATACGGCTGAACGAGCCATTGCCCAGTTGCAGGCATTTAGTGGCAATGTCGTCACCTTTTTAACCGGGCTTGCCCTGCTCGATGCTGCCACTGGCCAAAGCCTGCTCTGCTGCGAGCCATTTAAGGTGCATTTTCGCCAGTTAACCCCTGATGAAATTGCCGGCTATGTAACACTTGAACAGCCACTTGATTGCGCCGGAAGTTTTAAAAGCGAAGGCCTTGGGATCAGCTTGTTTGAAAAGCTTGAAGGGGCCGACCCGAATGCACTGGTAGGTTTGCCGCTGATCCGCTTGCTTCAGATGCTGCGTCAGCATGGGGTCAACCCCCTGCTTTAAACTCAATCAGGCCGGCAGCGGCCTGCCAGACAACAAGTTCTGCAACTGAGTTAAATCATCGACGATTGCCAACGGCTGAAACTGCTGCAGCACCCCGGCACCATGCACACCGTGGGTGACTCCAATCCGCGCTATACCAGCTTGCTGGGCCATCAGCATGTCGTGGCTGGTATCCCCGACCATCAGCGCCTGCTCTGGAGCCAGCCGGGTTTCAGCCAGAATTTGCAAAAGCATATCCGGATCGGGTTTGGATTTGGCATCATCAGCGCAGCGTGTGATAGCAAAATAATGCGCCAGGCCGGTTTCGGCAAAAATTCGGTCCAGTCCTTTGCGTGCCTTGCCGGTTGCGACCGCCAGGCGCTTTTGTTGCGCGCGTAAATGCAAAAACAGTGCTTCAGCACCGGCAAACATTGGCGTTGGCGTTGGATCGCGTTCCACATACTGTTCACGATAATGCTCAAACAGTCGCTGATGCTGTGCTGCGGTCATGGTTGGGAATAAGGTGGTAAACGCCAGATCCAAGCTCAGACCAATGATCTGTTTCACAGCATGAGCTGATGGCACGGGCAATTCTGCCAACTGCGCTGCGGTTTGCATGGCAGAGACAATGCGCCCCACCGAGTCCATCACAGTGCCATCCCAATCAAAAATCACCAATTCGATGCGTTCAATGTCAAGCGTCATACTAAACCCTCTGCAACTGCTCAAGCAGCATGGCCAAATCATCATCCAGTGGTGCTTCAATGCTTAAGGTCGTTTCGGTGATCGGATGCATCACTCGTAAACTAAAGGCATGCAAAAACAAACGCGACAGCCCCAACGCCTTCATCTGCTGAGTAAAGTCACTATCGCCGTATTTGTCATCACAGGCAATAGGATGGCCTTTGCAGGCTGTGTGCACCCGAATTTGGTGAGTACGACCGGTCACCGGGAAGGCTTCGATTAAAGTCCCCTGCTGGTAACGCTGCAAAATCCGAAAGCGGGTTTCAGACTCTTTGCCTTCCAGTGGATCGACCCGCACCACCCGCTCACCGGATTGCAGGGTATTTTTACGCAGCGGCTCTGTAACTTTACGCAGCTTAGCTGGCCAGTCGCCTGCAACCAGTGCCTGGTACTTCTTTTCTACGGTTTTATCACGCAGTTGCTGATGCAAATGACGCAGTACCGAGCGTTTTTTGGCAATCATCAGACAGCCCGACGTATCCCGGTCCAATCGGTGTACCAACTCCAGATGGCGGGCATCGGGGCGCAGTGCACGAAGCGCTTCAATCACACCAAAAGTAAGACCACTGCCACCATGTACTGCCATACCAGACGGTTTATTGATGATCAGCAGATGCTCATCTTCAAACAGAATCTTGTGCTCCAGCTGCTTCACTACTGCCAGCTGGGTAGACACGGCATCAGGCTCTTTACGTACCGAGATCGGTGGGATTCGCAACAGATCACCGGCTTGTAATTTGTATTCAGGTTTCACCCGTTTTTTGTTAATTCGGACCTCACCTTTGCGCAATACCCGATAAACCACACTTTTAGGGACACCTTTCAGCCGGGCAATCAGGAAGTTATCTACCCGCTGGCCAGAAAATTCCAATTCGATTTCAACAATTTGCACACCTAATTTAATGTCTTCTGTCATGAAGGCTTTGAACTCTGCTAAAATTACAATTTAGTTGCTATTGCCGGTTGATTAGTGGGATAATGCCCGGGCTAATTCAGCCAGAATGATGGCAATTAGGGCGCTCTGAGCGACATAAGAGATGCTGTGCGGCACCGCTACCTGGGCGGATCATACCGAAATCGTGGTGAAAACCAACGTTTTTCCACCCCCAGCGCAAATTAATCGCCACTTTGTCTGAGGTAATGTTGAGTAATTTATTGCCAACACCGACAAAACACAGGATCCGGTCAGCAGAGCAAAAATTGAATAAATAATGCTATAACGCAGCGCAGCGAAATGCGGTGTGTTTCAGATTTGATGAATTACAGCGATAACTGTCAATTTTTACAATAGGTTTCCTCAAGCATTCCAGTCGTGAGACTGCACCATTCGATGTTTGAAAGCGTCTGAGCACCCGTTTATCGGAGTCCTTGCGTTGTGGCTTGAATGCAGAGTCACTACACAATGAAAAGAATGCTAATTAATGCAACGCAGGAAGAAGAAATCCGCGTTGCGCTGGTCGATGGCCAGCGTTTGTTTGATCTGGATATTGAAAGCCCAGGTCATGAACAAAAGAAAGCCAACATCTACAAAGGCAAAATCACCCGGGTTGAGCCCAGCCTGGAAGCCGCTTTTGTTGATTACGGTGCCGACCGTCATGGTTTCCTGCCTCTGAAAGAAATTTCCCGTGAATACTTCCCCAATGGCTACAAATTCGATGGCCGCCCAAATATCAAAGAAGTGGTCAAAGAAGGCCAGGAAGTCATTATTCAGATCGACAAAGAAGAGCGCGGCCAAAAAGGCGCCGCTTTAACTACTTTTGTCAGCCTGGCCGGTTCTTATCTGGTACTGATGCCAAACAACCCCCGTGCCGGTGGTATTTCCCGTCGCATTGAAGGCGACGAGCGGCAGGATTTAAAAGATGCATTAAGCCAGCTGAGCATGCCAGATGGCATGGGCCTGATTGTACGTACCGCTGGTGTCGGTAAATCTTTTGAGGAATTGGATTACGATTTAAAGTCCCTGCTGAAACATTGGGCTGCTATCAGCGATGCAGCCGCCAACCGCCCGGCACCGTTTTTAATTCATCAGGAAAGCAATGTGGTGTTTCGCGCCATCCGCGATTACCTACGTCGTGACATTGGCGAGATCCTGATCGACAGCCAGAAAATTTTCGACGAAGCACGCCTCTATATCCAGCAGTTCCGACCGGACTTTGCCCACAGAGTCAAACTGTACACCGGTGACGTGCCACTCTTTATGCACTTCCAGATTGAAAACCAGATTGAGTCTGCCTTCCACCGTGAAGTACGTCTGCCATCCGGCGGCTCCATTGTTATCGACAGCACCGAAGCCCTGACGGCCATTGATATCAACTCGGCCAAAGCCACTAAGGGTGGTGATATCGAAGAAACCGCCTTTAATACCAATTTAGAAGCAGCCGATGAAATTGCCCGTCAACTGCGCTTGCGTGATTTGGGCGGTTTGATTGTTATCGACTTCATCGACATGACGCCAGTACGACACCAGCGTGAAGTGGAGAATCGTTTAAAAGACGCCGTGAAACAGGATCGGGCCCGGGTTCAGATCGGCCGGATTTCGCGTTTTGGTTTGCTGGAAATGTCCCGTCAGCGCCTGCGTCCATCGCTGGGCGAGTCTGCCGGCCATCTGTGTCCACGTTGTCACGGCCGCGGTACCATTCGCAGCACCGAATCATCCGCCTTGTCCATTCTGCGTTTGATTGAAGAAGAGTCGATCAAAGACAACACCAGCCAGATTCAGGCTCAGGTGCCTATTTCGGTGGCAACCTACCTGATGAATGAAAAGCGTGATGCCGTGCGCCGTATTGAAAAGCGCCATGGCATCGATGTGTTCATTATTCCAAATGAGCACATGGAAACCCCCCACTTTGAAGTGATCCGGGTTCGGATTGATGAAGAGCTGGATGAAAGCAGTTATCAGATGGTGAAAACACCGGATCTGAGTAAAGATCTGTATCAGCCACTGACTCAGGAAAGCATCACCCGAGAAAAGCCTGCCCTGGCGGCCATCAGTATTTTAGACTCTGCCGCGCCAGCACCTGCTCCAGCAGCAGCTCCTGTTGCTCAGCCTACAGCCGTCAACGCAGAAGCAACACCGAGTTTGCTGGAACGCCTGTCAAGCTGGTTTAGCCAACTGTTTGGCAGCAGCGACAGCAAGGAAACCAAACCAGCTGAAAAACCAGCAGCCGAGCAGCGCAGCGAACAAAATCGCCGCCCGAACCAAAACAGCAACCGCCGTCGCAACAACAACCGTCGCCGTGGTGGTCAGGATGGTCGTGCTCGTTCTGGTGAGCAAGAGCAAGCTCAGCAAGCAGCGCCGCAGCAAAAGCAAGCTACCAAACCAAGCAAAGCTGCAGAGCAACCGAGAAAACAAGAGCCAAAAGCTGAAGCTAAGCAAGACGCCAAGCCGGATACCAAAGTCGCTACCGAGCGCACCGAGGATAAGCCAGCCCAACCACGTAAAGCCGCCGAGCGTCGCCAGCGGCGTCAAATGCAAAAGTCTGTCCGCATGGAAAAAGCAGCCGCTGATCCCCAGGCCAGCACGGCAACGAGCCAGGAGACGGCTAAAGCTGCTGTGCCTGCAAAATCCGAAGCTCCGACAGAGCCAACAGCCAAGCAAGCTTCAGCCAACAGCGTAGTCACGGATGCAGCACAAGCACCGCAAAACGCGGCAGCTGAAGCGATACCGCATCAGCCAGTAGCAAGCAAAGAGCCACAGCAAGCTGCTGAGCAAGGCGGCGAAGTACAGGCTGCGACAGAAACCGATGCCAAAGCGACCGCGAAAGCGCAACCGGTTAGCGAGACAGTTGATGCTGAACAGGCAAAAAGCAGCGACACGGTCGACAGTGATTTGGAAGACAAAGAGCAAAGCGATCAGCGCAAACGCGCCCGCCGCTCGCCACGCCACTTGCGTGCAGCCGGGCAAAAGCGCAAGAAAGAGCAAAACGGTGATGCAGAAGAAGTTACCGCAGAGCCAGCCACCGAGCAGCTCGACTTACTGGCCAGCTCACAAACGGATGCAGCGGATACCAAAGTGTCAGCAGAGCCGGCTGAAACGGTTCAAAGCACTGAAACGGCAGTAAGCAATGAAGCAAGCGCTGAGCAGCCTGCCAAACCAGCGGTCTCGAAAGAAGAACCAACTGCCACCACTGCAGACGCTGAAGCTGCAGCAGCAGTGAATAAGCCGCAAGACGATGCGCAGGTAAAAAAACCACGCAAACGTGCCCCTGCTCGTAAAGCCAAAGCAAAACCAGCAGAAACGGCCGAAGCAACTGAGTCAACAGCGGACAAAGCTGCAACTAAACAAGCTGAGGCTGCACCAGTGAAAGCCACAGAAACTGAGGTGAAAGCTGAGAAAACTGAGGTGAAAGCTGAGCAGGCTGAACAAGCTGAAGCGACCAAGCCTGTCGCCACTAAAGCAGTGCCAGAAAACAAAGCAGCCACTGCTTTGACCGAAGCCGCTGTAGCCGCTGTTGCAACGCCAGAAGCAGAGCAAGCCGCTCCTGCTGCCAGCCCCCCGGCAGCTTCGGCCCGTGCTAATCGCTATCAGCAAATGGTGGTATCGCAGATGGCCAAGCCAGTCAAGGTGTCTGACGAGCCAGCTACCGAGCTGCCAACAGCCATGCCAGCGGAAGCACGACCGGCAGTACAAAGCTCAGAGCGCAAAGCAGGCACCGGCTCTGCCCGGCAGGCAGCATCAGCCCCTATGAGCAAAACTGACTCAGAATAACCTGAGGTTAGTGGCGTTCAGCCTTTAAAATAAAAATGCCAGTCGATTATGACTGGCATTTTTATACCCTAACAAGTAGCTCCCTCTAGATTTTGTACTGCGCAACTAAATTTGGTACTGCGCAACAAGGGTATTCAACTCTTCGGCCAAACGAGCAAGCTCCTGGCTGGATGAACTTGTTTGAACAGCACCAGTACTGTTTTGAACAGCCAGATCTCTAATTTTTACCAAGCTTCGGTCAACCTCCCTTGCAACATGCGCTTGTTGTTCAGCTGCACTTGCAGAAGCAGAGTTTCGATCATTAATAAGGCTAATCAGCTCCGCGATGATGGTAAGTGCTTCACCAGCCTCTTGACCAACCGTAAGCGTCCTTGTCGCGCTATCATTGCTCTCTCGCATAGCTGCGACGGCTTCTGCTGTTCCGGCCTGAACTGCAGCAATGATTTCTTCTATCTCTTTGGTAGAAGTCTGGGTCCGACTGGCCAGAGCCCTAACTTCATCTGCCACCACAGCAAATCCTCGACCCGCTTCACCAGCCCGAGCGGCTTCAATAGCAGCATTTAGCGCAAGCAAATTCGTTTGTTCAGCAATGGTACGAATAACATCCAGCACTGAAGCAACATCTGTGACACGCTGCGACAGTGACTCCATATTAGAGGCAGTACGATTAATAATAGATGCCAGGCTCTTAATCGCATTGACCGTTCGCTCAACTTTCTCAGAGCCTGCTTCAGTTTGGCTCTGTGCTTTCTCTGACTCTTCTGCCGTTTTTACCGCATTCCTTGCTACCTCTTCAATCGCAACGGTCAGCTCATTGACAGCAGTAGCAGATTGCTCCAGCTCATCATTTTGGCTTCTTAAGTTTTCGTTGGTTTCATGGGTAACCACACTTAACTCTTCTGAGGATGCAGCTAACTGATCCGACGATGAAGAAATTCTGGTTAAGTTATCACGTAAAGAGATCTGCATTCGATCCAGAGCCTCTATCAACTCCGTCACTTCATCATTCCCTTCTGGATGAATATTCTGAGTTAAATCATTCGCAGCAATTGTTGTTGCAACATCGACTGCAAACCTAAGTGGTTTATTGATACTTTTAGTAATAATTAATGCCACCAATGAAGCTAAGGCAACAGCAAAAATAATGAACATCACTAAGATGAAGACAGAGGCCTGGTACAGCTCATTCGCTTCAGTGGCAGTTTCAGAAATAAGCTGAGCTTGATATCTTCGTAAAGCTTCGATGGCATCACTCAATGAAACAGCTAGTGGATCGAGACTTTGTTGGCGAAAGTTGAGTGCAACCTGCATCTCATTATTCCTGGCTAGTTCCCTTAACTCTTCATTGACAATCCAATATCGCTCCTCAAGCGAGATCACATTATCGAGTAAACGCCGGCCCTCATCACTTCTAACCAGTTGACTAAACCGGTTTCTGGCTGCACTAAAAAGATCTCTACTAGCGTTAATTCTAGCTTCATAACGAGCCCTATCATCGTTGTTAAGCGCACCAATATAATTACCTGTGTACAACCGCGTAATTAAAAATTCATGATCCATATCCCCTACAACATCTAGCGCTGGGATCCTTTGCTCATCGATTAATGTGATTTCTTCAGCCAGTTGATTCAATTGTGACATTGAAAAAATACCTAATGCCACTATGAGTACAACAATGACACCAAAGGATATCGCTAAGCGAAAGCCAATTTTTATGGTTCGTATCATTATAGTTCCTTAAATTTACTATCATGGTGCTTCATTAAGTGACTGAAACTTAGAAGTAGTATGGACCTAAAAGCAAGAGTTGATGAAGTGCTTTCAACTTAAAAAAATGGTTTTCTACGAAAATTAATCGGTATGCCAGATACCACCAAGTAGGTATTTCTAAAAATGATGAGGATAATACAAAATTTAAGAATACTTAAAATTACGAACGACAAAAACAAGGGCCTGCAACATTGCTGCAGGCCTAAGTAATACGTGTATGCTATTTAAAACACCTGCACCCCAAAAAAGCGGCCCAGCACGTTTAGTACGAAGATCACCGCCAGGATGGCAGGAATAAAGGTACCCAGCGAGACATCAATGTATTTCTGCATCAGGCTACCCTCAAAGCCAGGGTTGCCTTCTCGCATCTCTGCGTGCAGACTCACTTTCTTCCAGCGATAAATCACAAATAAACACAACAATAAGCCATTGAGTGGCAGGATGCTGTAGTAAAACACATCCATAATCACATCAAAGAACGACTTATCTGCCCCGCCGTAACTCAGGAAGCTGGTCAGCCACTCGACCCGGCCAAAAGACAAAGCCGACAGCACTGAGAGCGCAATCATCACCACGCCTAGAGTAATCAGGGAGCGACGACGAGAAATGCCTTTGGTGTCCATCAGGCTTGCCACCGGTACTTCAATGATGGAAATCAGCGAGGTCATGGCAGCGAAGAACACCAGCAAAAAGAAGAATGAAGCAACAAAAGAGGCGCCGAAAAAGCCGATATCCTGCTGCAGTGCCAAGAAGATTTTTGGCAACACCATGAAAATCATACCAATGCTGGAGTCCGTCAGCTGGGATGGATCAATGGATGGATCCGACCAAAATACCGCTGGCAAAATCAACAAACCAGCACAACAGGCCACCAGCAAGGATAAACCCGCCACCATCTTACCGGCCCCGACAATGTCATTGTTTTTCTGAATGTAGGAACCATACGTAATTAAAATACCCATGGCCAGGGATAAGGAAAAAAAGGCCTGCGCCAAGGAGTCGGTTAATACCTGCACATTGATCTTGCTAAAGTCAGGGATCAAAAAGAACTGTACCCCGAGCATGGCGTTGTCTAACGTCAGCACATAGCCCACCAACAGCAGTAGCATCACGAAGAGCGCAGGCATTAAGTAAGTGGCCGCACGCTCGATCCCCTGCTTCACACCACTTTGTAAAATTAAGAACGTAAGGCCAATCACCACTGCCATATAGACATAAAGCTCATTGCTATTGATAAACACACCGAAAGCACCATCCTGCGCCAGGGTATCGAGCTGCCCCATCACGGCTTTGGCTAAATAACCAAAAATCCAGACCGTAATCACCAGATAAAACACCCCTATCATAAAGGGCGTAATCACTGCCAGCCAGCCCACGCCATTCCAAAGCGGGCTCTGGCCTATTTTACTGTAGGCACCATGCGGGTTTTGCCGGGTGTGTCGGCCCAGGCTCATTTCTGCCAACATCACCGGCAAGCAGATAAAAAACACAAAAAAAGCGTACATGATTAAAAAAGCGGCACCCCCATTCTGGCTGGCCATCACCGGAAAGGCGACCAGATTACCGATACCGACAGCTGAACCTGCTGCCGCAAGAATAAAGCCGATCTTAGAACTAAACAGCTCGCGTTTCATTTTGGTTGGGACTCCCTGACATTTATTGTTAGAATTGTTTTTCGTTTTTTCAGCATGCTAACAGGGCCCGTACTGAAATCCTAGCTTTTCGGTCGCTGCATGAAGGCAGCCATCGTTTTTTCAAACGCAAACCGACTTATTACCCAAGGAAAGACCATGTTCTATATGATTTACTCGGAAGACGTTCAGGCTAGCCTGAGCAAGCGGCTGGCGAGCCGCCCTGCCCACCTGGCACGGTTGGAAGCACTTAAGGCAGAAGGCAGACTTTTGCTGGCCGGCCCACTGCCCGCCATCGACAGCCTGGAACCAGGTGAAGCTGGTTTTACCGGCTCTTTGGTAGTGGCTGAATTTGAATCTTTAGCAGACGCCCAAGCCTGGGCTGATGCTGATCCTTATTTGGCAGCTGGCGTATACGCACGCTCGACGGTAAAGCCATTTAAAAAAGTGTTGCCCTAAGGAGCCAGCATGAGTGCAATTTTATTGACCGGTGGCGCAGGCTACATCGGCAGCCATACCGCGCTGGCCCTGCTACGGGCAGGCTTTGATGTGATCAGCATTGATAATTACAGCAACAGCAATGATGAGTCACTACAGCGGGTGCAGCAGCTGGCCGGGCGCAGCTTGCAAAGCTTGCAAATGGATATCCGTGATGAGCAGGCTTTAACCGCATTGTTCCAGCAACACCGCATTTCCGCTGTGGTGCATTTTGCCGGCTTGAAAGCGGTTGGTGAATCCACCGCGCAGCCATTGGCTTACTACGACAATAACGTTGCTGGCACCATTACCCTATGCCGGGTAATGCAGCGAGCCGGTGTCAAACGCCTGGTATTTAGCTCTTCTGCCACCGTGTACGGTGATGCCAAAACCATGCCCATTGCTGAAAGCGCTCCCCGCTCAGCGACCAACCCCTATGGCCAGAGCAAGCTGATGATAGAGCTGATACTGGAGGATTTAGCCGCCTCCGATCCAGACTGGTCGATCGCTTTGCTGCGCTATTTTAATCCGGTCGGCGCCGATAAGAGCGGCAAAATCGGTGAAGATCCCAACGGCATCCCCAACAACCTGATGCCATTTATCAGCCAGGTGGCGGTGGGTAAACGCACCGAGCTCAGTGTCTTTGGTAATGATTACCCCACCAAAGATGGCACTGGCGTACGGGATTATATCCATGTGGTCGATTTAGCCGATGGGCATTTAAAAGCGTTGCAATACGTGCAGCAGCACGCAGGCATTGATGCCTTTAACCTGGGCACCGGTGTTGGTTACAGCGTACTGGATATGGTGCAGGCCTTTGCCGATAAAAATAAAGTGCCAGTACCCTACCGCATCGTAGCACGCCGTCCTGGCGATATTGCCAGCTGCTACGCTGACCCAACTAAAGCCAGGCAACTGCTGGGCTGGCAAGCGCAATTGACCCTGGATGATATGGTGCAGGACAGTTGGCGCTGGCAGCAGCAAAACCCTCACGGCTACCAAGAGTAGCCTGGCAATGCACCAAAATACCGATCACGTTTTTGGTGCAAAGCGCTGTAAGAGTTAACCCCGACCAGCACGACTGGGCTTTTTATTCACCGGCTTTGCAGCAGGACGCTTAGCTGGTTTCTCTTCCTTTACCTTCGGCTTTGGCTTGGCTTTTGTTTCAGTGGTACGCCCCGGTGTTTTTTCAGCAATCTGGTGTTTGCGCACCGCACGGCGCATGCCGGCAATACGGCGGCGACGCTCACTGCGATCTTCGGCTTTAATTAAACTCTGGGTTTCAGCCGGTAATTTCACCAACTCCCGCAGATAGTTGACTTCATCCAGGCTGCACTCGGCGTAACCACCGGCAGGTATGTGCTTGGGCAAATGCAAATCACCGTAGCGCACCCGTATTAAACGATTGACCACAGTGCCCTGCGATTCCCACATCCGCCGTACTTCTCGGTTGCGTCCTTCAGTCAGCATCACATGAAACCAACGGTTTAAACCTTCACCGGGCAGTACTTTAATTTTCTTGAAGTTGGCCTGGCCATCCTCCAGCATCACGCCAGTACGCAGCTTCTGAATAATGGCATCGGTCACTTCGCCAAACACCCGTACCGCGTACTCACGCTCTACTTCAAACTTGGGATGCATCAACCGGTTGGCCAGCTCACCATCGGTAGTAAAGAGCAACAAGCCCGAGGTATTGATATCCAGCCGGCCAATGGCAATCCAGCGCGAGCCCTGCAACTTAGGTAAGCGATCAAACACCGTTGGCCGCCCTTCCGGATCGTGGCGCGAACAAATTTCGCCTTCCGGCTTGTGATACGCCAGTACGCGGCAGATTTGCGCATCTTCACTGATGGTTTTCACCACATGGCCATCGACTCTAATCACCTGCTGCGGCTCGACCCGATCGCCTAAGTAAGCCACCTTACCATCGACCGAAACCCGGCCGGCACTGATCATGGTTTCCATTTCCCGACGAGAGCCTACGCCGGCCCGGGCCAATACTTTCTGTAACTTTTCACTCATTCGATGCTCTCCTGTCGTCCCGACGGTGGTGTGCTGCCAGTGCCGTGTTCGGCAGCTGACTCATTTTCTGCTATGGATAGTTGCCGAAAAGCGGTTAGCTCTGGCAACTGGCTTAAACTTTGTAAACCAAAGTAGTCTAAAAACTGTGCTGTGGTGGCATAAAGCCCCGGGCGGCCTGGCACTTCTTTGTGCCCAACCACTTTAACCCAGCCCCGGTCCAGTAAGGTACGCATGATCTGTGAGCTGACACTGACACCCCGGATATCTTCAATCTCACCACGGGTGATGGGCTGACGATAGGCGATCAATGCCAGCGTCTCCAGCACTGCCCGTGAGTAACGGGGCGAGCGCTCAGGCCATAACTTCGCCAGATACTCGCTAAGCTCTGGCCGACTTTGAAAGTGATAACCTGAAGCAGTTTCCAGTAATTGTACACCACGGCCGGCATAATCCTGAGTAATTTGCGCCAGAATCGCCTGCAATTTCTTCTTGCTGGGGGCAAAGTCTTCCAGTACCGTGCGTTGCAAATCTTCCAGCGACAAGGGTTGCTCGGCCGTGAAAATAGCCGCCTCTACCAATTGCAGCAATTGACTGTCGGAAATGGCCCGCTTCATGCTTCGGCTCCGGTGGCAACTTTCAGGTGGATCGGGCCAAACAGTGCCACCTGAGTAAGCGTAATCAGTTTTTCTTTACTTAACTCCAGGATTGCCAGAAAACTCACCACCACGCCTTCACGACCTTCTTCGAGCTCAAAACACGCTTCAAAGGGCACATAGTCTTTTTGCTGCAACAGCGCCAGGATCCGGCTCATCCGCTCGCGGGTAGACATCTGCTCGCGTTGGATATGATGATGCTGAAAATCCTTGGCCCGCTTCATAATATCTTTTAGTGCCAACACCAGATCTTCCACCGCCACCTCCGGCAGGATCACCAGCGGCTGAAAGTTATCGGCCAGCTTGGCCTGACCGCTGAAATAATCCCGCTCCTGGCGGGGTAATGCATCCAGATCGCTGGCCGCTTGCTTGAAGACTTCGTATTCTTGCAGCCGGCGGATCAGCTCAGCTCTGGGATCCGCCTCATCATCATCAGATTCCTGGTGCCTTGGTAACAACAAGCGGGACTTGATCTCGGCCAGCATAGCTGCCATCACCAGGTACTCAGCTGCCAGTTCAAAGTTCATTTCCTGCATCAGCTCGATGTATTCCATGTACTGCTGGGTAATTTCCAGCACCGGCAACTGCACAATGTCGAACTTGTGTTTGCGGATCAGGTAAAGCAGAAAGTCGAGCGGTCCTTCGAAAGCATCCAACAGCACCTCGAGCGCATCGGGTGGGATGTATAAATCTTCTGGTCGCTCCAGCACCGCCTCGCCACGAACAAAAGCCAGTGGCAAAGGGTGCTGCATGGTTAACGGCTCTGGCAGTGTCTGCTCATCCATTGCAGTACTTAACGAAAGGGGCTGGGATCACCCATGCCTTCACGCACTATCACAGGATCGCCATCCGACAAATCCACCACTGTGGTTGGAGCTTCTGCAATCACACCACCGTGCATAATCAAATCGACCTGCTTTTCCAGCTGCGGTCGCATTTCATCTGGGTCGGCTTCAGCAAACTGCTGGCCCGGCAGTAATAATGAGGTGGACATCAAAGGCTCGCCCAGCTCTTCCAGCAGCGCCAGCGCAATGCGGTTTTCCGGGATCCGTAAACCAATGGTTTTCTTTTTTTCGTTTAAAAAGCGCCGCGGCACTTCCTTGGTCCCTTTCAGAATAAAAGTATAAGCGCCCGGGGTATTGTTTTTAATCAGTCGAAACGCAGTGTTGTCCACTTTGGCGAAAATGGATAACTCCGACAGATCACGGCACATCAGGGTGAAATGGTGGTCGCCACTGATTTGCCGGATGCGCAAAATGCGATCATGCGCAGTTTTATCGCCCAGATGGCAGGCCAGTGCATAACCACTGTCGGTTGGATACACCACCACACCACCACGCTGAATAATCTGCACCGCTTGTTTGATCAGGCGCTGTTGGGGTGTATCGGGATGAATATGAAAAAACTGACTCATGCTGGTTCTTCTTATTGTTGGTAAAACGGCACAATTTATTGGTAATAAGGCACAATCGCGACCATGCTGATTACAGCGGAAGTGCCTGCTGCCCTGCCAATGGCCAGTTGGCCCAGACTGGGGTCATCTCTTCGGTTAAATATAGATTTTTTCCAAGCTCATTCCAAGGCGTTGGTTGATGAAAATCCGAGCCAACCGATGCCAACAAACCATACTGTTGGCACAAAGCCCATAATTCAGCGCGTTGCTGCGGTGTTTGCTGGGGGGAAACTACTTCCATCGCATCACCGCCAGCAGCCGCAAAATCGACTATCAGGCGACGCAACCATTTGCCGGATAACTTGTATTTCAGCGGATGCGCCAGCACGGCCTGCCCACCGGCCTGCTGGATCCAGCCGATGGCTTCGGCCAGCTCAACCCAGCTTGGCGGCATATAACCAGGCTTGCCCCGTCCCAGGTACTTATCGAAGGCTTTACCCATATGCTCCACCATGCCTTGTTGCACCAGATAGCGCGCCACATGGGCCCGGGTTATGGCGGCGCCATTGGCCATGGCTTCAACTCCGGCATAAATATCAGGGAGCTTACAACGGCGGCTTAGCCGCTCAGCAATGGCAGCGACCCGCTCGGTGCGTTTTTGCAATTGCTGTTGCAAGCGACCTTGCAGCACAGCGCAATCCGGATCGATATTCAGACCGACCACATGAATTTCAAAGCTTTGCCAGTTGGTAGACAGCTCCACCCCGGCAATCAGTTGCAAACCAGTTCCGTGCTCTGCCAGATACTGGCGTGCTTCAGGGATGGCAGCAACGGTGTCATGGTCGGTTATGGCCAGCACATCCACACCACGCAGCTCAGCTCTTTGCAGCAGCTCCTGTGGCGTGAGCAGGCCATCAGAATGGCGGGTGTGGCTATGCAAATCGATTTTCATACAAACTCCTGTCGAGCTTGCATTATCGCACACTTTGGGGTTAATAACGATTCAAAACATAAGGCTGAACCGAAGCCCTGCACCCCATTGAGTGCTGCGCACAAAGTCACCTTTTCGGTCCCGATCAAACCTGGATTCCGTTGGGTCATAAGGCCGGCGGCTTTCAAAAGAGTACATGGCACCATAAGCATCAAGGCGCAATAAGGAACCGGAACTCTGCCAGCTCAGGCCTGCCTGGGCATGCAAATCAAGACGCATGTCCTCTTCACTATCCAACCACTGCAACCATTGCAAAGGATTAAAGCCAATCATACCGTAAGGGCCAATGGGCTGATTCATGCTCAAACGCACCGTCATAAAGTACCGGGTTTTATCCGGCTGCTCGGTGCCTGAGCGCGGTAGCCGCTGCCCCAGCACGCCAATTTCAGTAAAGAAGTCATCTGAGCGGCCTTGTACCGCCAGATAGCCACCCGGATGCAAAGTATCATCCAACACATCAGCGCTTACGCCCACAACTCCATGAAAGCGTCGCTTCTTTTGGATAGGGCTGGCCCGATAACGTACATAGGGAGTAATAGCGTCCCGGGCGTGAAAACCATGTGCATCTTGAATCCGTGATGACACGGATGAATGAGAGTCGGTAGGGCCAGCAACAAGCGTCAGCGGCAGGGACAAGCAGCTACTCCAAACAAGTAATCGAAACAACACAAGAATAACAACAGTTTCCATACAATTGTAAAAAAATGCACATTAATTGCTGTTTACTGAATGGAATCTGAACATGCTTTAAAACATATTAGCCATCCAGACATTTATAGGTTTATAATGCTGGACATACAATAAACCGTTTTTTTTCTGCAGAGCTCTTGACCTGAGTTGAAAATCGCGGTTTGATAGCACAAACGATAATCAAGAACGTGATTAAAGCTAATGCAACTTCTCAATGCTTGTTCATTCACTGCAATCAACTGGTGGTGGCACACTCCCAACGGGCGTGTGTTGTAGGCGTTGTTTTAGCTTTAATAACCTGAGCCCGTTTCGATGAAACGGGCTTTTTTTTGCTTCAAATTCAGAGAATACTATGATTTTCAGTCACATAACAGAACAAGCCGGAGAAGTCGCCAGCATCGCTATGGCCATCGACTACCAACAGGATCCGTTGGCCTGTTACCAGCAGCTGGCGGCCATCAATCCATGCTCTTTGCTGCTCGAGTCGGCTGAAATCGACAGCAAAGACAATCTGAAGAGCTTGCTGCTGATTGATGCTGCTCTGCGGATTGAGTGCAATGCCGATACCGTGCTGATCGAAGCACTCAGTGCCAATGGCATCACCTTACTGCCCTTTTTGGCCGACAAGCTGCAAGCCCAAGCCGAGGTGATGCAGCAGCCAGAGCAATTAACCGTGCGCTACGCCAAAGCCGATCCCTTGCTGGATGAAGTCAGCCGCTTGCAGGTTGCCAACCCCTTCAGTGTGCTGCGATGCATTCAATCGCAGTTGAACAATCAGAGCGATGAACAATTCGCTATTTTCTTAGGTGGCGCTATTGGCTACGACATGATTGCCAATGTCGAACAATTGCCAGAGGTGGCCGCCGGGGATAACCAATGCCCGGACTATCTGTTTTATCTGGCCGAAACCCTGCTGATAACTGATCATCAAAGCCGCAGCAGCAAACTGATAGGTAACGTGTTCTGTGGTGAGCAAGCCGCTGCCAACTGCTTTGCCATTGGCAAACGCCTGGAACAGCTCAAGCAACTGACCCAACAACAGCAGCCCTTTCAACGGATAGCTGCAGAAGCTAGCACCGACGAAGTACAGGTCGATGTGACCGATGAGGACTTCAAGGCCGAGGTCACACGGTTAAAGCAACACATCGTCTGTGGCGATATTTTCCAGGTAGTGCCATCGCGCTGTTTCCAGCTGCCCTGCCCTGAGCCCCTGGCTGCTTATGCACGGCTGAAACAGCTGAACCCCAGCCCGTACATGTTTTACATGCAGGATCGTACCTTCACCCTGTTTGGTGCCTCGCCCGAGTCGGCGCTTAAATTCGATGCCAGCAATCGTCAGGTCGAAATTTACCCCATCGCCGGCACTCGCCGCCGTGGTTTTCATGCCGATGGCAGCATTGATGCCGATCTGGATAGCCGCATCGAGCTTGAGCTGCGCCAGGATGAAAAGGAAAAAGCCGAACACCTGATGCTGGTAGACTTAGCACGCAACGACGTGGCGCGGATTTCTGTGCCAGGCACCCGCTATGTCAAAGAGCTGCTGAAAGTGGATCGGTACTCCTACGTCATGCACCTGGTTTCCCGGGCCATCGGCACGCTGAAACCGGAGCTGGATGCATTGCATGCCTACCAAGCGTGCATGAATATGGGCACCCTGGTGGGTGCACCGAAAGTCAAAGCTGCTGAGCTAATCCGGCTGGTAGAACAAAAACGCCGTGGCAGTTATGGTGGCGCTGTTGGCTATCTGAGCGGTGATGGTAGCTTTGATAGCTGCATCGTGATCCGCTCCGCCTATGTGCAGGACGGGATGGCCTCTATCCAGGCCGGCGCCGGAGTCGTGTTTGACTCCGATCCCCAGGCTGAAGCCGATGAAACCCGCAATAAAGCTCAGGCCGTAATCCGCGCCATTCAGACAGCCGCTCAGCAGGAGGCGCTATGACCACTTTGTATATGCTCGATAATGTCGACTCCTTTACCTACAACCTGGTGGATGAGTTTGAGCAACTGGGCTATCACCTAAAACTATACCGTAATACCGTGCCGGCTGATTTTATTATGCAACAAATTAACGGCGAGACAGGCCCCACCGCCCTGGTACTCTCCCCTGGTCCAGGTGCTCCTGAGCATGCCGGCTGCATGCCAGAACTGATTCGCCTGGCTGCAGGCAAAGTGCCTCTGCTTGGCATCTGCCTTGGCCACCAAGCACTGGTGGAACATTTTGGCGGCGTGGTGGGTCAGGCCGGTGAAACCGTCCATGGTAAAACCTCGGCGATTGCATTGAGCGACCATCCGGTCTTTGCCGGCCTGCCTCAGCCCTTCCCGGTAGCGCGCTATCATTCGCTGATTGCCACCACGGTGCCGGACTCTTTGCAGGTAATTGCCCGCTTTCACACCATACCGATGGCCATCGCGCACCGCAGTTTACCGATCCTCGGTTTTCAGTTTCATCCCGAATCCATCCTGACGACGCTTGGCAAACCCTTGCTAAAGCAGAGTCTGGACTATCTGATGTCAAGGAGCCCTGTATGATTGCAGAACTGGTGCAAAAGCGCCTGAACGGCGGCCATTTCACGCAGCAAGAAGCCCAGCAATTCTTTGCGGCTGTGGTCGCCGGAGACGTCGATCCCATTGATCTGACCGCAGTACTGGTTGCCGGCAAGCTGCAAGGCATTCAGCCTGACGAAGTGGCTGGAGCGGCTCAAGCCCTGCGCGCTGCTGCCACGCCTTTTCCAATAGCAGCAAGCAACAGCATCGATTGTTGTGGCACCGGTGGAGATGGCAGCAATACCATCAATATTTCCACCACTGCCGCAATCGTTGCCGCCGCAGCCGGGCTTTCGGTGGCCAAGCACGGCAATCGCAGTGTTTCCAGCAAGTCCGGCTCGGCCGATTTGCTGGAAAGCCTGGGGGTGAATATTCAACTATCGCCCGAACAGGCCGCGCAGAGCTTGCAGCAGGCTGGTTGTGCCTTTTTATTCGCGCCTCTGTACCATGCCGGTATCCGTTTTGCGATGCCAGTGCGCCAACAACTGAAAACCCGCACCCTGTTTAATGTGCTTGGCCCGTTACTAAACCCAGCCGCTCCTGGTTTTCAACTGCTCGGTGTCTATGATCCGGCGTTAGGGCCTGTAATGGCAAAGGCTTTGACACAGCTGGATGTGAACACAGCCTGGGTGGTGCATGGCAGCGGCTGCGATGAAATTGCATTACATGGCCCGACACAAGTGACTGAACTACGAGATGGTGCTATCCGCCAGTTCACACTAACACCCGCCGATTTTGGCCTGCCTGAACGCGCCCTTGCAGAACTGGCTGGGGGTAACCCAACTGAAAATGCCGCCGCCAGCCTGGCTATCTTGCAAGGCAAAGGCAAGGAGGCGCACCAGGATGCCATTGCCGCCAACGTAGCTGCCATGATGGCCATTACTGGGGTAAATGCTGATCTTAAAGACAATGTGGTGCATATAAAACAACTGCTTAGCAGCGACAAGGGGTATCGCACCCTGCAATTGATGAAGGAGGCGTCCCATGGCTGATATTTTAAACAAGATCATTGATTACAAGCGTCAGGAAGTGGCCCGGTTTAAAGCCGAGCGCCCACTGGAAAGCTTTTTATCCCAGGTGAAACCCACCACACGCCACTTTTTGGCAGCACTGCAACAAGCTGGGCCTCGTTTTATTTTAGAGTGCAAAAAAGCCTCTCCATCCAAAGGGCTTATCCGGCCAAACTTTGATCTGGATGAGCTGGCTGAAGTGTATGGCCAGTACGCCGATTGCATCTCGGTACTGACCGATGCCGAGTTTTTTCAAGGCAGTTACGATAACCTGAGTCAGATCCGCGCTCAGGTCGAGCAGCCTTTGCTGCATAAAGACTTTATTATCGATAGTTATCAGATTTACCTCGGCCGCCTCAGTGGTGCTGATGCCGTTTTGCTGATGCTGTCAGTGCTGACCGATAACGAATACCAACAGCTGCATCAGGTGGCCGATGCGCTCGCCATGACGGTATTAACCGAAGTCAGTAATGAAGAGGAAGCCAAACGGGCTGTCAGCCTTGGTGCCAAGCTGATTGGCATCAACAACCGCAATTTGCGTGATTTATCCACCGATCTTAACACCAGCTTTCGCCTGAGCAAGCTGTTGCCGGCCGATGTGACGGTGGTGTCGGAGTCTGGCATTTACACCAATCAGCAGGTACGTCAGCTTAGCCAGGTGGCCGATGCCTTTTTGGTCGGTAGCTCTTTAATGGCAGAAAGCGATTTAGCGCTGGCCTGCACACGCCTGACCCGCGGTGAGCACAAGGTCTGCGGCCTGACCCGCCCCGAAGATGTGCAGGCCGTGCAGCAAGCAGGCGCCTGTTATGCCGGCTTGATTTTCTACAGCAAGTCACCACGGGCGGTCAGCCTTGATCAGGCCAAAACCCTGGTACAGCAAGCGGCTCTGCAATTTGTCGGTGTCTTTGTCAATGAAAGCGAACAGCAAGTGGCTGCCATCGCCACCGAGCTGTCCCTGGCAGCAGTCCAGCTGCATGGTGACGAAGACGATGCTTACATTGAGCGCCTGCGGCCCTTGCTGCCAGCCGGAACCGAAATCTGGCGGGCTTACCGCATAGCCGACAAGCTGCCAGCTTTTACCAGCAAAGCCGACCGCTTGCTGCTTGATACCTATCAGCCAGGCGTTGCTGGCGGTACCGGCGAGCGCTTTAACTGGCAACTGCTGAGCAACCTGCAAAGTAAGATCCCAGTAATGCTGGCGGGTGGTTTAAACCCGAACAATATTACCGATGCACTGGCCTTGCCGGTAGCCGGGCTCGATATCAACTCCGGCATTGAACAGGCACCTGGCATCAAAGATCACGACCAATTATTTACTGCTTTTAACCGGATCAGAGAGTTTTCTTATGACAAAGCGTAGTTTACCTGCCTACTTTGGCAATTATGGCGGCATGTTTGTCCCAGAATTACTGGTACCAGCCTTAAAGCAACTGGAGCAGGCCTTTATGGACGCTCAGGAGGATCCTGATTTTCAGGCCGAGTTCCAGCGGCTGTTATCCACTTATGCTGGCCGGCCAACACCATTAACCTTATGTCGCAATATTTCACCCAACCCTAAGGTCAAGATTTACCTGAAACGTGAAGACTTGCTGCATGGCGGTGCGCATAAAACCAATCAGGTACTGGGCCAGGCTTTGCTTGCCAAGCGCATGGGCAAACATGACATCATTGCCGAAACCGGAGCTGGTCAGCATGGTGTAGCTACGGCTCTGGCCTGTGCTTTACTGGGCTTAAAGTGTCGCATTTACATGGGTGCGAAAGACATTGAGCGACAACAACCCAACGTGTTTCGCATGAAGTTAATGGGTGCTACCGTGATCCCGGTCACCTCGGGCTCAGGTACCTTAAAAGATGCGGTCAATGAAGCCATGCGCGACTGGTCCGCTACCTACGAAAAAAGCCATTACCTGCTGGGCACCGCTGCTGGCCCACACCCTTTCCCAACCATCGTACGTGAATTCCAGCGCATGATTGGGGAAGAAGCCAAACAACAAATTCTGGCTGAAGAAGGCCGGCTGCCGGACGCGGTGATCGCTTGTGTCGGTGGTGGCTCCAATGCCATTGGCATGTTTGCTGATTTTATTGATGAGCCATCGGTGCAACTGATTGGCGTTGAACCCGGCGGGATGGGCATCGATACACATCAGCACGGTGCAGCGCTTAGCACCGGCAGCTATGGTATCCTGCATGGTGCCTATACCGCTATTATGCAAACGGCTGATGGCCAGATTGAAGAGTCTTACTCAGTTTCCGCTGGCCTCGATTACCCGGCTGTAGGGCCACAGCATACCCATTTGCAACAATCCGGCCGGGCCAGTTACGTCGCCATCAACGATGACGAAGCACTGGCCGCCTTTCAATCACTGGCCAGACACGAAGGCATTATCCCAGCTCTGGAAAGCTCGCATGCACTGGCCTATGCCCTGAAGCTGGCTCAGCAAGCGGATAAGGAGCAAATTCTGCTGGTCAATTTATCCGGTCGGGGCGATAAGGACTTAACCCATGTGCATAGCATTTTAACTGCGCAAAGCGCACAGGAGGAGCAGGCATGAGCCGTTATCAGCAGATGTTTAATCGCCTGGAGCAGCAAAAACAAGGCGCTTTTGTCCCTTTCGTCACCATCGGGGATCCAAACCTTGAGCTGTCGTATCAAATCATTGAAGCACTGATCGCAGGGGGCGCTGATGCACTGGAGCTGGGTATTCCATTTTCCGATCCGGTAGCCGATGGCCCCACTATTCAAGGTGCTAATATCCGTGCATTGGCCGCAGGGGTAACCCCAGGCAGCGCTCTGGGATTGATCAGCCAGCTGCGCGCCAAATACCCGGACTTACCCATTGGCCTGTTACTGTACAGCAATCTGGTAATGGCCAAAGGCATTGATGCATTTTACCAGCAAGCAGCCGCTGCCGGCGTCGATTCTGTGCTGATTGCCGATGTGCCGTTGCATGAAAGCAAACGCTTTCGCCAGGCCGCCATGCAGCATGGTGTAGCCCCTATTTTTATCGTGCCACCCAACTGCGATGATGAGAGTTTGCGTCAGGTTGCCTCTTATGGCCGTGGTTATACCTATCTGTTAAGCCGGGCAGGTGTCACAGGTACTGAAACTAAAGCAGCGGCTCCGGCTCATCATTTGATTGAGAAACTGGCCGAGTACCATGCAGCACCAACCTTACTCGGCTTTGGCATCTCAGCACCAGAGCATGTCAAAGATGCATTGGACAGTGGGGCTGCAGGCGCTATTTCAGGCTCAGCCATTGTGCAACGGATTGAAAAGCTGCAACAGCAGCCAGCAGCGCTGTTGCAAGAGCTCACCGCTTTCGTCCGGCAAATGAAAGCGGCAACTCAGCGTTAACTTAGCTTAGTCATCCCCGGTAGCCTCGGCAGCTGCCGGGGCTGAATCCGCTACCTTGCTAAAGGCCATATCACGGTAGGCATGGCGACTGCCAACCTGCACCCGATGCGGCATCAATTCAAAGCCAATAACCTGACGCTTTGCATCCAGTTCAAACTGGATCAATGTATCCGCTGCTACATTGGGATCCTGCCAGCGAATGACAAAACTATGATCAGCAAAGGGCTCCATGCTGCCTACTTTATTCACCATCCGCTCAGAGCGAAAGCTCAGGCCTTCAGGACTATGCAGGATCTCAATACCACCAAACCAGCGATCTTTGAAATAACCGGCATAAGCACTCAATGGCAACAATACCTCGCCTGTCCCAACCGGCAAATCCGGCGCTCGGCGGGCAGCTCTTTGCTCGCGCTCTTCGCGTTCTTGTTGTAAAAAAGCAATCCAGTTTTGCGGCTCAGCCACTGCCAGATAGCTATCCAGAATTGATTGCATCACAGCCGTCCTGGCGCCACTGTCCGAGCCATTATTCAGCACCACCACACCCAGCTCCAGCTCTGGTACCAGGGCCACATAGGCCTGATAGCCGGATAAGGTGCCGGTATGATGCACCACCTTGTGGCCATGCATATCCTGCATCCGCCAACCCAGACCGTACGCACTGAAGTTGGTTTGATGCAACGCTTGTGTCCGATTGGTCACCGTCATTACCGTCATGGGTGACCACATCTGCAGCTGTTGCTGCCGACTAAACACCGTAGCTGGCATCTCAGCCTGCTGGTACTGACCGAGCAGATACTGCAGCCACTTGGTCATCTCCGCGGCGCTACACACCAAACCACCCGCTGCGGCCGACATCAGGCCTTTGCCATCAATGCCATTGCGCGGAATACTAAAAAAATCACCATTGCGCATGCCATAGCCAAAGGCACTGTTGGCCACCACCTCTGCCGGCATATCACCGGCATAACAGTCCATGCCAAGCGGGGCAAAAATACGCTGGGCAACAAAGTCTTCCCAGGGCTGATCCGCTAAGCGCGCAACCAGCTCAGCGGCGGTAATATAGAATACATTGCTGTAGCCATAGTTGCTGCGAAAGCTAAACTCGGGGGTCAGGTAGCGCAGGTTATGGATCACTTCCTGGCGGCTAAAGCCGGATGGCTCAGGCCAAATCATGCTATCGCCAGCCCCACCAACCAGGCCGCTGCGATGTGAAAGCAAGTCGCGAATGGTAAACTCGGCGGTCACCCAAGGATCCTGCAAGCGAAACTCCGGCAAGTGATCAACCACCTTGTCATCCCAGCTCAGCTTGCCCTCATCCACCAGGATGGCCACACTGGCAGCAGTAAAGGCTTTACTGGCAGAAGCCAGCCGGAAGTAAGTTTCAGCAGTAGCCGGTAACTCCGCTTCCAACACCCGGTAGCCATAGCCAGCCAGGTGCACCACCTCGCCCCGATGCACCACAGCAACCGACATACCAGGTGTATCAAACGCCTGCATAGATTGTGTCACTAAGTCAGAGATCGACAGTTCCACAGCAGGCTCTGCCTGGGCAAAACTGGCCGACAACCAGACAGCTGCAGTTACCAGCTTTAAAGTAGGAATTAAATATTTCATGATAAGAATAAATTATTACGAATAATTCCAGCTTATCACAGCAGGATGAATGCAATCCAGTGCATCCTGGTGATCATCTGACGGCTTCTGGCTGAGGCACTCCTTCAGGCTCGCCACAACAACTACTCCGGGCATCCTGCCCTGCGCCCTTCGTGCCAGCTAAAGCTGTTCAAATGTGCTCCCGGCACATTTGTCGCTAGCGCTCAAACATGTTGATGTCGATCTGAACGAGGCCTCAGCCTTCGCGGATAGATGGGAGTCAGGCGGTTCAACGCAAAAAGCCCACTCGAATGAGTGGGCTCTTGGCTTTATAAGGTGCCTTCATGCCCCTCGCAGAGCTCGGGGCGTTCTGCCGGCGCCAAGCCAAATTGTTGGCTTGTCGAAATCCCGGCCTCACTGTACTACTCTCGCATGGCGACAAATTCGTCAGGAACGAATTTGGACGTTGCGAAGCGACGGCCCGAAGGGCGAAACACAGGGAAGTGTTTCGCAATGCCACCGCTGTGGCCGGCGTGGGAGTGCTGTGCGCCGTAAGGCGCTTCAACGCAAAAGGCCTACCCGTGAGGGTAGGCCTTTTGCTTGAATAAGGTGCCTGGCGGTGTACTACTCTCGCATGGCGAATGCCACACTACCATCGTCGCAGCTGCGTTTCACTTCTGAGTTCGGAATGGAGTCAGGTGGTTCCACAGCGCTATTGCCACCAGGCGTAAACTGGTTTTGTCTGTCTTTAACTAGCAAGCTGATTTCGATAGCGTGCATACAAGCCACTTGGGCGTTGTATGGTTAAGCCTCTCGGGCAATTAGTACAGGTTAGCTTAACGTGTCGCCACGCTTCCACACCCTGCCTATCAACGTTGTGGTCTCCAACGACCCTTTAGCAGACTTAAAGTCTGAGGGATAACTCATCTTGTGGCCGGCTTCCCGCT
>NZ_FNRM01000016.1 GCF_900107845.1 Alkalimonas amylolytica
GAGCCAGGCTTGTTTATAACATGTTTAGTCATCTGGATTTCTGTAGGGGTGTATTTTTATGCTAACAGTGAAGACACCTAACAAGTTGCTTAATTTCTTTCCGGCCATGAAAAGCGTGGCCTCCACTGGACTGCCTACGCTGCGCTGCGGCAGCCAATTAGCAAAGCGTTAGCTGCCTGGCATGTATTTGACGTTACATTGGCATACAAATGTCGTATTAAAATTAGGAGGTTGTGCCTTAAAGTCAAAGCTGACATTACAAAAGGTGCTTAAAAATGGAAATGAAAATTAACTCTGAAATCGTTATAAAAAAAAGAAAAGACAAAGCGTGGAGCCAGCAGCATCTAGCTGATGTCTGTGACGTAAGCTTAAGGACCATACAACGAGCAGAAAATGATGGCAATGCTTCCTATGAGACACAAAAAGCTCTTTGCTCTGCTTTTGAAATAGATGTAAAAGACATTGTTTTAAAAGAAAAAAGAGAAGGCGGTAAAAATCGCCCTGCAAAGAAGTCTTTCTTTATTCTGAGTTTTATATTTGCACTGTTTGGCAGTGCTCTAGTAGCTACAGTCTCAACCGCGTCTACAGGTGTTATAGTTCAAGCAGAATCTGTGACTTTATCGCGGGACCAAAACACCGTAACTTATTCTGGTGATGTTATTGTGCTCATTCCTGAAGAAGAACTTTTCGAAATGTCCGTATTAAAAAATGATCTCGTTACCGGTGAACCTAATCAATTCAATTTGAGAATCGTCAATAATAATATGGAGTTACTGGTCGCAGACCCCAAAATAACAAAAGTAGACAAGAAAATTAAGATTACCACTTCAAAGTTACAAACAACTCGTCTTTAAAAATTTGGAGATACCAGCTAACAAACGTTTTAAATCTTGCGTGGTTTAGTTTTTAATACAAGCTGCGGTGGTTTTATTCGCTCTTGCCAGTGGGGTTAAACGCGCAAGACCAATGTGGGCTGCTAACAAGCAAAGTTAGTCGACGCTAGATTTCAACGCGCCTGCTTTGGGCGTTATGCCGTAATTGACTCTCAGCGTTGATGACATATGATGAAGCTATACTTTTGGAAGGATATTAGGTAATGCCAGTTATTAGTCGCTTTTACGGGATCTTGATTGCCATGTATTTTAATGATCATAATCCCCCACATTTTCATGCAAAATACTCTGGCTATGAAGCGCTATTTGCATTTGATGGAACCATATTAGAGGGAGAATTGCCGAAAAGAGCAGCTTCCTTTGTGAAAGAGTGGATTGGAATACATAAAAGTGAGTTGGAAGAGAACTGGCTTCGAGCAAGAGCCGGGGAACCTCTCAATTATATTGCACCGCTGGAGTAAATTATGTTGCATATCAAATCTGCAAAATACGTGGCTGATTACACAATTTGGGTAGCGTTTGATGATGGTACTTCTGGAGAAGTCAATCTAGATGGCGTGCTAAACGGGCCTGTATTTGAACCGCTGAAAGATATTTCTGTTTTCCGAATGGTATCGGTTGATCCAGAGCTTGAGACTGTTGTTTGGCCGAACGGTGCAGATCTGGCTCCAGAGTTTCTCAAAGGGCTGCATAACAAGCAAAGTCAGCCGACGCGAACCGCGCAGCTGCTTTGAGCGTTATATGCCACTAGGATAGCCATGAGAGTAATAACACTTTGTTTTACCATGCTTCTTTCTTGTGCAGTCACTGCAAATCAGTATGTATTTGAAACATGGGTTGAAAATATGACGCAGTGTGCTCTGAAATTTGATGCTGAACCTAATATACATTGGGATGGTAAGTCTGAGTTGCCTATAAGTTTTCAGCAGGTACAAGCCATTTTTAGCTCTTGGGCAGAGAGCAATCTCGTTGCGGGTGAGGCTGCGCATGTCACAAGTTATGAGCTAGCATCAGTTGCTGCGGATGGCTTAGCAATGAATCACTGGGTGTTTAAAATAAAATATGTCGTTTTCGAAAATAATGTACCTTCAGCGAGCTTCAATCGCAAAGTTGCTCTAAATTTATCTGGACAAATAATAGAGGCAGATTGTGGCATATAACAATCGCCATCAAAAACGCGCCAGTTGGGCGCTCGACTCGTAACAAGCTGCTCGCGTTTGTGGCGGGCGTTAAATTTCAAGGAAACATCGTGCAAGAGTCGCGGAAGCTAGAAGACTATCTGGTACAGAGGCCGAAGCCGAAGGGTATAGACGTGCTCTGTGGTCTGAAGCATTTCGCTATCATAACCTATGCTGTTCCAGCGGATAGGTTCAAAGGGATATTCCCAGACCGATTTCGACTCGATGTTGTAGAAATAGACGGCCAAGATATGGGGTTAATATCAGTAGTGCCTTTTATTGATGTTGATTTCACTTCAGCCGTGTTCCCCTTCCCGAAATTCACAATGGGGCAAACAAACTATCGTATTTATATAATCGATACTGAAACTGGTGAACGTTGCGTATGGTTCCTTGGCACAACGCTTGATTCGTGGACTTTGATGGTTCCTAGATACCTATGGAATTTGCCATGGCATGCTGGAAGGATAAGCTTTGATTGCTCCCTGAACGAATCAACCGGATTGTATGAAAATTACCGAATGGAAACATCATCCAGTTGGGCTGAGGCTTCAGTTGAATTGGTACAATCAGAATCTGACGAACTAGATTTTCCAGGATTCCCTGATGTTGAATCAGCATTAGTTTATCTTACACACCCTCTTGCTGGCTTTTATTATCGAAGAGACAACAAGCTAGGTACATATCGGGTGTGGCACAAAGAGCTGGAGGTTAAACCAGCCAAACTAAAGTCGGCTAATTTCAGGCTTTTGTCTGATTTGGGCATAGTTAAAGAACTAGAGCAAAGCGCTCCTTATAGCGTGTTAATAGAGCCAATAAATGAATTTACCATCTATTTGCCACCTACCGTTATAGGGTGAAAATTTAACAATGCCAGGCACGGCGACGTCTTTTTCGTTGCGGCTTCGCCTTCACTACAAAGCCGCGCGTGCTGGCGGCGTTATGCTTATCAATAGTTAGGCTTTCATGGAAGATTATGAGCACCAAAATAAATATTTTAAATGCCAGTGAAAAGTTCAACCATGTGCTTGAGGTGTTGGAATCTTGCGCCGCTGACGCCCTGAGCGAGATACAGAATTATCTTGAATTACCAAACTTAGACCTCGTCATAAGCCCTTGCTCTGATGAATATAAAACTAAGAGCGGTATCATGGGGTGTGTTACCACGCCATATGTAATTGATATTATGCTAGATGCAGACCGAAAAGATCTTGTCGAAGTAATTAACGTTGAGTTAACTGATATCATAGCGCATGAAATCCATCATGCGGTTAGAGCTTCGTCCGGTGTAGAGTGCAAAACATTGTTGCAGAACATTGTAGCTGAAGGTTTGGCGTGCCATTTCGAAACTAAGTTTAACGGTAATAAACTGCCTTCTCTGTTTGATGATATTCAAAATCAAGATTGGATGTTGCTGTATGAGCAAATGCGACCCGAATTAAATAGCGCAGAGTTTAGCTATCCGGTCTATTTTGGCGGTGAGGATGAATCAAAGCTTCCTAATCACGCAGCCTACTGGGTAGGCTTTAATTTAGTTTCACAATATATAAATATGCATGGTGGTTGTGCTGCATCACTGGCTTCAATTCCGGCAGAGCAAGTTGTTGAAAAACAAGCATAACAGACGCCTAAACAACGCGGCCTGTGGCCGTTGGACTCGCAACAAGTTGCTCGCCGTTTAGGCGCGCGTTATGTGTAAGAAATAGTGTTTCGTATAAATCTTTAAATTGGAGGTTGTAAATAGGATGGATCAGATTTTAGGTTCTAGTGCTGTTTGGGTAATGACTCTTTTTTCAGTAATTTGGCTTTTTCTATCGCCTTGGATAGTTACGATATTGTGGAATAGTACTATTCCAAGGCTGACTCCATTTGAAAGAACAAATTATTGGTTAAGCTTTAGGCTTTTATTTTTGATTTTAATCCTATCAATTGGCCCATGGATAATGAGTTTAAATTTTAATTTCGCCTAAAAACACATAACAAATTGCTTAACTTCGTTACGGCCACACAAAGCGTAGCCTTCACGGAACTGCCTACGCTGTGCTGCGGCAGCCCATTAGCAAAGGGTTATGCATTAGGAGAGATCTAACCAATGAGAAAAATTCTAATTTTGAACATGCTGGTACTTTTTTTACTATCTTTTTCAGTATCTAGTGATGTAAGTGATGAGAGAGTTCTTTATAACAAATATCAAAGGTATACCGCGGTGATTGAGGATGTCATTGATGTCACAGATAACGGTTTCAGAAGTGTAAATTACATACTGACATGGAATGACAACAAGATTATCGTGCCAGCTCTTAATTGGCGGGTGATTAAGAAGAAAGGTGACATGCTCGAATTTCTAGTGATGTGGCATGAGCTAAAAACAGAAGGTGGTTCAGTAAAAAACCTTGGTTTTACCGCCCTTGAATGAGCAGTCATGCATAACAAAAAATTTTATCGCCAGCAAAAAGCGCTGGCTGCGACGTCAACCCGCTGCGCGGTTTTCCGCGCTAAATTTGGGCGTTATAGCTTTTTCTAAGTAGCATATAGACGGAATTCCTAGCATGCGGAAATTATTTTACAGCATACTACTAGCGGCCGCTTCTCTACCGAGTTCGGCGGAAACGATAGTCTGGGTCGAGGGGAGTGAGATTCTTTATGACGGTGAGCTCACCGAAGAAGCCAACCGTGCGGTTTTTGATCTCTACAGCCAACAGAGCACAAAGCCAGCCACTCTAACCATTACGAGTCCGGGCGGGCCAATCCATGTTGGTCTTGAGCTAGGCGAATGGGTACATGAGCATAGATTGAACGTAAAAGTTTATGATCTGTGCTTTTCCTCATGTGCGAACTACGTATTTCCTGCAGGGCGCAAGAAGCTTCTAGGCAAAGGCGCTGTAGTTGGTTTCCATGGTGGGCCGACCAGTGAAACCTTCGACACATCAGCTATTACGGCTGCCTTACGGGATGTGCCTGAGGAGCAACGGGAGAGGCTTCGTGAGGACATCGAGGCGTCTTTTAGCTCATACATTCAAATGAATACTCAGCGAGAGTCCGCGTTCTACAAGATGTTGGGCGTCTCGCCGAAACTCAATACTCTAGGACAATCTGAACAGTACGAGGAGCTTCGGGAGGGGTATGATGGCTGGGTCTATACGCCAGAAGCTATGAGGATAATGGGGCTATCGAACCTGGAGATAGTTGATGACCCACGGCCTGCGAAGCTGGCCCACAAGCCCAAAGTATTCCTCTTGAAGCTCCCCCCCCCGACGCGACTTTGATGGCACCTTTCGGGGTTCCGGTGCCTAGCCCATGGACTAGCAGCGATGAACCATAAACCCGCTGGCTTTACTATTTTCTATTCCATTAAAATTCGGGGTCAGATCAAAAATTCGGGGTCAGATCAAAATAAAATAGACTAAGCTTAAATCTGTTTAATCCACAGATCCCAGAGGTTTAGTGATGGCACGACTTCCCCGAGTGCATCTGGCCGGTTGCCCCGAGCATATTATTCAGCGGGGCAACAACCGGCAGGTGTGTTTTGCCAGCGAAGAAGACTTTGCTGCTTATGCCCACTGGTTAAAAGAGTATTCAGACGCTTTTGGTGTGCACGTGCATGCCTGGGTGTTTATGACCAACCATGTGCATTTACTGTGCACCGCCAGTGATACGCGTGGTATCAGCCTGATGATGCAAAGTTTGGGGCGGCAATACGTGCGGTATTTTAACCGGCAATACCGCCGGAGTGGCACACTTTGGGAGGGGCGCTTTAAGTCGAGCCTGGTGCAAGAAGAACACTACATACTGGCGGTATACCGTTACATCGAGATGAACCCGGTACGTGCAGGGATGGTTGTAGGCCCGGCAGATTATCACTGGTCGAGTTATGCCTGCAATGCGCTGGGCAAAGCTACCGCTCTGTGCCAGCCTCATCCCAGTTATTTGGCCTTAGCAGCGAGTGATACAGAGCGGCAACAAACGTACCGCGACTTGTTTCGAAGCGAGCTGAGCGAAGCAATGCTGGTGGATATTCGCAGCACTATCAAAAGCGGCATGGCACTCGGAAATGAGCGCTTTAAACAAGAAGTGGAAGCATTAACCGGACGGCGGCAGCACAAAGGTAAGGCTGGCCGGCCCAGAAAAGATAGGGTTTAACTTTCATCTGACCCTGATTTTTATGGTTGCCTGTGACATTAACCTTGCTTATCCGCTGCGGCCTCACTCAGACGCCGGGCTTCCTGCCGCTCGGCTTCACGCTGCTGGCGCTGGACTCTGGCTTCTTCGCGTTGAATGCGCTGTTCAAGCATCCGTTCTACCTGAAACGACTCGTCCCAATGGCCTCGCCGCACAATACGGCGCACATCGCTGTCGTGGCACAACATCGGATCTTTGACCCAGGCACTGTAAGTGACCCGCGCAAACAACAGTGCGGTATCCGGACAACGCTGATAACCGTTAGCCACCATTTGATGGCGGTAGTAGCCGTTAATAGCAAAATGGCCAATGAAGACAAGAACAAAAGCCCCCCCCATCGGAATAAAAAAGTATCTGGTAACAAACCTTTTTTGACGTTGACTTGCTTCTTTGCCCTGGATTGCAAAAAACGCCATGTATAAAGAAAAAGCCAAGAAAATTAGTATGAACAACACAGCAGATAGAAAAAAGGCATAGGATGAACTATGGATAATTAGATTACGGCCACTATAAATAGCCTCATGCTGAATGCTCATTGTCTTAGAGCCAAGCCAGAGGGTTATCCCCAATAGCACTAGATTGAAAATAACCATCGACATGGCAGTAATAAAAGTTTTTCGCCTGTTTTTTAATTCCATAAGCGTGGATTAAACCTTAGTAAATCGTTGATTTTACGCGTTGCTGCCTGAGTAAGTTGAGTTTTAACCGATTTAACTCCTGATTGGATGGCGTAGTAAAATCCATCGAATAATTTACGCTTTGCCTCTTCCTCCTTTTCCTCTAGATATTGAATTAAACGCTGTGTGACCTGGAAGTGTTCATCCGCATAATTTAAAGCCACTCCGACAATAATGGCTGCGATTACTCCAGCCGCCAAAGGCACAACAGCAATAGTACCTCCAACTAATGCAATTGATAAACTTGCAGCACCCAATGCAGCAAAATACCCCGCAGCACCAGCAATGGCGATTTTGACCAAATCAGTTGAAATCCCAGCCAGCCAGTTGGTCCAGCGGTACTCGTCTTCAAACAACCACTGAATGCTATGCAGGCTTAATGAAAAAATCACCGAGACTAAAAAGCCACTTTTTGCCGATTGCTTTAAACCCTCCTTCCCAACTGCCATCTTAATCAAGCTGGTATTCGAGGCAAGATAGCGGGTGCCTTTAATGACCTGACGGGCACGATGATTGCCTTTAAAAATAATGTATTGGCGGCCATTTCTGGTCACGGTTTCATAGGTTGAGAAAAACCGGCCGCCGCGCTGTAAATCGGTTGCCAATACCGCCAGAACCCGCGCATCGTTGCCAGCTGCGCCGTAGTCGCGGCCAAACTGTGTGATAGCAGTGGCCAGCGCTACACCGGTAAGCTCTTCGAACAGCGCTGCACTTTGCACCTGGCTTTTGCCTTCCTGACGCTGCACCGTTAACCAAAAATCCGTGATCTCCCGGGCATTAAGCACATAGATATCGGTTTGGTTTTCAGTAAATTGCTGTTGCAGCTGTTGCTGGCGCAATCTGCTGTTGGCAGGTTGCTGGGCAATAAAAGCGGCCATAACAAAACATCCTGTAAAATTATTAAAACAGCATTGTATTGCCACCGCGAGATTGGCACAACAAAATAAGTCACTTTAATTTACCTTAATAACAAAAAAGTCCGCTTGGTATAAAAAACTGCCGACAGCAGTGCTCAGGCTTGCTGCCAGCGTCAGCTCCGCTTTTGAACAGGTCACTGCAAAATCTCGCTGGCATGGACGATCTCGACGTCATGCATCAGCGCAAGAAATTCAGGGTCAGAAATTCAAGGTCAGATCAAAATAAAACAAACTCGGAGGCACCGGCCGCTTCAGCGCCACCACACAACGCACTAACCGCCGCCTCGAGCCCACTCATCTTGAACTGCTGAGTGAATAGCTGCGACAGACGGCGGCAGAGAAGGCTTATCTCATATAGGTCATGCGTCGGATTTTGTGATCTTCAAGGGTGTAGATCACTGTCGCGCGCTGCGTCATTTCTGAACCTTGTATGGTGAAGCTCACTTCCACCTGATCAATCACATGATTGCCGTCAATGATGCGGTTCAGAACGATTTCCTGAGGCTTGCTCTGAAAGGTTTGAGCAAAACCGCTGCGCAGTGCGTCAATGCCCTCAAATACCTTCTTATCGGGGAAATTAAAGGCTTCAATCTCCGGGTGAAAGTGGCTGACGAAAGCGTCCAGATCATGGGCATTGTAGGCTTCCAGGTGCCCGTCGATCACTGCGGCGGCTTCCTCGGCGGTATGCACATAAGGCAAACTGAGAGGTTCGCGACCCAGCTTAAATGCAAAGTTATGCCCACTTTGTGCAAAGGTGCCGGTGACTTGCGGTTTGCCATCGTCTCCCTGATGAAGCTGCCCGCTAAAACGCGGCTCGCCGGGAACGCCTGCCATGCCGAAAGAAACACGGTCACCGTCCACCTGAACAGCCTGCAGTGGAATGCCTTGCGCACCCTGAGCCGGAATATCCATGCTTCCGTCCCAGCCGGATTCTTCCGGGTTCAGGGCAACAATAATGAGCATTTCGCCGTCGGGCAGGTCGATCTGACCATACCAGGTACCGCCCCACTGACGGGAATCGGCCAGCACCTGGGATGAGATCAGCGCCAGAGCGAGCATTAGCCCGGAAAAGTAGTTAATTTTCATGGTGGTTATCCAAATCGCTGTTGTTCATGGTGGCGTTAATTATGCTTGTTATTTGCAAGAAAACATTCCAAAAAGTGTTACAGAATATAATCTGCTGCCTCCCCCAATTTTTGAGGCGAATTTTCCGTTAACCGCTAAATATGCCGCAAAGCGCAGCGCCTGTTGCTTGTAACCACCCTTTCGCCAGCCGGGATTAGCCAGCCGGAAACTGTTGTTTTTGATGCAGCACTCGCATGATACGAATGTTTGAACCGCCAACCCAATAGGAAAGGATCATGGAGATTTCCAGGATAATCAGCAATCTGCCCGGAATGCCGTCACGTTGAACACCCATCAGTGGTTGCTCAAGCAAATGTTCAACTTTAGCATCGATGAGTTCATCCGTTTTTTCAGCTGCTGCCGGATTAAAGTCGTAAAGAAACTCAAAAATTTTCTCACGATCATTGAGGGAAGCTTCTTCCCAGAAAATCATCCGTGGCCCCGATTGCGGATGTTCGCTTTACGCTCAGCCATGCGGGTTTTGGCCATGCTGTGTTCAACGAATGCAGCTTGTCCGGCGTCGAGCTTTTCGAATGCCTGATTCACTTGTTCAGTGAGCCATGCATCGTGAGAGACCGCTTGGCGTTGTTGCTCTGCCAACTGTTCCGTGAGTTCACGACAAGCATCGCTTAAGGTCCGGCCCTGGCTTTCAGCCATTTGTTGCGCCAAGCGTTTTGTTTCTTCGTCGACACGAAATTGAATTCTGGTATCCATGGTAAGCCCCTTGCTGTACACACAAATGTTAGCACTGGCGTTGTACTTGGGCAAACAGGCAACTGCAAAAAACAACCACCGATCAGCACGGAACTTGTTATACTGCCATCTTGTCTATACAGCAATAAGTGACCCAGCAACGCACAAGTAGCGTAAAGTCACCACCACTTACCAAACCCAATTTTCAGGCCAAGGAGGCCATATGATTAAACGTAAAAAACCAGTGCAACTGCGTAAACGGCGTATTGTGAACGTCAGCTCTACCCGTCGTCGCATCAACCGCAGTATTGAAACCTTAAAGATGCACCGCCGCCGCCGCAACTTCCAGGCGCAAAACGGTGCCTCTCAATCGTCGTCCCCTGCCTGCTCTGATGCCTGATTAGCTCCTTGCTGCCGGGCTGCTTTTTGCTCTTGCCTGCGGCGCTGAAAAAAAGCCGATAACTGTGTGCTGCACTCTGCTGCCAAAACCCCGGCGGTCACTTCCAATTGGTGATTCAGCTGCGGATGACGCACTAAGTCCATCACTGAGCCAGCCGCGCCGGTTTTGTAATCGCTGGCACCAAACACCAGGCGCTTGATACGGCTATGCACCAGCATGCCAGCGCACATGCTGCAGGGCTCCAGGGTGACGTACAGGGTGGTATCGAGCAGTCGATAATTGCCAAGGGCGGCAGCCGCCGCGCGGACGGCCTGCATTTCGGCATGGGCAGAAGGATCGCTCTGGCTGATCATCTGATTCCAACCCTCACCCAACACTTTCCCGTTGTGCACCAGCACGGCCCCTACCGGCACCTCACCTTGTTGCTCGGCGCGCTCTGCTAATCGCATGGCGTGGCGCATCCAATCTTCATCGGTCATCTTGGTTTACATTGTGTGCTAACGTTGCGCTTTAGTTTATCATCAGCAAGTGGTAAAACAGACTAAAATATTGTGATATCGACGAAATCAACCCAAGCAGCATCTCACCAAAATGCTGATTTTAAAGAAACTTTAATTCTGGTATCTTTTTTGCTTTGATTGTAAGTACACAGATTCGTCGAATTAAACAACATGGAGCAACACAGATGGGACCTTTTGAAATTGCAGCCATTGCCATCATTGGCGGCCTGGCTTACTCGGCCTATGAGACCTACAGCAAGAACAAACACCGCACCAACAAAGCCGATGTGCAGGCATTGGAAGACGAAATTAAGCGGTTGAAAGAACGGGTCAGCACGTTAGAAAGCATTGTCACCGACAAATCCTACCAATTAAAAGAGCAAATCAACCGGCTATAACGCCGGTTTGCTGCGCTGGTAGCGGTTTAAGATGGTATCCAGTTCGGCAGCGAATGCTTTGCGATCGCTTTGACTTAAGCTGGCCGGCCCGCCGGTATGGATGCCACTGGAGCGCATGGTGTCCATAAAGTCCCGCATGGTCAGCTTTTGCGCAATGGTATCCTGCCGATACAACTCACCACGCGGATTCAGCGCCTGCCCCTGTTTTGCCAGCACTTCGGCAGCCAGTGGGATATCGCCGGTGATCACCAGATCGCCCGGCGCCACCCGCCGCACAATTTCATTGTCGGCTACATCAAAGCCCTGCTCTACCCGCAACGAACGAATGTAAGGCGACGCCGGTACCCGTAGCGATTGATTGGCCACCAGCGTTAGCTGGATTTTGGTGCGCTCGGCTGCCCGGTACAAAATGTCTTTGATCACCGCTGGGCACGCATCGGCATCGACCCAAATGTGCATTATTTATCCTTAAACCACCTGTGCAACATCAGCTTCGGCGGAAACCAATACCAGCTGAGCAGCATCAAACCAAAAAAAAGCGTGTAGCCAACCGTAAACACCCAGGCGGGTGCGTCGTAGTAAATCAGGTTGGAGACCCAGTACTCGATAAAGGAAACATCAAAACCGTCTTGCCCGGCCGCCCGGCGCAAGTCGACCTCCCAGTAGGTCAGCGGGCAGTAGCGACCGCGCAGGCTTTGCACCAGCACTACGGCCACCACCGCCAGTTGCGCCAGGCGAAAGGTGCTGTTGCGCACCCAGCGCCAGCCACGCCAACCGCCAAGCAAGGTCAACAGCAAACCACCCAGCACAAAGAGCACGATCAAGCCATGCACTACCAGGACAATATCAGCCAGCAATGCCGGGGCTGGCACCCGTTCATACCAGGGCGTTGTCATGCATTCAGTCTAGCATGCCAGC
This sequence comes from Alkalimonas amylolytica, assembly GCF_900107845.1. Lineage (GTDB taxonomy): Bacteria > Pseudomonadota > Gammaproteobacteria > Enterobacterales > Alteromonadaceae > Alkalimonas > Alkalimonas amylolytica. The sequence continues at coordinate 11,879 of NZ_FNRM01000016.1, forward strand.
CAGGGAGATCCGATTGAAACCGCCACAGCTGCGACCAGTAACCAACCGTTTTGCTTCTGTGCTAGTATACTTGGCGACGGAATTTTGCCATTCATAACAAAAAACAACCAAGGAGATCTACCCGTGAAGAAACTAGGTATCCTGCTGCTTTGCTGGTTGCTGCCACTCTCTGCAGCCCTGGCTGAACAGCCCAAACTACTGAGTGCTGAGTTGCTGTGGCAGCTTGAACGCATTGGCGCCCCGGTGATTTCGCCCAAGGGTGAGCACATTGTCGCCCCGGTGACCCGCTTTGACGTTGCAGCCGATCAGAGCAGCACCCAGTTGTGGTGGTTTGCTGCCGATGGTTCGGCCAAGCGCCCCATCACCGCCGAAGGCATGCGCGTAAGCGAAGCCACTTTTTCACCGGATGGCAGTACCCTGGCGTTTATCAGTCAACGCCATAAAGACGATGCCGGCCAGATCTATCTGCTGCCGATGAACCGGCCAGGTGAAGCCCAGCGTTTAACGGAAGTACCAACCGGTGTCTATGGCATCAAATGGGTTGGGCAGCATCTGTACTTTATCAGCCGGGTGTTTCCGGAGCAAAGCTGGGATGAGATGCGCAACCAGCTAAAAGCCGATAAAGACAATAAAACCTCAGCCCGTCAGTGGAATGCGCTGCCTTATTCGCACTTTGATCATTGGCTGGATGAGCGTCGCCAGGCCCATGTCTTTCGGATCCCGGCAGCCGGTGGCGAGGTAGAAGCCATCACCCAGCCACTGGGACTGGAACTGCCTCGCTCCAGCCAAGGCTCTGGTAGCTACGACATTGACTCATCCGAGCGTTACATCGCCTTTAACGCCAATGGCTGGGACAATCAGGTCGATGCCAAAATTGATATTTTCCTGGCCCGCATTGGTGGCAGCGAAGCTGAAAACCTGACCGCTGGCAACCAAGCACCGGATGCCAACCCACAGTTTAGCCCAGATGGCAAAACCCTGGCCTTTACCCGCCAGCGCATTCACGGCTTTTATGCCGATACCGCCAACCTGGTGTTGCTGGATCTGGCCCGTCGCAATGAGCGCGAAATTACCAGCAACTGGGATCGCTCCGTCTCGAACTACAGCTGGACACATGATGGCCGTGGTTTCTATGCTGCTATTGACGATGCCGGCACCTCACGCATTTACCATATTGATGCCCGCAATGGCAATGTCCGGGCTGTTACAGCTGCCACCAACTTCGGTGCCCCAGCCATCGCCAGCAACGGCACTTTGGTTGCCACCAACGAAAGCTTCCTGTACCCGGCCCGACTGGTGCGCATCAACCCGCGCAATGGCAACCTGACCCGGTTGGATAGCTTTAACGATGAGTTACTGGCAGATGTCGATATGGGCACTTACGAGTCCGTTACCTACCAGGGCCACAATGGCCAGGACATTCAAATGTGGGTGCACTACCCGCCAGGCTTTGACAGCAGCAAGAAGTACCCGCTGTTCCTGCTGATCCATGGTGGCCCGCACAATGCCATTACCGATGGCTTCCATTACCGTTGGAATGCGCAGACCTTTTCTTCCTGGGGCTATGTCACCGCCTGGCCTAATTTCCACGGCTCCAGCGGCTTTGGCCAGGACTTTGCCGACAGCATCAACCCGGACTGGAAAACAGCACCACTCTATGATGTGCTGCGTGCTGCCGACTGGTTTAAAGAAAAGGACTGGATCGACAATGAGCGCATGGTCGCCGGTGGCGCCAGCTATGGCGGTTACTTAAGCTCCATCATTCTGGGCCAGGAGCATCCGTTCAATGCGCTGCTGATCCATGCTGCGGTCTACAACATGTACTCGCAGATGTCGGCTGACTTTGCTGTGCACTCCACCCGTTTTGGCAATTACTGGGATAACCCGGAGATCTATAAGTCCATCTCCCCGCACTACTTTGCCGGTAACTTCAATACCCCAACCCTGGTGATCCACGGACAGCTTGACTATCGGGTGCCGGTCGGTCAGGGCTTTGAGTTGTTCCGGACCTTGCAAAGCCGAGGTGTCGAGTCGCGGATGATTTATTTCCCGGATGAAAACCACTGGATCTTAAAGCCAAATAATTCCATTTACTGGTACAATCAGGTCAAAGACTGGATGACGCGTTTTGCCGAGCCAGGCCCACGCTGATTGTGACTGATTGAACAAGGCGGCCAGCGGCCGCCTTTTTTCCGTTTACTGTGAAGCTAAATAAAACCATGCAACTAAAATCCATTGATAAAGAGCGCTACCGCAGTCGCCTGAACCGCATTATTTTGGCCAGCATCCTGGCTCTGGCGGGCATTAGCCTGGGTAGCTCAACTTTGCTGATCCAGCTATTCTCAGAGCCTGGTGCCGGTAACTTCTGGCTCAATGCCACCGGTGTTCTAATTGGCTGCCTAGTGGTCGGTACCGCGCTAAAACGGCTGAAGAGCCACCCTTACTTTTTTGAAGTCGCCTACATCTGGGACTTAAAGCACGAGCTAAACCTGATCCAGCGCAAATTGAAAGCGGTGAGCGCAGCGGCAGATCAACTTGATCCAACGGCACTGACCATACTGGCCTTTAGTTACGCCGGCTCACGTCTGATCTGGCAGTTGGATGACAATACGCTGGTATTGTCCGAGCTGAATCAAGCCGACAATGCGCTGCAGCAAAATATAACCGAAGCAGGCCTGCAGATTGACCCGGCCCAGTATCAACGACCCATGCTGGAAAAATTTTGAAGTAGCAGGATTTTGTTATTATTGAAAGGTTTTCAGATACAACTGCTCGACCTCGGTCCTGGCCCAGGGCGTTTTGCGTAAGAACTTTAAGCTGGATTTTACCGAAGGATCCTTTGTAAAGCTGTTAATCCGCACTAGATTGGCCAGTTGTGCCCAGCCATAGTGTTCAACCAGTCGTAGCAGGATTTTTTCTAAGGTTAGACCATGGAGTGGGTTGTTGGCTTGCTCTGTGCTCATCGGCTTTATCCTGTGCTTTGCTTAAGCCCGCTATGGTACCTCAAGCCGATAGCCACCGCTATCGGCAACATGACTATTCCATGGCTTGCTCGAGCAGTTGGATGGCCTTGCCGTAGCGGGGGTGATCCGGCGCTAATTGCGCCGTAATAGCTGCAACCCGGAGCGCTTCAGCCGATTGCCCAAGCCGCAGCAAAGCCCAGCTTAAATTAAAGTAATATGCCGCTTCAGCAGGCGCCAACTCTGTTGCCCGGTAGTAATGCGCTTTGGCGGCGGCAAAGTCGTGCTGTTGATAGGCAATATTCCCAAGGCCAAAAGCACTGGTCGCTTGCCCTGGCCAGCGCCGCTCAGCGGCATGATACCCCTCGGCCGCCAATAACCAACGCTGTTGTTGCTCGACAGCAGCCACCGCTTGTAAATAACGCCAAGGCTCTGCTGTGGCGGGTAGTTGCCCGGGTGCCGGCACCACCATGGCCCAATAATCGGCCAATTGCCAGCTGCGCTCAAACTGGCGCAATGACATGCTTTGCCGGTAGCGACTACCTGAGCGCAGCAGCAGCTGCTGCTTGTTTGGATCAAAGCCAATCACCACGGCATAATGCCAACGCGGCCAGCGCGCCAGCCCCAGGTTTTGCAGCACCAGTACCGGATGGCCCGCTGCCAGCTCGACCAGCAGATCCGTTAATTGGGGTGCCAGTACATAAGGGATCCGTTCGGCCCGCCGGCTTGCCGCTAACAGCTCCGCCTGCAGGCTGCCCTGACGCTCAGGCAAGTACACCTGTTGCGCCAGGCTGTCCGGGTTAGCCGCTTGCACCCCACTCACCTGCAACACCGTCGCAAGGGCGGCCGGACCACAATGGTATTGTTGCTGCGGGAAAAAAGGAGTATCGCTGAGCTCTATGGCACTGAGCTCAGCAGAAGAAAGCTGCTGATACTGGTAATGACTACTCAGGCTGCTACAGGCTGGCAGCAAACAGCACAGCAGCAGTACCAGCAGCAGCCGACTCTGAGCAGCTTTAGTCAATAAAAGAGGGAATACTGGAACTACAGGTCGGTCGGTCATGGCCTATCCGGTTTCCGTGATACAAAAGCGCCTAAACAGGCGCCGACTTTTTAACGGAAAAAGATCAGCCAAACAAGAATACCAATTAAAATCACTGTGACGCTGATACTGATCCCTGCACCGGCAGGCAGCTCATTGATATTGGCGGTTAACTGCAACACTTCTTCATCGGTCAGTGCTGCCACCCGCTCCAGCGCTTCATCCGGGTCAACGCCATACTGCACCAGCAATTCACGCACATCCTCACGTTGAAGCTGTTCTGTCAGTTGAGCCCGGTTCAGGCCTGATTGCTGCTCCTGAACAAACTCATGAGTACTGACAATATCAGCATGAGCTGCTGGCAGCATGGCCGGTTGCAGTAATACTGCCCCGGCCAGAGACGCACTAAAAACAAATATTTTTTTCATGATAGGCTCCGGTTGGTTAACCTGTTAACTCTAGACTAAAGAAGCCGATCTATCCTTAAATAAATGCATTAATTACAATTTACATGAAACAAATAGCAATGCCCACCTGAGGTGGGCATTTTTAACTTAACGAATCACAAATTGGTCGCCATCTACATCGATTTCTACCGTGCTGCCAGGCACAATGTCGCCTTTAAGCAGTGCTTGCGCCAGTGGGTTTTCCAAGTGTTGCTGAATAGCCCGCTTCAGCGGCCGGGCACCAAACACAGGATCAAAACCAACAGCCGCCAGTTTATCCAAGGCTGCTTCGCTCACCTCCAGTTGATAATCGCGATCTTGCAGCCGCTGCCGCAGCCGTTGAAGCTGAATATCAGCAATCGACTTGATTTGAGCATGCCCCAACGGATGGAATACCACGGTTTCATCGACCCGGTTTAAAAACTCCGGTCTGAAGTGCTTACCCAGCACATCCATCAGCATGGTTTTCATCTCCTGATAGCTCGACTCACTGCTGTATTCCTGGATCAGATCCGAGCCTAAATTCGACGTCATGATGATAACGCTGTTTTTAAAGTCCACCGTACGGCCCTGACCATCGGTCAAACGACCATCATCCAACACCTGCAGCAAAATGTTGAACACATCCGGATGGGCTTTTTCCACCTCATCCAACAGGATCACCGAGTAAGGTTTGCGCCTGACCGCTTCGGTCAAATAGCCACCTTCTTCATAGCCCACATAACCAGGAGGCGCACCCACTAAACGCGAAACCGCGTGCTTCTCCATAAACTCGGACATATCTATCCGTACCATCGCATCGGGGCTATCGAATAAAAAAGTCGCCAGTGCTTTGGTCAGCTCGGTTTTCCCCACCCCGGTTGGACCTAAAAACAGGAAAGAACCAATCGGCCGGTTCGGATCGGACAACCCGGCCCGCGAGCGACGAATGGCATTGGCAACCGCTACCACAGCCTCCTGCTGACCGACCACGGTACGACGCAGTGCCTGTTCCATCTGCAACAGTTTGTCACGCTCACCTTCCAGCATCTTGCTGACCGGGATGCCGGTGGCTTTGGACAGCACATCGGCAATTTCCTGCTCGGTGACCCGGTTTCGCAGCAACTGCATATCCTGCATCTCGGCCTGACTGGCTAAATCCAGCTGCTTTTCCAACGCCGGAATACGGCCATATTGCAATTCGGACATGCGCTGTAAGTCACCGGCCCTTCGCGCGACTTCCAAATCCAGCCGCACTTGTTCCAGCTCAGCTTTGATCGTTTGAGTGCCTTGCAAAGCCGCTTTTTCCGAAGACCAGATCTCATCCAGATCTTTATACTCCTGCTCCAGCAAGGCAATTTGTTCCTGAATCACATCGCGACGTTTTTTGCTGCTGTCATCAACCTCTTTGCTGAGCGCATTGTCCTCAAGCTTCAACTGGATAATGCGCCGCTCCAGCCGATCCATCTCTTCTGGTTTGGAATCCATCTGCATACGGATGCTGGAAGCCGCTTCATCGATCAGGTCGATGGCTTTATCTGGCAACTGCCGGTCATTGACATAGCGATGGGATAAAGTCGCAGCTGCAACTATCGCAGGATCGGTAATCTCGACCGCATGGTGCAGCTCATAACGCTCTTTTAAACCGCGCAAGATAGCAATAGTGTCTTCCACCGTCGGCTCTTCCACCAATACTTTTTGAAAGCGCCGCTCCAGCGCCGCATCTTTTTCAATGTATTTGCGGTACTCATCCAAAGTGGTGGCGCCAAGACAGTGCAGCTCACCGCGTGCCAGCGCCGGTTTTAACATATTGCCAGCATCCATGGCCCCATCGGCCTTACCAGCACCAACCATGGTGTGAATTTCATCGATAAACAAAATGACCTGGCCTTCTTCTTTTGCCAGTTCATTCAGCACGGCTTTTAAGCGCTCTTCAAATTCACCGCGGTACTTAGCACCAGCCAGCAAGGCCCCCAGATCAAGCGCTAAAACCCGCTTATCCTGTAAACCTGACGGCACTTCTTTATTGATAATACGCAGTGCCAGGCCTTCCACAATGGCGGTTTTACCCACCCCGGGCTCGCCAATCAGTACCGGGTTGTTTTTGGTACGGCGTTGCAGTACCTGAATGCAGCGGCGGATTTCTTCATCCCGGCCAATGACTGGATCCAGTTTACCGGCTTCGGCCCGAGCCGTTAGATCGATCGTGTACTTGTTCAGCGCCTGGCGGATATCTTCGGCATTGGGATCATCCACTTGCTGACCATCGCGCATCTGATCGATGGCTTTGCCAAGTGCCTCTTTGGTCACGCCCTGCTCGCGCAGGATCTGACCTAAAGCGCCCTTATCCTCGGTGGCCGCCAGCACAAACAGCTCGCTCGAAATGTACTGATCTTTGCGCTTTTGCGCCAACTTATCGCACATATTAAGCAAGGTGCCCATGGCAGCAGATAGCTGCACATCAGCGCCAATGCCCTCTACTGTTGGCAGCCGTTCAATGGCCTGGCTGACTTTTAGCCGTAACTCGTTAAAATTAATACCCAGCTTATTCAACAGATCGCGCACTGTGCTGCCGTCCTGGTTCAGCAGCGCATGCATCAAATGCACCGGCTCAATAAACTGATGATCGCGGCCAAGTGCCAGCGATTGCGCATCGGCGATGGCCTGTTGAAACTTGCTGGTCAAACGATCTAATCGCATCATAAACTCCAATCAAAACTGTAACAAAAGTTATAGCTTATATTGGGAGAGGCTGAGCAGTTTTCAAGCAGCAAGTGTCAAATAATTGACTAAGATCAAGCTTAGGGCTGAAGCCAAATGCAGCTGGCCATACGACCGGTTTGGCCATCGCGTCGGTAGGAGTAGAACAATTCGGCTTGCGAATAAGTGCAATAGCCGCCACCATAAATCGCCTGCACCCCGGCGCGCTGCAAACGCAGCCGGGCCAGTTGATACAAATCGGCCAGCCATTTGTGTTCGCTTTGCTGCTCAAAAGCCGTTGCGGCTTGTGGATCTGTCGTAGTAAATTGCTGCACCACCTCGCTGCCAACCTCAAAGACCGCAGGCCCAATGGCAGGCCCCAACCAAGCCAGTACGCTGGAACCACGGCTAAAGTGGGCCAATGTTTGCTCCAGCACACCAGCCGCTAGCCCACGCCAGCCAGCATGCACAGCCGCTACCTGAGTGCCGTTGCTATCACACAGCAGTACTGGTAGACAATCGGCTGTCATCACTGTGCATACCTGTCCTGCTTGCTCGCTAAAGGCAGCATCGGCAACCAGCGGCTTCTGACTTTTCCGTGGCAATGTTGCGACCTGCACCCCATGCACCTGTTCCAACCACAGCGGTGGCTGGGGCATAGCGGCGGCTGCTGTTAAGAGCTGACGGTTGGCCGCTACCGCAGCAGGTTGATCGCCCACATGGCTCCCAACATTCAAACCAGTGTAGCAGCCAGTAGATACCCCACCCAGCCGGGTGCTACTGATGGCTTTTACGGTAGCAGGAGCTGGCCAATCGGGCTGAATCAGTTGCAGCTTAGGCATCGTCCATGCCATGTTCTTGCGTATCCGCCCGCAGTGTATCGACCAATAAACGCATATCCTCCGGAATCGGCGCTTGCCATTCCATGGTCTCGCCACTCATTGGATGCTCCAGCCGCAATAAAGCCGCGTGCAGAGCCTGACGCTTAAAGTCGCGCAGCACCTGACGAAATTGCTCCGAGCAAGCCCGCGGTGGTCGTGGCCTGCCGCCGTAGACAGGATCACCAATCAATGGATGATGCAACGACTGCATATGCACCCGGATTTGATGGGTACGGCCGGTTTCCAGTCGCAGCCGCAAGCGGGTATGAGCGCGAAACCGTTCCATCACCCGGTAATGGGTCACTGCTGGCTTGCCCGCTGAGTCTATGGCCATCAAAGTCCGCTGGGTAGCATGGCGACCTATGGGAGCATCAACGGTACCTCCACCGGTTAAAGTACCATGGCAAACGGCTTCGTACTCACGGGTGATCAAGCGCTGTTGCATCGCTGCTACCAAAGCCGTCTGTGCTGGCACTGTCTTCGCGACTACCATCACCCCGGAGGTATCTTTATCCAGTCGATGAATAATGCCTGCCCTCGGCACTTCGACAATATCCGGCACATGGTGCAGCAAGGCGTTCAATAAGGTGCCAGCCTGATTGCCTGCGCCCGGGTGCACCACCAAACCGGCAGGTTTGTTGATCACCAGGATGTCGTCGTCCTCGTACAGGATAGTCAGCGCGATGGCTTCCGCCTCATGCTGCACTTCTTCTTGCAGCTCTGCATCGACTGCCAGTTGCTCACCGCCCAGCAGCTTATGCCGAGGCTTACTTTCTACGACGCCATCAATCTGTACCTGGCCGGCCTGGATCCAGTTTTTTATCCGCGAACGGGAATAATCGGGGAACAATTCGGCCAGCACCTGATCTAACCGCTTACCGTAAAGATGGTCAGGGACGATTTCTGTCAATTTGATCTGTTTTGTCATAGCGGAAGCAGGTATCCTGTGTGCATTCCCGAAAGCTCTGGGTTAGAATCGGGTTTCTCTTGGAGCGTATTTTAACGGTTTTACCACCAACTGGACAGCCAAAGGCTGACGGAGATATGAATTTAACCATGAATAGCAAGTTTTCCACCATCCTCTGGGTGATCTTACTGGCACTTACGCTAAGCGCCTGTGCCGGCAAACGTAAACAAGAACCTGTTTCTGTCACGCAAAATGCCCAGGCGATGTATGCTGAAGCCAAGCGCGTGCTGGATTCGGGCCTGTATAATCGGGCTATTGAGATGCTGCAGGCCGTTGAAAACCGCTATCCGTTTGGCCCTATGGCCCGTCAGGTGCAGCTGGATATCATCTATGCCTATTACCGGGCAAACAACCTGCCGCAGGCGATTGCCAACATTGATCGCTTTATCCGGCTTAACCCGAACCACCCGGACCTGGATTATGTCTATTACATGCGTGGTTTGGCTAATTTAAAAGCCGATGAGAATGCCTTCCAGTCGTTCTTTGGTATTGATCAGGCCGATCGCGATCTGGCCAGTACCCGTCAAGCCTTTGATGACTTCCGCATCCTGATCACCAGTTACCCGGACAGTAAGTACAGTGCCGATGCCCGTATTCGTATGCAGCATATCCGCGAAACGCTGGCCCGTCATGAACTGTTGGTGGCCGATTACTACATGCGTCGTGGTGCTTATTTGGCTGCCGCTAACCGTGGTAAGTACATTGTGGAGTTTTTCCGCGAATCACCACAGGTAGAGCAAGCACTGGAGCTGATGGTGCAAGGTTACGATAAGCTGGGTTTGGAGAAGCTGCGGGATGATGCCTACGAAGTGCTGAAACTCAACTTCCCGAACAACAGAACACGGATTTCCTCAAGATCCTGAGCCCTATTTCACCCGGTGTCTCTAAAAATACCGCCTACTGGCGGTATTTTTATATCCGTCAATCCAAAGCATCCAGCGCTTCCGATAAACGACCTATGCCTGTCACCTGCATGCCCTCAATGGGTTCTTTTGGGCAGTTGGCTTTGGGCACAATCGCCCGTTTAAAACCATGCTTGGCCGCTTCACGCAGTCGCTCTTGCCCGCTGGGAACTGGACGAATTTCACCAGATAAACCGACTTCACCAAACACCACCAGATCAGGCGGCAAAGGTTTGTTGCGAAAACTGGAGACCAGCGCCAGCAAGGTAGCTAAATCGGCACTGGTTTCCTGCACCCGGATGCCGCCGACCACATTGACAAATACGTCCTGATCGGCCATTTGCAAACCGGCATGACGGTGCATGACCGCCAACAGCATAGCAATGCGGTTTTGCTCCATGCCGACAGTCACCCGCCTAGGGTTATTGAGCGGTGAATGATCAACCAACCCCTGTATCTCTACCAACAAGGGCCGGGTACCTTCCCACAACACCATCACTATGCTGCCGGATTGCACATCCTCGCTGCGACTTAAAAAAATGGCCGACGGATTTTTCACTTCTTTCATGCCCTGGCCGGTCATGGCAAAGACACCCAGTTCGTTGACGGCACCAAAGCGATTCTTATTACCACGTAAAGTACGGTAACGACTGTCGGCATCCCCATCCAATAAAATGGAGCAATCGATGCAATGTTCCAGCACTTTCGGGCCAGCCAGGCTGCCGTCTTTGGTGACATGCCCCACCATAATGACCGCTATGTTGTGCTGCTTGGCAAAACGAGTCAGGTAAGCGGCACTTTCCCGCACCTGCGACACACTGCCTGGCGCCGACTGGATTTCGGCCATCTGCATCACCTGAATAGAGTCAATCACCATCAGCCGTGGCTTTTCTTGCTGGGCCAGGTGGCAAATGGTTTCCACATTGGTTTCCGCTAGCATCCGCAGTTTGCCGGTTGGCAGGCCCAGCCGGTTGGCGCGCAAGGCGACCTGTTGCAATGATTCCTCGCCCGTGACGTAGAGCGCATTACCCTGCTCGGCCAAGCCACACATCATTTGCAGCAACAAGGTACTTTTGCCTGCGCCGGGGCTGCCGCCTATCAAAACCGCCGACCCCGGCACTATGCCACCACCCAGCACCCGGTCCAGCTCGGTAAACCCCGAGCTAAAACGTGGTACATCCTGGAGATCCACCTCATCCAGTCGCAACACCTTGGCAGCAGTAGCACCGGCATAACCACCAAAGCGGCTGCTTTTGTCTTTCGCTGCACCCAGTCGAACCTCGGTGATGGTGTTCCAGGCACCACATTCGCTGCACTGTCCCTGCCAGCGCATAAAGTCGGCACCACAGTCGTTGCAGACGTAAGCCGTTTTATTTTTTGCCATTTAATTCCTCAACGGGTATGGATATTGCATTTAATGTCGCAACCACGTAGCGTACTGTCATTATACCGGCAGTTGCACAACATGTTGACGCTGAATTCTGTGAGATTATGACAGCCCCGGATTTGCAAGAACATCTTAGCATCATAGAGCGCCTGAAAAGCTCAGTACAGACTTCTGATTTCGATCAGATGTTTGCTGTGCTGACCAGTGATCTGCCAAAATCCAAGCAATTTCTGCTGAAAATGGAACTGAAGCGGCTATCCCAGCCCTGTGATTTTTTTATCGACTTGCGCGGCCATGTTGATGGTGATGTTCGCCCCTACGAGTATCAGGGCAAAACCCACTACATGGATGATCAGGCGATCGAAGTGTTTGAGCAAGGCATCAACGACTATGGTCGCTTTACACTCGGTGTGTACGAAGATGTGATGAACACCGACAATAATTTTCGGGTGATGCACCGAAAGGAAACCGAGGCCAGGATCCGCCAAGCGCTAAATAACAACCAGCAGGCCGAACCAGAGCAAGCTGAAGATATGATGGTGAAGCATCAAGCCCGACTGGTGCAATTTGGCAGCTACATCAACCGCAGTGAAGAGCGGATGAACTACAGCATCACGGTTGAGATTGTGCTGGACAATGGCAAAAAATACAGCGCCCAGACCACCGATATCTCAGTGCAGGGCTGCAAACTCAAACTGGCCCGTCAGATTAAACTGGTCGAGAACAGCGAGATTGGGGTCTTTTTCCGTGAGCTAGAGCAAGAATACACACTGGATCGCAACAACCCTATTCGCTATCAGATTGTCGAAGTCAGCCCACTCGATCAGAAAACCCAGCAATTGCGGCTGAAGCGGTTGGAACAGAGCAATGAGCAGGAGCTGGAATTCACTAACTTTATTGACCGCTTTATTCGCGGCAATAAACGCCGTTACAAACTCAACCTGGATAATGCCCTCGATGCCGTCATTGTGAAAGGCTATGAGCAATTTTATGTGCCAAGGACCAGCAGCTTGCCGGTATTTATTGCCGTGCAGCAAGGCAAATCACATCCGCAATGCGCGTTAACCACCGAGAACAACCGAGCCAGTTTTCATTACTTTCAGGATGAGTTGCAACGCTCAGTCTTGCCGCAGATCCTTAGCGCTAAACGGCTTAAGCAGTTGCTGCAATTACCCGAAGGCCAACGACAGACGCTGTTGTTTTGCTTTACCCATGCAGCCAAAGGTAAACTGTACTTTTACAGTGCGACTCAGGCAGAGCTTGCTTCTGAGCGAGGACTGAACGCCCTATTCCTTGGTTTTGGCGCCAGCAAAAAAAGCTGGAAAGTGTTTCAGCTCAGCTTTCTAACCACATCGGCCGAGTACAGCCAGTTGCACTTTCAGGTGCCTGGCGATGCAGCTACAGCAGCAAAGCCAAAGAACACTCATTTGTTGGATGCCTATTTAAAACCACTGCGTTTTATTGTCAACCTCACCGATATCAGTACCGACCTCAGCACCTCCTGGTACCAACAGCTCAGTTATGATAAAAGTGCCGTGCGGTCTCTGAACCAGTTCGCCCATGCCAAGTTAAACCAACTGCCGTTTTGTGAAGCCATCCCAGTCAAGTATGTGAACTTACGCTCGGAAGACCGTTATTTGTATAAAACCACGGTGCAACTATACAACGCCCGTGAAGAAGCACTACCCGCGGCATTTAGCCGGGATTTTTCGCCCAATGGCATGCAAGTTGAGATGCAGTTACCCGCCCAGATCAAGCGCGGCGATATCATCCGCCTGAACCTGCCCGACTTGCAAAAAATCAGCAACAAGTACCAGCTCAGTCAGCTCGCTTACGAGGTAATGGCCGTTAGTAAAAGTGGCACCATCATGAATCTGAAAGTGTTGGAGAATGATGAAGAGCATCAGGGCAAAGCATTTTTCCAGTTGCTGATCCAAAATAATCGCAGCAAATTGACGGTGGCCGAAGAGCAAGTGAAACACCCCGGGCTGGCGCCAGCATTACGCAATATGTTCATCAAGGCTCTGGATAGCTTTCCATTTTATTTGCACCGTAAAGGGATTCGCTACGAAATGAAAGCAGTGGCGCAAGGCGGCCAGCCGACCAGTTTGCATCAACTCTTAGCACAACTGCCTGCCAGTCAGGAACATCTGAATATTGAACCATTGATTAAACACAGTGCCGTCAATTTAACCTTTGCCAGTCAATTGAAGCAGATGAAGCGTCAGGATCCGCCGCAATGTTACGAACTGTACCTGAAAGTTCAGCCCCAGCAGCAGGGTGAGCCTGTGCTTAGTTGTCACTACGATTATGAGTACAAGAGCGAACCTGAAAAGAAAGGCTTTATCGAGCAACTCATCAACGACCGAGCCGCTGTTTTTTGTTACCGTATTTGGCTATCACGCACTGGCCGGCCAGACAGTGATTTTATTGCTCAGGAGCTCAGTTATATCAGCCAGTACGCCATTCATAAAGCCAAGCTATTGGAAGAGGAGCTTTGGAGCGTGGTAGGCGTCGGCGAGCTGATGGATATAACTGACGAGTTGCTACTTCGGCTGGATATCACGACAGCACAGCGCCAGCAACAAAGTGCTCTACGCCATAGCTTACTTAACCGCGGCTAAGGGTGCGCAACCATTCTGCCAGCTTAGGGAAGTGATCCTCGACCGCCAATGGGTGAGTCAGCATGCTAATGTGGTCGTAATCCACCAAAGCACCATTTGCTTTACCCAAATGGGTGTACCTTGCTTGCTGCTGGGAGGTTTCTGCCATAAAGGCCTGCACATCATCCGGATGTCCTAACACCCGATCTTTTTCCGCCACAAAGTGCCATAAATGCGGCCATGTTATCTGCTTTGCGGCAGCAGCATAATCAAAACCATCACTGCAATCGACAAACGCATCTTGCTCAATCCAGGCGATACAATCCTGCAAAAACTGTTTTGGTTCATCATCAGCCCCGAGCCGTAAACGCTTTGCGGGAAAATAGCCATGCTTAGCCGCTAACCAAGGACCAAGCCGGTTCCAGATAAAATCAACCTTGAAGCGTTTCTCCAGACTTTGCGCCCGAATACGACGTTTACTGCCAAAGCAGACTTTGGACTCGACCAAAGGCAACAGCTCCGGATGGCGGCACAAACTGGCCGCAGCCAACACACCGCCCCAGGAGTGCGCAATCAGATGCACTTTTTGGTGGTGTGCTTGCTGAAGGTGCTGAATTAAAGCAGGAATGTCCTGACAAATCAGCTGTTGCTGACTGTGATTAAAGCCGCTGGAGCTATGCGGTAACGAACGGCCCCGACCAGCAAAATCGGCGCAATACACCGCAAACCCCTGATCAGCCAAATACCCCCCCAGGCCTTTGCCGGAAGAGCTGTAGAAAATCCGGCCATTCTCAATGGCACCGTGCAGCATTAACACTACACCATTTGGCTGATGCAGTGGTAATAAACGGCGAATATGCAGCTGGTATTGCTGCACTGGTAAATAGTACGAATGCTGCTGATGCTTCATCCGACCAGTTAATCCAATAAGTACAACAACTGCAGCAAAGAACCACCGCGGATAGCTGCTTTAGCTTTGGCCTGCACCAGTGGCTTGGCATGGAACGCCACGCCAAGGCCCGCCACTGCCAGCATCGGCAAATCGTTGGCACCATCGCCAATGGCCACGGTTTGCTCTTTAGGTAAGTGATACTGACTGGCCAGCTGAGTAAGAGCCGCCGCCTTGGTCTCAGCATCCACAATAGCACCAAGTACAGTGCCGGTTAACTTGCCATTCTCTATCGCCAACTGGTTGGCAAAGGTTGCGGATAGGCCAAGCTGCTGTTGCAGAGCTTCGGTAAAGTAGGTAAAGCCACCAGAGGCAATGGCCACATGCCAGTTGTAACGTTTAAGCTGTTGCACCAACGCAGTCAACCCGGGCATCAGAGGCAGCTCGGCCAAGACCTCAGCTAAAATAGCAGCATCGGCACCTTTAAGCGCAGCAACCCGCTCACGCAAGCTGGCAGCGAAATCCAGCTCGCCACGCATGGCGCGGGCAGTCACCTTAGCAACTTCATCGCCAACACCCGCTTTGCGGGCAATTTCATCGATGCATTCAATTTCAATAGCGGTCGAGTCCATGTCCATCAGCAGCAAGCCGGGCTCACTCAGGCTGGGCGCCTGCTCCAGATACACCACCTCACAATCATTGGCTTGTGCCCATTGCCGCACCTCCAACTGAAAGTGCGGTGCCAGCTCGTTTGGCAATTGTAACAAAGTAGCCGGCGCTAATTCAGCATGCGGCTGATACAAGCGAAGTGCCAGCACCTGCTGCTGCAAGGGGACACAGTCAGCAAACAGTGACTGCAATAGCTTAAGGGTTAAAGAAGTACCAAAGATACGCAAGCTGGCTTTAGCCACAAAGTCGCTTAACATCGGTTGTAGCGACCTGGCAGACCATTCAGCAACAGGCGTTGCCGTTTGCAATCGAAGTTGACCGTCCTGCCACTGCAGCAGCGCAGACTGATGTTCAGAGCTAAAGTCGGATACGTCATGCGATGGCCAATCAGAGGCCGAAAATAGATAGCAATAAGACACAGTAACGCCGTCGTTGGTTGCGGTAAGTCTATTCTACTCATAAATAAGAGCCGCTGTCAGCGCTTTCTCCAATCCTGCCTAAACCGCTGCCGGTTGTCGTACCAGCAAAACCAGTTGGCGATCATGCCACTTTGCGTTTATTGTAAGACGGTTTTTAGCTTTATAACTTTTTTACTTTTTTACTTTTTAAACAACAGGACAAAACCATGCAGGCAACCATTCTGGTGGTTGAAGACAATAAGGATGTACGTTTTTCGGCACGTATGGTGCTTGAAGATGCCGGTTTTCAGTTGATTGAACAAGAAGACCCACTGCAGGCAATCGCTTTTTTGCAACAACAAAGCGCCGATCTGATCCTGCTGGATATGAATTTTAGCTTGGACACCACTTCAGGTGAAGAAGGACTACGCTTTTTACGCTGGCTAAAACAGCAAGGCAGCAGCATTCCGCTGATTGCCATGACCGCTTGGTCGAACACGGCTTTGGTGGTAGAGGCGATGCAATTGGGCGCAGCCGATTTTATTGAAAAACCCTGGCACAACCAACGCCTTCTGCAGGTGATCCAACAGCAATTAAAACTGACCGCACTGCAGCATCAGAATCAACAATTAAACGAAGCACTCAATCACAGCGACGAGGAGCTGATCTGGCAAAGCCCGCAGATGCAGCGGCTGACCGAGCAATTAAAAGCCGTGGCACAAAGCGATGCCAACGTCTTGCTCACCGGCGAAAATGGCACCGGCAAAAGCCAGCTGGCCCAGTTTATTCACCGCCATTCGAAACGAGCAAAGGCGCCGCTGATTAGTATGAATATGGGGGCTATTGCCGAAAGCCTGTTTGAAAGCGAGATGTTCGGCCATAAAAAAGGCGCCTTCACCGATGCCAAAGAACACCGCATCGGCCGCTTTGCGCTCGCCAAAGGTGGTTCGCTGTTTTTGGATGAAGTCGCTAACCTGCCCTTGAGCCAACAAGCCAAGTTACTGCGGGTGTTGGAATCAGGCCACTATGAGGTGCTTGGCTCCAGCACCACCGAGCACAGCGATGTGCGCCTGATCAGTGCCAGCAATGGCGACTTTGCCCAGTTAATGGGTGATGGCCTGTTTCGGCAAGATTTGTATTACCGGTTAAATACGCTGGAGTTTCGAGTACCGGCGCTGCGTGAACGGCCAGAAGACATCCTGCCGCTGTGCCGTTTTTTCCTGCACAAGCACGGCATGCGCTACCACAAAACCGGTTTGGCATTGCAAAAAGAGGCGGAAAAAAGGCTGCTACAGTACCCCTGGCCAGGCAATATCCGAGAATTAAGCCACCTGATTGAGCGGGCGGTGCTCTTGAGCCAAAGTGCCAGCATCCACGCCGATGAGTTGGCTCTGCCACGCCAGCACAGCGTACCGCCTGGCAGCAAGGACGCCGCAGCCTTGCCGATGCTGACGCTGGAGCAGGCAGAGCGCCGGTTGATCCAGCAGGCTCTTAGCCATTGTCAGGGCAACAAACAAAAAAGTGCCGAGTTGCTCGGCATTACCAAGTCCTCATTGTACCGCCGGTTGGAAAAGTATGGCTTTATCGACTAGGCAGAGCAGACATTCGCTGGAAGCCAGTTCATGCTGGCAGTGCCTGCTATCTGCCGCCTGCCTGCTGAGCCTGGCAGCATTGCTTAGCTATATCTGGCCCATCTGGTGGCTTTGGCTGTTGCTTTGGCCGCTAGCGCTGAGGCTAAACCACTGGCAATGGCAAAGCCGTGCGCACATGCTGTCTGCTTTTAACCGGGCCAGTGTGCAATTAGAAGCCTTGCACAATCAGGATTACAGTTTGCAAGCCAAAGCCGCCTACCGCGCCGGCATTGCCGCCACCTTCCAACATCAGCTGTTTCAACTTAGCGAGCAACTGCAACAACGCAAAAGTTTTTTTGATGAACAGCAGTTTTTGCTGTACCGGCTGATCGATCAGCTGAACACGCCGATTCTGGTATTCGACCATAAACAGCAATTGAGTTATGCCAACAACGATTTCATCACTCTCTTTGGCCAGCCCTGGCAAAGCCTACGCCATACCTCCGCCAGCAAACTGGGCCTTAACGCAACACCGTACTGGCACTTTCGCGATCCCAAACGCAACAAAGACTGGCAAATTCGCCACAGCCGCTTTCTTGAGCAAGGTCAACGCCATCAATTACTGGTGTTTATCAATATTCAGGCGGCCCTGAGTGAAAATGAACTGCAAGCCTGGCAACAATTAATCCGGGTGCTGAGCCATGAGATCCGTAATTCGCTAACGCCGGTGCTGGCGCTGTCTGAACATCTGAAAAGCAAGCTGCCCGCAGGTCGTGAGCAAGACGCTTTAGCCCTGATTGGTGAGCGCAGCCGTCATTTGCAGGACTTTGTCAGCCGTTACAGTGAACTGAGTAAACCGCTTAGTGTGCAGCGCCAAGCCGTCCGGGTGCAACAGGTGCAAGCGGCGCTAAAACTGCTGTTTGAGCAGCAAGCGATACAGGGTTCAGCAGAGGACTTCAGCTTTAACACCGATGCCATGCTGCTGCAGCAAGTGCTGATTAACCTGATCAAAAATGCAAAAGAGGCCGGCAGCCCCCCCGGAACTATTGAACTGCATTTTCAGCAAGGAAGTAACGACCAACCAGAGCGCAGCAGCATCACCGAAATTCATGTGCTGGATCAAGGGCATGGTTTAAACAATGCTCGGGATATCTTTGTGCCTTTTTACAGCACCAAACCTCAGGGCCAAGGCATTGGCCTGGCCCTGTGCCAACACATCATCAAACAGCTGGGTGGTGAACTGACGCTGCAGAATCGTACCGATGGCCGGCGCGGCTGCTGCGCCCGGATCCTGCTGGATGGATCCCGTCCGGTTTCGGAATAAAGCGTCCGGAATCGGACGGCTTACGCTCTACCCGACCAGACATGTAATCTTAATTAACCAAAATCAACAACTTAATTCTGGCTCGCTCTTTGCAGTAGTCCATGCATCCTATAGTTTACAATCGCAGAAAACGCCGATGGATGTACTGAAACCCAAAGCAACAAAGCGCTGGAAAAAGCCGGGACTGGCCCTTGCCCTGGTCGCGGTGGCCTCCCTGGCAGGCGTCTTGCTGGCCACACCACAGCATGCGCATAAAATAGACCGCTCCAGGGTGTTGCTGGCAGAGGTGCAACGTGGCGATCTGCAGGTCAGTGTCGATGCCTACGGCGTGCTGCGCTCCGACAGGCAAACCCTGCTGACCGCGCTCACCCCGGCTACCGTGCAGCAAGTGCTGCTCAGACCCGGCGCTTTGGTCACCCAAGACAGCATTATTCTGCAACTGAGTAACCCTGAGTTAATCCAGGATGTTGAAGCCGCCGCCAT
>NZ_FNRM01000006.1 GCF_900107845.1 Alkalimonas amylolytica
GTATCAACACAAGTACCCACACAGATAATTGATTGCGAATTGTTAAAGAGCAGTGCTTCATTCCGAAGCAGGACGCGCATTTTACATCGTCCTAGTAGCAAGTCAAGCCGGTTTCGAAAATATTTCAGCAAACCACTTCACTTCACATCGCTTTTTGAGGGCTTTACTGCCATCTGCAAGCGAGGGCGCCATTTTAGGGATTTAAAACGCGCTGTCAAGGCTGATAATCAACTTTTTCGGCACTTTTCCATCCCGCTGCAAGGCTCTGTTATCTGCACCATCTCGCGTGCTAACCGGGCCCTGCTGGCTTGGGTCGGCATTATAGGGAGCCCTGTTGTGACTGCAAGCCTTATTTGTCGTTTTACGCTTTTTTGCCTAAAAAGACGACGTTTTGTCTTTTTTAACGGCAACGGCTGCTTTTAAGCGCTGCTTGCCATACAAAAATGCCTTCGCCAGAATGTTTCGATTCACCGGGATGTATTGATAGTCTGCAGCATTTTGTCCAGCCGCGGTATCGACATCGGGATCGTTTAAATAGACAAAATCGCTATCGACATCACAGAGCAATACCCAGTGCGGCGCTTTGCTACGATCAAACTGCCAGGTACTGATCAGCAGCAACACCAAAAATCCTTGGTTTAGTTTCTCCAGCACATCATTGAGGGTGAACTCAGTAATATGCACCGGAATATTGGCCTGAGTGCATTTTTGCTGCTCAATCTGGTGGACCCGCTCCAGCATTTGCTTCTTTTGTGGATTGCGTACCGAGTCGACAAACAGTGGCCCAGCTTGATTTAGCATGACTTCAACGTCAAAACCACGCTGCCAGGCAGCCAGTGCTAGTCCCCTTGGTCCGCAACCGCCATGCCCCGAGGTCATAAAGATGGTGGTGGCTTCGCGCCAGATTTCTAACTCCTGTGCGTAGGGATCGTAGGTATTCGGCTCGAAGTAATTCATCGCCATCAGTAAAGCAGCAGGGCCGCAGGTGAAAGGTGTTGTTTGCTGAATAAATTGAATGCCTTTATCCGTGTCTTGCTGCTGATAGCTGTACACGCGCTTTTGCATGCAGAGCGCGTCCGAGTGATCTTCATAAAAATCATGCCGAATAGCAAACTCCTGATAGCCCTGACGCCGGTACAAGGCAATAGCACCGTCATTATCGGGCCTAACCTCCAGTCGTAAAAATACACAACGCCGCTGCCGGGCTGACAGTTCTGCATGCGCTAACAACAGCTGTGCAAAGCCTTGTTTGCGCTCTGTTGGCAATACCGCAAGAGAGTACAACCGGGCCAAGCTAATGCCCCGTCGATACAACACCAGGAAATAGCCTACCAGACGGTTATTTTTTTCCAACACTTGCAAATCACTGCGTTTATCGAGGATAAAGTGCCGAAAGCTACGACGACTTAAGCGATCAGCATCAAAGCAGGCTTGCTCGAGCTGCACCAGACCAGCCAGATCCTGCAACACAGCATCGCGGATACAGAGATCTTTGCTTTCCATAGGCACCTTTTCTGTTATGTCATGGCCCGGCATTGCACGTTGTTTTCAGCCAACAGGCAAGACAATTTTTTTGCTGATGACGAGTAAATGATTTCATTGGGCAGCAATCTGCACTAGTGTCTACAATACAAGAAATGCATTTTCTCGGAACAGGATATGTCTAAGTTATTAATCGTAGTAGATAAGCTACAAGATTGGGGACCTTTCTTTCAATATGATGGCGTCATGACTCTGGCCGATTACCTAAAGTGGCAAGGCAAATCCCGCCAACGCGTGCGCTTAATTAACCTGTGTCGGCAATCGCAGTACCTGGGCTCCGGTTACTATTGCTCCTTGCTGGCCGAAGCCCGCAACCATCACGCTATCCCTTCCATTAAGGTATTTAATAAATTTAATCGGGACGAAATTGCGGATGTGATTGATGATATACCGGTGGCACTGACGAAACAGCTAAATAAAGCTTTGGCAGACAACCCTGAAAGCCAACTTACGTTTCAGCTTTACTTTGGTGAAACCAATGAGCGTTCGCTGAAAAAAGTAGCCGATTATCTGTTTGAAGCTTTTTCGGTACCTATCTTACACGTTGATTTGATTAAAAAGCAGCAGTGGCAAGTCAAAACCATCCGCATAGGGAGTTTGCACAAGCTAACGGAGTCACAACAAACACAGTTTGCCGAAGCACTGGAGCGCTTTAGTCATAAAATCTGGCGACTGGAACCTAATAAGCGGCAATTTAAATACGATCTGGCCGTTTTAATGGATCCAAAAGAGCAATTTCCACCTTGCACCCCCCGCTCCATTGAGTTGTTTTGCAAAGCCGCCAAAAAGGCGGCCATGGATACCGAGATCATTGGTGCACGTGATCATCAACGGTTAGCTGAATTTGATGGTCTTTTTATTCGCGAAACCACAGCAGTGAATCACCACACTTTTAAGATGGCCTTGAAGGCGGAGCGAGAAGGACTGGCGGTGATAGATGATCCGAACTCCATTTTACGCTGCAGCAATAAAATTTACCTGCAAACACTGTTTGAACAGCACCAGGTACCGGTGCCGGATGGCTTAATGCTGTTTAAATACGATGCAGATAATCTGGAGCGGGCTGCTGATTTACTTGGGTTACCCATGGTGTTGAAGATCCCGGATGGCAGTTTTTCCCGCGGCGTAGTAAAAGTAAAAACCATGACCGAATTGCGGCAAAAAATGACGGAGCTGTTTGAGCAAAGCGCCATCATTCTGGCCCAGCGTTATACCTTTACTGAGTTTGATTGGCGTATTGGCGTTTTAAATGGTCAAGCGCTTTTTGCCTGCAAATACTTTATGGCGCGCAATCACTGGCAAATCTACAAGCATGGCAGCGGCAAAACACAAAGTGGTGCTTTTAGCACCTGTGCCGTCAATGAGGTGCCTGCTCATGTGTTGGATGCCGCCATCCGCGCCTGCGCGCCCATTGGTGACAGTCTATACGGTGTCGATATTAAGCAGGATGGTGACCGGGTTTATGTCATTGAAGTCAACGACAACCCGAATATTGATGATGGTGTGGAAGATTTGTTTTTGGGCAACAAGCTATACGACTTATTGGTAGAAGACTTTATCCGCCGCATAGAGCTAAAACGGTAGATCTTAAAACAAAAAAACCGGCTTTAAGCCGGTTAATTTGGTGCAGATGGAGAGACTCGAACTCTCACGCCCTTTCGAGCACTAGCACCTGAAGCTAGCGTGTCTACCAATTCCACCACATCTGCGTGGTATGTTGGGCATCGCTGCTCAACATGGCGCACAGTATAGCGAGTTCCAAAAAGCTGTCAACTGCAATATGGCACATTTTAACGGCTTTTGTGTCACTCGCTTATTTGCTGTGCAAAGCGGTTATTTTCCATTCTTTTTCAACAAACCAATCTCTTCCAAACGCTGCATTAAGTAGTCGTTGGAGTTGATGGGCTCAGGGTAGCGATTTGGATTCTCCGCGCTGATGCAGCTTGGCAAGGTCTCAATGACAAAATCCGGATTTGGGTGCATAAAAAATGGGATCGAGTAGCGAGGCTCCCCAGCTGCTATACCAGCCGGATTCACCACCCGGTGGGTGGTGGATGGCAGTACATGGTTGGTTAACCGCTGCAACATATCGCCGATATTGACCACGATGGTGCCTTCAATGGTGGTGACCGGCAGCCAGCTACCATCCCGGCGCAAAATTTCTAGCCCCGCTTCATTAGAACCGACCAATAAGGTGATGAGGTTGATGTCTTCGTGCTGACCAGCCCGGATCGACTGGGTGCTGGTGTCCTGGATTGGCGGATAATGGATCGGCCGCAGGATCGAGTTACCAAAATTCACTTTATCGGCAAAGTACTGCTGCGGCTGGCCTAAAAACAAAGCCAGCGCTTCCAATACCCGGTTACCCAGCTTTTCCAGCTCGCTGTATAGCCGGTAAGTCGCCTCTTTAAAACCAGCGACTTCAGACGGCCAGACATTGGGATACAAACTTGGGTGGGGTGCAGGGCCTTCCAGCTCCCGACCGACATGCCAGAACTCTTTCAGATCCGGATGATTGGAGTCTTTAGCTTTTTCAACGCCAAAGCCGGTATAACCGCGGGCACCGCCTTGCCCTGGCAGATGGTACTTGGCTTTCACCTCATTAGGCAGCGCAAAAAACTGCTTAATGGCTGTGTATGTATTTGCTACCACGTCATCTGAAATACCATGGCCGCTAATGCCACAAAATCCAAATTCAGTGTAGGCCTTGCCAATTTCGGCAACAAAGTTATCTTTGTCGGTGGCAAACCGTCTTATATCTAACGTTGGAACTTGCTGTGTCATATAAAAGACCTTTTAGCCTAAAGAAAAAAAGAACCCTGCAATGGCAGCGCTCATTAAGTTGGCCAATGTTGCTGCCAGCAAGGCTTTTAAACCCAGTGCCGCAATATCAGCCCGACGACCGGGCGCCATACCGCCCAAGCCACCTAATAGGATCGCAATGGAAGAGAAGTTAGCAAAACCACACAAGGCAATAGTCACAATCACCTGGGTATGGGCACTCAATTGCTCTTTCACCTGAACATAGTCAAGGTAAGCGACAAACTCATTAATCACCAATTTCTGGCCAATAAAACTGCCCGCCATGCGGGCTTCGTCCCAGGATACCCCTAAGATAAAAGCCAGTGGTTGGAACACATAACCGAAGATCAATTGCAGTGTCAGATTATCGATACCAAACCAACCGCCAATGCCACCGACCATGCCATTAATGAGTGCAATCAAACCAATAAAGGCCAGCAGCATGGCGCCAACATTCAGCGCTAACTGCATACCGCTGGAAGCACCCGCGGCCGCAGCATCAATCACATTGGTATGCGGTTTTTCCTGAGTAATTTCGGTCAGTTCATTTTTTGGCTGTTCGGTTTCCGGCAATATCATTTTCGCCATCAAAAAACCACCAGGTGCTGCCATAAAGCTGGCGGCGATCAGGTATTTTAATTCCACACCCAGTCCGGCATATCCTGCTAAAACAGAACCAGCTACTGAAGCCAGCCCCCCCACCATCACGGCAAAGAGCTCCGAGCGGGTCATGGTTGGCACAAAGGGCCGGACGATCAGAGGGGCTTCCGTCTGACCGACAAAAATATTGGCTGCTGCCGACATCGATTCTGGCCGGCTGGTACCTAGCAGCTTTTGCAAGCCACCACCAATCAGCCGGATCACCCAGGTCATAATGCCAATGTGATAGAGCACCGCTATCAGGGATGAAAAGAAAATAATGATGGTGAGCACATGGATGGCAAAAATAAAGCCTTGTGAAAAACGTCCTAAATCACCAAATAAGAATTCTATGCCGGCATTGGCATAACCAATCACATTGGCCACCACCTGTGAGATGCTGTACAACACATCCTGACCGAAAGGAATGTACAATACAAAGGCACCAATCGCGACTTGGATTGCAAAAGCACCACCTACGGTGCGCCAGTTAATGTGTTTTTTGTTATTCGATGCCAGCCAGGCCACCAGCAACAGCACCGCTATACCAACTAATCCCATCATTCCCCTGGTCCTTGTAATTATTCCGCCAGTAACTGGCGAATTTTTGTTTTTATAATGTCGATAGCAATCTGATTTTTACCACCCCGGGTCACCACCAGATCGGCAAACTGCTTTGAGGGCGCAATAAAATCAAAAAAGGCCGGCCGTACGGTATCTTCGTATTGTTCGACCACCGATTGCAGACTGCGGCCTCTATCTTCCAAATCACGACGAATACGGCGCAATAAACAAATATCGAGCGGCGTATCCATAAAGACACTGATATCAAATTCGTCACGCAGTAGCGGATCACTCAGCAGCAAGATCCCCTCGACCAGAATGACTTTCGCCGGTTGCACCTGAATGGTGTCTGGCAAACGGGTATGGGTTTTGTAGCAGTACTGCGGCATAGCAATGGCTTTACCCGCGCGCAGTTCCTGCAAATGCTGTCCCAGCAATTTATGCTCAAACGCCGATGGATGGTCATAGTTGGTCAGAGTACGCTGTTCAAACGACAAATGACTTTGGTCGCGGTAATAAGCATCTTCCGCCAAAATGGCAATGCGCTCACCGCCCAGCTCCTCTACCAACTCCTGATAAACTGTTGATGCAAATAAACTTTTACCTGAGGCAGAAGCGCCGGCTATGGCGATAATAGTGTTCTTAGCCACGTTGTTGTCACTTTCCAATACACACAAAGAACAATTATCGCTAAAAAAGACCGATATAG
The DNA here is from genome assembly GCF_900107845.1 of Alkalimonas amylolytica. Taxonomy (GTDB): domain Bacteria; phylum Pseudomonadota; class Gammaproteobacteria; order Enterobacterales; family Alteromonadaceae; genus Alkalimonas; species Alkalimonas amylolytica. Next base: position 6,257 of record NZ_FNRM01000006.1, read on the forward strand.
AAATAAAAAACCGGCCCAAAGGCCGGTTTTATCAGGATAAAGCTTTATTAGAAGCGGTAACGAACACCAACTTTAGCAGACCAAGTTGAGGCGCGCTCATTGTACTGAGTTGCAAAACGTGGAGACGCATCAAATGCAAACCTTGGTGCGCTATAGATATAGCCACCAGTATCAGGATCTACGTCTACACCAGCAAACCTTAACCCTGTATCAGCGAAACTTACGGTATGTCTTTGATTTTCTGTAAAGATAGCCAATACGTTTTTAATATCAACGTAAAAGGACCCTTTATGCCCCGAGACAAAGCCTGGGATCTCTTGCTCAAAGCGGAAATCAAGGTTGGTATTCCAAGGTCCACGCTTAGCATTCCGAGGCGCGTAGCCACCAGCATACTTCTCTAAACCAGCAGCACGAATGTGCTCAGCAAGTTGCTCGTAACTGAAACCATCAGCATAACCGGCAATATTGGGATCATTTGGGCCTGTTGGAATATATGGTAAATAGTTGACGGAGCGCCACAACCCTTGGCTGGAACCATCACCAAAAGCTCTTACACCATCGCTTGAACCAACTTCTGTATCCAGTGCCCAACTGTAGGGGCGTCCAGAGAAGCGATCCCAAAACAGACTAAATGTCGACGCATAACCTTGGAAGAACTCAGTTCTGTAATTTAGAGCGATCATAAAACGATGCGCTACCTGATAGGATGCAACGCCAGTTCCAGGGTTTTGCTTATCAATAGCAGTCTGGAAGTTGTAGTTGGAGTGTGCAGTTGAAGACCCGCCAGCAGTTACGTTGGTCACATCTTGGTTTGTATAAGAAACACGGAAATCTAAACCATTATCCCAACTATTAGACAGACTGAAGGTGGAGACAATTCCACGACCACCCGAGACATTAGTGAGCATAATGTCATAACGCTCAGTATTGAAGCCGCCAATAGTATTCGGCCGGTCGCCAGCTAAAGGATCCCAGTTAACATACAGTGGTCGACCACCCAAAGTTGTTATTTGCTGCCCATTTTCATCCAATAAAGGGGCTTTGGATAAGTCAACCCAAGCAACCTCGCGATCATTGTCTGTATAAATCACTTCAGCAGAAGCAAACCAATTGGCCCCCAGAAATCCCAGATCCAGGTTGTTGTAGTCAACTGCCAAGCTATAGCGTGTATCCACTGGCATCTTGAAATTTGGATCGATTGGAGTTGTATTACCATCACCGGAAGCAAGTGCATCTCTCATTTCTTGAGGTACTTGGGTTATATCGGTGTTTGCCACATTACGTAAATCCGGCGCACTTACAATCGTTACACCATCATTGGTATAAGCATTTGAAATCCAAACATTCGGGCGGCCACCAGAGAAACGCCCAAGCCCACCGCGTAAGGTAATATCATCTGTTAAAGTATAATTGAAGCTGATGCGAGGCAACCAAAGATCCAAACCATCCATGTTATTTGTGTTCGCAAAACCATAGCGATCAAAGAAATTTTGGTTAAAGGTTGGTTCAGCACTGGACAACTGACGCTCATAACGTAATCCAAAGCTTAATGAAAGATCCCAATTAATATCCCAAGTATCTTGCACATAAAAAGCGATGTTGCCATAGCTGAAGTCTGCGGCGCCATCCGCAGCAACATTGCTAATCGCATTTTGATATTGAATGCGGTTTGCCAGGCGAGATTCAAAGTCAGCTAGGCTATTGAATGCGAAGACACCCAGGGAGTTCTGCACAAACTCATTAAAAACACTAATTTTTGAGTACTCTGCACCGAATTGGATTTGGTGTTCATTCAGTAAATATTCACCATGGAATTGCAATTCTAAAGTAGAGTTATCTAAATAGTTTGCATGACGCGAGCGATCTGGACCTAAGTTTATCTGAGTACGCCCATTATCAAAGTTTTCTGCAGGAGTAACAGTCACATTAACAGCACCATAATTACGGCCCAAAAGCGGGTCCTGCAGTGTTTCTACGCTCTTATAGGATGCTTTAATTTCTGTGCTAAACTCTGATGTCCAATTTGAGTAAAGTTGAGCGGCAAAGCTATCCAAAGTTTGCTCACGGCTGTACCAAGATGAACTAAGGTTTAAGTTGTTGCCACCGGTAGTGGCACCATTTGTGTTTACATCCTGTGCTCGCTGATAAGTAAACGCTAAACGTTGATCTTGACTTATATTCCAGTCCAGCTTTACTAGCAGCTTTTCATCACTTTGTTCAGGACGAACATTCCAATCGCCCGGGTCAACACCATAAACATCTCGCGCTATACGTTGGATTGACTCGATTACCCTAGGATCAATGTTTTTTTGCTCAGCGGCAGACGAGCCAAGAGGCCCTTGAGCGATGGATGTAGGCTCTTCATAACGCTCATAGTTAACAAAGAAAAATAGATGATCGCGCAGAATTGGTCCACCTAAACTAAAGCCATAAGACTCTTCTTTAAAATCTAACGCTGGCTTGTTTCCAGTGGGGTTGTACTTACTAACTGGTGGATTTCCAGCCAAACCATCACTGGCATATTCATAAAAAACGGAACCAAAGAAATCATTGGTTCCAGAACGGGTGACCGCATTAACGCGCGCGCCTGCAAAACCAGAATAGCGCGCATTAAATGGAATTGCTTGGATCGATACCTGCTCAATAGCATCAATTGAAATTGGTGACCTATTGGTTGGATAACCGCTGTTGTTCAAACCAAAATCATCATTCTGCCCAATGCCATCGACAGTGATACTGTTGTAACGAGGGTTTTGACCAGCAACTGATAACGAACGGTTTGCATCACCCAGATCAGTCGCTAAAGGATTCAACCGAACAATATCACGTAGATCTCGATCGAAGGTTGGCATGGTTTGAATGTCTCGCTCACCCCAAGTGCTTGAAGATCCTGACTGGAACATACCTTGGTTAATACGTGTTCCAGTAACCGCAATACGCTCAACATCCGAAGCCTCCAGTTGTTGATTCAAACGATAGGGGTCACCCAGCGATAGGAAAATATTATTCAACTCCACATCACGGTGTACATCAGAATCGATGATCACACGGTAAGGACCTCCAACACGCAAACCAGAGGCAACAAAGTTACCCGAGGCGTTGGTGACGGTTTCTGTACGGGTACCGGATGGGATATGCTCAATAATGATACGGGTATTTGGAGCTGCATTACCGGTTGGGCTTAAGATCTGCCCGCGCATGGAAGAGGACGTTTCTGCGATGGCAAACTGGCTAGCACCCATTGCAAGGGCTACTGCCATAGCTAAATGTTTAATTTTCATATCGTTTCACCTGGTAGTTTTCGAATTTATACCCAATCCATTTGAATACATAGACTGTGTTCAATTTGGGTAGATATCCTAACGAATGATTGTGACGTTTTTTTTACGCCGAACCGAACAGCTGGGGAACTTTTTCCCTAACGGCGCATCTAACTCGTTTGGTCATACAATTGTAACATGAGCTGGTCTGAGTTGCGTACTTTCTAATGCAATAATTTCGCAGAAATTTTCTTCATCTATCGAATAGTTTTGCTGCATATCCAATGGCAAAGCCCTTCACAACGGGCGCTTAATTAAAATAACAACCGCTGGTCATGGGAAGCAAAAAACACTACCATCACTTCGATTGTTCACTGTATTGACCGGAATTGACGCATGGCTGACTCTGCTGTAGTTCGTGTTGCTACCTTCAACGTCAGCATGGAAGCTGGCAACTACCTGCCAGCAGGTCAGCAAGGGGACCAAAGGGTGTTGGTTGAACGCTTAGCCACCGGCACAGAACCGCAAATTCAAGCCATTGCCCGCATTATCCAGCTCACCCGGCCAGATGTTATTTTACTCACCGAGTTTGATTACATTGCATCCCCCGCTGAGGGCGCTGAAGCCTTTTTAAAGAACTACTTAGCCGTCTCCCAACAAGGCAGCGAGCCTATCGACTACCCCTACTACTTTTATGCCGAAGTCAATAGCGGCCAACCCAGCCCCTATGATCTAAACCGGGATGGCAAAACCAGTGGTGTCGGTGCTGATGCCTGGGGCTTTGGTTTTTATCCCGGCCAGTACGGCATGCTACTGCTATCACGTTATCCTATCCTTGCGGATGAGGTACGGACTTTTCGTCAGTTCAAATGGCGGGATATGCCAGGGCATTTGAAAACCTCCCAGCCAGATGGCAGCCCCTGGTACGACGAAGCGGCCTGGCAACAATTTCCTTTAACATCTAAATCGCACTGGGATCTGCCGCTCAATATTAACGGTAAACGGCTGCATCTGTTTGCCAGCCATCCTACACCACCGGTATTTGATGGCCCAGAGAAGCGCAATGGCAAACGCAATCATGATGAAATCCGTTTTTGGGTCGATTACATCAGCGACGTACAAGGGGATTATCTCTACGACGATAATGGTTTGGCGGGCAGCTTTGACAGCAAGGCGCCTTTTGTCATTGTTGGCGATTTGAATGCATCGCCAGTAGAAGGAGATGCATTCAAAGCGGGTATTCAAAGCCTGCTGGCGCATCCGCGCATCCAGGATCCAATACCCACCAGTCGGGGTGGTATGGAGCACAGCCCGAATACCCCGTATGCAGCTCAGCACACAGCAACCTGGCGGATGCGGGCTGATTATGTGCTGCCAGGCAAAGTCGGCATTGCAGTGATCGACAGTGGCGTCTTCTGGCCAGCCCCGGATGAAGCCGATTACGACTTGGTTGAAACCCGCCAGGCCAGCTCGGATCATCGGCTGGTCTGGGTCGATATCCGACTGAAGTAAAGTATTTTAGCCTTGTTGCTCCACCAAAGGCGCACTGTAGCTAAGCTCGGTATCCCAAGGCAGTTGGATCCAGGTATCTTGTTCAATGTCCGTGACATAAACATCCACCAATGGCTTTCCCTGTGGTTTGGCATAAATCGTTGCCAGGGTGGCCCTGGGGAATTGCTGCTTCAGCACCCTGGCGGTTTCACCGGTATCGACCAAATCGTCCACAATCAGCAACGACTCATCATCCTGCCAGTCGCAACCTTTTAGCACCGACAAGTCGCCTTGCTGATCATGCTGATAACTGGCTATGCAAATGGTATCAAGCAAACGGATGTTGAGCTCCCGGGCCAAAATGGTTGCTGGTACCAAGCCACCCCGACTAACAGCAAGAATGCGCTGATAGCGGCCGGTAAGTAGTTTCGCGGCTAGCTCACGACTGGCACGGTGAAACGCCTCCCAGGACACATAAAACATCTTATGATTGGTCATCGACATAAAATTTAGTCCACCAGGCCGAGCGCAATTTCAACCATGTCGTTAAAGGACGTTTGCCGAAGCTCAGCACTTAACGACTCACCGGTACGGATATGATCACTTACCGTCAAAATACTCAAGGCTTCGATGCCATATTCGGCAGCCACGCCATAAAGGCCGGCAGCTTCCATTTCGACGGCCAGCACACCGTACTTTTCCAGAGTATCGAACAAGGTCGGATTCGGGTTGTAAAACAGATCCGAGGTAAAGACATTGCCGACCTGTACCGGAATATTTTTTTGCCGCGCTGCCGCGACGGCTTTCTCTATCAAACTAAAGCTGGCCATGGCCGCAAAATCCATGCCCTGCAGCCGGTTGCGATTAACCGCCGAATCGGTACTGGCGCCCATAGCAATCACCACATCCCGCACTTTCACTGCATGAGGTAAGGCACCGCAGGAGCCAATACGCACAATGCGTTTCACGTCGTAAAACTTTGCCAGTTCAGTGGCATAAATAGACATGGAGGGTACGCCCATGCCAGATCCCATCACGGTGACCGTTTTGCCCTGGTAGCTGCCGGTATAGGCATACATATTACGTACTTCATTCACGCAGCGCACGTCCTGTAAAAACCTGTCGGCAATATGTTTAGCCCGAAGGGGGTCACCTGGCATCAGCACAGTAGCAGCAATATCACCTGGGTTGGCTGCAATATGAGGAGTAGTCATACAGATATTCTCTTATTAGGTCGTTAATTGCTTAAAAAATGAATCGCCATAAGACATGGCTTCCAGCGAAAAAAAGTCGGTCAATGTCTGGCCTATATCAGCAAAGCTGTTCCTCTGACCAAGATCAACGTCAGCCATCCCTTTGCGGTAACACAATACTGGAATAAACTCCCTGGTATGTTCGGTACCTGGCCAGGTAGGATCACAGCCGTGATCAGCGGTCAGCAGCAAGAGCGTATCGTCATCCAGTGTTTCAATAACCTCAGGTAAACGGCTATCGAAATACTCCAGCGCTTCACCATAGCCTATGGGATCGCGTCGGTGACCATAATTCTGGTCGAAATCAACCAGATTCGTGAAAATCAGACTGTTGCTGCCAGCTTGTTGCATCTGCTGCAGCGTGGTATCAATTAGCGCCTCCAGCCCAGTCGCTTTCAACCCCCGGCTAATGCCCTGGTGAGCATAAATATCGGCAATTTTACCAATACTGATGACTTCACCGCCCGCCTCAGTCAGTTTATCCAGCACAGTGGGCGCAGGCGGCAGCACCGAGTAATCACGGCGGTTACCGGTACGGGCATAGGTGTCCGGGCCAGCCCCTAGAAATGGCCGGGCAATCACCCGGCCTATGTTGTATTCATCCAGCAAACGGCGGGCAGCCTGACAAAAGTCCAGTAGTCTCTCCAGGCCAAAGTGCTCCTCATGGGCGGCTACCTGAAATACACTGTCGGCGGAGGTATAGCAAATGGGTTTACCGGTTCGTACATGCTCATCACCCAGCTGTTTTAGGATCTCGGTGCCGGAAGCATGGCAGTTCCCCAGAATCCCCGGTACGCCGGTCTCAGCGCACAATTTGGCGATCAATTCCTGTGGGAAACTATCCGTTTTTTGCTGGAAGTAGCCCCAATCAAACAACACGGGCACACCAGCAATTTCCCAGTGACCACTCGGGGTATCCTTGCCACTGCTGAGCTCGGCTGCATAACCATAGGCTCCTGCCACCTGAGCTGCATCCTGCACCAAAATGGTTTGATCCGATGCCGCTCTGGCCGCACGAATCAAGCCAAGCCCGGCCAAATGAGGTAACTCCAACTGACGACCTTTGACTTTGACAAACTCTCTGGCAATGCTGGCTAAGGTATTGGCACCAACATCACCAAAACGTTCTGCATCGGGCGCACAGCCCACACCAAAACTATCCAGTACCAGGATCACAGCCTTTGTCATCATCGCCTCGCTTTGCTGAATGGGTTCTCATCAGCATTGATGGGATTGTTGGAACAGTATATCAAGTTTCCAAAAAAAATGATGTTAACAAGGGGGATTGGAAAGGTGCAAACAATCGGACTACCGAACACATCGCGAGATGCCGTAATTACGGACTCAACTCAATACAAGAAAGTTGTGATAACACAAGACGGGAATGGTGCCCAGAGGCGGAATCGAACCACCGACACGAGGATTTTCAATCCTCTGCTCTACCGACTGAGCTATCTGGGCATACAGTGCCTGAAAAGGCAAAACGTTTTAGTTGCAAGCACCAGTCTTAGCAGGAAAGAATGGTGCCCAGAGGCGGAATCGAACCACCGACACGAGGATTTTCAATCCTCTGCTCTACCGACTGAGCTATCTGGGCAACGGGGAGGTATTAAACGGATTTTGCCAAAGCAAGTCAATCATTTTTTTTCTTCCAGCAAGCGTTCGCTTATTCTCTGAGCAAAGTGCTGGCATGTCGGCATTTTTTGTGAACTCAGAGTTCATTTCTCAGCCCGAGCTGCCCTATGCTACAATCAGCCACAAGCAAGCAAATATCCTAAACCTTTCATAGCCTTGGTACTCGCATGGAAAAATCATCGTTTTTTGGTCCACTGTTTTGGCGAAGCTTCCCAATTTGTTTGCTGTTTAGTTCGCTGCTGATGTTGTTGGCCATCGTGTTATTGCGTGCAGCCCCTCTCGGGTCTCTGTCAGTCATGACCCTGCTAAGCTGTCTGTTAAGCATCAGTCTAACTGCAGTATTGATGGCGACATCCATAAGCCACCTCTGCAATCGACTCCTGCACCGTTATCTCGCTCCCCTGCTGAAACCTTTGCATACTGCTGTTCGTGATGAGCAGTATCATGTTCGGCTTGATGAACACCGTGAGCATGACTTTGGTTTACTGGCCGGTCTGATTAACCGCCTATTGCAACGTATTGAGAAAGGTGAACAAAACGACCAGCAAGCAGAGCAGAACATCGCCCAATTGCGGCAGGAAATAGAGCAACGCATCAAAGAGCGTACCGATGCTTTAGAAACCGCCAAACTAACCGCAGAAAAAGCTAATGAAGCAAAATCCACTTTTCTGGCAACCATGAGCCATGAAATCCGCACGCCAATGAATGGTATCATTGGTACCATGGACTTATTACGCAAAACAACTCTCAATAATGCTCAATTCCGCATGACAGATACCATTCGGGAGTCGTCGTTTTCACTGCTACGGATTCTGGATGATATTCTCGATTTCTCAAAGATCGAGGCCGGCAAGCTGGAACTGGAGAGTATCCCGCTTTCTTTGGCAGAAATCATCGAAGCTGTTGGCCGGATTTTGGTATCGGTTGCTCATCAACGTCAAATCGATTTAAAACTCTTTATTGACCCACGGATTCCAGATGGTCTTTTTGGTGATCCGGTTCGCCTGCGACAAATACTCTACAACCTGGCTGGCAATGCCATTAAATTTACCAGTACCACCCCGGAGAAAACCGGACTGGTGGTGATCCGGGCAGACCTACTGGAAAGCACCATCGATTACTGCCAGGTACTGTTTAGCATCATAGATAATGGCAAGGGCATGACCAAGCGGCAAATAAACTATGTATTTCAGCCATTTAATCAGGCTGAGGGTTCCATTACCCGTAAGTTTGGTGGCACCGGTTTAGGCCTGTCGATTTGTCAGAGGTTAACCTCTTTAATGTATGGTCAGATTGAGGTGCAAAGTGAGTTGGATAAAGGCACCGAGTTCCGGGTGCAAATACCGCTTCGCCGTTCCGATGAAGTAAAACAGCTTGATGCTGAGCTGTTACGCGATGTCCAGCTGGTGCTTTTTAGTACGGATCTGGACAATACCGAACATCTAAGCTGCTACCTGGACTATCTAGGTGCAGATTATCACAGTTATCAGCGCTTCGAGCAGCTGCTTGAGCGCGCTGAACAACAGCAGTTGTTACCGCCAAAAATCAAAGGCGTCTGGTTGCTCGATGCCACCTATGAGCAAATTAGTAGTGCTCAGATTGCGCAGTTGGTTGAACACGGCAAGTTACAACAAATTCGTTTTGTTGTTATTACCAACTTGATTGAATTGACGGAACAAAGCAACGAGCGGGTGATTTATCTGCACAGTTCCCCTATTTGTCGCAGCCATGTAGTAGATGCCATTTTAGTAGCTGCTGGCAAAAAAACCAATGTACTATTTGAACAAAGCCAACAGCAGGCATTTAAAACAGCGCCAACATTGGAAGCCGCTCGCCGAAAAGGCCAATTAATTTTGCTGGCTGAAGACAATCAGATGAATCAGAAAGTCATCCTGGATCAACTCAATGCTCTGGGCTATGCAGCTGAAGTCGCTGACGATGGCGCCATCGCACTGGAAATGTGGCGAAACTACCGCTACCCGTTAATCCTGACAGATCTGCATATGCCCAATATGAGTGGCTACGATCTGACCGAAGCGGTCAGAAAAGAAGCATTGCAAGCCAATGATGATAATCAGTTTACCCGCATCATTGCCATTACCGCCAATGCACTCAAAGGCGAAGAACAAAAATGTCTAAGTATTGGTATGGATGGCTACATCACTAAGCCCATAGAGTTGAATATTCTGGAGAGCCTGCTACAACGATGGTTACCGCAACAACCAACTCCCAATAAACAATTAATTGCGCAGCAAGGCGCCCGGGAAACAAGCCCTCAGGCACCGATTTGCTTTACCACCATTGCCAATTACCTGGGCAATGATCCAGCTAAGCACGAGGAACATCTGAATTTTTTTATTCAACAGGCAAAACCGCTGCTTAACACGCTAGAAACAGCATTGCAGGAGCGTGAACGCTCGCTGGCTCGTCAGCAAACCCATCAGTTAAAAGCCATGGCCAAAAGTATCGGAGCATTAAATCTGACAGCCCATGCACTGCAGTTAGAGCAAGCCTGCGCAAAGAAAGACTGGGCCAGTTTGCATGAGTATTTCCGACAGCTCAAAGTAGAATTTCAGACCGTGGAGAACTATGTCCGACAACGCTATTAGCAACTGTCGGACCTCAGTAAGATGGCTTCAGTATCTACTACCCGGGTTAGTACCTAGCTCGCCGAGGTATCCAGCTCTGTAAAGCCTTTAATCAATTCGTCCAATGCCTTCATCTGCGCCAGATAAGGCTCCAGCTTTGCTAATGGCAAGGCGCAGGGGCCATCACACTTGGCCAGGTTAGGATCCGGATGCGCTTCTATAAACAGACCGGCCAGCCCAAGCGCCATGCCTGAACGTGCCAGTTGTGCCGCCTGAGCCCGACGACCATCGGCTGAGTCTGCCCGTCCCCCCGGACGCTGCAACGCATGGGTGGCATCAAAAATAACCGGTGCCATTGCTTTCATATCATCCATGCCGAGCATATCCACCACCAGATTGTTGTAACCGAAGCTGGAACCTCGCTCGCACAGCATCACCTGCTCATTACCCGCTTCACTAAACTTGGTAAGAATATGGCGCATTTCTGCTGGTGCCAAAAACTGTGGCTTCTTCACATTGATCACAGCACCGGTTTTGGCCATCGCAACCACCAAATCGGTCTGGCGCGCCAAAAATGCTGGCAGTTGCAGTACGTCCACCACCTCCGCAACTGGGGCTGCCTGCCAGGGTTCATGCACATCGGTAATCAATGGTACCTGAAAAGTTTGTTTAATCTCCTGAAAGATTTTCAGCCCCTCATCCAGGCCCGGCCCTCGGTAGGAGTGAATGGAAGAACGATTGGCTTTATCAAAAGAGGCTTTGAATACGTAGGGAATACCAAGTTTTTCGGTAACTGCTACATAGTGCTCGGCGATACGCATCGCCAAATCCCGCGACTCCAGTACATTCATACCGCCAAACAATACAAAAGGCAGCTGGTTATTTACAGTAACGTTGCCAAAAGCGATGGTTTGTTGTGTCATAAAAACCCTTGTAGTTGATACTGTGCAAGCAGAACAGGACAAAGAACGCCGTTAAAGCAGCTATTTTGTCATAAGCTGAGGAAAAACAGCAGCCTTATCCATCAAGTAGGCTGACAGAAATGCGGTTAGAAGCATAGCATTAAAGAAGGTCTAAGACATGACAGCAAGTTATAGCCTGGCTGCTGTTAACGAATATCGTCTTCATCCGAATCCGGATACTTCTTCAAAATAGCTTCCAGTTTGTCTACACGGGTTTTAAAGAGTTCTACCAGCTTTGGATCGAACTGTTTGCCAGACTCACTCTCTATCAAATCAACTACTTTCTCTAACGGCCAGGCGGACTTGTAGCAGCGTCTATGACGCAAGGCATCGTATACATCAGCAATGGCTGCAATACGGCCATAGATATGAATGTCCTCCCCTTTCTTGCCATCCGGATAACCACTACCATCCCATTTTTCATGGTGATCGCGTGCAATAATGGCACCGGCTTGAATAATGGCCCGCTTGGAGTTTTTCAGAATGTCATACCCAATGGTGGCATGGGTTTTCATTACTTCCCACTCGCGCGCATCCAGCCGCTGAGGTTTATTTAAAATGCCATCAGGAATACCTACCTTACCTACATCATGCAGCGGCGAGGCAAACATCAGTTTTTCAGCTTCCTCTTCCGGCAAGCCATAGGCTTTGGCCAAATCGTAGCAGATAAAGGCTACCCGCTTGACATGGTTGCCAGTTTCAATGGAACGATGCTCCACCGCTTCACTAAGCCGATAGACGATTTCCCGCTGAGTATCTTCAATTTCATGCTGCAGTTGCACATTCTCATAAGCAATCTGCACATTCTGTGAAAACAGCTCAATCAATTTCTTCTGGCTGTCAGTTATCTGGCCAGGCAGCCCGGAGATATAGAGTAATGAACCATGGGTAAATTTGCTGGTGCAATAGGCCACCAGATAATTTTCTTTGTAGACGATGCTACGGGTTTTCAAGGCAGCGTGAAAGGCTTCAAGCAACGGTTGCTCAAGCACCTTGGTCACCGGCTCACCTTCTTTTTTCTCGAACTCCCCCATACCGGCAAATACAATCAGATGCTCCGGATCGGTATCCTCCCCGGGACTACCCGCCACCAGTGAAGATGTCACCAACAGAGCATCGTCGTTGCAACCAAGAATCGAGGTGAGCTGCTGCAGTACGCCATCAATAAACTGCTCCATCGAATGAGCAGAGAACAAATCAGCCGACGCATTAATAATTTTTTCCAGCCCCTGGCGGCTGTGATCGATGGCGAGAATATCGCGGTAGGAACGCAAACTCGACATCACGACGGTAAAAAGCTTTTGCGCGGTGAGTTCCGTTTTGGATTTGTAGTCATTGATATCGTAATTGACGATCACTTGTCGCTCTGGTGCCTGCCCAGGCTGACCGGTCCGCAAGATGATACGCACATGATTGTTCATCAACTCTTCACGGATATAACGCGCAACTTGCAATCCGGCATCGTCGGTTTCCATCACAACATCGAGCAGCATGATGGCCGTATCAGGATGCTGTTGCATCAAAGCTTTGGCTTCAGCACCGGAGTAAGCACTGATAAACTCTAGGTTCTTGCCCTGAAAGCTAAAGTCGCTAAGGGCCAACTTGGTGACGGCATGCACCTCAGCCTCATCATCCACCACCAGCACTTTCCAGCGGACATGGCTGCTGGCTTGCTCCGGTTGCTCCTGCTCCGGCACTTCATCGGCGAATAAAAAGTCATCGCTCATGCACACATCACTCTTTGGCTCATCCACCCTTAAGTTATATGTGTAGAATGGCAATTGGTCAAAGATTAATGCAAGGATCTTTGATTAGAGCGTGCGTTGGCCGAAGCTGATACGCCATTGACCACCATAGTCTTTTTTGGATTGGATCTGGTTAAAGCCAGCATCTTCTAAACGCTCGCGGACAGCCCCTGCCTGCTGATAGCCATGCTCCAGTAACAGCCAGCCGCCCGGTTGCAACTGCTGCACACTGCCCGCAATTATTTGCTCAATATCGGCCAGCCCATGCTCAGCAGCCACCAAGGCGGTTTTAGGTTCAAACCTCACGTCGCCCTGCTGCAGATGCTCATCATTTGGTTCAATATAGGGAGGATTACTAACAATCAACTCAAATTGCCGTGCCCTAACGGCGGCATACCAGTTGCTCTGCAAAAAATGGCAGTTTGTCAGCTGCAAAGCAGCTTTATTGGTAGTAGCGCAGGCCACAGCTTCTGGCTGCAAATCAACACCGATCACCTGCCAGCCCGGCCGCTCTTTGGCCAGCGCCAGCGCAATGGCGCCGGTGCCGGTGCCTAAATCCAGTACTTTGGCATCTGCCGGCAGTGAGAGCTGCAGCGCTTGTTCTACCAAAATCTCGGTATCAGCCCGTGGGATCAAGGTGGCTGGCGATACCGCCAGTTCAAAATCCCAGAAGTGCCATTGCTTCAGCACATATGCCAGCGGCGTGCCGCTTTGGCGCTGCTGTAGAATGACATCCAGCTGTTGCCGCTGCTCTGCGGTCAACGGCTGCGCGGCGTGGCTATACAAGTAGCTGTAATTGCACTGCAATACATGACTCAGGCAGTATTTGGCTTCGACCTCCGCTTCACCCGTGACTTGCGCCAGCACAGTGCTAGCCTGCTTTAACCAACTGGCAATGGTGCAGACGGAGTTATTCCCCATGATTTAGTTGTCTTCGGACATGGCAGCCAGCAAATCGGCCTGATGCTCTTGTCGAATCGGTTCCAGCACCAGCTCCAGGCTGCCCTCCATGATTTCACTCAACCGGTACAAGGTGAGGTTGATGCGATGATCGGTCAGTCGGCCTTGCGGGAAGTTGTAGGTTCGAATACGCTCTGAGCGATCGCCACTGCCTACCAGCAAGCGGCGGGTCGACTCTTCGGACAAACGGCGCTTTTCATCTTCAGCGGCCTGAATACGCGATTGCAACATGCTCATCGCTTTGGCACGGTTTTTATGCTGTGAGCGCTCTTCCTGACACTCCACCACAATACCGGTTGGTAAATGCGTTAAACGAATGGCCGAGTCAGTCCGGTTGACGTGCTGACCACCGGCCCCGGATGCGCGGAAGGTATCGACCCGTAAATCGGCCGGGTTGATTTCAATGGCGTCGCTTTCCGGAATTTCCGGCATCACCGCCACAGTACAGGCGGAAGTATGCACCCGGCCTTGCGACTCGGTCGCCGGCACCCGCTGCACCCGATGACCACCGGATTCAAACTTCATGGTGCCATAAACGCCCTCACCGGATAAATGCGCGATGATTTCTTTGTATCCACCGTGCTCACCTTCACTGGCACTCATCACCTCAAGCCGCCAGCCGCGGTTTTCCGCAAACCGACTGTACATACGAAATAAATCCCCGGCAAAAATTGCCGCTTCATCACCACCGGCACCAGCCCGGATTTCCAAAAAGCAGTTGCTGCTGTCATTCGGATCTTTCGGTAACATCAGAATTTGCAGTTCAGCCTGCAGCGCTTCGAGTTGCTGCTTTAGCTCTTTGAACTCATCCTGTGCCATCTCACGCACGTCAGGATCACTGTCCTGCAGCATCAGCTCAGTGTCTTTTAACCCTTGCTCCACCTGTTGGTAGTGCGAAAAAGCTTTGCTGACATCTTCCAGTTGACTGTATTCTTTCGACAACTCGCGAAAACGCTCCTGATTGGCGATGATGCTGGCGTCACTGAGCAGCGCCTGAACTTCTTCGTAGCGCTCTGTCAAGGCTTCCAGCTTGCCGTATACCGATGCTTTCATGATGACTGTGGTTCCTTGGGAAAATCCGGCTCTGAATCAGAGGTCGAGTAAAATGTTAATCAGCCTTTGCGGCTCAAGTTGGTCATCCTGCACCAACTGACGGATGGCCTTGGTCGGGCTGTGCATCAGGCGGTTGCTAAGACGGTTGGCCAGCTCGGCCATGACTTTTTCCGGCTCCTGGCCGGCTACCAGTTGATTGGCTGCTTTGGCCAACAACTCGTTTTTAATCTGTTCGCACTGTTGGCGATAATCCCGCACCCAGTCGACATTGCCCTGCAGCAATTGCCACTGCTGAAACTCCGCCACGCCCAGACCAATCATCTGCTCAGCCTGCTGCGCTGCCTGCTGGCGCGATTCCATATTCTGCGCAATGATAGTCTGCAAATCGTCCACCGTGTACAGGTACGCATCATCCAGCTCTGCAACCTGGGCTTCAATATCACGCGGCACCGCCAAATCAACCAGAAACATCGGCTTGTGTTTACGCACTTTCAGCGCTTGTTCTACCATGCCTTTGCCAATAATAGGCAGGGTACTGGCAGTGGAACTTATCACCACATCAGCGCGGCCGAGCACCGCAGGCACCTGTGATAAGGTCACCACTTCGGCACCAAAAGCTTCAGCCAGTGCCAAGCCACGCTCGTAGGTCCGGTTGGCTACTGTTAGCTTACTGGCACCCTGCTCTTTTAAGTGACGCGCGACCAACTCGATGGTTTCACCGGCGCCAATCAACAGCACCGAGACTTTATCCAAGCGGCCAAATATTTGTTTTGCCAGGCTGACGGCGACAAAGGCAACCGATACCGCATTGGCACCAATCTCCGTTTCCGTGCGAACCTGCTTGGCAATGGCAAAGGTTTTTTGAAACAAACGCTCAAACTGCGGATTGATGGTACCGGCTTGGCGCGATTGGTTGTAGGCTTGTTTTACCTGGCCGAGGATTTGCGGCTCACCCAACACCAGCGAATCCAGCCCGGCTGCCACCCGCATCAGGTGTGTTGCTGCATCCTGCTGCTGATACAGATATAAATGCGGCTGCAGTAATTGGCTGTCTAATTGATGAAATTCACTCAACCAGGCAATCACCTGTTCCGCTTGCTCGGTGGAACCGTTAAAATACAACTCAGTTCGATTGCAAGTAGACAGGATCACCGCATCGGTGACATTCGCCACGGTAGCCAGCTCACGCAGCGCCTGCGGCACCTGTTCAGGTGCAAAAGCCACTTGTTCACGCAGTGCCACTGGTGCTGTTTTGTGATTAATGCCTAATGCGTAAATGGCCATTCACCTGTAATAACCTTGATATTGAAGGGGCGAATTGTACGAAAAACCCCAGGTTAATAAAAGCTCAGACGAGGACTTTCGTGTGCCAATAGCCGTAAAAAGCCTGTTTACCCTATTATTGCTGACGCTGATGCTCAGTGGTTGTAGCATAAAACCCCAAACTGATGGCCCAATACTCTCGGCCAAGCAACGGCTGGAGCGGATTGAGCAGCTGCAGCACTTTGAGCTAACCGCCACCATGGGCATTCGCAGCCCGGCCGATAATGTTAGCGGCAGTCTGCACTGGCAGCAGCAGGGCGAAGACTACCAGGCCCGGATGACCAATTTTCTTGGCATTCGTATTTTTAGCCTGGCAAGCAGCGCTGGCAGCACCCGCTTGCAAGTGCAGGGCGAAGATTACCAAGCCAGTAATAGCACGGAGCTGATGCTGGCGCTGACTGGCTGGAGCCTGCCGCTGGACGATATGTCGTTGTGGCTTAAAGGCCTGGCTGGCGACAATGCCAGCGCCAAAGAATACGATGCGCTTGGCCGTTTAATTGCGTTCGAATTGTTGGATCGCAGTGGCTACCGCTGGCAGGTGCGCTATCAACGCTTTTTCCCCGATGGCCTGGCCCTGCCCAGGAACATCGAAGTGCAATCGGATGATTTTCATATCAAGCTGGTGATCCGGAGCTGGCAACTATGAGTGCCCAACTCAGCTTGCCGGCCGTGGCTAAACTGAATTTATTTTTACACATCACCGGGCGCAGAGCCGATGGCTATCATGAGCTGCAAAGTATTTTTCAGCTGCTGGATTATGGCGATACCCTGCATTTTTCAGTCCTTCCCAGCGCAGAGCTCACCTTAAGCTGCAATCAGGCTGAGCTGGTGACCGAGGACAATCTGGTGCTAAAAGCCGCGCGTTTATTGCAGCGTACCACCGGCTGTACTCAGGGTGCACGGATCCAACTGGAGAAACGATTGCCCATGGGCGGCGGCCTGGGGGGCGGATCTTCCGATGCCGCCACCACCCTGTTGGCGCTGAACCAGCTGTGGCAACTGGAACTGAACCAGCAGCAACTGGCCAGGCTCGGCTTGCAACTGGGCGCCGATGTGCCCGTTTTTGTGCAGGGTTACACGGCGTTTGCCGAAGGCGTCGGTGAACATCTTACGCCGATTGCACTGCCCGAACGCTGGTACCTGGTCGCCACACCAGATTGCCATATTTCCACCAAAGAAATATTTCAACACCCTGATTTGCCAAGAGATACAGCCAAAATCAGCCGGCAGCAAGTACTGGAGTCGGAGTGGCGTAACGACTGCGAGCCACTGGTCAGTCAGCTCTATCCGAATGTTGCATTCACCTTACAGTGGTTGTTAGAATACGCCCCAAGCCGCATGACAGGGACCGGAGCCAGTGTGTTCGCCGCGTTTTCTGATCGTTTGCAAGCGGAAGCTGCTCTGCGCAACTTGCCCCCGTTCTGTCGGGGCTTTGTTGCCAGAGGGGTCAATGAGTCGCCAACCCTGGCTGCTCTGGCCGCGTTTAGGTAATGCCGCATCTATTACCATCAGGGCCCTGCTTGTGGCAGGGTCAAAACTGTTTAACCGGACTCCAACTGCCCTGAGGATCCTACCGTGCCCGATATGAAGGTTTTTGCTGGTAACGCCATACCAGAACTCGCAAGCAAAATTGCCAGCCGACTCTACATCAAATTAGGTGATGCCGATGTTGGCCGTTTCAGCGATGGCGAAGTCAGCGTCATGATCAATGAAAATGTCCGTGGCTCCGACGTTTTCATCATTCAGTCCACCTGTGCGCCAACCAATGACAATCTGATGGAACTGATCGTGATGGTGGATGCATTACGTCGTGCTTCTGCCGGCCGGATCACTGCGGTGCTACCTTACTTTGGTTATGCTCGCCAGGATCGTCGGGTCCGTTCTGCCCGGGTGCCTATTACCGCCAAAGTCGTGGCTGATTTTCTGTCGAGCGTTGGAGTGGATCGGGTACTGACCGTGGACCTTCATGCCGAGCAGATCCAGGGTTTCTTTGATGTGCCGGTCGATAACGTCTTTGCCAGCCCGGTGCTGCTGGAAGATATGCGCAAGCAGGATTTGCAATCACCGGTGGTGGTTTCACCGGATATCGGTGGCGTAGTCCGGGCCCGAGCTGTCGCCAAGCTGTTGAACGATGCCGATTTAGCCATCATCGACAAACGTCGCCCTAAAGCCAATGTGTCGCAAGTGATGCACATCATCGGTGATGTGAAGGATCGCGACTGTATTCTGGTCGATGATATGATTGATACCGGCGGCACCCTGTGCAAAGCCGCTGAAGCACTGAAAGAGCAAGGCGCCAAGCGGGTGTTTGCCTACGCCACCCACCCGGTGTTCTCCGGCAATGCGCCACAAATCATTGCCAACTCGGTGATCGATGAACTGATCGTGACCGATACCATTCCACTCAGTGCTGAGATGAAGAAAGTCGCCAAAGTGCGCCAGCTGTCGCTAAGCGAGATGATGGCCGAGTGCATTCGCCGCATCAGCAATGAAGAATCCATTTCGTCGATGTTTGATTAAGCACATCTCGATGCAGTGACAGAAGGCACCTCAGGGTGCCTTTTTCATTGCGCGCTGATTCTTCGGGTGGTATTATGTCGCGCCCCTTCAGGGGGTGAACGTCCCACAGTCTGGTCGCGGGCTGTGGAACCTTATGAATTATTGGAGAAAGCCCATGTCTGACGCAATTTATACATTAGATGCTGAAGTCCGGACTGACCTGGGGAAAGGTGCGAGCCGCCGCCTGCGTCACGAGGATAAAGTACCAGCCATCATTTACGGTGGTCACAAAGATGCTCTGTCAATCACGTTAGAGCACTCTAAGCTTTTGAAAGCACAAAGCTTTGAATCTTTCTACTCGCACATTCTGACCCTGAATGTCGGCAAAGAAAAGATCCAGGCCATCGTCAAAGATATGCAGCGTCACCCGTTCAAGCCAAAAATCCTGCACGTCGATTTCCAACGTGTTGAAGCTGGCCATGAACTGCACACCACTGTGCCTCTGCACTTCCTGAACGAAGACGTTGCCATCAAGAAAGGCGGTGTGGTTGTTCACGGTGCCAACGAAGTAGAAATCAACGTGCTGCCAAAAGATCTGCCTGAGTTCATCGAAGTTGATCTGAGCAATGTTGAAATCGGTCAGACCATCCACTTGTCTGATCTGGTTGCCCCGAAAGGCGTTACCTTCACTCAGTTGACCAAAGGCGAAGGCCATGACCTGGCTGTCGTTTCTGTCAACAAACCTGCTGGTAAAGCAGTAGATACTGACGAAGGTGAAGCAGCCGAATCTGCTGAGTAATGTCACAGCCGATCCAGCTGATCGTGGGCCTGGGTAATCCAGGCCCCGAATACAGCCAGACCAGACACAATGCCGGCGCCTGGTTTGTAGAACAACTGGCACGACAGGCTCAGACGTCGCTAAAACATGAGCCCAAATACTTTGGTGATATAGCCCGTATTCCATTGGCTGGTCACGATATCAAACTGCTTATCCCCACCACCTTTATGAATTTAAGCGGCAAAGCCGTGCAGGCCGTGGCGCAGTTTTATAAAATCCCCACCGAGCACATCTTAGTCGCGCACGATGAAATGGCGCTGCCGCCAGGGGTTGCCCGTTTTAAACTCGGAGGCGGTCACGCCGGTCACAATGGCTTAAAAGACACCACAGCACGGCTGGCCAATGATGCCAACTTTTTGCGGTTACGGCTTGGTATTGGCCATCCGGGGGATAAACACAAAGTTACCGGCTATGTGCTTGGCAAAGCACCAGCCAGTGAGCAAACACTAATCGAAGCCAGTATTGATGAGGCATTGCGTTGTCTGCCAATACTGTTGAAGGATGGCCTGGTCAAAGCGCAAAGCCGTTTGCATAGTTTTCAGGCCACCACCGCGTAACTGGCAGCATGTCGCTGCACAACGATAGGACACTGTCATGGGATTTAAATGTGGAATCGTCGGCTTACCGAATGTTGGTAAATCAACCTTGTTCAATGCACTGACCAAAGCCGGTATAGAAGCGGCCAACTTTCCGTTTTGTACCATTGAGCCCAATACCGGCGTGGTACCGGTACCGGATCAGCGCCTGAACCAGCTGGCCGACATCGTTAAGCCACAGCGGGTGATCCCTACCACCATGGAATTTGTCGACATTGCTGGCCTGGTCAAAGGCGCTTCCAAAGGTGAAGGCCTTGGCAACAAATTTCTGGCCAATATCCGCGAAACCGACGCCATCGGTCATGTAGTGCGCTGTTTTGATGACGACAACATCATCCATGTCGCCGGCAAAGTCGACCCGGCCGATGACATTGATACCATCAATATGGAGCTGGTACTGGCTGATATGGAAAGCGCCGAACGGGCCATGCTGCGGGTTGGTAAAAAAGCCAAATCGGGCGACAAAGACGCCAAGGCCGAGTTAGATGTACTGGCCAAGGTGAAGGCGCATCTGGAGGAAGGTCTGACCCTGCGCCAACTGGCACTGGAGCCGGAAGAAGTGGCCCTGGTAAGCTACATGAACTTCCTGACCATCAAGCCAACCATGTACATCGCCAATGTCACCGAAGACGGCTTTGAGAACAACCCTTACCTTGATATCGTGCTTGACATTGCTGCCAAAGAAGACGCCATTGTGGTACCGGTTTGCGCCGCCATTGAATCGGAAATTGCCGAACTGGAAGACGACGAAAAAGCCGAATTTATGGCCGATCTTGGCCTGGAAGAACCCGGCTTGAACCGGGTGATCCGCGGCGGCTACTCGCTGCTGAGTCTGCAAACTTATTTCACCGCCGGTGTAAAAGAAGTTCGGGCCTGGACCGTTGCCATTGGCGCCAGCGCACCGAAAGCTGCCGGCGTCATCCATACCGACTTTGAAAAAGGCTTTATCCGCGCGGAAGTGATTGGCTTTGACGACTTTATTGCCTGCAAGGGTGAAGCCGGTGCCAAAGAGGCTGGCAAGCTGCGGGTGGAAGGCAAAAATTACATTGTAAAAGATGGCGATGTGATGCATTTCCTGTTTAATGTGTAAGCAACTGGCGAAACTATCCACAAGCCGTGTGTTGCTTTGTGTATAAAAACAGCAAACGGGCTTTGGCAGCCAGCATAATTTGCAAAAAACGGTTGACGCTGCCAAAGCAGATACGGATAATACGCGCCACTTGCTGAAGACAAGTTAACGTGGCTACATAGCTCAGCTGGTTAGAGCACAGCACTCATAATGCTGGGGTCGCAGGTTCGATTCCCGCTGTAGCCACCACTTTACTTCTTCAGGTACATATCGCGGAAGTGGCGGAATTGGTAGACGCACTGGATTTAGGTTCCAGCGCCGCAAGGTGTGAGAGTTCGAGTCTCTCCTTCCGCACCAAATGTACCAGGCAAGGAGAAACATTGCAGGGGTGTAGCCAAGCGGTAAGGCAGCGGGTTTTGATCCCGCCATGCCCAGGTTCGAATCCTGGCACCCCTGCCATTTCTCTTTCTCCGGTTGTAAATCCTTGTTAGGGGTGTAGCCAAGCGGTAAGGCAGCGGGTTTTGATCCCGCCATGCCCAGGTTCGAATCCTGGCACCCCTGCCATTCTCAGCGACTTTAACACGACAAATCCTACCATAATATTAGATAACGACTGCTCAGCCTGTTGCATAGCGGGTGACCATCTTTTTCAGCAAAGCACTGCGCCCGGCCAGTACCAAACCCAATTGACGTAATTGCCGCACTAACGGCCATCGACTGCCAAAGCCATGGTAGAGTAGATCCATGCTGCTCATCATCAGCCAGTTCTGCGGCTGACGCTGCTGCTGATAGCGCGCCAGCAGGGCTTGCGGTTGCTCGAGTGCAGTCACACCTGCTTGCTGCAACAACTGGCACACTAAGGCGGCATCCGCAAAGCCAAGATTTACGCCCTGCCCGGCCATGGGATGAATGGCATGCGCAGCATCGCCGACCAGCACCACTCGCTGCTGGTAATAGGACAAAGCATGTAAACGCTGCAACGGAAACCAGGTGGCCCGCTGTACCTCGATGCGCCCCAACTGCGCCGGGAAAGCCGCCATCATGGCCTGACTGAGTGCAGCCGGTGACATGGCAGCCAGCTGCTGTACTTTGGGCAGATTGTCGTACCAAACCAGTGAGCCTTGCTGGCCCGGCAGCGGCAAGAAAGCTTTTGGACCGGTTTCAGTAAATTGCTGCCAGGTGACATCCTGCTCCGGCAGCTCGGTGGCTACATGGGCCACCAGGCAGCCCTGCGCATAACGCCAGCCGCGGGTACCAATGCCAGCCAGCTGGCGCAGGGCCGAACGGGCACCATCGGCCGCAATCACCAAACGGCTGTGCAGGCAGTCGCCATTATCCAGCGTCAGCTGTGCGCTGTCGGCATCCTGTTGCAGTGCGGTTACTCTGGCCGGGCAAAACAGCTGCAAGCTCTTTGGAAACTGCTGCCAGCACGCCAGCTGCAGCAGGCGGTTTTCGACAATATGGCCAAGTTCGCTCTGGTTGATGCTGGCGGCGTTAAACTCCACGCTGTGCTCTGGATGCTCAAAGGCCTGTAAACGGCGATACGGACAAAGCCGCATTGCAGCAACCGCCTGCCAGGCACCGAATTGCTCCAACCACTGCTGGCTGCGCTGGCTGATGGCCGATACCCGTAAGTCTGCCGGTTGGCTGGCGTCATAGGGCTCTGGCTGCTGTGCTTCTACCAGTGCCACCTGCCAGCCCTGCTGCGCCATGTAAGCCGCAATGCTAGCACCAACCATGCCACCACCAACCACCGTCAGATCAAACATCTTTCGCCCTCTGCATTTTTCAACCGGAACATTGTACGCTAAAATGGATGGTCTGTGCTGCTTCGGCAGACGATAGACGTAACGATGCCATGCCTGATCGCAGCGGGTCAGACAGAATTCAACATCTGCCACTAAAAGCAGTTGACGGCTGTTGAAAAATACGGCATTTTGCGCGCCTTTATTCAAGGGTTCTCCGACACTGATTCGGGGGCTCGGGCTTACTCTAACGGAGAAGTTAAATGCGAAATGTAACGGTTGCTGCCACCCAAATGATCGGTGGTTGGAATGTAGACGAGAACATTGCCCGTGGTGAGAAACTGGTCCGTCAGGCCGCGGCTCAGGGGGCTCAGATCATCCTGTTGCAGGAGCTGTTTGAGCGCAATTACTTCTGCCAGAAACAAAAAGAAGCCTATCTGGATTTTGCCACCACAGTAGAAGAAAACCCGGCCATTCGCCACTTCCAGGCCATTGCCAAAGAGCTGGCGGTGGTCTTGCCAATCAGCTTTTATGAAAAAGCAGGCAACTGTTTTTACAACAGCATCGCCGTACTGGATGCGGACGGCAGCCTGCTTGGTGTCTATCGCAAAAGTCATATCCCGGATGGCCCTGGTTACTCCGAGAAATTCTATTTCACGCCGGGCGACAGTGGTTTTAAAGTCTGGCAAACCCGTTACGCCAAAATCGGCATTGGCATCTGCTGGGATCAATGGTTCCCGGAGTGTGCCCGCAGCATGGCGCTGATGGGTGCTGAACTATTGTTCTACCCAACCGCCATTGGCAGCGAGCCACACGATGCCACTGTGAACTCACGTGATCACTGGCAGCGCACCCAGCAAGGTCATGCCGCTGCCAACCTGGTGCCGCTGATTGCTTCCAACCGCATTGGCGTGGAAACCGAGGATGATTTCGCCATCACCTTCTATGGCAGCTCCTTTATTGCCAATGAGTACGGTGCCAAGGTGCAAGAAGCAGATGAAAGCTCAGAAGCCGTACTGGTACACACCTTTGATTTGGATGAAGTGGCGCAAAACCGGCGCGGCTGGGGCGTGTTCCGTGATCGTCGTATTGATTTGTATCAGCCGCTGCTGACCAAAGATGGCTTCACCCAGCAGGGTGGCAACTAAGTTGGCGCGCACGCTGAGCACAACCCCACGGCAGGATGGCTTTTACATGCCTGCCGAGTGGCAACCACATCGCCAGACCTGGATGGTATGGCCGGAGCGCACCGACAACTGGCGCTTGGGTGCCAAGCCTGCTCAGGCAGCCTTTACCCGGGTCATTCAGGCCATCGCCCGCTTTGAGCCGGTCACGGTTGGGGTATCAGCCAACCAGTATGGCAATGCGCTGGCCCAGCTGCACAGCAGCCCGGAGCTGGCGGAGCGCATTCGCGTAATTGAGCTCTCCAGCAACGATGCCTGGTGTCGTGATACCGGCCCCAGTTTTGTGGTCAATGGCAAGGGCGACGTACGGGGCATAGACTGGACGTTCAACGCCTGGGGCGGCCTGAATGGTGGCTTGTATTTCCCCTGGCATCTGGACGATCAGGTCGCCAGCAAGGTGCTGAGTGTCGAGCAGCAACTGCGTTATCGCACCGAAGGCTTTGTGCTGGAAGGCGGCGCCATTCATGTCGACGGCGAAGGCACCGTACTGACTACGGAAGAGTGTTTGCTCAACCCCAATCGTAACCCGCATTTAAGCCGGGCTCAGATCGAGCAGATGCTGCATGAGTATCTCGGCACCAGCAAAGTGATCTGGCTGGAACAAGGCATCTACCTGGATGAGACCGATGGCCACATAGACAACATGGCCTGTTTTGTCCGTCCTGGTGAAGTGCTGCTGGCCTGGACCGATGATGAAAAGGATCCGCAGTACGCCCGCTCCCAAGCGGCGCTTAACGTACTGGAAAACAGCACCGATGCCCAAGGCCGTGCTATTAAGGTGCACAAGCTGCCATTACCGGCTCCCATTATTGCTGAGCCGGAAGAATATGCCAGTGTCGACTCAGTACTGCACACCATTCCCCGCGAAGCTCATGCCCGACTGGCAGGCTCCTACATCAACTTTTATCTGTGCAATGGCGGTCTGATTATGCCCGCTTTTGACGATCCGAATGACGAAGTCGCTGCAGCCATCCTGCGCGAGCTGTTCCCGGAGCGCGACGTGGTGCTGGTGCCTGGGCGGGAAATTCTGCTTGGCGGTGGCAATATTCACTGCATTACCCAGCAGCAGCCAGCCTGATACCAACCTCATGTCTCTGTAAAGCACAGCGCTATCTTGCCACAGTGGTTCCTTTATCGGGACCACTGTGCACCCTACCTTACAAAGACGTCTAAACATCTTTACTACCACATAAAGAAATTGCTATAGACCAATTTTTCCTTAGCTCAGAGCAAAGCATTCTAAAGTTTTATTTGCCTATTTTTTGCACCAATGTTCATTATTTAAGCGCTCTGATTCAAATGAGCACATTAGATAACAATAAAACTGAGGAACATCCAATGACCTTAAAACACCAGCTGACCATAGCTGGAATTGCGGCGAGCCTAGCTTTTGCCGCTCTTCCTGCCTGGTCACAAGCCAGTCTGCTCAGCGTTCCTGAGCACAAAACCATTCCCAACCAATACATTGTGGTCTTAAAAGACCAAGAGTTGGCTTTATTCGGTGCCGATGCAGTCAACGTAAAAGCGCGAAGCTACAGCCAGCTGGCACAAGGCACTGTGAAAGCAGAATTCAATCATGCCCTGAAAGGTTTTGTAATTGAAACAAATGACAGCGGTGTCAAAACCTTACTGCAGCAAACATCGGTGGATTACATCGAGCCTGTGCAGCGTATCTCGCTGTACAACCAGCAAAATAATGCGCCTTGGGGCTTGGATCGCCTGGACCAGCAGAATCTGCCTTTAAATGGTGTCTATCGTTATGATTTAACCGGTGCAGGCGTCAATGCCTATGTGATTGACACAGGTATCAACACCAGCCATACACAATTTCGTGGTCGTATTGGAAGGGTCGTGACCACCATAGGGAATAACCCCGAAGACTGCAATGGCCATGGTACTCATGTTGCTGGCAGTATTGGTGCCACGACCTATGGCGTTGCCAAACAAGTGACGCTCCACTCCGTAAAAGTGTTTGGCTGCGGAGGAGAAACCACTTCCACAGCCATCATTCAAGGCATTGACTGGGTGGCAGCCAACGCTGTTCGTCCTGCCGTCGCCAATATGAGCTTGGGTGGCGGGGCTTCAGCCGCCCTTGATCAAGCCACCAATCGTTTGATCCAACGCGGGGTGGCCACCGTGGTAGCAGCGGGTAACAGCAATGCCAATGCCTGCAACACATCCCCGGCACGGGTCGCTGCCGCTATGACGGTTGGTTCATCAACCCGCACCGATAGCCGCTCCAACTTTTCCAACTGGGGCAGCTGCGTCAATATCTTTGCTCCAGGTTCGGACATTATTGCTCCCTGGATTGGTAGCGCTAATGCCACCCGAACCATCAGCGGCACTTCCATGGCCAGTCCTCATGTGGCCGGAGCTGCAGCGCTTTACCTGCAACAAAACCCCAATGCCACACCCGCTCAGGTAGCCCAGGCTATCTACAGCAATGCCGCCACTGGCAAAATTACCAATACCAATGGCACCGTGAACCGGCTACTCAACACTGAGTTTTTGCTGGGTGGCGGTGGTGGTAATCAACCACCAGTTGCCAGCTTTACGGCAAGTATTAATGGGCTAACAGTCAGTCTGCAAGATACATCCACCGATGATCAGGGCGTGGTCAGTTGGCAGTGGGATTTTGGTGATGGCAACAACTCGAGCCAGCAAAACCCAATGCATAACTATGCTCAAAGTGGCACTTACAGCATCAGCCTGACCGTGGCCGACCAACAAGGCTTGCAAAGCACAGCTCGCAGAACCATTACGGTTAGTGGTGGCGGTGGCGGTGGTTGTGATGGCTTAACTGCCTGGTCAGCAAGCACCCCTTATCAGGCTGGCCAGCAGGTCAGTTACAATGGTCGTCGCTATGAAGCAACCTGGTGGTCAACCGGTGCTCGTCCGGATCTGTTTAGCAACGTCTGGCGTGATCTGGGCCCTTGCAGCGGTGGTGGCGGTGGCAATCAACCACCTGTAGCCGAATTCGACTTTCAGGCCAATGGACTGACTGTGCAGTTCACTGACCGTAGTACCGACGATCAGGGTGTAGTCAGCTGGCAGTGGAGCTTTGGCGATGGTAGCAGCTCTGCTCAACAGCACCCGGTACACAGCTACAGGCAGGCCGGCAGTTATCAGGTACAGCTGAACGTGGCAGATGCGGATGGTGCCAGCCATACAATTACCCGTACGGTGAGTGTGACCAATCAGGGCGGGGGCTGCTCCGGTTTAGCAACCTGGCAAGCCAGTGCTGTCTATACCGCCGGTGATCAAGTTCAGCATAATGGCCAACGCTATCGGGCCAACTGGTGGACTCAAAACCAGAACCCAAGCCAGTATTCCGGTCAATGGGCTGTCTGGACTCATCAGGGCACTTGTCAATAAAGCGTGAGCGGTATGGGGAGTCCTTCGTCTCCCCATTTGTATCTACTTGCGTAAATACAGAGTTCTATTAGACTGGGAAATTAAGAGCTTGATTATCAAGGAACAAGGATGAAATTAGCACACCGGCTTAGCATTGGATATATACTGTTGGCTTTACTGCTCAACGGATGCTCCTCTGCAAATAGTTCCCTGTCTGCTCAAGATAAAAGCGGCAATGATAGTACGGAAAAATTACGTTTTGCAGACATTCCTGTAAACCAGGATTTGTTTACAAACGAAACAGTTATGCCGCTGCCCATGCCACCGGAAATTTTCTTCCTAACTGCAGAGCAGCAGCGAGAGTTTCTCGAGTTTTATTACGATGAGGCACGACAACATCTGTTACCCGACCGGCGGCTGGCCAGTTTCGTTGAACGGCGGTACACAGACTTTAATTATTATGGCAAGACCTTAAAAGCCACCAATAGCTTGCAAGGTGAAACAGGCAACTGTTTATCTCTGGCCATTCTAACAACCGCCTACGCCCGTTTAATTGATGTTAGCGTTGATTATCAGTTGGTGTATTCAGTGCCGATTTATGAACTCATCGACGATACCCTTTATGTATCAAGTCATATTCGCTCCAGAGTATCCTCGCCGAGTGAACACAACAGAGAAACTGGCCAGATCAGTTACTCCCACTCTTTTATTGACTACTTCCCAAGCGCACGGCGTCAAAGGGGGCAGTATATTTCTGAGCAACACTTTATCTCTATGTTTTACCAAAATGTGGCAGCAGAGCTTTTAAAGCAAAATGATGATGAAGCAGCATTTCCGTATCTGATGAAAGCATTGCAGATCGCTCCGGATAATGTCGCCGCTTTGAATGCTTTGGCAGTCTTGCACCGCCGTAAGCAAGACGTCATCACAGCAGAAAAACTCTATCGTTTTATTTTGGACTATTACCCAGTCAATCTGAATGCCATGATCAACTTCCGGGAAATGCTCACCCTGCAAGGGCGCTATAAAGAGGCTCATGCCCTGAATGAAACCATCAGCCACATCAATGACCCCAACCCTTATGAATGGATTTTCCTGGCAGACGAAGCAATACAGCATGGCCAACTGGCACGGGCCGAACGCTATTTAGAGCGCGCGCAACATCTGGCACCCTACCTGGATGAGATTTATTTCCGCTATGCTCACATCGACTATCAGCGTGGACGTATAACTTCCGCGCAGCACCATTTATCCACAGCCCATCAGTTTGCCCGTACAGTAGACAGACGACAATTGTACAAAGCCAAACTCGGAGTCTTGCATGCAGCCGAGTGAAACTGATTGGTTTTTCTATCTGCTCAGAACCAACAGAGGTCAAATCTATACCGGGATTAGCACCGATCCACAAAGGCGGTTACGTCAGCACAATGGTGAGCTGGCCGGTGGTGCCAAAGCGCTACGCGGGCAGCGGCCATTGCAATTGTTGTATCAAGAGCCCTACCCGTGTCGCAGCAGCGCTAGCAAAGCGGAATATCAATTTAAACAATTGAACAAACAACAAAAAGAAGCCTTTATTCGCCTAAAGACGGATGGAGCTCTGGCCAGTTCCCCGCTAGAATAACTCTTTTCCCCTGCACTAAGGAGCTGGCCTGCAGATGCCTGTGTTGCCACTGGACAACTACGCCCTGATCCTCGGCTATCTGGCCATCGGCCTGCTGCTGCGACTGGTGCCAGCCATGCCGGCCGACAGTGCGCGAGCCTTGAATGCTTATGTGCTGAATGTCGCCTTGCCTGCACTGGTGTTGTTGAAAATCCCCGAACTGCAGTTTTCCGCCCAACTCTGGCTGCCGGTATTAACCCCCTGGTTGCTGCTAGTGCTGGTGGCAGGCCTGACATTGCTGGTTGGGCATTGGCTGAACTGGAGCCGGGATACCAAGGTAGCCCTACTTATTGTATTGCCGCTTGGCAATACCTCTTTTCTTGGCTTTCCGATGGTGGAAGCCTTTTGGGGCAGTGATCGCATGCCCGTGGCCATTATCTACGATCAGCTCGGCTCTTTTATCGCCCTGGCTACCTACTCCACCATTCTGGCCAGTCTGTACGGTCAACAGCAATCATCGGCCAGTATGAAAGCTATTGCGCGCAAAGTACTCAGCTCACCGCCCCTCTTGGCCTTGCTGCTGGCACTGATGCTACGCAACAGCAGCTATCCGGCTTTGGCAACCCAGCTACTCAACAATGTGGCTGCCACCCTAGTGCCAGTGGTGATGATCGCGGTTGGCTTTAGCCTTCGTTTTCGCCTGCAAGCCAGTGAATTAAAGCCTCTCGCCTTTGGCTTGCTGGTGACACTGGTTCTGATGCCATTGATGGCTTATGCTATAGCAAGTAGCAGCTCAGTGGATGCCAGCTTGCGACAAACTGTGGTTTTTATGGCAGCGATGCCGCCAATGATCTCGGCAGGTGCCATTGCCATTATGGCCGGGCTGGCACCGCGTCTGGTCAGTGCCCTGGTAGGTTTCGGTGTACTACTTAGCTTTGTGACCTTGCCTGTCGTGTACTGGCTGTTGCAATAACTGTATCTAAAGGAAAACCGATGGTCGATATTGCCCTAAACTGGTGGCAACAACATATAGAATTACTTTTGAGCCCAGCCACCTGGTGGCAACTGGTGGTGTTGGCGGTTGCTGCGGTGGCAGCTTCCCTGTTCAACCGGCGCATCCAACAACTGCTGGAAGCACAGGCTTCATCCAGCTTACAGGGCTTTCGTCATATTGCAGTGCGCAGTATTCAGAGGTTACTGTGGCCGCTGATTGCCTTGGCGGTAGTATTACCAGCCAAAGCTGTGCTTCAGTGGTACGATCTTCCCCTGCAACTGCTGGCCATTGCTGTGCCTATCCTCTGGGCGCTGGCGCTGATCCGTTTTAGCATCTATTTACTACGCAAAGCCTTTACCATCAATCCATTGCTCAAGTCTTCTGAAAGTGCCTTGTCGGTATTGATTTGGCTCGGTGTGGTGTTGCATCTGCTTGGCTGGCTGCCAACGGTGCTGGGCTTTTTGGACAGCATGGCACTTAACCTGGGCGAAAACCGCATTTCAGTCTTGTCAGTGATAAAGCTGTTACTGCTGGTTGGTCTGGCATTTACCCTGGCGATCTGGCTGTCGGAACTTATCAGCCGACAATTGCAGCGCTCGGCCAATATCTCACCCAGCATGCGGGTTGGCTTTAACAAGTTCAGTAAGTTTATTCTGCTCACCCTGGCCTTTTTAATCGCGCTGAATGCGGTTGGCATTAACCTTAGTTCGTTGGCTATTTTTGGCGGTGCTTTAGGTGTGGGCTTGGGCTTTGGTTTGCAGCGCATTGCGTCCAACTTTATCAGCGGTTTTATTCTGGTACTGGACCGCTCCATCAAACCCGGTGATGTCATTACCGTGGGTGATAAATTTGGCTGGGTCGAAGCACTGAATTCCCGCTATGTGGTGGTGCGAAACCGTGAAGGGGTGGATACGTTAATCCCCAATGAAAACCTGATCACGTCGGAAGTGATCAACTGGAGCTATGCCGATCGCAATGTGCGGGTGGTGATCCCGGTACAAATTAGTTACAACGACGATCCCGAGCAAGCCATGGCCCTGATGCTGGAGTGCGCTAAGGCATCTCCCCGGATTTTGCAGGAACCAGTCCCTACCGTGCGTTTAATGGAGTTTGCTGATAGCGGCATAGAACTCCAACTACGGGTGTGGATTGCCGACCCGGAGAATGGTACTGGCGGGGTCAAATCGGAAGTAAACCTGGCGATTTGGCGCGCATTTAAAGAGCATAAAATTACCATTCCCTACCCACAACGCGATTTGCATATTAAATCGATGCCAGACAACCTGCCTTAACCGCTAGCAACCGCCCATTAAAATGGGCGCACGCATGCGTCCTGATATCTTGCATGAGACAGAGTCAAAATATGAACACTCCATTGACAATGGTAGCAGTAGAGTGATAAATTTTGAGCAATTAATCACTGGATAAAGGAATCTGCATTATGTCAGGTGTAGCGAATTTAGTTGTTGAAGCTGGAAGTCAAATCATTGGTGTTTTCAGTAGCAAAATTTCGGCTGATCAGATTTACAAACATATCTACCCTTCGTTAGTATTTATCATAAATACAAAAGGTAGAAAGTCCCGCGAAGCCAAGGGATTACTTTCTGTATTAGAAAGTTTAGCTCCAGCAGGCGCTAAGCGACGTAACTTTTCACGTCGATATATTCAAAATGTCGATGGCTGGAAAGAGTTACCAACGGATCCCCAACGAATTCCATTTGGTTTTTGGCATTAATTATGTTGAAAAAAACTGCATTGGCTTTGAGTGCAATTTACTTGCTACTCACCATCTACACCAATGGATACAACTTCATTACGGGTATTGAAGAGTTTACAGTAACTACTCTCATAGAGTGGTCGCTTGTCATCTTGATACTGACGCTGAGCACTGTTGGCTGCTACGCCCATGTCCGTTCGATCAAATTAGGTACTGCTTGGTCATGGATTATACTGGCTATAGCCTTAGCTGTTTTGATAGTATATTCTGTCGTGCAAGTGATCGGTTATAGCACTTCAATAACCTTGTTCGAAGCACTCAGTACGACTATTCTAATGGCTGCTTTCTTCACACCAATTTTCATTTCTTTGCTTCAATATGCACGAAGCTTCACTCGAGACGCCAACAGAAAATCCTGAAGCCCAGTGAGCAAGCCTCCCCATAAATATCAGCTCATAAAGCAGGGCGCATCACTGCGCCCTTATAATAGAAAGAATTTTATTAAACCAAGCTGATTTTAGCAAACTTGCGCTTGCCAACCTGGTAGATGGCTTCACTGCCTTTGGTGATTTCCAGCTTGCTGTCGTCGATTTTTTCATCGCCGTTGCGCTTCACTGCACCTTGCTTGATCATCCGCATGGCTTCCGAAGTACTGGCGACCAGGCCGGCTTCTTTTAACAGATTGGCAATCGGCATGGCTTCGCCATCACA
This sequence comes from Alkalimonas amylolytica, assembly GCF_900107845.1. Classification (GTDB taxonomy): domain Bacteria; phylum Pseudomonadota; class Gammaproteobacteria; order Enterobacterales; family Alteromonadaceae; genus Alkalimonas; species Alkalimonas amylolytica. The sequence goes on from NZ_FNRM01000006.1 coordinate 38,834, forward strand.
GCTTAGCTGCAGCTCTGGAATATCATCCGGCAGCGCATTTTTGGAAAAGCGCTGAATAAAATCCTGCTCGGCGGCATCGGCTGCAGCAGTATCGTGGAAACGGGCAATGATTTCTTTGGCCAGCTCAATTTTAACATCACGTGGGTTGCCACCTTCGGCGATCCGCTGCTTCAATGCTTCTATCTCCGTCAACGGCCTGAAGCTTAACAGTTCAAAGTAACGCCACATCAGCTCATCCGAAATCGACATGATTTTACCAAACATCTCGTTCGGTGCATCGGTGATGCCAACATAGTTGCCCAAAGATTTCGACATCTTCTGCACGCCATCCAGACCCTCCAGCAAAGGCACCATCATCACCGTTTGCGGCCGCTGCCCCGCTTCTTTTTGCAGCTCACGGCCCATCAGCAGGTTAAAGCGCTGATCGGTACCGCCCATCTCAACATCGGCCTCCAGCGCTACCGAATCCCAGCCCTGCACCAAGGGATACAAGAATTCATGAATGGCAATCGACTGATTGTTGGCAAAACGCTTTTTAAAGTCATCGCGCTCTAGCATCCTGGCGACCGTTTGCTGTGATGCCAGTCGGATTAAACCAGCAGCACCCAGCTCATTCATCCACTCCGAATTAAAGGCGATACGGGTCTTGGCTGGGTCGAGAATTTTAAACACCTGCTCTTTGTAGGTTTCAGCGTTGGCCAGCACATCGTCCCGGCTCAATGGCTTACGGGTGACATTTTTGCCGCTGGGATCACCTATCATGCCGGTGAAGTCGCCAATCAGGAAAATCACTTCATGACCATACTGCTGGAAGGTGCGCAGTTTATTAATAAGCACAGTATGACCCAGATGCAAATCTGGTGCTGTTGGATCAAACCCTGCTTTAATTTTCAATGGTTTGCCTTGCTTTAGCTTGGCAATCAGCTCTTCTTCCAGCAAAATCTCTTCGCAGCCGCGTTTTAGCTCAGCAAACGCCTGCTCCCAGTTGGTCATGGTGGTCTCCAAAAAAGTAATCGTCATTGTCAGGATCGGTTATTTTAACTGATGCAGCCAGCATTGGAAATTGCACAATACTGGCAACAGTGAAAAAAAAACGTTATGCTGCTAATTTAAGCAGTAACCAAATCCATGCTCATGCAAACACTGGTATCGCGTATTCCAATCTCTCACCGCTTGCTGATTCTGGGCTTAATGCTTCTGTCTGCGCTGGTGATCCTGATGCCAACAGAACCGGCTGACTCCAGACAAAGTAGCAAAGAGTTGTCAGAGCTTAGCGAGCTTTATGTCCCTGAGTTGTTCCCACTTGATACCAGCTTACCAGCAGAAACTGAAGTATCTTTATTCAGTGAGCCTGAGGTTGAAGAGCTGCCAGAACCAGAGCTGACCTGGCACAGCATCACCGTACAAAGTGGCGATGCCTTATCCAATTTGTTCCGCCGTGCCAATGTCAGTCAGCAAACTATGCTGGCCATTCTGGCACTGGGCGATAGTACCCGAACGCTGACTCGTTTGTTTCCAGGCGAGACACTGGAGTTTGGTTTGGACGAAGCGGGCCAGCTGCAAGAGCTACGCTATGCCATTAACCGGCTAGAATCCCTGTTGGTGTATCGCGATGAGGAAGGCCGGTTTCAGAGCGAGCACCAACATCGCGCGGTGGAAGCGCGCACCGACTATGCCGCTGCCACCATTCAATCCAGCTTCTGGCATGCCGGCCTGAGCGCCGGCCTTAGCAACAATCAAATTATGGCGCTGGCAAGTATTTTTGGCTGGGATATCGATTTTGCCTTGGATATTCGGGCCGGTGACAGCTTTATCGTTTTGTTTGAGCGCAACTACAGCGAGGATGAGTTTATTGGTGATGGCGCCATTCTGGCCGCGCAGTTTAGCAATCAGGGCCGGGTAATTCAGGCCGTGCGCCATAGCGATGGCCATTATTACAAACCGGATGGTACCAGCATGCGGCAGGCTTTTTTACGGGCACCGGTCGAGTTTACCCGCATCAGCTCCAACTTCAATCCACGCCGCCAACACCCGGTCACCGGCAGAGTAGCACCGCATAATGGCATTGATTATGTGGCTCCTGTCGGTACCCCCATTATGGCTACCGGCGATGGCCGGGTAACGGCTTCTACCTACAACAACCTCAATGGCAATTATGTCTTTATTCAGCACGGCAACAACATCATTACCAAGTACCTGCACTTGTCCCGCCGTCAGGTCCGGGTGGGCGATCGGGTACGACAGGGCCAGGTGATTGGCCGTCTGGGTGCAACCGGCCGGGTCACTGGCCCACACCTGCATTATGAGTTTGTGGTCAATGGCGTGCATCGCAATCCAAGAACCGTGCAACTGCCGCAAGCTCAGGCGCTGACCGGAGCCGATAAAGCTAGCTTTATCGCCAAAGCCAATGAAGTCCTGACTGAGCTGCAGAGCCAACAGCAACAGTTACTAGCGGCAACTCCTTAAATGCAGCCAAAACTCTATATCGGCATTATGTCTGGTACCAGCCTGGATGGCATCGACCTGGTGTTGGTCAGTTTTAACTCGCCCAAGCTGAGCTTGCTCTGCAGTAAACTGGTTCCCTTTCCTGCCAGCTTGCAAGGTGAGCTGCGCTTACTGGCCGAACCTGGTAACAATGAAGTGGAACGCATAGGTCCGGTAGAAAACCAACTGGCCGAGTGTTATGCGATTGGTGTACAGCAATTACTTAAACAAGCCAATTATCAGCCGGAGCAAATCAGCGCTATAGGTTGTCATGGCCAGACCATTCGGCATCGCCCCAGTCAGCCCCAGCCTTTTACGGTGCAACTTGGCAATATGCATCTGCTAGCGGCACTGACTGGCATTCGGGTCATTGCAGATTTTCGTCGCAAGGACATGGCCTATGGTGGTCAGGGTGCTCCTTTGGTACCGGCCTTTCATCAGGCAGTTTTTGCCAAGCTCGGTCAAAACCGTGCCGTGGTCAATATTGGCGGTATTGCCAATATCAGCCTGCTTAACGCAGATGGCACGACCACTGGCTATGATACCGGTCCGGGCAATTGCCTGATGGATGACTGGGTTTCGCTTCATCGCCAATTGCCCTTCGACAAAGACGGCGCTTTTAGTGCCGAAGGCAAGCTGCTGCCCGACCTGCTGCAACACCTGCTGGAAGATAACTATTTTCAGCAAAGCGCCCCAAAAAGTACCGGGCGCGAATATTTCCATCTGGGTTGGTTACAGCAACGGCTTTCTGGCCAAGAAGCTGCCGCTGATGTGCAGCGCACCTTATGCCGCTTTACTGCCACCAGCATTGCCAAGGCGCTGCAACGACCAAACTTAACAGAGGTTTATATCTGTGGTGGCGGTGTCTATCACCCGTTATTAATGGCTGATTTGCAGCAGCTGTTAGGACCCGCCACCGTACAAAGTAGCAGCGTGGCAGGGATTGAGCCGGACTGGGTGGAGGCGATAGCTTTTGCCTGGCTGGCGCAGGCTTTCGACCGGCAGCTGCCAGGCAATGTGCCAGCAGTAACCGGAGCACGCAAAGCCTGTGTTCTTGGCGTTGAATACAGGCCTTGATCGTACTCCTGTTGGAGCTTTCGGGCTTTTAACCTACCAAAGCCAGCAAAATACCCGCAGCGACCGCCGATCCAATCACACCAGCGACATTCGGGCCCATCGCATGCATCAGCAGAAAGTTATGTGGATTGGCTTGCAAACCGACTTTATTCACGACCCGCGCGGCCATTGGCACCGCCGAAACCCCAGCCGCGCCAACCAGTGGATTGATCGGCTCTTTCGACAGCTTGTTCATAACTTTCGCCATGATAACGCCGGAGCCGGTACCAATAGCAAAGGCCACCAAGCCCAGAATCAAAATGCCCAGCGTTTGCGTGGTCAGGAAGTGCTCGGCGCTTAATCTTGAGCCTACCGCCAGCCCCAGGAAAATGGTGACGATGTTAATCAGCTCGTTTTGCGCTGTCTTACTAAGCCTGTCCACCACACCAGCTTCGCGCATTAGGTTGCCAAGGCACAACATCCCGATTAACGGTGCTGCGGTAGGCAAGAATAAGATGGTCAGCATCAATAAAATCAGTGGAAACAGTATCTTTTCCTTTTTACTGACAGTGCGCAGCTGCGTCATCTGAATCTCGCGCTCTTTCTGGCTGGTGAGCGCTTTCATAATGGGTGGCTGGATCATTGGCACCAAAGCCATGTACGAATAGGCCGCCACGGCAATAGCACCCAACAGCTCTGGTGCCAGCTGCGAGGCCAGGAAAATCGCGGTAGGGCCATCAGCACCACCAATAATGGCAATGGCTGCCGCCTCGCGAAAGGTAAAACTCATGCCCGGAACCCAGTTCAGCGCAATGGCACCCAGTAGGGTCGCAAAAATGCCAAACTGTGCCGCTGCGCCTAAAAACAGCATTCGCGGGTAAGCGATAAGGGCCCCGAAATCTGTCATAGCGCCTACGCCAAGGAAAATGAGCAAGGGAAATAAGCCCGTGCCCACGCCCACTTCATAAAACATATGCAGAAAGCCACCGACTTCGCCCATGCCTGCCAGGGGCACATTGGTCAGCACAGCACCAAAGCCAATCGGCAGCAACAACAGGGGTTCAAAGTTCTTGGCAATTGCCAGATACAATAAGCCAATGCCCACCAACAGCATCACCACCTGACCGGCAGTGAAGTTCAGCACACCGGTCGATTGCAACAAGGTTTGAAAAGCGTCCATCAAAGCATCCTTTAGGCGTAGGTGATCAAAACATCGCCATTGCTGACCGCATCACCAGCACTGACATGGATCTTTTGAATACTTCCATCCACCGCAGCGCGCACTTCGGTTTCCATTTTCATGGCCTCCATAATGATCACCACATCACCCTTTTTCACCTGAGCGCCTTCTTTGGTCACCACTTTCCAGATATTGCCAGCCAAAGGTGCCGTTAAGGTACCGCTGCCAGTGACCGAAGCCCGGCCCGGAATGTTTTCTTCCACTACCGGTTTAATGCTGCTGAGCTCTCCGCTCGGTGCTACTTCCACCTCATATACCTTGCCATCCACCCGCACGCTATAAGCTGCAACGCCGCCGGCAACCGTAACCGTGGTGCTTGCATTGCCCGTAGCTTCAGATGGCGCCTCTGGCACTGGCTCAAAGGCAGCCGGGTTGTTGCGGTTTTTCAGGAATTTCAAACCAACCTGGGGGAACAGCGCATAAGTCAAGACATCATCGACCTTGGCATCGGCCAGACTGATGCTTTCTTTTTTGGCGATCTCCTGCAGCTCTTTGCTTAGCCGCTCCATCTCTGGTTCGAGTAAATCGGCGGGGCGGCAGGTGATGGCGTCGGCTCCCTCCAGTACCCGTTTCTGCAGTTCGGCATCCACCTCGGCTGGCGTCGCACCGTACTCGCCTTTTAACACGCCAGCAGTTTCTTTGGTGATGGTTTTGTAGCGTTCGCCGGTCAATACATTTAGTACCGCCTGAGTACCGACAATCTGCGAGGTGGGTGTTACCAACGGAATAAAGCCTAAATCTTCACGGACTTTTGGAATTTCTTTCAGTACCGTATCCAGTTTATCCAGTGCATCTTGCTCTTTGAGCTGGCTTTCCATATTGGTCAGCATCCCGCCCGGTACCTGTGCCAACAAAATGCGGGCGTCAACGCCTTTTAGCGAGCCTTCAAATTTGGCGTACTTCTTCCGCACCTCACGGAAATAAGCGGCGATTTCCGCTAGCAACACCAAATCCAGCCCGGTATCGCGCTCGGTGCCTTCTGTAATGGCAACCATGGTTTCTGTTGCGCTGTGACCATAGGTCATACTCATCGATGAAATCGCGGTATCCAGCATATCGATGCCGGCATCAATGGCTTTCTGGTAGGTAGCAGTACTGAGCCCGGTAGTAGCATGACATTGCATCGCCAGGGGAATTTTTACCGCCTCTTTGATACGGGTAATCAGCTCTTCGGCTACATATGGCTTGAGCAAACCCGCCATGTCTTTGATGCAGATGGAGTGACAGCCCATATCTTCGAGCTGGATCGCCATATCCACCCACATATCAATGGTATGCACCGGGCTGACAGTATAAGACATGGTGCCCTGAGCATGGGCGTTGGCTTTGACCGCAGCCTGAATGGCCGTTTGCAAGTTACGGATATCATTCATGGCATCAAAGATCCGGAACACATCCACCCCATTCTCGACCGCTCTATCTACGAAGGCTTCCACCACATCATCGGCATAATGTCGGTAGCCCAGCAAATTTTGCCCTCGTAGCAACATCTGTTGCTTGGTATTGGGCATGGCCTTTTTCAACGCCCTGATACGATGCCAGGGATCTTCGCCCAAATAACGGATACACGCATCAAAGGTGGCACCACCCCAGGATTCCATCGACCAGTAACCGATCTTATCCAACTTTTCGGCTATAGGTAACATATCTTCCAGGCGCATCCGGGTGGCCAACAGGGATTGATGGGCATCTCTGAGTACCAGCTCAGTTAATAACAATGGCTTACTCATAACAGTCCTCTTCTAGTTTTGTTGCTGCCGATGTTGATGAATGGCTGCAGTGATTGCAGCCACTACCCGGGGAGAAATCGTATCCGACTCCACCACTTCAACTGTGGTTGCCGTTGTCTTTTTGGTTGGGAAAAAGCGCCGTATACTTAAACTCATCAGCTGAATAATTATCACCAGCACAGTCAGGAAGACAAAGACCGTCACCATCCCGATAGCCATAAGTTCCGCTGCTTGTTGCAGCATAGTGCTGACCGCCATATTTCCCCCTTACCGATACCTAACTGTCGTCATTTACAACGCAATCTAACGCAACAGTTTCATCTGCAATAATTTGTTGCCGAAAGCTTCATTATCCGGATTCTGCTTCGAACCGACAATTCAGTCCTGTGATAACAGCTATAGATAGCATGAATCTGCAAACGTATAAACACTTTCACGTCCAGACATCCAAATAAACTTTAAGGCCTTTTACTGCAAAAGTAAGCTGATTTTTGTCATTTTTATGCAAAACAATTCATTTATTTCCTGCAGTGAATTAAAAGGCTTCCAGCTGCTGGATAATATCGTGACTCAGTTGTTGCCAGCCTTCAGCCATAGCCTGCACCAGAGCCGGATAGCCATCGCCTTGCAACGGTTTCTGAATAAGAAATCGTTGACGCTGGCTGTGCTGCTGTCGTGATAACCGATACTCGCCACTTAGCAGCGCGTAACCATCGGCAGTGCCCAGCATCCTGTCCAACTGAATGTGCAATTGAACAGCGGCTTTATCCGGTTGTTGCTGCACCTGCCAGCCTGCGTTCTGGACATCCAGATTTAACCGCAAGTGCCGGCTGAGCTGGGTAGCAAGATCATCGGCCCACACATGCTGCCTGGCAACCGTCAGCTCTGTCTCACTCTGCTGAAATGCGATACCACGTTGCTGCAGGAAAGGTGCCAGTTGAATGCCCTGCAACACCAGTACCCGTTCAGGGTGTGTTGCTGCTTCAGCTTTTGGTGATACCTCCGGATAGGGGAATTGGTAGTACTGAATCTGCACGCTTTGCTGTGAGCACGCCATGATCAATAGCAAAAATCCGGCACAGAGCAGTGGTCTCATGGTCGGGCTCTCCTTGGTTCTGGATCTGCTGCAGGGGTTGCCTGAAAGATAAGGGCATTGCTGCGCTGGTTTAGTGTTTGCAATAACGGCTGCAAATCGCGTTGCAATTGCTCAAACTGCTGTAAGTTGTTGTTAAGGCGCTGATGGGTCTGCGACTCAGGGCCAAATGCCTGCAATAATTGCTCCAGTTGCTGCAGACTTTGACTCAGCTGTTCTGGTGCCTGCTGCAGCGCTGGCTGCGCAAGATAGCCCTCCAACTGCTGCATCACCTGCTCCATTTCCGCCATTACCGTAGTTGCCTGTGCCAGAGTGCGGGTGCCTTCCTGCAGCAAAGGCTCTACCGGCAGTTGGATCATTTTTTCCAGCGCCATCAATACCTTTTGCTCTATGTTACTCAAGCCACCGCGAGCTGTCGGTAGCACTGCATAACCTGCATACTCCATCGCCTGCCAGGGTAAATCCGGTTCATCCACCATATCTAAATCAATGTACAAGCCACCGGTTAACAAGCTACTGGTTTTTAGAATACCCCTAAGACCTTGTTCTGCGCCCCTTGCTAATTGTTCTTTTACTTGCTCAGTGCTGATGTTTTCATACAAACGGCCGGTTTCAATACGGATCAGCACTGGTACACCTCTGTCAAAGGAGGTTTCCAGCGGATGCGACATGGAAAAGAAAAATGGCACACTGACCACAGTCCCTACCCGAACGCCTCTGTACTCTACTGGTGCTCCAGCTTTCAAACCCCGTACCGACTCTTCGAAAAATAACAAATACTCAACATACTGACTGTACATGCCTTCGTGAATACTGTTTCTGTTTGGAAACAAAGCAAATTCAGTGTCCGAAGAGACCTGCTCACCAGCAGGCCATCCCTCAAGGACATCAAAGCTGACCCCACCACTGATCAAACTGGCAATCGAAGCGACATCCACCCGCACACCATCCGGCGTTAATTCAAAACTGACTCCACTGGCCTGCCAGAAACGCACATTGTCGGTCACTAAGGTGTCGTAAGGGGCGCGGATAAACAGTTGGTACAGCATCTGCCGTGCGCGCATATCGAACAGGCTTTGTTCGACCGTGCCAACTTCATAACCTCGATACAACACAGGATCGCCTACCGATAGCACACCGGTGTCTTCACTGCGCAAGCGGATCCGGATCCCCGCGGCTTCTGCTGAGGCCACCGGAGGGATCTCCAGCAAGTTATGATGTAAGACAGTACGATCTGAATCGCCTGGTTGCAGTTCAATATAAGCCCCCGATAACAAGGTATTCAGCCCGGTGATACCAGAACGGCTGACTTGTGGTCGAACCACCCAAAACTGCGACTCGGCATTCAGCAAAGGCTCTGTATCTGGTCGCATCCGGACTTTAATTTCAACTTGCTTCAAATCAGCGGTTAAATCGACGGATACTACCTGTCCCACATCGACACTGCGACTTTTTACTGGGGTTTTTCCAGCAACGATGCCTTCAGCATGGGGGGCAATCAAGATCACCATCGGGCCTTGATTCTGATAGCTGTAATACAACATCCAAATCCCTATACCAATCGCAGCCAAGGGCACTATCCAGATGGGTGACCACTGCTTAATCGGTTGAATGCTGGCCTGACGTTGTACGGGTGTTGTCACGAAGTCTGCTCCGTCATTGTATGTATTGCTTCGACATCTTCAGGATTGATCGTGCTATCCCACAGCAAGCGGGGATCAAAGCTAAGCGCCGCTAACATGGTGAGAATGACCACAGCCGCAAAAGTGACGGCTGCAGGTCCGGGATAAACACTCATCAACAAATCAAAACGTACCAGGGCAGCCAGGATAGCTACCACCAGCACATCCACCATAGACCAGCGGCCTATCCAGTCCACCCAGCGAAAAATCAGGGTGGATAAATTTTGCCGGTAAGTTTGGGGCTGCATCACAAGATAACACAATCCGTACAGCACCAAAATTTTCAGCACCGGAATCACTACACTGGCAAGAGCAATAATAACCGCGACCGGATAAGCACCCTCCTGCCACAGCAGGCGGATCCCACCCAGAATGTTCGACTGAGTTTCTTGCCCCATAGAAACAGTCACCATGATGGGATAAATATTGGCGGGTACATACAGGATGGCTGCTGCGGTGGTGAGAGCCAGAGTTTTCTGAATGCTGGCTGGAATACGCCGATGCACCCGATCACCACAGCGATTGCAATGTGTTACATGGAGCGGAACCAGAGCAGTACAGCAACCACAAACCTTCAATTGCTGACTCAAGCCAGCATGCCCAGGCAAGGCTATGAATGAAGGCTTAGGATTTGGTGCAATGCGAGACCACATTTCCCGTCGATCAATCACCTGAAAGGTTCGTAAATGCAACAGGCAAAACAAACAGAATGCCCAAAAGCTCAGACCTAAAGCCAAATCACCATGACTTGCAAGCTTCACGAAACTGACCAACAAACCGATCAGAAAGATATCTACCATACTCCAGGGTTTAAGCATAAAGAGCACCCGGGCCACCCACATGCGGGCCGGCAAAGGCCAGAGCATGCCTAGTTTTAAATAAATCACTGCTGCCATGCAAAAGGCTGGTATCGCCTGTATAAACAACCAAACCAGTACTGCCAAGGCTGGATGGTGCACTGCAAAAAGCACCGACGAGGTATCCAGAAAGCTCATTTGCTGCTGACTACCTGCAGCATACATGCTGATAAAAGGGAACAAGTTGGCCAGCACCAACATAAAAAGAGCGCTACAGGCAAATAACACGGGCCGAAGTACAGGCTGGGGGTGGCGACTATCCAACAGATGACCACACTGACTGCAATGCGCTTCCTCACCAGGTTTCAGCTCAGGTAAATGCTGTAGCAGGTCGCAGTAGCGGCACAGCACCAACTCTCCGTCAGCATCGGACGGCTGCAGTTCGCCTTGTGCAGTCAATTGATAGTGGACGCTTGCCATAGCATTGAGATCCTTCACTTAGAGAGGATCTAATAGCATGCGGCTGGTAAGGATGCAAATCAGAGTCGCCAGGCGAAAACGACAAAACCCGCTTTGGTTTGCACCTTAGCGGGTTTCTTCGTATATGGCGGACGCGGGAGGATTCGAACCTCCGACCGCTCGGTTCGTAGCCGAGTACTCTATCCAGCTGAGCTACGCGTCCTTTAAAGCTTTGTTACTGCACACAGTTTGTATCGAATGGCGGACGCGGGAGGATTCGAACCTCCGACCGCTCGGTTCGTAGCCGAGTACTCTATCCAGCTGAGCTACGCGTCCAATTCGATAAAAATGGCGGAGAAAGAGGGATTCGAACCCTCGATAGAGTTTCCCCTATACACCCTTAGCAGGGGTGCGCCTTCAGCCACTCGGCCATTTCTCCGCGCTGTGTTGCGGCGTGTATATTAAAGTCTCAGGAAAATAAGTCAAACAATTTTTCGGTAAGGTAAGCTTGTTTGCCGACCTTTTAAACAATCCATCCACTGACAGACGTTTTAAGCGCTATCTTTCAACGTAGCGCTCCAATCATAGTCAGGCATTGCCATCGTCTTCTGGCGATTTCTCCGCCTGGATCCGCATGTAAATCTCTTCACGGTGCACGGAGACTTCTTTTGGTGCGTTCACGCCAATGCGTACCTGATTTCCTTTCACACCTAAGACTGTAACGGTAACTTCATCACCAATCATCAGCGTCTCACCAACCCGTCGTGTAAGAATAAGCATTCGTTTGCTCCTATTTCCTTGTTTTCGGTCCAGTTCTGCTACTGGCATCCTGAAAAAGTGCTCTATCATAACTCAGCTGACGACGGAAAGAAAAGCAACCATAGGGTTTACGACAAAATTTAACCACAGTTACGGCTTATCTTTCCGGCACTCCAAATCAGTGTAGCAAAAATGCTGCAGCTATGATGTAAATTAACGCTGCTGGCAACAGAATATTTTACATACTCCGTGCCAGCCGCTCTGGATCAACCTTAAGCAGAGAGTTGCTGCTCTACCAATGCCGCAGCCTGCTGCAAGACAGAAGGCAGCGCGTCGGTATTGATGCCACCAGCCTGAGCCATGTCAGGTCGCCCACCACCTTTACCACCCAGCTGTTCAGCGGCCCAGCCTACTAACTTACCAGCATGCACCTTGGCCGTCAGATCCTGAGTGACACCCGCAATCAGGCTGATCTTGCCTTCATTGACCGTTGCCAACAGCAAGACACCGGAGCCCAGTTTGTTTTTCAGCTCATCCAACATAGTGCGCAAAGCTTTGGCTTCTACTTGCGGCAATTCAGTAATCAGTACCTTGCTGCCAGCAATCAACTGCACCTGTTCTAGCAGGGAGCTACCAGCCTGACTGGCCAGCTTTTGCTTAAGCTGATCCAAGTCTTTTTCCAATTGTCGGCTGCGCTCCAGACTTTGTTGCACTCGCTCAGCAATTGAGAACAGATCGCCTTTTACTGCAGTGGCCACCCCTTGTGCTTGTTGCTCCAATTGATGCAGCCAAGACAGGGCCTGCATGCCAGTCATCGCCTCAATACGGCGCACCCCGGCAGCAATGCCACCTTCCGACACAATCTTAAACAGACCGATATCACCGGTACTGTTCACATGAGTACCGCCACAGAGCTCAACCGAGAATGGGCTCATGGTCAGTACCCGCACATCGTCGTCGTACTTTTCACCAAACAGCGCCATAGCGCCGGCAGCTTTGGCGGCTTCCAGATTCATCAGCTCGGTCTGCACCGGATGGTTAGCCTGAATATGTTGGTTCACTAGCACTTCCACCGCCTGCAGTTGAGTAGCACTGATGGCTTCGTAATGCGAAAAGTCAAAGCGAAAACGATCCGGTCCAACCAAAGAGCCCTTTTGGGTGACATGCTCCCCAAGAACCGCGCGCAGGGCTGCATGCACCAGGTGGGTAGCGGAATGGTTTTGGCGTATGGCCTGACGGCGAGCTTCATCAATCTGTGCCTGTACCTCAGCCCCAACCATCAATTGCCCCTTAAGCTTGCCTTTATGGGCATGGGCTTTACCTAATTTGATGGTATCAGTCACACGGAATACGCTGCCATCAGCCAGGGTTAAACTGCCGGTATCGCCAATCTGACCACCGGATTCGGCATAAAAAGGTGTTTGATTCAGAATAACCAGCGCTTCTTCACCATCGTTCAGCTGCTGACAAGCCTTGCCATCGCGCAGAATTTCCTGCACTTTAGCGTTGCCATGCACATGCTGATAGCCGGTAAAGTCAGTGACTTGCTTGCTGCTGAGTTGAGCATTGTAATCCATACCAAACTGGCTGGCTTGCTGCGCACGTTGCCGCTGCTGGGCCATTTCCGCATCAAAACCAGCTTGATCGACGGTAAAGCCTTGCTCACGAGCCACATCGTTGGTTAAATCAACCGGAAAACCATAGGTGTCGTACAGTTTAAACACCAGATCACCAGGCAATATCTTACCATCCAGTTGTTGCAAGGCTTCCTGCAGCATGCTCAGGCCGCGTTGCAAAGTTTTGCCAAACTGCTCTTCTTCAATCCGCAGCAACTTTTCAATCACGGCCTGTTTAGCAGCAAGCTCAGGGTAAGCCTCTCCCATCTGAACCACCAGGGCTGGTACCAACTTATGGAAAAAGGCCCCGACGGCACCCAGTTGATGGCCATGTCGCACGGCCCTGCGGATAATACGGCGCAGCACATAGCCCCGGCCTTCGTTTGATGGCTGTACGCCATCGACCATTAAAAAGGCACAACTGCGAATATGATCGGCAATCACTCGTAGCGACTTATTACTTAAATCTTTTGCACCGGTCACCTCAGCAGCTGCTGCAATCAAGGCCTGGAAGGTATCGATTTCATAATTACTGTGCACACCTTGTAAAATAGCCGCGATCCGCTCTAAGCCCATGCCGGTATCAACACTTGGTTTTGGCAAAGGCTCCATCCGACCATCGGCGTGGCGATTAAACTGCATGAAGACGATGTTCCAGATCTCGATAAACCGATCACCATCTTCTTCCGGGCTACCCGGCGGTCCACCCCAGATGTGTTCGCCATGATCGTAAAAGACTTCGGTACAAGGACCACACGGTCCTGTATCTCCCATAGCCCAGAAATTGTCCGAAGCGTAAGGTGCACCTTTATTATCGCCAATACGAATCACTTTCTCCGGCGCCACACCAATCTGTTTAGTCCAGATATCAAAAGCCTCGTCATCGCTAGCATAGACAGTGACCAAAAGCTTTTCTGCTGGCAAGCACAATTCTTTGGTTAAAAATTCCCAGGCATAGACGATGGCTTCTTGTTTGAAATAATCACCAAAGCTGAAATTACCCAACATTTCAAAAAAGGTATGATGACGAGCGGTATAGCCGACATTCTCCAAATCGTTGTGCTTACCACCAGCTCGGACACAGCGCTGCGCAGATGTAGCCCGGCTGTAGGAGCGTGGGTCCTGTCCCAGGAATACATCCTTGAAAGGTACCATACCAGCATTGGTAAACAACAAGGTGGCATCATTGCCGGGGATCAGGGAAGCGCTCGGCACAATTTGATGCCCTTTACTGGCAAAATAATCCAGAAAAGCATTCCGGATAGCGGACGATGTCATGCTCATGATGATTTCCTAACTTCTGATGTTTTTTAGGGCAGCGCTGCAATCTTCCGGGTAAAACCCCCGTTGCTGCAAGTAGCGCTGTCGCTTGGCGCGCTCGCTAGCACTGGTAATGGCAGTGCCACCGTATTTTTTCAAGTAGATACTCTGCGCCAGCTCAAGCCAGTCAGGCTCCAACTGGGCCAGTTGCTGTTGCAACAAAGTCATGCATATACCATGACGCCGACACTCCTGCTGAATGTAAAGCGGTCCATAGCCCTTACCAAGGCGCGAACGCAGCAGCATCTCGACAAAACGGGTATCGCTTTGATAGTTCTCAGCCTGACACCATACTATCACTTGCTGAACCAACTGGTCATCTGTTGTCTTGGTCTGCAAACGCTGTTGCAACTGTTGCGTGCTGTACTCACGTCTTGCCAGCAACTGCAGTGCGGACTTCTTTAACTCATTGAGGTTCATACCTCAGACTTCCAACACATCCGGATCAGGCCTGTTCTGCGGATCTGAAGGACCAGCTTGTCCAGGATCAACATCGAAAATATCCTGAAAGGAAATAAAGAAAGCAATGCTCAGTAAAGGCAGCACCAGAATCATTCCCAGCAACATGGTGGGTACCGTCGCCAAACAGAGTGCCAGCGCGATCACGCCAAACAGGAGCAATGGCAGCAAGTTGCGCCAACAGGCTACCAGACTTCCCATCAATGCTGGTAGCAGTCGCTTTTCGGGTAAAAAATACAAAATGGCCACCGCATAGCTAAACATCATCCAGACCATGGCGGTACAAAACACAAACAACATAACCAGGCTAAAATCCAGTTGCTCCGCCGCCAATTGCTGTGTCAGATGCTCACCCAGTAAACTCAGTGGAATTGCCAGCAACAAATTCAAGGCCGCCAACTGCAAAAAAAGTGGTCGGAACTGAGACTCGTTCAGCGGTTGAAATAACCTGCCAAAACTGGCAGTCTCCCCCCGCTGCACCGCCATAATCACACTGTAGAGCCCGGCGGTAATAAAGGGATTCAAAAACAGGGTGACCATAAATAACACCGGGTTCATCGACCCGAGTAAATTCAAGAGCAGCACAAAAGACAGTAACTGGATCCATAGCCAAGGCGCTTTTTGGAACAGCTGCCAGGCCTGTTTTACCCAGAATAGTGCGGACAACACTGGACGACGACGAATCAATTCAAACACGGAACCGGAATGCTGCACGAAGTCTCCTCACCAGCCATTATGCCTGAAAATATCTTTAGGCTTATCAATGGTCGCTATGATACTGGAAAAAAGCGCTAACGTCAGGGGATAGTGTGGAAAAACCAGGGTTATTGGGTGTTCAAAACACCGGATTGGTATTGATTGACGGAACCAAAAAATTCCAGTTGCATTCGTGGGTAAACTGGCTGGGCGATCAACTGTTGCAGTGCCTTATCAAAGCTGAGCTGCAGCCCCTGCTCACGAAAAGCGGCCCGGTAATCGCTGGGTGGAAATAAGGTGTGTAACTGGATGGGTTGTGAATCATCACTGACCCGACGGAAGTAATGGAAAATATTAATATCCATCACCGCCGCATCAATCCGTCCAGCCAACAACATATCCACCTGGGTTTTTTGATTGGTGGTTTCCTGATAGCGGCTTGAGTTTAGCGCCATTTCGCCAAACTCAGGCCCAAGGACAATTTTGGCGTTTTGAAACGCCACCACATTTAGGCGCTGCATGTCCTGGGCATGCTGAATAACGAGCTCTCTTTCACGCAAGGTAATGACTGCATTCTGATACCGAACATAAGGCTGGCTGTAAAACAATTCGGATGGATGATCAGGAGCTGGTTGCAAAGTGGCAACATCGCCATGCCCTTGCTCCAGCAAATAACGAATACGGGCATTGGGCACGTGCAAAAAAACGGCCTCATACCCCATGTTCTTACTCACCTCTCGCAGTAACTCCAGCTCAAATCCGGTAGCATCTTGCAGCTGAATATAGGGCGGTTTGTCCATACCTACCAGAAATGTCAGGGTACGTTCAGCTAGGGCAGATAAACTAAAAAGTAATAATACAATCCCAAGCAGGTATCGCATTGCATCAGCTCTTCGGATAACGATGATATTAGTATAGTCAGAAATTGTGTTTAAAAGCATTGCAGCTTATCTTTAATAAGCAAATTAACGTGGCAAAATCCGGATGCACAAAGTAATAACCAGCACCTTACTCGCGTGTTTACTGTCTTTCTCAGCCCATAGTTGTCAATTGCGCATGGGCGCAGACAGCTATTTCCCGCCTCATCTGATCCCCGGCGGTAACGACTGGCAGGGCTTATCGATTGAGCTTGCCCAAGTGCTGGCAAAAGAAGCAGGCTGTGAGCTAACCATACTGCAATCTCCCTGGCGCCGCTCACTGCAACTGATTACTCAAGGGCAGCTGGATATGCTCAGTCATCTTTCGTTTTCTGAACAACGACAGCAGGATTTTCTTTTTATTGGGCCACATCATCTGGAGACTGTGGTTCTAATTGGCGATCCACAGCGCTTGCCTGCGCTTCAAAAGCTGGAGCAACTGGCATCCTGGTCCAAAGAGTTTTTAGTGGCCATCTTAAATGGTGCCTATTATGGCGAGGCATTTGAACAATTGAGCGCTCGAACTGACTTTGGCCCCACCTTAGTAGAAATTCGCAGCCATGAAGACAAGCTGGCGCTACTCGATTCAGGCAGAGTGGATGCCGTGCTGGAAGATCAAAGCACACTGTACTATTGGCAGCAAACCGGCCAAATGGAGCACCGCAGTTACCAGCAATTATTGGTAGTGTATCAAAACCCGGTCTATTTCGGTTTTAGCCGCCATACCATCTCTGACGAAATGGCCGTTCAGCTTGATGAAGCCTGGCAACGACTATACCAACAAGGCGTACTGCAGCAGATCAGGGCCAGGCATCTGCCCGAACTGCCGTTGCCTGCCCCTGCCGCAATTTTCTGATCGCTGTCACTTAATCATTCAGATTGGGAGCCAACCAGGTTTCAGCTTCTTGTTCACTCCAGCCTTTACGGCTGGCGTAATCGGCTAATTGGTCGCGGCCAATTTTACTAACAGCAAAGTACTTGCTGTCCGGATGCGCCAGATACCAGCCACTGACGGCAGCGCCTGGCCACATGGCATAGCTTTCGGTCAACTGCATACCGGTTTTTGCTTCCACATCCAGCAACTGCCACAGAGTGCCTTTTTCAGTGTGTTCGGGACATGCCGGGTAACCAGGTGCAGGCCGAATACCTTGATAGAGTTCACGAATCAACTGCTCGTTCTCCAGTTGCTCATCGGCAGCATACCCCCAGTACTCACGGCGAACTTTAAGGTGTAAATACTCGGCTAGCGCCTCGGCTAAGCGATCTGCCAGCGCTTTCACCAAAATACTGTTGTAATCATCATGCGCCGCGGCAAATTCAGCGGCAAACTCATCGGCACCAAAGCCGGTACTGACCGCAAAAGCACCGATGTAATCGGCGACACCACTGCCAACAGGAGCAATAAAGTCACTCAAACAACTGTTGGCTATGTTGTTGCGTAATTGCAACTGCTGCCGCAACTGATGCAGACGACAACGTTCTGTGTTTCGGCTTTCATCCGTATACACAATGATGTCATCACCATCACTGTTGGCCGGAAACAGCCCAAACACCGCCTTGCCCTGAATACGTTTGGTACCAATCATTTGATCAAGCATGGCATTGGCATCAGCCAATAACTTGCGTGCTTCAATCCCCACTTCCGGATGATTTAAAATGGCCGGGTATTTACCTGACAGCTGCCAGGTCATAAAAAATGGTGTCCAATCGATGTAATCACGCAGTTGCTGTAAATCCACATCAGCCCAGAGATGGACTCCGGGCTGTTTCGGTGCCGGTGCTACCTTGCTTAGATCCAGCTGAACTTTATTGGCCCGGGCTTGCGCTAAACTCAGCATTGTCTGACCGGGACGACTACGCTGATGTTGTTCACGCACAGTGACGTACTCCTGTTGAATACGCGCCAGATAGTCGGCTTTACTGCTGTCACTGATCAAGGATTGCACTACAGAAACACTGCGCGACGCATTGGGCACATACACCACCCCATGTTCATAATGCGGCTCTATCTTAACGGCCGTATGCACTTTCGAAGTGGTAGCACCGCCAATAAGCAGCGGCAGCTCAAAACCAAGCCGCGTCATTTCTTTGGCCACATGCACCATTTCATCCAGTGACGGTGTGATGAGGCCAGATAAACCAATCACATCGACATTTTCATCTTTGGCTACCTGCAACAGTTTGGCGCAAGGCACCATCACGCCCAAATCGATCACCTCGAAGTTGTTGCACTGCAGCACCACACCCACAATGTTCTTGCCGATGTCGTGCACATCCCCTTTAACCGTGGCCAGCAAAATTTTCCCCTGGGCACGGCCACCGGATTTTTCCGCTTCGATGTAAGGCTGCAAATAAGCAACGGCTTTTTTCATCACCCGGGCGGATTTCACCACCTGTGGCAAAAACATTTTGCCCTCACCAAACAAATCGCCCACCACATTCATGCCATCCATCAATGGGCCTTCGATCACATGCAGCGGCTTGTCTGCTTGCTGGCGAGCCTCTTCGGTATCCTGCTCAATAAAGTCGGTAATACCCTTCACCAGCGCATGCTCCAGCCGCTTGGTGACCGGTAGACTGCGCCAGGCATCGTCCTGCTTTTCTGCCACACTGCCATCGCCTTTAAATTCCGGCGCTATCTCCAGCAAGCGCTCGGTGGCATCCTCGCGCCGGTTTAAGATGACATCTTCTACCCGCTCGCGCAGCAAGTCAGGGATATCATCGTACACCGCCAATTGGCCAGCATTGACAATGCCCATGTCCATGCCTGCAGCAATGGCATGGTACAAAAACACCGAGTGCATGGCTTCACGCACCGGATCATTGCCACGAAACGAGAAAGAAATATTCGACACCCCGCCGGAGATCTTGGCGTACGGGCACAGCTGCTTGATGTCACGGCAAGCTTCAATGAAATCCACAGCATAATTGTTGTGTTCTTCAATACCGGTAGCGACCGCAAAAATATTGGGGTCAAAAATGATGTCTTCAGGCGGAAAGCCCACGGTATCCACCAGCAAACGGTAGGCTCGCTGGCAAATCTCCACTTTGCGCGCTTTGGTATCGGCCTGCCCTACCTCATCAAAGGCCATCACCACAGCCGCAGCCCCGTAACGGCGAATGCGTCTGGCTTGCTCTAAAAAGGGGGCTTCCCCTTCTTTGAGTGAGATGGAGTTAACGATGGCTTTACCCTGAATGCATTTAAGTGCCGCCTCAATAATGTCCCACTTGGACGAGTCCACCATAATGGGTACACGACAGATGTCGGGTTCACCTGCCAGCAAACTGAGGTAACGCACCATCGCAGCCTTGCTGTCCAGCATGGCTTCATCCATGTTAATATCGATGATCTGAGCGCCGTTTTCTACCTGTTGCCTGGCCACATCCAGCGCCGTTTCATAATCGCCATTTAAAATTAGCTTCTTAAAACGCGCTGAACCGGTGACATTGGTGCGCTCACCGATATTGATAAATCGTGCCTGTTGCTGCATTACCACTCCGGAGAAAAAGCTTCTAAGCCAGCCAGGTTAAACTGATGACTGACAGGTTTTGGCTGACGAGGCGAAACGCCTGCGACCGCTTCGGCAATAGTGCGGATATGCTCTGGCGTAGTACCACAGCAACCACCAACAATATTAACAAAGCCTTGTCGTGCCCAATCGGCAATTTCTGCTGCCATCTCTTCAGCACCTAAATCGTACTCACCAAATTCATTCGGCAAACCGGCGTTCGGATGTACCGAGACAAAAGCTTCAGAAACCGTCGACAAAGCCTCAACATAAGGCCGAAGTAAATCCGGACCCAAGGCGCAATTCAGGCCAAAACAGACCGGTTTCACATGGGCCAGTGAATGGTAAAAGGCCTCTGTGGTCTGACCCGACAGGGTACGACCAGATGCATCGGTGATAGTGCCTGAAATCATCACTGGTAGTTCGAACCCCAGCTCATCAAACACCTCCAGTACCGCAAAAGCAGCGGCTTTGGCATTTAAAGTATCAAAGATGGTTTCAAGCATAATGATATCGGCCCCACCTTCAATCAAAGCATGGGTCGATTCTTTGTAGGCAGTGACCAGTTCATCGAAGGTGACATTGCGATAACCAGGGTCGTTCACATCGGGTGAAATCGATGCCGTGCGATTGGTCGGGCCTAGCACCCCAGCAACATAACGGGGCCGCTTCGGTGTTTGCTGAGTTATCTCATCACAGGCCTGACGTGCCAGTCTGGCGGCCTCCCGATTAATACGGGCTGATAATGCTTCCATCTGGTAATCGGCCATGGCGATGGTGGTGGCATTAAAGCTGTTGGTTTCAACAATATCAGCGCCGGCCAGCAGATACTGACGGTGAATAGCACAAATAATGTCTGGCTGGCTTAGTACCAGCAAATCGTTGTTGCCTTTTACATCGCACGGCCAGTTTGCAAACTCGCTGCCGCGGTAATCGGCTTCTTGCAACTGATGGGCCTGGATCATGGTACCCATAGCGCCATCCAGGATCAGGATGCGCTGCGCTAACACGGCACGCAGCTGCTCAGGGGTCAATCGTGCTTTGCTCATGAAACCTCACTTCCGGCCAATGGCACCTAAATCAAAAGGTGTGGCCTGATAGACATAATAGTTTAACCAGTTGCTAAATAACAAAAAGGCATGGCTTTGCCATAACTTTAAAGGGGGCTGACCGGGATCATCCTGCGGGAAATAATGCTCTGGGATCTTCGGGCTTAAACCAGCGGCTAGATCACGTTGATACTCATCCGCTAAGGTATTGACATCATACTCAGGATGGCCGGTGACAAAAACCCGGCTACCACTGCTGTTCTGCAGCAAATAAGGACCTGTTACATCGGATTCGGCCAGTATATGCAAGTCATCGTGCTGAGAGAAGCGCTGCTTGGGGACCTGGGCATAGCGGGAATGCGGTACTTTAAATTCATCATCAAAACCACGTACCAAGGGACATAAAGGCTGTTTGAGGTGTTGAGCATAAACACCGGAGAGCTTGTCCCCACGAATTTCACGCTGCAAGCCATAGTAGTGATACAAAGCTGCGTGCGCCGCCCAGCACAAAAACAAGGTTGAAGTGACATGATTATCGGCCCAGCTGAGGATCCCTTCCAGCTGGTCCCAATAGGTCACATCTTCGTAATCAACCAGGCCGAGCGGCGCGCCAGTGATAATCAGCCCATCGTAATTTTGATCCGCGACCTGAGAAAAGTAACGGTAGAAGCAATTTAAATGGCTTTCCGGCGTGTGTTTACTAACATGATCGTCTAAACGCAGCAGCTCCACATCCACCTGCAATGGCGAGTTGGCAAGCAGGCGCAGCAGCTGGATTTCGGTGGTAATTTTGTTGGGCATCAGATTCAAAATGGCAATACGCTGCGGCCGTATATCCTGGCTGGCAGCCCGGCTTTCGGTCATGACAAACACATTTTCGGCTGACAAAGCGCCTACCGCAGGCAACTGATCGACAACTTTGATTGGCATAACGACTCCATACCCACTTAAAGCAATGGGTGCAGTGTGCGAAAAAACCAACAGAAAGTCAACTTCTAAACGTATAGACGTCTAATCTAGAGGGGTGATTGCTTTATCGAACCGCATCCACAGCATTCTTCATCCATAAAAAATGCCAGCTCGAAGGCTGGCATTTTTTAGTGCAGTAATCACTTACTCTTCTGCTGGCAACTCTTCTGTTATTTCTACTGCAGCTTTTTTCATTTTTTCTGGCTTTAACAGCAAACGACTGCGCAATTCGGCTTCAATTTCATTGGCAATAGCTGGGTTATCCAGCAGAAACTTCATCGCATTGGCTTTACCCTGCCCTACCTTGTTGCCCTGATAAGCGTACCAAGCCCCGGATTTATCCACCAGCTTTTCCTGCACACCCAGATCCAGCAGCTCACCCTGCTTATTAATGCCCTGACCATAGGTAATGATAAACTCAGCTTGCTTAAAGGGAGGCGCGACTTTGTTTTTCACCACTTTCACTCGGGTCTCGTTGCCGATGATTTCATCACCATCTTTCACCGAGCCAATGCGACGAATATCCAGCCGTACTGAGGCGTAAAACTTCAGCGCATTACCACCTGTGGTGGTTTCCGGGTTGCCGAACATCACACCGATTTTCATCCGGATCTGGTTGATGAAGATACACAGGGTGTTCGACCGTTTGATGTTGGCAGTCAATTTCCGCAAAGCTTGGGACATCAAGCGCGCCTGCAACCCCATATGGCTGTCGCCCATATCGCCTTCAATTTCAGCTTTTGGCGTTAAAGCCGCAACAGAGTCGACAATCACCACATCAACTGCAGCTGAACGTACCAGCATGTCGCAGATTTCCAACGCTTGCTCGCCGGTATCTGGTTGAGAAACTAGCAAGTTATCGACATCCACACCCAGCTTGGAGGCATAAATTGGATCCAAAGCGTGTTCCGCATCGATAAAAGCACAGGTTTTGCCAGCGCGCTGGGCTTCAGCAATAACCTGCAAAGTCAGCGTGGTTTTACCGGATGATTCAGGACCATAGATTTCGACAATACGTCCATAAGGCAAACCACCGATGCCCAGCGCAATATCCAAACCCAGTGAGCCGGTGGAAACTGAGTCAATTTCCAGCGCTGTACTATCACCCAGGCGCATGATGGAACCTTTACCGAACTGGCGTTCAATTTGGCCTAAAGCGGCGGCCAGGGCTTTTTGTTTATTGTCGTCCATTGATGACTCCCAAAAAATATCAATCGGCTGAATGCTGTATGAGCATACAGTAGTTTAGTTTGGCGATGCTGTCAACAGCCGGATGCTCTGCTGCAACGCAAAATGAATGGCTTGTTGGCGGATCTCTGCCCGGTCGCCCGCAAAAAACGCTTGATTGCTGGTGCAAAGCCCGCACAACCAAAAAGCAAAGCAGACCGTACCGACTGGCTTGTGTTCCGATCCTCCTCCTGGCCCGGCAATGCCAGAAATGGCAATGGCCAAATCGGCTGCAGCCGCTTTGGCAGCACCTGCCGCCATTTCCTGCACCGTTTGCAGACTAACCGCGCCGTGCTGCAGCAGGGTTTGACCATCAACGGCTAATAATTGCTGTTTGGATTTGTTACTATAGGTGACAAAACTGCGATCCAGAAACGCAGAGCTACCGGCAACAGCGGTTAGGTTGTAAGCTAAACCACCGCCGGTACAGGATTCCGCCGCCGTCACCATCAGCTTTTGCTCGATCAATAACTGGCCCAACGTCTGAGCCAGTTGCAAGGTGTCAGTGGTGGTGCTCATAGCAATCCAGATGCAAGGAATTTGACACCATTATGCCGTCCACCACCGCCCTGGGGCAAGCTGCCAGTACCCATACCCCGATGATGCAACAATATCTGGGGTTAAAAGCCCAGCACCCGGATATTCTGCTGTTTTACCGCATGGGTGATTTTTACGAGCTATTTTATGACGATGCCAAAAAAGCTGCCCGGTTGTTGGATATTTCGCTGACCAAACGCGGCCAAAGTGGCGGCCAGCCTATTCCGATGGCTGGTGTGCCTTATCATGCGGTCGAATCCTACCTGGCTCGTTTGGTTCAGCTAGGTGAATCGGTAGCCATTTGTGAACAAATCGGTGATCCAGCCACCAGCAAAGGCCCGGTTGAACGCCAGGTGGTAAGGATTGTCACCCCGGGTACAGTGACCGATGAGGCTTTGCTGCAAGAGCGGCGCGATACCCTATTGTGCAGTCTGGTGCAGCATAAAGACCATTTTGGTCTGGCCTGGCTCGATCTTAGCAGTGGCCGCTTTTTACTGCAGCAATTAAGCCATGAAAGTGATGTACAGGCTTTATTGCAACGATTGCAACCGGCTGAGCTGCTGTACAGCGAAGCGTTATCCTCCCAACACTTATTACCAACGCGCTGCAGCTGCCGGCGCCGCCCGGTGTGGGAGTTTGAAGCGGAAACCGCCCGGCGCTTATTGTGCCAGCAGTTTGGTACCAATGACTTATTGAGTTTTGGGGTGGAGGATGCGCCTGTTGGTTTGATGGCTGCCGGTTGCCTGATGCAATACGTCAAAGATACTCAGCGCAGCCAGTTGCCACATATCCGTGCCATCGCCAAAGAGCAAAGCGATGACTACATCGTGCTGGATGCGGCCACCAGGCGCAACCTGGAACTAACGCAAAATCTGGCTGGTGGCCGCGAACATACCCTGCTGGATGTATTGGATCAAACCCAGACCGCCATGGGTTCCCGTTTATTGCAGCGTTGGATCCATGCGCCACTGCGCCAACAACAGCGCATAGAACAGCGCTTGCAGGCGGTCACTGAGCTGGCAGATGGCTATCCCGAGCTACAGCCGCAACTCAAGCAAATAGGGGATATCGAGCGAGTCATCGCCCGCATTGCCTTACGTTCAGCCCGGCCTCGCGATTTTGCCCGGCTTCGGCAGGCGCTGCAGCAACTGCCGGAGTTGCGGCCTTTGGCCAGCAGCTGGCAAAGCCCTTTGCTCAGTGAGCTGGCCAACCACGCCCAACCGCTGCCAGAGTTGTGCGCTTTACTGCAGCGTGCCATTATTGACCAGCCACCAGTATTGATCCGGGATGGCGGCGTGATAGCACCGGGTTATCATGAGGAACTCGATCACTGGCGGGCGCTGGCGACCGGTGCCACCGATTACCTGCAACAACTTGAAAGCCGCGAAAAAGAGCGTACCGGCATCAGCTCGCTCAAGGTTGGTTTTAACCGGGTGCATGGCTACTATATTGAAATTGGCCGCGGCTCGGATCACAAAGTGCCGGCAGACTACATTCGCCGTCAGACTCTGAAAAACAACGAGCGTTTTATTATTCCGGAGCTGAAAGAATACGAAGACAAAGTACTGGGCAGCCAAAGCAAAGCCCTGGCACTGGAGAAGCAGCTTTACGAGGCCCTGTTTGACCAGGTACTGCCGCAACTGGCACAGCTGCAGCAACTGGCGACTAGCCTGGCGCAACTGGATGTGCTGAGCACCTTTGCTGAACGGGCCGATGTACTGGATTACCAAAAACCCGAGTTGCAGCCCGCCACCGGTATCCAGATTGAGCAAGGGCGCCATCCGGTGGTCGAGCAGGTGATGCGGGAACCTTTTATTGCCAATCCACTGCAGCTCTCCCCCAAACGACGTATGCTGCTGATTACCGGGCCCAATATGGGCGGTAAATCGACCTATATGCGTCAGACTGCCCTGATTGTGCTGATGGCCGCCATTGGCAGTTATGTGCCCGCTGAACGGGCAGTGATAGGACCGATTGATCGTATTTTTACCCGGGTTGGCGCATCGGATGATCTTGCCTCCGGCCGCTCCACCTTTATGGTGGAGATGACCGAAACCGCCACCATCTTGCATCACGCCACCCCCAACAGCCTGGTGCTGATGGATGAAGTAGGTCGTGGTACCAGTACCTACGATGGTTTGTCGCTGGCCTGGGCCTGCGCTGACTACCTGGCGCAGCAACTAAAAGCCATGACCTTGTTCGCCACTCACTACTTTGAACTGACCCAACTGGCCGATGAGCTGGAAGGCCTGGCCAATGTGCATTTCGATGCAGTCGAGCACGGCGATACCATCGCCTTTATGCACCATGTGCAAGAAGGAGCTGCCAGTAAAAGCTTTGGCTTGCAGGTGGCACAACTGGCTGGTGTACCCAAAATCGTGATCCAGCAGGCACGGCGTAA
The DNA here is from genome assembly GCF_900107845.1 of Alkalimonas amylolytica. Lineage (GTDB taxonomy): Bacteria > Pseudomonadota > Gammaproteobacteria > Enterobacterales > Alteromonadaceae > Alkalimonas > Alkalimonas amylolytica. The sequence continues at coordinate 64,834 of NZ_FNRM01000006.1, forward strand.
GCTGCTGCAACTGGAGCAGGCCGAACCAGCTCAAACCAACCACAGCCCGCAAGCTGCATCGGCACAACTGGATCTGCTAACCCCGGAGCATCCGGTGCTGCAACAACTGCGCAGCCTGAACCCGGATGATCTCAGCGCCCGTCAGGCGCTGGAGTTGCTGTATCAACTGCAAGCACAACTAAGAGACTAAGCAGTTCTATTAAACCTTTCAAAACAGTGAAGATGTTGCAAAGGCCACACCTTGTAACATCTTCAATTTGCTCAACCCTTCTCCGTTTGTCATGCTGTTTTCTTCTACAGATATCAGTACGGGAAAGTATTATGTTGCGCCTTTTTATCATAACGGCCATGCTGCTGAGTGCTCAGGTATTGGCTCATGCAGAACAAGATGATCTCACCACAACCATTCTTAATCTGGACAAAAAGCTGTTTGATGCTTTTAATCAACGTGAGCTAGAAGTCTTTAAAGCCCTACTCAGCGAAGATTTGGAGTTTTATCATGACAAAAGTGGTCTGACGAATTATCAGCAAAATCTGAAGTCAACTGAGAGTATGTTTAATAGTGGTACGGATCTGAGACGGGAATTACTACCTGAGCACACCGAGGTTTACCCAATCCCAAACTACGGCGCCATTCAGACTGGCCGCCACAAATTCTGCCACACCGGACACGATGGAGCCCCAGACTGCGGAGTGTTTAAGTTTTTGCATATCTGGCAACTGCAAGAGACGCAATGGCAAATTACCCGGATAATGAGTTATGACCATTAAGCCGCCACAGCTGAAATAGTCAAACGAGTTATGCAACGCTATTATGTAGCTGTTGCACAATGGCTGTTCACTTAAAACCAGAAATGATGTTCACTTTTGGGCTGAATAAATAGTACTGACAAGGTTATCGCAGTATTAATTGCCTGACATTAAAAATGTTCATCACGTCGTATGTACCCATATCCTGCACGACCCTCTGGCGAAGTATTTGACAATAGCATGAACTCTAGTGTTATATACTTGCTGAATTAGTATATGGAAATACAGTTATGAAAAGGGAAGTAATATTTATTGGTGGCATTCATGGGGCAGGAAAATCAACACTGTGTAGCAAATTGGTTTCTAACTTGCAAATCCCTCACTACTCAGCTAGTCAGTTGATAAAAAATGCTAATGAGGGACTCTTTAAGAAAGATAAGACTGTAACTGATGTATCAAAAAACCAAGACGTTTTGCTTTCCGCTATAGATGAGTTCGTAAGTGAGCCTTGTTTTCTGTTAGATGGTCACTTTGCATTGTTTGATTCGGACCACAACGTGCAATTAGTACCAGCCGCAACTTTTGCATCTATGGGACTTACAGCCATTTGTGTTGTCACTTGTGATGTCAACGTAGTACTTGAAAGAATTGCCACTAGAGATGGGATACGGCATGACAAATCTGCTTATGAAACCTTGAACCACAGCGAGATTGCACATGCAAAAGTTATAGCTGAACGGCTAAATATCCCTCTTTTTCTGCAAAATACCAATAACGACGTGAGAGAACTGACAAAATTTATCAGTGAACATCTGGAGTAAGCCATGGAAAGCCTTCACTATTTGCCTTTCAGAGAAATTAATCTACAAGACTCTTTTTTTGATACATTAAGAGCTGATTATGCCGAGTTTCCTACTTGGTTTTCACGAAAATCAGAGCAAAATGAATTTGCCTACGTGCTAGTAAATGGACCTGCTGTCGATGGATTCATGTACTTGAAAAACGAGCTTGGTCCAATAACGGATGTATCTCCTAACTTATCTCCAGGCAGATATTTGAAAGTTGGTACTTTTAAGTTCAATTCGCAAGGAACGCGCCGTGGAGAAAAATTCATTAAAAAGATTTTTGATCATGCATTGTCACAAAACGTTGACAGCATTTATGTGACAGTATTTGATAAACACCACTATCTAAGAAATCTATTTGCAAAATATGGGTTTACAGTTCATGGTGTAAAAAGCACCCTAAATGGAACTGAATCGGTCATGGTTCGATCTATGCGAAACCAGCTTGGCTCAACACTTAGCAGTTACCCTTTTGTTAAACTAGGTCAATCGAGATCATACCTATTGTCTATTTACCCTCAGTTCCACTCGAGAATGCTCCCTGATTCTATTTTGAACAATGAAACTCACGATGTCATCCAGGACGTTTCACACACAAATAGTATTCATAAAATATATATTTGTGGTATGGATCTAGTGTCGTCATTTAGACCAGGAGACAACCTCATTTTATACCGAACTTCAGACAAACCGAGGCTCGCTCGGTTTCGTTCGGTGGCGACTTCGATTGGAGTTGTCGAGGAGTACAGAAATATCAGAGAATTCGAATCACTACAGGCATTTTTGGCGTATTGCTCACCCTATTCTGTTTTTACAAATGACGAGCTGATGCAGATATATCATGAAAAAAGATACTGTCATGTTATCAGGTTTACTTATAATGCTGCTCTTTGTAGGCGCATCACACGAGGCCACCTTTTGGACGAAGTTGGCTTAAATGAAGGCGAATACTGGGGGGCGATGCAGCTGACGAACCAGCAGTTTAGGCATATTGCTAGTTTGGGAGGAATTAATGAAAGTCTTATTGTCGATTAAGCCAGAGTTTGTAGACAAAATTCTTGAGGGCTCAAAAAAGTTTGAGTTCAGGAAAAATACATTTAAAAGGGATGATGTTAAAACAGTTGTTGTGTATTCAACGATGCCAGTAGGTAAAGTTGTTGGTGAGTTTGACATCGAAGATGTCATATCTGACCATCTTGAACTTCTGTGGCATCGAACAGAGAAGGCCGCAGGTATTACAAAGCAGTTTTTTGATGAGTATTACTCTGGAAGAGAAAGAGGCACAGCAATTAAAGTAGGAAACGTGGTTAAATATGAGCGTCCCTTGTGTTTAAGTGAGCTTGGCGAGAACATCACGGCTCCGCAATCATATAGATATCTACCGGCCTAATCCATGAAAAAGAGAGCTAGTGTCCTCCTTATTTATATATAACAACGCTCCCCTAGAGCATGAGTTTAATATATTAAACTCATGCTCTTTCAGGTGTATTCACAACAGATTTTTCAAACCGGATTGTATTCTGTCGGTCTTAACGAAGTCACCATTTGTTTCACCTAATACTATTCTTGTAGGGCAGATAGTGTATGGATTGAGTCACTTTCAAACAGATTAAGTTGACGTAATACCGGCTCTGCGCGAGAAGGGTTCTCAGTAAATAGAATCACTGCCAAGTCCTTCAAGGCTCGGGTGCAACTTACGTAGAAAAGACGACGCGTTCTATCGATTGTTGTTTCTAATCCTGCCTTCAGGTTTTCGATGTCTCTATCTGAAGGCTCCTTCAAGCGTAAATATTTTTCATAAGAAAACTGGGAGTGTGTGCTCTCAGCGTCATCCAAGACTACTAATACTCTTTCAAACTCAGCACCTTTGATACCTTGCTGCGTCCAGAAAGGTGACCTCTCCATAATATAGTTCTGGTACGCCAACAACTGGTTCGCTGGACAGGACAAAAATGCTTGCATTGCCATGAATTCCTTTTCGGATTCATCTTCTTCCTGTTCATCTTCGTCATTTTCATCCTGTACAGGAGTTTCTTGCACCTCAATAACGGCACTAGGATCTAAGTAAGATGTCAACCTAGGGTCAAGCAACAGTAACTCTGTGTTGTAAACCAATCTTAAAAGATCGCCAATAGTTGTATTTGATTCACCGAAAACTCCTGCCGTAATCGATGCGACGAGCTTTCCAAGGGATTTCAAACGATCTGATATTTTCGCGGCAGCAACAGCCGCATCTTCAAGCTGAGGTGAATAAGTTCGTAATAACCGCATAACTTCAAGTTGATGACCACTATGATTTGCTATTGCGATTGGAACCAGAAACTTCATAAATGGTGATAGGGGCCATGCGGTGCCATCTAAAAATCCATCTTTAAATGCTGAAGGTGCTTTTGAATTTAGAGCTGAGTAAAGTTCCCCAAACCCCAGCCGTTTAGCTGCCATTTGGTGGACAATAACTAATAGTTTTACCCGATTTTGGTCATCACTGCCGGGGCACCACAAATCATCACCTGTGTTAGTAGCCATCCATTGTCTTACAAGGCTAAGGTTCACATCTCGAGAGTTGTCAGCTGGCAAGATAAAAAGATGAGCTGAACCTTCAGGCGTGGACGTGATAATACCTTCCTTATTTAATCGTTTGCCTGGGACCTGAACAAGATCATCGCCATCTCGGCGGATTGCATTGGCGAGACTCAAGACCTTCAATGAACACCTGTAATTCTCTGGCTTCGGAATATCCACCCAATCTGACTCAGGCTCAACTAGGCCAGACCCTGTGACGTATATCCTTTGCATTGGATCACCAAAAAAACCAAGACAAAATGGTGCTCCTGAATCCCGCTGGGCGAGCTTCAAAGCATCTACAACCTCAGCAGTTGTATCTTGGCTTTCATCGACAAAGACAAAAGGAAATTGTCTAGCGAGGAGTGTTTGAAATAATGGACGTTCACAAATCAAATAGGTTCCAAGCTTTAAAATATCATCGTGCCCAAGAATACCTTTTCCATATTTGCTGCCAGTACCATATCGAAAAGTTTTGACATCGGATATTCGCTCTAACTGCCGACGTAGTCGGACAATATCCCGCGCATCTTTGTCCTTTGTGCGTTGTTGGACCCTTGGTCCATAACTTGCCTGCTTTTCTTCGATCCCTCTAATTTTTTCAGTTATTCTGGCCGATACCCAATCACGGATGTCTTTTTGAAAAGGTTTTGCTAGCAACCACATAAAGCTGTGTATTGTAGAAACGTGAACTAGTGGATCACTACCAACATCACGCCATATCTCACCAGCTGCAATGTCAGTATATGTAATACAAGCAACTCGTTGACGTGTTCTTCTAAGATTGTCGCCGTGTATTTGAATTACTGCTGATAAGCCTTTAATTAAAGAGGTAGTTTTCCCCGACCCCGCACCCGCCTTCATAATGAAGCTTTTGGGTGGCTTCGATGCAATACAGTGTCGTAATTCAATATCTGCCTGAGTATCAGGCTTGTTAGCCCGACTACTCATCTAGAGTACCCCCTATTTCGAGATTTTCACCTTCTGGATCGACATTAATCAACTCATTCTCAAGCTCGATGCGGATTTCATTTTTCAGCCAATCAAGTCCTTCATGAATGTACTTCGGCACATTCCATGTATTCTCATTTTCAGTAAGTAAGACTAAAGCGAATTTCGTCTTGTCAAAGCTCTTACTTGAAACTTTTTTATGAAGACCTGCAGCAAGAGATGCCGGAGTAGCAACTTCTCCTTTGACACACAAGCCAAGCGACTTCCTTTCAGCTGCTTGGCACCATTCAGCGTTCTCAAGGCCAAAATCTTCCTCAAGTGTACGTCCACACAGGAATTCTGTTGTACCATTCCAATTAACATCCCTAGGGATCTGATAAACCACGCGAACTTTCGCATCATTACCAAATTCGTGGGTTTTGTCGGCGTCTGAAACATTAAGTAAGTCTTCAATGGTTTTCTTCTGGGGCAGCCATTTAATGAGTGTCTGATTTGAAGTGGCGGCTCCCGGCGTATTCGGTAAACATGCCTTCCCGTATTTTTTTGTAATCAGAAGTGGAGTACCTTGTCCGCTCTGCTGCTGCGCAGCAGTTTCTTCTGGGGTATATTCTGGAACATCAAATTCTTCAATATCTTCACTTTCTTCATCAGGCGTTTCTGTAGATGCCTGAGGCAAGAGAGCCACACTATCTATATCCGTAATAATCAGAGTTGTCAGACCTAGAAATTCAATTAGTAATTGGAAGCGGTGCCCAAAAGCTCCGCCAACCTCCAAGATACATAAACATGCAGAACGAAGTGATTTAGCTACCTTTTGTATCATTACTGGTAAAAGTAATCTTTCTACGTTGCCCTCTACGAGAATAGCTGCGTCGGAGAAGAAGAGATCACAGTGAGTCAGTTTAAGGTAACGCTCCAAGAAATCACGGTCATCTGGCTGGCTTTGGTAAAACGCTGATAGATTTAGGACTTCTGTCACCTGTTCATGATCGACATTTTTCCGCCTAAAATAGCGGATCGGTTTAAAACCTCGCTCGTACAGAATGTGCGGTGAGTGTGTTGTGATAACCATTTGACTATTAAAAATACTCCCATCATCACCGTCTATATTTAAAAGACCAAGAATATTACGGATGAAGACTTGTTGGAGCTGTGCATGTAAATGCGCCTCAGGTTCTTCGACAAAAATAAGATGCAAAGGAGGTCGGTTATCCATCGAAACCCATCGTGCTTGAGCATCAAGAATTTCCACAACCATGTAGATTAGGTTTTTGAATCCTAAACCATTATAACTATCTGGGAGTGTGGCTGCGTTTATATCGTCTCCGAGCAGATAGTGGACCCGCGAATCTTGGCTCATTATATGTGAAGGATCCAGCGCCGACTTAATCGTCAATCGAGGGTTATTTAGTCCTGGATAACCCAGATCAGCAAGTTTATGTAGTAACGGCGCGAACACTTTATCCAAGTGTGTATTTAAAGCTTGTTCTGAATCAAATAGTGCTTTTAGAGCTGAGTGATCATCTTGTCTTTGATCAAGGTTACGCTTATAAAAACGACTTAAGCGCTTGGAAAGATCTTCAGAGCGTCCACCCACTTCTGAATTTGGATCAGAAAGGTGTCTCTGAGCCCCTAAGTTGTCGACTTGAATAAGCGACCTGAGAATAGACCCGCCGCTTGGTTCACCGAATAACTCGTCAGGAACATAATCACCTATTTCCCTAAAATCTTTGTCAAACTGTGCTCTGTCTAATATGAAATAACGCAGTTCATACTCACTTTTCATTTCACGATGCAAATAGTCTGTCAGGGACTTAGGCCATGGAAGATACGATGTTTCTGGTGGCAATCCATCTAGAAAACCAGCACTCAGGGCCTTCGCTCGTTGATAGTTTCGAACTAAATCGAGAGGCGAGCGGGCAGCCAAAGAAACTCGTATACCCACTTCTGTTCCCTCCCATGAAGTGCTTGGAAGTAATGGTATGAGCAAATATAGGTCTTCAGCAGCTACCTCAAACCAGAGATCCAGATCGATGCTCGGAAGTACAAAGCTATCCGGAATTGCACCCTCTAAATCGAGATTTCCTGCAGTATCCATCTCTTGCCAGCACGAAGCATTAAAATCATACAGACTAAATCTGTCAATCTTTCCACTGACAAAAGCCTGTATAGCCTGTGTTGATGAGGTTTTACCGCTATTATTCGAGCCGACAAAAATTGAAATATCTTTAGCTAGTTCGATATGAGCGTCTTTCAAACGGCGGAAATTTTTTAAACGATAAGAATGTAGATGCAAAGTTACCCCTCCCTGTCAGTTTAGTTAATTTATCGCAGATCAGTGGGTATATCTATCGTTTTGTCCTAATACGGGATAGATGTATTTTGTAATGAAGGCCTATTTATAATGGTTAAAAACAATAATATTAACCTTGGAAAAATTAATCGCTTGGACAAGATAGCCAGAATTAACTACACTAGCGAAACCCAATAAAAAAGCGCCCTCGGGCGCTTTTTTTAACCAAATATCTTAATCCTGGAACAGGGTCTCGATATTCAGACCCTGATGGGTCACGATTTCCTTTAACCGTCGCAAGGCCTCGACCTGTATTTGCCGCACCCGCTCGCGAGTTAAGCCTATTTCGTGGCCGACATCTTCCAGCGTGGATGGCTCATAACCCAGCAAACCGAAACGACGCGCCAGCACTTCACGTTGCTTCGGGTTCAGTTCATCCAGCCATTGCACCAGGTGCTGCTTAATGTCCTGATCCTGCAGTTCGATTTCCGGCCCCAGCTCTTTGTCATCTGCAATCACATCGAGCAACTGTTTATCGGACGAACCTGCCGCCAAACCATCCACGGAAGTAATACGTTCGTTGAGCTTAAGCATCTTGCTGACTTCTTCCACCGGTTTGTCCAGCGCGGCGGCAATTTCTTCGGCAGTCGGCTCATGATCCAGCTTTTGCGAAAGCTCCCGGGCCGCTCGCAAATAGATATTGAGCTCTTTCACCACATGAATTGGCAAACGGATGGTGCGGGTCTGGTTCATAATGGCCCGCTCTATGGTTTGGCGGATCCACCAGGTGGCGTAGGTTGAAAAGCGAAAACCGCGCTCAGGGTCGAATTTCTCCACCGCGCGGATCAAACCAAGGTTGCCTTCTTCAATCAGATCCAGCAAAGCCAGGCCCCGGTTGATGTAGCGACGAGCAATTTTCACCACCAGCCGTAAATTGCTTTCTATCATGCGTTTGCGGGCAGCTTCATCGCCCTTGAGCGCCAGCCGCGAAAAGTAAACTTCTTCCTCGGCACTTAATAAGGGCGAAAAACCAATTTCGCCCAAGTACATCTGAGTGGCATCTAAGGCACGGTAGCTATCATCGCGCGCAAAGATATCGTCGGTATCAGTATCATTGTCTTCGGCAAGGGCGGCAGCATCTGGCTCATCTGTATCGTCCATCAAAGACAATTCGTCATTTACATCATCATTGCTGCTATCATTACGCTCATTTATTGCCTTGGATCCCATATCCTTCTCCCACATCTAAAGGGTACATTTGGTACAGACAGACCGGCTCCTGGTTGCTGACCATCAATGCGTCCTTCTGGACGTCTGTTGTTATGATGTTGTTTTTCGTATGTTACTTTGGCAAAAACTGCAGCGGGTCGACCGATTGCCCTCGAAAACGAATTTCGAAATGCAACTGCGTACGACTTGCTTCAGTACTGCCCATGTCGGCAATGTGCTGTCCAGCCTCCACCCGCTGTTGCTCCCGCACCAGTAATCGGCTGTTGTGAGCATAGGCACTCAGATAATCATCATTGTGTTTAATAATGATTAAATTGCCATACCCCCTCAGCGCGTTACCGGCATAGACCACCTGCCCTGCTGCTGCTGCATTGATACGCTGGCCTTCATTACCTGCGATCTTGATGCCCTTGCTGCCATGCTCCTGATGCGAAAAACGCGCCAGAATGGTCCCTCTGACCGGCCACTGCCATTGCAATCGACCAGATGCTGAGGTATTGTGCTCGGTTTTTTCTGGGTTTTGTGCTGATCTATTATGAACATAACCCGTTTGCGGACGCGGTGCAACCGATTTTGCCGGTGGGCTTGGATTGGTCTGAGCTCTTGGTGTTGCCGGGGCTGGTGTGGCTGGTTGGGTGGTTACCGGAGCTGGTTGCGCTGCTCTTGTTGCAGGTACTGAGGTTGCAGGTGCTGTTGCCGTGCTAGCTCGCGCAGCCGGAGCTGTTCCGGTCATACGCAGCTGCTGGCCCGGATGAATAATGTAGGGTGCTGTGATTTGATTGCGCCTGGCCAACTCACGGAAATCCTGGCCGGCTCGAAAAGCAATGGAGTAAAGAGTGTCACCTCGTTGCACTTGATAGGTATCGGTGGTGATACTGCCCCGCGATGCCTGGGCTGGTTGTACGGCTAAACTGGCAACCGGTGCCGGTGCCGAGCGTTTGGCGCAACCGATCAGCAATGCACTAAGCAGAATAACCACCAAAAAGCCACAAAGACCCGACGAACAAGCGGGGTTGCCTTTGCGTCTGACTGGGGCACTCGGTGCACTCATCGCCGCCTCATTAATTGCTTACATCATCACGACTATCTTGCTGGCGCTCCAGGCGAAGCATGCCCTGCATCAACAGGATCCCAACGACAGCCAACAACACTGCCCAGCCCAACTGCAAGGATCCGTTTTGCTGAGCGTAAGTGGCAAAGCTAACAGGCTCACCAGCAAGCTGCCAGGGCCAAACCCGGTACATAGCACCTATCACCACACCAATCAACAGCGCCAGAGTCGCATCATGGTAACGCGCCAGTAAACAGGAGAGCAAGCGAGAAAAACTAAGCAGTCCCACTGCACAACCACTGGCAAAGAGCGCCAGCGGTACGAGGTGTAACTCTGTTACTGCCAGCAAAACAGGCGCATACATGCCCAGCAACAACAAAATAAAACTCCCTGAAATCCCCGGTAAAATCATCGCACAAATGGCGATGGCGCCAGCGACAAAATACATCCACAGCTCAGGCTCCAGCTCTACCGGCTGCAGGCGGCCAATGGCCAGGGCAATACCAACGCCAACCATTAGCAAGGCCAACCGTGAGCGGTTCCAATTTAACTTGAAGCATAAATGCGGCAAAGCAGACAGAATCAAGCCAAAGAACAGCGCCCATAGCAATACCGGCTGATGGGCCAGCATCCAACTCACGCCATTAGCCAATAAAAAGACACTGAGTAAAATACCACTGAAAAGACACAGTAAAAAAGTACCATCCATGTGTTGCCAGGCAGCGTTCAACTTTCCTTGCAGCACCATGCCAATGGCGTGGTGATCCACCGAGCGAATAGCCTTGATCAGCCGCTCATAAATCCCCAGCAGCAACGCCAAAGTCCCCCCGGAAACACCGGGTACGATATCGGCAGCCCCCATCAGCAATCCTTTACACCACACCATAAAATAGGACATCACCACACCCTGTGATTCACAGTTTACTTAGGCCAGTTCACCTGGCACCAAAGGTACAAAGCGAACCGCTTCGACATTTTCTTCCACAAACTCATCGCCCTGGCGACTGATTACCCGGAGCATCTGCTCATCGGTGCCGACGGGGATCACCAACCGTCCCCCGTCACTAAGTTGCTGCAACAGGGCCTGGGGCACTGCACTGGGTGCAGCCGTTACCAGAATGCAATCAAAAGGAGCCTTACTGGGCCAGCCCTGCCAGCCATCACCATGTTTCATGGATACATTGTGCAAATCGAGCTGTTGTAGTCTGCGCTTGGCCTGGAACTGCAAACTTTTAATGCGTTCCACGCTGCATACCCGATCAAACAACTGAGCCAGCACTGCGGTCTGATAACCGGAGCCGGTGCCAATCTCGAGCACATGCTGGTGTTTACCACCAGCCAGCAATAGTTCGGTCATACGGGCGACAATGTAAGGCTGTGAAATCGTTTGGCCATGACCAATTGGCAATGCCGTATTTTCATAGGCTTTGTGCGCCAGCACGGTTTCAACAAACAAATGACGCGGCGTGTTAGCGATAGCCATGATCACCTGCTGATTACCAATGCCTTCGCTTTGAAGCTTTTGCGCCAGCACACTGGCGCTGCGTTGGGTTGCTACAGCCATTTACAACTGAATTCCTTCTAACCACTGACTAAGTTGTTCCATGCTTTTATAAGCAGACATATCGACATGAATAGGTGTAATCGAAGCATAGCCATTGGCAATGGCATAAAAATCAGTACCAGGGCCAGCATCGAGCTCTGGCCCTAAAGAGCCATACCAATAGATATCGCGTCCCCAGGGGTCGCGTGCCTTGGTCATGGTTTCAGCTTTATGGCGGCGCCCCAGCCGGGTAATTTGTACCCCTTTGAGCTGTTGCACTGGAATCGAGGGTACATTGATATTTAAGATTTGATCAGCCGGCAGCGGATGCGATTTTAATTTCCTGATCACTTGAACTGTCACATAGGCAGCGGTTTCGAAGTATTCCTCATCATGCCCGGCCAATGACACGGCGATGGCAGGAAGGCCTAGATGCCGGCCTTCGGTCGCCGCAGCAACCGTGCCCGAATAAATCACATCATCCCCCATATTGGCGCCATGATTGATGCCAGCCACCACCAAATCCGGGGTAAAGTCCAAAAGCTGACTAATGGCCAGATGCACACAATCGGTTGGGGTACCACTGACAGCAATAAAGCCATTATCCAACTGCTGGGTTCGAAGTGGGTTCAGCAGGGTAAGAGAATTGCTAGCTCCACTGCAGTTACGATCAGGCCCAACCGTTGTAACATCAGCAATTTGTGATAAGGCTTGCTGCAACACCTGAATGCCTTTGGCATAGACGCCATCATCATTACTTAACAAAATTCGCATTAGTCTTCTCCATACTGCTGGCTGGCGCCTGCATCGGTGTACTGCACCAATTCTCGCAGCACGCTGGTGGCAAAACAACCCGTTGGCAAGGCAAATTGCAGCAAAATTGTATCGTCTTGTTGCGTCGCACTAAGCTGCTGCGGCACCAGCCGGATAGAGCGACGCTCTGCTTTCAAGCGAAAATCAATCAGTCCTTGTACCAAACCGCCATGCTCAGCCAGCCAGGCAGCTTCCAGCTGGGCCGCTTGATGCTGTGGTTGGGATTTCTCGGCGGCAGGCAGGCCACAGAGCGCAGCCGTAGGATGCAAATCGCCTTGCTCTATACGGAGCTGCAATGCCTCCAGCCCTTCATCAGCCCTGAAAATAGAGCCCGAGCCATCCAGTTGCACGATATCGCCCAACACCAGAGTGTTGAAATAACCAGCAGCAATTCGCGCCGACACTTGCTGGTTAAATAAGAAAGAGCGGGCCGCGGACAACACCAGTCCGCGTAACTGCCGATCGGCAATGCCATGGCCAGCAAAGAGCGCTTTCGCTTTGATCAGGTTGCCCCCATCGATACCAAAACGTTGCTCACCATAATAATTGGGAACGCCCTGTTGCACCTGGGCCAATCGCTTCAGCACTGCAGTAATATCATCGACCTGACGTAAGCGGATCTGGAAGTAATTGCGTTTTAAGGCTCCCAGCCTCAGCTTACGATGGTGGCGCTGCACCTGGATAATCCGGTAGCCTTCGCCATGCCAGCTTTGCCAAGGCACCTCGGCTTTGATTGGCCAGGGCAAGCAAAACCACTGCCTTGTTATGGCATGGCGATCTTTGCGGCCGGCAAAACTGATGTCGCGGTTTTTAAGGCCGGTACGCTCTGCCAGCTGTCTGGCGACATACTGAGTATTCTGGCCAATTTTCTCAATCTGAAGCAGCAGATGTTCCCCTGCGCCGCTGGGGCTAAAATTGAGCTCTTCATCCACGACAAAATCATCGGGCTGGCTACGAATGCTGGCTCTTGCTTGCGGCCGGCCATACAACCAGGCCTGAGTGCTTGCAGCCATCAGCAAGCCACCAGCAACACCACAGCCTCAGCAGCAATGCCCTCTTTACGGCCAACAAACCCTAACCGCTCGGTTGTCGTTGCCTTGACATTGACCTGACTGAGCTCGGCCTGAACATCGGTAGCAATCACGGCACGCATGGCGGCAATATGCGGTGCAATCTTGGGGGCCTGCGCCATAATGGTGATGTCCAGATTACCCAATTTCCAGCCTTGCTGTTGCATGGTGGCCACCACCTGACGCAATAACAAACGGCTGTCGATATTGGCATAGGCAGCATCGGTATCTGGAAAGTGGTGACCAATATCACCCAGCGCTAACGCACCCAGAATGGCATCTGTCAGTGCATGCAGCACGACATCACCATCCGAGTGGGCCAGCAGTCCTTGCGGGTAATCCACTTGCACACCCGCCAGAGTCACCGGGCCTTCGCCTCCAAAAGCATGTACATCAAAACCATGACCGATGCGAAAAGCTGTCACTGTTGTGTCTCCAGATAAAAAGCAGCCAAGGCAAGATCCTCTGGCCGGGTCACTTTGATATTGTCGCTGCGACCTTCCACCAAAAGCACCGACTGCCCCGCCCGCTCCATGGCAGAGGCTTCGTCGGTCACCACTATGCTCTCAACCAGTGCTGAGCGAAGTGCCTGTTTTAATGGCAGCAGAGGAAAAAGTTGTGGTGTCAACGCATGCCAGAGACGGGTGCGATCCACGGTGTGGTCAATGGTAGGCCCACCGCGTTTCATGGTATCGCGCACCGGAGCAGCCAGAATCCCGCCGTAACCAGCTTGCTGGCAGCAATCAAACAAGCGCTTCAAATCGGTAGCATGCAGCAACGGCCTGGCTGCATCGTGCACCAGCACCCAGTCAAACTGAGCCGGATCCAAGGCATCAAGCGCTGCCAACACCGAGTCAGCACGCTCACGGCCACCAACAACGGTACGCACCCTCGGGTCTGCGACCAGGCTGGTACTGGCAAAGTAAGGGTCCTCTGCACCAAGTGCAATCACCAAAGGCAGATCTTGATGTAGCTGACGAAGGGCTGCGGCACTGTGTTCCAGGATGGTGCGGCCATGTAAGCTGAGGTACTGCTTGGGTAACTCACTTCTCATTCGGCTGCCAATCCCTGCGGCAGGGATCACAGCCGCTAATCGGTTCAGGCTCAAAGCCGTCATCTCCGCTCCGGTTGCAGTGGCAAGGTAATCCCCTGACGCTGATCATTCAGGCTTGGGCTATCGGTGACAATTCGAAAGAAAATTTCATCATTGCGAATCATACCAAGTTCATTGCGTGCTCGCTCTTCAATCGCTTCCAAACCAAGCCGCAGATCATCCACATCTGCCAACAACAGGCGATTGCGCTTGGCCAATTCCTCATTGGCTAATGCCTGCTGCTCTAATTGCTGTGTGAGTTGCAGGTAATCGCTGACACTGCGCTGCCCAAACCAAAGTCGGTATTGCAGCAGCAGCAACAAAATCAATAAGGCAATTGTCAGTAACCGCATGCCACCGGCTCAGAGTTCATCATAGGGTTATTATGAAGCTTTCGGTGCGGTGAGGGAAGGGCTAACTGGTCGCAAGCGGGGCGCGCAGGATGGGTTTGGCAAAATTTTTCCAGTTAAGGTCTGTGGTCAAAAGCAACTCACGCAAACTAAGTGCCCGGGGCGAGCTGCGCTTTTGGTTACTCCACTGATGACCACAGCAGCACGCCGTCATCACCACCTTAACCGGCTGAAGCAAAAATTTATCTGTATTATCAGTACTTAGTGGCGTACCGGCAAAGGCAAACCAACCATGCTGGTTGCAGTGTAAGCGCTGGCCGGCAAGGTCGACCTCATCGATCGCATCCAGCAAAATACGCTCTACGCCGAGCCGCTCCTGATAGACAGGTACCAGCAGGCCGGGTTTGGCTGCTTTTTCAAAAAAGCGGGCTATTTGATCTGGTCGCTGTCGGTTCAAGGGACAGCTGACCGCCTGACTGGCAAACCAGGATGCATTCTGACTGTCCAACAACAATGGAGATTGCACCTTAAGGATACGCTGCGCCGCTTTGCGAATGTAAAACGGCAAGCTGGCCAGCTGACGGGGCAACTGAACAACATCACTGGCGGGACACTGTGACAAGCGCAGCAACTCGCGCTCATACAACGCATTGCAGAGCTCGGTATAGGTTTGATTCTGGCCAGAAACCTGCCAGAAATGAGGCTGTTCAGTTGAATCTTTCATCATGCTGTGATGGTAACGGAGGCTGAGCTGCTTGCACAAGAAAAAAACAACGCCCTGGTGGAGTTAGTGCCCACATTACTTCACCTGAAAACTTTGTACGATGGCTTCAAACTCACCACTTTGTCGCATCAGTTCCAACTGCGCTTGCAGCTGCTCGACCAACTCAACAGGCACATCCGGATTTAGTGCCAGAAAATTACCGGCGATCCCATCCAGTGCAATCGTCGCTTCAACGACTTCCATGGTCTGATGGTAATCTGCCAGCCAAACCGGCATCACCAGTTCGGAAGATACCATCAAATCAACCCGCCCTTGTAAAAACAGCGGGGTAGCTGCCGACTTGGACTCGAAGTCCAGCAGATGCTGACCATACCGAAAACCTTTTTCTAAAAAGTACTCTTCAAACACATCGCCCCGGGCCACGGCTATCATGTAACCTTTCGCGTCTTCGACTTGCTGCAGTTGGATATCGCCTCGACTCTTTAACCGGTACAAATAAGGAGTGGTATACGCCAGCGGCCCCACCCACTGAAACATGGCATCGCGCTCCTTGCTGCGGGAAGTCGAGTAAAGCCCTGCTTGTGGATTGGCTAATGCATGTTCAAAAGCTCGACGCCAGGGATAAAGCTCAAAGCGACAGCTGATGGTCACACGCTCACACAGACGCCGCACAATTTCTGTGTTGGTGCCGGTAATAACACCATCATGCTCATAACTAAAGGGTGGAAAATGCTCGGTATAGAGCACTAGCTCATCAGCAGCCGCACAGCAACTCCAACTGAGCATCAACCAATAGAGTGCTCTTACTGCCTTCAAATCATGACTCCTGAATTACTGCAAAAAACTACGAATGGCTAAATAATCCTGAAACAATAGTTCAGGATCAAAGTCCGGCACAGCCCCCACACGGCTTACTGGGGTAAACACGGCCTGTAACTCAGCATTTGGGTTCAGCAAATACAACAAAACCCCATGATCTACCTGGTAAGCCATAGGATCTGAAGCATCCGCAGCACCCGCTTCATAGAGTATAGCCAATGTTTGCTCAAAGTTTTTGTGCTTTTCACTGCCATCAATAGCTACCAACCCACGAATATCAGCTGCAAAGAATGTAAGATACTGCTGCAAAACTTCGGGGGTGTCACGAGCAGGGTCCACTGTATAAAACAATAACTGAATATCAGCGTATTGTTGCTGCAGCTCTAGCTCCAGTCGAAAACGGCTAAGTTTTGCCAGCGTCATCGGGCAAATATCCGGGCAATAAGTAAAGCCATAACTCAGCAGGTGCCATTGCCCTTTTAGATCCTCACGGGTCACAGGCTGCCGGTGCTGATCCCAAAGTTCAAAGTCATGCAGAGGCAGAGGGTTAGTCAACAACACTGCCTGCTGCAACCGCAAAGAGCCTGGCTGTCGCTGTAAAAAAAATAATACCGAAGCTACCAACAGCACTACCAGCAGAATAGCCGCTACCAAGGTATGTCGAACACTCCAGCGCATCAAGGCCTGGCCTCAGTCAGCGGTGCTGTAGTACAGCATTCGGTTCATCAAGGTATAATCACCCTCAAAGGCCATTAAAGCAATGAAAACGACAATGGCAAAAGTGGGAATGATCAACAAAAGTTTCAGATTCAGGCTTTCCCATTTCACATGCATAAAGACGCTTAAAATCACGCCGGCTTTAATCACCATAAAAAATAAAATCAGACTCCAGCGTAATAGCCCCTGCAGCTCCATGTAATCGACCATGTAAGAAAAAAAACTCAATACAAACAGCCAGCCCCAAACTTTCAGGTACATACTGACCGGATGTTGTTGATTCACGTCCTGCGTCATGTTTCACCTCACCAGAGATAGAAAAATGCAAAAATAAACACCCAAACCAGGTCGACGAAATGCCAATAGAGGCCGGTAATCTCGACAATCTCATAGCCCTTTTTATCGTAATGCCCTTTATGCAGACGCCAGGCCACGATCAGCAGATAGATCACGCCACCCGTTACATGGAGCCCGTGGAAACCGGTGATCATAAAAAAGGCAGCGCCAAACTGCTCGGCTCCCATCGGGTTGCCCCAAGGCCGAACCCCATCCTCTATCAGCTTGCTCCACTCGAACACCTGCATGCCGACAAACATGGCTCCAAGCACAGCGGTCGCCAGCATCAGCCAGACTGCCTGTTTGCGCATGCCCCGATAGGCGCTGCTCACCGCCATCGCCATGGTCCCGCTACTGGTGATCAGAATGAAAGTCATAATGGCAATCAGCAGCAGCGGAATCGTTTGCCCGGCAACCGTCAGGGCAAAGACTTCACTGACATTGGGCCAGGCTTCGGCGGCAGACCAACGCACATTCATATAGGCAATCAGGAAAATACTAAAAATAAAGGTATCCCCCAGTAGGAATACCCACATCATCAACTTGCCCCAGGACATTCGAAAAGCTTGCTGATCGGCCGACCAGTCAGCTACCACCCCCTGCCAGCCGTTGGGTCTGTCTGAAAACGATGGATTTGGTTCAGCGCTCATCGCTTCCTCCTTAGAAGCCGCACAAGGCAGCGAGTGAATCAATGGTACCTGCCGAGCTGGTCAGCAAGGCAAACAACACCAGCCAGATCCCAAACAAGTAATGCCAGTAAGTGGTACAGAGTGTCAGGCTGGCCACAATGCGATCGCTGCCCTGCTGTCGCCAATAACGCTGCAACAAAGCTCCCAGCGCCACCACGCCACCGAGCAAATGCGCCAGATGCACTGCTGTCAGTAAATAAAAATAGCTGCTGGCAGGGTTGGTAGTCAGGCCAAAACCGGCCAGTGCCAACTGTTGCCAGACATACCACTGCGCCAGCATAAATCCCAACACAAAGAGAACTGCCAGCATTACTGCCAGCAACGAAGCCTGCAATTGGTCTTTGCGTGCCAACCAAAGGCCAACCTGCATAGCCAGGCTACTCAACAGTAAAATGCCTGTGTTCCACCATAACTGCACCGGCCGATCAAAGGGCAGCCAGGGCTCCCCGGCCAGGGCATGAAAATCACCCATTTGCGAGCGCCCCAGCATCGTCATAATAAAGAGTAAAAAAATCACCGTTACCGTCGCGAGAAAAAACCGCAAGGCTATTCGGGCAGGCCAGTAAGTAGCCGCAGGCTGCAACAGGGAGGGGTCCATCCCTTCAGGCTGAGCCAGCCAGGGTTTTTCCATCAATTTGCTGAAAATACTCATTTACCGGCCTCCGCAAAAGCAGCAGCATCGGTTACTTCCACCGCACTGTTGGGCACATTCTGGGGAATAAAGTCATCTTTGGCGCCAGGTACGCTGAAATCATAAGCCCAGCGATACACAACCGGTGCTTCCGGTCCCCAGTTGCCATGTTTGGGTGGGTTATCCGGTGTTTGCCACTCGAGCGTGGTTGCCCCCCACGGGTTGGCAGGTGCTTTTTGTCCAGAGCGTAAGCTGATGATCACATTGACGATAAAGACCAGCTGTACCACAGCCACAATGATGGCAGCGACGGTGATATTGGCATTGAGCAGCTGTGCCGACTCCGGAATGTAGTCGGTACCAGCCATGCCAAAATAACGCCTTGGCAAGCCAAGAATACCGAGATAATGCATCGGTAAAAACACCGAGTAGGCGCCTACTAAGGTAGTCCAAAAATGGATCTTGCCCAGGCCGGTATGCAGCATGCGGCCAGTGACTTTCGGGAACCAGTGATACAAGGCAGCGTACAGCACCAGGATCGGTGATAAACCCATCACCATATGAAAGTGGCCAACCACAAAGTAGGTATCGGATAAGGGCAAGTCAATGACCACATTGCCAAGAAAGAGGCCGCTTAAGCCGCCATGGATAAAAGTAAAAATAAAGCCTATCGCAAACAGCATCGGCACGGTCAGCTGAATGTTGCCTTTCCAGAGTGTCAGGATCCAGTTGTAGACCTTGAGCGCTGTCGGCACAGCGATAATCAACGTGGTGGTAGCAAAGAAGAAACCAAAGTAAGGATTCATGCCACTGACATACATATGGTGGGCCCAAACCACAAAGCTAAGCAAGCCAATCACCACGATGGCCCAGACCATCATGCGGTAGCCAAAAATATTTTTGCGGGCATGGGTGGCAAGAATATCGGACACAATGCCAAAAGCTGGCAAGGCAACAATGTAGACCTCGGGATGGCCAAAAAACCAGAACAGATGTTGAAACAAAATCGGGCTGCCACCGGTATGATCCAATGTTTCACCCATCGATATAATGGCCGGCATAAAGAAGCTGGTGCCTACCACTTTGTCCATCATCATCATGATGGCGCTGACTAACAGGGCTGGGAACGCTAACAAGCCCATTACAGTAGCGACAAAAATGCCCCAGATGGTCAGCGGCATCCGCATCAGTGTCATGCCTTTGGTGCGGGCTTGTAAAATCGTACAGACATAGTTCAGACCGCCCATGGTAAAGGCGACAATAAAGATACCGAGCGAAATCAGCATCAGCAGGATACCCCAGTCAGCCCCCGGCGTACCGGGTAAAATGGCTTGCGGTGGGTACAAGGTCCAGCCTGCCCCAGTAGGCCCGCCCGGCACAAAAAAACTGGCCAACAGCACAATAACCGATAGCAAATAAGTCCAGTAGCTCAGCATATTCAGCAACGGGAAGACCATGTCCCTGGCACCAATCATTAGTGGGATTAGGTAGTTGCCAAAGCCTCCCAGCAGCAAAGCGGTCAGCAAATACACCACCATAATCATGCCGTGCATGGTAACAAACTGCAGGTAAGACTCTGGGTTGATAAATGAGAACTGATCGGGGAAACCTAGTTGCAACCGCATTAGCCCTGACAGGACTAAGGCAACAAGGCCAACAAAAATTGCTGTGATGCTGTACTGAATGGCAATGACTTTGTGATCCTGACTCCAAATGTACTTACTGACAAAGCTGGTTGGATGATGCTCATCGGCATGTTCGGCAATCGCTGTTTGTGTCATCAGTCTCTCCTTGCCAGTTGCGCAGGTTGCAATGAATTGATGTAGGCGACCAGGTCATCGATGTCTTCTTCCGAGCGCAGGGACTGCACCAGCAAGCTCATTTGGGCACCGTAAAAGTCATCCGGGTGACCACCGCGAACCCGGTCGCGGAAGTAAACTATTTGTCGGCTCAGGTACCAAGGCTCCAGGCCCGCCAGCCGAGGCGCATTCATATGAAAACTCCCCTCAGCCTGTTCGCCATGACAATGCATGCAATTGCGATACAACTGTTGCCCACGCCGAAGATCTCCGTCCGCTTTTGCTCTGGCAGGCTCTGGGAGGGAACCAATATAGGCCAGCAGATGCTGCATGCTTTGCTCATCACTCACCAGGTTGGCCATAGCTATCATCTGACCGCCAAACACATCACCTTCCGTCGTACCTCGAACTCCATGCTGATAATTTTTCAGCTGCCGCTGCAGGTACCAAAGATCCTGGCCAGCCAGACGAGGAGCATGCAGCCCTTCGTTGCCCTCCCCCTGAGGACCATGGCAAGCGGCACAGACCATGTACTGCGCCCGGCCAAGCGCCGCATCCCCGGCCGAACGGCTTTGGGTTTGAGCAAAGGTCACCTGGCGGGCCAGCCAACGTTTAAATTCGTCGGGCTCTTTCACCACCACCCGTCCGCGCATGGCGTAATGGCCAATGCCACAGAGTTCTTCACACATCAGGTCGAAAACACCGGTACGGGTTGGGGTAAACCATAAGAAACTGGAAATACCTGGCACCATGTCCATCTTGACGCGAAATTGCGGCACGGTGAAATTGTGCAGTACATCCTTGGAGCGCAGCAGCATTTTTACTGGTTGATCCAGTGGTAACACCAATTCATTGCTGAAAATCAGAATGTCGTCTTGGCCAGCTGGATCAGTTGGGTCTATACCAAAGGGATTATCTTCACGAACTAGCCGGGTATCCACCTTGCCCAGCACACCATCCTCACCGGGGAAACGGTAACTCCAGTGCCATTGCTGACCAACTGCTTCCACCTGTATCGCATTATCAGGCGGTTTGACAAACTGCCCCCAAACATAGAGCCCGGGTGCCAACATCGCGGCAATGCCAATGGTTGTTGCCAGCGTTAACCACCCCTCCAGTTTTTTATTCTCTGGTTCATATTCGGCTTTCAGACCCGGCCTGCTGCGGTAACGAAACAGCACATACACCAAAAATAAATTGACCGCCACAAAGACGATGCCGGTGATCCAGAATGTCAGCTCGACGGTGTTGTCGATGGCAGACCAGTTGGAGGCAAGTGGGGTGAAATACCAAGGGCTGATGAAGTGAAAAATGACGGTACCAATGATAAGCAGCAGGATAATGATTGCAATCGCCATAACCCGGATAATCCTTTAATCAGCAAAAGTAACAGGACACTACTTCAACAGATGAATCGGACATCAGAACACACGGTATGCAACTGTACAGCCAGCGCATGGCTGCAAACCGAACACTTTTTCGTCTGTACAGTCACTATAGGTCATAAACCAGCATGGTGCACAAGCCAATGCATAAAATTTGTACAAAATGTGGGAGTTGCAACAACCAGAGCCACTTTAAGGGGTTCTGGTTGTGCAGAAATGCAGGCAGTCAGGGCATGGCTTTCACAAAGCGTTTGAAATAAATTTGGGCCCGTACCACCCAGCCAGGGGCGGCTGCGCCGGTACCAGCATTTTGCAGCTTGGGATGCTTGCGAACCACTTTTTTTACCGCCGCTTCTTGTTCGGGATCAATGTCGATAAAAAGTACATGCTTGCCTTCACTTAGCACCTGTTGGAAGCGTTTAAAATGAATGTTGGGTTCCTGAATGCCAATGAAGCCACCTTCCCAGGTACAAAAACCCAGTACGACGATGGCCAGAAAAATAAAAGGCACCCAGCCTGCGGCGGTTTCTGTCCAGCCACTAAAATAAGCGACCAGCAATACAATAGCTGCCAGAATCACCCCAACCACAGCTCCAACTTCGGTGCTATGCACCACATCGCTTTTTAATACCGGCGACACTTCAGGCAAATGATGCAGTTCCACTTCAGCATCCTGCTCGCTAAGCACATGAATTTGAGGTGTATCTATCCCTTTGGCTTCCAACTCATGTTCGATCGCTTCCAAGTCATCCAAATCATCGCTTATAAAATACCGTCTTATCATCTTCCAGCCCTCTGCTTGGCAAAGACAAGTTAGTGTAACGATCAAGACTGCAGACTGATCGCCGCATCGGAATAACCACGTCCGTGACTCAAGTATAGACCTGAATAACAAAATCGGTGAAAAAATAAGCAAAAATCAACAGTATCAACAAAACAGGTACGGACTTTGCTTCTTCAACCAAGTTTATTTTGCTTGTGTGACACAGGATAGCTGACTGGGCAGATGGATCAGGAAACTGGCTCCCTGGCCGGATTCGGACTCCAGTTGAATGCGTCCCCGCAAGGTACTGGTAACCAGGTTGTAGACAATGGCCAGACCTAAACCACTGCCGCCCTGACCGCGCCGGGTGGTAAAGAAGGGTTCAAACACACGTTTCTTGATTGGCTCCGACATTCCATGGCCATTATCCTTTACCACCAGTAGCACCTGATCATGACGGTAAGAATCGACCTGGATCAAAATCTTAGGCTGGATGCTCAGGTCGCTGAAAGCATGAACACAGGCATTAATTACCAGATTAGTAAGCACCTGAGCAATTGCGCCAGGATAGGTGACAAGCCTGACTTCAGCCGGACACTGAACATCAAAGTCGACCTGGTACTCTTTGGTATAAGGCTTTAAGGTAACCAGTACCATATGAATGTAGTCATGCAGGTTAATAGACTGCAGCTCGTAGTGCACCTGGTCAACGGCAGTCTGCTTAAAATTACTAATGAGTTCATCGGCTCGCAACAGATTGCGCTCCAAAATCGTCTGGCTCTCCACTATTTCAAGCAGGTTTTTTTCGAGTATAGAACGGGACAGCTGATTTGCTTTAAGTTTTTCGACTAGCCGTGCCGTTAGTTCCTTGCTGTACGAATTCGCGGTTAAGGCAACTCCTACCGGAGTATTGACCTCGTGCGCTACACCAGCAACCAAGGTGCCCAACGAAGCCATTTTTTCTGCTTCTACCAACTGGGCCTGGGTTGCTTTGAGTTGCTCCAAATTAGCTTCAAGACGCTGGGTTCTTTGCTGCACCTTGGCTTCAAGTTCTGCATTCAGAGCTTCCAGCTCTTTTTGGTATTGCAACCTCTGGCTAGCCGACAAAGCCCGGCCATACAAATCGGCCAAAGCGGCAACAAAGCTGGTTTCATCCGGTAACCACTGCTTTAACTGCTTTGTTTCTTCACAGCAGATAATACCTATCATGGCACCCGCATGGCGAATAGGGACATCCAGCATGGAAAAAATACCACGCGGCAACAGGTAAGGCTTAGTAAACTCGCTGGTTGCTGCATCAGAGCGGGCGTCGCAGGCTGCAATCACACGCTGTTGATCCAGGGCCTGAAAATAGTTGGGGAAATCATCGCGATTCAGAACCAAATCTTCTACCGGCTGCCATTGCCCTTGATCCAACAAGGCTCGACAGGCGATGGCTTCCCCGGCAGGCAAATACAACCAGATCCCCACTCTGCTGACAGCTAGTCCTTGCTGACAGGCAGACAGCAAAAGCTGTTCGGCCTGTGCAAGCTCACCGGCATCCAGCACAGGGCTCATCGATACATCCAGTAAAATATTTTCCAGCGTTAGTTCCATGCTTTGTTTGGTGCTATCCGAGAAAGACCAGGCTTACAATCGGCTGATGATGAACCAACCAATTCAATTAAGCTTAGTCATGTCTTGAAAAATGAGCCAAAAAAATCCAAAAATTGATGCTTGCAGCGCCTGAATGCACCTAATCAGCGAGTACTGCTGTTGTAACCATCCATTAAAAACCAGAGCCAGGCTGTTGCAAAAACACCAGCTCTTCATCCGTTGAGGTACGCCCTAGTATGGCATTACGATGCGGATAGCGACCAAAGCGTTCTATAATATCGCGGTGTTTGATTTCAAATTGCAGGTTCTCTTCCAGCCCATCCTGATCGTACAACCGCATCGCCACATCGTGAATAGGCAGCGACTCGCTGTGCATAAAAGGCAGGTATAAGAAGCTCTGCTCAGTCGGGGTCAGTTCCTGATCGGCACCAATGGCAATGGCTTCCTGTGCCAGGCCAAGTGCCAAGGGATCGCAAGCAAAGGCCTCAGGGCTATCGCGGTATATATTGCGTGAGAACTGATCAAGGACGATGATTTCCGCCAAACGCCCGCGTGCTTGCTGACGCCATGGATACAACTCGCACTGAGCGGCCATCCGATGCAGCCCGGAGAAACAGTCACGGATTTGCTGATCCAACTCAGGATCTTTGGCAAACCATTGCTCAGGGTTCAATTCTTCAAACCAGAACGTAAGCACGGTATTTAACTGGGTTTTCATCTCGGTCCTCAAGCAGTTACTCGTTGTTGGATTCCATACTAGGTGCTATCAACCAAGCCTGCAAGCCTGAAACTAACCCTGTGTCAAATAACGCAAATGCCCTAAAAAAGTGCGAGCCACTGGGCCCAGGGTATCTGCATCGTTAAAATTCAGATAAAAGGTCATACTGCGACAGCTACCTCTGGGTAAAGGCAGCTCCTGCAATTGGCCAGTATCCAAATAGGGCTGTACCGCATGGCGGGGTAACCAGGCGAAGCCGAGATTCTGCAGCAACAGCTCAATAGATGTACCTACATGACTGACGGTCCAACGCTGCTCCGAACCCAACCAACCATGATCTTTATCGCGGGCTTTGCCGGAGTCACGCAGCACGATTTGCCGGCAATCTTTTAAATCCTCCAGGCTCAGTGCGCGTTGCAGTTGATGCAGAGGATGCATCGAACCTGCCACAGCAACAAACTCAACCTGGCAAACGTCTTCACTGAGGTTATCAGCCAGGGTAAAAGGTGCCACTGCTATTTCCGCTTTACCTTGTGCCAGCAGCTCATTGGCACCAGAGAGCACAGTTTCCATCAGCTCAATGCGGATCAAAGGGTACTCGTGCGATACCGCAGCCAGGGTTTGATACAAAATGTCGCGCGGAAAAGCTTCATCCACGGCGATGCTGAGTGTCGACTCGACTCCAGCTTGCAGGTTCAAAGCTACCTGCTCCATACGCTCAGCTTCGGTCAGCAAAAAATTGATGCGACGCAGTAATTGCTCACCAGCAGCTGTGAGCTGAGTTTTTCGCCCCTCAACCTGGAACAAGGCGACGCCCAAAACATCTTCCAGTTTATGTACCGCATGATGAATGCTGGATTGACTTTTAAACACGGCCTCAGCGGCCTGATGGAAACCACCGTATTCAGCCACAGCTTTAAACATACGCCATTGCTCCAGGGTTGAACGGGCCATACTTTGCTCCTTGCTAAGAAAAAGTAACAACCCGGCTTTGCCGGGCTGTTTTTACGTTTTTTTAGTTGCTGCGACTCAAAGCCGCATCCACGGAAGCTTTACCCGCACCACTGAAGGCAAGTGAAACACTGGCTGCCAGCAAGGCCAGACCAAACTCGTAGCCATTGTTGCTCATAAAAAGACCGTTTTCAAAATGCACAGCAAAAATGGCGACCAACATGGTCAGTGCCAATACAGCCGCCGCCGGCCGGGTCAACAAGCCCACAATAAGTGCTATCCCTCCAAAAAACTCGGCCGATCCAGCCAAAAAGGCCATCAGAACGCCTGGGGCAAGGCCTATGCTTTCCATCCAGCCTCCGGTCGCCGTCAGACCATAACCGCCAAACCAGCCAAAGAGCTTTTGCGCCCCATGGGCGGCAAAAATAATGCCGACCGGAACCCGTAACGCCAGAGCGCCCCAGCCTGCATCGGTTGCACTTAGTTTTTTCAGTAATGCCATTGCTTTGTTCATCGTCGTACCCTCACTGTGATTGATGTCGACCCATGGCCGTTCATGCCAATGTGTTGTCGATGGTGCTAGCATAGAGCAGCGTAATGAATGATAAAATTGAATTATTAGAATCAAAACATTCTAATTATTGGGATGAGAAGTTACAGCATACTTAGTCTTCCATGATCTCGGCATAGCGCTCGACCAGGAAGTCGATTAAGGCCCGAATGGCCGGTAACATGCCGCGCCTGGATGGGAACACCAAATGAATCACTTCGCGCCGTGGCTCCCATTCAGGCAGTACCTGGAGCAGCCGACCATCCGCCAGCTCTTGCTGCAACATCAGTAGAGGCAATTGCACCACGCCCACCCCGGCCAGAGCAGCTGTTTTCAGTGTCAACATATCGGTTGTAGTAAAACGTGGATGAAATGTCAGCTTTAACTGCCCGTTAGCTGGATGATGTAAACACCATTCATGCACTTCCTGGGGTCTGCTCCGACTCATGCTAGGCCAATTTACTAATGCTGTAGGTTCCGTGGGTAAACCACCCTGGGCTTCGACCAACTGAGGGCTGGCCACCAGACACTGGCCCCGATCCGACAGCAGCCGCAGCACCAGCTCGCTGTCATCCAACGGCAAAGGGCGGACGCGCAATGCCAGGTCTACCCCCTCGGCCAGCACATCGACCCGCCGGTTAGTCGCTTCCAGCTGCACCGTGACACCTGGATAAAGCTGCATAAACTCTGCCAGCATGGCGCCGACATGAAAGTGCAACAAACCAACCGGGCAGGTCAGCCGAATAGTACCGCAGGGCTCAGCCCGAACCGAGTCAATGGCTTGCTGTGCTGCTTCAGCCTCTACCAACATAGCCCGGCAATGCTCCAGGTACTGCTGCCCGACCTCGGTGATCTGAAAATGTCGGCTGGAGCGCTGAATCAAACGAACTGCCAGCCGATCTTCCAGTAAGGCGAGGCGACGGCTCAGTTTTGATTTGGCAATCCCAAGCGCCCTGCTGGCCGGTGCAAAGCCACCGTGCTCAACCACCTGCACAAAGTAATAGAGATCATTGAGATCCTGCATAGGCCCCCAGTTATCGTTCTTAAAATAGAACGCTGCATCACAGTTTAGCAGTCTACCGCTTCATTGATACCGCATCTAGACTTTAAAGCCAAAATGTACCGGCTGCACTTCCGCACCGGTGACTTGCTAAGGAGCGAATCATGAGCAAACCCTATGTACGCCTGGATAAAAACAATGCAGCGGTGCTGCTGGTCGATCATCAGACCGGATTACTCTCACTGGTCCGTGACATCGACCCGGATAAATTCAAAAACAATGTGCTGGCACTGGCCGATTTGGCGGCCTACTTTAACCTGCCAACCATTTTAACCACCAGCTTTGAAAATGGCCCGAACGGCCCACTGGTCCCTGAGTTAAAAGAAACTTTTCCCAATGCCCCCTTTATTGCCCGCCCTGGCCAAATCAATGCTTGGGACAATGAAGAGTTTGTTGCTGCCATTAAAGCCACGGGCAAAAAACAACTGATCATCGCCGGTGTCGTTACCGAAGTCTGTGTGGCCTTCCCAACCTTATCGGCTTTGGCAGAAGGCTATGATGTTTTCGTGGTCACCGATGCCTCAGGTACCTTCAACGAGCTAACTCGCGACGCTGCCTGGCAACGGATGTCCGATGCCGGCGCCCAGTTGATGACCTGGTTTGGTGTTGCCTGTGAGCTGCACCGCGACTGGCGCAATGATGTGGAAGGGCTGGGGCAGCTGTTCTCCAATCATATTCCGGACTACCGCAACCTGATCAACAGTTTCAACACCCTGACCTCAGGCAAGTAAATTCGTTGACTACCCAGCCCTGCCCCCTTGCGGTAGCAGGGCTGTATCTTTGGAGCAAATCATGGCCAAACAGCAGCCGGCAACAGCTGGGGCATCGATTTTGATCCACCATCAGGTGGTGCCCGATGCAATGGATCACTACGAAGGCTGGTTGGCCGATATTATTCAGGCGGCCGCTGAGTTTCCTGGCCATCAGGGTGTCACCATCGTCAAGCCCGCCAAAGGGCTGCATCGTTATGAGATTGCAGTCCGTTTTTGCTCTGAAGCGGATGCCCGGCTCTGGCTGGAATCGCAAGTACGCCAGCAACTGATTGCTGAGGTTGCCCCCTTGCTGCAATTGCCGGAGAATGTGCGAGTGTCTACCGGCATCGATCAGTGGTTTCAACCGCTTAATAGTGATGCACCGCATCCTGTGCGCTGGAAGCAGTGGCTGGTGACCACACTGGTGATCTGTGGGCTGACCATGCTGGTTCCTCCAGTACTGCAACAGCTGTTTAGCCAGGTACCTGTGCTGGGAGTATGGGGGCTACGACATTTACTCAGCGCCGCTATGATTGTTGGCCTAGTGGTGTATCTGATTATGCCGCGGCTGGTGCCTTTGCTAGCCGGTTGGCTGTTTAAGCACTAAGCCCCTGCAGCAGTTGCCATGATTTACTCTAAAAATGAGAACAAAACGTTAGATTTTATCCGTTATATTCATTCGTGAGGCTAAGCTAGAGTAGCATGCATCGCAAAGCACGGCTTTGCAGCGGCAGCTTAGGAGACCACTATGATTGAGATCATTCGTAGCCAGCAACGCGGTACGGCAAGCTTTGGCTGGTTGAAAAGCCGTCACACCTTTTCTTTTGGCCATTATTACAATCCAAAGCAAATGGGCTTTTCCAAACTGCGGGTGATTAACGACGACCGGGTCCGTGCCGATGCTGGTTTTGATACCCATGGCCATCGCAACATGGAAATCATCAGTTATGTGCTCAAAGGGGCCATGGCGCATAAAGACTCAGCGGGCAACGAGCAGATCTTACCGGCCGGTGAGTTCCAGCTGATGAGTGCCGGCCGCGGTATTTACCACAGTGAATACAATCCAAGCCAGCACGATGAACTGGCATTTTTGCAAATCTGGATAGAGCCCAACCAACTTGACGGCGAGCCGGGCTATCAGCAAAAGTACTTTGGTGAGCAGCCTGGCCTTACCACGGTGATCACGCCGGATGGCCGCGATGGTACCTTGCAGATCAGGCAAGATGCCAGTCTGTCGCAGCTACGGCTTACTGAGCAGCAGCAACTGCAGCTACCAATGCACCCTGACCGGGCTTATTACCTGCATCTGATAACAGGCGAGCTGAACCTGGCCGACGAGCAACTGCAACCCGGTGATGGCATCAAGCTAGTGCATCAGTCGCCAGCCACAGCCACCGCTAGCCCTGGCCCTGTGCATGCTTTGTGGTTTGATTTGCCAGGCCTTAGCACCTAAATTTAAGCAACCGCTGTTCATGCAGCACAGAGAGTGAGGATGGTATGAGTACAGCAGGCAAACAGCTGGAGTCTGATTGCAATGTGCAACAAGGCTGCGCCGCTATCGAGCTGATTATCAACCCTAAGCCTAAAGATCTGGGAGGCTTTTCTGTTCGGCGCAGCCTGCCGGTGCGTGAGCGGCGCAGCATTGGCCCCTGGATTTTCTTTGATGAAATGGGTGCCGCTGAATTTACCGCCGGCAGCGGCATCAATGTTCGACCACACCCGCATGTGAATCTGGCGACAGTAACCTACCTGTTTGAAGGTGAAATTTTGCATCGCGATTCACTGGGCAGCTATCAGCCGATCACGCCCGGAGATATCAACCTGATGGTGGCAGGCAAAGGCATCGTGCACTCCGAGTGCGAACGTCCGGAAGTGACCGCCCGCGATCACCGGTTGCATGGCCTGCAGCTGTGGATGGCACTGCCCGAGGCCGACGAAGAAATCGAGCCGGCCTTTTACCATTACTCCTCAGCCGCCATTCCTGCCACCCGCATTGATGGTGTGCCGGTACGGGTGTTAATTGGCAGTGCCTATGGCTTGAACTCCCCGGTCAAAACCTTTTATCAGACGCTCTACCTGGAGGCTGAGTTGCAAACAGGCCAAAGCCTGACACTGCCAACTAGCCCAGAGCGAGGGCTTTACCTTGCCAGTGGGGAGCTGCAGCTGCAAGATACTGTCGTGACGGCTCACCAGTTCGTGGTGCTGGGCGCAACTGAAGGGGTGCAGATCACCGCAACGAAACCCAGCCGTATCGCCCTGATTGGTGGTGAAGCCATTGGCAAGCGCTATATGGAGTGGAATTTTGTCTCCAGCCGCAAAGAGCGGCTTGAACAGGCAAAGCAAGACTGGCAGCAAGGTCGCTTTCCAAAAGTACCTGGCGATGAAGAGGAATGGATACCATTCCCAACTTAATTGGACACACCATGCGCATTGCAGTGATCGGCGGCGGTATCAATGGTTTATGCACGGCCTGGGAACTGGCAAAAGCCGGCTATCAGGTGCAGTTGTTCGAACGCGATGCCTTGATGCAGGCTACCAGCCGCGCGTCATCCAAGCTGCTGCACGGCGGCCTGCGTTACCTCGAGCAAGGCGAGTTCCGCCTGGTGCGCGAAGCCTTGCAAGAACGACGCTGGTGGCTGAATAAAACCAGCCAGCTGACCCGGCGCATTCCACTACTGTACCCACTGTATCGCCAGGGCCGACGCCCGCGCTGGCAATTGAAAATTGGCCTAATGCTGTATGATTTTTTTGCCGGGCGCAAAGGCATTGGACGTCATCGCTGGCTAACAGCTGCACAAACGCTACGCTGCTCACCGCAGCTGACAGCCGAAGGCTTGCAAGGGGCTTATTTGTTTTTCGATGGCCAGATGGACGACTATCAGCTAGGGCTTTGGGTTGCGGCCCAGTGTCGCAAAGCCGGGGTCACTCTTTTCGAACACCAACCGGTACTGAAACTGGCTGCCAGCGGCGAGCTGCTGCTGAGTTCGGGCTGGCAGTCTTTTGATCGCATCATCAATGTGGCAGGTCCCTGGAGCGAAGCTTTGCTGCAACAATCTAACTTGCCGGTGCAGCAATCGCTGGATCTGGTGCGCGGCAGTCATTTGCTGCTGCCTACCTTAGGCCGTTACGGCCATATGCTGGAGGTGCCGGGCAGTCGTCGCATCGTCTTTGCCTTACCCTACAAGCATCAGTGCCTGCTGGGCACGACGGAGGTCCGGCAACAGCTGCATGAGCCAATTGCCTGCTCTGAAGCAGAACGCGATGAGTTGCTGGCAGTGTACAACCAGTACTTTCACCCTCAAATGCAGCCAGTCGATGTTCTGGATAGTTTTGCCGGTGTACGGCCCTTATTAAAAAGCAGTGCCGATAGCAGCCGCGCCAGCCGGGAATATACCCTGCACTGGCAGCAGCAACTGTTAACGGTCAGTGGTGGTAAATGGACCACAGCACGGGCGCTTGCCAGGCAAGTCGCTAAGCAGGTGCGGCAGTCCACGAAACAAATGTGATCCACTGGTAGTACCCTGGTGCCGCGCTTAAAAACCTGAGTCGTCTAAATACTCAACCAGCACTTTTTTTACCTCACTTACCACAGCTTCTTGAATCAGCGAGTCTTTTTGCGCTAGAAACTCACTTTTAGAGTTAAATACTTTTTCATAATCAATAGCGCGAGCGATTTCGACTCCAGCAACTTGATCCAACAACAAAACACGAGATTGCATCGTAACCATAACCTGCTCGTTGTCACCCCATGCATCAAGGATTGTCCTGTTTCGATTTAAACTGGCGTTCACCTCATTCAACCTTCGGGTTCTATTGCCAAATCCAAGTAAATTGCTGACATCGGAAACTACACTTAAGCCGGCGGTGGTCATTTCTCTTGCATTCATGCCTTCTCGGTATTGGGCATAGTTAAAAGTAGGAGGACTTACCTCAATAACTGGACCTTTAGCATTACGCTTGTGAGGCAGCGCTTTGAACTCACCGCTTTCTGAAACAGCACGAGCAGTGGCCATCGTTACGTCTCGAAGATAGTTATTTTGCTCATCACGGATCCTTTTAATATAAATAACGATTTCTTCCGCACCCCACCCTGCTTTTGCCGAACCAGAAAACGGCAATGAAACAAAAGCAAGCGATGCAAGGAACAAAGAAAGAACGAGTGTTTTGTATGTGAACATAATATTTCACCTATTTGTAGTGGGGTTGGCAACTACAAAAACAACAACCAATATCCCTATTGAATGTAAACACATCCCCAGTGTTTCTTTTAAGCAGTGTAATGCGTTCAGTCACTGCGCTTCATCATCGAAGGTCACTAGAGTGCGCGGTTTTGGCAAACAACATAGGTGATTCTTAAGTCGTAATTAAGATGATGCAACCGTCATCAGGATCGATCGGATCTTAAGTGCCATTAACCGGCGCTTAGTGACGATGGATCGCTTAGTGATGGTTAAATTTGGTTGTTAAACGTGCAATTTGCACAGTGCTTCGCTACTATCAGAACACCTGCTTGCTGCACACTAGCTCAACATGGATGGTAGAAAACGAAAACGTGGAGTCAGAGCATCCAGAGAGAAACTGGAAGCTGCTATGTTGGCGAGCGGTTTTGAGACACAAACGGAACTGGCACAGCGAATAGCGCAGAATGAAGGCATCTCAAAACCCCCCTGCGATTTAGTCAGTAAAGTCTTTCGGGAACAAGCCGTATCCCCGCATAATTTGGCTCGTATTGCTCACGCATTGCAGGTTGAAGCGCACACTATTTACCTCACTAAAGATGACAATCCGTTCGCTGAAGTTATCTCCAGCCAGAGCCCTATCGCACAGCCACTTTTAGCCAGTCGCTCCATGCAGAATCTCTGGCTGCCCCTGGTAGCTCTGACGTTCCTGCTTGGAAGCCTAATTTGGTGGCAGCAGAGCAATACAGATCATACTTCTCAGCAGCCACCAAGCACCAAGTTGATCTCACCAATTGGTAAGGTGCTGATTGTGTTGCAGGCACCAGCCAACCTAAATCCACTTGCTGAGGAAATTGCCAGCCAAATGTCTGAACAAGATACCATCCGAGCCATAGTCTTGAGTAGACCTGAAACGTATCAGCTGCCGGCAACCGAGGTTCTAAAAAGCTGGCAGGCCCATGGCGTTTTGCACCTCGCCCACGACAAAGATCAATTTTACGCTGCCATTACAGCGACATTGACATCGCATCAGCACAACCTGACTATCGAGCAGAGCGTATTTCACCACGCGGAATTGACTGCACAAAGTGAAACTATTCGCGATGCTATTGTCACACAAAGCCAGCGCTTTATTGATGGCAAGCCACTCGCACCCATTTTGTCAAACTCCAGCGTTGCACTGGGGCATTTTTTGCAAGGGAAAAACCAGCTATTTATCAGCCATTCAGCAAGCAGTTATTTGCTCGCTGAATCACATTTTCTTAAGGCTCTGGAATTGGATACAAATTTCACCGCCACCCATGCTGAATTATGCCGCCTGTATGTTCGCAGTAGTTGGATCCAGGATGAAACACCGTCGCTGGAGAAAGCAGCCTCCTTCTGCCAACTGGCCGCAGAACAACGACCAGAGCTTCTGGAAGTGATCACCGCGCAGGCGGAGTTACTGGCACGTACAGGGCGTGCCAAACAAGCGTTAGATCTACTGAGCGAGCATGTCACCTTAACTACCGCCGATGCCGATGCCCTCGCAATCAGAGCCACAGTGCACATGGCCCGCCTTGGTGAGGACGATCCTGAACCACAGGGGCCGCTTGCGGAAGCCTATGCCAAACAAGCGGTTCAGTTAGTCCCTGGCCATTGGCAAGCTAATAATAGCTTAGGTAACTTGTACTTTATGCTGGGCGACTCTCAGCAAGCCAAAGCGCAGTTTGCGAAGGCAAGCCAACAACACGAAGTGATCTTAGCCAACCTGGGTACGCTGCAAATGTGCTATGGTGAGCTGGAACAGGCAGCACAAACCTATCAGACATTAATCAACCACTTCGAATACGAACATTTTGGGCATGAAAATTTAGGCAACCTCTATCACATGCAACAAAATTATGACAAAGCCATTAAGCACAAACTGCTCGCAATTGAAAAACAACCTGAAGTGGCCATTCATCAAGTTTGGAGCAACTTAGGTGAGCTGTATCTTCAGCAAGGACAGCACGTGCCAGCAAAACAGCATTACAGCCACGCCCTGACCCTGATTGAGCGGGATGAGCTGTTGGGTAATATATCCCTCAGTGACCAGTTGCACAAAGTGTACTACCAAACCAAGCTGCAGCAGCTGACACCGGAAGCATCACTTCCAGCAAGCCTGCCACAACAAGTTGAGCTGTTTTTAGCGGATCAGGAAGATCTCGGACTGCAAGCAAAAACCCACCTTGCCTGGTTACTTGGCACCGTGAATAAACAGGAAGAGAAACAACAACTCTGGCAAGACATCTCAGCCATCTGTCCGGTGTATGCGCTTTCTCCGGAGTTGCAGCAGCAGGATCAAAGCATGGCCGAGGATAAGCCGGCCACGCCATAAGACCAGATAAAATAAAAATTTCGGTTTTTGATCTATAAAATCTATTATACCGAATCTCAATGTGCTACTTCAGAATGAACGCTACTGCAGAGATTCGGTCCCTGCAACAGAGCAATGGGGAGCATCCTTGCCCCCCGGCCGGGAATACAGCCTGCACTGGCAGCAGCAACTGTTAAAAGTCAGTGGTGATCTATGGACCACAGCACGAGCGCTTGCCAGGCAAATCGCGCACAAGTTCAGCACTCAGCAAAGTAAGTGCAGCTTCAATCACCACTTGCGCTTGTAAACGGGCACAGTATGATAAAGCTGGTCAACCTGATGGAGACAATGGATGCATTATTTACTGTTTTACCACGACTTGGTAGATGACTACGTGCAGCGACGCGAAGCCTGGCGTGGCCAGCACCTGGCCTATGCCAAAGCCGCCCATGCCAGAGGTGATCTCATCCTTGCCGGGGCCCTGGCCGATCCGGTCGATGGTGCTGTGCTGCTATTTCAGGGCGACAGCCCAGCGGTAGCTGAGCGTTTTGCCGAGCAGGATCCTTATGTCCGTCATGGCCTGGTGGGGCGCTGGGAAGTACGCCCCTGGAGCACGGTCGTCGGCGATATGGCGATTATCAGGCCCAACTAATGTCACTTTACATCGAAGACCGGCTACGCTGGATACGCGAAATGCGTCAAAAAAGCCCCTGCAAACGCTGTGGCTTACTCTACAATCACCATATCAAGGCCAAATGCCCGGATTGTGGCACTCTGGATAGCCAGGAACTTCGTGAGCTACTGGCACAAAAAGAGGTGATTATTGGTGATTTACGCCGTATGGGCTGGATCTTTGCGGCGCTTGCACTTGGCTGTGCACTGCTTTTCTTTTGGTAACAAAGCAGACAGGCAACATTGCATACTTCTTCGCCTGAGAGTTTACAATTTTCCCGATCCTGACTATGGTTAATTATTGTACCAAGCAAACAAACGCCATAGCTGATACTGTGTGATGAGCAAGCACCACGCAGCTTGCAGGCATTAACGATGGATTGTGAAAGGAGCGGAACAGGGACTTTGTATGCTGTTTCAAAGTGTTCATACGGCAGGTTCGGCGATTTACCTGGTGTATTTCTTTCTGTTGCTGATCGCCAGGCGGATCCCCCGCACCAACCCGGGCTGCAGCTGGTGGGCTGCGGCAATTTTCTTTGCATGCCTGGCCCGGCTCGCTTTCCTTGGCATTCATTCCGATGATATGGCCAACATCGTATTGCTATACTCCCAATTGGTACTGTTGGAAAAACTGATGCTACTAATCGGTATTAGCTATTTCTTTGGGCCCTGGCTACGTATCCGCAGTCTGATCGTTATCGTGCTGTTGATGCAACTGGGCTTATTGCTGGCACATTTGGCGCAGATACCAAGCTGGCTCTACACCACCATTCTGGCCGTATGTAACGCACTCTGCATCTGGCTGGTGATAGTGACTGTATGGCGGGGAAAGGCGCCCATTCATCCCCTGATCCGACAGATGATCATTCTGTTTGCCAGCCTGCTGATGCTGCATTGGTTGCTGTATGTCCCGATCTCCAGGCTGCTGCTGCATGACTGGCGGACACTTTCATTTATCATAGGGACAGGCCTGGTGGTACTACTGTACACATCACTGATTGGTGCTGTGTTGTCGATGTTTCAGCGACGACTGCAAGAGTCCGAGTCTAAAGCGCTGGATATGGCGTACAAAGATCCACTGACCGGGCTAAGCAACAAACGCTACATCGACTCCTTGTTCGGTCAGGCCCTGCAACTGGCCACCCGCCCACATCAATTGTTGGCTGTTTGCTACATCGACCTGGATCACTTCAAACCGATCAATGATCAGGCCGGGCACAAAGCAGGAGACTTAGTCTTAAAAGAGGTGGCCACGCGGCTGAAGTCCTGCCTGCGCAGTACCGATATATGCGCCCGCATTGGCGGTGATGAATTTGTCGTTGTTGTGACACAACTGGAGCAGGATATCTACGCCAACGAAGTAGCTAAAAAAATACTGCACAGCCTGAATATGCCCTTTAAGGTCGGTGAACAGCAGTATCAGCTGGGTGCCAGTATTGGCATCAGCCTCTACCCGGATCATGGCAAAGACTTTACCGATCTATTGGAAAAAGCCGACCAGGCTATGTATCAGATGAAGCACAGTGGCCGCGGCGGTTATTGCCTGTATCAACCACAGAGTTAGTCAGCCACTTGTACATCACCAGAGCGTCTAACAACCCTAAAGATGGGTGGTTAAACGCCTGGGGTAATCGACCCACAATGGCAAACCCAAGTTGCTGCCATAGCCGAATCGCCCCCTCATTGCTGGATGCCACAAAGTTGAACTGCATTGCTTGATAGCCCAGCGCCTTCGCTTGTTGTTGTGAGTGCTCACACATTGCAGTAGCAAGCCCTCGTCCTCTGGCAGTTTCAGCTACCATGTAACCGCAATTGCAGACATGGCTGCCAGGACCGGCCTGGTTGGTTTTCAAATAGTAGGTGCCAAGGATTTGCCCTTCCTCTTCCGCTACAAAGGTTTTCCTTGGCGTTAGCAGCCACAGCTGCCTGGCTTCTTCTTTACTGATATCTCGGGCAAAAGCATAGGTCTCGCCTGCTGCAGCAATGGCATGAAAAATTGGCCAGATCTGTTCGAAGTCGTCATGGGTAGCAAGGCGGATGTTCATGCTTGGTGTTTCTGGTTTGGTGTTGCTAGTCAAATTGGTCAATGCTGACACTATCATCTTTAAAATACCTTAGGCGGTACATGATGACTAAAAAAAAGGCAGCCCCGAAGAGACTGCCTGTTTTTTCAAACCAGACGGCTTAGGCTTCAGCAACAACAACCAGTTTTACGGTTGCAGTGACTTCAGCGTGCAGCTGCAGGTCGATGTCGAACTCGCCAGTCTCGCGCAGCGTGCCATGAGGCAGCTTCACTTCAGACTTAGCAACCGCCACACCAGCTTCGGTGATAGCGTCGGCGATATCGCGGGTACCGATAGAACCGAACAGCTTGCCTTCGTCACCGGCTTTGGAAGCGATGGTCACTTCTTCCAGTGCAGCAATTTGCTCAGCACGCTTTTGCGCAGCAGCCAGACCTTCCGCCAGTTTGGCTTCCAGCTCAGCACGACGCTGTTCGAATTTTTCGATGTTAGCTTTGTTCGCAGGAACAGCTTTACCCTGTGGGAACAGGTAGTTACGAGCGTAACCGGCTTTCACTGCGACCTGGTCACCCAGACTACCCAGGTTAGCGACCTTGTCTAAAAGAATAATGTTCATTGGGATACCTCTTCAGTATTCGGTTAAACCAGGCGATCAGCTGTGTGAATCGCTGTAAGGCAGCAAAGACAGGTAGCGAGCGCGCTTAATCGCACGAGCCAGCTGACGTTGATACTTCGCACTGGTACCCGTAATACGGCTGGGTACAATTTTGCCACTTTCAGTGACGTAGTTTTTCAGAGTAGCGATATCTTTGTAATCGATCTCTTTAACGCCTTCTGCAGAAAAACGGCAGAATTTACGGCGACGAAAATAACGTGACATAACACGATCTCCTAACGAATTTGTTCAATGTGTTGGGCGTGCAACACCAGTTTGCTCTGGCCGTTGCGCTGCTGATGCCGGTTTAAAAAGCCCTGCACCCGCACCATATCCCCCAACAATAAATGCTGAGTTTGTTGTGCCAAATCCCCACTGCAGACCACCTGGAGGCGAACATAACACTGACGATTTAACCCGGCTTCCTGTTGCTGGCTGCGGTGCTCTAGCACCAGGCTCAGTTGTGGGATCCCGGCCGGACTTTCACTGCGCGCAGGCTGTCGGCAAATTTGCCCAGCACACACCAGTTGATTGTCCATTGACAACTTACTCTTCTGACGCTGCAGCCTGGTGCTCAGAATCACGAGGAGCACGCTCACGGCGCTCTTCACGAACCTTAGCCATTGGTGAAGGCTCAACCACGGCACCATTGGTACGCATGATCATGTTACGCAGCACAGCATCGTTGAAACGGAACGTTGTTTCCAGATCGTCGATCACGTTCTGTGGAGCTTCCACGTTCATCAGCACGTAATGCGCTTTGTGCAGTTTTTCGATTGGGTAAGCCAGTTGACGGCGGCCCCAGTCTTCCAAACGGTGAACAGTACCACCAGCTTCAGTGATAGAGCCAGTGTAACGCTCGATCATGCCA
Organism: Alkalimonas amylolytica; assembly: GCF_900107845.1. Lineage (GTDB taxonomy): Bacteria > Pseudomonadota > Gammaproteobacteria > Enterobacterales > Alteromonadaceae > Alkalimonas > Alkalimonas amylolytica. Next base: position 103,610 of record NZ_FNRM01000006.1, read on the forward strand.
GGGACTTGCTCGCTTTGATCCGGGTGGACCATAAAAATAATTTCGTAATGACGCATTGCAGCTCCTTACGGTTAATTAGCCTCGGTCAGGCTCGGCCAGACCTGCATGGAGGCAAGGAACATGGGTAGTGGCCGAAGGGCGCGAATTATACTTAGGAACTGGGTAAATCACAAGCATTCTGTGCAGTGCTCCTGCTGGCGACTGTCATGCCACTGTCATAAAGCAGCATTAGACTGTTGGTTTTTGTCCCGCAAGAAGATGGTGCCACCGAATGCCCCTGCCCGTTTTACAGCGCCTTCGACTGCCATTCTGGCTCTGCGCCCTGTTGCTGTTGTGGAGCTGCCAGAGTCTTCAGGCAGAGGAGCTAGCAGCAACCGATGACTTCCCAACCCAACCGATTCGTATTGTGGTCTACACCAGCCCTGGTGGTCTGATCGATTTAACAGCACGCCGCTTTGCCGAAATCGCACGCCGCTACAGCAATGGTGTCCCTTTTGTGGTGATTAACCGCCCCGGAGGCGGTGGTATCGTCGCATTTGAAGAAGCCTTGCAGCGCCCGGCTGACGGCTACACTTTACTGGCCGTTACCCGATCCAATATATCCAAAATGGTCGCCACCGGCCGGGAAGACTTAATTGAGCAACTCGACTGGCACTCCTACCTGATGCACAACCCTCATGTGCTCATTACCAACAGCACGAGCGGACTCGATAGCTGGCAAGCCTTGTATCAGGATGCCATCCAAAAAGGTGATCGTCAGTTGTGGCTGGGCGCCGATATTGGCGGTGTCAAACACGTGTCTGGCGTAAAAATGGCCAAGCAGGCCGGCATTCAAATGCGCTGGATCCCCTACAGCAGTGGCGGTCAGGCCATCGCTGCTTTACTGGGTAATATGGGAGATGCTTACCTGGGGAATCCGCGCGATGCCCTGGCCTCCAATGATTTAACCCTGGTTGCAGTCGCAGCCAGCGAACGCCTGGCCGAGTTTCCGGATGCGCCCACCTTCCATGAGCTTGGCATTCCAGGGTTGGAGCAGGAGCTGATTTGGCGCGGTTTTGCCCTGCGTCAAGGAGTACCGGAATCCATTCGCCAATGGTACAGCCAGCTGATCTATCAGGTCAGTCAGGACCCGGACTGGCAAGCCAGTTGGGCCAATGAAGGGGTCAGCCTCCAGTACAAGGACAGCCAGGCCTTTCATCAACTGGTTGAGCGCGACACCCGGGAGTTTCAGTATTACCTGACCGAAATCGGCTTGTTGCGCCAGCCGGGTGAACGCAGCAGCCTGCTTGCCGGTGTAGGCGAGCAGCAAGCCCGACAATTTTTTACCGCCAGCCTGCTGCTGATCAATGCAGTGCTGGCCCTGGTGTTGTTCCGCTCCTCCTGGCGTGCCCATGCCAGTGAGCTGATGATTCTATCCGGCATTACCTCACTGGCCTTGTTGTTTTACGGCATGACCACAAGTTTACCGCCACCATCCAGCGTCGATGTGGTTGGAGCCCAGGGCGTTCCCAGGCTGTGGATTTATCTTTTGCTGCCGCTGGCACTGTATCAGGTGGCGCTGATTTTACGGCACCCCAAAAAAAACCGGCTGCGCAAACGGCCCCGACTGCTGTTTCGCTTTCTAAGCGCCATGCTGTGCTATGTGCTGCTGATCCCCATCCTGGGTTACTGGCTGGCTTCCCTGTTGTACTTGCCAGCGGGTCTTTATTTGCTGAAATACCGTCAGCCCCGGGCCATGCTGCTGCTCACCGCCGGCTGGCTGTTGTTTTCGTACTGGGTGTTTCAGCGCTTGCTTTATGTCGATTTACCCAGTGGCCTGCTGGTGTAAGGCGCCGCTGTCAGCCTGTTTGGAGAAGGAGCTGTTGTGATTGAACATTTGCTGGCCGGTAGTTCGGCCGTGCTGTCCTGGTGGCCCCTGGCTGCCATTGTAGCTGGCTTGATGATTGGCATTGTGGTCGGCGCCATTCCTGGTTTATCGCCTTCCATGGGCGTTGCCCTGCTGGTCCCTTTCACCTACGGCATGTCACCGATGCTGGCGCTGATCCTGTTGCTGGCCATTTACATTGGCGCCAGCTATGGTGGCTCCATTACCGCCATTACCATCAATGCACCGGGGACAGCGTCCGCTGTAGTGACCGCCATTGATGGCCATGCCATGACTCGGCAAGGCCGGCCAGCCCGGGCTCTTGGTATTTCCATTGTCACCTCAGCGGTGGCCGGCATGCTGGGCACCCTGGTGTTGATGCTGTTCTCGCAACCGCTGGCCGCCATCGCCGTTACCTTTCACCCAGCAGAGTACTTTGCGCTGGCGTTGTTTGGCCTGGCCACCATCTCCTCGCTGGCTGGTGCCAACTGGCTGAAAGCTTTTATTGCCGCCATCATCGGCTTGCTAATTAACACCATTGGTACCGATCCCATTTCCGGGGCCGACCGCTTTACCTTTAATTACACCCCCTTGTCCGATGGCTTTTTGCTGATCCCGGCCCTGATTGGTCTCTTTGCCTTAAGCGAAGTGTTCAGTCGGATAGAGCAGCGCGATTTTCGCAGAAAGCGGCTGGATGAAGTGCAGGACAGCTGGCCCGGCTTCGTCACCTACTGGCAGTTAAAGTGGGTTACGCTCCGCTCAGCCTTGATTGGGACCCTGATTGGCATATTCCCAGGGGCCGGCGCCACCATAGCTTCTTTTATCAGCTACGACATCGCGAAAAAGCAGAGTCAGACACCGGAGCAATTTGGCCAAGGCAGCGATGAAGGGGTCGCGGCTGCAGAAGCCGCCAACTCAGGCTCAGTGGGCGGTGCCATGGTGCCCCTGCTCACCTTGGGGATCCCCGGCAGTGCCACCACAGCGGTGCTGGTTGGTGCCATGATGATCCACAAACTGAACCCTGGCCCTCAACTGTTTCTAAGCAGCCCAGAGCTGATGTATGGTCTGTTCGCTGCCATGTTGCTGGCTAATCTGGCCCTGCTGCTGGTGGGGCTGGCTGGCAGCCGGCTTTGGATCCGGGTGACCGATGTTCCTAAACCGGTGCTCTTTGTGCTAATCAGTCTGATGGCAGTGATTGGCGCTTACTCGGTGCGTCACTCGATGTTTGATGTATTTTGCTGCCTGGGCTTTGGCATTTTGGGCTGGATCTTAAAGCGCAAAGACTACCCACTGGCTCCGGTGATCCTGGGGATGGTGCTGGGATCCATTGCCGAAACCAATTTCCGCCGTGCCGTGATGATGGATGGCTACGACGTATTCTTTACCCGTCCTATCAGTGCTGTTTTGCTGATATTGGCATTGGCATCTTTTATCATTCCACTTATCCGCATGCACAGATCAACAACTCGGGATCCGTCATTATAGTGACATATTTTCGTCACGGGATCGTCATACTATCTTGTTAACATTTCTTGGTCCCGGGCAGTAACGCAGCTAATATCGCTGCGAAGTGCACGAGCTACATTGTAGAATGCAAGGTTGATGATGCTGCGTTCTGGTTGGGGTATGAATTTACCCAAAAACCATAACAGGAGCGTAAAGCATGAAGCGTAGTTTCACCCTAAGCCTAATCTATTCCGCTTTGCTCAGTGCATCACTTGCCGCCACTGCAGCCAGTAACCCAATTAGCGAAATCCACTCCGAGCTTGATTATGAGCCAACCTCTCCTATTGAGGGCGATGAAGTCCGCACCCGCGTCAATAAATTCACGGTGGAAACCGCCGACGGCAAACATCGTTTTGGTGTCCGCGGCCGCATTATGCTCGATGCCGCCTACCTGGATGACAACTTCATGACCACCGATGACGACCGGTTAGACCGGGGCGATCTGGCCAAGTATGGCACCATCATTCGTCGCGCGCGCCTGGGCATGCTGGGGGTGATGTACGATCGCTGGGAGTGGCAGGTGGAAATTGATTTCCGCGATCCGGTAACTTACGACATTGAAGAAGGCGATGACATCGAGGGCATCCGTTTTGCCAATACCTACGTGGCCTATCTGTTCGATCACGGTCGTCTGGCCGCCGGCTACTTCAAAGAGCCATTCAGCATGGAAAGTTCGACCAGCTCGCGCCGGATTTCTTTTATTGAACGTGCAACGCCCATCGACGCCTACCGTCCGTCCCGCGAGCTGGGTGTGATGTATGAAACACTGAATCCAAATTACTATGCCGCTCTGGGCCTGTTTGGTGGCGATGGCGTCAGCCGTAACCGCCGCAACACCGAAGGCTTCTCAGTTGCAGGCCGCGCTTCTTTCTCGCCGGTCTATGATGCATCCAACCGAATCTGGTCGCACTTAGGGCTGTCGGTCAACTACCGCAGTAATGGCTACGAATACCAGCGCAGCCGTGGCCGCGAGAAAGAATACAACTCCGTCCGCTTACGCAGTCGTTTAGGCACCCGTGCCATTGATGGCCGGGTCATTGGCCGTCGCGATTTCAGCGATGTAAAAGACATGACCCGCTATGCCATTGAAGCGGCTTACGGCGTCGGCTCTTTCTCCATTCAGGGCGAGTACGCAGGCGTACGGCTCAACCGGGATGAAAATGCCCGTGGCTTTGAGAATCCAAGTGTCGTCAAGATCAGCAATGGTGGCTACTACGTTCAAACCAGCTTCTTCACCACTGGCGAACAACGCAACTACCGTCGTTTCAGTGGCGACTTTGGCCGTACCCGGGTACAAAACCCGGTGGGCTCAGGTGGCTATGGCGCCGTCGAGTTGCTGGCACGCTATGCCTATGCCGATCACACCGACCACCACGATGAGCGGGGTGCACAGGAGCTGAAGCATTACACCTTGGGCCTGAACTGGTACCCGGTTGATGACATTGTGCTGAAGTTCAATGCCATGTTCGTCGATGCCAAAACGTCCAGCCGCGATCTGGAGCCTGGTGAGTTCAAAAGCTGGGACAGCATGGTGTACGCCCTGCGTTTGCAGTTTGAGTTTTAACGCAAAGACGTTGGTTACCATCACCATGCCCTATCAAAAGGGTTGCCGCCGGCAACCCTTTTTCAACCTGGGGAAACCGTCCATGGCTCCCTTTGTTGCAACGCTACCATACACAATAAAGGAGTCACACAGTGAATATGCTCCCCATAGCCACCATACTCAGTATCATTATTTTTAGCGTCACATTCAGCAGGGCCCAGGCAAAAACTGAACTGTGGTATGAACTTAAGTTTTTGTTGCCTGTTGAAGGAGTTTTAGCCGTTGAAGGTGAGCTAACCTCAGAGTTTCTGCAACAGTTCGATCAAAGCCAATTAAAACAACTCGCCTTTTCAGTGGGTTATCTTGATACTGCCAGCCTTCATTTACGCCAGACTGGCTGGGGACTGCGCATAAGAAAGCGGGCAGATCAACCAGAACATCGGCTGCAATTTAAAAAACGCTACCCAGTTCAGCGGCTGCAGGAAACCATTGCGCTTGCCAGCTCTGAAAGCTTTACCAGTACAGCAGACGAGTGGGATGTTGAAGTAGACTGGGGGATACAACATCAGACGCTTAGCTTTGCCCAAACCAGTCGTCAGAACTTTGATATGCCAACGCAGCTAGCCATGCCAGATTTACCTGCTATTAAAGCCTTGCTGTTACAGCAGGCTCCCGTTCAATTTCCTGTCGACATCGTTCAAGAATACGGCTTGATGGTGTATGGCTATGTCCCCTTTACCCGCTATCGTAACTTGTCGCTAAGTTTTGAAAATAAAACAATTGATGGGATATCAGTTGAGGTATGGCAGTTTCCTGAAAACGAGACTGCCCAAGCCCACACACTGATAGAGCTGTCATTTCGGGCAAAAGGTTTGGCTGATGCTCAATCACAACGAGACACAATGCGACAATGGTTAGCAGAAAAAAAATTGCTATTATCAAACGATGCACTGAAATCCCGCCTAACGATCGAGCGATTCAGCCAGTAACATGATTCAATGAAAGGTGGAACACCCGGAAGTGTTCCACTTAGTTTAATTTAATAAACAACGCTTCAGCTCAGCGAGCTCGTAAAAAAACTGCGTTCCCGGATATGGCCGACAATCTGGCTTTAACTGTGTTTCTTTTTCCTGGTGCAACGAATGGATAAGCGTAACCCCTTCAGTATTACGATACACATCCCACTGCACATTAGCAGACATTGGTGACACCAAAGCGCTCCGCCACTGGCTATTCTGATAACTGAATACCATGGTTTCCGGTAAACCTTCGCTGGCATTTTTGATTCCCAGAAATGCGGCCAGAGGCATTAAAACCTGAGCATGCGTAAAACGGACGGTGGCCACTTCATCATTGGCATGCTCTATACGGTGAAGCATGTCGCGGACTAGATTACCGGCCAGGCGATAGGTAATATCCTCACCGCTAAAACCTGGGCCACGGCCATAAAACGAGTCCGCGTCATCAAGCTCAGCAAACCACAACGCATAGGGTTCAGACACAAAGCGTTCAAATTGCCAGTCGCCCTCTGCCGGCATATTGCTGGTGATACTGAATAGTGAATACATTACCATAGCCGCATCGACCGAGTTTGCGATGCTATCGTCATCGTAATCCAGCTGAAAACGGATCGCTCCGTTATCCAGTTGATCTAAAAACGCCGGTGTGAATAGCCTTTCCAGCATCTGCCGCGCCATGAGTCTGGTTTTTGGCTGGGTCGATAAGTCGTGCAGAATACGTTGCAGCCGTGGGTCATTTTTACGGTAATCATTGTAACCTTCGCTGCCTTCGGCTTTGTTAAAATACAAGGTGTGTTGATCGGCCCGCATTGGCTCAGCCAGGGCTGCCAACGGCGGAAGATGCTCAGTCCAGCTTGCCAAAAAGGCTTCTGCACTTTCGGCGGCCCGCGCTCGCCCGGAGTGAAGCACGGCGATGCGTTGCTGCCTGGCAATGGCCTGTTCGAACAAGACGGATTGACGCTGCAGCATCCGTGCTGCCATATTCCGATGCTCTTGCCGGCCAAGCTCGGACAAACTGCCGTAGCCAATAGCTTTATGCACAGCTAGCAGTTGCTGCAGCACTGGGCCCAAACTCTCACCCAACTCAGTCAGGGCTTCAGCCTGCTTTGCTGCCAGCCACAACTGATAGGCCAAATCATCATCGCCCGGGCTGGAGAGCACCCGAGAACCATGGCGGGCAACATGCTGCACCATGACAGGCGAAAAACCTGCTGGTGGCTGGCTATACTGCTGCCAATTCTGCTGAGGTTGGTAAGGCATCTTGCTGCCTAACAATACACCCGGATCAGACTGATTTTGTTCTGGCTGCGGGCTACAGCCCATCATGCATAATGCGCTAACTACAAAAAGATACTTCATTTTTTTCATTGTTGGATCTCCTGGTCCAAGCCAAATTCAGTGCCATTCCAGCAGCGGTTGGCACGAACACGTTCGGCCAGCAGCACACTGCAAACCCGAACCTCAGGCAGCACCTGCGATGACTGAATGTATTTGTTGCCCTGGGCATCTTTGTGAAGCTCAAAAGCATCGTACAAAGTTCCGGCTGGAGTAAACGCCTGATACACCAGGCGATTGCTCTGTACATCAATCAGCTGAAATAGCTGCGTATCCTCACCCACCCGTTGCATTTTTTTCGTTGCCTGCTCTGAGTTCAGATACATCTTAGGGCCTGCAACCGAGACCACATAAACAGGGCCTCCCTGCTGAGGCTGGCCACTTAAGCCAGTGGCCAGGTTTTGGCTGCGGCCGTAGACATGATCATGGCCTTGCAGCACCAAATCCACGTTGTGCTTTTCGAACAAAGGCAACCAGTACTGACGCAATATCGGGTTATCCCGTCCCGTCGAGACAGAAAACATAGGGTGATGATAAGTCACTACGGTCCAATGCCCGCTGTTCGTGCTTAACACCTGTTCCAACCAGACTGCCTGCAGCTTGGCAAGCTCTTCATTTTGCAGCGCCTCCATTGAATTCAGCGAGATAAAACGAACCCCCTGATAATCTGTATAAAATACGGTATCTTGCAGTGGCTCTGGCCCATTTCGGATGGAAGAAAACTGAGCTGAAAATTGTGGTACCAAAGTGCGGGGGCCGGTGCCATGTTCGATGTATTCATGGTTGCCAGGGGTGACAATTTGATTGACCATGCTCCCCTGCCACCCCAAGGCATGAAACCATTCCCCCCACTCATTATCATGATTACCAGCCCGGCTATTGACCAAGTCCCCCGCATGAACCATGACACTGGCTCGCGGACGCTGCAACAGCGCTTCACGAAACACACGTGATACATGAGCTTTCATTTGGTTTTGCGCATCACCAAAGTAGATAAAGCTAAAAGGGCTAAATTCTGCTGTAGCGGTTTTAAATTGAAACCACTCGCTCCAGGTTCCCAATCCCTGCACCCGATACGCATAGAGCGTGTCCGGCTCGAGTTGGTCAAAAGTCACTTTGTGTTGATGGGCCTTGCCATTGTCGCTGTATACAGCGGTTACCTGACTGAGCTCCGTTTTCATAGCACGATGCATACCGGGCCCATCAATGGCCCGCGCCAACTGCGCTTTAGCAACTCCAACGTCGGCATGGGTGCGCCAATGAATACTCTGACTGCTGGCAGGTGTTGTGGTGGGTATTAAAACAATACGATCAGGGCTGACACTGGCACGGTAAGGATCCGCCCCGGCAGGTACCAGGGTATAATGAGGCTCAGCACTGGTAACACAACTTACGATCAAACCCAGTAAGGTTAAAGTTAGCAGAAAATAGTTCACTCGATGTTCCTTTTTACAATGCAAAAAAGCCGGGCATTGCTGCCCGGCTGAAACGCTCAACTTCGTCTAGAAAGAGCCACTAATCCCCAGCTGCCAGGCACGGCCAAACTGCTCGTGCTCATACACCCGGCTACGCTCGCCTTGATAACGGACCGCTTTGCTGTCGGTCAGGTTGCTGGCCTCCAGAAATACTGAAAACTGATCCGTCAGTTTGTAACTGGCGGTAAAGTCCAGTGTTCCCCGACCATCCCAAAACACATTCAGCTCAGGATTGCCGGTATCAAAGGCGTCAATGTATTCAGAGCGGTAGTTGTAGGCCAACTGACTGCTGAAACGGGCAATGTCGTACTGCAGGGCCAGGTTCACGGTATGACGACTGGTACCCGCCAGCTCAGTTTTGCCGATATTGAACGGCAAATCAGCTTCAGACTTGGTGTGGGTGTAATTGGCAATGAAGCCCAATCCACTCCAGGCACCAGGCAGGAAGCTCAGGGTTTGCTGCCAATTCAGTTCCAGACCATAAAGGTAACCACTGTCGCCATTTTCAGGGCGAACCATCCTGAACCCGTCAAATTCACCACCTGTAAAAATACTGCGCGCTTTGAAGATCGGATCCGACAGGTTTTTATAGAAAACCCCAGCCGAAATCAGCCCGAGCGGTTCCAGGTAATACTCAGCCGTTAAATCAAGGTTATGCGCATAGGTTGGTTTCAGGTTGATATTACCAATATCTACCGTACCGCGACCAGATTCACGATCCTCGATGATAAAATAAGGCACTAAGTCTTCGAAGTTTGGCCGGCTTAAACCAGTGCTGTAGGCGGCACGGACAATCAAGCCATTCTCCAGCTCCTGGCGTAAATGCACGCTTGGGAACACCTTGGTGTAACGCTTGCTGGCGTCCACCAGGGTCGCTTCGCCGGTATCAGCATCGTACTCATTGGCGGTGCCACTGTTTTTGGTTTGCTCGATACGAGCACCAAACAACAGCGTGGTCGTATCCCATTCCAGCGTATTCATCGCATAGACAGCAAGAATATTTTCAGAAGCCTCATAATCAGACACAATGGATGGCGCGCCCCGATCAAGGAAATCCTCATTTTCAAAAATATCGCGATACGCAGTGACAAAATCACGCTGCAACTTAGAGCCATTGTTGTAAAAGCCACCAAATGGCTGTGATTGCTTATCAATGATCACATCAGCAAAGGCCGGGGCGCCCACACCACGCGAGTTACGGAAACGATTTTCATCGTTTTCTTTGTCTTTCAGGCGTGCTTTGGCACCAAATTTTAAGGTCGAATACGCATTGCCCCACTGACCAGGTACCGTGATATTAACCTGGTAGGCTTGCTCAGTTTCTTTGGCACCACCGGTACGGCGCTCATAACGACGCCAGTTCATATCCGAAACCGGGAAGTTAAAATCGGTGCGTACCACGCCACCATCGCTGTCCAATACCTGAAAGGTTGGCAAGTCCGGATTACTAAAGTCGTACGCCATAGCCGGACGGCTCGACTCACGATAAATTAAGTAATCACGATTAGGGAAATCTTGTTTAGCCGAAGACACCGACGCCTGGAAATCAACGGAATAGGCGTCGAAATGGTAGCGGCCACCAAATACCGTGGAGTTGATGGTATTGACGAAAGTTCGATGCCGCAGCTCTTTATCAAAGGTGGCACGCCCAGCAACACCGGAGAATTGATTCGACTCTGGAGTAAACCGATCCAGACTGATTTCTAAGGTGTCACGGAATTCATTGTCTTCAAAACGTGAATAGCTGTGCGAAAGGTACAGATGTGAATTATCATCTGGTCGCCAGTCAAAGCGACCGGTTAAACCAGTACGTACACGTTTGACTTCATAATCTTTGAACTCAAAAGTTTCAGGTAAGTAAGCCCCATTAGCAGCTTCAAACCAAACCGGCTCAATATTATCGGTAACCCGATTGGTTTCACTATGCTGCGCCGAGAAAAGAAAGCCAGCATTGCCATCCGCACCCAAACGAGAGCCGGCAGTCAATGCCGTTTTATAGGCGTTGCCATTGCCCTTTTGGTTTTTGCCGCCAGAAGCACGGGCACGCAGAATATGGCCAGAGCTATCCAAAGCCCCCTGGGTAACAATATTGATATTACCGGCGATGGCATCGGCATCCATATCCGGCGTAATGGCCTTGGTCAACTCCAGCAAGGAAATAATATCCGATGGAATGGTATCCAAATCCACCGCTCGGGTTCCGCCGTCCGGTGATGGAATAATCACCCCATCGATGGATACGTTGGCATATTCCAGTGGCGCACCACGCACGTTGACGTACTTGCCTTCCCCCTGATCGCGCTGAATGGAAGCGCCAACCAAACGCTGCATGGCTTCTGCCACGTTATCATCCGGAAAGCGCCCCAGATAATCAGCCGATACCACGGACTTCAGGTTGTCTGAGGCACGTTGAATGTTCAACGCCCGCGATTGTGCATCGCGGCTACCAAACACATGCATCACTTCTACATCACCATTGCCGTACCGTAAGTCCAACGCCACCCCCTGACCTGGCAGAACTTCAGCAGATACACGCTGGGTACCAAAACCAAGGTAGCTCACTTCCAGCTGGTAGGAGCCAGGCTGCAGGCCGTCAAAGCGAAAACGGCCCTGACGATCCGTGGTGGTTTCCCGGTTGGTACCAGCAATACGGACAATAGCGCCTTGCAAAAAGCTGTTGCGATTGTCCTGTAACTGGCCGGAAATGCCTTGAGTCTCTGTAACTGAAGAACTGACCCGAAGTGGCAAACTCGTATCTGCAGCAAGCGATGTGCTCAGATAACCACCACAGGATAGGGCAACAGCGGCGGCGATGGCATGCTGGAAAAATCTTGGTTTGGTACGATGCTTCATTGTTCACATTTTCCTGTTTTACAAATTTGACCGAAAGATTACAGAGCAAAATTGACAGGAAAATGACCATGAAATGACAGTATGCAGACAGGTAGGTTTAGCTTTTATGACAATAAACGCTTACGGATCCAACTAGATAAATGCTCAACCGAAATAACCACAAGCAAGATAATGAGCATGATGGTCAACGCCTGATCATAACGGAATAAGTTCATTGCGGCTGAAAGCTCGACTCCGATACCGCCGGCACCAACCAAACCCAATACCACAGCACTTCGAATCGCTTTTTCAACAGAATACAACGAGGTAGCAACAAAAGAGGGGAATGCTTCTGGTAGGATGCTTGCCATAATCACAGCTGAGCGCGAGCAGCCTGCGGCTGTTAGGGCTTGTGCCGGACGAGGATCGGTTTCTTCGATGCGTTCGGCAAAAAAGCGACCACAAAAACCGATGGTATCCATCATAATAGCCAGAATGCCAGCCAAAGGCCCAAGGCCAACAGCCACTACAAAGATCAGTGCCCATACCAGATCGGGGATGGTCCTTAGTGTTGCGACGATATTGGTAGACAACCAACGCACCAGTCGATTCGGCGAGGTATTTCTGGCACTGAGCAAGGCAAAAGGCACACTAATGATAACACCGAAGACAACCCCAACCAGTGCCATTTGAAAGGTTTCAAGCATGGCATAAGCAATAAAGTTCCAGCGGCTCAAATCAGGCGGAAAAGACTCTGCAGCAAAAATACCAACATTCAAAATTCCCTGGCCCAGTCTGTCTATGCTGACATCCGCACCGTCAATCCCATGAAGAAAAAATGCAACAAAACCGATGATCAACAACCAAGCAGTAACCGATGGACTGCGGAATCGTGGTGGCAAATAGTCTGAGTTGCCATGTTGTGCTTTCTCAATCATGCGTGATACAGCTCCTGAAATGTTTCAGCGGGTAAGTTATCGGGGGTGTCATCAAACACAATCTTGCCCTTTTTCATTCCGACCAAGCGATGGCCGTACTGCATAGCCAAATCAAGCTGATGCAACACACAAATTAATGTCATGCCATGTTCAACCACAATACGCTGCAATAGCTCCATCACTTCACGCCCTGCTTTAGGATCCAAGCTGGCGACCGGTTCATCAGCAAAGACGATTTTGGCTTGCTGCATCAACATACGGGCTATGGCAACCCGCTGCTGCTGGCCGCCAGACAGCATATCCGTGCGCCTGGCAGCCAATTCTGCCAAACCAACCTGCTCCAGCGCCCAAAGTGCCTGCTCGCGAAGTGTCCGGGAAGCAGTCAGATTGAGTACTCGCCAAAAGCCATGTTTTGCCATCGCGCCATACAGGACATTTTGCAAAACAGAGACATCTAGCACCAGGTTCATTTGCTGGAAAACACAGCCAACGCCTTGGCGAACTTTTCGGAGTTTATGCCCACGAAGCTGATGAATATCATGCTGATCGAGCAAAATTTTCCCGGAGCTCGGCTTTTCCAGGCCGGTTAAACATTTCATCAAGGTTGATTTACCACAGCCATTATGCCCTAACAAAACCAGCTGTTCTCCCTGCCTGACTTGTAAAGTCACACCATTGAGTGCTTGCGTGCCATCCGGGTACACTTTGGATAAATCACTTATCTGAATCACTTGATGATCACCTCAAAATACCCAACACCTTCATGGCATCAGCAACAAACTGATAATCGTCTTTAGTCACTGGAATCATACGTGCTTCCAGATATTTATCCCGGGCCCCCGGGTTTAAAATAGCCTGAAGAATGGGCTCGGCATGCTGCTGGAAAATCAGTTGCAGGGTTGTCACACAGGCCGCAGGAACATGACCACCTGCGATAATTGGGTCACCGGGCATGTCATCACTTTGCGCCAAAATCCGATAGGGCTGCGCTTGCTGAGCCACAAAAGGAGCAAAATCTCGAAGGCCGGTACCTACAGCGTCTACCTCACCTGCAGCTAACGCTGCCATACGGGCACCATCGATTAAAGAAATTCGTACATCCCGATCCAGATCCAAACCTGCCCGATGGAGCATATAGCTTGGAATGATATGGCCTGTGGTGGAGCCATGATCTTTCATTGCGACATGGCGCCCTTTCAGATCAGTTAAGCGCTGAATTGAACTATGCTCCGGCACAATAAATACGGCAGCATACTCAGGGCGGGCAATTGCAGCGACAGGCTGAATACCTTGCAAACGTTGCTGCATTAGCAAAAACTCGGTCGGACCAGCCAATACCAGATCAACCTGACGAAAGCGCAAAGCATTGACTGCTGTAGTTCGATTGCCAACGGGGAAAAACTGCACCTGAACGTCCAGCAGTTCCAGCATCAATGCAACAAACTCATGGTAAGCGCGTTGTAACTCTTCGGCGCCTTCGATGCCGGTATCTGCAAAACGAAGTGGTGATGGACAGGATTGTGCAGATACTGGTTGACTCAGCACAAGTACACTGACAGTAAAAATCACAAACAACCAATGTGCCATAACACAATCTCCCAGTATTAAAAATGCTGAAGATTGTAAGACAGAAAAATGACACTATTTTGACAAGGGCCAGAGTGTTACTGACAAGATGCGTTAAAGTTTAGGCTCTAAAAGACTGCGAGATTCAACCAGCAGCCTTTCATCCAAGGTTAGTGTTAAAGACGCTGCCGCACCGCTTCAAATAAGCAAATGCCGGCGGCCACCGACACATTCAGGCTGGACACACTGCCCTGCATCGGAATTTTTACCAGCGCGTCGCAGGTTTCACGGGTCAGCCGACGCAATCCATCACCTTCAGCACCCAACACAATGGCCAGCGGGCCGGTCAGTTCGGTTTGGTACAGGGTTTGCTCGGTTTCACCGGCAGTACCGATCACCCAAACACCGGCTTCCTGCAATTGCCGCAGCGCACGGGCTAAATTGGTCACCGCAATAAATGGCACGGTTTCAGCAGCGCCACAGGCCACTTTGCGTACTACGGAGGTGAGCTTGACCGAGCGATCTTTGGGTACCACCACGGCATGCACCCCGGCGGCATCGGCACTGCGCAGAATTGCGCCTAAATTATGTGGATCCGTCACGCCGTCAAGCACCAACAGCAAGGGCGTACTCTGCTGTTGTACAATGGCCATTAAATCAGCATCGCTGCCCGCCTGTGCCAACCGTACCTTGGCGACAATGCCCTGATGCTGGCCCTGTACCAGGTTATCCAGCGTTTTGCGGTGACAAAACTGCACAGCAATACCTTGTTGGCGCAGCTGCTGTACCAGCGGGTTCATCCGTTTATCATCACGTTCTTTGCTGACAAAGACTTCCAGTACATCCTGCGGTGAGCGCTCTACAACGGCTTGCACTGCGTGCAAACCAAATACAAAATCATTGCTCATCGGTGCTATCCTCAGCCGTCAGTTCCATACCCAGATTACTCACCCCTTGCTCAGCCACCCACTGTTGCAGCTTTTTTACCTCCTCCCAGTCAAACTGGCGGATGGCAGACACCAGTTCAATCAACTCGGCCAGGCACTCCATTTCGTACTGCATCAGCGGGTGCTTGCGCACATGTTGCTTTAACTCAGCTTCACTGGTGATATCCAGCTCAGCCGACTCGTGCTCAATCAATCGGGCGACCGAGGCCTGGGATATTTTTGCCACATTGACAATATCAGCACTGTCGCGCTGCTCAATGCCAGTTAATAAGGTTTCCAGTGCGGTGGCAGTATCCACCGCCGGATAAACGCCAAAACAATCGTAGTGATTCACTTCCGGGATCACCTCGGCCAGTTCATCGGTTAAACGGGCAAAATTAATCTTGGCTTTTTTGACCGCCAGCCATTCCCAGACCAGATCCAGGCTATGACGAACCAGCTTGCTGTCACCAAAGTCCATCAGCTGTGCAAACAGCTGGTAATTGGGCAACATTCGCTCCATCAATGTAGCCGCAACTGCCACCTGCTGGTAAAAACCCAACTCACGCAGGCGTTGAAAATTATTCGCTTTCATCTTTATCCCTGCCACAAGCCCAACATAGTTCGAACTCTGGCGCATTGTTTTCACCACAAGCACAGCACCATTCACGGCCGGCTTGTTGTTTTGTGCTTTGAATGATTGCCAGTGCCTGACTGACTTGATGCGGCCTGACCCAAATGGCAACCTCAACCGCGGTAGGAGGTAACTCGCCAACAGCGCCCAGCAACAACTGGCCCTGGTAACGAGCTTCAACTCGCTGATTGTGCAATAACCCGGTCAACAAAGCCGCTTCGAACTCGGAAGCGGCATGATACACCAGTTGCCATTGCAGCTCACTCATGACTTACCCTTTTTATGCGTGTTGTTGCAGCTGTTTTTGGGCGTATTCGAATTTTAATTTGTATTCAATCAGTTGTTCTTCCAGCTCGCTTAACTTATCTTGCTGGCGTTGTTGCAGCTCTTGCAATTCCTGCCGTAACTCTTTGATGGTTTCCCTGGAAGCATCAGACTGTTGCAATTGCTTTTGTTCATGTGCTTCCAATCGTTTTTGCGCATGCTGCAATTGCTCTTTGTGCTTCTCCAGCCGCTGCTGCAACTCCAGCTGCTCCTGTTCATGCTGTTGCTGTTGTTGTTGCAGCTCGCTGTTAAGTTGCTCAGCGGCCTGCCATTTTTGCTGAATGTTTTGGAACTCCGGCTGGATAGCCGCTAACTGTTGTTTAAGTTGCTGTTTTTCCGCAGCCAGTTGTTCAGTCAAAGCGGACGAGGATTGCTGCTGTTGCTGCAGTTGCTCGTGGGCGGTTTTCAAATCCTGCAGCTCTTGCTGAACTTTTGCCAGCGCCTGCAACTTCTCTTTCTGTGCCTCGGCCTGAGCTCCCTGCTGCTCCTGCAACTCGCTGTGCTCGCCACGCAGTCGCTCCAACTGTTGCTTGGTATCTTTCAGCTCCTGTTCGGTAGGAGCCTGCTTTTGCTGTAACCGTTGTAGCTCCTGCTGAACTTGTTGTAAGGCTTTGGCGTGCTGCTGCGCACTGGAGGCTTGTGTTTTTTCCTGCTCCGCCAAGCTTTTTTCGGCCTGCTGGCGTAGCTTTTTTTCTTCGGCCAGCTGCTGGCGTAAACTTTTTACATCCTCTTTGCTGTGCTGCAATTGAGCCTGATCAGCCACTTGCTGATGCTTCAATTCGTCCAATTGCCGCTGCAGCTGTTGCAGCTGTTGCTTTAGCTGCCGCTCCTGGTCGCTATGCTGTTGGCCTTGCGATTGCTGCAACTGCTGAATTTGTTGCTCCAGTTGTTGTTTTTCTTGCTGCAGCTGCTCATTGGCCAGAGTCTGCTGTTGTTGCTGTGCGGTAAAGTCTTGTTGCACCGCTTTTAATTCCTGCTCCAGCTGCTTTTTCTGTTGAATCGCCTGATCCAATTGCTGTTGGGACTTTTTTAATGTTTCCAACTGCGCCGGATCTTCCGGGATCGCCATATCAAGCTGCTGTTTGGCTTGTTGCCACTCTTTAAACAGCTTCTGGTAGGCTTGCTCTTGTTCTATCAAGCGTTGTTGCCACTGCTGCTGGCTGATTTGCATCAATTGTTGACTTAGCTGCTGCAACTGGGTTTGCTGCTGGCTTTGCAATTGTTGCGAAAAGTGACTCAGCAAATCACCAAGCTCACTGCTCATTGTCTCGATCAAAGTATCGAGCTTCACTTCAGGCTGCACTGCAGGTTGTTGTTTTTGTTTTATTACCATATCAAACCACGACGCCTTTTCATTACATCGGAATACACACTTTAAGCCAGAATTTAGCTTAGAGCTACTGGGTTGACTGTTCATTATAAATTCGACTAAGTGTAATCCTTTCAGGCAAAATAAGCGAATTCCCCTTCAGAAGGCATCATAATGACACTAACCACCCCAGCCCTGCTGTTTCCTGCCATATCCTTGTTGCTGTTGGCTTATACCAACCGTTTCCTGGTATTGGCGCAGTTGATCCGGGAATTAAATGAACGCGAAGGTGCGCAGGTACGCCAGTTGGTGGTGCGCCAAATTGCTAACCTGAAAAAGCGCATTGTGCTGATCCGCTCGATGCAGGCATATGGTGTACTTAGCTTTTTGCTGTGTACTTTGTCGATGTTTTGTTTATTTATGCTGTGGGAGCTGGCCGGTCAGCTAAGCTTCGCGGCCAGTTTGATTGCCCTGCTGGTTAGCCTGGCTTTGTCCTTGTATGAAATTCAGATTTCCTGCGATGCCATCAACATTGAACTGGAATCAATGCAGGAACGAACTAAACCTTAAGCAGCCTCATTTCCTGCTGCTAACTGCTGCAACTGCTGACGCAGATCACTGCAGTCGGCCTCAGGGTTCAGTTGCTGCAATGACAACGTCAGATCAGCTACTTTCACACCAAATTTATGCAAACTGGTACGATTGATGATTTGCTGAGGCGTCACCAGATACATCCAGTCTTTCACCCGAACATCCATGGTATCGTTTTGGTAGGGAATACGCAGCGTGTATTCCCAGTACAAGCTATTGCCTGCCAATTGCCCACTGGCTTCGCCCATAACATCATGCGCAGTGCCGCTGACCCGGCCATCCGCATGCAGCTGCAACTGCCAGTGCCGGTAATCCACCCGACCGTCGCTAAAATAAAACACCTCGTACAAATCACCGCGGTTTTGTTGCCACACGCCACAGAGATCGGCATGAAAGCGCAGGGTCTGCCTGCCGCGCCAATCCTGCAACACCCCATAAGCCCGGCCACTGCCCTGAAAAAATTGCTCCAACTTCAGCTCAGGCTGCTCCGCCTGATAATCCAGCACCGACCGACTGCAACCAAACAGCAAGCCCACCACAAGAACCACCAACCAGTTACGCATCATTGTCTCTCCTTGTCTTCTGTCGTGAATACGTACCCTAGTCGCCTTTGGCTCAACCAGTAAACTTTTTTATCTTTAAGACAAATTTTCTTTGTTAGACAGCCCGGCACCTGCGCAGTATAAGGACGCATTAAGCCCAAGGAGACCGCCATGCACGCTGTCGAACCACTATTGCAACCCCAGCCCAGCTCGCCTGAACAGCCTGCGGCCTGGCTGGCGGCCTTTGAGCGTGATGGACTGGTGGTGTTGCCAGAGTACCTCACCGCTGATCTATGCCACACATTATTGCAGGAAGTGCAGCAGCAGGCTGAGCTGACACCTGCAGCCATTGGCCGTGGTCAGCAACGACAACATGCCAGCGATATCCGTCGCGATAAAACCTGTTGGCTGGATGGCAGCACCGTAGCGCAGCAACGTTACATGCTGGAGCTGAACACCATTCTCAGCCAACTAAACCGGCATTTTTTTCTGGGTCTGACGGGCTACGAATGCCATTTCGCGCATTACCAGCCAGGCGATTTTTACCGCACCCATCTGGATGCTTTTAATCGGCAGGCGAGCCGGCAGGTCACCAGTGTTTGTTATCTAAATGATGTGCAAGATGGCGGAGAACTGGTGCTGTACGATGAACAGCACACCGAACTGATGCAACTACCGCCAAGAGCAGGCAGCCTTATTCTGTTTGAAAGCAGCCGTTTTCCGCACCAGGTATTGCCTACCCGGCAGGATCGCTTCAGCATTGCCGGTTGGTTTCGACGCGATGATGTCCTGCTGTGAACGGTCTGCTCGCAGCCTGGTGGCTACATCAAGCTACCGCAGCCACAAGTCCAGTACGATGCCGGCAAAGATCAGCAATCCAACATAATGATTGTGCAAAAAAGCCTGAAAACACTGCGCCCGGCTTTGAGATGCTAACCTAAACTGATACCCGAACAACGGCAAACACAACAGCAGCGACAACTGATACCACCATCCCAGCTCAGCAAGCTGACCCACCCAGTACAACAATGCCAAAGTCAGCGCCTGCAACAGCAGGATGGTGGGCAAAGCATAGCGACCAAACAAAATCGCGGTCGATTTAATGCCTACCTGCTCATCATCCGGCTGGTCCACCATCGCATAGTAGGTATCGTAGGCCACAGTCCAGCATAAATTAGCCAAGTAGAGCCACCAGACCAGAGCCGGTAACTGCAGCTGAATGGCCATGAAAGCCATGGGCATACCCCAGCTGAAGGCCGCTCCCAGCACTACCTGCGGCAGATAAGTGTATCGTTTCATAAAGGGATACAGGGAGGCTAACGCCACCGCCCCCAGCGATAACAAGGCCGTTTGCCAGTTCAAAAACAGCAATAAGGTTGCTGCCAACAACAGTAAGAACACAAACAGCTGCAGAGCTTCACTGGCCGACACCTTGCCCACCGCCAGCGGTCTGAGCCGAGTTCGGGCCACAGCGCCATCGAAGTTCCGATCGGCGTAATCATTGATCACACAACCAGCCGAGCGCATCAACACAACGCCAAGAGTAAATACCAGCCAGAGCGACCAGGGCGGCACCCCCTCCGCAGCCAACCACAAGGCCCACCAGGTTGGCCACAACAGCAAATAAATACCTACAGGCTTATCTAGCCGCATTAGTTGTCGGTAATAGGGCCAATGTGACCAGCGCAATTGCCAACTCATAACCGATACACCTCTGGCATGAAAACTTCCACCACATGCAATGGGTGCTCGGCCAACCAAAATACCGAGCGTCTGGCCCACAACGTGGGCTCTGTCAACGGCAAAGGTAGTGTAAGCTGAGCAGTATCAAGCTCTGCGACTTCAATGGGGCCCCGTTGCAACGCCGGGTGACGAAAAATAAACTCCCCAAGCGGCTGGCTACCCAGCCGGGCCAAAGGCTCAATCGCCGTCAGGGTCGAAGCCGGCAACCAGCTCTGTGCATAAATCATGGCCTGCTCATCACAATACAACAATACTTCACGCAACAGGGCATCTCCAGCACCGGTCAACTGAGCATGCAACGGCTCAGGAAGCGGATAAAACTGCTCTGTCAGCATCTGCAACCGGAATTGCTGGCAACGGCTTTTTAGCCGGGCTGTCAGAGAATCAGTTTCCAGCAACCAAGAGCATTGCGCAGGCAACAGCCGAAGGGCAGCAGGCGTTTGCCAATGAGCTTGCAGCAAATAGTGGGCAGTGGTGATGGGCATGGTACTCATATCATTGCAAAAACCGCCGCATCATAGCAATTTCACGCATAGATTTCAGTAATTCTGTAGCAGGCCGATAGAACAAATGACAGAAACTGCTATGATCTGACCAGCAGTAGCGAGCACCAGCCAGAAACAGGGATCAAACCGCTTATGAAGTATGCCAGCATTTTACTGACAGTCCTGATGTTGCTTTGCAGCCTCTATACACCAGCCGCTCAGGCACAACGGAACGAACAAGACATTGTGTATTATGGCTTTGACCCGGACATTGTGACCAACTATGTTACGTCAGGTCGTCGCTCTCTGGGGTATGTCCGGGTATCCGTAGAGCTGATGGTAGCCGATCGTAGTTACCTTGCTGATATTGAGTATCATGAACCACTGATCCTGAATACGATTATTCGTGTTTTCAATCAACAACACGAAGACAAAGTCAAATCGCTGACCGGCCGCGAAGAAATTCGCCAAACCATTCTGCAAGAACTGCAAGCGGTGCTAAAACGCGAAACCGGTAAAGACATGATCCATGATGTACTGTTCACCCGGTACATTCATCAATAGCAGCGCATGTAATTACTTTTGAAATCAACTTTCTCCGTTACGTAGAACGGCCTGGCTTATGCCGCAGCAACCAGGCCCAGCCACAACCAGCCACTAAACCACCCAAGTGTGCCCAATTGGCCATCGACACCCAGAGGACATCCAGAAAACCGAGCAGCATCCAGATCAACATAAAGGCCACCAGGCCCCCATCCAGTCTCAACCCTTGAGCAGGGTTTAATCGCCCTGCCCACCAGAAATAGCCAAAGAGCGCGTACACCACTCCCGACAAACCACCAAAATATGGCCCCACCAACAGATACTGCGCCACATTGGCTATCAGTGCACTACTCAATGTGAACGACAGCAGCTGCCCGCTACCTAAGCGCCGTTCAAATTGGCCAGCCAACAGCCACCACCACAGTAAGTTAAACACCAGATGCGTCAGTGAAAAATGCAATAGTGCCGGACTAAACCAGCGCCAGCTTTCCGTCAGGTTCATGGCAGCGGGTTGCAGGAAAATACCCAAGGCAGCAGAGGCTTGTTGCGGTGCTATTTGCTGCCAACCATACACCAGCAGAGCCAGCACTAACACCAGCAGCGTCACAGGTCCGCTGAATGCTTTGAACTGCAAGCCTGCCCAAAGTGGTGCTGCGCCGGAGCCAGTCGCAATCTTGCTGCGCTGCCAGGCAGCAGCATGGTATCGTGGATGATCAGGATTGTGTAAAAACGCGTCCAATGCCTGGCTCACCTGCTGCAGTTGGCTTTCCTCTACATAGAGAGCGGCCCGCTCAGCCCCTTCAACCACAGCTTGCACCGACCACCCCTGAGTCACGCAGTAATCGGCAAACAGATGGGCTGCATTGGGCGAGTTCAACTCTCCCAGCTTAATCATCGGCGCGTTTCACCGGATGATGCAGCTGCCATAGCGCCATCCCCCCATCCATGCTGTAGACCTCATCGAAACCTTGCTGTGCCAGATACTGAGCAGCTCCCTGGCTAGAGTTGCCATGGTAGCAAACCACCACGACTGGTGTTGCAAAGCCATGCTGCTGCATAAAGGCAGGCAAACTTGCTGAGGTCAAATGCCAGGCGCCATCAATATGCCCGGCGGCATAGCTCTGTTCATCACGGATATCGGCAATGACCGCTGTTTGCTGTTGCCACCGACTAGCCGTTTCATCCACCGAGATGTGCTTAAATTCAAACATAGCAAGCTCCTGTAATCACTGCCGGCTATTATACCCAAGTCCCCTCAAGATGCGAGTTTCAGAGTCACTGGAGGCGTTGGTTACCAAGCTGGCATCATGCATGGCCCGAGCAAGCAATGGCAAGCTGCTTACTAACCACTCTAAAACGTCAAATATCGTTTTTTTATCACTTTGTATCCAGTAAGACTGGACAAATGATTAAAGGAAAGTTAACACTATAGCGAGCACATAATTCGCAGCGCTGCCTACGAGGACACCCATGACAACTTTGATTATTTTCGCAGTTATTCTGATCCTATTATTTTTCGTGATAAGCATTTTTAATAGCCTGGTAAAACTGAAAAATCGCTATCAAAATGCTTTCGCCCAAATTGAAGTGCAGTTAAAGCGCCGCTACGACTTGATCCCGAACCTGGTTGAAACCGCTAAAGCCTACATGGCACATGAACGGGATACGCTGGAGGCAGTGATCAATGCCCGTAACGCTGCTGCTGCAGGTTTAAAAGTAGCGGCTAATAATCCCGGTGATGCTGCAGCCATGGGCCAGCTTGCTGGCGCCGAATCGATGCTGCAAGGTGCTATGAGCCGGCTGAACGTAGTGATGGAGGCTTACCCGGATTTAAAAGCCAATCAAAACATGATGCAACTGTCTGAAGAGCTGACCAGTACCGAAAACCGGGTAGCTTTTGCCCGTCAGGCTTTTAACGATGCCGTTACCGCATACAACAGTTACAAGCAAAGCTTCCCGCAAGTGGTACTGGCTCCTAGTTTTGGCCATGGTGCCGATGCCAAACTCATGGAGTTTGAAGACAGTCAGGCCATTCAGGCCGCGCCTAAAGTCAGCTTCTAACACCCTATGGCCAGTAATTTCTTCAGCCAGCAGGATCTGGCCAGGCGCAATACCCGCATTCTGGTGGTGTTGTTTGCTCTGGCAGTACTGCTGCTACTGACACTGACCAATCTGCTGGTCGCTGTGGTGTTTGGCTTTGCCGATAGCGAAGCCATTCAGTCCGGTTTACAACGCGGTTTCTTTCAGCCTGAATTGCTGCTGTGGACCAGTCTGATTGTGCTGAGTGCCATTGGCATTGCTATGCTGCTTAAATGGCAGCAATTGCGTAAAGGGGGACGCGTGGTTGCCGAGGCACTGGGTGGCCAACGTGTGTCGCCGGACACCACCGATGCCAGACACCGCCAACTGCTGAATGTAGTGGAAGAAATGGCATTGGCCGCCAACCTGCCGGTTCCGGCTGTGTATGTGCTGCCGGAAAACGGCATCAATGCCTTTGCCGCCGGTTACAGCCCGGCCGATGCCGTGATTGGTGTGACCCAGGGCTGTCTGGAGCAATTAAGCCGCGATGAACTGCAGGGGGTCATCGCCCATGAGTTCAGCCATATTCTCAATGGCGATATGCGCATGAACATCAAAATGATTGCGGTGCTTAATGGCATTTTGTTTGTCGGCCATGTCGGTTATCTACTCCTGCGAGGCAGCCGTGGGGCACACATCGCAGCACGCAGCAGCCGCAATAATAAAGGCGGCGGTGGTGCCGCGGCCATTCTGCTACTGGGATTAGGCTTTACCATTCTTGGCTATTTAGGTGCCTTTTTTGGTAACCTGATCAAATCGGCGGTCAGTCGCCAGCGCGAATACCTGGCCGATGCCTCGGCGGTGCAGTTTACCCGCAATCCGGCCGGTATCGCCGGGGCGCTCAAACAAATTGCAGCCAGTTCACGCGGTACAAAAATCAGCAATCAGAATGCCGATGAAAACAGCCACCTGTTCTTTGGCGAAGCCATCAGTCGCTGGGCCAGTATTTTTGCCACCCACCCCCCCTTAACCGATCGCATCAAACGGCTGGAACCACGCTGGAATGGGAAGCTACCTGCTGCACGTACGGATGAAGCCAACCAGGTTGCCGCCGTCTCAGCCGCCAATGACACGGCAGATACGCCTAAAAACGATACACCAGGTCAGCGCTTACTGGCCGCCTTACCTGTACTCCTGCTGCAAACGGCTCATCAGCCACTGCAGGCAGAACCGTTATTGTTGGCTTTGTTGATTAGTAACGATGAAGTCAGCCGGCCAAAACAGTTACAGGTCATTCGTGACCAAGGCTCGATAGCTCTGCTACAGGATGTCGACCGCTTGCTAAGCCAGATTGAGCCATTGCCAGAGCGACAGAAGCTGATGCTGGCTCAGCTGTGCATTCCAAGCCTGAAAACCTTGACGGCAGTTAGGTTTGAACGCTTTGAGCAACTGTTGCTGCAAGTTATTAATGCCGATGGCGAGCTGCATCTGCTTGAGTGGGCCATCGCGCAGTTGGTGGACCATGCAGTAGCCAGCCAGTTTCGCAGTAGCGAGGTGGTTCGTCATACCTCGGTCAGCAAATTTGCCGATATTCATGCCGAAGCCTTGCAACTGCTAAGCCTGGTGGCCAATGCAACCAGTGACGACAGCGCCAGCTGCCAGCAGAGCTGGCAAGCCGGCCTTAACAGCTGGCAACTGGCTGACGATACAGCGCAGCCCGATGCCAGTTATCAGGCAGTGCAAGCATTGCTGCCCAAACTGATGGCTGCCAGCCCTAAGGTGAAAGAAAAGCTGTGGCTGGGGATGCAGGCAGCAGCACAATCCGATAGCCAACTATCTGAACAACAAGATGTTCAGCTAAGAGCACTGTCACTGCTGCTGGAAATTCCCTACTCCGACGAAGCGATTTCTATTTAGCACTTTAGCTTGGGCGTTTCGTTCGGTACAATAGCGTTTTATTTTTGCACAGGGGCTTTGATGTCTGAGCGTCGCTTTTTTCTGATGTACGATCCATCCTTTGACGACATGGATGCCGAAGGCTGTCCGGCCTATGGCTATGTCATGTTTTTTGACGAGCAGGATGCGGCTAATTATCAGAGTGGCGAAAACCCGGACTCGCCTGCGGTTTCCATGCTGTTCACCGACCACAAAGATGGCCAGATTAGTGCCGACTTACTGGGTTGGGCCCATCTGGAAGCGGACATTTTCCAACAGCTACCTCTTGGCCACTTTCTTGGTTTGATGGAGCAAGCGGCCCAGGTCGCCATTCATGCCGGTCGTCAGGTTGGCCAGGTGCCTGAGCGGCTGGTCAGCAGCCAGGACAGCAGTGATGAGTACCTGCAGTTTGAAGTGCATTTCAGCGGCGATGAGCAAGCCGATCCGGATGCCGAATGGCAACTGGCCCGCAGCCTGATCAGTGGCCGTCCTTACCTCGACTCTTAAGTAGCATACCAAAGCGGCTGTATTGGCAAAGTCACCGGACTTTGCTTTAATATCAGCCAGCATACCCTTTTAAGTTTGGAGAGTTCAGGATGGTTCAGCCACTGGATATGAACGCCATTGATCAGGCGCTGCAAGGCTTTACCATCCCGCCCCAGCCGGATGTACTGCTGCACATTCAGCAACTGGTGCAGCAACCAGAGCCCAATATGCAGCGGCTGGCTACCTTGATTAATATGGACATTGGCCTGGCTGGCTTTACTTTGAAAGTAGTGAACTCAGCTTACTTTGGTCTGCGCAGCAAAATCACCTCCATTGAGCATGCCTGCAAGTTCCTCGGCGTCAACCGGGTGGTCAAGCTGGTTCGCAGTGTCTTGCTACGCTTTACCCTGGAGCAAGGCCAGCAGAAAGATCCTTTCTCACAAAAGCTCTGGAGCAACGCCCTGCTCGTTGCCAATAGTGCCGCTAGCCTGGCGAGGCACCTGCAATGGCCTCAGGAGCTCTGTGATGATTGCTACACTCTGGGTTTATTTCGCAACGCCGGTATTGCCCTGATCACCGCTCAGGCGCCGAACTACGCTGATTTGGTGAAAATAGGTGTGCTGGCAGGTCAGGGTTACAGCGAGGCGGAAGAGCACCGTTTTCACACCTGCCACGAAATTCTGGGTTACCTGATTGCTCAATCCTGGGGCTTGCCCGCCGAGCTGTGCAATGTGATTGCTTACCACCACAGCCCGGCTTTGATTCTGGAATCAGACAACGAACTGGAACAACGGCTGTTTGCCATGCTGAAACTGGCCGAACACATGAGTGGTGAAAGCCGGGTATTGTTTGATATGACACTGGACCCGGAGTGGGAGCAATTTGCCCCACAAATGCTGGATGTATTGCAGCTGGAGCTGTTCCAATTGCCTGAGCTGGCCGAAGTACTGCGGCAAAACGAGCTTAGTACCATCTATACGGGTTAAGCGCCGATGGCACATCAGAAGCTGCATTTGCCTGAAAAAACCTGCCCAGTCTGTCAGCGCCCTTTTGCCTGGCGTAAGAAATGGCAACACTGCTGGAATGAAGTAACCTACTGCTCTAAGCGCTGCCGCCAACAGCGCAAACCTGCTAAGGAGACACATCATGGCTAAAGCCTGTGCCCTGCATATTCTGGTGAAAACCAAAGCGGAAGCAGAAAAGCTGAAACAACAACTGGCCAAAGGCGCTGATTTTGGCCAACTCGCCAAAAAACACTCACTGTGTCCTTCCGGCAAAAAAGGCGGTGATTTAGGCGAGTTTCGCCCCGGCCAGATGGTGCGTGCATTCGATGAAGTGGTGTTTAAAAAAGCCGTGCTGGAAGTGCACGGCCCGGTCAAAACCCAGTTTGGCTTTCACTTGATTAAAACCCTGTACCGCAGCTAACCGTTGCTTTCGGAAAACCTGGTAGCCGATTGCACACAGGCTGGGTTGCCTTCTTCGAGCAGCGAGCTGGCAAAAAACCATTCTTTGAACACCTGCCATTCATCCGTGATCGGGCTTTGGCAGCGGCCATTGGCCTGTTCGGCAAATACATCTTTTGTACACAGCGGGGTATCGGCTAATTGCCCGCGGTAGGCGTAAGCGTACACCACCTGACACAGCGGGCTGACATAGGTATCAAACACCACCAGCCACCCCTGCTGGTAACGCACCAGACTAAAGCTCGGGATCCGCTGAGCGACTGCAGTGGCAATAATCTGGGGGGCTTTTGCCTGCTCCAGCAACACCAGATCTTGCCCTTGCCGCTGGCGGATCTGTACCTGCTCGCCCCGGCGCCAGGCAAAGCCATCGTATGGGGTAGCGTCAGCGGTGTCGGTAAGTGCGTTCAAACCATGCAGATCACGGCGCACTTCCTGACGAATAGTTCGCTCTACCTGCTCTGCTTGCGTAAGACCCTGCATCTTTTCGCAGGCGGTTAGCAGTAAACCCAAGATGGCAACAACAGCAATTTTGTACACAACCTGTCCCTGTACTTTCTGACGCACTTAGAGATTGCTATTATGCCGCCGGATATTCGTTCCATGCAAAATATATATACCTGATACTTTTAATTTCCAAGCCTCAATCGAGCCGCACTTCAAAGTTCATCTGCAGCGGCTTATCCGATCCTGCAGGTATCACCTGAACCTCGAACTGGAAAATGCGCTCTGAACTGGTATCCAGCGTACCAACAAAGGAAACATAACCATCCGCTTCTACCGGACGCATCTCAACCGTACTGACATGACCAATCAGGCTTTGGTGTTGCACTGTCACCTCGCCCCACACTGTGGCAGGCTGCTGCTCAGAGCGCGTATCCAAAATAACCAGATTGAGCATGGCCAGATCGGCAGCCTGCTCGATGCCATACCGCCGGGCCATGCTTTCATCCAGCTCACCGGTACCAATCACATTGGCTCGAAGCGTATAGCCATCAAACTCCACCACATGCCCCAAGGGTCGCTGCTCTTCCACCGGTTGACCGACAGCAGCACTCTCCTCAGTCACATCCAGCCGAGGTTCAGGCTGTCCGCAGCCAACCAACACTGCAATGAGCACAAACAGGCTCATACCTAGCCTGGCTGGCGACACCCTATTGCGGTAAAAAGTGTGCTTCTGCAGCACAGATATCCATAGAGTGCGCATTGTATTGTTGATCTTCATTATCCGCTCCTGGTAGTAAAGAATAACAGATGGGCCTGCTAGCTGGGTGCAGGCAAGAAAGAGGTGGTGCCTTTGTTTTGACCGATCATCAGGTCAGTACTGTCACCACATTAGACGGATGCCCACCGGACATCCGTGCGGTATCGCACTTAGTATCATTATCGTTTTAGTATAGATCGATCAGTGCAAGGGTCAAATCAGCCGGGCATGAACCCTGATTCGGACAGAACCGGGTTAAGGTGGTTGGTAAGGGTAAATCGCCCGAATTCAGCGGGCCTCAGGCAGTGCCTGCCTTTTTACTGGTTTAGCGGCTGTGCTTTCACTATAATCGGCCGCCCGATAACGAAACCGAGACTCTGATGCAAATTGTGCTGGCGCCGATGGAAGGCGTGGTTGATCATCTGATGCGCGATATGTTGACCCGGATTGGCGGTTTTGATCTGTGCATCACCGAATTTGTCCGGGTAGTCGATCAGCGCTTACCTGCCCGGGTGTTCCGGCGGCTATGCCCGGAGCTTGCGCATGGCGGCAAAACGGCGGCCGGTGTGCCCGTGCGGGTGCAGCTACTTGGGCAAGAGCCACACTGGCTGGCAGAAAATGCCGCCAAAGCCGTGCAGTTAGGCTCGCCTGGCATTGATTTAAATTTTGGCTGCCCGGCCAAAACCGTCAATAAAAGCCGGGGCGGTGCTGTATTGTTAAAAGAAACCGAGCGCTTGTACCAGATTGTCAAAGCGGTGCGGCAGGCCGTGCCGGCCGAACAGCCGGTCAGCGTAAAAATCCGCCTTGGCTATGACGATACCAGCCTTACGCTGGACAACGCCAGCGCCATTGCCGAAGCCGGTGCCAGTGTGCTAACCGTGCATGCCCGAACCAAAAGCGATGGCTACCGTCCGCCAGCCTACTGGCCCTGGATTGCCCGTATCCGCGAGCGCATTGCCATACCGGTGATCGCCAATGGCGAAATATGGACACCAGCCCAGGCCGCGCAATGCCGGCAAGAAGCCAATACCCCGGATATTATGCTGGGCCGTGGCGCCCTGGCATTGCCCAACCTGGCGCAATGCATTCGCAGCGATCAACAGGCCATGCCCTGGCCTGAGGTCCTGCAACTGCTGATGCGTTATTCAGAGTTTGAAATCACAGGCGATAAAGGCAAGTACTACAGCAACCGCATCAAGCAATGGTTCAGCTACTTAAAACTGCAATATCCGGAGGCTGTGGTATTATTCCAGCAGCTGCGCGTCCTAAAACGCAACGATGACATCTTGGTATTGTTGCAGCAAAAGCTGCATGACAGCCTGCCCTAACCGCCAGATACCGCAAAGCGCGGCAATCATCCTGCTCTTCATGTTCCGGGCCGCTGCACCATAGAGCCATTAAAACCAGCCGTGGGCATACCACATCCAAAGCGCCATCCCAACCATCATCAGGTTCTCTGTAAGCGAGACGAAGCCAAGAGGTACCTTGTTGGCGCCACCAACACAGGCACAGGTAAGTTTTCGTTTATCCAGATACACGGCTTTGAACACCGACACGGCACCGACAACACCAATAAAGAGTGCAACCGGGATCGATAGCCAGTTCAATAGGCCGCCCACCATCAACACGCCAGCCAGTCCTTCGGCAAATGGGTAGATATAGCCGTAAGGGACCCAACGCCGAGCCACCAAATCGTAGTTCAGGAACATGGTCGAGAAGCTTTCCACATCCTGCAACTTTAACAGGGCCAGTACCACCATCGACAAAGCAATAAACCACTCTATCGCCTGAATGGATAACCAGCTGCCATGAATGCCCATATTCAAAGCCAGTGCAGTCAATGCGGTTATGGCAAACAGCGCGACCACTGGTCGGTACGATGGTGCCTCCGGATCGCGTACCGGCTTACCTAAGTAGTTGCGCACGGCCTCGTAACCACCAAGGCGCTTCCCATCAATAAAGACCTGAGGGGTGGTTTTCACCTTGTGGCGTGCTTTAAAGCTGTCGATGTCTGCACGCGAGTTCAGGTGGTGATCCTCTACCTCAAAGCCAGACTGACGTAACAAGTGCAATGTTTTCAGGCCATAAGGGCATTGATGCTTCGGAGTCATCATGCGGTACAGCACTGCGCTTTTCGTAGTCGTGTGCATAACACATCACCTCTGCTGCTAAATTCAGGAAGAAGCTTACACTCTGTACCATAGTTCAGAGTCAAGTGGCTTGCATGCTGGCAATGGCACATCGCATTCTGCTTGCCTGAGCTAAGTGGCTGCCATCAGGGGCTTGCGTCTGCATCTTTCTCATTGTATTTGCCCACCGAATCTTCGATGATGTCACAGGCAATCCCGGTTTCACCCTCGCTACGAGTAACAGCAACCAACACAACCTGATCGTTTTCTATCGCATCTTTAATCAAATCAGCCAGCCAGCCTTCTTTCTTTTCAGGGCCTGAGGTCGCTCCCGCAGCGGCACCGATCAGGCCGCCAATGCTTGCTCCCCAGCCAATCAGCATCAGTGGCGCAATCAATGGGCTGGCAACAAATAATGTAACGCTGGTTGCGGCTAAAGCCACACTGCCAACCACACCAACGCCAGTACCCACTGCAGTTCCGATGGCACCATCCACCAGAATATCTTGCAACGCACGGTCGCTTTTTGCCTCCTCGGCTGGTGAGACTGACGTTGCAGTTGGCGGTGTGTCCGCACAAAAGATGTGCAATTGCTGGCGAGACAACCCCTTTGCTACCATTTTGTTGACGGCACTTTCCGCATCCTCACGTACAGGGAAAAAACCCGATACATGATGGCAATAATCGTTCATGCGCTTTCTCCTCCAGGATCTCCAATACCGCACAGGTAAGCCTGCCTGAAAAGTACGTGGGCGTCTGTACGTTACAGCACAACATAAAATGGACTTTTCCTGTGTAATAGCATTGTTTCAGTGACGAACGTGAAGGGTAACTATGCAATTAGGTAGACACAAATTACTTTAAACAACCCTGATAACCAGTTGCAGCACCATACACCAGGCAGGAGGAAAGAAGCCGTGAGCAATAAAGCCAGAGCCCCTACCTTTCCATGCCGGACGCAAAGTGTGGGTGAAGAAGTGGCCAACAGCGTCAGCCATGCCATTGGCATGGTGGCAGCAATAGTCGCCACGCCTTTTATCATCCACCAGGCTATGCGCACGGGCGCTCCATCCTTTGTGGTGGGCGTAAGCATTTTCTGCGCCACCATGATTGCATTGTATCTGGCCTCCGCCGTCTACCATATGCTCCCTCAGGGCCGCGCTAAACTGATATGCCAGGATATTGACCACTCCGCCATTTACCTGTTAATAGCCGGTACCTACACCCCTTTTACTCTGGGCGCTCTGAGTGGCCCCTGGGGCTGGACGCTGTTTGGGATTATCTGGGGATTGGCCACTTTTGGTGTGGTGATGAAAAGCCAGAGAAAACTGCAACACCCAGTGCTGTCTGTCGGGCTGTACCTGATTATGGGCTGGATGATCCTGATTGCCCTGCCCCCACTCTCCCGCCAGGTGTCACTGGCAGGCATTGTTTGGCTGGCAGCAGGTGGCATCGCCTATACCCTGGGGGTGGTATTTTATCTGCTGGATACCCGGGTGAAGTTTGCGCACTTTATCTGGCATTTATTTGTACTAACCGGCACCCTCTGCCACTTTGTGGCCGTTTACAATTACGCTCATGGTTAAAACTCACCTCTATTCATCTATTCATCTATTCATCTATTCATCTGATTGACCACAACAGTCGATATATAGCACGTCTCAGGGCGCTACGGGGATTTCGGGGGAGTTTCGAGGTCAGATAGCCATAGCCGTAAAGCAGCTAATGCACTGGGTCGCTGAACAGGGCAAGATCGCGAACATTTTTTAATCAGTAAACGATCGATTCGACGATCAGTTTTAGTTGTGATCTTATACTCTCTTTTTCGGGGAAGTAGCATGCACCTTGAAGTTTTCACCACGCATTTTGCATTGCAAAAATTGCCCCTGAACAATTCCGGCAGTGCTTTATTGATGGGATGCAGGCCGTGCATAAGCTGACAAAGGGCGAGCTGGTTGCCATTGATGGTAAAACGCTTCGAGGCTCTTTTCACCGGGAAGATCGAAAATCGACCATCCACATGGTCATTGCGTTTGCCTGTGCCAACAAAGTGGTGTTGGGGCAGCTTAAGACGGCAGAAAAGTCGAATGAAATCACGGCAATTCCAGAGCTTATCCGATTGCGGATATCGAAGGCGGCAGTGTAGCGCCACCTGTGCAGTTTTGAAAAAAATATAGCTGCTTTTACTCGAATACCTTAAACAGCTTACTGCATAAACCGCAGATGTTCATCAATTTGGCAATATGAGATGGTTTTAGGCTCGATGGAGTCGTTTAATAGCCAGCATTCGTTGTAAATAGAGCAGTAACAAAGCTCTATTTTTAACTTATTGTCAGCGACTAATAGCTTTGCTGCTTCAAAATCAGTGGTATACAGTGCTGTTACTGTTTCTCCGGCAGAGATAACTCTTGAATAGATAAATGATTGAGTATGGGATACAGTGCGGCCTGTACTTAATGTCAGATACTCAGGCCAACTTCGTATTGGCTGATCCTCGTAGCTGAGCCTTACATATTTAATAAGTGCTGGGCCAGTGCCTTTATTGGTAATTTCATATGCAAAATTGTCTCCCTCGATATAGTTATAGAAAAACTCCAGTCTTGGCCATACCGAAGCGCGGGCGTAAGCTCGGTCAATAAAAGCCGAATAGATACTAACAAAAGCTGTGATGAGACTGACCATTAGCGCTGAGCCCGCGATAATCATTTCAGGGTTCTTAAAGCTGTAACGTTTTGTCATTGTTATTTCGCAGTAAAGTAAATGGCTACTACACTTTACTGCAGCCAGTTTACATAGTGCAAATAGTTCTTGCATTGAGGAAAAGTAACTTTGAGCGGATTAGCTATCAATTTGATCTCAACGAGTGTAAGCGTGCGGCGATTAAAATCGGGGTTAAAATCGGGGTCAGATAAAAATTAAATCCTATCTTTCCTCGGTCGCCCTAAAATCGGGGTCAGATAAAAATTAAATCCTATCTTTCCTCGGTCGCCCTGCTTTGCCTTTGTACTGCCTGCGCCCGGTTAATACTTCCACTTCTTGTTTAAAGCGCTCATTTCCAAGTGCCATGCTGCTTTTGATAGTAGTTGGGTGTTTTGATTTGCAGAACAGCTGGCAAATGGCAGCATAAACCAGCGTTTGTTCACGTAGCAAGTGAGCATTTGAGAGTAAGCGATCAGCTCGCTTAATGTTATGTTTTTCAAGAGCACTTGAGTGAATCCCCCGGCCTATACTGGTCACCGTAGCAGCATTAACATTGGCCAGGCTGTGCACACAATCAATGACAGCTTTTTGCCTGGTTGCATGCATTTTAGGTGTGACAAATGAAACGATATTGGTCAATATAGTACGAACATTCATGGTTGTTTGGTCTCAGTGATGTTTGGCGATTGATCTGATCACCGAACGCCATGAATGTTCCTTATCATGTCATCTTTTGTTTTCGCTAACAATTTCGTGGGGATACCTCAGGATCTGACCCCGAATTTAATCTGGCTAAACTGCCAAATTTGTTACCGCTAACAACCAGAGGATGATTAAATATCAACCAAAGCTCGGTTGTTTTTACCCGCCATCCGTATGCGAACGATGTGAACGGGACACCTGGACGGAATACTTACTCAACTATGACAACTTCAAAGTTAACCCAATCAGGGTTGTTTGATATCAGCAAAAAAATAAAAACTGCTACAGCCGTACACAACGCACTTTTAACCAAAACCTCAGTATTAAGCTTTTTATGTATCCATAAGTCGGTAATGAGCCGCAAAAACAATCCTGCTGCTGCAATAAAAACAAACATTGCTGTTATTATTGCAATAATACCCAACACATTTTGAACCATCCCCATCTCTAACAAACCCAGCTATCGCACTCAAAAGTTATCAGTATAGCTGTCACCATCCCCTGCATACCAACAACTTGAGTCATCCATCAAGGTTTAAGTGGGCTACCCCATGCCGAAGTATGGCAAGAGTGCCGGATTAGCAGCCACCATCTTCCGGCAGGTAAAAAGCAGCGTTCGTACCGAATGCCGCCTTCCCCTGCCTGAAAAGCAGAAAATGAGGTTGTAAAAGAGCAAAAGCAGTAACCAATCTGGCTGAACTGCCAAATTTGTTACCGCTAACAACCTGAGGATGATTAAATATCAACCAAAATCCGGTTGTTTTTACCCGCCCTCCATATGCGAACGATATGAACGGGACACCTGGACGGGACAACAATTTACTTCTTGCCTCCCTTTCCCCGCCTTTCTTTAAGGATCTTCACGTTAGTCACATAACTCTGAATAACACAGTATGCCCCACAGAAAAAGCCCGAATACATCAGAGCATTACCAACAATATTTATCTCTGATTTCACTAGAAGAAAACCAAGAAGTGCGACTATGAAACATATAAAGCCTTTCCACGCCCATGAACTTCGACCTAAGTATATTCTTAGCTTGACCATAAATAATTAATTACCATTACAAGAGTATGTGTAGGTTCGGCAAAATTGAATTCCGGCATTCGCACCAACACCGCCTCCACCATAACCTTTAGCTCCATTAATAGTCGAATCACTAAAATCGGGGTCAGATCAAAATTAAA
This sequence comes from Alkalimonas amylolytica, assembly GCF_900107845.1. Lineage (GTDB taxonomy): Bacteria > Pseudomonadota > Gammaproteobacteria > Enterobacterales > Alteromonadaceae > Alkalimonas > Alkalimonas amylolytica. The sequence continues at coordinate 138,607 of NZ_FNRM01000006.1, forward strand.
TCCTATCTTTCCTCGGCTCCCTAAAATCGGGGTCAGATCAAAATTAAATCCTATCTTTCCTCGGCTCCCGGCTTTGCCGTTGTAGGCTGACACCCGGTTAATACACCCTTTTCTGGTTTAAGACGCTTATTCCCCAGCGCCATAATAGTGCTGGTGCAAGGGTTGCTCTGCTCGGTGCTGTGTTGACAGCTTTGTTTTGGTAAGTGACTTTTTTATCCATCTCGGCTTTAATTGTTGCTTTTTTATTCACACCATAATAAATTTAATCTCGCGAAAATTACACCAAATACAACAGGGAAAGTTATGAAACAACTCTTATTAACTGGAAAATTCTGTTTGCTGCTGTTATCTATGCTGCTCATTGCCTGTGGTGGTGGCTCAGATTCTGACTCTGGCCCTACCCCACCACCAGTAAACACCCAGCCAAACACCTTCAGCTTTAACGTGCAAGCGGATGTTGAACCCGGAGCCACTGTCACTTCAAACAGTATTACCGTGTCTGGTATCAATGCGGCAGCGACTATCAGCATTCAAGGTGGCGAGTACTCAATTGACAACGGTGACTTTGCCTCGGGCTCTTCAACCGTTAATAATGCTGCGCAAATTAGGGTACGTCATCAGGCATCGGCTGAATACGCCAGCAGCCAGACCACAACGTTGACTATTGGTGGTGTCAGTGCCAACTTTGTTAGTACTACCCGCAACCAACCGTCAGCAGTCGGCACCGGCACACCACCGCAAGCGACCGTGCTTTTTCCATGGTCGCAGTCAAAAGCGACAGCTGGCACCCTCACAGTGCGTGGTACTGCGACCAGCCGTAATGGCATCAGCGATTTGCGTGTGAATGGTGTAGCTGCCACAGTACATAGCCGAAGTGCTGCAGCACAGAGGGTTTCAGCACAAAGCTTTCATGCCCAGGGCAGTAATGAAGACGACGAAGAACAAGAAGAAGAAGAGTTTGAGTGGACTGCAGATGTCGAGATAGAATCAAACAGTGCTACTGAGTTGAAAGTATCGGTCAGTGATGCTGATGGCGCTGAGAATAATGATGCGGCCTCTGTCAGGGTCGATACCCTGGAAGCACCCACTTTTCTTGTTTACGACAACCTGAATGAACGACTCATTGGTGTATTGGGAAGCAAAGAAATCGTGGCTATTGACCCGTCGAACCTGAGTTATCAGCCAATAACAACCGCTGACTTCATCAGTGAGTTGAATTTTGACCCTGTATACAACCGTATTATCTACTCTACTCATCATGAAAATACCGTTTCTTTGCATGAAGTAGATTTGGTGCTGGGCAGTCAAAAATCACTGGTGACTTACACGCCGGAATTAGCGCCAGATGTTAAGATTATTATGGCCCGCTCAGTGTTTGACCCGATCAATCAACTGGCTTTTGTATTACTAAAACTGTTGGAGGACGGGAGTTTCTATGCCACCGATCGCCTGTATCAATTTAACTTAGCAGACGATACCAGCCGCTTATTATCTGCCAGCTACCTTGACGACAGTCCTCGGATGACGATATCCCACATGACCATGCTTGGCACGCGCCTGTACGCAGCAGCAAGTAACCGGCAGTTGATTGAAATAAATACGGAGACTGGAGAGCGAACCACGGTTATGGGACTTCCGGATTTTAGCCCCATGGCAATGGCAGCAGGGAGCAGAGACGACCAGCTATTCATAGCCGGTTTTCAAGGCATTCTCAAAATAGAACTGGCTTTCCCTTTAAGCATCATGCTATCCCGCGAAACCAGTACCACCTTGTACCCGACTTCCCAAATACGTGGGGCTTTATTGCTGGATGAGGAAACTTTGCTGGTATTAGACCCGGATTTTGGCAATGTACTTCAAGTTGATACACGCACAGGCGAGCGCTCGGCTTTCATTCGTTCAGGTATTGGCGCTGGACGCAGTATCATGATGCCACGCTACCTGACCTTTGCAGATGAGGGCGATACACTTTACGTGTTGGATAATGGCTCTAATGCAGCTGATGTATTATTTGCAGTTGATTTAACAAGCGGTGATCGCACCATGATTGCGGACATTAATCAGGATAGAGTCAACTATCATAGCGGACTGTTCTTTCATGCAAAAAACAATGCACTGCTGGTGGGGCTGGATGACGCAATTATATCAGTGGCACTGAGCGATGGCAGTACTTCGGTTGTGAGTGGCATGGGTGCAGGGCATGGGCCTGAGTTATGGCCCATAACCGGTGGTGACTTTGATGCAGAGTCTGAAACACTCTATATGGCAAAGCATAGTCTGACCAATGCCATCTTTAAGATTGATGTCACGACTGGTCAGCGTATTGTGCTTGGGTTTGATGGCAGTGCCGGTATTGCCGGTGTCATCGAAGGCGTAAATGATGTGGCATTGGATGCTGAAAATCAGCAACTTTATTTGTCCAGCCAATCGCAAAGTACCATCTACCGCCTTGATTTGGAGACGCTCGAAACAGAAATGGTGTTAGATAGGTGCATGAACAACTATGGACAGAACATCCTGAATGTGGACGAGTCTGGCATTTACAAGATAAATTATGATGCGGCAGGCCAACGCTTGCTTATCCTGTCCGGTCAGTTAGCAAGTTATGATTTCGCTACACAAAGCTGCCAAATCCTTGGACAACGGCACGAATATATCAATGCCATGCCGTTGGAGAATGGTACCTTTCTGACAGTAGGCCAGGGCGCGTTAAAGCAGCTGGATCCTGTCACACAAGAGCAGGTCATTATTTCCAAATAAGCTCTTTGCAGACTGGCCTTTCGGCCAGTCTGCGTTTTCCTAAGGCGATACCTTTCCCTCGCTTAAAGACCAAAACCCCTTTACTTTACCGGCTAAATCGCTACAATAGCCGCCGCACTTTTGTGTATGTTTTAACCGCTCTTTATCCAATAAGGTAATCGCTATGCATCCGATGTTGAACATCGCCATCCGTGCTGCCCGCAGTGCAGGAACACTTATTGCCCGCTCTTGCGAGCAACTGGATATCGTTAAATCGACGGAGAAATCCAGCAACGACTTTGTCACCAACATCGACCGTGAAGCCGAGCAACTGATTGTGCAAACCTTGCGTAAATCCTTCCCTGGCCATGGTGTGGTTGGTGAAGAACTGGGTGTGCAAGGGCCGGCGGACAGCGATCACCAATGGATCATCGACCCGCTCGATGGCACCTCCAATTTTATCCGCGGTATCCCGCATGTTGCCATTTCCATTGCCTTAAAAGTTCAGGGCAAGCTCGAGCAAGCGGTGATCTACGATCCGCTGCGCGATGAACTCTTTACCGCTTCCCGTGGCCGTGGCGCTCAGCTTAATGGCCGCCGTATTCGTGTTGGCAACCGGCCTGAACTGACCGGTGCGCTGCTTGGTACTGGCTTCCCCTTTAAGCAAAAGCAATTGCTGCCGGTATACAGCAGTGTGTTTAACAGCCTGTTCCCGCTGGTCGCTGATATGCGCCGTGCTGGCTCGGCTGCTTTGGATTTGGCCTATGTCGCTGCAGGCCGTTTGGATGGTTTCTGGGAAATTGGTTTAAAACCATGGGATATTGCTGCCGGTGAACTGATTGTGCGCGAAGCCGGTGGTATGGTCACCGACTTTGCCGGTGGCAACAACCAGCTAAAAAGTGGCAATGTGGTCGCCGCCAGTCCGAAAGTGCTGCAGGGCATGCTAAAAACCATGCGGCCGCACCTGACTGAAGATTTGATGCGTTAGAGCTTACTATAAAAACGCACTTTCCCGGATAGTGAAAGTGCGTTCTTCAAAGCAGCAAAGCTTTCTAGTGGCAATTACTCATTCACAGCTATCTTTTTGCCTCGATTAAGTAAACTTGCCTCCCAAGAAACGATGGCCGCACTTACACCACTGATAAATGCAAGAACAAAACTAAATCCTGCAAATACCGCCGCAATGAATGAGGTGCTAGTCAGTGCTGACAGTTGAAACCTGGATTCCTTGTACAAGGCAGTTGGGTCAGGGTCTGTGAGCACAATATCAGGAACAAAAAACCACCAAATGCCGAACAGTACAATACACACTGCAATCGTAAGAAGCGCCATACTGAAAATACCTAGCACTCTGGCAACGAAGAGAAGTAAGCCTAAGTTTCCGGCTTTTAGATTCTGGTAGGGATAAAGTTTCATCTTCGGGCCTTTTAATTACAGTTAAACCTATAAATCGTTCTATTACCTGTGGTGTTCGATGTAACAACCTGACAATAATGGGCAGAAGAAACAGAGCCAACATCCCAGTTAATAGAATAACTCGTATTCATGTAGTTAACGAAGGCTTCGTTGTGAGCTGCTGAAACCGTACTGTAAGAGCCGGGTACTTGGGCTACTGTTTGCGGTATACGATTACTTGCCTGATCAAAAGCATTTAATACAACAAGCTCTTCTCTTGTTACATCTATTGCTACAATTGCCTCACCTATTTTATTACCTTGCCTGTCTACAAATACAACTGTCATGCTGATCCCAAGATCAGTTAAAAGCAAAGAGTTGATGAAACCAACCGTAGATGCAACCAAGAGCCTGCTCTGCCCAGATAAAGTGTTAGTTAGAACATTGTAAACATCACGTCTCACACTGCTGGACTGCACAAAATCATATGGATCAGCGATGATTTGACGATGAGGTACTCTGAAGTAAAACGAAGAGTTTTGAGGTGTAACATTAGTTTGTGTTGTAAAATCATCAGCCGGAAATGCACCAAAATCAATAATCAATTGCTGCCGGAGTAGGAAAATATTATTCACAACGTCTTGTAGTTGAGGGCTAATTGAAATTTCGACTGTTGATGTTTGTGGCTCACCCCAATTATCGAAATTTTTAGTAACAATGTACTGCCTCGCAATCTCCTGGGCTATATCTATGACTAATAACTGCTTTGTACTTGGTAATGGTGTTTCACGCTCAATTTTATTTCGCATTTGTGCATCCGTGCAAAAGTTACATATCACAGACTCCATAGGTTGAAGTGCGGCTTTTACCCCTGAGCTCATCAATAGGAATAAAGCAAACAGCAAAGCAAATTTCTTCATGATTACAGTTCCCTCTTACCAAAAAGAAACTTAAATGTACCACAAGAAAATATAAAATCAAATTAAACCACATTTATTAACAATGCTATTTTCAGTGGGCAAGCCCTGCTCTTGCCAGGCGCGATAACCGCCTGCCAGGCTAAACACCTGCTGATAGCCCATTTGCTGCAGTGCCTGGGCTGCCAGCGCCGAGCGGTAGCCACCACCGCAATACAAGATAATCGCCTGGTGCTTATCTTGCACTGTCTGTTCAATATCCCGCTCGATAATGCCTTTGCCAAGATGCATGGCCCCGGGTAAGTGCCCTTGCTGCCACTCATGATCCTCACGGGTATCTATCAGTACATAAGGTGTGCTTCGCTGCTGCAAAGTCGCGATATCCATTTCCTTGATAACGGCTTTGGCGGCGTTGACTAAGGCCAGAAATGCCGGTGAGTGCTGCATAACAAGCTCCAAAAAAAATGCCAGTCGATTGACTGGCATTTTGTCGGTTAAACACGCTTATAGCAAGGGCTCGGTGTTCTCGCCTTCTTTTTCCACCGGCGGTGGCATCAGATCTTCGCGGCTTATGCCCAGCAACAAGGACATGGAGCTGGCAATATAGACCGACGAATAGGTCCCAATCACCACACCAAACAACAGCGCAGTAGCAAAACCATGGATCAACTCGCCGCCTTTAAAGAACAGTACCAGCAGCACCAGTATGGTCGTTAAAGAGGTGATGATGGTCCGGCTCATGGTGCCGGTCAGCGATTCATTCACCACGTCGATCGGCGCGCTCTCACGGATACGACGGAAACCTTCACGAATACGATCACAGACTACGATGGTATCGTTCAGCGAGTAACCGATCACCGCCAGCACAGCGGCCAGTACCGTGAGATCAAACTCCAGCCCGAGCAAGGAAAACAAGCCCAGCGTGATGATGACATCGTGCGCCAAGGCAGCGACTGCGCCTAGTGCAAAACGCCACTCGAAACGAAACGCCACGTAAATCAAAATACAGATCAAGGCCGCCAGGGTAGCCAGGCCACCCTGCTCTTTGAGCTCGGCACCCACACTGGGGCCCACGTATTCGATACGGCGCATATCGACCGTGCCATCCGCGTCACCCAGTAAACGTAATACCTGCTCGCCAAGGGTGACCTGCTCGATATCATCACGCGGGCCAATGCGGATCAACACTTCACGGCTGGAGCCAAAATACTGCACCACTGCATCCGGAAAGCCGGCATCGGCCAGTACAGAGCGCACGGCTGATAAATCGGCATCGCGCTGATAGCCGACTTCAATCACGGTACCACCGGTAAAGTCCAGCCCCCAGTTCATGCCTTTGGTGGCCATCAAACCAAGGGAAGCAATCACCAGAATACCGGACAAAATCAAGGCCGGTATTTTCAAGCTCATAAAGTTGATGGTGTTATTGAAATTAATTGCGATCATCATGGCCCCCTTAAATTGGCAACTTCTGCAGGCGACGTCCGCCCCAGATCATGTTGACCAGCACACGTGTACCGACAATGGCGGTAAACATCGAGGTAATAATACCGATCATCAGTGTAACCGCGAAGCCTTTGATAGGCCCGGTACCAACACCGAACAAGATCAGCGCCGCAATCAAAGTGGTGACGTTGGCATCGGCAATGGTTGACAGTGCCCGGTCGTAGCCATGATGAATGGCTTGCTGCACACTACGTCCATCGCGCAGTTCCTCACGGATGCGCTCAAAAATCAGCACATTGGCATCCACCGCCATACCAACCGTCAGCACGATACCCGCCATACCCGGCAAGGTCAGGGTGGCCCCTGGGATCATCGACATAATGCCAACAATCAGCACCAGGTTAGCGACCAGAGCGGCATTGGCAACCAAACCAAAGGCTTTGTAGTACAGCACCATAAACACCAATACGGCAGCCAAACCCAACATAATAGCGGTTTGCCCTAATTCGATGTTTTCCTGACCCAGGCTTGGGCCTATGGTGCGCTCTTCAATGATTTGGATCGGAGCTAACAAGGCACCTGCCCGCAACTGCAGCGCTAAGTTGTGCGCTTCACCGGGGTTATTAATGCCGGTAATACGGAAGCTGCGACCTAGCCGAGCCTGGATGGTAGCCACGTTGATGACTTCCTCGATTTTTTCCAGTACAGGGTCGCCATCCGGGCCAATCTGATCGGTCGGTTTGTATTCAATGAACACGGTGGCCATGCCGCGGCCAATGGCATCACGGGTGGCCTGAGAGAACATATTGCCCCCCTGCGCATCCAATGAAATATTGACCTGCGGCCGGCCATATTCATCAAAGCTGGAGCTGGCACCGGTAATGCGATCGCCGGTCAGCATAATACGCCGTTGCAGCACCACCGGGCGGCCATCACGGTCATAATAAAGCTGGGCACTGGGCGGCACCCGGCCTGCCAGTGCATCGTTCAGATCCACGCTATCATCCACCAGCCGGAACTCCAGCGTCGCGGTAGCGCCTAAAATTTCTTTGGCGCGGGCGGTGTCCTGCACGCCGGGCAGTTGTACAATAATGCGTTCGCCCTGACGCTGCACCAGTGGCTCGGCAACCCCGATTTCATTGACCCGGTTTCGGATAATGGTGATGTTTTGTTGCAGTGCATAATCGCGAATTTCGGCAATTTTGGCATCGCTCATCCGCACTTGCAGACTGAACTCGACCGGGCCATTGCTCACATCCAAATCACGATCTTGACTGATCAAACGACGGGCCGCCGCTAAATCATCAGCATTGCGCAATTGCACCAGCACGGTCCCTGAGTCGGTATCGGACTGGATATTGCCAAAACGAATACGGGCTTCACGCAAGTCGGTGCGGAAAATTTGCGCCAGATCGTCCAACTGCTTATCAATCGCCGCCTGCATATCGATGGCCATTAAGAAGTGCACGCCACCGCGTAAATCCAGGCCCAGGTTCATCGGGCTGGCGCCAATAGCCATCAGCCAGGCTGGCGTGGTCGGCGCCATATTCAACGCGGTCACATAATTATTACCGAGCGTGCGGCTAACCAGATCGCGGGCTCGCAGCTGATCTTCGGTATTGAAGAAGCGAGCCAGTAACTGACCGTCCTGCAGCGTGATGTCTTTTAGCGCAATCTGGTCTTCTGCAAAACGTTGTTGCAGCAAGACCAAACTATCCTGCTGCACCTCGCCACCACGGGTGGCACTTACTTGAATGGCGGGATCTTCCGGATATAAATTCGGCAGGGCATACAAGGTACCAACCAGCAGCACCAGGATGACCACAAGATAACGCCATGCTGGGTTATGATTTAACACTCAACAGTCCTTTTGCATCAATGGCAATTCAGATTACAGCGACTTCAGGGTGCCTTTTGGCAGCACAGCTGAGACAGACGCCTTTTGCACCGTCACTTCGGTGCTGTCATTTAGCGCCAGCACGATAAAATCTTTTTCTTCGGAGATTTTGCTGATACGGCCAACCAGGCCGCCCTGAGTCAACACCTCGTCCCCTTTCCCAAGCGCGCCCATCAGATTCTTATGTTCTTTCACACGCTTGGCTTGTGGCCGGTAGATCAGAAAATAAAAAATCAAACCAAAGGCCAATAACATGATGACCAGTTCCATACCACCGCCACCTTGTGCACTGCCACCTGTCGCATGTGCATTTGCAATAAACAGACTCATAACTATCCCCTTAAATAAACGTAATCAATCAAGCGCTGGTACAGCCATGCCTCGGGCGGCATAGAAGTCAGCAACAAATTGGTCCAAATTACCAGCGGCAATCGCTTCACGCAATCCCTGCATCAATTTCTGATAAAAATGCAGATTATGGATGGTGTTCAGGCGCGCGCCCTGAATTTCATTGCAACGATCCAGATGATGTAGATAGGCTCTGGAATAATTTTTACAAGTGTAGCAATCACAATTTTTATCCAAAGGCGCTGTATCGGCCTTGTGTTTGGCATTGCGAATTTTTACCACGCCATCGCTGACGAACAAATGACCATTGCGGGCATTGCGGGTTGGCATGACGCAATCGAACATATCGATGCCACGGCGCACCGCTTCGACAATGTCTTCTGGCTTGCCCACGCCCATCAAATAACGCGGCTTGTGCGCCGGCATTTTGTCGGTGGTGTGGTTTAAAATGTTGATCATGTCTTCTTTCGGCTCACCCACCGATAAACCGCCAATGGCGTAGCCATCAAAGCCGATGTCTTCCAGACCTTGCAAGGATACATCGCGTAGCCCCGGATACATGCCACCCTGAATGATGCCAAACAAGGCAGAAGGGTTGTCGCCATGAGCCGCTTTGCTGCGTGCTGCCCAGCGCAACGACAACTCCATCGATTTTTTCGCTTGTTGTTCGGTCGCAGGATATGGCGTGCACTCGTCGAAAATCATCACAATATCCGAGCCCAGTGCCTGTTGCACTTCCATCGAGCGCTCCGGTGTCAGCATGATTTTTTCGCCATTCAGTGGCGAGCGAAACAACACCCCTTCCTCGGTAATCTTGCGCAATTCGCCCAGACTAAACACCTGAAAACCACCGGAGTCGGTCAGGATGGGTTTGTGCCAGTGCATAAAATCATGCAAGTCACCATGCAGCTTGATGATATCCGTGCCCGGACGCAGCATTAAATGAAAGGTATTGCCAAGGCAGATTTGCGCCCCGGTTTGCTCCAGCTCTTCCGGCGTCATGCCCTTGACAGTGCCATAGGTGCCCACCGGCATAAACGCAGGCGTATCGACCACGCCCCGCTCAAACATCATTTGACCTCGACGGGCTTTGCCGTCGGTCGCTAACAGTTCAAATTTCACAGCTTACCTCGTACACCGGAGAAACAGTCCGGCTTCGCGGGCGCTATCATACCCTGTCCGGCCGGAAAATGCGATGCAAGGCATCCCGTGATAGCGACGCTTTAGCTAATAAACATGGCATCACCGTACGAATAAAAGCGGTACTGTTGCTCCACCGCCGTGTTGTAAGCCTGCATCACATGATCGCGTGAGCTAAACGCCGAGACCAGCATAATTAAGGTCGATTCGGGCAAGTGGAAGTTGGTGATCAGGGCATCCACCAGCTGGAACTGATAGCCGGGGTAGATAAAGATCTGGGTATCGCCCTGAAATGGCGCCAAGGGGTGCTGCTGGCTCAGGGCATGCTGCGCGGTGCTTTCCAGTGCCCGCACCGAGGTGGTTCCAACAGCGATCACTTTATTACCGCGCGCTTTACAGGCATTGACCGCATCAATCACCGCTTGATCCACCTCAATGTATTCAGCATGCATTTGATGGGTAGTGACATCCTCCACCCGCACCGGCTGAAAGGTACCAGCCCCGACATGCAGGGTAATAAAAGCGAACTGGATACCTTTTTCCTTCAATGTATCCAGCAGTGGCTGATCAAAATGCAAACCGGCGGTTGGTGCAGCGACAGCGCCGGGTTTCTGATGATACACCGTTTGATAACGGGCTTTGTCTTCTTCGCTGTCGGGACGGTCGATGTAAGGCGGCAGCGGCATATGACCCAGCCGTTCCAGCATGCTGAGCACATTTTCATCGCCTTGCAGCTCCAGTTCGAACAACTCGCCCTGGCGCCCCAGCATCGTCACTCTGGCGTCGTTCTCCAACAGCAACTCAGTGCCTGGCTTGGGTGATTTACTGGCACGGACATGGGCTAAAAAGCGCTGCTCATCCAACATTCGTTCCACCAGCACTTCCACCTTGCCGCCCGAGGCTTTTTGGCCAAACAATCGAGCGGGGATCACTTTGGTATTATTGAATACCAACAGGTCACCCGCCTTAAGCTGGTCGGCAAGATCCCGAAACACCCGGTGACTTAAGGCCCCGGTATGACGATCCATACACAGCAAACGGCTGGCTGAGCGTTCAGCCTGTGGATACCGGGCAATGAGTGCATCCGGTAGTTCAAAATGAAAATCGGCAAGCTGCATAGGAACCAACACCTCTGAAAAATCAAGGCCGCTAGTCTAATAACAGCAGGGGCTTTGAACAAGTGAAATCCACCTCTACTCCGCCTGAAAAGGTCTACACTTAGCAGTGGAGGTTGCCATGAGCACTGTCACTGCTGTCAAAAAGATGCTGTACTGCTGCTTGCTGCTGATGTGCGGGCATGGCTTGCTGTTCACTGCGAGCAAAGCTGATACACGACCCACCATCCCCACTGGGGTGATTCATGTAGCCAGTGATCTCTGGCCTGGGTTTACAGAGCCTGATGGCAAAGGGGCCTACCTGCACTTGCTACAGCTTATTTTACCTGTCGACACCGAGCTGGAATTACATTTCACCAGTTTCAGCCGTTCCATTCTGATGGCGGAACAACAACAAGTACTGATGGTGATTGGGATTGGCGTCAAAGACAGTAAACAGTTGTTATTGTCCGACCTGCCCTTTGATGTCGACGAGATTGCGGTTTTGTACCTGCCTGATCAACTGCAACTGACGGAAAACAGTAAATTATCCATGCTCAGACTCGCCACACAGCGCGGCTACAATTATGAGCTGGTGATGAATCTGAATAATACCAGTTATGAAGTAGACAGCATTCGCACCGGCGTTGATATGGTGCGCAACCAGCGGGTAGATGCATTTTTGGTTGAAAAAACAGAGCTGCAGAGCACAATTAACGCAGAAGACTTAGCTGGTCTGGAGCTGCGTTTTCTTAAAGGTGAACCAATTTATATGGGGTTTGCCAACAACGTCCGAGGCCTTGAGCTAAAGCGATGGTGGGATTATCAATACCAAATCTTGTACCGCAGTGGCCAATTAGAGCCCTTGTATCAGCAATACCCTAACTTCATCTTGCCCGATCTGGCTTCCGCCGGGTCAGTGCTTACGCCGGCGAAGTAACTTTCTTCTGCAAGACCTGACGAATCAACTCGGCCAGTAAGCGATAACTGTGCAACTTGCTGGAGGTAGGCCGCCACGCCACACCAATATCCCTGCTGGCTTGGCCTGTGCCAGGCCGTTGACATACCAGCTCAGTGCCTTGCAATAAACCTGCATTGATGGCCAGTTGCGGCATAAAGGTGACCCCCAATTTGTTATTCACCATCTGGGTCAGAGTATGCAAGCTGGTGGCAAAAAAAAGATTCACCTTACGATTATCTTCCAGCTCACAAGCTTTTACGGCGTGGCCGGTCAAACAATGCTCCCGTTCCAGTAGAAAAATACTTTCGTCTGGCCATTGCGTGATGTCATGCTCAAAACCATGCCCCAACCAGTCCCTATGCAACACCAATTGAAATGGATCTTCAGCCAGCACTTCCGTATGAAAGGCACCGGTTTCATACGGCAATGCAAGCAACACCATATCCAACCGCCCTTCCCCTAGCGCATGGAGGGAGTTATCTGTAGTATCTTCACGCAGCAACAGCTGCAGCTCCGGAAACTGCTGGCGACACTCCGCCATAATATCACTGAGTACAAAAGGAGCTATGGTAGGGATGCACCCCAGACGAAAAGGACCCGACATTGGCTTACCCTGGCACTGAGCAAACAGGCTGAGCTCTTCACACTGCTCAATGATATAACGAGCCTGACGAACGATATCCTCACCAAGTGGGGTAAAAATAAAGGTTTTATGGTCACGCTCCAACAGCTGCACATTGAGCGTTTCCTCCATATTAGCAATTGCAGCACTTAAAGTGGACTGTCCAATAAAACAGGCCTCAGCCGCCCGGCCAAAATGCTGATGTTCATGCAGCGCCAACAGATACTGCATTTGTTTAATGCTAGGTAAACGCTTCATCATCCCCCCATAAGCTTCTCATTTAGTATATCAGCATGATTTCTGAACGCACAGCATTTTACCTCGCCGCAAAGTTAACACAATTACCCAATAAAGGCACGCGAGCAAGCATCTTCTCTTGACCATTTCCAATTAAATTGTGATTAATTACAGCAATTTATAATTAGTTATGATTACAGCTGTAAATTATTGATTGAATCCAAATCTTTGATGTTATAAGTTAATTAGGCAACAATGTTTAAGGTTAATGGGCCATAAAGCCTGACCTGCATTGACTCAGTGTCGCCACTATGTTTTGAGTCTGTCCTGCTGTCTGCTTCTCTCAGTAAGTGCGCTACTACCATAACCATAATAATCACCTCGGGAGGGTGAAACCATGTCCAAATCCTTTGCTACTCTGGCTGGAGCCAAGAGCAGTTTAGTCGCCTTGGCTATTTCTGCGGCTTTAGCTGCCCCACTGGCAGCACAAGCAAAAGAAAGCGCAGAGCCAAGTTCCAACCGTTTTATCATTCATTACAGCGCTGAACATTTGGCGCAACAAAACCTTTCTCTTCGTCCGGGTGAAAGCCATGAGCAGATTGCACTGCAAGTGACAGCTCGTGCTTTGGAGCGGATGGGCGCTAAGACCAAACTTATCCTGGGGCCTCAACGGGCTATCGCTGCTGAGTTACCGGAAGCTGTTCTGAAGCGTCTGCAAGTAGACCCGCGCATTGAACTTATTGAACCAGACCTGGTTCGCTACCCAATGGCTCAGGATATTCCGTACGGCTACACCATGGTGCAAGCCGATCAGGTGTCTGATCAATTTGCCAGTAATCAAACGGTCTGTGTGATTGACTCCGGCCTGGATCTACCGCATGAAGATTTCCTGAGCAGCAACATCACTGGCACCAATGACCCTGGCACGGGTAACTGGTTTGAAGCCGGTGGCCCACACGGTACTCATGTTGCTGGTACCATTGCCGCTTTGAATAATGATGTCGGTATTGTTGGTGTGCTGCCAAATGGCGAAGTCAAACTGCATATTGTGAAAGTCTTTAATGCCGCTGGCTGGGGTTACTCCTCCTCATTAGTCAATGCCATTAACGTCTGTGCTCAAAATGGCTCAACCGTAGTAAATATGAGCTTAGGTGGTGCAGGCTCGAGCGTGGCTGAGCGCAACGCCCTGCAAAGTATTTATGACTCCGGCGTGCTGTTGGTAGCTGCTGCGGGTAACGGCGGCAACACCGCCATGTCTTACCCTGCCTCCTACGACTCAGTCATTTCAGTCGCTGCAGTGGATAGCAGCAAAACACTGGCTGGCTTCTCACAACGTAATGCGCAGGTCGAATTGGCAGGCCCAGGGGTTGACGTACGTTCAACGTATCCGGAAGGGACAGGTGTTGAGTCGCTGCTGTCAGTCAATGGCGTTGCCTTTAATCCAAACCCTATCTCTGGCGCTGGCTCAGGCAGCATGACGGCAGAAATTGCCAGCTGTGGTCTGGGTTTAACCACCTGTGATGATATGGTGGGTAAAGTCTGCCTGATGCAACGGGGTGAAGTCTCTTTCGCGCAAAAGGTAGAGTCCTGTCAGGACGGTGGCGGTGTAGCAGCCATTATCTACAACAACGAACCGGGTAATTTCAGTGGTACTGTCGGTGACAACCCGACGACCACCATTCCAGCAGTAAGTTTGTCGCAAGAAGAAGGCAACGTATTGATGGGGCAACTGGGTGATGTAGCTAACTTTACCTCAGGTGCCAGCAATTATGGCCTGATGAGCGGTACCTCGATGGCATCACCGCACGTTGCAGGTGTTGCTGCTCTGGTATGGAGCCACTTCCCACAATGTACCAATGCTGAAATTCGTGCTGCGCTGGCCGCCTCCGCGGAAGATCTGGGAGCGCCAGGCCGAGATACTTCCTATGGTTGGGGTTTGGTACAGGCCAAAGATGCGGTGGATTATTTGACCGCTAATGGCTGTGAAGGTGCTGATTTACCGGATGATCCGGTAGACCCGGATCCAGAGCCAGACACTGAGCTGCAAAATGGTGTTCCGGTAACCGATCTTGCCGGTGGCAGCGGAGAGCAACTGTCCTTCACCATGCAACTGCCTGCTGATGCCAGCGATTTGGCCTTTGTGATGTCTGGCGGCACCGGTGATGCAGACTTGTATGTGAAGTTTGGCTCAGCGCCAACCCTCAGCGATTACGATTGCCGGCCATTCCGCTTTGGCAACGAAGAGCGCTGTGATTTTGCCACGCCGCAAGAAGGCACCTGGCATGTGATGATCAATGGCTATACCGCCTTTAGCGGCGTTAGCCTGGTGGGAAGCTTCACAGCACCGGAAGTGCCGGATGAGCCGGATGTACCGGATGCAGGTGGTTATGTTGTGAACGACATCAGCATTGCCCGTCGGACCTGGAGTTACTACAGTGTGGATGTACCAGCCGGTGCCACCAGCCTGGTGGTTGAAATCTCCGGTGGCCGTGGTGATGCCGATTTGCATGTGCGTCATGGCGCTGTACCCACAGCAACGCAGTTCGACTGCAAGCCAGGCACCAATGGCAACAATGAAACCTGTACCTTCACCAACCCGGCCGAAGGCACCTGGCACATTGGTTTGCATGCATTCCGTGCGGTCAGCGGTATGACACTGGAAGTACGTTACGAGTAAAAACACCATTTCTCCCTGAAATGCAAAGCGCCGCTCAATGAGCGGCGCTTTTTATTCCGATAACGGAGTGGTTTCCGACTAAGAGACTAGTGCTTACGCGCCTGAGCCTGGCCATCAATCCGCATCGCCTTCAAGCGACGCCCCGATGCCGATTCATTGACGTTCAGTACGTGATCGCCAATCCGTTCCAACCGATTCAGCATATCGATAAAGATCACACCAGCTCGAGGGGCATAGTCACCACTTTCCAAACGGCCGTAATGGTTGTTGCGATACTCATCACGCAGCTTGTCGATTTTATCTTCTAATGCAATGGCATCTTTCAGGCTTACGGCCGCTGGCTCTTTCGCTACATTGTCTTTCATAGCAATAATAGCATGGTGCAGCGCCGTCATCATTGCGGCCATTTCGGTGCTTGCGACCTCTGGCCAGGTCGATTCGGTTTCCACCATCCGCTCGGACAGTTTTGACACCTGATAATAAATATCGGCAATCCGCTCCATATCGTTGATCATGGTTTGCATAAAGCGAATGCGCTCTGTCATCCAATGTTCCAGGTTGGTGTGCTCACTGACCCGCACCAGATAGTCGGAAATTTCTACTTCCAGTTGATCGGTCGCATCCTCGTATTTCTGGATTTTTTCCATCAGTTTTTCGCGGTTGTTGCCAGGCTCAAACAGCAGCTCGGTCACCGACTCATGCATTTTTTCCACCACACCGGCAAACTGTTGAATTTCCTTTTGTGCTTGCGCCACCGACAGCCCCG
Organism: Alkalimonas amylolytica; assembly: GCF_900107845.1. Classification (GTDB taxonomy): domain Bacteria; phylum Pseudomonadota; class Gammaproteobacteria; order Enterobacterales; family Alteromonadaceae; genus Alkalimonas; species Alkalimonas amylolytica. Next base: position 154,846 of record NZ_FNRM01000006.1, read on the forward strand.
GCGACGTCATCACGCCAGCACTGATGTAACGCAAATGGAACTCCTCGTCCTCGCCACCGCGATCCGGCTGGATAAACTCGACAAAACGGATCAGATAAGGCACAAAAGCAAACAACAGCACCACGTTCAGTACATTAAAAGTGGTGTGAAACAAGGACAAAGCCAGGGTGGCATTGGCCCGTGCCTCCTGCGTCCCTGCCATAACAGACACCGGATTGCCGGTAAAATACTGCACCACGGTATCCATCAGGCTGAGCATCGGGAAGATGATGACCATCATCCAGATCACCCCGACAATATTAAAGAAGAAGTGAAAACGGGCGGCTCGTTTGGCATGCACGTTGCCTACCAGAGCCGCAATATTGGCGGTCACGGTAGTACCAATGTTTTCACCTAAGATCATGGCTGCAGCAATCGGGAAAGAGATCCAGCCTTCAAACAGCATCACCAGGGTAATGGCGGTTGCTGCCGAGGACGATTGGGTTAGTAAGGTTAACACCGTGCCGGCGAAAACAAACAGCAGCAGCGATAAATAGCCGTACTCGGTAAAGGCATCCAAAAAGGCAAACATCTCAGGGTTGGCGCGAATATCCGGCACAGCGCCTTTGATAAACTCCAAACCAATAAACAGGATACCAAAACCAACCATGGCCTCGGCGATATTGCGCAGCCGGCTGTTGTTGGAAAACAGGAAGGCAAAAAATACCCCGATAACGGCAACCGCGATCGGGGTGATCTGAAACTTAAAGCCAAACAAGGCCACCATCCAGGCAGTGATGGTGGTGCCAATATTGGCTCCCATAATCACGCCCGTCGATTGCACAAAGGTCAGCAAGCCGGCATTGACGAAACTCACCGCCATCACAGTGGTAGTGGTGGATGATTGGGTAATGGCGGTGGTGCCAAAGCCGGTAAGCACACCAGTTAAACGATTGCGGGTCATGCCGCTTAAGATGCCTTTCAGCCGGTGTCCTGCTATTTTCTGCAGGCCTTCGCTGAAAATCTTCATGCCAAAAATAAAAATCCCCAGCGAACCAATCAACTGGAGAAAATCAAACAATGTATAGCTCATGCGTTTTTGCCCTGAATAGGCCGCTTTAAAAGCTGTCTGCTTTTAAAATCGGACATATTTTATGCATTGGTGCAATTCAGTCGGCATTATAGCTGCGAACCAGCGCAATAAAAAATGAAATATTTCGTTTTTATGACTATAAACGACATATCTGTCAGCTGCGGGCATTGCGCTCTAACTCCGACTCATCACTATGCCGCACCACTTTTCCTTTCACCAGATAGATGATGTATTCCGACAGGTTTTTGCACCGATCGCCAATGCGCTCCAGTGACCGTGCCGACCAGAGCACATTCATCACCTTAGGAATTGAGCGTGGATCTTCAATCATGTAAGTCATCAATTGACGGGTAATGGCCTCGTACTCCCTATCCACCCGTTTGTCTTCTTTGTAGACAGTCAAAGCAGCTTCGACATCCATCCTGGCATAAGCATCCAGTACATCATGCAGCATTTGCCAGACATGACGCCCCAGATTGTCCAAGTTGACCAGTAAATCTTGTTGCTCCGTATTAAAGGACTCCAGCGCAACCATGGCGATACGGCGGGTTTCATCGCCAATCCGCTCCAAATCGGCAATGGTTTTTAAAATGGTCATCACCAACCGCAGATCACTGGCCGCCGGCTGACGCCTGGCGATAATGCGGGTGCATTCATTGTCGATCGTCAGCTCCCAGTCATTGACCTTGCGATCATTGTCAATCACCTGCTGGGCTTTGTCCGTATCCGAATTCGCGATGGCTTGCAAAGCATGATGCAGCTGCTGCTCGACCAGCCCGCCCATCGCCATCACATGATTACGGATTTGCTCAATTTCCTCATTGAACTGACTGGAAATATGGCGGGATAAATGCAAGGTATCCATCACTGTTCCTTAGCCAAAACGGCCGGTAATGTAATCTTCGGTTTGCTGCGAAGCGGGCTGAGTAAAGATGGTATGGGTTTCGGCCCATTCCACCAGGCGTCCCTGATTCAAAAAAGCGGTGTAATCAGAGATCCGCGCCGCCTGTTGCATATTGTGCGTGACAATGACCACAGTATAGGCGGCTTTTAGCTCATAGATCAGCTCTTCAACCTTTAAGGTTGAAATCGGGTCCAGTGCCGATGCCGGTTCATCCAGTAGCAGCACCTCGGGCTGCAATGCAATGGCTCTGGCGATCACCAGTCGCTGCTGCTGGCCGGTCGATAGCGTGAGGGCATTCTGGTGCAGGCGGCTTTTGACTTCACTCCAAAGCCCGACCTGTTTCAAAGCCGACTCGACCTGCTCATCAAGACGCCTGCGGCTGCGCTGGCCTTGCAAGCGCAAGCCAAAAGCGACATTGTCGTAGACCGACTTGGGAAAAGGGTTGGGTTTTTGAAACACCATGCCGACCCGACAGCGCAAACGTGCAACATCGGTTTCGGGCTGGTAGATGTTTTGGCCATCCAACAACACCTGCCCCTGACTGCGGCAGTCGAGCATCAACTCGTTCATCCGGTTCATTGCTCTCAGCAGGCTGGACTTGCCGCAACCAGACGGGCCAATCAAGGCCGTGACCTGATTGGCCGGGATAGTCAAACCAATGGCATCCAACACCTGCTGATGCTGAAACCACAAAGAAAAATCGCGAATGGCTAGTTTGGTCTGCATGGTCACTCTAATCAATTAACCGGTACTTACGGCGTAAGCGCTGGCGCAAAAAAAACGCACTAAGGTTCAGCAACAAAATCAGCGTCAGCAAGACCAGGCCAATGGCATAGACCAGCGACATGGCGACTTCGGCATCCGGGCTTTGAAAGCCAACATCGTACAAATGATACCCCAGGTGCATGAACTTTCGCTCTAAATGAATAAACGGAAACTGCATATCGACTGGCAATTGTGGCGCTGACTTCACCACCCCCACCAGCATCAGCGGAGCGACCTCGCCAGCAGCGCGCGCTATGGCCAGAATCAGCCCTGTTAACATGGCTGGGGCAGCCTGAGGCACCACCACTTTCCAAATCGTTTCGGCCTGCGTGGCACCAAGTGCAAAGCTGCCCAAACGCTGAGCCTGGGGCAAGCGGCTAAGCCCCTCCTCGGTCGCAACAATCACCACTGGCAAGGTTAGCAGGGCCAGCGTTAAGGCAGCCCAAAACAATCCGGGGGTGCCAAATGTTGGTGCCGGTAACTGCTCGGCGAAAAGCAAACGATCCAGGCTGCCGCCCAGCACATAGACAAAAAAGGCCAGCCCAAAAACCCCCATCACCACGGATGGAATGCCAGCAAGATTGTACACACTGGTACGAATAAGCTGAGTAAGCCAGTTTTTCGGCGCGTACTCATGCAGATAAATAGCCGCTAAAATACCGAAAGGTGTCACCAGCACCGCCATCAGCAACACCATCACTAAAGTACCAAAAATAGCCGGAAAAATACCACCGGCACTTTGGTTTTTACTGGGCGATGCCGTCAAAAAGTGACGCCATTCCTGCCAAAAAATCGCGCCTCGTTGCCACCAACTCAGCTGATTGGGCAACCAATATGCCCGGATATCTGCCGCTGTCAGCAGCACTGGCGGTGCCGAACTCAGCTCCAGCCAGAGCCCGTTTGTCTCTGATGCGCTTTGCAGTTGTGAGCCATAAAGTGTGCGGCCATCCTGCAACTGCACCAACACAGCCCCCAATGGCCGCTCAGGCAACAGCTGGTACGACTCCAGCAGCAGATAACGTCCCAGCTCAGCATTCGTCTGATTTGTCAGCCCATCACCGCGGTCTACCAGCCAGAGCGATCTTGTCATCGCCTCAGTGCGGTCCGAGACCTGGCGTACCAACCGGCCAGGCTGTGGCTTACTCTGCTCGGTCAACTGGAATTGAACCAGGGGCGCCGGCCAAAAGTGCTGCATGCCTTTGACGGCAATCAAGCCCAGCAACGCCATAAAGAGAGCAAGGCACAACAACAGTGCTGAGGCACTGAGCCATACCCAGGGGCTGCCTTGTTGCCACCATTGCCGCATTGAAACTCCTACAGTTGTTGATAACGCTGCCGGATCCGCTGCCTGAGCACGGAAACCAGTGTATTGACCAAAAAGGTTAACACCAGCAACAGCAAGGCTGCCAGCAGCAGGACTTTCAAGTGGCTGGAGCCTACTGCTGCCTCTGGTATTTCCAGGGCCAAACTGGCCGTCAGGGTGCGCATACCTTCAAAAGGATCAAAGCCAAGCAATGGTGTATTGCCCGTTGCCATGATTAAAATCATGGTTTCTCCGAGCGCCCGGCCGAGCCCAAGCAACACGGCTGCCAGAATACCCGGTGCGGCCACCGGCAATACCATACTACTTAATGTCTGCCAACGGCTGGCTCCAAGTGCCAGCACTCCTTGTGTCAGCGAAGAAGGCACCTGAGAGACCACTTCTTCCGTCAAGCTAAAAATGCAGGGGATCACTGCCAACCCCATCGCCATGCCGATAATCAAAGCATTACGTTGCTGATAATCCATACCCTGACTGGCCAGCCAGAGCAGCAAGCTGCCATCGAACCAGGCGTGCTCCAGCGCAGGAGCCAGCATAAAAGCCATCAAAATACTCGCTACCAGCGACAGCACCAACAGAGCGCCTGGCTGTTCGGCTTGTTGTTGTTGCCGCTGTCGCCAGTGAAACCAGAGTCCACTGCACAGCACCAGCACTGATGGAACCAGCACCAGCAACACAAAAAACAACATCAATTGTTGCTCCAGCCAGGGCGCCAACAAAAAAGCCGCAATAAAACCCAGGATCACCGTTGGCATGGACTCCAGCATTTCCATGGTGGCCCGGGTTCGGTAACGCCAGCGCTCCGGCAGATAAAAGGCCGTAAACACCGCAGCCAGTATCGCCAAAGGGGTCGCAAACAACATGGCATAGCCAGCAGCCTTTAAAGTCCCTGAAGTAAGCGGCACCAGCGATAAACGCGGATTGCTATCATCCGCTGCAGCAGCGGTTTGCCAGACATAAGCAGCTTCACGCCGGCCTTCGTAATGCACTGCAGACCACAATTGCCCCCCTGCTACCGCCGGGTGCTGCCATTGTAGCTGGTACGCCTTGCTGTGCCCTGAGGCCCAGTCAAGTCGCATTCGTTGGCGATCTTCACTCAAATGAAGGTGCTGCAAGGGTGTCGCTGGCAGCCGCAACTCTGCAAGGCGTGTACCGGTTGTTGCATGATACCAATGCAAGTGCCCCGGATGCAGACTAAAAAAACTATCGGCCGACACAGGGATCAGAGCCCGCAATTCGGCCTGGCGCAGAGCAATCCCTGGCCGGGCGATCAACTCCTGATGCAAGCGAAACCAGGAATGCACCTGTGCATACTGATCCGCCACCAACAAAGTACGGCTGCCTGTTAACATGGTAGCGGCTTGCCAACTGGTAAGCCCCAACTTGCCCTGCAGCTGGAGCTGCCAGTCATCACCCACCCGAAGATACCAGCGAAAATATCCATCGGCCTGCAGCAGTACCCGCTCATCCCATCCATTGTCCAGCCACAGCGAACTGCTATCAGGCGTGCTGCTTTCGCCATCGATTGAATAGCTGAAGGACATTGCTCCCGATGCTGATGACCCAGGCTGGGCACTGATTTTTGCTGGCTGAAACAATGGCCACACCTGCCAGAGTAAAAAAATAAAGATCATAGCAAAGGCCAATAATACACTGTAGCCAACCAAAGTGACTGCTAGGCGGCTGATGCAATCACGACTCTTTCTAGTCCACATGCACCAACTCCTTCAATCGTTGCAACAAGCCAAGCCGGGTTTCAAGTGGAATGGGTTCGAAGCCATGTTGCTCTGCCAGTTGCTGTCCGGTATCGGATAACACCAGCTGCATAAAAGCGAGCTCGGTAGCGCCAAGCCCCATCACCGGATGCGCATTCAGATAAATGAACAAAGTTCGCTGCAAAGTCATCGGCTGTTGATCCTGCCGCAACAGCTGCAACGCTTTCACTGCAGAACTCTGGTGACGGGCTCCGGCAATACCGATGCCATTTTCCGCCAGGGCTACGGCCTGAATGACAGCTGCAGCACCGGGTAACTCATGCACCTCCGGCTTGAAATCGCCATGACAGAGCAGTTGTTGTTTTAAAAAGCCATAGGTACCGGACGCAGAATTGCGCCCAAACAAGCTAATACGGCGTTGACCGAGCGGTGGGGCAACCCCTAGCTCAGCCCAGCGACTGATGCGCCTTACTGACCGACACTGAGGTTCAACTGAAAACAGCGACTCCAAGTCATTCATTTTTATGGCGTTAAGTGGATTGTTGCGATGCACATAGACTGCCAGAGTTTCCAATGCGACGGGTATTTCCAGGGGCGGGTAGCCATGCATCCGCTCAAAGCGAAGACGCTCGGTGTGGGTCATGGGCCGACTCATCGGGCCAAGATTGGCCGTCGACTCCGTTAAAGCCACCGCAGCCGTAGCCGAGCCACTGGCCTGAATTTGTACATTCAGCTCTGGGTGGTGCTGCATAAACTGAAGCGACCAGGCTTGCATCAAACTGTTCAGACTGTCCGAGCCGGTAGAGCTCAGATTACCAGAAAGCCGCCCTGCCTGAACGGGTGCTGCCACGCCATCATCAGCAACAGCCGGAAACAGAACAAAGCAAAGCACAGCGACTAAACAATGAGCAAGGAGCATGCTCCCGATATGCTGGTTCAAATACCGTTATCTCCCGAGCTGGACCTGGCTGCCAAAGGCCCCCATCTCAAACACAGCAGCGCTGTTAGGGTCATGTTGCTATAGTAGCACTGATACCTAGCCTTGTTGACCTTTATGCTACTGATTTTGTAAGCTCTGGCGTGCATCACTACCAAAGCGCATCGACTAGAACAAAAAAATCTCGGAGCTGACTTTTATATTTTCGTGACAGGTCTACACTTAGGTCACGGAACCATGTTCCTAATAACTAATACAACGACTACAATCATCCCCATACTGACGCTAATAAAAGGAATCGCTATGAAGCAGTTGGTCCTGACCGTCATAGGACGCGATAAATCCGGCCTGGTAGAACAACTGGCTACCGTGGTCAATCAACACAATGGCAACTGGATGGCCAGTAATCTCAGCCACCTGGCGGGTTACTTTGCCGGCATTGTTCAACTGGAGGTAGCTGACACTGACCTGGCCGAATTAACAGAGGCATTGCAAGCCATTTCCGATCTGGACATTCATATCCACCATGGCATTGACAGCGCTGGTCAAAATCAGCAATTACTGAAGTTCGTCATTACCGGCAATGATCGCCCCGGCATCGTGCGCGAGCTGTCTTCAGTCATTAAGCACAAGGGCACCAACATCATCCACTTTGAAAGCTCCAAGCAAAGTGCACCGAATTGGGGCTCGCCCTTATTCAATGCCATTGCGACCGTCGAGCTGGCGCCTGGTTTAAGTAGGGACGAAGTCATTGCTGCGCTGGAAGCCATCGCCACCGATGTGGTGGTAGATGTGGAAGTAGCCAGCTAATAATGCTAGTCCTGCCTAGTGCCCAGCTGGGCACTTATTTTTACAGCGGCCTCTGGCCGCTTCATCCAATTGTCATAAAACTGCCATAGAGTAGTGCCATAGCTGTCAGGAGCCCCGCTATGGATACTCATCATACTTTATCTGAAATACCGCACGTCCCGATGATCCCACGTGAACTCAGCTGGCTGTCGTTTAACGGCCGGGTGCTGCAGGAAGCCGCCGACACCCGCAACCCGGCCATTGAACGACTGCGCTTTTTGGGGATTTACTCCAACAATATGGATGAATTCTTCCGGGTACGGGTCGCTGATGTCAAACGGCGTATCCTGCTTAAAAAGTACCAGGCCAGTCCGGATGAAGATGCCGAACAACTGCTGCAGGACATTCAGCAAAAAGTCATTGAGCAGGGTGAGCAATTCAACCAAATCTACAAAGATATTCAGCTGGAGCTGCGCAAGCACAGCATCGAGCTGATTGATCACAGCCGCCTGACCGAACCGCAAATCGACTGGCTGCGCAATTACTTTCGCAGCGAAGTAAAAAAGCATATCTCGCCGATTATCCTTAGCAATGAGGAACAGCGACTGGCCCGCGCGCTGGAGGACAATACCACCTATCTGTTTGTCGAAATGAGTGGCCAGGGCAAGCCCGAATACGCCATTGTCGAAGTGCCTACTCAGGAGCTGTCCCGCTTTGTTGAGCTGCCACTGGAACTGAATACCCGCAAGAAGAATGGCCATTACCGCCGCCAGTTGATGCTACTGGATGATATTTTATTGCTGTGCCTGGCCGACTTATTCAGTGGCTTTTTCGAGTTTGAGCAGATCCAGGGCTATTCGCTGAAAATGACCCGGGACGCGGAATACAACATCAGTGATACGCTGGATCAAAGCTTGCTGGACAAAATGTCCAAGGGCATCCGGCAACGCTTAAAATCCGAGCCGGTACGGTTGGTGTACGACAAAGATATGCCGGAAGCCATGCTCAAAGTACTTCGCAAGCAACTAGGTACCAGTTCAATGGACTCGTTAATTGCCGGCGGGCGCTACCGCAATTTTAAAGACTTTATCAGTTTTCCGAATATGGGCCACCACAGCCTGGAATTTGCTACCCAGCCGCCTTTGCCGAGCCAAGAGTTTGAACAGTACGCCACCAGCTTTGATGCCATTCGCACCAGTGATATTTTACTGCATTACCCTTATCAGGATTTTGGCTATTTTACCGAGTGGATCCGCCAGGCTTCCTTTGATCCCAAAGTCAGCAGCATCAAGCTGACCATGTACCGGGTCGCCAAAAACTCACGGGTGATTAGTTCGCTGGTCGATGCGGTGCGTAATGGCAAAAAGGTTATTGTGGTGGTGGAGCTCAAAGCACGCTTCGATGAAGAAAACAACATCAACTGGTCACGCAAGATGACCGAGGCCGGTATCCATGTGGTGTTCGGACTCACCACGTTGAAAATTCACTCCAAGCTGTGTTTAATTACCCGGCTCGAACGCGGCAAACCGGTACGCTATGCCCACATTGGCACCGGCAACTTCAATGAAAAAACCGCCCGCATTTACACCGATATGAGCTTATTCACCTGCCAGCCAGACATTACCGCGGAAGTCGATCAGGTGTTCGAGTTTATCGAATACAGTTACCGGGCCTATCAGTTCAATCATCTGATTGTCTCTCCGACATGGAGCCGGCCGCGTTTAATTGCGCTGATCCAACGGGAAATCGGTTTTGCTACCACGGGCCGTAAAGCCGAAATCATCCTCAAAATAAACAATCTGGTGGATAAAGACATCATCGCCCTGCTGTATCAGGCCAGTCAGGCCGGGGTAAAAATCCGCATGATCATTCGTGGCATGTGCTCGCTGATCCCCGGTGTGCCAGGGCTGAGTCAGAACATCAAGGTGGTCAGCGTGCTGGACCGCTACCTCGAGCACAGTCGGGTGTATGTGTTTCATAATGGTGGCGAGACCGAGGTCTATATTTCTTCGGCCGATTGGATGACCCGCAACATTGACCACAGAGTCGAAGTGGGCGTGCCCATATACGATTTACGCTTAAAGCAGCAAATCCTTGACATCCTGCACATCCAGCTCAAAGATAACGTCAAAGGTCGGCTGCTGGATGCCAGCCAGAGTAACAGCTACGTGAAGCGTGGCAATAAGCGCAATATCCGCTCGCAGCAAGCCACCTACGACTATCTGGCAGCGCTGCAGCACGATGTGCCAGCAAGGACACCCGATTGAGCCAAGCAACTACCTATTTTCCATCTGAACCCAACCTGATGGCCGCGGTCGATCTGGGTTCGAACAGTTTTCACCTGGTGATCGCCCGGGAGATTGATGGCGACCTGCAATTGCTGCACCGTGAAAAACAAAAAGTCCAGCTGGCGGAAGGCCTAACCAGCGAGCTGATCCTGAGCGAAGCCGCCATGGAGCGAGGCCTGAGCGTGCTGCGCCAGTTTGCCGATACCTTGTCCGGCATTGCGCCTGAGGCCGTTCGGGTGATTGCCACCTTCACCTTACGCCGTGCCAGAAACAGCCAGACTTTTCTGCGCCGCGCCAACCGCTTTTTCCCCTACCCGATTGAAATTATTTCCGGCCAGGAAGAAGCGCGCTACATCTATCAGGGGGTGGCGCATTTCGAGCATGCCAGCAATCGCCGGCTGGTGATGGATATTGGCGGTGGCAGCACCGAATTTGCCCTTGGTGAAGGTTTCGAGGTACTGCGGCTTAGCAGTCGTAATATGGGGTGTGTCAGCTTTGGCGCTGAGTTTTTTGCCGGCGGCAAACTCAGTGCCAAACGTTTTGCCCGCGCTATAGTACAAGCAGAGCAGGAACTGGAGTCCGTGGCCAGTGGCTTTAAGAAAACCGGCTGGCAACAGGCGTTGGGCACCTCAGGCTCGGTCAAAGTGCTGCGTGATATTTTGCAGCAACAGCTGCAAACCGATGGGGTACTGCGCCTGCCCGACTTGCTGCAACTGCAGCAATTACTGCAAAGCTCCGGCCACACCTCTCATCTGCAGTTGGCAGGTTTGAGTGATGACCGCCGCCAATTGCTGGCACCGGCCCTGAGTATTGCCATTGCCGCTTTTCAGATGCTGGATATCCGCGAGATGCACTATTGCGATGCTGCGCTGCGCGAAGGGGTGCTGAATGAAATGCGTGAGTGTCGTTATGAGCAGGATATCCGCCAAAATACCATCAGCAGTTTGCAACGACGTTATCAGGTAGACGACAGCCATTGCCAACGACTGGAGCGCACTGCCCGGCAACTGATCAGTCATTGCCAGACCGACTGGCAGTTAGCCAGCACAGAAATACGACTCTTGCTCTGGGCCTGTCAGGTGGTGGAAATTGGCTTGCAGATTAACTCCTCCGGCATTCAGAAGCATTCTGCTTATATTCTGCAGCATGCCAACCTGCCGGGTTTTAATCAGGAACAACAGCAAGTGCTGGCCTTTTTGGTGCGCTTTCACCGCCGTAAGCTGAAAGGCTTCAGCCTGCCGCAGCTGTATCTTTTCCCTTCGCATCAACTGTTACGATTACTGGTGTTGTTGCGCTTGTCGGTGCTGCTGAATCAGAAACGACTGGATGACTGGTTGCCGGAACCTGAAATCCAGGCCAGCGAGTGCGGCCTGACACTAACCTTGCCAACCGACTGGCTGGCACAGCAACCGCTGCTGCAAGCGGATCTGCAGCAGGAGTCCGACTGGCTTAGCAAAGTCGGCTTTACGCTCACCCTACCTTTGAACTGCCCGGAGTGATGCCATGACAGAACTGTGTCGCTGCCCCTGGCTGGATACCAGCAAAGCCGATTATGTTGCCTACCACGATACCGAGTGGGGCGTACCGCTGCTGGATGATGACAAACTGTTTGAGTTTTTAACGTTGGAAGCTGCCCAGGCTGGCCTGAGCTGGTACACGGTACTGAAAAAGCGGCCGCACTACCGCACCGTCTTGGCAAACTTTGATGCGCAGCAGGTGGCTCGCTTCAGCCAACACCAGATTGAACGACTGCTGCAAGACCCCGGCATTATCCGTAACCGGCTGAAAGTGGAAGCAGCCGTCAACAATGCCCGCTGTTTTTTGGCCATTCAGCAAGAATTTGGCAGCTTTGCGGCTTATCAGTGGCGTTTTGTCGATGGTCGCCCTATTGTCAATGCCATTCGTGGCCCGGCAGATTACCGCGCCACCAGCAAAGCATCCGATGCCTTTAGCAAAGATTTAAAGCAACGTGGTTTTAAATTTGTCGGTTCCACCACCATCTACGCCCATATGCAGGCGTGCGGCATGGTCAATGATCACAGCCTGGATTGTTTTCGCCGTGAACAGATCATTGCAACTTACCGGCAGCTTGGTCTGGGCTAAGTGCATTCTCTGCCGCCAAACTGAAAGAAAAACTGCTGCCAGCACCTGGCTCACTGAAAATAAGCAAGCGGCTGTTATGACGCGACAGTACATGCTTCACAATGGCCAGCCCTAAGCCACTGCCCCCGGTAGCACGACTTCGGGCCTGGTCGACCCGGTAAAAACGTTCCGTCAGCCGTTTCACATGTTTTGGCGCTATGCCTTCTCCATTGTCATTGACCGAGAATACCGCCTTGGTGTGCTGGCGTTGCCAGCTAACTTTGATCTCACCGCCAGGTTGCGTGTATTTAATCGCATTGCTGATCAAGTTTGAAAAAGCACTGCGCAGCTCATCCTCACTGCCCTTTACCAGCAGTTGCTCATCAATCAGAAAGCTGATCTGATGATTTTTATCCCGGTTCAGCGATTGCGCTTCCTGCTCGAGGTAATGCAACAACCCAGGAACCTGTACAATACGATCATGCTGTACAGGCCCTGATGCTTCAATGCGCGATAAAGCCAGCAACTGCTGCACCAGTGCCTGCATCCGCAGCGTCTGATCCAACATCACCGGGTGGATTTTCTGCCACATGGCTTCATCCGGCAACTGACCTGGTTCCAACATTTCCAGATAGCCTTGCACCACAGTCAATGGCGTTCTGAGCTCATGCGATACGTTGGCGACGAAGTCTTTGCGAATTTGCTCCAACTGCTTAAGTTGCGTGATATCCCGCACGATCAACAAAAACTGATGCTCGCCATAAGGCACAAAACGAAACTCCAGCACCAACTCTTCAGGGTGATGCGCGGTTAATACCAGAGCCTCTTTAAAATCTTGCCGATGCAAGTACTTTTGGAACTCGGGATGCCGCACCAGGTTGTCAATGCGTTGACCTTCATCCTGTGGCCAGCGTAAACCAATCAATAGTTGCGCCAGTTTATTGCACCAGACGATGCTCCACTCATCACTGAGCACGACAATGGCTTCCGGCAAAGCTTCAGCCCCATCCCGAAAGCGACGGATCCGCTCTTGCAACTCTTTTTGTTTGCGCCTGGATTTACGCTGCTGGTAATAGACGCCATCAAAAATTTGCTGCCAGCTCCACCAGCCATCGGGAGGGGTCAGCTTGCGGTCACGCCAAAGCCAGCGATCCATCATAAATAAATGTTTGTAATGCCAGAGCAACAGCATCAATGCAGCCAGCAGCATGCCTTCAGTAGCACGCCCCCAGATGCTACCAAGCAGGGCAGCGAAAGAAAATAAGCAAGCGAGCCGGAACAGGATCGCTCGTTTGGATAATAAAAGGCGCATGCTTGCTGCTAACCTGCCTTATTTCAGGGAAAAACGATAACCGGAGCCGCGTACCGTCTGGATCAAACGATCATGACCGGCCGGTGAAATGGCTTTCCGTAAGCGGCGGATATGCACATCCACGGTGCGATCTTCCACATACACATTGGTGCCCCAGACATGATCCAGCAGTTGCTCGCGGCTGTACACCCGCTCCGGATGCGTCATAAAGAAATGCAACAAACGAAACTCGGTTGGGCCCATATCCAGCGCTTCTTCTTTGGCACTGACCCGGTGCGATACCGGATCCAGCTTTAAGCCTTGTACTTCAATCACATCATCCAAACTGGTGGGCGATACCCGGCGGATCACCGCTTTAATGCGGGCCATCAGCTCCTTGGGCGAGAACGGTTTGGTGACATAATCATCAGCGCCAACTTCCAGGCCTTTGACTTTGTCTTCTTCCTCACCGCGGGCGGTGATCATAATGATAGGAATTTGCCGGGTCAGTTCGTGTTGTTTCATTTTTTTGGCAATCTGAATGCCGCTGCCCCCTGGCAACATCCAGTCCAACAGCACCAAATCAGGGTATGGCTCAATCAGTGATTCCAGAGCCTGATCAACATCTTCAGCTGTTGATGTCTGGTAGCCATTTTGCTCCAGCACAAAACACAACATATCCCGAATCGGGGCTTCATCTTCCACCACCAGTACTCTACGTGACATACTCTTTCCCACCTGCTAAGTTCCTGAGTATGTATATTATCTTCTTTCATTATGACAGATTTATGAAAAAACAAAACCAAACAAAAAATATACATTTCCAGCAACATAAATGCAGCTGCATAAAAAAAGCCCTCCGGTAAGGAGGGCTAAATCCAGGGTAACAGGAAACAGCAGGATTAGAAGTTGTAAATCAGGCCCAGGGAAAAACCTGAGCTGTTCTCACCAGCCAGAGCTGGTAAACGGGTATCACGGCCACCACTGGCGATAGTGAAAGCTGCAGCATCGTCGTTTGAAGTCAGGCCATAGACCGCATACATGGTCAGAGCGCGACCAAAGTTGCGATCTACACCAATGGCCAACATGCTGGCACCAGAGTCCGTCAGGTCGTTTTTACCGGCCTGATAGAACTGACCACGCAGGGTGTAATCTTCGATTTTGTAGCTGGCACCGATGCCCCACACAGTGCGGTCACCACCCACCAGGTTGCTGGCATTTTGGTACAAAGCGGCAACTTTCAATTGCTTGCTCACATCGTAGCTGACACCCAGACGCAAGGCATTTGGATCATCACCAGCGGCATTTTCATAGGTTTCATAGGCAATGGCAGCGTACAGGCCATTGGCATTGTAAGTGAATGAGGTGCTGTATGACTCACGGTCGTTATCGACAGTAGCATTCTCTGCATTGTGCGGCGTGTACTGAAAATCAAAAGTAAAACCATTCATCGCCGGGCTGCGGTAGTGAATACCGTTGCGGTACCGGTTATCAAAGCTCATGCCAGGGCCACTGGTGATGTTACGGGCATCACCAACACGATCACCAAACATATCGGTGCGGCTGCGAATGGCTTTTAATGGCGTATCGAAGAAACCCATCCGCACCAAACCAAAGTCACCACGCAAGCCAAGGAATGAATCGCGGGTCGCAAAGCTGCCACCGCTTTGGTCGTAACGAATGTTTTGTTCCAGTTGCATGACTGCAGTTAAGCCTTCTGCCACTTCAGTGCTGGCAGCAAAACGCAGACGACTGGAGTTGCTGGACAGATTCAAACCACTGTCCACGCCATCGTTCAGGTGATCTACCGACAGATGGGCACGACCTGATACTTTTACATTGATGTCATTTGCCAACGCTGGCACTGCACATGCAGAGACAACAGCAGCGGCAAGTAAAGATGTTTTGATGGTTTTCATTCGGAACTCTCCAGACCTTATTATGGATGTCGACTTGTGTTTGCTGGCGTTATTATCAAAGCAGGAGATGACACTAAAATGTCTTTTCAATGACAGTTTGATGACAAAAGGGCCCGAAGGCCCTTTTATTGCAGGAAGAATTCAAAGCAGCCCCGTTATTTACGGCCTTTATCGACCACAGCTTCTACTTCTTCTTCGGTCAGATGGCTGACGTTCTGCCCTTTAGCAATAAAGATGCTGAATTCGCAAATATTCTGCGCATGATCACCAATCCGCTCCAGCGCCCTAGCCACCCAGATCAGATGCAGGCCACGGGTAATTTGGCGCGTATCTTCCAGCATGTAGGTGAGGTTATGACGTAAAATACGGCCATAGTCGTGATCGACCAGCTTATCTTGTTTCAGTATCGCCAAGGCCAGCGCAGCATCCATTTCTTTAAATGCTGATAGCGATTGCTGCAACATGTGCAGTACCTTATCCCCCATCATTTCAATGTCTTCGAGCTGTGCTTCAGTCGGGCGCTGGCATTCTTCATCCAGCAGCTGTTTGGCGATGTGCTCGGCCTGATCACCAATCCGCTCAACATCGTTGATGCTTTTGAGCACGCCAACGATTAAACGCAAATCACGGGCCGCCGGCTGACGACGGGCAATGATTTCCAGGCAATGTTCTTCAATACCAATTTCGTGGGTATTGACAGTACGATCAGTCTGAATCACTTCCAGTGCCAAGTCACGGTCGCCTTTAATAAAAGCTTTGATGGCATCACGGAGCTGTTGCTCAACCAAGGCGCCCATAGTAAGCAAGCGGTCGACCGCTTCGTTTAATTCATCGTCGTACGACTGGGAGTAATGTCCGGTAATTTTATTCATCATCAATGTCCTCTGATCCCGCCTGTTTAGCCGTAACGGCCGGTAATGTAGTCTTCGGTTCGCTTGTTTTGCGGGTTGGTAAAGACCTCGTTGGTCGGCCCTACTTCCACCAGCTCCCCCAGATGGAAAAAGGCGGTGCGATCCGAGACCCGGGCCGCCTGCTGCATGTTGTGCGTGACCATCACGATGGTGAAGTTGGTTTTCAGCTCATCAATCAGCTCTTCAATAATCGAAGTGGCGATTGGATCCAGTGCAGAGCAGGGCTCATCCATCAAAATCACCTCGGGGCTAACCGCTATAGTACGGGCAATGCACAGGCGCTGTTGCTGCCCCCCGGACAAACCGGTACCCGGCTGCGCTAATCGGTCTTTTACTTCGTTCCACAGGCCGGCTTTACGCAGGCTGGACTCGACGATGTCATCCAGATCCGATTTTTTGCTCGCCAGACCATGCAATTTCGGTCCATAGGCGATGTTGTCGTAAATCGATTTTGGAAAAGGGTTTGGCTTTTGAAACACCATGCCAACCTGAGCACGCAGCTGCACCACGTCCAGTCGTGGGTCGTACATGTTCTGGCCATCCAGTTCAATCAGGCCGGTCACCCGGCAGCTGTCGATGGTGTCGTTCATCCGGTTCAGGCAGCGCAAAAAGGTCGACTTGCCGCAGCCGGATGGGCCGATAAAGGCCAATACCTCGTTTTTCGCAACATCCATGTCGATGCCTTTGATGGCTTCGCTCGCGCCATAAAAGACTTTGACATCGCGGGCTTTCATCTTCAATTCAGTTTGTGCATTCATCGCCAGGCCTGCTGTTAAGTTCGGTTGTTCTGTAAGTACGCTTGCATTGCGTTGATCTGTTATATCGCGTGTCATAGTTACCACCGCCGTTCAAATTTTTTCCGCAGCCAGATGGCCAGGCCATTCAAACTGATCATCATGGTCAGCAGCACGATAATGGCGGCTGAAGTACGGGCTTCAAAAAAGTTACGCAACTCGTTGCCCTGCCAGAGGAAAATCTGTACCGGCAAGGCGGTTGACTGCTCAAAAGGAGTAGCCGGCACACTGGCCACGAAGGACTTCATGCCAATCAGCAGCAGCGGTGCCGCTTCTCCCAGAGCCTGGGCAACCCCAAGGATGGATGCTGTTAGAATGCCAGGAATGGCCAGCGGCAGCACATGATGGAAAATGGTCTGCATCTTGGACGCACCCAGGCCAAGCGCTGCCTGGCGGATCGAAGGCGGAATGGCTTTTAGCGTTGAGCGGGTGGCAATAATCACCGTCGGCAATGTCATCAGCGACAGCACCAAACCACCCACCACAGGTGCTGACATTGGCAAATTAAACCAGCCGATAAAGACCGAAGCCCCCAGCAAACCAAAAACGATGGAAGGCACCGCCGCCAGGTTGTTGATGTTCACCTCCACCAAATCGGTGATTTTGTTACGTGGGGCAAACTCTTCCAGGTAGATGGCTGCGGCCACACCCATTGGAACGGCCAGCAGCATCACAATCAGCATCATAAAAAGCGAGCCCATAAAGGCACCAGCCAAGCCAGCTGAGGCCAGTGAGCTGCGCGAGTCCGGGTTCATAAAAAGGGCAAAGCTGAAACGGTTTTGAATCACACCCGAGGCATAGAGCTCATCAGCCCACTGCCGGACAATAGGTGACAGCTGCTGCTGATGATCCGGCAAACTGCGATCGATGTTGCCTTTTAACCAAACATCGACGTTGGCATCGGTTAATAGATTCAGCCGCCGGGTCTGGCCGATGATGGACGGATCGTCAATCACCATATCCCGCAGGGCAAAACGCTCGCCGGAAGTCACCATACGGAGTACCTGCCGGCGGTGCTGGTCGGCATCCGGCAGCACTTGCATCAAGGCATCGGAAATAATGCGGTTGAAGTTGATCATGCCCACTTCACTGCGCCAGGCCAGATCGCGCTCACGGAAAGCATTGTCGCTCTCGCCACGCTGCTGCACTGGCTTGTCGCTGATTTGCAAAATGGCCGGATCAAAATGAATGTCCAGCGTGATGCTGGCCTGCCAAAATGCCGGTAAGCCTTTGGAAAAAATATTGATAAATAGTAGCGCTACCAATGCCAGGCTGATCATCACAGCCGTTAACCCGGTAAAGCGGAACAGGGTTTCCTGCCGGTGCCGGCGGGCCAGCGAAGCCGCTACTTTTTGCTGCACAGCACTTTTTGCTGGCTGTGCCGGAGCCTTTTCAGTCAAAGTCGTCATGGCTTACTCGTACTGTTCACGGTATTTACGGACAATCACCAGGGCTACCACATTCAGCAGCAGGGTGATCACGAACAAGGTTAAACCCAGCGCAAAGGCCACCAGCGACTGCGGGCTGGAGAAATCGTTATCGCCGGTTAACTGGTTAACAATGGTCACGGTCATGGTGGAGACCGCCTCAAACGGATTAGCCGTTAATGAAGGACTATTGCCTGCCGCCAACACCACGATCATGGTCTCGCCAATGGCCCGGCTGGCTGCCAGCAAAATGGCACCGACAATGCCCGGCAAGGCCGCCGGCAATACCACCTTGCGGATGGTTTCCGATTTGGTCGCGCCAAGACCCAGGGAGCCATCGCGCAAAGATTTCGGTACCTGGGTGATGATGTCATCCGACAGCGACGAGATAAATGGGATAATCATAATGCCCATCACTACCCCAGCGGTCAGTGCTGAAGTGGCGCGGATATCCAGCCCCAGTGTCTCGCCCATCTCAGATAAAAATGGCCCGACCGTAACCAGTGCAAAGAAGCCATACACGATGGTCGGAATGCCGGCCAGCACTTCGATAATCGGCTTGGCGGTGGCACGGAGCTTGGGTGATGCATACTCCGCTAGGTAAATCGCCGCCAACAGCCCCAGCGGAATCGCCACCAGCATGGCAATGCAGGCAATCATAAAGGTACCAGCCAGCAGGGGCAGCATGCCAAAACTACCCTGATCACCGGTTAAGGAGCCTTCCCCTACCCCCGAAGTAGAAAAACGCGGGTTCCAGGTGGTGCCAAAGAAAAAGTCCATCGGGCTAACAAAAGAGAAGAAGCGCAGCGACTCACCGACCATTGACAGCACAATACCGATGGTGGTCAAAATGGCCACGGTGGAACACAGCACCAGAGCGGTTTTGACCACTTTTTCAATCTGGTTGCGCGCCCGGTGTAGTGGCGTAATGGTCCGGTAGCTGTACAACATACCGGCCGACGCCACCGCCGCCATCAGCGCCAGCATCAGACCATTGCTGAGCTGACGGGTATCGCGTAAAAAGGCTGCCGCCTGTAATTCCCAGTCGGCCGCTTCACTGACCACGCCAAAGTTAGCGGCCAGATTGCCGATGCGACGCAGCGCTACCCGCAACTCTTGCGGATCCTGCGTGATGGCGTCCGGTAATTGCGCCGTCAGCAACTGCTGAATGGCCCAGGGCGAGCCCCAACTCCACAACAAAAAGACAAAAAAGGCCGGTAAAACTGCCCAAAGCCCCACCATCACGCCGTAATGGTGCGGCCTGGAATGCATTCTCTGGGTAGGGTGTTGTCCGGCAACCTGTCGGGTTCGTACCAGACCTAGCTGATAGGCGATGGCCATTAAGGCCAACAGCGCCATCATCAGGGTGAGATTACTCATGCGAGCTCCATGTTACAGCGACAAATTTCAGCTGCAGGCAGTGTAAAAGATGAAGATGACAGAAATATGACAAAGCCACCTGCAAGAGGTGGCTTTGTGGCTATCTAAATAAACGCTCTTATTGTGCTTTCAAGGCAGTACGGCTGCGGATGGTTTGCACCACTTCGGCACGCTCATTGTCCGCCAGTGGGATCAGACCGGCTTCTTCCAGCGGGCTACCAAAACCAGCGTTGCCTTCAGACACGAAGAACTCAGCAAATTCCTGCAAACCTGGGATCACGCCGATGTGCTCGCCTTTTACGTAGAAGAACAGTGGGCGCGATACCGGGTAGGTACCAGCGATGATGTTGTCGATGGTAGGTACTACGCCAGATACCGTTGCGACCTTGATGCGGTCACGGTTAGACTCGTAGAAGCTCAGACCAAACACACCGATAGCATCACGCTGTGCTTGCAAACGGGCCAGCGTTTCGGTGTAGTCACCAGCGATTTCGATGATACGACCATCGGTACGCATCGCCAGACAGAAGTTGTTGCGCTCTGAGCGCTCCATCGCCTGCACTTCAGTGAAGGTATTGCAACCAGCCAGAATCACGTTCTCTTCGTACACTTCACGGGTACCGTGGTTAGAGCCCGGGATGGCCAGAATGATTTCCTGATTTGGCAACGAGCTGTCAATCTGGTTCCAGCGGGTGTATGGGTTGGCAACCATACGGCCGTTTTGTGGCACTTGCGCCGCTTGCGCCAGGAATACATGCTCAGGTTTCAAATGAAAGTCACCAGCATCAATGCGCGAGGCAAAAACGATACCGTCGTAACCGATTTTCACTTCAATCACTTGATTGACGCCGTTTTGATGGCAGTTGGCCAACTCATTCGGGCGGATTGGACGTGATGAGTTTGCTACGTCGATGGTGTTGGCACCCACACCCTGACAGAACTGGCGCAGACCACCGCCTGAGCCGCCAGAGCCAACCACAGGGGTACGAAACTGTGCGAAGTTGTTGCCGAACTCTTCCGCAGCAATGGAAGAAAATGGCAATACAGTGGATGAGCCTGCCACCTGAATGGTGTCACGAGCAGCCTGGGCACTAAAAGCTAAAGTCAGAGCAGCAGCGGTCAGAGCTACCTTGGTCAGTTGGTTCAGTTTCATAATGTTGTCCTCGTCGGTATGTAAGTGGTTATCAACGCGCTTAGTCTGCAGCGCTTTTATGTCAGGAATATGACAAAATAAATTTTTACGCTTTAAATTGTTGCCAACCAGCTGCTAGCTGCTCAGCTTGCTGATTCAGCTCACTACTGGCCATGGCCGCATCGCTCGCAGCGGTAGAGAGCTGAGCAATTTCATGGTTCAGTTGGTGAATGTTTTCCGCCGTACTGATAGCCACTTGCTGCTGCTCGTCGGTGGCGGTAAATATCTGCTGCGTCACCGCCATCATGCCGGCAATGGCCTGACGAATGTCGTCAAAGTGCTGCTCACTGCGCTCTGCCAGGCTCACGCTAAGGTCCGTTTGCTGCCTGGCAGTCGCCATGGCCTGAGCGGCAGAACTGGCTTGCTGCTGCAACTGTTCAATCATGCTGCGTATAGACTCAGTGGCCTGATGGGTATTGGCAGAGAGCGTCCTAACTTCATCGGCTACCACCGAAAAGCCGCGCCCGGCTTCGCCAGCCCGCGCCGCCTCAATGGCAGCATTCAGTGCCAATAAGTTGGTTTGCTCGGAAATTTTTCGAATGACATCCAGCACTTTGGAAATTTCATTGGAGTCTTGCTGCAGTTTCAGCACCACCTCCGATCCCAAGTTAACCTGGCTAGCCAGTTGCTGAATAGTCTGCATGCTGTGTTGCACCACCTGCTGACCGGTATCGCTGAGCGCTCCGGCTTCCGTAGCTTTATCAGCACCACTTCGCGCCAGTTCAGCGACCTGCCGGATTGCCATGCTCATTTGCTCGACTGCAGTAGCCAACAAGTCGGCCTGACTGGCCTGAGTTTGAGTACCTGTGCGAATATCGCTGCTGCTGTGTTGCACCTGAAGCGCCTGGGCATTGAGCTGATTGGAGCCCTGTGATAAATCCTGGATCAGCTGCTGCATATGGCTGAGCATGGTATTGAGTGCTTTGGCTGCAGTGCTTATCTCATCCTGTCCCTGCTCAGGGGCCCGCAGGCGCAGATCGGAGCTGGCAGCAATCTGTCGCAGCAATTGGCTCAGTCCATCCAGTGGCTTGCGAATGGAGCCTTGGATGACCCAGATAAACAGGCTCATCAGCAGCAATAAAACAGCGCCACCCAGCAAGTAGGCCAGACTGAGCCGTCTTGTCAGTAAGTCGGCATCATCCCGCACCAGTGCCGCAGCAGCGATTTGCTGCTGCACAAAAGCATCCACCACAGCACCAAAACCACTGATGTGCTGCTCGATTTCATTGTTGACGGTCGACTCATTCAGAATGCGTACCAAGAGCGCATCGGTACCGGCCGGACTTAACCACTCGCGGTACTTGGCCATGGCAGCCGCGAAACCATGATCAAGCTCTGCATAGCCATCTTCAGCCAGCTCTGGGCGCATGGCGCTAAAAGCGCGCCAGTGTTGCTCCGCCTGCGCTAAGTAGCTTTGCACCTGCTGGTCGGTGGCTTCGGCAGAGGCCCAGCCGGTGCGGTACTGGCGAATCGGTGCCAGCGCACTTTGCTGCAGCAGTTGCTGTGCGCCCATCACATCGGTGAGTATGGCCAGATGCTCGTCGTACAACTGGTGGAAATAACGATCTTTAGTGCTGGCAACCCAGAACGAGGACAACAACAACAAGACGATAAAAACAAGCGGGATCCCTCCCAATAGCAACATCCGTGTCCTGATTTTTAAACTGGACACCATCTATTTGCTCACTATGTACAATCTGGGTGACCCGATCCTAACGTCATCAGATGGCATTTTTATGACAATAACATCACCAACAGCGTCACTGTCATCAAACTGTCATTTGACATTCGAAATTCCATATATATGATTTGATGCATATCCAATACATGGAGACAGCCATGACTGCCAGCAAAAGCATCATCTTTATTTGTACCGAAAACTCAGCCCGCTCTCAGTTGGCAGAAGCCTACTTTCGCGAACAAGCCGGTGATCGTTTTATGGTGGCAAGTGCCGGCACAGAGCCAGGTCAAATCGACCCTCGGGTCTTCAGCACCTTAGAGGCCAGGCAGATTCCAGCCAACACCTTACGCAGCAAGCCCTTGAGTGAGTTTTCAAATCACCATTTTGATTATGCGGTGCTGCTGTGTGACAAAGCCAGGCAGGAATGCGTGCATCAGCTGAATGCAACGGAAATTTTAAGCTGGGACTTTGAAGATCCGAAACCGAAAAAAGGCCAGAAACCTTTTGATGTGGTGCTGAATGAATTATCCGAGCGCATCAAGTACTTTTTATTGTTTCAGGACAAGTGAGCCAACCAGCATGCAACCTTTAGCACTTTTTAAAGCCCTGTCTGATGACACCCGACTACGTATTTTACTGCTGATTGTGCAAGAGCAGGAGCTTTGCGTCTGCGAACTGACTTGTGCACTTGGCTTGTCGCAACCCAAAATTTCAAGGCATCTGGCCTTGCTGCGCCAGTTAGGCATTCTGAGCGACCGCCGCCAGGGCCAGTGGGTGTTTTACCAGCTGCACCCGGAGCTGGATGACTGGGCGCAGACCATCTTGCAACACACACTAAGTGCCAATCAGAACTTGCTCACCCACAACCAGCAGCAACTGGCGCAAATGGGCGATCGCCCCGAGCGCTCCAGCCAATGCTGCATTGCCTCTTGCTAATTTTTTTAAGGAATCATTATGACCATCAAAGTAGGAATCAATGGCTTTGGCCGGATTGGCCGGCTGGCCCTGCGCGCAGCCTTCGACTGGCCTGAGTTTGAATTTGTCCGCATTAATGACCCGGCAGCCGATGCCGCTACCTATGCCCACCTGCTGAACTTCGATTCGGTGCATGGCATCTGGCAGCACAATGCCACGGCCGATGCCGACAGCATGCTCATTAATGGCAAGCGGATTGCGGTGACTAGCAACAAAACCATCGGCGATACCGACTGGTCGGATTGCGATCTGGTGATTGAAGCCTCCGGCAAGATGAAAACCGTCGCTGCGCTGCAGGCTTACCTGGATCAGGGCGTCAAACGCGTGGTAGTCAGTGCCCCGGTAAAAGAAGCCGGAGCGCTGAATGTGGTGATGGGCGTGAACCATCAGTTATTCGACCCTGCCACACACCGTATTGTTACTGCTGCGTCCTGCACCACCAACTGCCTGGCTCCGGTGGTAAAAGTGATCCATCAATCGCTGGGCATTAAGCATGGGTCCATCACCACCATCCATGATTTAACCAATACCCAAAGCATTATGGATACACCGCACAAAGATCTGCGCCGCGCCCGCGCCTGTGGCAGCAGCCTGATCCCAACCACCACCGGCTCGGCTACGGCCATTATCGAGATTTTCCCCGAGTTAAAAGGTCGCTTAAACGGCCATGCGGTGCGGGTGCCACTGACCAATGCCTCCTTAACCGACTGCGTGTTTGAAGTGGAGCGCGCTACCAGCGCCGAAGAAGTAAACCAGTTGCTGAAAACCGCTGCCGAAGGTGAGCTGAAAGATATTCTGGGCTACGAAGAGCGGCCCTTGGTATCCATTGATTACAAAACCGATCCGCGCTCCAGCATCATTGATGCCTTATCCACCATGGTGATTAACGGCACCCAGGTGAAGATCTACGCCTGGTACGACAATGAATGGGGCTATGCCAACCGCACGGTAGAGCTGGCAAAAATGGTTGGCCTGAGCGATCAGGCCAACAGCAAGGTCGGAGCCTGATACCATGCTGAGCCAGCTTAGCCCTCACATTCGCCAGTATTTGGTGGTCACCGGTAACTATTGGGCCTTTACCCTGACCGATGGCGCTTTGCGCATGCTGGTGGTGCTGTATTTTTACAGCCTGGGCTATGATGGTCTCAGCATTGCCATGCTGTTTTTGTTTTACGAGTTTTTCGGCGTGGTCACCAATCTGGCAGGCGGCTGGCTGGGCGCCCGCATTGGCCTGAACAAAACCATGAACATCGGCCTTTTGCTGCAAATTCTGGCGTTGTCGATGCTGCTGGTACCTGCCGAGTACCTGCTGGTGCCCTGGGTGATGGCGGCGCAGGCATTGTCGGGCATAGCCAAAGATCTGAACAAGATGAGTGCCAAAAGCAGCATCAAGCTGCTGGTGGCCGATGCCGAGCAAAGCACCCTGTACAAATGGGTGGCGATTTTAACCGGCTCAAAAAATGCGTTAAAAGGGGTCGGCTTCTTTCTGGGTGGCCTGCTGCTGGCGCTGATTGGCTTTTGGTGGGCCATCTTTGCCATGGCTGCCATGCTTAGCCTGATCTGGTTGTGCAGCTTATGGCTGCTAAAACGCGATCTGGGCAAAAGCAGTTACAAACCAAAATTCCGCGATATGCTGTCGAAAAGCCGTGCCATCAATTTATTGTCGGCCGCCCGGCTGTGTTTATTCGCCGCCCGCGATGTGTGGTTTGTGGTGGCCTTGCCACTGTTTCTGGCCAGTCAGTTCCAATGGGATCACTGGCAGGTCGGTGGCTTTTTAGCGCTGTGGGTAATTGGCTATGGCGCCGTGCAAAGCCAGGCCCCACGACTAACCGGTAAAGCCAAAAACCGTACGCCGGATGGCAGGCAAGCGGTGCTTTGGGCGTTGCTGTTGTGCGGTCTGCCAGCTGCCATTGCGCTCAGTATCGAACTGAACTGGCAGGTTGGCCCCATGCTGATTGGCGGCTTGCTGCTGTTTGGCGCTGTCTTTGCCATCAACTCATCCTTGCACAGCTATTTAATTGTCAGCTACGCCGGGCGCGATGGCGTTTCGCTGGATGTCG
The DNA here is from genome assembly GCF_900107845.1 of Alkalimonas amylolytica. Classification (GTDB taxonomy): domain Bacteria; phylum Pseudomonadota; class Gammaproteobacteria; order Enterobacterales; family Alteromonadaceae; genus Alkalimonas; species Alkalimonas amylolytica. Next base: position 180,349 of record NZ_FNRM01000006.1, read on the forward strand.
GTTTTTACTACATGGCCAATGCCATGGGCCGCTTATTGGGTACTGTGCTGTCGGGCTGGCTGTATCTGCACTTTGGCCTGGCGGCCTGCCTGTGGGTGTCGAGTGCTCTGTTGGTGAGCACAGTACTGATTTCGCTGACACTGCCCAGACAACAACCAGAGCACACCGAGTCGCCGTAACAGCGACGTTTACTGCTTGCTATTCACCAACCAACTGCTAAAATTACTGTATATTTAAACAGTCATTTTGGTGGTACGGATGGCAGCAACCCCTCTTTTTGCCAGTGAGCAGCGCCCGGAGTGGCTGGGCGCTCCTACAACCGATGCTGGCCGTGCTTTACCGATGTTTTTAAACACGGTAGCAGCCGGTTTTCCATCACCAGCACAGGATTATCTTGAAAGCAGCCTGGATTTGCATGAGCTGCTGATCAAACACCCGACCGCCACCTTTTTTGTTCGCGCCCGTGGCGATTCGATGCGGGGCGCTGCTATTTTCGATGGCGATATTTTACTGGTCGATCGTGCGCTGCAGGCACAGCATCAGGACATTGTGATTGCCAGTGTCAATGGCGATATGACAGTCAAACGCTTGCTGCTAAAGCCCGAACCGATGCTGCAGGCTGCCAACCCGAAATACCCGTCGATCCGGCTGGATGACAGCCTCGATTTTGAGGTATTCGGCGTGGTCAGCAGCGTGATTCATCAACTGAAGCGTTAAGCCATGCCAGTCACCCTCACTACAAAGCGCTGCTTTGCGCTGGTGGACTGCAATAACTTTTACGCTTCCTGTGAGCGGCTGTTCCGGCCGGATTTAAAGCAGAAACCCCTGGTGGTGCTATCGAACAACGATGGTTGCATCATCGCCCGCTGCGCGCTGGCCAAGCAACTGAGCATTCCGATGGGCGCGCCCTTTCATCAGATGAAGGCGCTGCTGAAGCAGCATCAGGTGGCGGTGTTTTCCTCCAACTACGCACTCTATGGCGATCTGTCCAACCGGGTGATGCAAACCCTGGAGCAACTGGCACCGAAAGTGGAGATTTACTCCATTGATGAAGCCTTTCTGGAGCTATCTGGCCTGGATTTCTGCCAGAACCTGACCGACTTTGGTCAGCAGGTCCGGTCCACTATTTATCAACAGCTTGGCTTGCCGGTGTGTGTTGGCATAGCGCCCAGCAAAACCCTGGCCAAACTGGCCAATTACGCCGCCAAGAAATACCCGCAGTTTGAGGGGGTGCTAGACCTGACCGAACCGCACAAACGACTGCATATCCTGGCCAGAACACCGGTGCAAGAAGTCTGGGGTGTTGGCCGCAAGCTGGCCGAACGACTGCAGGCCATGAATATTGATACCGCCCTGCAGCTGGCACGGGCTTGCCCACAACAGATCCGCAAAAAGTTCTCGGTAGTGCTGGCCCGCACCGTCAATGAGTTAAATGGCATCGCCTGCCTGACCTTGGATGAAGTGCAAGAGCCCAAGCAGCAAATTATCAGCAGCCGCAGCTTTGGTCAGCGAGTCAAAGCAAAAGCTGAGATGCAGCAAGCCATCACGCTGTACATCAGTCGCGCCGCCGAAAAGCTACGAGCCCAGCATAGCCTGGCGCGCCAGCTCAGTGTTTTTATTCGCAGCAGCCGCTTTGAGCAAAAATCCCGGTTTTTCGGCGATCAGGCCAGCCTGGAGTTGGAGAGCCCCAGCAACGACAGCCGGGTGTTGCAACAGGCTGCGATGCAGCTGCTGGATCGTATCTGGCGGGATGGCCCGGCCTATGCCAAAGCAGGCGTAGTGCTGAGCGATCTGTGTGCGGTGCAAGGCTTGCAAAACAGCTTATTCACACCACCTCCCTCTGAACGCAGCCAAAGGCTGATGGCTACCATCGACCAACTGAACCAGAAGCACCGTGGCAGCGTATTTATCGCCCGCCAAGGCAGGGATGGCAACTGGCAGATGCAGCAACAATTTCTGTCCCCGGCCTACACCACACGCTGGGATCAGTTGCCTGAGGTATGCTGAGTTTCACAGCATCTGCTACCCTTATGAGGCAGCCAACAGGCTGCTCGTCTATTTCTTTCAACGGTAACCCGGAGTAAATAATGCCAAAGTTTCGTCAACAAGCCTTCCAAATCGCACTGTATATAAACTGCGGTTTATTGTTACTGACACTGCTGCTGGCCTTTTTACACAACACCTGGGCACTGGCACTACTGATTGGCGTGCCGGCAGTTATAATCCCTTTCTGGTTGCAACAAAGTCTGGGCGATCATGCGCTGGCACGTATCAGCTATGGCATCAGTTTTATGTTGTTTTGTGCTTTGCACATCCAGCAAAGCATGGGCATGACCGAGGTTCATTTTGGTATATTTGTTTTACTGGCCATTCTGATTGCGTTTCGGGACTGGCTGGTGATTCTGGTAGCCGCTGCAGTTATTGCGGTGCATCACTTGCTCTTTATGTGGTTACAGGCCAGTGGCCAGCCGCTGTACTTGGTACCGGAAGGCAATGCCACTTTTAGCATTGTGATGATCCATGCCGCTTATGTAGTCGTTGAGGCCGTGGTCTTAATGATTATTTGCCGTTACAGCTACAAAGAAGCCCAGATTGGCCAGTTTTTTATGACTAGCTCGCAGCAGATGCTGAACCAACAAGGGCACATTGTTCTAAGGACACCAGAACCGAAGGTTGATTCACGGCTTATTCGCCGCTTTGTCGAGGTGATCAACACCATGCACCAGACGGTTACCACCATTGATAAGGTAGCAAAACAATTGGATCAAGAATCGGATGAGTTGCTGCAACAAGGCAGCTCACTGGCAGATCGCATGACGCAAAAAATGAAAGAGGTGGAGCGCATCGCCTCAGCCACCGAACAAATGTCGGCCAGTATTCAGGAACTGGCCGAACTGGCCTCTCAGGTACTAACGCTGGCTCACGACTCCGACAAAGCCGCCAGTTCAGGTCAGATATCCATTGACACCACCATTCGAACCATTCAGCAACTGGCAGATAACCTGACGGCCTCCCGTCAGAAAGTGCATGGTATGGCGGAGTCCACCCAGGAAATTAAAGGCGTGCTGGATGTGATCCAGGGCATTGCCGAGCAAACCAATTTACTGGCACTAAACGCTGCAATTGAGGCAGCCAGGGCTGGAGAGCAAGGCCGTGGCTTTGCCGTGGTAGCCGATGAAGTACGAACGCTGGCCTCACGCACTAACAGCTCCGCGGGTGAAATCAAAGGCATGATTGAACGCATGGTAAAAAGCAGCCAACAGTCGGTTGAAGCGGTGGATCAGTGCCTGGCTCAACTGGAGCAAACCAAAGACAGCGCCAGCCACAGCGGCACGCAACTGCATGCCATTCTGGAGCAGGTAAAACGAGTACTGCAATCGGCCGAAGTGATGTCGACCACCCTGACGCAACAAGGCCAGGCCAGTCAGGAAATTGCCGAATCAGCCCAGCAGCTAAGCAGTATGGCATTGGAGCAACAGCAACAAGGGCAGCGCGTAGTCCACATCGCCAGCGGTGTGGAAGGAGCCACTAAAACACTAGGCCGGGAAATGGCACGTTTTAGTAATCAAACATCATGAAACCACTGTGCGCTAGCGTGTTACTGGCAATTTGGTTGCTGCTAAGCGGAGCGCTGCTATGGCAAGACCAGCGCTCGCTGGTAGGCCCCTTCGATCAGCACCAGCACTGGCAGACAGCCCCATTGCACGGGTCAGAATTAACAAGCCTTATACCTGGGGACAACTCGAACGCATGGTTGCTGGTGCATGTGGAAGATCCCGACTGTCGCTGTCACCGGCAACACCAGGAGCATCGTCAGGAATTGCAGCAAACATTTGCCAATATTCCTCAATACACTGTCAGTGTGAAGCAATTACGGCAACAGGGACTGTTGCTGCCAGCGGCACCGATGGCCATCTTGCTTCAACAGGGAGCACTTGTGTACGCTGGCCCTTACTCCGCAGGAGCGGCATGCGGCAATAGCGATGGCTGGATTGAATCCTTAGTTCGTGGCGAACTGAAACTGGCCGGCAGTTGGCTCAATGGTGAAAGTAGCAGTTGTCGCTGCCTGCAAGCAGGTTGATTAGTACCAAAACAACACAGCCACCAAGCTGGCCGCCAGGCAGTAATACAGCATCGGTACCAGGGTGTAGCGAATAATATCCCCTTCACGGCCACTTAAATTCACCACACTGGCGGCCGCCACCACATTGACCACACAGATCATATTGCCGGCATTAGCACCGAGCAATTGCAAACCCAGTACCAGCGTCTCTGGCAAGGCCGCTTCTGCTGCCACCGCTTGCTGAAAGGACGCAAACATCATGTTGGAGAACGTGGCCGAACCAGCCAAAAAAGAACCCAAAGCCCCCACCAACGGGGCCACCCAAAGCCAGTAATCGGCCAGATGCAGCGCTGCTACCTGCGCCAGTTCAAACGGCATGGCAGCGAGCCCGGCTTCATTGACACCGGATTGCAGGAAGATCCGCACCATAGGCACAGAAGCCATCAGCGCAATAGTTGCAGGCCCAAGCCGGGCCAGGCTGTCACGGCCGGCTTGTTGCAAACAGCGCAGCGGGCTCTGACGCTGCACGCTTTGGTCCAGCGGGTTTTTATGCAGCGGACTTTTGTGCAGCCAAAGCGTCAGCAAAGCCACCCATACAAAAAAAGAACCCGGTAAATACAAAGGTGCCAGACTGGCGCTGATGCTAGTGCCCAGAATATCCGGCCAACGCAACACCCAGCCACTAAGCCAGCCCTGTAAAGGCAACTGCGGTACCCGGCTTAATACCAGCAGCACAGCGACCAGTACATAAGGTGACCAGGCCCGCCAAAGCGGCATCGCCAGCGGCATGCTCAAAGCTTGACGCTGCAAGTCTTCGCTTTGGGTTTTGTCTTCGGCCGAGAAGTACCAGGCCCGTTTAGGTAACAAAATGCGATAGCGCGCTAAAGTGCTCATCAGCGCCAGCCCCACCAAAGCCCCTAAAATGGATGGAAACTCCGGCCCCAGCGCCCAGGCCACGGCATAAGCCGGTACCGTAAAGGCGAGCCCCCCCAGGATGGCAAAAGGAGCCAGTTGCAAGGCAGGCCACCAGCTTTTATCCTCACTGAAAAAACGGGTCAGGATCAAACAGAGGATCAGTGGCAGCAAGGAGGCCACCAGCACATCAATGCCAATGGCGGTCAGAGCAATGGCTTGCAGCGCTTGCGGGCTGGCAGCTGCCATGCCCTGCCCCATGCCTACCAGCACCGGGGTACCGACCGCTCCAAAAGACACGCTGCTGGAATCGGCTATCAGCGCCAGCACCACTGCTGCCAGCGGCGAGAAGCCAAGCGCCACCAGCAACGGGGCTGCAATGGCAGCCGGGGTGCCAAAGCCGGCCGCCCCTTCTAAAAAACTGACAAAGAGCCAGCCAATTAAGATGGTTTGCACCCGCCTGTCCGGAGAGAGTTTGGCAAAGCCTGCCCGGATCACATCCAAACCGCCGCTGTGCCGCAGCACATTCAGCAGCAAGATAGCGCCAAAGACGATCCATAAAATGCTGATGGCAATCACGCTGCCTTCCAGCATGGCGGCCAGCAATTGGCGCAGTGGCATCTGCCAGACCAATAGCGCCAACAGGGCAGACACCAGCAAACTCAGCGGCATGGCGCGGGTGGCAGGTAGGCGCAGCAGTACCAGCAATACAAAGACACTGAGTACCGGCATCAGCGCCGTCAGCCATTGCAAGCTGGTCATGTCATCCGCTCCTAGTCAATAAAACCATACTGCTGGGCTACCCGGTCAAAGTACTGCAGACACTGTTTGGCGTACTGGCGCTTTTCCACATAATTGCCGGGAAAGAAGTTTTTCTTAAAGCCATAAGCCACCATATCTTTTAAGCGCTTAAACGGAATGTCAAAGTGATCCAGCGCCAGCTTGTATTCATCACTCAGCGTGGTGTTGGAGACCAGCCGGTTGTCGGTACAGATCACCGTCGCCATGCGGTTCTTGAGCATTTCGCCAAACGGATGCTGGCGAATATCGGCAATGGCCGGATTGGTTTGCAAGTTGCTGGTCAGACAGACCTCAATGGCAATGCGTTTATCGGCCATAAAGGAAGCCAGGCGCTGACTGTAGGCCACAGGATCAACAATGGCCGGGTCCTGAATGCGCTCCGGTAAAAACAACGAATAGCCGTGACCAATGCGATCAGCATGGCACTCAGCGATGGCTTCGAACACGCTTTCAGCACCATAGGCTTCACCGGCATGCACGGTTTTCAGCAAAAAATGCTGATGGGCGAACTCATACACCTCTTTAAATTTACTGGCCGGATAACCGGATTCCTGACCGGCTAAGTCCAACCCGACAATCGGCAAGCCTTCATCATCGCGCAGCCGCACACTGGCCCGCACCAGCTCCATCGCCGCCAGTTTAATGACCTGCATCGGTTCAAAGTCGCGCATTAATTGAAACAGCTGGTCGTAATAGGGCGAAAAGCCTTTGGCGGCAAACATCCGCATGGCGCAGTTGATAATGCCATAACGAAAAGGCGGCTTGCCTTGCTCCAGCACAGCGGCCGAGTTGTTGTATGCCTGCTCGGCTTGCTGCAAGCCGGCGTTCACAGCCCGCATCACGGTATCAAAATCCAGCCCACGGCTTAAATCCATCAGCAGCTGAGGGGCAAAGCGCACTTCGATGTAATTGACCCCTTCGGCCAGATTATCCTGTGCCAGCTCATAAGCCGCCTGCGTCAGATGATTGGCATCGCGGAGCACAGCACAGGTGTATTGAAAGCCGCGCAGGTATTCGCCAAGGTTTTGATACGCTGGTTTAAAGACCTGGGCCTGCAACCCTTCCACGGTATCGGCCGGTAGCGGCACTTTCAGCGTCTTTGCCATTGCCAGTAAGGTATCCAGCCGTAAGCTGCCATCTAAATGCAGGTGTAAATCGGCTTTGGGCATGGCGCGGATAAAGTCGGTGGAGTATCGAGGCATGGCAGCATCCTGTGGCAATGATGGCTTTAGTGTAGCCGTAAATGCTCTGCTGCTGAAGGCAAAAGGCCAGTCGCATTAGCGACTGGCCTTATTTTAGGCAACCGAACCAAGCTTATTGCATGGCAACCCAGGCTGCACACCAACCCTCGTTGGCCACTAATTTACCAGGGAAAATGGCACAAGGACGCCAGTCGGCTTCCTCCCCCTGGATTAGGTTGCAGTTGTGGCAATACTGGCCTTCCACTTCCGACTCGTGGGTGTAACGCATCGCCACCGCCAGCGGATCATCCAACTTCACCTTTTCAGCGGCAATGGCCCTCAGACTGACACCGCCTAGTGTCATTCCGATTAGACCGCCGGCGGAGAGCTTGAGAAACTGACGACGTTTTTCATTGGTTTTAGACATGGTGTTACTCCTGCATTGTGAAAACAAATTTTTTATTGTTCTTTCATAATACTGCGTAAAGTCCACTCTGGTTTTGATGCTGCGCAACAAAAACCCGGCAGACAATGACTCCCTAGAGCTTAGTTGCTTTATTGCTAAAACCCAACCCTGCATTGTGACTTCCACCCGACCGCTCTACAATGAAGACTCCTGAAGTCGTTCGGAGTTTCCTGTGCAGGTTGATCACAGTTATGCCCGCTTACCCAGTGTCTTTTTCCAGCCCTGGCAAGCCAGCCCGGTAGCAAACCCCAGCTGGCTGGCATTTAATCAGCAACTGGCGACTGAGCTTGGCCTGCCAGCACAGCAAGGTCAAACTGAGCAAGGCTTGCTGCAATTTTCCGGTAACGCCGTGCCCGATTGGGCCAAGCCACTGACGCAGGCCTATGCTGGCCATCAGTTTGGCCAATACAATCCGCAGCTGGGCGATGGCCGGGCGCTGTTGCTGGCAGAAGTGATTGCCAACAATGGCAAGCGCTATGATATTCAGCTCAAAGGCGCAGGACCTACGCCCTATTCGCGTGGTGGCGATGGTCGCTCCGCCATTGGCCCGGTGATTCGGGAGTATCTGGTCAGCGAAGCCATGCAGGTGCTGGGCGTGCCTACCACCCGGGCCTTAGCGGCCGTTACTACCGGTCAGAACGTTTACCGCGACGAGCCTGTGCCAGGTGCCATTTTGACCCGAGTCGCCAGCAGCCATATCCGCATTGGTACCTTTCAGTACATCGCCGCTTTAGGCAATCCTGACTATGTGCGCCAGTTGGCCGATTATGTGATTGACCGGCACTACCCGGACTGCCAACAGCGGGAGAATCCTTATCTCGCCTTACTGGGGCAAGTGGTGAGTAAGCAGGCGAGACTGATTACCCACTGGATGCGGCTGGGCTTTATTCACGGCGTGATGAATACCGACAATACCAGCATCTCTGGCGAAACCATCGACTATGGCCCCTGTGCTTTTATTGATCAGTACCAATCCGATAAGGTGTTCAGCTCCATTGACCGCCGTGGACGCTACGCCTACAGCAATCAACCTCCGATAGCGCTCTGGAACCTGGCCCGGCTGGCCGAATGCCTGCTGCCACTGATCGCGGATGATGAAAAAACCGCGGTGGCGTTGGCGACCGAAGCGTTGCAGCAATTTCAGTCGCAGTACGAAGCTCAATGGCTGCAACAGATGGCCGCCAAACTCGGTCTCAGCCAGACTGAGGCTTCGGACAAAACCCTGATTGACGACTATCTGCAGTTGCTGGAGCAGCAGACAGTCGATTTCACGCTGGGGTTTCGCTACCTTAGCGGGGAACTGCGTGCCGGAGCAGATATAAAAGCCAGTGATCTCTTTGCCAACACAGATGCCTTTAGTACCTGGCACCAGCGCTGGCTGGCGCGGCTGGCAGAACAAGCGCTGAGCTATACTGAAGTAGCCGATCGAATGGACAGTGTGAATCCGCTGCTGATCCCGCGCAACCACTTAATTGCCAAAGCGATTCAGCAAGCAGAAGACGATGGCGATCTGCGCTTTTTTCAACGCCTGCAACAGGCCTGGCAAACGCCTTTTGCCAGCACCAGCGACGCGGATTTAATCGCCCCACCCAAGCCCGAAGAAGTGGTGCACCGGACTTTTTGTGGCACCTGAGATGACAAGCCAATAAAAAACCTGCCAGGGCTCGCGCCGCTGGCAGGTTTTTTTATTGCTCAGTCTATCTTACTGGCCTTTGATTTCGCTACGGCCTTTGTAGATGGCTTTATCGCCCAGCTCCTGCTCGATGCGTAGCAGCTGGTTGTACTTAGCAACGCGATCCGAGCGGCACAGCGAGCCGGTTTTGATTTGACCGGCCGCGGTACCTACCGCCAAGTCGGCGATAAAGGCATCTTCGGTTTCACCACTGCGGTGTGAAATCACCGCGGTAAAGCCGGCGTCTTTGGCCATTTTGATGGCAGCCAGCGTCTCAGTTAACGAGCCAATCTGGTTGAACTTGATCAAAATGGAGTTGCCGATGCCTTCTTCAATCCCACGGGTCAGGATCTTGGTGTTGGTGACAAACAAATCATCACCGACCAATTGCACCTGATTGCCAATTTTCTGGGTTAGGTCTTTCCAGCCATCCCAGTCGCTTTCATCCAGACCATCTTCAATCGAGACAATCGGGTATTTTTGCGTTAAATCGGCCAGGAAGTCGTTAAAGCCGAAAGAGTCAAAGCTCTTGCCTTCGCCTGACAGCACATACATGTTGTCTTTGTAGAACTCAGAGGCAGCACAATCCAGCGCCAGGGTGATGTCTTTGTTCATTTCGTAGCCAGCTGCTTTGACCGCTTCGACGATCACCGCTAAGGCTTCTTCGTTCGATTTCAAATCTGGCGCAAAACCACCTTCATCCCCCACGGCAGTATTCAGGCCGCGCTGTTGCAGCTCTTTTTTCAGCTGATGGAAAATCTCAGCGCCCATCCGCAGGCCTTCGCTGAAGCTCTTAGCGCCGACCGGCTGGATCATAAATTCCTGGATATCGACGTTGTTGTCGGCATGCTCACCGCCATTGATGATGTTCATCATGGGTACCGGCATGGAGAACTGGCCTGGCGTGCCATTTAAATCGGCAATGTGCTGATAGAGTGGAATTTTTTTATCTGCAGCAGCAGCACGCGCCACCGCCAAAGAAACCGCCAGGATGGCATTGGCACCCAGCTTGCTTTTACTTTCGGTCCCATCGAGCTCGATCATAATGCGGTCAATCTCAGCCTGTTGCTGGGCATCTTTTCCAAGCAGCGCGGCTTTGATAGGGCCATCGATATTGGCCACAGCTTGCTGCACGCCTTTGCCCAGGTAACGGCTTTTATCGCCATCGCGTAGCTCCAGCGCTTCGCGCGAGCCGGTCGAGGCACCAGACGGGGCACAGCCACGGCCGATAATGCCGCTGGTTAAAATCACATCCGCTTCCACGGTCGGGTTGCCACGCGAGTCAATAATTTCGCGGGCAATGATATTGGCAATAGTTGACATAGTAGTTTCCCTGTAGAAAAAACAACAAAGCCGTGCGACTTGGGCACGGCCTGGTTTCGGTTATACGCGTTGTTGCTTCTGGTGCTGGTGGCTGGCCGCCACGAAGCCCTCGAACAGTGGATGTCCATCCCTGGGTGTGGAGCAAAATTCCGGATGGAACTGGCTGGCCACAAACCATGGGTGGGTAGGGATTTCTATTATTTCCACCAGTTGGTTATCGGCAGATAGCCCGGATACCACCAGGCCTGCTTCTTTCAGTTGAGGTAAAAAATGGTTGTTCACTTCGTAGCGATGACGGTGCCGCTCCTGGATCACATCCTTGCCATAGATGGCACGGGCTTTGGTCCCCTTGACCAGATTACAGGCCTGGCTGCCAAGCCGCATGGTGCCCCCTAAATCCGAGTCTTCGCTGCGGGTTTCCAAAGCACCATCGGCATCCAGCCACTCAGTAATCAAGCCCACCACAGGATGGGTACTGGCTTTATTGAACTCGCTGGAGTGCGCATCAGTCATGCCCGCAACATGGCGGGCAAACTCGATCAGCGCGACCTGCATACCAAGGCAAATGCCAAGGTAAGGCACATTGTTCTCACGGGCGTACTGCGCCGCCTTGATTTTACCTTCCACACCGCGCTCGCCAAAGCCACCTGGCACCAAAATGCCATCCAGCCCGGCCAAAATGCCGGTGCCTTTGCTTTCGACATCCTGTGAATCGATGTACTTAATGGTCACAGTTAAACGATTCTTCAGACCGGCATGGCCCAGAGCTTCATTGACCGACTTATAGGCATCTGGCAATTCGACGTATTTACCCACCATACCAATGGTGACTTCACCGGTCGGGTTCGACTCCTGATACAACACCTGTTCCCACTCGGCCAGATCGGCTTCTTTGCAGTCGATATGAAAACGGCGTACCACCAGATCGTCCAGCCCCTGCGATTTTAACAACGCCGGGATCTGATAAATGCTGGAAACGTCTTTTAAACTGATAACTGCTTTTTCTTCCACATTGGTGAACAGCGCAATCTTGGCGCGTTCATTGGACGGAATGGAACGATCAGAGCGGCAGACCAGGATATCGGGCTGAATACCGATAGAGCGCAACTCTTTCACTGAATGCTGGGTCGGCTTGGTTTTAATTTCACCAGCCGTCCCCAAGTAAGGCACCAGCGTCAGGTGCATAAACAAGGTGCGTTCACGCCCTACTTCGGTCGCCAACTGACGAATGGCTTCTAAAAATGGCAAGGATTCAATATCACCTACAGTACCGCCAATTTCGACAATGGCAATATCATGGCCTTCAGCACCCGCCACAATACGGGATTTAATTTCATTGGTGATATGCGGGATCACCTGAATGGTGGCCCCCAGGTAATCACCACGACGCTCACGGCGAAGTACATCGGCGTAGACAGCGCCCTGGGTAAAGTTGTTGCGCTTGGACATCTTGGTACGGATAAAGCGCTCGTAATGGCCAAGGTCCAGATCGGTCTCGGCGCCGTCTTCTGTGACGTACACTTCACCGTGCTGGATGGGGCTCATGGTGCCTGGATCCAGGTTGATGTAAGGGTCCAGTTTCAGGATGGTGACGCTTAAACCGCGTGCTTCCAGAATGGCGGCCAGCGACGCTGCCGCAATGCCTTTACCAAGGGAGGAAACCACCCCGCCCGTCACAAAAATATACCGTGTAGTCATGAGACCCCTAGACGACGTTAATGAAAGCAAAGATAACCAATGGCCCCAAACATCAGCAACGACAAAATCACCCACAGCATGGGTGTTGCTTACGATGGAAATTTGGTATCAGGACGGGAGGAAAGTATAGCAAAGCAAAGCCTGCGGCTCAATGCTGTTGCAGGGAAAATCGCCAGGCCTGTTCAACTGACGATAATACGGGTAATTAATGGACAAGAATTTGAATGTCTTGATTACTGTGAATCAGGTCCAGCTCGCCTTTTTTAAAGAGCTCAAAAATATCATAGTGCGCCATCGGTGCTTGCTGTTGTATGGAGCAACCACTGGTTAAATGCTCTACTTCAGGTTTCTGCAAACCAGAAAGCGCAATAACCTGACCTTCCGCCTCAGAGACAATCAGCAGCTCATCCAAAAAACTGGCCTTTCCAAAGTGGTTCTCTCTGAAATAGGTGGAGTAAAAGGTGTAATTACTGTCTTGTGCTTTATGCCGAAGGAATAGCACCTGTGCCTCCCCTGAGCGATTCAGCTCTGAGTAGTAAGCAATATTTTCACCATCGTATGTCGTAAACAGAATGGATGCAGGGCTCCAACTTTCGATGCATACCTCATTAACCTGATTACGGTAAACAATATCTGAGCCCGAAATCTTTTCAAATCGTTCAGGAATAATCCATTGACACCCCATAAAAGTGGGCGGCTCAGCAACCAGCCCCAAGGAATAAAAAGAAGTGAGATAAAGCAGGGTTCTTAACACTTTCACGGCTTAAGCTCCCGGACAATATTTTTATCAAAATAGTGGATCGTTTCTATCCGGCAAACAGAGTTACACTCCCACCAAACCGCAGTTACCATAGGGTACTGACTCGCAACGGCCGTGGGCCCCAAGATTTTTGTTACCATTCCAACCCCACCAGCATATGAGCCAGAGATGATAATAGGTGTTTGAGCTTGAACTACATCGGCATTAAGCAGTTCCACTGCTAAGTTTCTTAGCAATAGTACCTGCATATTTAATTGCTGCTGCAGCTGTCTGTCATTAAACCTTTCTGTGCTCAACCCTTGCCAGAGCAGTAACTGTCTAAAATCAGCGATGCTCATTTTTGAAAGCCGGTTCATTTCAGCTACTGTTGCATTTCGCATTCTGGCAGCAGTGACTCGGTTTACAGTTAGAGAGGAGTCTTGGAGACTGGCTTTAGCAACTTCGGTCTTTTTTCGCTCTTTGTTGCTTAATCTTGGTGTTATTGAGGCACCACCTACCAAAACATTTAGCGTAACCATAAAAAACATCCATGAAATTTACAATTAACCAAATAGTATCAATAAAAAATCATAACATCAACAAAACCCATATTTAGTTTCTGCCCTTAATCAGCTCCCAAAGCGCATCCATTTCAGCCAAATCACTTTGCTGCGGGGTTTTGCCCTGCTTGCTAAGTTCCGCTTCCACCGCCCGGAAACGGCGCTCAAACTTGCTGTTGGCCTGGCGCAGCACGCCTTCTGGCTCCAGCTTGTGCTTGCGTATTACATTGACCAGGGCAAACAACAGGTCACCGAGCTCTTCCGCCAGCGCCGGGCTGTCCGCCGGCAGCTCCTCGACTTCGGCCACTTCTTCTTTGACTTTATCCCAGGCACCAGCCACATCGCTCCAGTCAAACCCAACGTTGGCGCAGCGTTTTTGCAGTTTGTAAGCCCGGCTTAAAGCCGGCATGGCGGCCGGAATGTTATCCAGCACGCTGTGCTGACCGCTGGCTTTGCGCTCATCGCTTTTCAGGGCTTCCCAGTTTTGCAGCACCTGGTCCGCATTCTCGATCGGATTGGTGGCTGTGGTATCGGCAAACACATGCGGGTGACGGCGCACCAGCTTGTCGCAGATAGCCTGCACGCAATCATTGAACTGAAAGCGGCCTTCTTCTTCCGCCATGCGGGCGTAAAACACCGTCTGAAACAATAAATCGCCCAGTTCGTCTTTCAGCTCATCAAAGCTTTGCCGTTCGATGGCATCAGCCACTTCGTAGGCTTCTTCCAGCGTATAGGGCACAATGCTGCTGAAGGTTTGCTTGATGTCCCAGGGGCAGCCATGCTCCGGGTCCCGTAACCTGGCCATAATGGCCAGTAAATCATCCATCTGGTACGACATTGCTTCGCTTCCGTTAATTCTGGTGGCAGCGCCGGGCTTCCAGCACATCGTTCACCTGACTGATTTTACTCAGCAGCTTGTTCAATGAATCCTGGTTGTATAGCTCCAGCGTCATCGTAATCACCACGCTTTGTTCTTTGATGTTGGAATGGCTGTTCATCTGGGTGACATTCGCTTTCTCATTGGCCAAAATACTGGTGATATCACGCAGCAAACCATTGCGATCATGCGCCAGTATACGAATATCGACCGCATAGCCAGAGGCATACTGATCGCCCCAGGTGGCATCCACCACCCGCTCCGGATGCTGCGCTTCCATCAGTTTGAATTGGTCGCAATCATCCCGGTGCACCGCAATACCCCGGCCCTGGGTAATGTAGCCAATGATGGCATCGCCCGGCAGCGGCTGACAACAACCAGCCATATGGGTGAGCAGGTTACCTACCCCCTGCACCACTACATCACTCTGGACTCTGGGTGCACTGGGCTTTTGCTTTAACCGTGGATCAATTTGTGGTTCATTGGTTTTCGGCTGCTGGCTTTGCAGGTAATGCACCACCTGCGTTAGCTTGATGTCCCCGCCGCCAATGCCCACCAGCAGTTCGTCCATGCTGTTGACATTAAAGCGCTGCAACACCTTGGCCGGATGCTCCATCGGCAGATTAAGCTTAGCCAGCTCACTGTCCAGCAAGTCGCGGCCGGCAGCCAGGTTTTTGTCTTTGTCCTGCTGGCGGAACCAGTACTGTACTTTGGAGCGGGCCCGGCTGGATTTCAGATAACCCAGGTGCGGGTTTAACCAGTCGCGACTTGGATTTTGCTCGCGCCCGGTCAGAATTTCCACCTGATCGCCGGTTTTTAACTGGTAGGTAAAAGGCACAATGCGACCAGATACCTTGGCCCCGATGCAACGATGGCCGACGCTGGAATGCACATAATAGGCAAAATCAAGCGAGGTTGAGCCCAGCGGTAAATCGACAATATCGCCTTTAGGGGTAAACACATAGACCCGATCTTCGGTGACCTGGTTGCGAAGCTCTTCGGCCAGATCGGCGCTGTCGACCACCTCTTCCTGCCACTGCAACAGCTTGCGCAGCCAGCCAATTTTCTCATCATAGCCTTCGCGGCCATGCTGAGAGCCTTCTTTGTACTTCCAATGCGCCGCCACGCCAAGTTCGGCATCTTCGTGCATCTGACGGGTGCGAATTTGGATCTCCACCGCTCGGCCCTGCGGGCCTATCACCACGGTATGAATCGACTGGTAGCCGTTTTGTTTTGGTGTCGCGATGTAATCATCAAACTCGGTGGGCAGATGCCGCCAAGAGGTATGCACCAAACCCAGGGCGGCATAACAGTCTTGTACTTTTTCGGTGACAATGCGCACCGCGCGGATGTCGTACAGCTGATCAAAAGCCAGATGCTTTTTCTGCATCTTTTTCCAGATGCTGTAGATATGCTTGGGCCGGCCATAGACTTCGGCAGCCAGGCCGGCTTCTTCGACTTTTCGTTCAATCTGCGCGACAAAGTCCTGCATAAACTGCTCGCGATCAAGCCGTTTTTCTTCCAGCAAGCTGGCAATCTGTTTGTACAGTTGTGGGTGCAGATAACGAAAGGCCAGATCTTCCAACTCCCACTTGATTTGACCAATACCTAAACGGTTCGCCAGCGGGGCAAAAATGGCGTTGGTTTCCTTGGCAGCCAGTACCCGGGTTTCTTCGTCGGCATTTTTAACGTTGCGCAGCTCACAGATCTGACTGGCCAGCTTGATCACCACAGCGCGGACATCTTCGACCATTGCCAACAGCATGCGGCGCAAGTTATCGGCTTGCTGCGGTTGCAGTGTTTGGTTGACCCCAATCGGGATGCTGCGAATGGCTTCCATCTGTTTGACCGCCAGCAACATCGGCAGGACAGCGGCAGGGAAATTATCTTCAATGCTTTCGGCAGACAGCAGGCCGGCATCAAACAGCGGGAACAGCAAGGCCGCCAGCAAGGCGTCTTTATCCATCCGTAACTCGGACAGAATTTCGACCATTTCCCAGCCATCACGCAGCTTGGGCTGGTCGGCACCCAGCTCGTTCTGCAGCAACCAGGACTCAGCTGCCAGCAGTGCATCGATTTTCTTATCCGATAGCTTAAGCGCCGTTAAACGGCTCAGCAGTTCAGTGCTATCGGTCCGGTGCACATGGCGAACGGTGACCATGGTTTTCCCCTTGTATTGTCAAATCTAAGCCACTAAGGCCGATGAGCTGTAGCGGTTGGGTACGCTAAGCAGACGCTTTTTTCCAGGGATGGAAAAACGCAGCCCCCATGGATGGGTTTACGGCGTGTCTGTGTGCGCTACCCAGCCGATGCAGCCTGCACCCAAGCTAAATCTCTCTGATTAAACCTGCTCAAACAGCGCCATCACTTCCAAATGCCGGGTTTGAGGGAACATCTCCACTGCTTTTAGCCGCGTCAGCCGATAGCCCTGCTGCAGCAGTTGAACAGCATCACGGGCCAGGGTCTCCGGATTGCAGGAGACATACAGCACTTTGCCGGCTGCCAAACGCGCTAACTGCTCAATAGCACCACTGGCACCAGCCCGAGCAGGATCGAGTAAAATTTTATCGTAACGCTGACGGCTCCAACCGCTATCCGGCCAGGGTAAATGCAAATCTGCCTGCGCAAACTGCACATTGCTAAGACCATTGTTGGCCGCATTGGTTTCAGCGCGGGCAACCATAGCCGCCAGACCTTCCACCCCAATGACTTCCGCGGCTTGCTGTGCCAATGGCAGGCTAAAATTACCAATACCACAGTACAAATCCAGCACCCGATCCTGCGGTTGAATCGCCAACCAGTCAAGTGCCGTTGCGACCATTTGCTGATTCACCACGGCATTGACCTGAATAAAGTCGTCGGGTCGAAAACTCAGCTGCAGCTGCTGCGATGTTAAAGTGTAACTCAGGTCAGGATCACCCTCTTGCCAGGCAGTAAAGCAGCCGGCCTCAGCCTCCCCAAACCAACGGGCTTCTTGCCAACTAGCACAAAGCAGCTCAATATCGCTAGCTGGCAATGGTGCGGTATGGCGCACCACGATAGTAGCTACCCCATCAGCATCTATCAGATCCAAATGCGTAATGCTCCGGCCCTGTTGCAAGCGTTTCAGCACCGGCAGCAGCTTCTGGAAGACCGGCTGCAGCACCGGGCTTAGCACAGCACACTGCATCAGTGGCTGAATGCGAAAATCGCCTTGCTGGCGAAACCCCAGCTGAAACTGCTTTTTGCTCTGCTGATACCAAACCCCCAACCGGGCCTTACGACGATAACCAAAGTCAGGACCCGTGATGGCCTGCTGCCACGGCAGTTGCTCAAGCCCGAGCTGATGGCACAGCAGTTGCTCCACCGCTTGTTGTTTCCAACGCAGCTGTGCAGCAGGTGTGGCATGTTGCAACTGGCACCCGCCACACTGCTGAAAATGCGGACAGACCGCAGGCTGTCTTTCTGGCGAGGGTGTCAGTACTTTTTGCAGCTCGGCTTTGCTGAAGTTTTTTTTCTGGCTACTGAGTTTAACTTGCACGGTTTCGCCCGGCAAAGCGCCCGGCACAAACACCATGCGACCATCCAGCCGCGCCAGCCCCTGGCCCAGATGATCTAAAGCACTGATGGTAAGACGCTGGGCAGGCTTCGTAACGACAGCTTTTTTTGCTTGATAAATGATGGCCATAGCTAAAGACCCTTGTAGGCATTTTCTGACGATTGTGTCATGATAGCTGAATCAATGGGCTATTGTAGCAAGCCGCTTTCGCCATGACGACTCTTGCGCTGCATCATCGCGTTCTGTTACTAATTGTTGCACCGACTTTTCTGATCAGTGCACTGCTTGGCTGGTATTTTACCCAGGCCCGCACTCAGGATGTACGGCACTTTTTAGAACAACAGGCCAGCAATATCGCCGAACCGCTGGCACTGGCCAGTGCTGAAGCGCTGGCGCAAGACAACCAGTATATGCTTGGTCAATTGCTGGATGTGAGCCATCGAAAGAATTCGCCGTTGGTTAAGAGTATTACGGTGTTTGATCCCCAGCACCAACTGATAGCTACCAGCAATCACTACCCCGGCATTCATCAGCTTACGCTCCAAGGCAACAAAGCTCCGTTGCAATTTACCGAGTTAGAAAGCGCCGCCAACTGGTTAATTATTCGAACACCTATTTGGCGACAGGCAGAACCAGAAGTAGCACCTCAACAACTAGGTTATCTGGCGGTGCGACTGCAGCGCGATAGCCTGATTCTGGCAAGACAATCGTCTATCCTGACGTCCGTGCTGGCCGTGCTGGCGGCACTCCTGCTCAGCACTGTGCTGGGCTGGCTGGCCAGCCGCACTATTAACCGGCCCATCCAGCAGATGCTGCAACTCATTCAGCAAGCCCAATCGTTATCCTTACCGATGAAATCGAGTTCAGAGCAATCCAGCGAACTGCAGCAGTTAACCCTGGGCATTGAGCAACTGATCACTTGCTGCCAGGAGCTGCAGGATGACATGCAGCATCAGGTCGAACAGGCCACCGCCGACTTACAACAAAGCATGGAGCAGCTGGAAGTCCAAAGCATTGAACTGGAGCTTGGTAAACGTAAAGCCATGGAGGAAAACCGGCAGAAAACCGAGTTTTTAGCCAAGATGAGCCATGAATTACGCACACCTCTGAATGGGGTGCTTGGTTTTACCCGACAATTACTGAAAACTCAGCTCAGCGCCAGTCAATTCGACTACTTGCAAACCATTCAAAAATCCGCCAATAGCTTGCTGGTACTGGTCAATGACGTCTTGGATTTTGCCCGATTAGAAGAAGGGCGAATGCCGTTAAACCAGCAGCCAGTGTCTTTGCGTGAACTGCTGGATGATGCCACCGAGCTGTTAGCAGCTCAGGCATTTGAAAAGCAACTGGAGCTGGCACTGATTGTCGACCCCAGCTGCCCGGATGACATCGTGGTAGATGCCACCCGTCTCACCCAGGTACTAATGAACATTGCCGGTAATGCCATTAAATTTACCGACCGGGGCAGCGTACTGATCCGGGTACGAGCCAGCATTTTATCCGAGCATCAGCTGAGCTTGCATATTTCGGTGCAAGATACCGGCATTGGCCTTACCGAAGAACAACAGCAACAAGTATTTCGTGGCTCTGGTCAACAGAAAACCAATATCGGCAAACACACCGGTGCAGGCCTAGGCCTGATGATTTCGCAAAAGCTGGTGCATGCCATGTCGGGCCATATCGGCGTTGACAGCCAAGCCGGTAAAGGGGCCACCTTTTGGTTTACGCTTGAGTGCAAACGGCATCCGACCACGGTGGCAGAACCTTTACCGCTCGAATTGCTGGATAGCAAACGGTTACTGTATTTCGAGCCGCAACAATATTCACGTGAAGCCTGCAGCAACCTGCTGCTTAGCTGGGGGCTCAATGTCACCCTCTGTGCCACCCAGGCCCAATTGCAACAAGCCCTTGCACATCAACAGCATTACGACTTTGCCTTACTTGGCCGTACCTTATCATTGCATCAGCTGAACCAAATCCAGGAGCTGGTGCAGCGTGTCAGACCGCAATGCGATCATTGCTTTTTGCTGGTCAATACACTCTCACCGCACCTGCGTGAAGCCATTCAGTTATCCGGTGCAGATGCTTGCCTCTCTAAGCCGGTGCATCACCGTAAATTAGCGCTGGTCCTGGCCCAGCCCTATGTGCAACAAGTGAGCATCGATGCTGTGGCATTAAAACCTGCCAAAGCCAATTTGCGGGTGCTGGTAGTAGATGATAACGAAGCCAATCTCAAATTGATCCATACCCTGTTGTCGGAGCTGGTGCTGCACGTGGACACAGCAGTACATGGTGCTGAAGCTTGGCACAAAGCCACCCAGCATCTGTACGACATGATCTTTATGGACATTAATATGCCAGTGATGGATGGTGTTGAGGCTTGTCACAAGATCCAACAAAGCTCACTGAACGAACAAACGCCGGTGATTGCGGTGACTGCTCATGCGGTTGCCGGTGAGCGTGAGCGATTGTTGCAGTTGGGTTTTGCTGATTTCTTGAGCAAGCCGCTGGATGAACACATGCTACAACTGACTTTGCAAGAGCATCTGACACTAAGCAAACCGAGTGCCCAGCTCCGACAAGAGCCAGCCATACCCCACAGTAACTACATCGACTGGTCGTTGTCGCTGCAACGTGCTGGTGGCAAAGCTGAGCTGGCTCTGGAAATGCTGCAAATGCTGTGCAACTCCTTGCCTGAATCCTATCAGCATATTGAAAATGCCTGGCAAGAACGTGATGCAGAGCAACTGTTGCACCATGTACACAAGCTGCATGGCGCCACCTGCTACAGTGGTGTGCCACAATTGAAGCAGCTGACGGAGCAGCTGGAAACGCAGCTAAAACGTGGTCAGAGCCTGGAGCTGCTGGAGCCGGAAATGCTGGAGCTGGCCGATGTGGTGCAAGGCCTGTTGCAAGACTTAGCAGGCACCGAGTGGCAGCAACTGGTAGCAACACCAGAACGACAGGTGTGATTCAGCACTCCAGAATCACGGTAGCACAAGCATAGTCCTGCTCATCACTGATGCTGAGCCAGCAATGGTGAATTTGCCGCTGTTGCAATAATTCCTGGCTGTAGCCGCTGCAAACCAGTATGGGAGCTCCGGCTTCATCGTGGTTGATTTGAAATTGCTGCCAGGACACACCTCGCCCAATACCAGTCCCTAAAGCTTTGGCAGCCGCCTCTTTGGCCGCAAAACGTTTGGCTAAAAAGCGGGCTGGCTGAGCATGACCGACAAACTCGACCAGTTCGGTCGCAGTAAGCACACGCTCCGCTAACGCAGGGCTGCGTGCCAGACTGCGTTCAATCCGGCTGATTTGCACGATGTCGGTACCAAGCCCGGCTATCGCCATCAGCGACGCGCCTCAATCATCAGTTGCTTCATATCCGCAACGGCAGCATGCAGGCCGCTAAACACTGCTCGGGCAACAATGGCATGGCCAATGTTCAGTTCATACATTTCAGGTATCGCCGCGATCGGCTGCACATTGTGGTAATGCAAGCCGTGACCGGCGTTCACCACCAAACCTTTACTGTGTGCATAACGGGCAGCCTGCTGAATACGCACCAGTTCCTGCTGTTGCTGTTCACCACAGCTTTCAGCATAACGGCCGGTATGCAGCTCAATGTAAGGTGCTCCAGCTGCCAGCACCGCGTCGATCTGGCTCACATCAGGGTCAATAAACAAAGATACCAGTATATTGGCCTCGCCAAGACGATGGCAGGCCGCACGAACTTTAGCCAGTTGGCCGGCTACATCCAGCCCGCCCTCCGTGGTCAGCTCTTCACGCTTTTCCGGCACCAGACAACAGAAATGCGGTTTGACATCCAGCGCTATGGTCAGCATTTCTTCCGTCACTGCCATTTCAAAATTCAAGCGGGTACTGATGGTCTGATTCAGCAAATAAACATCCCGATCGACAATGTGACGGCGGTCCTCGCGTAAATGCACGGTTATGCCATCAGCACCGGCTTGCTCCGCCACCAAGGCTGCATGCACTGGCTCCGGATAATTGGTGCCACGCGCCTGGCGTAACGTTGCGACATGATCGATATTAACGCCCAGATAAATTGCAGACATTGCAGTCTCCTTAAGAATGTTCATCCTGCCACGGCATCCGCGCTGTTTCGGGGATCCGCTGGGAAAAAAGTCCCCTGCTTTGCAATGGCTTATCACCAAGCAAGGGTTGCAATAGCATACGGCTGATTTTTTTAGCGGCTTGGCGGCACCCCGGCTCTGACCAAAACCCCTGGTCAATCTGCTGCAAAAGCAGGCCTGAAAAACCCTGCTCGGCCGGACACCAGCCCTGCTCGTGCTGCCAGCTATAACAAAGCTGCGGCTGCAACGGCTGGCCGCTGGCATCCAGCTGCCAGTCTACCGGCTGGCCAAGCTCAGCCAGCAGTGCGAATTCGAACTGTCGCAATACCGGCTCCAGCTGCTCCAACTGGGCTGGTTGCTGCTGCAAATGCTGCAGCGCTGTCTGATAGAGCGAAAACAGCTGATCACTGGCCAGGTTATCCGGCCATACCCGGCACAACAACTCATTCAGGTAAAAGGCACAGAGCAGCGCCACACCCTGCAATGGGATCCCAGGTGCCTGCTCTTCCAGTTTCAAAATGGTTTTTAACTCATGGCTGCCGGTCAACTGCAGTGTTAACAGTTGAAAAGGTTGTAACGGTTGGCGCTGTTTGCCACTGCGTTTGCGAACCACTGCCGATAAACGACCTAACTCCGGCAACAGCAGCTGCAGAATAACCTTATGCTCAGCCAAAGGCCGGCTGTGTAGAATATACGCCGCATGCCAGGGCGTTGTCAGGCTAGTTCTCGCCATACCCCAGGCTGCGCAAGGCGCGCTCATCATCGGCCCAGCCCGATTTGACCTTCACCCAGATTTGCAAAAAAACTTTTTGCTCCAACAAACGCTCCAAATCTTTGCGTGCTTCAGTGGCGATGGTTTTCACCCGTTCACCTTTATTGCCTATCACCATGCGCTTTTGGCTATCCCGCTCCACCAATACCAGAGCGGCTATGTGGTATAGTTTCTCTTCCCATTTAAAGCGCTCAATTTCCACTGTAACCGAGTAAGGCAATTCATCGCCCAAAAAGCGCATCAGTTTCTCGCGCACAATTTCTGCCGCCATAAAGCGCATGGATCGATCGGTGACATAATCTTCCGGAAAAAAGAACTCACAGGCCGGTAGCTGCTTTTGTACCAAAGCGCGCAGTTCAGCCACATTCTTACCATTTTTGGCAGAAACCGGCACAATTTCCAGGAAGTTCAGCTGCTGACCTAACCACTGCAACTGCTGCATCAGTTTTTCTTTATCCGCCACCTGATCGGTCTTGTTTACTACCAGAATCACGTCTTTTTTGGCAGCAATCAACCGGTTCAACACCATTTGATCGTCGTCTGTCCAACGGGTACCTTCTACCACAAAGAGCACCAGCTCTACATCCAGAATGGAGCTGGCCGCTGCTCGATTCATGAGCCGGTTGATGGCACGCTTTTCTTCAATGTGCAGGCCCGGGGTATCGACATAGACGGTTTGCACCTCATCACGGGTATCGATGCCCAGAATACGGTGCCGGGTGGTTTGTGGTTTACGCGACGTAATGCTGACTTTTTGACCAATCAACTCGTTCAGCAGCGTGGACTTACCGACATTGGGCCGGCCTACAATGGCGACCAGGCCAGCGCGGGTTGCTGGCTGCTCGGTTTCAGTGTTCATGTTGAATCAGCTCCAGCATTTTATGGGCGGCATCCTGTTCGGCCTTGCGACGCGAGCTGCCGGTAGCCTGCACTGCGGTACGGCCTTCGATGGTGCAGCTGACGGTAAAGTGCTGATTGTGCGCCTCACCTACCGTCTCTTCCACCTGATACACCGGCAAGGCCAATCGGCGGCCTTGCAAGTATTCCTGCAGACGGGTTTTCGAGTCTTTTTGCTGCTGCGGTGTAATCTGCTGCAAACGGCTGGCAAACCAAAACAGGATCCGCTCTTTGCAAACGTCCAGGCCTGCATCCAGATAGATAGCGCCAAGAATGGCTTCAAAGGCATCAGCCAAAATGGATTCACGGCGATGACCGCCACTTTTCATTTCACCTGGCCCAAGGCGCAGGTAATCGGCAATCGACAGTTCGCTGGCAATTTCTGCTAAGGTGACACCTTTGACCAAAGAGGCACGCATCCGGGTCAGCTCGCCTTCTTTTGCATTTGGAAAATGCTGATACAAGGCTTCGGCGATAACCATGCTTAAAATGGCGTCCCCTAAAAATTCAAGCCGCTCATTGTGGCGGCCCTTGCAACTGCGGTGAGTCAGCGCCTGTTGCAATAGCTCTGGCTCGGTAAAGGAGTGCCCAAGTAACGGCATCAAACGGCTTAACGGGTTTTGTTGCCTGTTCATCTAACGAATACGTCCTATGCGCTCAAAGCGAACGCCAATTGGAATAAAGCGTGGTAGCACACGATCCGGATTGTCGCTAAACTCGAAGCTCATCCAGATAAAGACCGCTTTACCCACCATTAAATCTTCTTCAATAAAGCCAAAAAAACGACTATCACGGCTGTTATCACGGTTATCACCTACAGCAAAATAATGACCTGCAGGCACCAGCCACTCATCGATGGCTGTGCCCGCCTGGCGGAAATACTGGCCTTTTTGCTCCGAAAATGCAGCGGTCAGTAAAATATCGTACTGCTTATCGCCGAACTGCTCCGTATATCGCCGCTGGGGGTAGCCTTGTTGGGTAAACTCGCCTTCCGCAGTAAAACTATAGCGGATTTGCTCCAGGCCCGGGCAATTGCCTTGATGCGCTTCGGTGCAGGCCCGCTGAATGAAAAACTGCTTATCACGGTAAATCACCCGATCGCCAGGCAAGCCGATGATACGTTTGATATAATCCAGCCGCGGATTTTCCGGATATTTAAACACTGCAATATCCCCATGCTGGGGCTGGTTGTTTCGATACAGCGTTTTACGAAATACCGGATCTTTCACATCGTAGGCAAACTTCTGCACCAAAATAAAATCGCCCACCAACAAGGTAGGCATCATCGATCCCGATGGAATTTGAAAGGGCTCAAACAAAAAAGACCGCAGCACCGTTATAATGGCAATAATCGGGAAAATGGACCGTGCCGTTTCTGCCAACCAGGGTTCTTTGGCGATACGCTCGATGGTTTCAGGTGGTAGCTTGCCGCCGGCCGCAGCGACCGCCTGCTCCACCTGCTCACGCCGTTTAGGCGCAAACAGACGGGCATCCAGCAGCCAAATCAAGCCACTGGCCACAGTAAGCAGCACCAGAAATATTGCAAAGTATCCAGCCATAAGGGGGGTCCTGTATTATTTATCCATGCGCAGTACGGCCAGGAAGGCTTCTTGTGGTACTTCCACATTGCCTACCTGCTTCATCCGCTTCTTGCCTTCTTTTTGTTTTTGCAGAAGTTTTTTCTTACGGCTGACGTCACCACCATAACACTTTGCAATAACGTTCTTCCGCAGTTGCTTAACCGTAGTGCGGGCAATGATGTGGTTGCCGATCGCCGCCTGAATGGCAATATCAAACATCTGGCGGGGAATCAGCTCTTTTAATTTATCAGCCAGTGAGCGGCCACGATTCTGGGCAAAATCACGATGGCAAATCATCGCCAGCGCATCAACACGCTCACCATTGATAAGTACATCGACCCGCACCATGTCCGATTCCTGGAAGTGTTTGAAGCTATAATCCAATGAAGCATAGCCGCGGCTGGTCGACTTTAAGCGGTCGAAGAAGTCCATCACGACTTCCGCCATTGGCAACTCGTACACAACGGCCACTTGGCGGCCGTGGTAGGTCATGTTGACTTGGGTGCCACGTTTCTCGACACAGAGTGTAATCACGTTACCCAGATATTCCTGCGGTACCAGAATATGCGCTTCGACAATCGGCTCACGAATTTCAGCGATATCATTGACGGCTGGCAAAATACTAGGGTTATCGACCATCACGATATCACCGGATTTGGTTTTTACTTCATAAATAACCGTAGGTGCCGTAGTAATCAGATCGAGATCGTATTCCCGCTCCAGACGTTCCTGGATGATTTCCATATGCAGCATACCCAGGAAACCAATACGAAAACCAAAACCCAAAGCACTGGAGCTTTCTGGCTCGTAAAACAGTGAAGAATCATTGAGGCTAAGCTTGGCCAATGCATCGCGAAAATCTTCGTAATCATCCGATGAAATCGGGAACACACCGGCATATACCTGAGGCTTCACGCGCTTGAAGCCCGGTAAAGGAGCTGTTGCAGAGTTTTTGGCTAAGGTCAGGGTATCACCAACCGGCGCCCCTTTGATTTCTTTAATGCCGGCAATCACAAAACCCACTTCACCCGTTTTTAGCACGCCGGTGTCGGTCGCTTTAGGGCTGAATAAACCAATCTTATCGACTTCGTAAACCTGACCGGTCGACATCACTTTAATTTTGTCTTTTTTCTGGATCTGACCATGCTTAACCCGTACCAGCGACACCACACCCTGATAAGGATCAAACCAGGAATCAATGATCAGTGCTTGAGTCGGTGCATCTGGCTCCCCTTCTGGTGGGGGAATTTTTAGCACGATGGCTTCCAGCACATCTTCAATGCCAAGACCGGTTTTTGCCGAGCATTGCACCGCATCGACCGCTTCAATACCGATGATATCTTCCACTTCGGCACTGACCCGCTCCGGATCAGCCTGAGGCAAGTCAATTTTGTTAAGTACAGTCAAAACTTCCAGATCCATCTCGATGGCGGTATAACAGTTCGCCACTGTCTGAGCCTCAACCCCCTGGCCGGCATCCACTACCAGCAGAGCGCCTTCACAAGCTGCCAGTGAGCGACTGACTTCGTAACTGAAGTCAACATGGCCTGGGGTATCAATAAAGTTCAGCTGATAGGTTTCACCATCGCGGGCTTTGTAATGCAGAGTGACGCTTTGCGCTTTAATGGTAATGCCGCGTTCGCGTTCCAGATCCATCGAATCCAGCACTTGCTGCTGCATTTCACGGTCTGACAAACCGCCGCAATGCTGGATCAGGCGATCCGACAAGGTGGACTTGCCGTGATCAATGTGAGCGATGATGGAGAAGTTACGGATATGACTGAGTTTTGGCATAATGTCTCAAATTGTTCAAACGCTGTGCCCTGCTCTGCTGGCTTCATTGCTCTAACGCAGCAGATGGCATGATTGGATTATCGGCGAATTGTACTCGATCCTGCCGCGGCTGGCTATGTGATCTTAGCGGCAACCTCAGCTGGCGGCTGGTTGGTGACGGCCAGCTCCGGTAAGACTTCCAGCAAGAGCACGGCGTCACGCTCCCATCCTTTGGCCAGCCTGGCCGCCAGGCGAAAGCCAGCCCACAGCAACAACAAAGCTAGTCCTATCAGCCACCACTCGGCTATGACTGGTAACCACCAGCTTAGGACAGCGACCCCCAGCAGCATAAACACCAGAGGCAATAAATAAAGACTAAAAGCTGCCAGCAGCAAACGCTGCTCGGTGGTGCCAATCCTTACCTTCTGACCAGGCAGCAAGGCACTGTCGGTCACCAAAAAAAACTGGCTGCGCTTTGGGGTAAAGGTTTTAGCCACAATGCCGGTTCCGCAATCCTCGCTGGCAGAACAAGACTGACAGGTCGTAACGGGTGTGGTTTCCAACCAGACACCGCCCAAATCGAGCTTACGCACTGTCGCTATTTGTTCAATCATAACGGACTGCATTGGCAATTTGGCGAGCAATGTCCAGCGTGACTGGCCCTATTACTGTCACATCGAATTGCTCGGTAGAGTGCACATAAATGGTCGTGGCACCATCACGGTAGGCCTGTGGTGGCTGTTGATTCGGGTGCTGCACGAACACCGAAACCTGATGCAAGCCATCACTCAGCAGCCAATAATGCAATAAGGGTACGCCCAAGCCAGGCACTACCAAGGGATCTTCTACCATCTTAAAACCAGATGGTAGCCAAGCCAATTGGATATTTGAAGCCATTGGGGCTGCGGCAGCTGGTTGCAGCTGACGTTGCTCCGGGGTGGGCAAAGGCAGCTCCAACAAAGCCAGCAAGGTTTCAGGCAAATGCGGGCTTATATTCAGATGCGTCACCTGCCAGCGCTCCAGCATCTGATGGCCTTCAGCTACAGTATCAATTCTAAGTGGAAAGCCTGACTCCACATCCAACCAGAGCCAATAACTTAAGCGGCCCGGATGAAAAGCGGTCAGTCGCAACAATTGTGCCGAACGTCCCCCCATCTGACTGACACTGCCTGATACTGGATCGTACAACTCGCGCAGATCCTCAATCGGCTGATAAAGTAGGGACGGTAATTCTTTGATGTAAGAACTGAGGGTAATAAGAGCCGGTTTTTCCGGTGTCAGATAGTACACCACCTTGCCCTTACGCAAAATATCGATGCCGTCGACATCCATCGGCACCAATTGCTCCAGTTGCTGCTGTTCATGCACCCCATGCAGCCAACGAAAGCTGGTGATTTGCTCACCTTTGAATACCACATAGGAGGCATCAAAATTGCTGGTCCGAACAGCATGCTGACTTTGCTGAAAAAGCTGCCATCCCTTAGATTCGGCGTGAAGTGCCGGTACAAATAGCAGGCTGCTGGCAAGCAGCAGCAACAAAGACCATCGCATTAGTTGTTTCCGTCAGGCTCCACATCAACAGCAGGCTGTGGTTGCTCATTGAGCAAAGCGGCCTGTTCCAGCACCCGGACTTGCTGATGGTGTGCATTTAATAATTCCTGCAAGCGGCGCTGTTGTTCCAGCATAGCCTGATGAGCATGCTGTTCCAAACGGTTATCCACTGTGGTCTGGCTCAGGCTCACCGGAGTCGCGAAGCCGGCCACTGGCAGAGTTTGCAGCACTGGCAATGGCGACATCAGTTCTTGTTCAAACGGCTGCTGGTAATGTTGTACACCAACCACTGCCATTAGAGCCACACTGGCTGCAATAGCCGTTTGGGCTGTGGGTTTAAACCAGTCGCTATTGGCAGCCGCTTTAAACCGGTGCCCCAGACGCTGCAAAAGAGAACCATGCGGCTGCAACTGATGCACGGCTTCTTGCTGCAATCGGGCAGCAAAGTCGGCCGAGAAATCAAGCGGCACTTGTTTCGGGAGCTCTTGCCGGATGGCAGCACCAATCAGATGATAGCGTTCGTATTGCTGTTGCAACTGCTCATCTTGCAGAAGACGACCAAGTTGTTGCTTAGAGAGTCCCTGCTCATCAATGGCTGCCGAGAGCCAATCCAGTGACGATTCAAGGCCCGGCTCAGCCGAGTGGGACTGCTGCATTTGCTCGGCAGACTGCCAGTGCTGTTGTTTTGACGACATAGTCATTCCTGTCATTCACTTATGCTTAGCTTAGCAAAGGTTTAAGCTGTAAGTCTATGGCCTCACGAGCCCGGAAAATCCGGCTTCGCACTGTGCCAATGGGACAACCCATCACATCGGCAATCTCTTCATAACTCAAGCCATCCAGTTCACGCAGTGTAATGGCTGTACGTAACTCATCCGGCAAGTTTTCAATGGTATCGAACACGACTTGCCTAATTTCATCGGATAGCAACAGCTTTTCCGGTGAATCCTGCTCCTTTAATGCATCGCTGCCTTCAAAGTAATCGGCATCTTCAGCATCCACATCGCTGGCCGGCGGTTTACGAGACGCGGCC
This sequence comes from Alkalimonas amylolytica, assembly GCF_900107845.1. Classification (GTDB taxonomy): domain Bacteria; phylum Pseudomonadota; class Gammaproteobacteria; order Enterobacterales; family Alteromonadaceae; genus Alkalimonas; species Alkalimonas amylolytica. The sequence goes on from NZ_FNRM01000006.1 coordinate 209,882, forward strand.
ACCAAATAGTTTTTAGCGCTGTTTACAGCAATCCGGTACAGCCAAGTATAAAAAGCACTGTCACCACGAAAGCCGGGTAAAGCCCGATACGCTTTTAAAAACGCTTCTTGCGCTACATCAGCCACATCACCATGGTTAGAGACGTAACGCGAGATTAAGTTCGTAATTCGATGCTGATATTTTTTTACCAGCAAATTAAACGCAGCCTGGTCGCCCTGCTGCACACGCTGGACAATTTGCCAATCCAATTCTTGCTCGCTCATCCGAGCTTATCCCCTGTAACCCATTCTACTACTTTAGTTTTTTGTAACTGGCGCTCGTCTAGCGTACTGATTAGGACAAAAGGTGTCATAAATAGTTCTGCCCCTTGCAGGAAAAAGTTACAATAAGCTTATGTCATCGCCTTTATCAGCGCGAACCTAACGTAACAGTGTATCTTATGACAGCGCAAAAAGAATACCCATGTGATGTACTTATTATTGGCAGCGGTGCCGCCGGCTTGTCGCTGGCCCTGCAACTGGCTGCCCACACCAAAGTACTGGTGCTGAGCAAAGGCGCCTTGCGTGAAGGTTCGACCCTCTATGCTCAGGGTGGCATCGCGGCCGTGTTTGACGAGAACGACAGCATTGCCAGCCACGTCAGCGATACCTTGGTGGCCGGCGCGGGCCTGTGCAACAAAGAAGCCGTGCAATTTACTGCCGAGCATGCCAAAGAAGCCATGCAGTGGCTGATTCAACAAGGGGTGCCTTTTGATCAGTACCAGGATCAGGATGGCAAGGTCAAATACCACCTAACCAGAGAGGGTGGCCACAGTCACCGCCGGATTTTGCATGCCGCGGACGCCACCGGTAAAGCCGTGCAAATCACTCTGGTCGAACAAGTGAAGCAACACCCGAATATTCGGCTGCTGGAGCATTATCACGCCATCGATTTGATCACAAACGCCGACAAAAGCCGCTGCCTGGGTGCTTACATCTGGAGCCAACAGGTACGAAAGGTGGAAGTAGTGCGCGCCCGCTTTGTTGCCCTAGCGACAGGTGGTGCCAGCAAGGTGTACCTTTATACCAGCAACCCGGATGTTGCCAGCGGTGATGGCATTGCCATGGCCTGGAGGGCGGGCTGTCGGGTTGCCAATATGGAGTTTAATCAATTCCATCCAACCAGCCTGTACCACCCGGATGCGCCCAACTTTCTGATTACCGAGGCTATGCGTGGCGAAGGTGCTTACCTGAAACGCCCGGATGGCAGCCGCTTTATGCCGGATTTTGATACACGGGCAGAGCTGGCGCCACGCGATGTGGTGGCTCGCGCCATCGACTATGAAATGAAGCGCCTGGGGGCCAACTGTGTCTATCTGGATATCAGCCATCAACCGGCTGACTTTATTTTGGAGCATTTCCCGACCATTTACGCCAAATGTTTGAGTGTGGGACTGGATATTACTAAGGAGCCAATCCCTGTCGTTCCGGCGGCCCACTACACCTGCGGCGGTGTAATGGTGAACTTAAACAGCCAGACCGATATTGCCAATCTCTATGCCATTGGCGAGGTAGCCTATACCGGCTTGCATGGCGCCAACCGCATGGCCAGTAACTCGCTACTCGAATGCGTGGTCTTCGCCCAGGCAGCGGCCCGCCATATTCTTTCGCAGCTAGCGAACACGACTTTGCCAGAACCCCTGCCACAATGGGATGAAAGCCGGGTCAGTGATTCAGACGAAGAAGTTGTAATCACCCACAATTGGCATGAGCTACGATTATTTATGTGGGACTATGTTGGGATTGTTCGAACCGATAAACGTTTAGAGCGCGCTCTGCACCGGGTCGAGCTATTAAAGCAAGAGATTCAGGACTATTACAGCCACTTTAAAGTCAGTAACAACCTGTTGGAGCTGCGTAATCTGGTGGTGGTGGCAGAGCTGATCATTCGCAGTGCCTTGCAGCGTAAGGAAAGCCGGGGCCTGCATTACAACCTGGATTACCCGCATACGCTAAGCGATGACAAAGCAAAGCCTACAGTACTAAACCCGAATAAACCTTAGGCCTGTCGCATTCCAGGCTTAATTGACAGGAGCTTGTTGCCAGCGGCATTGCCGGATGGCTCTGGCCAGCGCCCGAAAATCTGCATCGCTGCATTGATCGGCCAAAAGCCAGTACTGCTGCAATCGACCTGCCGGCGCCGCTTTGTCCGGAGCCGAGCGCCAGCAAAGCCAAATGGCCCAGGGCAATACCAGGCTTTTAGCAAGCAGCACACCAGACGGACGCTCAGCGGGTAACCAGCGAACCTCCCCCATGTCGCCAAGCAGCAAGGTTTGTGGCGGCTCAGCCTGCTGCCAGCTCTGCCACCAAATCCAGGCAAAGGCAAACCAGAGCAACAAAAAAAGTCCCAGCCAAAGCCCTTGCAATGGCAATAACAGACTTGGCACCAGAGCCGCAGCCAACAGAACCAACAGCAGCCCACGTCGCCATCGGGAGCGACTAACGCTGATGCTAGACGCGAACACGATCCAGAATCACGCCTATCAAACGTTGCAACTCGACATCATCACTCTTGGCATGCCCCATAAACCAGGCAAACAGATCCGGATCATCGCAGGCCAGCAGGCGCTCAAATACCTGTTTATCATCCAGGCTAAGAGCATCGTAGCCCTCCTCGACAAAAGGTGCCAACAGCACATCGAGCTCCAGCATGCCGCGTCGGCAGGCCCAGCGTAAGCGTGGTTTACTCATTAATTCCGACATCAACACAATGCTCCTCAGTGAGGTGAGTCTGACCAGTTTGTCTGAATTATACCTAAAAAAGCCCAGGCCGATATGGCCTGGTCGCAGAAGTTGCTAAGAAAAATACGCCCCCGGGGTTGAGCTTTTGGTCGAAATCCCCAATGATCTTCACAATGTGCTCTTTATACGAAGCGTAAACCTATGCAATCCAGCTGGATCCATGCCGAACAACTGGCCCATCTTTCCAATCAACAAAGCGCTGCCTGCATCGTCCCATTGCCTGGCTTTGATGTACTGCGAGTGCATGGCCCGGATGCTGAAAAGTATCTGCAAAGCCAAACGACTTGCGACTTGCGGCGCTTGACGCCGGATAACTTTTTGCGCGGCGCTCATTGCGATGCCAAAGGCAAGATGTGGTCGGTGTTTCACCTGCTGCAGCAACGTAGCAACGATTTACTGGTAGTGGCCTATCGCGATGAATTGGCCGCCTCTTTTGCGCAATGGCAAAAATTTGGTGTTTTCTCCAAAGTCAGTTTTGAACCAGGCCAGCAACAATGGGCCGTCTTTGGCATCACTGGTGCTGAGGCCGAAGTCAAGCAGTTGCTGCAACAGCTCGGTTTTACCGCGCTTAGCAGCGGACAACGACAGCAGCAACAAGCCATGCACTTATTGGCCTTAACCGACGACCACTACCTGCTGCTATGCAGTCATCAACAAGCTCACCAATGGCTGAACGATGGCTCGCTCCCATTTGCGGCGCCCACCCGTTGGTTGCAGGCACATATTCAGCATGGTTTTTGTTATCTGGAGCAAGAAAGCATCGGCCAGTACGTGCCACAAATGCTAAACTTACAAGCACAGGATGCGATCAGCTTTGATAAAGGCTGTTATCTCGGCCAGGAAATGGTCGCCCGGATGAAATATCTGGGTAAAAACAAACGCGCTGCTTATATTTTGTCGGCCACGGCCAACAGCACTCCTGTTGCGGGAAGTGATATTGAAATGCAGCTGGATACAAACTGGCGTCGGGCTGGCCAGGTCATCAATGCCGTCAATGTGAATCAGCAGCTTTGGTTGTTGGCGGTACTGCCGAATGATACAACAGCGAACACACAGCTGAGGTTGGCAACTGAGCCTGAGACGCTGCTTGAGTTGCACCCCTTGCCATACACCCTTCAATAACTGAGGTCTTCATGTCTATTTCGCAAAACAAAGTTGTCGCCATGCATTACAAAGTGACCGATCCACAGGGCACTGAACTGGATTCATCCTTTGGCGGCGACCCGCTGATTTTTCTTTATGGTCACGGCTCCCTGATCCCAGGCCTGGAAAAGGCGTTGGCAGGGAAAGCCCCGGGCGATACTTTTAATGCCACCATCGAGGCGGCTGAAGCCTATGGTGAGCGCCATGACCAACTGATTCAATCGGTACCACGCTCAATGTTTGAAGGCATGGACGTGGATGTTGGCATGCGTTTTCGGGCAGCAGGTCCGGATGGACGCGAGCACTCCGTGATCATTATCGAAGTCGGTGATGAAGAAGTCGTCGTCGATGGTAACCATCCGTTATCCGGTATTGATTTAACCTTCGATGTCGAAGTGGTGCAGGTCCGTGACGCTACCGAAGATGAAATCGCCCATGGCCATGCCCATGGCTTGGATGGCACTGCAGGCCATTAATGCCAGTTTAGCTTCACCCGGAAGAGCCGCTTCTGGGTGAAGCTTATTTGCACAAAGCTTGACAGCATCGTTAATTCACCTTATTTTCAGTTCTTTTCGCCGCGAATAAACTCAGCCAGCAGGTAGCATGAAAGACAGACTGCTTATATCCATATCCAGTATCCATGGCTCACGCCATTACACCATTGGTAAGCTGCTGCGCCGCTATTTTGCTATCGTTGCTATGATGCTGGGCCTGATCACCTTTGGCACCGTTATTTTTGTCAATTACTTGCTCAATCAGGTGGATCAACATCATCAACATCAGCTGACACTGGAACAACATACCGAGCAACTGCTGGCTGATATTGCCCGGCTGGAGAGCCATCGTAGCTTTCTGGAAGATGAGCTGGCAGAACGCAGTGACGAAATTTACATGGCGACCAGTCGCCTTGGCGAAATTGAGCAAGCCCTTGGCCTGGATCAGGTCTACAGCAATCAAAACCTTGATCAACGGCTGGATATCGCCACCATCAACTCCGCCGTTCGTAGTACCATGCTGCACATGATCCCAAGCGGTTCGCCATTGGATTTTCGATATCGTTCATCCCGCTTTGGTAATCGTACTCACCCAATTCACGGCAATCAGCGCCATCATCGCGGTGTCGACTTAGCGGCCAACCGTGGTACTCCCATCTATGCACCTGCCGACGGTGTGGTAGAAAGCGTTCGCCCAAGCAACAGCGGCTATGGCAATATGCTAAAAATTCGCCATGCCTTTGGTTTTGCCACCCTCTATGCCCATTTGCATGAATTCAAAGTCAGCGCTGGCAGCTTTGTTGAAAAAGGCCAGTTGATTGCCACTGTTGGAAATACCGGTGCCTCGACCGCACCTCATTTGCATTACGAAGTCCACTTTCTTGATCGGCCCATTAATCCACAAGCCTTTATGGATTGGGATGCGACCAACTTCGACCATGTATTTGCACAGGAAAGGAGTATTCAATGGGATTCTTTAGTCAGCATGCTGGAAACAAAGGTAAGCAATCAGCTGCTACTGTCATCGCACAAGGCAGCTCCTTCCACGGAAGTTTCCGATTAACCTGCGATATCCATGTCGATGGTTACATGGAAGGTAAGATTAACACTGAAAAAACCCTGATCATCAGCCGCTCCGGCCGGGTGAAAGGTGAGATCATTGCGGATAAAGTGATCATCAATGGCCTGTTTGAAGGTGAGTGTTATGCCAACCATGTGGAAATTCTGCCGCACGGTAAAGCCCAGGGTACCATCCACAGCGATGAGCTAAGCATTGAACGAGGGGGCCATTTTATTGGCGAGAGCCAGCCGACTACGGAAGATCAGGTCGTCAAGCTGCAGCAGCATGAAGCCAAGGCTGAGTTAAGCAACGAGAAAGCTAGCAAAAAAGACAGTTCTGCCAGTTAATCATCATCTACCCCCATAAAAAAACCGTGCCTACGCACGGTTTTTTTATTAAAAATCAAACAATTAAGCGTTATGCACGAAATCTTCACCCAACTTGATGTCCGCTTGCAGGGTTGGCAACATCTCGTTCATGGCTTTTTGCTCAAAGGCACTCAGGCTGCCGATTGGCAACAGACGCTCAACACCCTGCTTACCCAGCACCAGTGGCTGTGCAAAGAAACGGGCATGCTCACCTTCCCCTTCCACATAAGCGTACTCGGTCACTTCCACGCCTTGTAAGCCTTTCACCAGAGACACGCAGAAACGCGCCGCTGCCTGACCCATCGATAAAGTCGCTGAACCGCCACCGGCTTTGGCTTCCACTACTTCGGTACCGGCATTCTGAATGCGGTGCGTTAACGCCGCTACTTCTTCGTCAGTAAAGCTAACACCCGCGACCTGAGACAACAAAGGCAGAATAGTGGTACCGCTGTGCCCACCGATCACCGGTACTGTGATATCCGCTGGGTTCTTACCTTTTAATTCAGCGACAAAGGTCTCTGCACGGATCACGTCCAGCGTAGTCACACCAAATAAACGACGCGGATCATAGGTACCCGCTTTTTTGAATACTTCAGCCGCAATGGCAACCGTGGTATTGACCGGGTTGGTGATGACGCCAACCAAGGCTTTCGGGCACTGCTCGACGATGGCTTCCGCCAGGGTTTTCACCACATTAGCGTTCACATTGAACAGATCGGAGCGGTCCATGCCTGGCTTGCGTGGCATACCGGCCGGAATCATCACCACATCAGCACCCTTCAGGGCCGGTGCCAAATCATCTTTACCATAGCCTTTTACCTGTACAGCGGTTGGGATATGGCTTAAATCCACGGCTACGCCTGGAGTAACTGGCGCCAGGTCATACAGAGCCAGTTCAGTCCCGGCTGGCAAGTCCAGCTTCAATAACAACGATAACGCCTGGCCAATCCCACCGGCCGCACCTAACACAGCTACTTTCATTGGAAATCCCCTTGTTCAACTGGTAAGCAGGCATAAATATGCATGCATTGAATAAAATCGCGGGTATTTTACCCCATTTTGAGTTAATTTACTGCACAGACTTTAGTAATATAACATCCTGCACTGACCTTGCCAGAATAGCGCAGCCGTATAGAAAAGTGACCATTATGACCAAGCAATCCAAACAAGAAGCCCTGATCCAGGCATTTAAAAACTTGCTGAAAGAAGAACGCTTTGGCTCACAGGGCGATATCGTCGATGCACTCAAAGCCCTGGGCTTTGACAACGTCAGTCAGTCCAAAGTGTCGCGCATGCTCAGCAAATACGGCGCTGTGCGCACCCGCAATGCCAAGCAGGAAATGGTATACAGTTTACCACCAGAGCTCGGGGTGCCGACCACCAAAAGCCCTCTGCGTCAGTTGGTACTGGATATCGAGCACAACGATGTGATGATCATCATTCGTACCAGCCCTGGCGCCGCTCAGTTGATCGCCCGCCTGCTGGACTCCGTTGGCAAAGCAGAAGGCGTGCTGGGTACCATCGCCGGTGACGATACTATCTTTATAGCTCCAATCAGCGTAAAAAATATCAATTTTACGCTGGAAAAAGTTACCGAGCTGTTTGAAAAGGTCTAGTCCCTAAAGGGGCCAGGTTCAACCACGCTCAAACTGCTCTAAAAAGCTAACCGAAGGGGCAAAAAATGCCGCCCCGAGATCGGCTTGGCTGTAATCCAGCAGGCGATCGTAAGCATCAACCGCCAACTCATTTAAACCCAGCCGCTGCCGCATCAGGGTTTCAAAAGCGGTGCTGTCTGCGCTGTACGACAACCAGAGCAGTCCTTGTTGCTTTAAATCGGCAAAAGGCATGTTTTGAGTCAAAAGCGGCAGTGGCTGCTGGCGATCTTTATCCTGATAAAAACACAAGCTGTGGCAGTCCGCTTCCAACTGCGCCAAGGGCAGCCAGTCACCATCGGCTTTATTACGACCAATAATGGCTTGCTGAGCGGAGACAGGTAGCAACTGCCAACGCTTAATATCGTGCCGAAAGCGCTGCAGATGCAGATAACTGCCAGCCGCGAACTGCGGCTCCTGCTCCACAGTCAATAGTGCCAGTTCCCGCCGTTTGCGACCACGAACCGCTTCTGGTGCATCAATAAAGCCCGTCAAATCACGGCCATCCAGATACCGAAAGCCGCGCATTTGCTCCACCAGCTCAACCGCAGGTGCCAACATCTGGTAGACCTGCTGCGCTACCAGATAATTGACATCCTGCCGATCAGAGCGAATTTGCAACAGCAGATCAAACGAGTCGGCCGGCATCAATAGCTCGGATGACTCCAACACAGGAAAAGGCAACAAACCTGCTGGCCGCGCCTGAGGATACAAACTATCCCAGTAACTGGCGCCAATGGCGACCACGCCGGTCAGCATGGCTTCGGAGAAGTGATCAGCCAGTTGGCTGAGCAGTGCAGGGATCTGCGCCAGTTGCTGTCTGATAAAGCTTTCTTGTCCATCCAACGCATTTAAAAGCAGATAATCCCCATGCAAATTGGCTTCCGCACAGATGCCCAGTTGCTCTCTTGCCATGCGTTTTGTACTCCTTTAATCCTTGAACAGTGGTAAAGCTTCGCCTTGTCCAGCGAGCTAAAAAGACAATTATCCTATTTCCTTGTGAGACATATCTCACAAACAAGTGCGCCAAAGCGGCAAAAGCTGCCTTACGCACCTCACCTTCCGCACATATCCTACTGTTTTATATATAAATTAAAAATAAAATTCACTTTTACAATAATATGACAGCAAAGATTTTTTCTTACACTCGCTGGTTGTCGCCGCTGGTTCAGCAGATAATAACCATGTCAGCGGATGACAGGTTCAGGATGAACAAGACGCAGCAGGATGTCACTTATTATATGTCATTTTAAGTGAATAGCGATGCACAGGGTGTGTGAAGGACGATTCAGGACAGGTTCAGGACGAACCCGCATGATAGGACGACATGCAAGCAATGGATGCTGGTCAGGACGACCTCAGGACTCGCTCAGGATGAGTGACCATGGCAAGGCAGCTGGGGCAGGATGCACAGGACACGCAATGGATAGCATGTGACTTTAGGATAAAGTCATTAAAGGGACCAGGCAGGACGCCACGATCGACAGGATTTCGATTGACTAGCGCAGATGGAACCCAAGGATGAAGCAGGACCACTCAGGATGAGTGTGAGGCGGCAGGAAGCAGCTTCTAAGGATAATAGGACACGCAACGGACAGCAAGTGACTTTAGGATAAAGTCATTAAAGGGACCAGGCAGGACGCCACGATCGACAGGATTTCGATTGACTAGCGCAGATGGAACCCAAGGATGAAGCAGGACCACTCAGGATGAGTGTGAGGCAGCAAGAAGCCACCTCTAAGGACAGCAGGACACGGCAGGAAGCCAGGCAGGGAACCTTCGGGACGAGGGCACAGGAAGCCAGGCAAGGACAGCAACAGCAGGATGCTGAGCACAAGACGCAAGACGGCCGCTATTTGTAGTGCGGCCGTTTTCTTTTGTGGCGGTTTCTTTTTTCCCCGATAAATAAATCCCGCTGCCCTTACCAAGCTGCAGCGAGATGATCTCACTACTTCCATAGAATTTTGGTGGCTCCAACCCTCAGGTTCCGGCGAATCCGGCTTTACCTCTGGGTAAGGCCGAATCCGCGAGGCGCCGGGAGACGCCACCGACATCTCCCGGTTCCATTACTTTACTGAAGATACAAATTCCGGGTAGGCTTCCACACCACACTCACTCCGATCGACCCCTTCGTATTCCGCCTGCTCGCTGACACGAATGCCCATCACTTGCTTCAGAATCGCCCACACCACCAGGCTGGTTGCAAAGACCCAGACAAAAATAGTGGCGGCACCAATTAGCTGGCCGCTGAAGCTACTGTCGCTATTGGTTAATGGCACCAGTAACAGGCCAAACAAACCAACCACACCATGCACTGAGATGGCACCGACCGGATCGTCAATTTTCAACTTATCCATGCCGATAATAGCCCCGACCACGATACAGCCCGCAATGGCACCGAAGACCGTGGCTTGCAATGGCGTTGGGGTAGAAGGCTCCGCCGTAATAGCCACCAGACCCGCCAGGGCACCATTCAGCACCATGGTTAAATCAGCTTTACGAAACAGCACTACTGACAGGATCAGAGCGCCAATGGCACCGGCGGCAGCTGCCGCATTGGTATTAACAAACACTATAGCTACTTCGTTGGCATTGGCCATATCGCCCAGCTTTAATACCGAACCACCGTTAAAGCCAAACCAGCCCATCCACAGGATCAAAGTACCCAGGGTTGCCAACGGCATATTGGCGCCCGGAATTGCATGCGTTTTACCGTCCGCCGTGTACTTGCCTTTTCGGGCACCCAATAGCAGCACACCAGCCAATGCAGCAGAGGCGCCCGCCATATGCACTATGCCAGAACCAGCAAAGTCAGAAAAACCTAGCTCGCCCAAATCATACAAGCCAAACACTGGCAGCTCACCCCAGGTCCAGCCGCCTTGTACCGGGTAAATTACCCCAGTCAGCACCACAGCGAACACCAAAAAGGCCCACAGTTTCATCCGCTCTGCCACAGCACCAGATACTATCGACATCGCAGTTGCCACAAAGACCACCTGGAAGAAGAAATCCGAGGCGCCGGCGTAAATAGAGTCACCGGTAAAGCCATCTTCCCGCCCGGCAAATTCAGCCAGGGTAGCATCGACATCCAGCTCAGTAATGCCACTTAAAAAGAAGCCTCCCTGATACATCAACTGGTAGCCACAGATCAGGTACATGATGCAGGCAATGGAGTAAAGTGCGACGTTTTTCGTCAAAATTTCGGTGGTGTTTTTGGAGCGCACCATACCAGCTTCCAACATGGAGAAGCCAGCGGCCATCCACATCACCAAGACACCACACATCAGAAAGTAGAAGGTGTCCATGGCAAACTGTAAGTGATAAATTTGTTCTTGCATGCTGTTTCTCCCTAGATGGCGTCGGCGTCGGTTTCACCGGTACGGATCCGTACCACCTGCGACAGCTCAAACACAAAGATTTTGCCGTCACCAATGCGTCCGGTGCAGGCAGCTTTTTCAATGGCTGCGATCAAGCGATCAACATGCTCATCCAGGGTAGCAATTTCCAGTTTGACCTTCGGCAGAAAGTCCACCTGGTACTCTGCCCCACGGTAGAGTTCGGTATGCCCTTTTTGCCGACCAAAGCCTTTGACTTCGGTGACCGTTAAGCCTTCAACACCAATCTCCGCGATGGCTTCGCGAACATCGTCCAGCTTAAAGGGCTTGATGATGGCACATACAAGCTTCATAGATGTTTCCTTCTGGGGTTATCGTTATGGTTGCCATCAGCATAAGGAAGTCGTGTGCCAGTTTTGTAAGCGACTGAATCACAATGAATAAATTATTTATTTTGCGTTTAGCCATAAAAAAACGCACCAAGAAGGTGCGTTTGTTCCCAGCAAAAGTGCAGGCTTAGCGGTAAGCGCCGTTCAGTTTGGCCTGTTGTCCAGCGACGAACACCTGCCATTGCTCTACCAGCTTAATCAAATCGACCAGGCCACATTCTGCCTGTAAATTGTCCTCATCCAGCGTGAGCTCACTGCCAGCCAGTTTATCCGGCAAGGGTTCATGCTCCAGTTCCAGCAAAGAGTGATGGCACACCAGCACATCCCCATCTTCGACAAAGAGTGACCAGTTCTTGCCCTGATACTGCCAGCTGCTGTGCTGACCTAACGCATGCAGCTCCCGCAGCAGCCCATGATAACCTGCCTGATCCAGCACAAATTCATCCAGCAGGAAACGAGCTATCGCATCCTGCTCGGATGGTAGCTGCAAACTAAAATTGCCACTGTCCCGGCTGTAATAAAATTCGTAATCCACAGTGCTTACCTCCTGCTCTGGATTATAGCGCAAAGCCAACCACCATGCTGTGCATCGACGGCTATTTCCGCTCAGGGCACTGATAACAGGATGGCTGGCGCGGGCAACTGGTGCCGCGCGAGCAAATCAGCTCAGCTGGCTTATCCAGGCTGCGGCTTATCCAGTTGATATTCAGAATATTGGCCACACTGATCAAGGGGCTTCGGACCGAACCAGGGATCTTCGCACCGCCCCCTTCGGCAATGCAGCGTGCTTTCATATCGGCCGCCAGGCTATCGGCATCCACCCCTTGCGCTTCCAAAGCTGGGTTCAGGTCAATACCGGCGCAGAGCACATGCGCATTACCGGCCAGATCCTTTACCCGCACCGATTCGCAGCAGTAAATGCGCGGCCGGCCATGCACATCCAGCAGCGATAGTTGAGCTGAGCTGCCCTCACCAGGCACATCAAACATGCGAAAGACCGCCCAGTGCTGGCAAGGGTCATCGACCGCTCGCATATTGCCCCACGGCAGTGGGATGCCATTGCCCCGATACACAGCTTTCAGTTTACCTGGCGTATAGGCGTCAAAGTAATGCCAATGCGGGTAGCTGGATACCGCCGTCATCCGCCGCATCGCTACCGAAGCCGACACTTCAGCCAGTTTATGGCTACTGATTTCATAACCGTGGCGGTCCAATAACTGGCGAAACGGCACTTTTGGACACAGCAACGCCCCGGCAAAAAAACTGGACTCAAAGTCACGCCAGGCATGCAGAATATCTTCCGGTGACACCCGGTCGGTCACCATAGCACCGGCGTTGTGCGCTCCCCCAACCGACATAGCGCTTTTCACGCCATCTTTGTTGTGCAACACAGCATGACCAATATGCACCGCCAGTTCGTATTTCAGTCGGGTTGGAAACTGCTGCAACAATCGGTTCAGTTTTAGCGCTTTGGGCGGCTCGAACCAGGACGTAGGGACATTGTTGCTGCGTACGCCCAGCTCATCCAGCACTTCGGCCGGCGCTTCATCGAACCAGCTGATGTGCAAGCCTTGCGCCTTTGCTAGTTGCAGCAAGTCCTCGACACTCAGCGGCATCCGCTTTAAACCAATTTCTTCAGCCGCTCGCTCCAGCTCGGGAAAATGATTCTGATGATGCTCCTGATGAGCCCGGATCAGTAACTGGGCAAACTGACGCGAACTGGTGCCGGTTTGCGACAGCATTTCTGGCAAAGCAATTTGCAGAATATCTGGCGAGAACAAGAAACCCGGCTCCAGTGGCATGCCATGAATGCCGCCACGGCTGCCTTTATTAGGAATAATATCTTCCTGCTGCTCCTCACCATCCAAAAACCAATCCAGTGGCTTTTGAAAAACCTCGGCAATCACTTCCAACATCTCGACACTGGGCACCCGCTTACCCCGCTCGATCATCGACAAGTACGAGACCGAGGGTGCGTACTCAGGACTGACCCGCACACAACGCGTCGACAAATCATCCATGGTTAAGTGATTGCGTTTACGCAAGTTTCGTATTTTTGTGCCCAGAAAGTGGGACTTTCGCAGTAAGGATTTATTGGCTTTCATTTTGTAAAATTCACACTGTAAAATTTTTATTGTCAAATTACTCTAAAAATTAGCCTAGACTAAAAATCGAGCAAGGGCAATAACTCCCTGCCGGTACCCGACAGCACCAGTGGCATGAACCACGGGCAAACCATACGGATAGAGAGTGAGGAATTGACAATGAATACGATGACACAAGCCGCCACCACAAAGCGCGATGTTCAACCGCTGATCCAGCAAGAAATCAGCCAGATCCATCAATTGAACGAACATCATGTGCAGCAAGTCATGGCGTATTCCAAAGGCTTGCTGGATAAGCTATTTCCGCTAACGGAAGGCTCGCACCGCGATGTCTGCCAGTACGAAGTGTACTACCAGCATCTGCTGGCTTACTTTGCCGATGGACGCAAAGCAGGCCTGCAACAACCCGGTCAGTTTGTCGCTTTATGTGGCCGTAAAAGCGCACCGGATGCCATTGTATTGATGCAGGATGGCCGCCATGTTGAAATCAGCCTGGGTCACTGCGAACACAGCGATGCGGCCGGCATCAATGATATTCAGATTGAGCTGCCTGAACAGCAAGCCTGGTTCAGCCTGGTGCATGGCCGCCAGTTCGCCGCCACCAGCAAGCAGTTCACAGCACCGGATGGCGAGGATTACCAGATTGATTAAAGCAGAGCCGTTAATCCGGTAAATCCAGCTGATACTCAGTACGAAGAGCCCTGTACTCAGGGCTTTGCACAAAATCGACTAAGGCCTGATTAAAGGCCTGTATTTGGGCAGAGCTCAGCAAGCTACGTCGACTAAAAGCAAAGTAAATGTCCACCGCAGCGAGAAAAGGTTGCAGGATCTCAAAGGGTGGATTTTGCTGCTGCATCAGAGCAGAACGACTTACCGTCAGATAGGAAGCAATACCAAGCTTCAGTCGACCATGAGCCAGCAGATGCAATAACATAGTATCGGACTCCACCATGGTCAACGCATTCAATGGCAAAGCATCCAATACTTCGCCATAGGAAAACCCCCGTACCAGCGCCACTTCTTTCATAGCCAGTGCATGCTCATCGCCATCAAACTCAGTATCACAGGGTCGATGGCACAACAACACGATCGCATCCTGCAAATAACTGACATCGCTAAAGAGAAATTGCTCAGCCCGGCTGTCGGTATGGTACATCACCAGAACCAGATCCGCTCTGCCTTCCTGCACATGATGCATTAAGCGTTTCCAGGGCAAGCGCTGCCAACGGACTGAAAGCGCTAACTGCTGACTCACCGCGAGCAATACCCTTACTGAAAAACCATCCATCTCCCCTTGAGTATTCTGATAATAAAAAGGCGGATAATCTTCAGCAGCAATCGCAACGCGAAGCGTGTCTGACATTTGGAAGGTGTTCGTCGCAGGAGCTGGCTGAGTTGCAAAGAGGTGTGAGGAGAACAAGAGCAACCCACAAAGCAGGTAGGTACGGTACCAGGATACCATACGCCGGGGCCAGGAATACCCATTCAGTCCGGCAGCCATAACAAGCATCCTTCTGAAACTTCCATGTACTAAGCATAGCCACTTGTTAACAAGCCGACAGATTAGAAATGACTAATAATCATTTTTTTAGAGGTTTATCTTCTATATGGTGCTTTCCTGCCCCCATTCTATTGCAGTAAATTTAAAGCCTCCGGAACAAAAGGCCGTCCCTTTGCATTAACCGCCGTGCCAATCACCAAAGCTTCCAACATCACTTTCTGATCGTCACTGCGGATCACCTGCTGGCGAAAACCAAAGCGCAGTTTTGAGATGGGTTCATAAGCGACCGTGACCACGAAGTGATCGCCGCTTTGCAAGGGTGCTTTGTAATCCATTTCTGAGCGCACCACCACCAGATTCACCTGCTGACGAGCCAGCTCAGCGAAATCAATGCCTTTGCTGTGCAAAAATTCATGGCGGGCATGCTCCAGGTAGTTGAAATAAACGCCGTTATTCACAATACCTTGCATGTCGCACTCGTAATCACGTACTTTAAATTCCAGTTCAAATCGCTCAGTCATACAATGATGCTCTCCCGCACGTGCATTACAAACAGTAACAAATAAACGTTATTCAATAGAGTACTTTTAGTGTAAAAATAGTAAAAAATTAAGGAGTTCTCTATGAAGGATCATTTTACCAGACTTTTACTGCTTAGCTGTAGCTTGCTACTCATCGCTTGCTCTAGCGATGACGATGAATTTGGCAAGGTTGAAACCTTTGTCTCCCAGCGTACCCTGGAGTTTGGCCCCGTTTTGCAGCAGTGTAGCGGCTTGCCTTTTGGCTATATGGCCTGCTTTGAAGGCACCGATGCCGAAGGCAACCTCAACCTGATTGGCTATTTCTCCACCGAAGACTTTCGTTATGAATGGGGTTATAATTATCGCTTAAGAATCGAAACAACCACCGTGGTTGACCCTAGGATCAGCAAACCTTTAACGACCATTCGGTTGCTTGAGCCTTATCAGAAAACAGCGGCTGATTTGTCCGCGCCCTTCGAAATATCACTGCTTTCACTTGAATACAGTTTTTCCACGGAAGAGGATGGCTATCGCTTGTTTAGTAGGGAGCTGGTGTGTCTGGCAGACTCCGATTGCATCTTGCTGGCAGACTTACTCGAGCATGAAGAAATGTCGGTGCGTCTGGAGATCATGGTCCCCGAACACAGTGATGAGCCACTGACCCTGATAAAAGTGATTTGCTTTGAACCAACGGATCTGAACTATACCTATCCATCCCAAGCAACCTGTGCCTTTGGCAACTACCGTGATGAAGACTAGGTTCAATGACAGGTTTGCTCAATGCAGACCCGTCATCGTAACGGATCATCTGGGTCGGTAGTTTTAGCAACTGAGTCTGTTTTCCTGCGGCGGAACAAATGGCCATTGCGCTCTGTCCATTCGCTGTATGTGCGGTGCACCCCCCGGCGCATCGCCGAAGACGAATTTTCCAGCACATCGATACCTACCAGCACAGCCACCACCAATAGGGATAACTTGATAGCCGCCGCATCCTGACCAATTCCTATGCAAACGCCAACGGCTGCCAGCATCCAAATAGTTGCAGCGGAGGTTACACCCAGTACCATACCATCGCGGGTCAGCATTACACCCGCGCCTAAGAAACCCACCCCGGTAATCACCTGGCCAATAATCCGGGAAGGATCGGTCATTTCGGTATTGGTCGACACCGAGGCAGCAATAAACACATAGGTACCCAGTACAATTAAAATCGAGGTACGAATACCAGCTGGCTTACCACGCAATTGCCGCTCCAGGCCAATTACAAAACCACAAAACAAAGCAGTGGCAATTTCCTGCCAGGCCAGTGGGCTTAAATCCAATAGCTCAGACAGTTCCATCATTTGGGAGCTTCCTGCAGCTTCAGCTGTATTGCTTCACCATCCGTCTGGCCGCAGTCATGCAGCGGTTGAATACTGGCGATAGCCAGCATAGGAATCGCCCGCTCACCGCTGGCAGTTTCGCATAGCAGGTACTCTTGCTCGACCGTATTGCGGGTATCTGTCGCTCTTACTGTCAGGGCCGTGCCATCCAGTAAATTCAACAACAGCAGCTGCCGGCGCAAACAAAAAATCTCTACCCAATCGTGCTGATCGCAGTCGATAATCATACAAGTTTCCAAGGCGATGTGATTGATTTGAGTGTAGCTCAGTTATCAACCCAAACAACCTTAAGCACCAGATTTCAACACCTTGTTGCAACTGAAGTCGCGACAGAATTGATAGGAGAGCCTTCAACCGGCAGCAAAGCCCTTACTCTGCTTTGTAGTACAACCACAGATACAAACCACCCACCAGAGTGCCAATGGGCAGCGCCAGCAAATTTACCATAGCAACGGGCAGTGCCACCCGATGCACAGGCGCATGTTGCTTGAGCAAATAGATACCACAAAGCAAGGTTAAAAAATCAATCATAAGTATCAGGTTCACGTGCAGCAAGAACGGGATCGGCAACTGATGTAAGAAAGGCTGGTAGCTGATATCTAACAGCTGCAGGTTAAAAAACCAGATCACGCCAGAACCACCATAAAGAACGAACGCCCATCCGGCCATGCGGTATTGATGTTTCGAGAGCATAAAAGCTATCCTTGCGATTGCAGCGACATATCATCAGCTGCCTGAATAAACATCTATTTTCGAGTGCAGGATGAACCATAGCACAGCTTTGATACACCACAAAATTCACACAAAAGGAGCGCTATCATGCTGAGTATCCCAGACACCAATCGACTAAGCTTTACCTTGCTTAGCATGCAGGATGCCGCACTCTTGTACGAAGTGGACCAGGATGAAGCAGTGATGCGCTACTTGAATGGCGGTAAGCGCAGCAGCATGGCCGATATTGAACATACCATGCTACCTCGCATGGCGAAGTACCTGGATCCCGAGCATGGCTTTGGTATTTGGCAGGTGCGCCGGTTAAGTGACCAGGCGTATCTTGGCTGGGTGCTGATCCGGCCTATGGGCTTTGATACCGATGCACCTGCCGAAGACGATGTAGAAATTGGCTGGCGCTTTAAGCGTGCCTTTTGGGGCCAGGGCTATGCCAGCGAAGCGGCCCAGGCCGTCGCCACAGCCGTGCTGGCCGATAAACCGCAAGTTCGCTATTTATCGGCCATTGCGGTCGAAGACAACCTGGGCTCCATTGGCGTGATGCGCAAACTCGGTATGCAGTTTGTGAAAAAGTATCGCCACCAGGATTCCTTCGGCGAACTGGATGCGGTGCTCTATCGGGTAGCAGTTTAACCCAATAGAATTCAGCGGTCGTTAAGCTAACATGCTTAGCATTAGCCAATCTGTAAACATCAGGCTTTATCAATGATAAAAATTATCATCTTAACCGTGACTCTAATGATGCAAGGTTGTACCGTGGTAGGGGCTGTGCTCGATAACGAGCTGGATCGAAAAACATCCACACCCCGAGAGAACATGCATGATTCAGGCCCCTTCTCAGAGATGGGCATGGAAGCCGATGTGGCGTTGTTTCAAACCTTGCGGCAGAAAATTCGCGGTAAACCCAAGCAACCCGAGATGGAGTGCGAGCACGATGGCTACTTTCGGGTTTGTCGGGTGCTGGATGATGAAAGCGAGTATTGATGAAAAAACCCCTGACTTTGCGCTATCGCTATGTTTGTTTCAGTGACCGACGCTACTGCAACCAGCATCTTCCTAGCGCCGCCAGCCAGGCAATCAGAATAGCAGGGCTCGACTCAACAACGGCAGCACCGCCCCAAATGTCCCTTTACCTGCTTGAGCTTGCTGATATTGCTGAGAAATTCAGTGAGTCGTTTTACAGAACATTGCATGTCAGCTTCTTCAGGTTCCAGCGTAAAGGAGTAACTCCCGGATGAAACCTAAAACTGCACAGCTAGTATTTGTTTTCTTAAATATACTAGCTGTCTTTGCGGTAGGTTACCTAGTTTACGATATCTGCCGTGTAGAACAAGCGCTGCAACAGCAGCAACCTGTCATTGCATATGACTCGGGCGTAAGTGCTGTACTGCTGATGTCTATTTTTTGGCTGCTTAGCCTGGTGCAGTATACGGGATTAAAACACAAAACCAGCATTATCTATCGACACGCAGGCCTGTTGCTGATGGGCTGGTTTATTGGCAGCGTGATTATTGCCTACCTCATTCCATTCGCGCAGAAAAATAGATTCGAGTATGCAGGCTATTTTCCCTGCTCAAACCCTGCATCAATTTCCAGAGTAGCCAGAGGCAGCAGCTTGATTTACGTTCGTTTGGAACAAGCTTACCTTACCGATTTGAGCAAATCCCAGAAAAGCCAACTCACTTGTTCTTTTCTAGCGAAAGGCGCTGAGAATGCGAAATAGCAGTTTGAAAACCTTGAACCATCACTTTCTATCAACAACAAAGATTACTTTTTTCTTTGCTTTTGGGTACGGCACATCGGTAATAGAGTCTTAGCAGAATCCGAAGCAAGTAGTGATTACTGCGATAGTCGTCAATCAATCTACCTCACCAGAGTCCAGAAAGAGCTCAACTTGTAATCGGATCCCTCGGTCGGATGCATAATCAACCAGATCCTGCATCAGCTGCAAAAAGCTGGTGATGGCCTCGGGATCTGTGTGCACAGCTGAGCCTGAACTAAAACGCCAACTTGTGTCCACCGCCAGTGCATCCACTTTATCCAGCAACAGATCATAAGCTGCATCCCAATTATTGCCGAAACAATCTGGAAACTGAAAGTGAGTGGCAAGGCAGGCAAGCATCGTTTCTCTATCTACACGACCATTGCAAGCAAGGCAGACAGCATCGGCCGGAGCAGCTTCATGCCGAAGCTGCACAGTTGGATTGTCAATGAATGCGTTCATATGGATCACCACTGATGCGACGAAAGGACTGATAGTGATCTTCAGTGTAATAAAAGACTACCGGCGGATTTCCTCCAGTGACTACTCGTCTTGGTCCGCGATGCGACAGACCTGGTGTATCCACCGTATATTCGCGGTAGTAACCTCGGGGTTGAATCGGCAATAAACGCTCCCGGTTGTGGAAGGTAATGCCATCACGGTCATAAGGAAATGGGCCGTTGCTTTGGATCCGCTGCAGCGTCTTTTGCAGTTCCAACTGCTGGGCAGGCATGCGCGGTTGTGCACTACTGCCAGACTGAGTTACTTCAGCTCCTGGAGCTACCGATAGCTGGCCACTATCGCCCTGGTAAAAGTGGTAAAGACCGGCCAGAACCAGTAGTACAACAAGCAGTTTCTTCATGGAAAATCCTTTTTTTAAGACACTGTCTATTCAACGCAACTATAAAAAATCATACTACATTCTAAAACCAAGTTGCACAGAAACAACAAAGGCCGCATTTGCGGCCTTTTAATGCGATTTAATGAAGAAATATTACTTTTTCTTCTTTGCCTTTGGGTTTGGCAAGTCGGTGATCGAGCCTTCGTAGATCTCGGCTGCCAGGCCGATGGACTCGTTCAGCGTTGGGTGGGCATGCACGGTTAGGGCGATGTCTTCGGCATCGGCGCCCATCTCAATGGCCAGGCCAATTTCACCCAGCATTTCACCGGCGTTGATACCAACAATGGCACCACCAATGATGCGGTGACTTTCTTTATCGAAAATCAGCTTGGTGAAGCCTTCAGTGCGGGCAGAAGCGATAGCTCGGCCAGAGGCAGCCCATGGGAAGGTCGCTGCTTCGTACTTAATGCCCTGCTCTTTGGCTTCTTTCTCGGTCACACCTACCCAGGCCATTTCCGGATCGGTGTAAGCCACCGAAGGAATACCGCGTGGGTCGAAGTAATGCTTCATGCCCGAAATCACTTCGGCAGCAACATGGCCTTCATGCACCGCTTTGTGCGCCAGCATTGGCTGGCCAATCACATCACCGATGGCGTGGATGTGCTTCACATTGGTACGCAGCTGCTTATCGACATTGATAAAGCCACGCTCGTCCACGTTGACGCCGGCTTTGGCCGCATCCAGCAGGTTGCCGTTTGGCTTGCGGCCAACTGCCACCAGGATTTTGTCGTAACGTACCGCTTTCTCTGGCGCGTTTTTGCCTTCAAAGGTCACGTACAGGCCGTCTTTCTTCGCTTCCACGCCCACCACTTTGGTCGACAGCATGATGGTGAAGTTTTTGCTGTTGAACTTGGTGTAGGCTTTGACGATATCGGCATCCGCCGCTGGTACCAGCTGGTCGGCAAATTCAACGACCGACACTTTGGAGCCGAGTGCCCGGTACACTGTGCCCATTTCCAGGCCGATGATGCCGCCGCCCAATACCAGCATTTCGCCAGGAATGTCTTTTAATTCCAGCGCGCCGGTCGAGTCGATAATACGGTCGTCGTCTTTTGGAATAAACGGCAGCGACACTGGCTCAGAGCCGGCAGCAATGACAGCGTGTTCAAAGGTGATGGTGGTGTCATCGACCTGCAGGGTGTTGGCACCGGTGAATTTGCCGTAGCCGTTCACCACTTTCACTTTACGCATCTTAGCCATGCCATCCAGGCCTTTGGTCAGTTGACCAACCACTTTGTCTTTCCAGGCACGGATTTTATCCAGATCAATCTCCGGCGCACCAAAAGTCACGCCGTGTGATGCCATCTCTTTGGCATCGTCAATCACTTTGGCAACATGCAACAAGGCTTTGGAAGGGATACAACCCACGTTCAGACAAACACCGCCCAGGGTGCTGCGGGCTTCTACCAGGGTTACGTCCAGGCCTAAGTCGGCAGCACGGAATGCTGCAGAATAGCCACCAGGGCCTGCGCCCAATACCACGACCTGCGTTTTGATCTCTTTGCTCATCGTTATACCTTTCACCTTGTGAACCATAGTGGCAGCGTGCGTACTGGCTGGTTGCTTACAACCGCGCAGGCTGCCGACGAAAAATGTGGCTGAATTTTAGCATTCAGCCTGAATGATGTCTTGTAACTTTTCAGCGCAGCAACAAAAGTTTGCTGGCTAATAACGACCTTAGAGTTGACTTAGGGAGTTGACCGGGTAGCGTACGCGGCCACACCGTTCTCTGCCAGTGCAGCTGATTGGGTACGCTAAACAGACGCTTTTTGCCAGGGATGGCAAAACGCAGCCCCCATGGATGGGTTCACGGCGTGTCTGTGTGCGCTACCCGATCAGCAGCACCTACACCTAAGCTATCTCTGCCAGTGCTGCTGACTGGGTACGCTAAACAGACGCTTTTTGCCAGGGATGGCAAAACGCAGCCCCCACGGATGGGTTCACGGCGTGTCTGTGTGCGCTACCCAATCAGTAGCACCTACACCTAAGTTATCCTTACCCGAAACTACATAATAATCTGACGAATATCCGCCAGATAACTCGCCAAAGTGGCAGTAAAGCGTGCTGCCAGCGCGCCGTCAATCACCCTATGGTCGTAGGAGACCGACAACGGCAGCATCAGCTTAGGCTCGAACTCCTTGCCGTTCCACTTCGGTTTGATCTCCGATTTGGAAACCCCCAAAATGGCAACCTCAGGTGCATTCACAATCGGGGTAAAGGCCGTGCCACCAATGCCGCCCAGGCTGGAAATGGTAAAGCAGCCGCCCTGCATATCGGACGAGGTCAGCTTGCCATCCCGCGCTTTAGCAGAAATCTCCATCAGCTCTTTCGACAGCTCAATCACACCCTTGGTATTAACATCCCGTACCACCGGCACCACCAGGCCATTCGGCGTATCGACCGCAATGCCCAGGTGCACGTATTTTTTCAGGATCAGGCTCTGGCCATCTTCCGATAACGAGGAGTTAAAGGTTGGGAATTCTTCCAACGCCTTCGCCACCGCTTTCATGATAAACACCAGCGGGGTGTACTTCACGCCCAGCTTTTTCTTCTCGGCCAGCGCATTTTGCTCTTTGCGGAAATCTTCCAGTCCGGTGATATCGGCTTCGTCAAACTGGGTGACATGCGGAATGCGTACCCAGTTGCGATGCAGGTTGGCACCGGAAATCTTCTGAATACGGCTCAGTGGTTTTTCTTCCACCTCGCCGAAACGGGCGAAATCCACTTTTGGCCAGGCCAGGACATCCATGCCAGTGCCACCGCTGGCTTTGCCGGATTCGGCCTGCTTCACCAGCTCTTTGACATAGTTTTGCACATCTTCGCGCAGCACCCGGCTTTTGCGACCAGTGCCTTTGACTTTGGCTAAATTCACACCAAACTCACGCGCTAAGCGCCGTACCACCGGTGAGGCATGGGCATAGGCGTCGTTTTCAACAAACTCATCCTTGCCAGAGGCCTTGCTGTCGCTAGCCGTCGGCTTGCTGTCTGAGCTTGCTTTGCTCTCAGCCTTGGCTGGCTGTTCGGCCTTGGCCTCGGTCTTGTCCTGATTGGCAGCCGGCTTGCTGGCTTTGCTGCTGCCAGAACCTGCCACTTCAAACACCATGATCATACTGCCGGTTTTTACTTTATCGCCGGTAGTTACCTTAATGGCTTTGACGGTACCGGCAAATGGCGCCGGTACTTCCATCGAGGCTTTATCGCCTTCCACCGTCAGCAGCGACTGCTCGGCCTCGACGCTGTCGCCGACACTGACCATGATCTCGGTGACTTCAACTTCATCGCCACCGATATCCGGTACTTCGACTTCTTTGTCTTCAGTGCCTGCAGCGTCTTCGCTGCTTGCCGGCTCATCGGTTGTAGCTTCGTCCGTGCTACCCTTTGTATCCTTATCATCTGCAGCCTCGGCTTTGTCGCCATCGGCCGCTTCAAACAGCATAATTAAGCTGCCGGTTTTGACTTTATCGCCGGTGTTCACCTTAATGGCTTTCACCACACCGCCCTCGCTGGCCGGTACTTCCATCGAGGCTTTGTCGCCTTCAACCGTGATTAAGGATTGCTCCGGCTCCACTGTATCGCCGACGCTGACCAGAATTTCGGTGATTTCCACCTCATCGGCGCCAATGTCCGGCACATGAATTTCAATGCTCATTTGTCGTCCTCTTATGCGTACAGTGGGTTGATTTTATCGCTGTCGATGTCGAATTTCTTGATGGCCTCGGCCACCACCGACTTCTTCAGCGTGCCTTTTTTCGCCAGCTCGTTCAACGCAGCCACTACAATGTAACCCGCGTTCACTTCAAAGTGACGGCGCAGGTTTTCACGGCTGTCGGAGCGACCAAAGCCATCGGTACCCAACACTTTGTAGGAGTCGGCCGGCACAAAGGCCCGCACCTGCTCGGCGTAGCTCTTCATGTAATCGGTGGCAGCAATGGCAGGAGCGCTGTTCATCACCGTAGCGATGTACGGCACTTTTTCCTCAGCTTCCGGGTGCAGCATGTTAAAGCGCTCACAATCCTGACCATCCCGCGCCAGCTCGTTGAACGAGGTCACGGAATAGACATTGGAGCCAATGCTGTACTCTTCGCTTAAGATTTGCGCGGCCTTACGTACTTCGTTCAGGATGGTGCCAGAGCCCAGCAGCTGCACCTGCGCCTTATCGCCGGTCAGGCTTTCCAGCTTGTACATACCACGGCGAATGCCTTCTTCCGCACCATCTGGCATAGCACCATGGTGGTAGTTTTCGTTCATCACTGTGATGTAGTAGTAAACATTTTCCTGCGCAGGGCCGTACATGCGGCGGATACCGTCCTGAATAATCACCGCCAGCTCGTAAGCGTAGGTTGGATCGTAGGAAATGCAGTTGGGTACGGTACCGGCCAGCACATGGCTGTGACCATCTTCGTGCTGCAAGCCTTCACCATTGAGCGTGGTACGACCGGCGGTGGCACCCAACAGGAAACCACGCGCCTGCTGATCACCGGCCAGCCAGGCCATATCGCCCACCCGCTGGAAACCAAACATCGAGTAGTAGATGTAAAACGGGATCATCGGCAAATCGTTGGTGCTGTACGATGTTGCGGCAGCGACCCAGGACGACATCGCGCCCAGCTCGTTGATGCCTTCCTGCAACACCTGGCCCGACACATCTTCTTTGTAGTACGACACCACCGAGCGATCTTCCGGCGTATAGCCCTGACCGCGCGGGTTGTAAATACCAATCTGACGGAACAAGCCTTCCATACCAAAGGTACGGGCTTCATCGGCAATAATAGGTACAATCTGCTTACCGATGTGCTTGTCTTTTAACAGGATATTCAGCGCCCGCACAAAGCCCATGGTGGTGGAGATATCGCGCTTTTGCTCTTCCAAAAGCGGCTCAAACGCGCTGAGCTCAGGCAGGGTCAGTTCACCGCTAAAGCGTGGCAAACGTACCGGCGTATAGCCATGCAGCGCTTTGCGGCGCTCGTGCAAATAGCTGTGCTCTGGTGTGCCTTCTTCCAGCGTGATGTACGGCAGTGCATCGACCTGGTCTTCGCTGATAAAGTCTTCCAGCTTCAAACGCTTGCGAATTTGCTTCACATGCGTCATGTCCATTTTCTTCACCTGGTGAGCAATGTTCTTGCCCTCGGCTGCTTCACCCATGCCGTAGCCTTTGACGGTTTTCGCCAGAATCACGGTTGGCTTATCGCTGCACTCCTGCGCCGCTTTAAAGGCTGCATACAGCTTGGATGGCTCATGGCCACCACGCTTTAAGGCAAAAATTTCCTCGTCGGTCATATCAGCGACCAGCGCAGCGGTTTCCGGGTAACGGCCAAAGAAATGCTTACGCACATAGGCGCCATCTTTGGATTTGTAGGTCTGGTAATCGCCATCGACGGTTTCGTTCATCAGCTCCAGCAGCTTGCCGGTGGTGTCTTTGGCCAGCAGCTTGTCCCAGCCACTGCCCCAGACTACTTTGATCACGTTCCAGCCAGCACCGCGGAACAGACCTTCCAGCTCCTGGATGATTTTGCCATTGCCCATGACCGGGCCATCCAGCCGCTGCAAGTTGCAGTTGACCAGGAAGCACAGGTTGCCGAGGCCCTCGCGGGCAGCAAACGAAATGGCACCACGGGATTCTGGCTCGTCCATCTCGCCATCGCCTAAAAAGGCATAGACGCGTTGCTGGCTGGTATCTTTTAAACCACGGCCGTTTAAATACTTTAAGAACCGCGCCTGATAAATGGCGGCAATAGGACCAAGGCCCATCGATACCGTTGGGAACTGCCAGAATTCCGGCATCAGTTTCGGGTGCGGGTAGCTGGATAAACCTTTACCACCGACTTCCTGCCGGAAGTTGTCCAACTGCTCAGCCGTTAAGCGGCCTTCGACAAAAGCGCGTGCATAAATACCGGGTGAAATATGGCCCTGGTAAAACACCAGATCACCGCCATCTTTGTCGTTCGGCGCACGGAAAAAATGATTAAAACAGGTTTCGTAAAAGGCTGCCGAAGACTGGAAAGATGCCATATGGCCACCCAGCTCCAGATCTTTTTTCGAAGCCCGCAGCACAATCATGATGGCATTCCAGCGGATCACCGAACGAATGCGTCGCTCCAGATTGACATCGCCAGGGTAAGCAGGCTCTTGCTGCGGCGGAATGGTGTTGATGTAGTTGGTGGTCACGCCGGTTGGCATATCCACGCCGTCCAGCCGGGCTTGCTCCAGCACCTGCTCCAGTAAGAACTGGGCGCGTTCAACACCTTCTTCACGGACCACTGATTCCAGCGCTTGCAGCCACTCTTTGGTTTCGAGTGCGTCGATGTCCACTTGACTGACTTCAGACATATCGGGATTCCTTTGGTTGTTCACAGTTCAGGATTGCATCCTGTGTTAATGTGCATCGCCCTGTTGCGAACGGCGCAAAGAGCGCTCCAGCCGGGAGCGCTCTTTGCCCACTTCAAGCAGAGCTTCTT
Organism: Alkalimonas amylolytica; assembly: GCF_900107845.1. Lineage (GTDB taxonomy): Bacteria > Pseudomonadota > Gammaproteobacteria > Enterobacterales > Alteromonadaceae > Alkalimonas > Alkalimonas amylolytica. The sequence goes on from NZ_FNRM01000006.1 coordinate 236,459, forward strand.
CGATATAGGCCAGGTGCCGGTGGCTTGCCTGACGTGCTTTTTCCGGTTCGCCCTGAACAATGGCCTCCATCAGGTGTTCCCGATGGGCGTTCAGTTGCGCCTTGATTTCTGGTTTTTGCTGAATGGTGGCGAGGTTGGCATGAATGTTCTGCTCTACCAACGGCGTCATGCCACGCACCAGATGCAGCAACACCACATTGTGCGATGCCTCCGCCACCGCCTGATGGAAGGCACCTACCGCCCGCGACTCCGCCGCCAAATCCGCATTGGCTTGCGCCTGACAAATGCTGTGATAACGCTGCTCTATTTGCGCAAAATCGGCAGCGGTACCGCGCAGCGCAGCATAGTAAGCGCAAATGCCTTCTAAGGCATGGCGAAACTCCAGCAAATCGAACTGCGATTCCGGATGGCGGGCAATCAGTTCAAACAAAGGATCAGTTAACCCCACCGCCAGATTATCGCAGACATAGGTACCACCGCCCTGACGCCGCTTGACCAGCCCCTTGGCTTCTAATTTTTGGATCGCTTCGCGCAGCGACGGCCGCGAGACCTCAAACTGCAACGCCAGCTCACGCTCTGGCGGCAGCTTCTGCCCGGGAGCGAAACTGCCTTCCAGCAGCATGTGTTCGAGCTGCTCGACAATGCGATCCGATAACTTGGCTGGTTTAATAATCAAAAGCGTCATCCGCCATCTAAGCTGTGCAAGCCGTGTAAATTGGTAAGACCAATTATCCGCAATGGTGGTTAAGGTATCAGTTTCTGCATAACAAGTAAATAAAGCAGAAGAAGTATGCAGATGCAAACCCGCAAAAAAGTTAGAGCTAAGGCTCTAGCTATCCCTGCGGAAACAGGGACAGACAGAATTGGTATGACCAGCATGACAGCCGGTCAGGCACAAAAAAGCCGCTGCACCGGCAGCGGCTGCTTGGATAATAGCGGGTAAAGCAGCTGTTTTAGCGCAGCCAGCCGGCCAGTGTCAGGATGGCAGTAAAGGCCAGGAAGAACAGAATATTGCGTTTGGCCAGCTGCACCATGGTGGCCGTTTCTTCGGCGGTATTGAGCATGGTTTCATCAATCGGCTCGGCAGCAGTGGCCACATCTATCACTACCTGCTCGTTCGGACTGGTGAAATCCAGAAAATAACCCAACAGGGCACTGGAGGCTCGGGAGAAATAACCGACCAGGGCAAAACCGATCCCAAACAAGCGTGCCGGGAACCAATCGGCAATGTGCATCAGCCGCTGGTAAGCCGGCGTGCCTTCGTGATCTTGTTGCAGCAAAGCCTCGAGCTGCAGCATTTGCGGATCTTCGCTATGGCTAGGTTGGTTCAGCTGACGCAGAATCACATAAGTAATGATGCCAAAAGCCCCCAGCAGCAAAAACCAGAACAACACCGCGGCATAATAGCGGAAGTTCAGCCAAATCAGGCTTTGGCCATAACTGGCATCGTCCGACTGCAAGCCACTGTGCTGACGAATTTGCTGCATCGCCAGAAAGGCCGCTTCATCGTCGTTACGGTCTTGCGCATTTAAAAACTGCTTATAAAGCTGGCGGTAATGCCAGCAACCAATCGCCAGCAATAATAGCAAGGCATTGACCAGGGTGGTCACCAGCCATTGGTCAATCAGGCAAAGCAACAACCAGACCACCAGGCCTGGTAACAGGATCCAGCCATACTGACCAATCGGATGCTGGGCTACCTGAGCCAGTTTGCTATCTGCCGTTAGCGAAAACCAGCTTTTTACATAACGACTGCCTTGCCACAGTTCACTGCGGGCGGCCAACCGCTCAATGATCAGGGCCAGTAACATACTCACTAAGGTCATAGGGTGCTCTCCTGTAATGCCGTCCGGTAACGCTGCCAGTCAAACGCTGGGCCGGGGTCCGTTTTCCGTGTTGGCGCAATGTGTTGATGCCCGGTGATCCGCTCAGGCGTAATGGCCGGGTACTGCTGCATCAACCAGTGCGTTAAACGCGTTAAACTCTGGTACTGTGCATCAGTATACGGCAAATCATCGGTGCCTTCTAACTCAATACCAATAGAAAAATCATTGCATTGCTCCTGGCCAGCAAAGCAGCTGACGCCGGCATGCCAGGCGCGTCGGTCAAAAGGCACGTACTGCCAGATCTGGCCATCGCGCCAAATCACGCAGTGCGCCGAAACCCGCAAATGCGCAATGTCAGCAAAAAAAGGATGAGCCGACACATCCAACTGGCCGAGAAAAAAATCGTCGATGTGACGCTTTTCCTCCCCGGCAGGAACAAACTGACCTGGGGGTAAACTAATGTTATGGATCACCAGCAAGCTGATACACTCACCGTCGGGGCGCTGATCGCAATGCGGTGACTGGCGTACAAGATCCACCGGGGCTTGCAACATAATTTTCCTGTTCGCATAAGCTAGTTTGGCCGTATCATAGCACTGGTAAACAGAGGGCTCTATAAAAAGAGAAGCGGATGACAGAGAAGCAACCAACTGAATCGACAGAATATATCGGTAAAAGTTTTACCGTCATAGCCTGGCTGTTGCTGCTTGGCCTGCTGGTCTGGTGGTTTCAGGGCTATTTGCACAATCAAAATAACCCCAACCAGCAACTGCACAGCATTCATGGCGTGCAGGGCGAAATCCGCACCACCCTAGTGCGTAGCCGTTCCGGTCATTATGTCGGCACTGCCTTGATCAATGGTCTACCAGCAGACTTTATGCTGGATACCGGTGCCACTACAGTCGCCGTTTCGGAACAGGCAGCCAGACGACTGGGCCTGAGCAAGGGCCAGCGTATTCAGGTCATGACCGCCAATGGCGTGGCGGATGCCTGGCGCAGCCAAATTGACGAGTTGCAATTGGGTGATATTCGGCTGCGGCAGGTCGAGGCCAGCATAGTGCCCAATTTGGGTGGTACCGAGATTTTATTAGGCATGAGTGCGCTGAACCAGTTAGAATTCAATCAACAAGCCAACCAACTGACTCTGATACAACGCTGATCCTATGTCGATGACCATTACCGCTGAACTGCAGCACCATATTCGCGCCTCTGTTGCCGCCGCGCTGGCAGAAGATTTAGGCAACTTGCCGGTTGAACAAGGTGATATCACCGCCAGCCTGATCCCGGCCAGCCAGCTAGCCAGTGCCACCATCATTAGCCGGGAAGCGGCCATTATTTGTGGCGTGGCCTGGGTCAATGAAGTGTTCCAGCAACTGGACCCCAGCGTGCAGCTGGACTGGCAGGTACAAGACGGCGACAGTGTTGCCCCCAACCAACTGCTCTGCCGCCTGCAGGGCAATGCCCGCAGCCTGCTAACCGGTGAGCGCAGTGCGCTGAATTTTTTGCAATGTTTAAGTGGCACCGCCACCACCACGGATGTGTTTGTGCAACAACTGGCCGGCAGCCGAACCCAATTGCTGGATACCCGCAAAACCCTGCCAGGGCTTCGGCTGGCACAAAAATACGCCGTACTGTGCGGTGGAGGCCAGAACCATCGCATTGGCTTGTTCGATGCCTTTTTGATCAAAGAAAACCACATCGCCGCGGCTGGCGGCATTGCTAAAGCCGTGGCGCAGGCCCGCAGCAACTTTCCCGGCAAACCGGTAGAGGTGGAGGTTGAAAACCTGGCAGAGCTGCAACAGGCCCTGACCGCCGGTGCCGATATCATTATGCTGGATAATTTCAGCCTGGCTGATATTCAGCAAGCCGTTGCCATCAATCAACAGCAAGCCAAACTGGAAGTGTCCGGTAATATCACCAGCGAACGGCTGCGTGAACTGGCTGCTACCGGGGTGGATTTTATTTCCTCCGGCGCGCTGACCAAGCATGTGCAGGCCATTGATTTATCGATGCGGTTGCAGATTAAGCAGTGACCGCTATAGCCAGCAGCCTGCAACAGCAGGCTGACTACCACCAAAAAACTGACACTGAACTGTCGACTTCTGTTACACTCAAACAGGTACACTCAACAACATTGAAGACAAGCCATGCAGCAATCAGAGCAACCGCGCACCGGGCGGGTGGTGTTCTGGCAGGATGTGAAAGGCTTCGGATTTCTAATCTGCCAGCAAAGCCAGAAAAAGCTATTTTTTCATATCCGTGATTTTGTCACCAAGTCCGCTCGTCCCGAACTTAACGATGAGCTGCATTTTCGCCTAAGTAAAGACAAACACGGCCGCCCCATCGCTACTCAGCTGCAATTTGCCGATGCCGATAAACAACAAGCCCAGCCCAGCAAAACCAGTCAAACCATCGATCTGGACTATGCCGAAGATGTGTCACTGTATTTTCGCAGTGGCTTTTTGATGCTGCTGATTATCGCCCTATTGTTTGGCAGTCTGCCCTATGTACTGCCCATTTTGTACATCGAAGCCAGCCTCTTTACCTACTGGCTGTATCAGCAAGATAAAGCGGCCGCCATCAATGGCCAGGTGCAGCGCCTGCCGGAAGAAAGCCTGCAACTTTACAGCTTTATCGGCGGTTGGCCCGGCGCCCTGCTGGCGCAAAAGAAACTGGCGCACAAACGCCGTAAGTTTCGTTTTCAACGCGAATTCTGGTTGGTGGTGCTCGGCAATGCCATGCTGATCGCCTGGCTGCTAAGCCAGCATGGCCAGGAATTTATCGGCCGGCTGGCGTTGTTTGGCAGCTAAGCAGCAGACCTCCCCTTGCGGAACTATTACGTTGGGGATCTGACCCCGACTCTTTGCACCGCAACCAACCCATTTGGGTAGATAATCGCGCCAAACTGGCCCAACAACTAATACTTTATTACTAGTTATTATTTGGCTACTTTGGCAAGAAAATGAATTATTTTTCTTAAAAATCAAATTGATGAAAAAAATTAAAAAAAACCGGCATTTCAACTTGCGCATTTGGTAATTTACCGCAAAATAAGAGGTAGCCTTTCATTGGCTGTTAACAACTCAGGAGTTTTACCATGAAGACTATGCAAAAAGCCCAACAGGGTTTTACTTTAATCGAATTGATGATTGTTGTGGCAATCATTGGTATTTTGGCTGCTGTTGCGTTGCCTCAGTACCGTGACTACACCCAACGCGGTGCAAATGGTTCATGTTTGAGCGAAGCAAGAGCTTACATGGGCGCTGCTGTAGGTGCTTTAGCAGATGAGTCGATGCCAATACCAGATCCATACGTAGCTAATTCTTGTGAAGCACCTGCAACGCTGGCATTAACACGAGAAAATTACAACAACAACGACAATATCAACTTCACTACACCAGTTCGTGGTAATGCGACAGTTAGACAGAATGTGGTATGTCAGGCTGGTACTGGTGCATGTGCATTGGCAGGTGCAGGTGGTGGTGGTGGTGCTGCTGGTGGTGGTTCAGGTGGCTAATTCTTTCTCACTAAGTTAACCATACTAAAGGCGCCCCCTCGGCGCCTTTAATTTGGAATATCATGAAAGCTGCTATTGCCTTATTCGCTAGTTTTTGTTTGCTGCTATTACTATTTAGCTGGTTCAATCTGGTTGATTGGATTGGACATGTGCTCAGCAGTCGCTTGCTTATCCTTGGTACGATTCTCCCATCCCTACTGATTTTGCTACGCAAGCAACTAGCAAAAAAACCAGTTATCAGCGCTCCCAGTCAGCAGGTTATAAAAGCCAAAACAGTGAGCATTGGTAGTTTTCTCCTCCTGCTGCTGCTATATGGCCATTTGATGTCGCAATTTGGCGTAGCACCATTTACCAGTTTTGTATTTGAATATCTCCTACTGCTTCCGCTATTGCTGCTGCTGCTTCCCCGGTATTTATCGTTTATGAGTAAGCGGCAAACTGAGCCTGTGGATGAATATGCTCGTTTGGGCTTTTGCTTATTACGACAGCAACCTTTTTATTTGGTTGAGCACAAAGCCTTACTACTAAAAAGCCTGGTGAAGCTACTATTTATCCCCATTATGCTCGGTGCTCTGTTTGATATTACAGAGCAGTTGCTGTTATTTAACTGGTCGTTACATCCCTTAGCTTTAGTCAAAGGATTGTTTTTCTTTGGTCTGGCATTTGATTTAATCATCGCCAGCATTGGCTATGTGTTTGCCAGCAAGCTGCTGGATAACGATGTAAAAAGCACAGACGCTACTCTGTCTGGCTGGCTGGTCTGTATGATTTGTTATCCACCTTTACTGATCATCTATCAATGGTTTGCCCGTCAGACCGATGACTATTTGTGGCATGATTGGCTGAGCATGGACCATCCGCTTTACTGGTTCTGGGCTTTTATTATCACACTCAGTTGGCTCACGTATTGGTTGTCGACGGCTAGCTTTGGCTGGTATTTTTCCAACCTAACCTGGCGTAAACTCATCGACGTTGGCCCTTACAAATACAGCAAACACCCGGCATATATAGCCAAAAATATCTACTGGTGGTTGCACACGGTGCCGTTTTATGGAGTAAGCAACCATTATGAGTTACTACGAAATCTGGCTGGTTTGACCTTTGTCAGTTCCATTTACTACCTAAGAGCGAAAACAGAAGAGCGTCACCTGATGCAATTTCCCGAATATCAGGCCTATGCCAGGCATATCGCTTCGCAAGGTGCGCTCGCGCGTTTGAAAAAGCTGCTTCTGCCAAACAAAGTATCGCAATCATGAGACCTTTGTTTTTACTTTGTATGCTGTTGTTGGTAATTCTGCTCGCTATGGTGAAACATGCAGATGCCATCCGCTACCAAGTAGCTATGCAGCTTCCTAAAGTGCATCACTGTAACAATGAAGCATCACCTGCACTAAAGAGCTTGTTGCAACAATTTCATCAACTGGGGCTGGCCGGAGGGCAATTATCCATTCTGTCAGTTAATGGCCCGGCACAACACTGTGCCTTTGGCTGGCAACTCCAGGGGCTAAGACTAAAGCAAGTTCATCCAGACGACTCGTTTCGCTACGCCAGTTTATCCAAAGTGCTAACCGCTTTGACCACTTTCTCATTAATTGAGCAGGATAAAATAGCACTTGATACCAACTTACTGAATTTACTGGCGTTACCCGGCCCCTTCTTGGATGAGCAAATGTCGTTTATTACGGTACAACATCTGCTGTCCCATCGAGCTGGGTTTGATCGGCTCCTAGCTGGTGATCCGATGATGCAATCCGAGCCATGGTGTCCTTTAGATATTGACACTCTGCAGAATATTGCTCTGGATTTCCCCCCGGGAAAAAAAATGGTCTACTCGAATTTAGGATACTGTTTACTGGGCCAGGGTATTGCCAACCTTACGCAACAACCCCTAAAAACCTTAATTCGGGGAACCTTGCGATTAGCTCAATATCCAAGCATCCAAACCATCGAAGCGGGACGATTTCATTCACAAGAAGTAGAGTATTTTTTTGAACCACCTGATAGCAAAACAGCCTTATTGCAACTTAATTCTCATGCGATGCTTGCCTCCGGTGGCTGGGGAGGAACGACATCAGATCTCAGCCAACTAATACAACAACACTTACCAAACTTGTACCAAGCAGAGCTAACCTTCTCAAGCCATAAATATCTTCAAACGAGTGAAGTAACAGAGTGGCGGCGATACCATGGGTTGGTTTTTTATAAACATGTAGTGAGCGATAAAACCATCCACTACTGGCGCGATGGAAGCTTACCTGGCGTGACTGCACTTACCATGATTACAACACAAGGCGATGTCCTGGTGCTGCTGGCAAACTATCGCCCTTATGATTGGCTGCCATTTAATGACAGACTGGGGCATATAGTGAGTGATTTTCTTAACCAGAGTATAACGGAGCACCCAACAATCCAGGTCAACTTTTAGCAGAGTTTCGGGGGAAGAACAAAATTTCTTGCGGAAATTTCGGGGTCAGAACCGGAAATTTCGGGGTAAATTTCGGGGTAAATTTCGGGGGCAGAACAAAATGTCTTGCGTGCCTCACTGCTGAATAAAATCTCCAGAATATCGGGGACAGAACAAAATTTCGTGCGTGTCTAACTGCTGAACAAATTCCCTTACCAACCTTCGGGGTCAAATCCCAAGGAGCAACGGTCTCAAACAGAACCTTGTAATATTGCAGGTCAGCGACGAGGCAGCATGCTGACAAGCTGCGCTTGAAACGCAACACTATGGTGTGTATATTTACTACACAACAGTGAGTGAGGATATTGCTATGTTATGCGACAGCCCTGTAGCCAGCCACAAAAAGCGCACCAACCTCTCCATTGATAGTCAATTACTGCACGAGGCAAAGCTACTGGGTATTAATGTGTCGCAATCTGCCGAAGCGGGCCTGGCACAAGCAGTTAAACTGCAAAAACAGCAGCGCTGGCTGCAAGAAAATAGCGAGGCGATTGAAAGCTCGAATGATTTTGTCGCACAACATGGCTTACCGCTTGCAAAGTACCGGCATTTCTAATGGCCCGCTTCGATGTTTACCGGTCAAGTAGCGCAGGCTACTTACTGGATGTACAAACCGATTTATTGGCTGGTCTGAACACCCGCGTGGTTGTGCCTCTACTTCCTCTGGACACAGCACCTAAAGCTGCCAAACGCTTAAATCCTATTTTTGACATTGATAATCAATCGTACCTGATGGCGACTCAGTTTATGGCAGCCATGCCGGAAACTGAGCTAAAGCAGAAAATTGGCAGTCTGATAGAGCAACAACAGGAGGTATCCGAAGCACTGGATATGCTGTTTATTGGTTTCTAAATATCGGGTCAGAACAACCAGCGTGAGCATCGGTTCCCAATTGGACGATTTTGTCGGAAAACTTATTAAATTTCGGGGTCAGAACAAAATTTCTTGCGTGTCTCACTGCTGAATAAAATCTCCATAAAATAGCGAGCATCAGAGAAGAATTTTCAACATCTTGTCTATCGACACCTTATATTCATGCGAAAGCGGTTATTTAAACGCAAGTTAGCGCCTAACACACCCATTACATGCTTTCACGGTTCAATCAGCCTTCGAGGCCGGCTTGCTAACACACCAAACCATAATAGCCATCCAGACATTCAGATTGACACCAGGGATGCTGCATGCTTTGATGAGGCATCCCTAATTCTGAAGGACGCTTTGCATGAAACGAGAAACCATCGCCCTGCACCATGGCTACCAACCAGATAACCAAAACTCGGTGGCCGTGCCCATTCACTAAACCAGTTCGTTTAGCTTTGACAGCGCCCAGCACGCGGCCGATTTGTTCGATTTAAAAGAAACCGGCAATATCTATTCGCGCATTATGAATCCTACCTGCGCGGTGCTCGAACAACGCATTGCTGCGCTGGAAGGCGGCATCGGCGCTTTGGCGGTGGCCTCCGGCATGGCGGCCATTACCTATGCCATTCAAACCATTGCTGAAACCGGTGATAACATTGTTTCCATCAGTGAGCTCTATGGTGGCACTTACAACCTGTTCGCCCATACCTTGCCCCGCCAGGGCATTGAGGTCCGTTTTGCCGATAAAGACGACTACGCAACGATAGAGCAGCTGATTGATGAGCGCACCAAAGCCGTGTACTGCGAAAGCATTGGCAACCCATCCGGCAGCATTGTCGATATTGAACCACTGGCCGCACTGGCGCACCGCCATGGTTTGCCACTGATTGTAGACAATACCGTGGCAACGCCTTTTTTATGGCGACCGATTGAACAGGGCGCCGATATTGTGGTGCACTCTGCCACCAAGTACATTGGCGGCCATGGCACGACGATTGGTGGTCTGATTGTCGACTCGGGCAAATTCCCGTGGGCCAAACACGCCAAGCGCTTTCCGCTGTTGAACGAGCCGGATATCTCCTATCACGGCGTCAGTTATACCAGGGATGTGGGTGAAGCCGCTTTTATTGCCCGGGCCCGGGTGGTCCCCCTACGTAATATGGGGGCAGCGTTAAGTGCCCAGGCGGCCTGGAATCTGCTGCAGGGACTGGAAACGCTGGCGCTGCGCATTGAGCGGATAAACCAAAATACCAAGGCGGTGGCCCATTGGTTGCAGCAGCAACCACAAGTCAGCTGGGTGAAATACGCTGGCCTCCCAGAGCACAAAGACCACGGCCTGGCACAAAAGTACATGCAGGGCAATGCCTCGGGCATTCTGAGCTTTGGCATCAAAGGCGGCCGCGAAGCCGGTGCTCGCTTCTACGATGCCCTGCAATTGATATTACGACTGGTCAATATTGGCGATGCCAAAAGTTGCTCCGCCATCCCGGCCGCCACCACCCATCGCCAACTGAACGATGCTGAATTGGCCGCTGCCGGCGTCTCGGCCGATATGGTGCGATTATCCATTGGTATTGAACATATCGATGATTTGCTGGCGGATTTGCAGCAGGCGTTAACCGCAGCTGCACGCTAAACGGAAAAAAAAAGCCAGCCGCTGCCCGCTACGAGGCGTCGGCTGCTGACTTAAAACGATGAATCCCAGTAAAAACTTGAATAACCAAACAATATTGGCATAATCAAAAGACCAATGGTTTCTCGCTTGCTGGTTTTCTAATTTATGGCAGTTTCAGCAAACTCATCGCTTTTCAAGCGCCTGGCCCAGCAAGGGCTGATCAACGCCACAGCGGCCACTGAACTGCTGGGGCGCAGAGGCGGGCAGTACAAAAATCTGCCGGAGTTTCTACTGCAGGAGAAACTAGTTTCTGCGCGCGACCTGGCCGAGCAAGCAGCTAGCTTGACCCATCACGCCCGCTTTGATTTAAGCTTCTTCGATATTGAGACCATCCCGAAAGAATTGCGCAATGAAAAACTGGTGCGTAAGCATCAGATTATGCCGTTAGCGCGAGCGGGCCGAAGCCTGCAGTTGGCTGTTGCTGATCCAACCAATATAGCGCCAATTGAAGATTTTGAGTTTAACACCGGCCTGCATGCCGAGCTGGTGGTGGTCGAGTACGACCAACTGCAACAACTGATTGATAAGATTTTTGACAACAGCTTTGATTCGGGCGGCAGCAGCGATTGGGATCTTAGTACCCTGAGCACCGAAGAAGAAGATGACGAAACCGACAATATGGCGGTGCAGCCAGATAAAGACGATCAGCCCATCATCGCCTTTATCAACAAAATGCTGCTGGATGCTATTCGTAAGGGTGCTTCTGATCTGCACTTTGAGCCTTATGAAAAAATGTACCGTATCCGTTTTCGTATCGATGGTATTTTGCACGAAGTCGCTTCGCCACCCATTGCCCTGGCCAATCGGTTATCGGCCAGGCTTAAAGTGATGTCGCGGCTGGATATCGCTGAAAAGCGGGTGCCGCAGGATGGCCGCATTAAGCTGAAAATATCCGGTAAAAAGTCCATTGATTTTCGGGTTAGTACCTTGCCGACGATCTGGGGCGAAAAAGTGGTGATGCGGATCCTGGATTCCGACAGCGCCATGCTTGGTATTGATATCCTTGGCTACGAAGCGCATCAGAAAAAACTGTATATGGATGCCCTGGCACAGCCTCAGGGCATGATCCTGGTGACTGGACCGACTGGTAGTGGTAAAACGGTGTCGCTGTATACCGGCTTGAATATCCTGAATACCGAAGGCTGCAATATTTCTACCGCCGAAGATCCGGTCGAGATTAACCTGCCCGGCATCAACCAGGTACAGGTCAACCCCAGAGCGGGCTTGACGTTTCCTTCAGCATTAAAAGCCTTTTTACGTCAGGATCCGGATGTCATTATGGTGGGGGAGATCCGCGATCTGGAAACCGCCGAAATTGCCATTAAGGCCGCCCAAACCGGTCACCTGGTCATGTCCACGTTGCACACCAACTCAGCGCCGGAAACCCTGACCCGCTTGCTGAATATGGGGGTACCGGCTTACAACGTTGCCAGCTCGGTCAGCCTGATTATTGCTCAGCGCTTGGCCCGTCGTTTGTGCGGCCATTGCAAAACCGAAGAAAAGCTGCCCGAGGCTGAGCTGTTGCAACAAGGATTTAGCCCTGAGCAGCTGCCCGGTTTAAAGTTATTTAAACCGGTGGGTTGCGATCACTGCACCAACGGCTACAAGGGCCGGGTCGGTATTTACGAAGTGATGCCGGTCAGCCCAAAAATAGCAGAAATTATTATGGATGGCGGCACCTCGCTGGATGTTGTGCAGCAGGCCCAGCAAGAAGGCATTCACAACCTGCGACAATCTGGTTTAATTAAAGCTGCCGCTGGCCTCACCAGCCTGGCTGAAGTGAACCGGGTGACTAAGGGATAATGTTGAATGTTGAATGTTGAATGTTGAGTGTTGAGTGTTGAGTGTTGAGTGTTGAGTGTTTAATGCTGAGTACTGAAAAGACACAGTTACATTGATGAGATTACGTTGCATGCAAACTACCGGTGCTGTGCAATTCACATAGGATACAGACCATGGCTCAGGCCCAAAAATACAAAATCAAAGAGCTTGAAACCTACAGCTGGAAAGGTTTAAACCGCCGCGGAAAAAAAACCACCGGTGAAATCAAAGGTGGCTCCAGCCAGGAAGTCAAAGCGCTGCTGCGCCAGCAAGGCATTACCCCCTCCCTGGTAAAACGCAAACCTAAACCACTGTTTAATACCGAAAAGAAAGTCACCGCTGCCGATATTGCCGTGGTCACCCGCCAGATTGCTACCATGCTGGGTGCCGGTGTGCCGCTGGTACAAACCATCGATTTGATTGCCAGTGGCGCTGATAAAGCCAGCCTGCGCACCCTGATGCAAAAGGTGTCGGTGAAGGTACAGGCCGGTTTGCCGTTATCGGAAGTGCTGCGGGAGCACCCAAAACACTTTGATGAGCTGTACTGCGACCTGGTGAAATCCGGCGAACAATCCGGTGCGCTGGATGCGATTTTTGACCGCATCGCTATTTACAAAGAAAAAGCCGAAGCGCTGAAATCCAAAATCAAAAAAGCCATGTTCTACCCTGTCGCTGTGCTGGTAGTGGCAGCCATTGTGACCTCGATTTTGCTAATTTTTGTAGTACCGCAATTTGCCGAGATTTTTGCCGGCTTTGGTGCCGAGCTGCCGGCCTTTACCCTCTTTGTACTGGGGATTTCCGAGCTGATGCAGGCCTACTGGTGGGCCGTGCTGGGGGCAGTAGTCATTGCAGGTTATATCACCAAGCAGGCCTACAACAAAAACCTGAAAGCCCGCACGGCGATGGATGCCATGCTGTTAAAAGCGCCGGTATTTGGCGGCATTTTAAATAAAGCCGCTGTGGCCCGCTTTGCTCGCACCCTGTCTACCACCTTTGCTGCCGGTGTGCCGTTGATCGATGCTTTGGAGTCCGCCGCCGGCGCTTCCGGCAATGAAATTTACCGCAATGCCATTTTGGAAATCCGTGATGAAGTGACCGCCGGTAATCAGATGCAGTTTGCGATGAAAAACACCAAACAGTTTCCGGAGATGGTAGTGCAAATGGTGGCCATTGGTGAAGAGTCCGGTGCGCTTGATAGCATGTTGAGCAAAGTCGCCAATATTTACGAGCAGGAAGTGGACGATGCGGTCGATGGCCTGACCGCCTTGTTGGAGCCCATGATCATGGCGGTGCTGGGTGTGATAATTGGTGGTTTGATTATTGCCATGTATTTGCCCATCTTCCAACTTGGACAAATTGTCGGATGATGACTGATTTTATTGCTGTATTACAACAGGCTCCTTGGTTTTTTTATAGCCTGGTGCTGGTATTGGCCCTGCTGGTGGGCAGCTTTTTGAATGTGGTGATTTACCGTTTACCGAAAATGATGGAGCTTAGCTGGCAGCAGGATTACCAGGCCTATTTTGAGCCCGATAGCTTAACGAACACAAACCAGCGTTTTAACCTGGCGGTACCCCGCTCGGCTTGTCCCAGTTGCCAGGCGCCGATTGCGGCCAGAGACAATATTCCCATTCTAAGCTGGCTGTGGCTCAAGGGCCGCTGCCGCCATTGCGGCACGGCGATTTCTGCCCGCTACCCGTTGGTGGAAGGCTTAACAGCCATGCTTTCTGTACTAATTGCCTGGCAGTTTGGCCCCACACTGACCACCCTGGTGTATTTGCTGGTGCTCTGGTCGCTGATTGCGCTGAGTTTTATTGATCTGGATAAAATGCTGCTGCCGGATCAGATCACCCTGCCGTTGCTTTGGCTGGCGCTGTTGTTTAGCCTGAGCAGCTATGGCCCCACACCAGCCGATGCCATTATTGGCGCTGCAGCCGGTTACCTCAGCCTCTGGTCGGTGTACTGGGGATTTAAGCTTTTAACCGGTAAGGAAGGCATGGGCTATGGCGACTTTAAACTGTTGGCGGTGTTTGGTGCCTTATTAGGCTGGCAGCAACTGCCCTTGATTATCTTATTATCCTCGGCTGTCGGGGCTGTTATAGGCTCCTTGTTGTTGTTGCTGCAAGGCAAAGACAAGAGCACCCCTATCCCCTTTGGTCCCTACATCGCCATCGCGGGCTTTGTCGCCATGCTCTTTGGACAACAGCTTACCGGCTGGTATCTGCAGGTACTCGGGCTTTGAATCAGCCAGCCACACCCAAGCCGCTGGTGATTGGTCTGACGGGCGGTATCGGCTCTGGCAAAACCACCGTGGCCAATGGTTTTGCCGCCCTTGGCATTGAACTGGTTGATGCTGATCAGGTCGCACGCGCGCTGGTAGAGCCCGGCAGCGCAGCCTTGCAACAAATCGTTGCCCACTTCGGTGAGGAACTGCTTCAAACGGATGGCCAACTCGACAGAGCCGCTTTGCGGGCACGGGTATTTAGCCATCCAGCGGAAAAAGACTGGCTGAATCAGCTACTACACCCGCTGATCCGGACAGAAATGCAACGCCAGCTACTAGCTGCCCGCTCACCCTATGTACTTTTTGTGGCCCCCTTACTGCTGGAAAACAAGTTGCAGGATAGGATTGACCGCTTGCTGGTGGTCGATATTCCGCAGCCACTGCAATTGCAGCGAACTTTACAGCGGGATGGCGGGTCTGAACAACAGATAGCCGCCATTATGGCTGCTCAAATCAGTCGAGAGCAGCGGCTGGCAGCAGCCGATGATATCATTGACAACAGTGCAGAGCCGGAGCAACTGAGCGCACGAATCGCCCAGCTGCATCAGAAGTATCTGCAGCTGGCCAACCAAAGAGCCAACGGGAAACCATGAGCAGCATGACAGACGTACTGTACGAACATCCTTTAAATGAAAAAGTACGTACTTTTCTTCGCATTGAACAGTTGTACCGGCAAGTCCAGTCGCATGCCAGTATGCAACATGCAGCTCAGCAACAAGCCTTCTTTACCAGTTTTTTTGCCTTATTGGATGTCATGGAGCGCAACGATGTAAGGCCGGATTTACTGAAAGACATTGAGCGCTGCGAACAGGCCCTGGTGAACTGGTCGAAGCACCCATCGGTATCCAATGATGCCTTGCAACACATGCTGCAAAAAGCGGTACGACTGCAAAGTGAACTGAACCGAAGCGGCAAACTGTGCAGTCAGTTTAAAGAAGACAGCTTTTTAACCCCGTTACGCCAGCGTTATGCCATGCCGGGTGGTGCCTGCTCTTTCGATGTGCCTCAGTTGCATTATTGGTGTCATTTACCAGCTGAACAGCGACAGCTCAGCCTGAATAAATGGCTTGAGCAACTGGACCTGGCGATACAAAGTATTGATTTTGTTTTGACCTTTGTGCGTGAGCGGGGGCAGTTTCAGAGCATGGAAGCCGACAATGGTTTTTACCAAAGCACCACCGATCAATTTGAGCTGTTGCGGCTAAAATACGACAGCAAACTGGGAGTGTACCCCACCATCAGTGGCAACAAATACCGCTTTGCCATCCGCTTTATGCAGCTGAGCGATGCCAGTGGCCGCTTTGCCAGTGAGAAAACCATCCCCTTTGCGCTGGCTTGCTGTTAAAATCAGCGCATGTGTTCCAAAGGAGTTTCCAGGCAATGAACAAACCTGTTGTTGACTGCCCCGTGTGTCAGACCAAGGTGGTGTATGAGCCAGCCTCACGCTTTCGGCCATTTTGCAGCGAGCGCTGCAAGCTGATTGATTTAGGCGACTGGGCCGCTGAAAACCATCGCATTGCCGATAAGTCAGCCGTAAACCCAGAACTCGGTGAAGCCTATCTGGCTGAACTGGAAGCCGAACTGATGGATCAGGACAACGCGTTTTTTAAATAAAGAGTGATTGCAAACGCTGCACAATCGGCTGGTTGGCATCCGGAAAAACCAGCTTATCAAGATCCTTGATGGCAAACCACTGCACCTGCTGCCCTTCCATACCCCTAGGTTTACCAGAGAACGATTTGACTAGCCAGATATCGAGCAGCACTTCCCGCTCAGGATACTGATGCCGGACCTGCATGAAAGGCTCGGCACTTTCGATACGAATAGCCAGCTCCTCAGCCAACTCTCGGCTCAGAGCGCTTTGTACCGGCTCTCCTGCCTCCAGTTTACCGCCAGGAAACTCCCACTTATTGCCCTGATGCTGATGGCCAGCCCGATGGCTAAGTAACACCTGGCCCTGCTGCACAATCACCCCTACCGCGACATGCAGAAAAGGGGCGCTTGGCCCCTTTGCTGCGCAACTGCCAGGCTTAACTGAGCTTGCCATGGCACTGCTTGTACTTTTTGCCTGAGCCGCAAGGACACGGGTCGTTGCGCCCGACTTTCACGCCATCCCGCACGATCGGGCCTGCAGGCTGTGCCGGGGCTTCACCGCCTACCTGCTCGGCCTCCGCATGCTGGTACTCGTGCGGAACTGCATCAGCTTTGCGGCGCTGCTCATCGACAGCAGCTACGTCTTCTGCAGCACGGACCTGTACCCGGCTGAGCACGCTGACGACATCCAGTTTCAGGTTATCCAGCATTTGCGAGAACAGTTCAAACGACTCGCGCTTGTACTCTTGCTTTGGATTTTTCTGGGCATAGCCGCGCAGGTTAATAGCCTGACGTAAATGATCCATCGCCGCCAGATGCTCTTTCCAGTGCGTATCCAGGCTTTGCAACATGATGGCTTTTTCAAACTGACGCAGTACTTGCGGGCCAACCATTTGCTCTTTCGCCTGATAGGCCGTTTCGACTTCTTGCTGGATGCGTTCACGCAGCTTCTCTTCGTACAGCTTGTTGTCCTCGGCCAGCCAGTTGGCGATCGGCAGCTCCAGCGAGAAATCGGCTTTTAATCGCTGCTCCAGCGCAGGCACGTCCCACAGCTCATCCAGCGATTGTGGCGGTATGTATTGGCTGATGACCGAATCAATCACATCGGTACGGATCACCTGAATGGTTTCCCCGATATCGTCAGTATCCATCAGCTCGTTGCGTTGCTCGTACACCACTTTGCGCTGATCATTGGCGACATCATCAAACTCCAGCAACTGCTTACGAATATCAAAGTTGCGGGCTTCGACTTTGCGCTGGGCATTTTCAATGGCACGGCTAACCCAGGGGTGTTCAATGGCTTCGCCTTCTTTCATGCCCAGTTTGCGCATCATGCCTGCCATTCTATCGGAGGCAAAGATCCGCATTAAAGGATCTTCCAGCGACAAATAAAAGCGCGACGAGCCCGGATCACCCTGCCGACCAGAACGACCACGTAACTGGTTATCAATACGACGTGACTCATGCCGTTCAGTGGCGATAATATGCAAACCACCTGAGGCAATCACCGCGTCATGGCGCTGTTGCCACTCACTGGTCAGTTTGGCAACCTGCTCTTCGCCTGGGTTTTCCAGCGCGGCAATTTCGGCCTGCAGGTTACCACCCAGCACAATATCGGTACCACGACCAGCCATATTGGTAGCAATGGTCACCGTGCCCGGCTGGCCAGCCTGCGCAATGATCTGAGCCTCGTTGGCATGGAACTTAGCGTTCAGCACCTGGTGCTTAATCTTGGCTTTATTCAGCAAGCCGGATAAGTACTCCGAGCTTTCAATCGAGGCAGTACCGACCAACACAGGTCGACCAGCATCGCGGCTTTGCTTGATGTCTTCAATAATAGCCTGATACTTATCTTCGGCGGTTAAATACACCAAATCCGGCATATCCTGACGGACCATTGGCTTATTGGTTGGAATAACGATGGTTTCCAGGCCATAAATCTGCTGGAACTCAAAGGCTTCGGTATCAGCGGTCCCCGTCATACCGGCCAGCTTGTCGTACAGACGGAAGTAATTCTGGAAGGTGATGGAAGCCAGCGTTTGGTTCTCATTCTGGATCTTCACGCCTTCTTTGGCTTCTACCGCCTGGTGCAAACCTTCCGACCAACGCCGGCCTTCCATGGTACGACCGGTGTGTTCGTCAACAATCACGATTTCACCATTTTTCACCACATAGTCCACATCCTTTTTAAACAGGTTGTGGGCGCGCAGCGCCGCATAAACATGGTGTAATAAGGTAATATTGGAGGCTGAGAACAGATGATCATCCTGCTGGATCAGGCCATGCTCTTTCAGCATGTCTTCCACCCGAATTTGACCCAATTCGGTCAGATAAACCTGACGGGCTTTTTCATCGATGGTGAAATGGCCATCGCCTTCCACCCCTTCTTCATCTTCTTTTTCCTGCTTTTTCAGTTGAGGTACCAGCAGGTTGATCTGTTTGTACAGTTCGGAACTGTCTTCGGCCGGGCCAGAGATGATCAGCGGGGTTCGGGCTTCATCGATCAGGATGGAGTCGACTTCATCGATAATGGCAAAGGCCAGCTTGCGCTGCACCCGCTCTTTGGCCGAAAAGGCCATGTTATCGCGCAGGTAATCAAAGCCAAATTCGTTGTTGGTACCATAGGTGATATCGGCCGCATAAGCTTCTTGTTTTTCCTGCGGGTGCATGCCGGGTACGTTGACGCCAACACTCAAACCAAGAAACTCAAACAAAGGGCCATTGGTGGCGGCGTCACGGCGGGCCAGATAATCGTTCACGGTAATGACATGAACGGCGTTACCACTGAGTGCGTTCAAGTAGGCTGGCAGCGTCGCCGTCAGGGTCTTCCCTTCACCGGTACGCATCTCTGCGATACGGCCCTGATGCAACACCATGCCACCGATCAACTGAACATCGAAGTGGCGCATTTTAAACACCCGCTTACTGGCTTCGCGCACCGTAGCAAAGGCAGGAGCCAATACATCATCTAAACTGGCTCCGCCAGCAACTTGCTGCTTAAATTCGGCGGTTTTGGCTTTTAAATCGGCATCGGATAAGGCTTCGTACTGGGCTTCCAGCGCATTAATTTCGTCGACTTTTTTCTGCAGCTTTTTCAGGAAACGGTCATTGCGACTGCCAATCAACTTGGTGAACAATTTTCCAAACATGTTGTGGTTACCATTAAATTCGATTTTATTATTACATCAGCGGGTGACATTACCCATCTATGCACCGGATGTCCAATCAACTTTTCTTTGCCGTCAGGCGCCACGGCATTAAGCCAAAGTGAAGCATGCTGCAGATATGGAGCTTGTGGTTGCCAGTTTCAAGCGTAGGCAGGAAAAAGACAACCGTGCTACACTGCAAACTGGTTGTCTGACAGTACGCATCATGGCCCGTTATTCACAAAAACCAGCACCCCTGAACCAGCTGTTCGATAAACTGCCATTGTTGCAGCAGCAACAAAGTCTTAGCCAGCTGCAGCAATTCAATCAGTTGCTCAACCAATTGTTGCAACAGCAAGCGCACGGCTGTCAGGTCGCCCGCATTTATCAAGGGCGAGCCGTGATTTTATGCCAGTCGGCGGCTTGGGCTACCCGGGTTAAAATGCAACGCGACGCCATTTTAGACAATTTTCGGCAAAAGATCTTGCCTGAATTGGGTGGTCTCGACATAGAGATCACGCCCAAAGCCAGCATCGCGCCTCCACCAGCAGCCAAAGCAGCTCAGATCCCGCCAGTCAGAGACGATGCTTGCAAGCGTTTGCAACAGCTGGCCGATGCCAGTTCCGGGCCATTGAAAGCGCACATTGAGCAACTAATCCGCCGTCGGAACATCTGACTCTGTCTTGTCATAGCCCTGCCACCATGCAGACACACACAAAAAAACCAGCCGCAGCTGGTTTTTTTGTGTGCTGGGATCAGGCCAGCTGGGGTGCCAAAAACGAAATCGGCATTTCGGCTTCATCTTCAAAGGTGACAAATTCCCAGCTTGCTTCATCCGCTAACATGGCACACAACAGTTTGTTGTTCAGCGCATGGCCGGTTTTGTAGGCACTGAATTCACCCAGAATGCTGTAGCCGGCCATGTACAGATCGCCAATGGCATCCAGCACTTTGTGTTTGATGAACTCATCGTCGTAACGCAAGCCATCCTGGTTTAACACCCGGAATTCATCCAGCACCACGGCATTGTCAAAACTACCGCCTAAAGCCAGGTTGTTGGCGCGTAGATACTCGATGTCCTGCATAAAGCCAAAGGTGCGGGCCCGGCTGATATCTTTGATAAAGCTGGCGGCAGAAAACTCCATCTGCAAACGCTGCTGGGTACCGGCAATCACCGGATGATCAAAATCAATAGCCACATCCAGTTTGAAACCATTGTAAGGCTTGAACTCGGCCCATTTATCGCCATCTTCGATCCGGATCGGCCGCTTGATGCGAATAAATTTTTTCGCCTGTTTCTGTTCACTGATACCAGCTTCCAGCAACAGGTAAATAAAAGGGTTGGCACTGCCATCCATGATCGGAACTTCGGCAGCATCCACTTCGACGATCAGATTGTCGATACCAAGGCCAGCCACCGCAGCCATTAAATGCTCGGTGGTAGACAAGCGTACGCCATCTTCATTGATCAGACAGGTACACAGCACGGTATCCCCAACCATTTCAGGATTGAGTTTAAAGTCGACAATCGGATCCAGGTCAACCCGCCGGAAGATAATTCCGGTGTGATCAGGTGCAGGC
This sequence comes from Alkalimonas amylolytica, assembly GCF_900107845.1. GTDB lineage: Bacteria > Pseudomonadota > Gammaproteobacteria > Enterobacterales > Alteromonadaceae > Alkalimonas > Alkalimonas amylolytica. Next base: position 257,227 of record NZ_FNRM01000006.1, read on the forward strand.
CGGAGAGTGAGCGTGACCTTTTCACCCTTGTGCAGGCCAACCCCGACCGACTGGACAGTTTGTGCGATGGTACGTTGTCTGATCATAGTCGTTTCCAGTTCAAAAAATGAACAACCCAAAGCGGGCACGAAGTCTAGCATATGTTAATAATTATGCCAACCAAAACTGAACCTGCGATGAACTCAATCGCATAACTCAGTCAGTACCCAACACTTCAACCAATTTTTCTAATCAGCTTGCTTGCGTAAAAACGCCGGAATATCGAAGATATCCTGAGCAGGCTTATGCTCAACCCGCTGCTCAGCCTGCACTTTAGGCTGGGCAATAACTTCAGTCTGCATCTGCTGCGCAGTATTGCCACCGGCCGTGCGGTACACCGGCGTGGTCACTTCCTGGCGTTGATTTGCCACCAGACTGATATCCGGCCGGCGAGCTGCCCCTATGCCTGTGGCAACCACAGTGACACGCAGTTCATCCGACATTTCAGGGTCGATCACCGCACCCACCACCACTGTGGCATTTTCAGAAGCAAAAGCTTTGACCGCATTACCGACCGTTTCAAATTCTTCTATGCTGATATCCAGACCCGCGGTGATATTGACCAGAATACCTTTAGCACCTGACAAGTCGATGTCTTCCAGCAAGGGACTTGAAATTGCTTGCTCGGCTGCTTCTTCGGCCCGATCCGAACCAGATGCGGTGCCGGTACCCATCATGGCAGTGCCCATTTCCGACATCACGGTACGCACATCGGCGAAGTCTACGTTGATAAGGCCCGGACGGGTAATCAGTTCAGCAATACCCTGCACCGCACCCAACAACACATTGTTGGCGGCTTTGAAAGCATCCAGCAAGCTGGTGCCTTTACCAAGCACTTTGAGCAGCTTATCGTTTGGAATGGTGATTAAAGAGTCGACATGCTTGCTCAGCTCCAAAATGCCATCGTCGGCATAAGCGGTGCGCTTTTTGCCTTCAAACGGAAACGGCTTGGTAACCACAGCTACCGTCAGAATGCCTAGCTCTCTGGCCACTTCGGCTACCACTGGAGCTGCTCCGGTACCGGTACCACCGCCCATACCTGCAGCGATAAATACCATATCCGCGCCCTGAATGGTCTTTTTGATGGTTTCCCGATCTTCTTCAGCCGAACGTCGACCGATGTCCGGGTTGGCTCCGGCACCAAGGCCTTTGGTCACAGCGGCACCGAGTTGCAGGGTGACATGGGCCGATGAGTTCCGCAGCGCCTGCGCATCAGTATTGGCGGCAATAAACTCCACCCCTTCGATGTTACTGGCAACCATGTACTCCACGGCGTTACCACCGCCGCCACCAACACCAACGACTTTGATTACAGCTTCTTCGCTGTGACTATCCATTAATTCAAACATTGCTCTCTCTCCGTTTTTTGCTTTTTCGTTCAGCCGCTGTTCTGAGTCAGGAACAACGACCGGCGGATCTATCATAGGCTTCATTGCTGAAGCAGTTGACAGCTTGCGCTGTCGTTAAAATTCACCTTTAAACCAACTGGCCAGTTTCTTCACCAGTCCACTTACTGTATCTTTCGGACTAGCTGGCGCTTTGCTTTGCTCCTGGCTTTCCAGCCCATACAACAGCAGCCCCACCACGCTGGCGTAAGCCGGGTCCTGCACATAGTCTTTCAAGCCGGTCACCTGCATCGGGTGGCCCAGCCGTACCGGCATCTGGAACACATCTTCGGCAAACTCAACTGCGCCTTCGATTTTAGCGGCACCACCGGTCAGCACTACGCCAGCGGCGATTTGCTCTTCCAGACCGCTGCTATGAATTTCTTCCATCACCAGTTCAAACAGTTCCTGATACCGCGGCTCGATCACTTCTGCCAGGGTATGTCTGGACATGCTGCGTGCCGGGCGGCCTCCTACACTCGGAACTTCGATGCTTTCTTCTTTACCCACCATGCTGCGCAGCGCACAGCCATATTGCACTTTAATGTCTTCGGCATGGCTTATCGGGGTGCGGAAAATTTTCGCGATGTCACTGGTCACCTGATTGCCTGCGACCGGTACCACCGCAGTATGACGCACAGCCCCATTGGTATAGATAGAAATATCAATGGTACCGCCCCCCATATCCACCACACAGACACCCAGTTCTTTTTCATCCTCGGTCAGCACGGCGTAACTCGATGCCAGCGCGGAGAAAATCAGTTGATCGACTTTCAAACCACAGCGCTCGGCACATTTTTCAATGTTTTTGGCCATGTCATTGGCGCAGGTAATAATGTGCGCCCGGGCTTCCATCCTCACCCCGGACATGCCGACCGGGCTTTTAATACCTTCTTGCATATCCACCGAAAATTCCTGTGGCAGCACATGCAGCATGCGACGCTCGGCTGAAATCGGCACCGACTTGGCCGCATGGATCACACTGGCTACGTCGTCAGCGGTTACTTCGGTATCGCCAATCGGCACCATGCCACTCTCATTCTGGCAACGAATGTGTTTACCACTGATCCCCAGATACACCGAGGACACCTGGCAGTCGGCCATCAGTTCCGCTTCATTGATAGCCCGCTGCACCGATTGCATCACCAGATTCAGATCGTTGACGCCACCTCGGTCCATGCCACGGGTGGTATGGGTGCCCACACCAACAATACTCAGCTTACTGTCTGGCGTCACTTCACCGACCACAGCCTTGCATTGTGCCGTGCCAATATCCAGTGCCACTATCATTTCCCGATCGACCGACTTCGTCATGCTTCTCTCTTCTGTTCTGTTGTGCTGTAACGGACAGCTACCCCGGTATCGTATCGCAAGTCAACCTCTGCAATAGCTGCATCACTGTGCTCACGCAGCACCGGGTACAATTCCAGAAAACGCTGTACGCGCGGTACTGTATGCTGACGTCCCAGCTTTAACCGAATGTCATTGCTTAATTGAATTTGCCAGGCAAAACGCTCGGTCAACTCCAGTCGTTCAGCGCTAAGCTGATGCAAGCTCAGTAGCTGCTCTATGTAACGGAACATGGACAGGGCATCCTGCTCGCTGCCAGTGGGGCCTGTTAGCACCGGTAACACGGCAATCAATTGGTCCAGTGGTGCCTGGAACAGCTCACCATGCTGGTTGATTAATTGTTGGTCATTCCAGATTGCCACCGGTTGTTGTTCTGTGACCACCACCACCAGGGTATCCGGCCATTGTTTGCGCACGGCGGCCTGATACACCCAAGGCTGCTGCAACAGGAACTGCTGCACCTCTGCCACGTCCACCCGAAAAATATTACCGACATACTGATCATGCAGCCGTTGCTGCAGCCGGGTGGGTTCAATATGTCGAAAATCGCCAAACAAACGGACCTGAGCAATGGGCGTGGTCTGTTGTTGCTCAACGTACAGCTTCAATTGCCAGCCACCCCAACCCAGCGCTAACAACGCCAGCATGAAAAACACCAATCCGGCAATGAATGCCCGGCGGTTTTGCTGGTTGCTAGCGCTATTGCTCATAAGCCATCCTGCCCGGTTTGAGCCAGTACCTGCAGTACCAGCTCGCTAAAACTTAAACCAGCGGCTTTAGCCGCCATGGGTACCAGCGACTTTTCAGTCATACCAGGCACCGTATTTACCTCCAGCACATAGGGCTCACCCTGCTGATCCAGCATAAAGTCGACTCGGCCCCAGCCCGAAGCGCCAACGGCAGTAAAAGCTTGCCAGGCCATGTGTTGTACACGCTCAGCCAGTGCCCCATCGATCGGCGCCGGGCACAGATACTCGGTGGTATTTGCCTGGTACTTCGCCTGGTAATCATAAAACGTATGCGGCGTTCGCATCTCAATAATGGGTAGTACCTGTTCACCCAAAACCGCAACGGTTAGCTCACGGCCCTGGATCCACCGCTCCACCAGCACATCCTGATCAAAACGCAGCGCTTCAGCCACAGCTGCTTGCAAGGCGACCACGTTATCAGCCATGCTCATGCCAATGCTGGAACCTTCGCTGGCAGGTTTTACCATCACTTTGCCACCGAGTTCTGCCAATAAGGCTGTCGTAGCCTCTGGCACTGAGCGCAGCACACGAAAATCAGCCGTGGCAATGCCCTGTGCCTGAAACAACCATTTGCAACGTATTTTATCCATCGCCAGCGCAGAGCCCAGAACCTTGCTGCCTGTATAAGGCAGGCCTAACAGCTGCAGAGCTCCCTGCATACTGCCGTCTTCACCACCGCGGCCATGCAACACGATAAAAACCCGGTCCGGTTTGCGGGCTGCCAGCTCGGCCAGAGGTTGCGACTTGGGGTCAAAGGCAAAGGCATCCACCCCACTTTGCAGCAAGGCGTTTAGTACCGCTGTTCCCGAGCGCAGTGAAACTTCCCGCTCGGCTGAGGTACCACCAAATAGCACAGCAACGCGACCAAAACGGCTCATGCAGCACCTCCTGTCTGCTTTAACAGCGCACAGTTCAGCTGTTTTTCCGCCAGCTCACGCGCTATAGCTCCGATATTGCCAGCACCTTGCGTTAACAGCACATCGCCATCTTTCAGCACATCCGCCAGCACAGCGCCAAGCTCCTGCGGTGGTGCGACATAAATGGGATCAACCTGACCACGGGCCCGAATAGATCGACACAGACTTTTGCTGTCGGCACCTGGGATGGCTTGTTCCCCAGCCGAATACACATCCAACAGCAACAACTGATCCACACCGGACAACACCTGGGTAAAATCCTCATACAAATCACGGGTACGGCTAAAGCGGTGTGGCTGATAGGCCATCACTAAACGCCGCTCCGGCCAGGCACTACGGGCCGCCGCTATGGTCGCAGCAACTTCAGTCGGATGGTGACCGTAATCGTCGACCATTAATACCTTGCCCTGGCCGGTATCGAATTCACCGTATTGCTGAAAGCGCCGGCCAATGCCAGCAAATTTGTGCAGCGCCGCCAGAATCGCCTGCTCCTCAATGCCTTCATCCTGTGCCAGCGCAAAAGCAGCGGTTGCATTCAAGGCATTGTGCCGGCCGGGCAAGTTCAACTCTATTTGCCAGCTCTGCTGAGCCGGATCGGTAATGACAAACAGGCTGCGGGCACCGCTTTGACTGAATTGACTGATACGGTAATCGGCATCGTCGCTAAAGCCGTAGGTCAGCACAGGCCGGCCGATGACGGGCAGCAACTCACGAATAACCGCATCATCCAGGCAGGCCACCACCACACCATAAAATGGCTGGTTATGGCAGAACTCGACGTAGGTGGCCTTGAGTTTTTCAAAATCACCGCCATAGGTGTCCATGTGATCCGGTTCGATATTGGTGATGACAGCCGCCATCGGCTGCAAATGCAGGAAGGAAGCATCACTTTCATCGGCTTCGGCGATAAGATAAGGACCAGTACCCAGCCTGGCATTGCTGCCAGCAGAGTTCAGCAAACCGCCAATCACAAAGGTCGGGTCTGTGCCCGCTTCAGCAAAAATCGATGCCAACAAACTGGTGGTGGTGGTTTTACCATGGGTACCGGCAATGGCAATGCCATGACGAAACCGCATCAGCTCGGCCAGCATCTCAGCCCGGCGGATCACCGGGATCCGTTGCGCCATGGCCGCAGCCACTTCTGCATTGTCTTTGGCGATGGCACTGGAGACGACCACCACACTCACCCCTTGAATATGGTCAGCGCTGTGACCAAAGCGCACATCGGCGCCAAGCGAAATCAAGCGCTCTACCACTGTATTTGGGGCAATATCCGAACCGCTGACACTGTAGCCTTCGTTCAGCAACACTTCGGCAATGCCACCCATACCGGCACCGCCAATCCCAACAAAATGAATGCGACCTATGCGACGCATGGCGTGACTGTGCTTTGGTAATACCGCTTTATTCATACCCGAGCTCCCAGTTGCTGTTCACAGGCGTCAGCCAATTGCTGCGCTGCATTATCCAGTGCACACTGGCGCGCTCTTGCCGCCAGTTGCTGTAATTGCGTTTTGTCGCCAAGTAGCGGGCGCAACAGTGCTATGAGCCCGCCCTGCTGCAGCTGCTGTTGAGGCAGTAATAAGGCCGCCTGCTGCCCAACCAGCCAGTTGGCATTGGCGGTCTGATGATCGTCAATCGCTTGTGGCAAAGGTACAAAGACCGCAGCCACACCAGCACAGGCCACTTCACTGACGGTCAGAGCACCAGCCCGACAAATCACCAGATCGGCCCATTGATAGGCCGAGGCCATATCGTCAATAAAAGCCTGCGCCTCACCGACAAAAGATGCGCTTTGCAATTGCTGGTAGTGCTGCTGCACTTCGGCTTGCATGGCACTGCCAGTCTGATGCTTTACCTGAAGTGGCGTCGTCTCGCTCAAAGTCGCCAGCTGTTCAGGCAGCCCATCATTCAGTGCTTTCGCCCCGAGGCTGCCGCCAATGACCAGAACATGCAGATCTGTTTGCTCGCTCTTGCTTCCTGGTTCTTTGGCGGCGATCAAGGCTTTACGCACCGGGTTCCCTACCAACTGCTGCTTTGCATGGCCCGCAAAAGCCTGCGGAAAAGCCACCAGCACCTTGGCAGCGAGTCTTGCAAGCCAACGGTTGGTGGTGCCTGCTACCGCATTTTGTTCGTGGATCAGCAAAGGGGTGCGCTGCAACCAGGCTGCGACGCCCCCCGGACCACTGGCGTAACCACCAAAGCCAACCACTAAATCAGGTTGCAACTGCTTTAGCAGCTGCCGGGCTTGCCGGATGGCGTTCAGCAACATCCAGGGTGCACTCAGCAATTGGCGACTACTTTTACCTCTCAGGCCTCGTACCACAATGCTATGAAATGGCCAGCCCAGTTTAGGTACTAAGTCGGCTTCCATCCGATCGGCAGTGCCCAGCCAGTGAATGTGCCAGCCACGGCTGGCCAACTCTTCGGCTAATGCCTGTGCCGGGAAAATATGGCCACCCGTCCCTCCGGCCATCAACAATACTGTGGGCGTTTTTGCTGTCATCCGCTGCGCCCTCCCCGGTTGATGGCTTGCTTGCCTTCCATGCGCACTTCAAAGTCAATCCGCAACACCAAAGCTGCCGCTATCAGCATAATAATCAGGCTGCTGCCGCCTGAACTGACAAAGGGTAGTGTCAAGCCCTTGGTTGGCAGCACACCACTGGCCACCCCGATATTGACCGCCGTTTGAAAACCAAACCAGATCGCCATCGCCAGCGCCAGAAAACCGTGGAAATGCAATTGCTTTAACATGGCCTGTCGGCCAATCCACAGGGTTCTGGCTACCAGCAAAAACAGCAGCGCTAACACGCCGAACACCCCGATAAAGCCAATTTCTTCCGCAATAATGGCGAAAATAAAATCATTGTGTGCTTCTGGCAGGTACTCCAGCTTCTGAATGCTGTTGCCGAGGCCCTGACCACTGAAACCGCCGCGGCCAAAGGCCATCAGTGATTGAGTCAACTGATAACCACTGCCAAAAGGATCGGCCCAGGGGTCCAAAAAGGCGGTTACCCGGCGCCAGCGGTACTCACTGTACACAATCAAAAACAACACGGCGCTGACTCCGGTCAGCGACAACACGATAAACTGCCACAGTTTGGCACCTGCCAAAAACAGCAGTACCAGCGCAGTGGCGAACATCACGATCACCGTCCCCATGTCTGGTTGCAAGAGCAGCAACACCGATAGCAACAGCAACACCAACATCGGCTTGATAAAGCCTTTGAAATTCTCGCGTACCTCTTCGTGCCGCCGCACCAGGTAGCTGGCCAGGTAGACAAAAAAGAATAGCTTTGCGGGCTCAGCGGCCTGAATACTAATGGGCCCGAGAGCCAGCCAGCGGGTCGCACCATTGACTGTGCGACCAAACAGCAACACAGCCACCAGGCCAACCGCAGCCAGTGCCAGTAACAACAAATTCCCCTGATGCCAGCGGTGCACCGGAATATTCAGCACCACTATGGCCATGGCGGTGCCAAGCCCAAGGTAAACCAGATGACGGTACGTAAAATGCAACGGGTTGCCGAACAACCGCTCCGCAACTGGCACTGAAGCGCTATTCACCATGACCAGACCTATCGCCAGCAAAACCAGCAACAGCATCAGCAATAAGCTGTCGTAATCGCTCTGCTCTTCTCGGCTACCGAGCAATAACTGGAGTTTTGACCATAGTGGCAGCGTCAATGCTTTCATCTGGCCACCTCTTTAGCGGCTTTGGCAAACCGCTCACCACGCTGCTGGTAGTTACTGAACATATCCAGGCTGGCGCAAGCGGGTGACAACAACACCAGATCGCCCGGCTGTGCCAGTGTTGCCGCCTTGCTGACCGCCTCGGTTAAATCCTTGACCTGATGACTGCCCGCTTTTAATGCTGCGATCGCAGGGCCATCTTGCCCAAAGGTAATCAGTTGATCCACCTGCTGTTGCAGACTCTGACTCAGCTCGGTCATGTCCTGGCCTTTGCCATCACCGCCAGCCAAAAGGATCAGCTGTCCTGCAATCACCGGCCGCAGCCCATCCAGTGCAGCCAAGGTAGCACCTATATTGGTGGCTTTTGAATCATTTACCCAGCGTATCTCGTTGTGCTGGTGTACTAATTGACAACGGTGTTCCAGCCCCTGGAACTGACTTAGGACATGGCGGATACTGGCAAAATCGGCACCAGCGGCCAGACTAAGGGCTGCGGCGGTCAGCGCATTGTAGTGGTTGTGACGCCCGAGCAAGGACAACTGGCTTACGGGCATCAACTCGCTACCCGCAAGCACCAGATAATCGTTACCCGCACGCTCTGCGATGCCATAACCATCCACATCCTCTGGGGCATCCAAACCTAGACTGTGCTGCTCGCTTACCTTACCTTGTGGCAGGGTATGGCTATCGGCTCTGTTGTAAAACGCAATGCGGCTGCCCTGATAGACCCCTTGCTTGGACTGACAATAGGCCTGCATCGATGGGTAGCGATCCAAGTGATCAGCAGAAATATTCAAGATGGTGCTGGCTAACGATTGCAGGCTCTTGGTGGTATCGAGCTGAAAACTTGATAACTCCAATACAAAGACCTCAGTATCCGCACTTTGGATAGCATCCAGCGCGGGCAGGCCGATGTTGCCTGCAGCCACCGCTTTGATGCCGCTGTGCTGCAAAATAGCTTCCACCATCCGGGTCACGGTAGACTTGCCATTGGAGCCGGTAATGGCGATCACCGGCTTTGAATTACAACGAGCAAACAACTCAATGTCACCCATCACTTCCACGCCCTGCGCCACGGCAAAGCGAATGGCCGGGTGGCGCAAGTCGAGCCCAGGGCTAACCACCAAGACATCCATCTGTGCCAGGCGGTTCGCATCCAACTCGCCTAAGTACAGGCCATCGGTTTTATCCAATGGCAGGCTATCCATACCCGACACTTTACGGCGGCTATCCATCAGCACCGGCCGGATGCCATGCTGCAGCAAAAAGCGCACGGTGGCCTGACCGGAAAGGCCAAGTCCTACCACCGCAATGCGTTTTTGTTGCCAGGCAGTTAGCATCGTCGTATTACCTTAATTTCAGGGTTGCAAGCCCTACCAAAACAAACATCACCGACAAGATCCAAAAGCGCACGATCACCCGCGGTTCCGGCCAGCCTTTTAGCTCATAATGATGATGAATAGGCGCCATCCGAAAGATGCGTTGACCACGCAACTTGTAAGAGCCCACCTGCAGGATCACCGACAGTGTTTCCATCACAAAAACACCACCCATGATGAACAGGATCAGTTCCTGCCGCACCAAAATGGCAATAACGCCAAGCACCGCGCCTAGCGCCAGCGAGCCAACGTCGCCCATAAAGACCTGTGCCGGGTAGGTGTTGAACCAGAGAAAGCCAAGGCCAGCGCCGATCAACGCCGAGCACAGCACTACCAACTCACTGGTGTGTGGTAAGTGCGGGATATTCAGATAGCCGGAAAACACCACATTGCCACTAGCGTAAGCAATCACGGCAAAGGCAGCTGCCACCATAATCACGGGCACTATGGCCAGGCCATCGAGGCCATCGGTTAGATTGACCGCATTGCTGGTGCCAACAATGACAAAATAACTCAGCAGTAAAAACATCAACCCGAGCTGTGGCATCACATCTTTAAAGAAAGGCACCAACAGAGCTGTTTCTGCAGGTTGCTCGGCAGTGATAAATAAAAACAAGGCTGTGATGATGGCAAACACCGATTGCCAAAAGTACTTCCAGCGCGCGATCAGTCCTTGTGGATCTTTGCGGATCACTTTGCGGTAATCGTCGATAAAGCCTATGGTGCCAAAGCTCACCAACACAAAGAGCACCACCCAAACGTATTTATTGCTCAAGTTGGCCCATAGCAGGGTACTGACCAGCACCGATCCCAAGATGAGCAAGCCCCCCATGGTAGGCGTGCCTTGCTTTGAGAAATGGCTTTCCGGGCCGTCATTGCGCACCATCTGGCCAATTTGCATGCTTTGCAAGCGGGCAATCAGCTTGGGCCCGAAATACACACTGAGCAATAATGCGGTAAGAATGCCCAAAATTGAGCGAAACGTCAGATAACTAAAGACGTTAAAAAAAGTCATGTACTGCGTGAGGTACTCGGCGAGCCACACTAGCATGGGGTTTTCTCCTGCTGACAACGTTCTAGCAAGTCCTGCACTACCAGCTCCATTTTGGCGCTGCGTGATCCCTTCACCAAAATCGTGGTGGCGTGCTGGGCTAAGGAAGGCATCAGTCGCTCTACCAGACTCTGGCGGGCACTGAAATGATGCCCCTGACCGTTAAAACAGTCACTGGCGCTCTGTGATAGCACGCCCAGCGTGAACAATAGATTAACCCCTTGCTCCTTTGCGTATTTTCCAACCTGTTCGTGGTATAAACGGGCATCAGAGCCCAATTCTGCCATATCACCCAGCACCAGGATGCGCTGGCCGCTGTAGCTTGCCAGAAGATCTATCGCCGCTTTCACAGCACCAACACTGGCATTGTAGCTGTCATCGATAATGCGCAGGCCATCGCGCACTTCAATCACCTGGGTTCGCCCCTGCACTGCCGCCATCTGAGCAAGGCCAAGCTGCACATCATGCAAACTGGCACCAAGCGCCATAGATCCGGCTGCTGCGGCCAGTGCATTGGCAACATGATGGATCCCCGGTAGGTTCAGCTGCATAAAGCGGCGGCCAGCCGGGCAAATCAGTTCAAAACCTGCATTGCCATGGCTGTCCAGCAGTACATTTTCGGCGCGATAATCTGCATCACTGTTCAGGCTAAAGGTGACGACCTGCTGTTTGCCCAATCGGCTCTGCCAGTAAGGAGTAAACTCGCTGTCCGATGGAATAATGGCAACCTGTCCGGGTTTGAGTGCAGAAAAGATTTCACCCTTAGCGCGAGCCACGCCCTGTAAGTCACCAAAACCTTCCAAATGCGCTTCGGCCACATTGGTGATAATGGCGACATCTGGCTGCACCAAAGCGCTGGTGTATGCGATTTCACCCTGATGATTGGCGCCCAGCTCAAATACACCGAAGTTATGGCTGCTGTCCAGGCGCAGCAAGGTGAGTGGCACCCCAATGGCATTGTTGAAGTTACCGGCCGTTGCCAATACCTTGCCTCGACGTGACAAAATCGCCGCCAGCATCTCTTTAACGGTGGTTTTCCCGGCACTACCAGTGACAGCTACGGAAGGAACTTGCAGTTGCTGCTTCACCCAGGCACCGAGCTGCCCCAGAGCTATGGTAGTATCGGCCACGACTATTTGCGGTAAGTCCACCGTTTGCGGGCTGTGCACCAGAGCAGCTATTGCTCCTTTGTCGGCCACTTCGGCAACAAAAGCCTGGCCATCAAAGCTGGCTCCTTTTAACGCGACAAAGAGATCACCCGGCTCAATGCGCCGGCTGTCGGTGCTGACGGCCTTGATGGTCACATTGTTACCCAGTAAAACACCACCGGTGATGCTGGCCAAAGTTTGCGTATCCAGCGCGATCATAAGCTCATCTCCCGCTGTAGCTGACGAATAAACGCGCGCTCATCGTACTCGCGGTAGTTATCGCCAATTTGTTGGTAGGTTTCGTGGCCTTTGCCGGCCAGTAAAATCATGTCGTGCGCCTGGGCCTCTGCCAACACCAACTTAATAGCAAGCTCACGATCCGGTTCAATCTGGTAACACGCCTCATCCGACATGCCAGCTGCAATCTGCTGGCAGATTTGCTCCATCGGCTCGTGCCTGGGGTTGTCTGAGGTAATCACTACTCGATCCGCGCATTGCTCTGCTACTTTTCCCATTAATGGACGCTTGCCCTGATCACGATCGCCACCACAGCCAAAAACGCACCATAAGTGACCCTGACAGTGCGGACGCAGCGCTTGCAGCGCCAGTTGCAGTGCATCCGGGGTATGAGCAAAGTCCACCACCAGCGTCAGCGGGTGCGGAAAATCAAACTGTTCCATGCGCCCAGGGATAGCATTTAGCACAGCTGCAGCCTGACATAACTCTGCTAAGTCCGAACCTTGCAACCAAAGGGCCGCGATGGCTGCTACCGCATTGTCGATATTGAAATCGCCGATCAACGGCAGATGCAAAGTAAATTGCTGCTCATCGGTTTGCAGCTTACAGCGAAAACCACCGGGGACGGCTTCTACCTGATGGTAGCCAAGGTAACGGTTATGCTGCTTGCAGTCGTCCAGTTTTCCGACAGCGCAATAAGGCACATCCAGTTTTTTCACCAGCTCTGCACCATAGGTATCGGATACATTGACTACCGCTTGACGGCAGTATTCAGGGGTAAGTAAGCGTGCTTTGGCTGCACCATAGGCTTCCATCGTGCCGTGATAGTCCAGATGATCCCGACTTAGGTTGGTAAAAATGGCCACATCAAACTGAATACCTGCTACCCGGCCCTGCACCATGGCATGGGATGACACCTCCATCGCCACCAAAGAGCAGTTATCCTGCTTGAGCTCGGCCAGGATCTTTTGTAGCTCCACCTGATGCGGCGTGGTATTGGGCAAAGGCGTCAGTTTATCTGGGCGGCCATACCCCAAAGTTCCAATCACCGCAGAGCGCTGGAGCAACTGTTGCGCCAGCTGCTGAACAAAGCAGGCAGTGCTGGATTTACCATTGGTGCCAGTCACCGCAATAAGCTGCAAGTGAGCCGCTGGGTCCTGATAAAAACGACTGGCTAACTCTGGTAACTGGATCAGTAAATCAGGTACCAGTAACACCCTCGCATGCTCCGCATAGCCGGCTGGTACCTCGTTGCTCAAAATAAAAGCGGCACCCTGCTGCAGAGCTTGGCCAATATAGATGTTGCCATGTTGCTGATGCCCAGGCAAAGCCAGGAATACATCGTTCTGACGCACGTTGCGGCTGTCGATTTGCAAGTGCTGAAGTGGCTCTTGCGGCAGATGAGCGGCCATTTCGCCCAGCCAACTGGCGGCTGTTTTAACCAGCATCACGGCCTCCTTTACGCTTGGAAATCCGTACGCCGTCGGCATCGGGTGTGATGTTTTTCAGCCGTAGCACCGAGTTCATAATGTTGGCAAAAACCGGGGCAGCAATTTCACCGCCGTGGTAATAATCGCTGGCCGGTTCGTTTAGCACCACGACAGTGGCAAAACGTGGGTTGGAAATAGGCGCTACACCAGCAAAGGATGCAACATAATCATCGCCATAACCGCCAGCCACGGCTTTACGGGTTGTGCCAGTTTTGCCACCAACCCGGTAGCCATCGACCCGACCACGGGTAGCGGTACCACCAGGCTCGATTACGGCCTCCATCATATCCAGCATGGCCTGGGCATAGTCTGGCGACAACACCCGCTCACCGGGCAAGCCTTGTTCTGATTTGATGATGGTCAGTGGCCGCAGGATGCCACCGTTGCCAATAGCTGCATACATCCGGGCCAGCTGCACCGCCGTCACCGACAGGTTGTAACCAAAAGACAAGCTGGCCAGCTCATGGTCAGACCACCGATTCCGGTGACTGAGCATGCCGGAACTTTCACCGGTCAGGTTCAGGCCTGTGTCGCTGCCAAGTCCCATCGAAAAGTACAAATCCAACAAGTGTTGATGTGGCATGGATAAAGCCAGCTTGGTCACACCGATGTTGCTGGATTTCTGCATAATGCCGGTCAGATCAAGCTTGCCGTTGTTGCTGCCAACATCCCGCACCCAACTACCACCAACCCTCAGCATGCCCGGGGCCGTATCAATCACTGTGTTTAAGTCGGCACTGCCGAACTCCAGTGCAGCCAAAATTGGCAAGGGTTTGATGGTGGAGCCGGGCTCAAACATATCGGTGATAGCGCGATTGCGGAAATGGTGTACCGGGGTATTGCGCCTGTTATTCGGATTAAACGATGGGCTATTGGCCATCGCCAGTACTTCGCCGCTGTGCACATCAACAATCACCACGGAGCCGGAGGTAGCACCATAAGTCAGCACAGCTTTTTTCAGTTCACGATAGGCTACGCTTTGGATACGCTGGTCGATGCTCAGTTGCAAATTACGAGGTTGCTGCGCATCTTCACGCTCCAGTACTTCAATATCTCGCCCTTTCGCATCACGCCGCACCAGGGTACGACCGGCCGTACCGGTCAGCAACGCATTGTATCGACGCTCTATGCCTTCAACACCCACATCATCAATATCGGTAAAGCCAATCAAATGAGCAGTCACTTCACCAGCCGGATAAAAGCGGCGCGACTCTTGACGAAAATAAACACCGGGTACATTTAAACGCCGGATATAATCGACTGCTGCCGGACTAACCTGGCGCTGCAGGTAGACAAAACGACGACGGCTGTCGCTGCCAATGCGATTATTAAGCTGTTCGGCCGTCATATTCAGCCCTTCCGCCAAAGCTTCCCAGCGGCGGAGGTCCTGCTGAGAACCGCGTTCCAGCACAACTTTGGGATCAGCCCAGATAGCCTGTACCGGTACACTGACCGCTAACTCTTCGCCATGACGGTCTAAAATCATGCCGCGCAATACAGTGTTGGAAGTCACCCGCAAGCTGCGTAAATCGCCCTGGGTCACCAACATTTCTGGTTCCAGCACCTGCAAGTAGGCGGCCCGCGCCACCAGCACCACAAACACCGAAGCTAAAGCAAGCATCACGAACACAAAACGCCAGCCCACGATGCCAGGTGTCTGGTTGCGTTTGGCGTGTTGTTTTTGTGCTGCTCTGCTCATGGTAAGGTCACCACCACTTCACGGGCACCACTGGGGCGCTGCATCTGTAAACGGGAGCTGGCAATGTCTTCCACCCGGCTGTGTTCCGACAGAGCCCGCTGCTCCAGCAGCAGGTTTCGCCACTCTACATCCAGCGCATCACGCTGTTGATACAATTGGTTTTGCGCATTCACCAGCAAACGGTTGCTGTGTGATAGCTGCACCACAGCTAACGCCGACAGCACGCAAAGACACAACAACAACACTGGCCAGCGAAAGCGCGGCCAGTCGGCCATAATCACCTGGGTTAAGCGGATCTGGCTCATGCTGCCTCCTCCGCGTTTTTCTCGGCAATACGTAACACTGCGCTACGAGCTCTGGGGTTGGCCGCCAATTCTTGCTCGGATGCCATGATGGCCTTACCCACCAGTTTCAGCGGCAGATGCTGCTTCAGCTGCGCATCGGTAAGCGGCAGGCCACGCGGTATTGGCGCTGCCTTGCTATGCTGGCGCATAAATTGTTTTACCAGCCGATCTTCCAGTGAGTGAAAGCTAATCACCACTAAACGGCCACCTGGCTTTAATACGGTAAGTGCGGCGTCCAGTGCTTGCTTGACTTGCTCCAGCTCACTGTTGATGTAAATCCGAATGCCCTGGAAACTGCGCGTGGCCGGGTGCTTCTTCTCTTTCGGACTTTTTGGCACCACCCCGGCAATCAGCTCAGCCAGCTGTCGGGTCCGCGTTAGGGGCGCTTCAGCTCGGGCGGCAACAATGGCATTGGCAATTTTCCAGCCAAACTTTTCCTCACCATAGGCTTTGAGCACAAAACTGATGTCTTCCACATCAGCGCTGGCCAGCCACTCGGCTGCTGACAGACCCGCATCCGGGTCCATCCGCATATCCAGCGGGCCATCACGCATAAAACTAAAACCACGTTCGGCATCATCCAGTTGTGGGGAGGAGACGCCTAAATCCAGCAAAATACCATCGACTATGCCGTGAATGTGCTGTTGCTGGCTGATCAGGTCCAGCGCCGCAAAAGGACTGCGGCTGATATGAAAGCGGGGATCGGCCAACAGTGGGGCTGCGGCTTCAATGGCGGCGGGATCGCGATCGATCGCGTACAAACGGCCCTCGGCAGAGAGCCTGGCAAGAATGTGTCGACTGTGTCCGCCCCGGCCAAAAGTCCCGTCCAGGTAGATCCCGGCCGGTTGAATGGCGAGTCCGTCTATTGCTTCCTGCAATAATACGGATGTATGAGGGCTAGCAGTCATTTACAGTGCAAAGTCCTGTAATCGTTCAGAAAGTTCAGTTTCAGCCGGCATGTCCCGCTCCAGCGCCATGTCCTGTTCCACACGGTCTAGCCAGGCGGCTTCATCCCAGATCTCGAATTTATTCAATTGGCCAACCAGGCGAATGTTTTTTTCCAGGCTGGCATGGCTGCGCAGCGGTGCCGGCAGCAAAATACGGCCATTTTTATCCATATCGCATTCAGAGGCATGGCCCAACAGCAAACGCTTTAAACGCAATTCCTGGGCGTTAAAGCTGGACAAACGCTTGAGTTTTTCTTCGATGTCTTCCCACTCGGCTAAGGGATACAACATCAGGCAGGGATCTTTGTGATCGATGGTACAAATCAGCTGGCCTGAACACTCAGACAGCAAAAAGTCGCGGTAGCGCGCTGGCAGCGCGATCCGGCCTTTGGTGTCCATTGTTAGTGTAAACGAGCCACGAAGCATAGCTGTGTCCTGAGATCGACGACTGATCCATCGCGATCCACAATTATCCACAAATCCCCACAATGCTACAGTTTAGGGCCGTGATCCGACCATTGTCAAGGTAAAAGCGGTGCATATTTGACTGGAAAGATCCAGCAAAAATGCAGGCTGCAGCAAAACCACTGATTCCGTGAGGGAAAGTGGGAGTAATAAGCTGCAGGAATGTTCACGAAGTGTTTTTTGGCAACATAAAAGGGAGAAAGTGGAGAAAGAAGTGAGTTGGCCAATAAGCCGGGTTCTGTGCCTTGTTTCCAAGGTGGCAACCATTCCTCTAGGATGCATGTCACCATGCACCTCAAGCAACCTACCCGCCCCCAGTACGGGCCGTACCATTGGGGGCCTATTTGGTCTTGCTCCGAGTGGAGTTTACCGTGCCACGAACTGTTGCCAGTCGCGCGGTGCGCTCTTACCGCACCCTTTCACCCTTACCTGATCCCGCAAGCGGGCCATCGGCGGTCTGCTCTCTGTTGCACTGGTCGTCGGCTCACGCCGCCCAGGCGTTACCTGGCACTCTGCCCTGTGGAGCCCGGACTTTCCTCCCCTTGCAAATGCAAGCAGCGATTGCCCTGGCCAACTCGGGGCGCAGTATACGTCAAATGCTGCGAAAGCGCAGGTGTTATTTTTGACCGGAGTTCAGCGAAAAGACGAGTAAACCCCGTGATCAGAGCGAAGCGGAGGCTTTGGCATCCGTAGCATAGCCCGGTTATGTTTCTGTGGCTGGTAATTCAAGCTGCCTCTCACTTCGCCAGACTCGTATGATCACAACCTCTTTAGCTTGCCTGAGATAGACAACTCGAAATGGCGTATGAATCAACTCGTGAATATGATCCAGGTTAAATTCAGGAACAACCCGGCCAGCATCAGGGTGGAGTTGGAGCATTTCGCAATGCTCCAGGATTGCAGCCACGTAATTATCACCGATATGTGGCACATCCTGCTCTTTGTAATATTCCTGAATAGTCTGTAAGTCCTCAAGAGCAGACTGTGCGATGCGTAATTCCATTTACTTGATGCCTAATGTTTGCTTGGCGTCCTCCAACGATACGGTGTTGCCCTCGCGAACGTCCACAAGCCCCTGCGCCACTGCCTTTACAAACCGCAACTCCTCGGCAGTTCTCTCATAATCCTCAAGCCCCTGCACCACAGCTACGCCACGGCCACGACTGGTGAGCAGAATTGGGCGATGCGTATCCTGCGCTCGACCAACCACCTTTCCGGGATTGATTTTAAGGTCTGATAGAGGAATGACATCCTCGGAAAATTTCACGTGCATAGTGATTACCTAACCATCGACATGGCACCATTAATAGCACCAGTTAACAGGTGCGGTCAAGAAGGTAACCGTTCTTATTTCCTGGGCTAGGGGCCCGATGCTGCATGAAAAGGCAACTAGGTCAGGTTCGATTTTTCAAAGCCGAGAAGGTGCTACGAGCTTGAACGCGTGCAGGGGAACGCCATGAGCCCCAAGAACCACAGTCCAATAGGTCAACAGGCTCTAGTTCAGCGTCTTAGCAGATGAAACGAAAAGTGATCCGCCAACTTCCACTTGCTATACACTTTCTATACCCCTCCTACCCACGACTGGTACCTTTTTCTTCACGCACCCGCTTGAAAATCACCTCAGCAATATGCTCATGAGCCGCTGAGCGAAACGCCTTATCCGTCATCACGCGTGAAAAAATGTCCTCATTGTTTTCCATACGGTCAATGAACAACTCATCCAGCATACGCTCAAGGAAGGCAGAGAAGTTTGGCAGATTGTTTGCCCTAGCTGCTTCGACAATCTTCTCATTTTCCTCCGCACTGGCGGTGATCTGGTCGAAGAACAGTTGGTCAGCTTCGGTAAAGTCCGTACCAAAGCGTTCGTTTAGCTTTTCGATTAGAGATGACAACGATACAGGCTCCTCCCTCACACCACTGGTGCCAACATCGGTCGGACCTTTGAGGGGATAGGCCTCACCAGTGCCCAGGTCGATGGATCCCTCCGTCATCTGTTGTAGGCGGAAATAGCGCAGCGCTACCTCGTTATCAAGCGCAAAGGCCTGACCATCGCCTGGCGGCGGTAGCTTGGAAAGCAAGTTGCGCACGAAGGTGTAAAATTTCTCCAGTTCGCTGTCCTGATACGGAATGATCTGTGACAGAAAGGCGTAGAGGTTACGATAAGCCGTCAACTGACCACGAAATTCTTCTTGCTCAGCTTCCTCGCTATCCCTAAAACGCTCAACCACTGCATCTAGCACAGCATTCATCACGCGGTGGTCGGAAGCAGAATGGTCGCGCTTACTCCGATACCAGACTTCTGCGAAGGCATTGACATCGTCGGGTGCAAAGATGGCCCAGCCAAGCAGTTTGTGTTGCAACTCGGACAACTGGTGCGGATCGGCATTCTCACCGACAGGCGTAGCCTCGTAGTAGGGTTTGAAGGCCTGATAGATATCGTCTTCTTCGTTGGCAAAATCCAGCACGAAGGTGCGGGCCTTACCCGGAGCCACACGATTAAGGCGCGACAAGGTTTGCACCGCCTGCACTCCCGCCAGGCGCTTGACCACATACATGGTCTGCAACAGCGGCTGGTCGAAACCAGTCTGGTATTTCTCCGCGACCAGCAGCACACGGTAATCCTCGCGCTCAAAGGTTTCCGGCAGCTCGCTTTCCGCCAGGCCGTCATTCATCGCGACTTCGGTATAAGCTGAACCAGGGTCGTCTGGATCTTCAACGCTACCGGAGAAAGCGACCAGCGAGCGTATGCCGCCATAGCCGTTGTCCTTGATATAGCGGTCAAAGGCCAGCTTGTATTTCACCGCAGCCAGCCGCGAGCCTGTCACCACCATGGCTTTGGCGCGCCCACCCATTTCGCTCATCACATACAAGCGGAAGTGTTCTACAATCACCGAAACTACCTGCTCGATATTGACCGGGTGCAGTTCCAGATAGCGGCTCAGCGCCTTTGCTGCCTTCTTGCGTGGCACTTCCGGATCGTTCTCCACCTGCTTGATCAGGCCGAAAAAGCGCTTGTAGGTGGTGTAGTTCTGCAGCACATCCATGATGAAGCCTTCCTCGATGGCCTGACGCATGGAGTATTCGTGGAACGGAGAGCTGCCGGAGGGGCCCGGCTCATCGAACAGGGCCTTAGTCTTGAATTTGGGCGTGGCGGTAAACGCGAAAAAGCTAAGGTTCGGCTGCCGTGCCCGCTTCAGCGAATCCCGCAGGATCGCCGCCTTGGCCTCATCCGACAGGGTATCGTCTTCTTCATTGGACAACTGAGCAGCAATAGCCGCCTCGATGCCATCCTTGTTCAGCATGCCCCGCAATTCAGAGGCTGTCTCGCCGCTCTGGGAGGAATGCGCCTCGTCCACAATCACGGCAAAGCGCTTGCCGGCGGTGCTGATTTTCACGCCTGAGCCTTTTTTCTCCAGCGTAGAAAGCGCCTGGGAGATGAAGGGAAACTTCTGCAAGGTGGTGATGATGATCGGCGTGCCGCCAGACAGCGCCTGGGCCAGTTGCTGGGTGTTCTCGTCAATCTTCTCCACCACCCCGGTCTTGTGCTCGAACTGGTAGATAGTGTTCTGAAGCTGCTGATCCAGCACGCGGCGATCCGTGACCACCACCACAGAGTGAAACACCTTATTGTCTTTAGCGTCGTGCAGGCTGGCCAGCCGATGCGCCAGCCAGGCGATGGAATTGGATTTGCCCGACCCCGCCGAGTGCTGCACCAGATAGTTGTGCCCCGAGCCATGAGTGCATGCATGACCGACCAACTTGCGCACCGCATCGAGCTGATGATAACGGGGAAAGATCATGGTCTCCTTGCGCACGGTGCGCGCACCCTTGTAGGTCTTGACCTGCCGCTCCTTCACCTCCAGGTGCATGAAGCGTTGCAGAATATCCATCAGGCTGTCTTTAGCTAGCACCTCATCCCAGAGGTAATGGGTTTTCCAGTTGTTCTCCACCGGCGGGTTGCCCGCGCCATGCTCATGCCCACGGTTGAAGGGCAGGAAGACGGTATCCTTGCCCTTCAGTCGCGTTGTCATCCACGCCTCGTCCGGATCCACGGCAAAATGCACCAAGGCGCGTTTTTTGAAGGCAAATAGCAGATCACGTTCATCACGGTCCTGCTTGTATTGCTTGACCGCATCCGCCGCGCGCTGGCCGGTGAGTGGGTTTTTCAATTCAGCAGTGACCACCGGCAGGCCGTTCAGGCACAGGGTGACATCGATAATGCAGCGCCGATTTTTACCGTCGGCCTTCTTCATCACAGAGCTAAAGGCAACTTGCCGCGTGATGGTCAAGCGGTTCAGCGCGTAGGCAGCAGCAGCCTCCGGGTTCATGCCGGAATTGGGGCGAAAGTGCGCCAGCCGGAAGGTCTTGCCGTAACACTTGAAGCCATAGCGAAGCACATGCAAGGTGCCCTTGATCTCCAGCTCCTTGGCCAAACTGTCCAATACAGTCGCTCGGGTTTTGTCACCCAACAAGGCTTCAAGCTGGCCCCATTTGGCCACCTGGCTCTCCTGCAAGAAACCGATGACATCATCTGGGAATAACGCCAGCGCATCGTCATAGGCCGACGCATCGCGCTTTTGATAGCCGCCCGCACCAGTCAGGCCTGCCTCAATGGCAATTTCAAAAGCAAGTTCGGAATGGCCGGACATGTACTCCCCTATTCTTTAGTTGTATTGGACTTGCAATGCCCTTAGCATGGTAAAGACATTCTCGTAACGCACACCAAATTGCATGCAGACATCAGGCAGTTTGATCTGATTGCGCGACTCAGGCCGCGACTCTTCCAGAGTCACCACAGTACTGCCATGGATGCGGGCATAGGCCACCAGCCAGCCATCCGCCCCGGTGGCAAACTTAGCCTTGGCGTTATCAAAATACTGCGGATTGCGTTGGACCCAAAGCATGACTTCGGTGTAGGCGGCTACCACATCAGCCTGATGAGTGCTCAAAAAGAAATCAGCCGGCACAGTATCTTGTACCCATCTGACAAGTTCATCATCATCGCGGCCCTGCTGCAACTCCATGCGATTGCGATCCAGGCTGTGCACCTGACCGTTCTGGTGCCTGGCTAGCAAGCTGTTCCAGAAGCCTGGACACAGATCGAAGGCGTAATAGCTGTTCTTGGCGGTTATCAGTACGTCAGAATCGATAAGGTACATGATTAGGGCAACTCCATTCCCAAGCGACGGGCATACTCTTGAAAAGTCCCGCCGTTCAAACCTGTCAGTTCATAGGCTTGCTTGAAGCCAATGCGACCTTCCCTGGCAGCGCGAATCACTTGTGTGGCAAACAAACTACCAACGCGCGTGTTCTGATTGTTGTAGAAATCACCGCCGCCCACTGCCGCTTGCTTCTGCTTGCGTTCCAACTTCCGATATGATTCGTAGAAGTCGAAGAAGTACTGACGGTCCACCAGTCGCAGATCCATCGCTCGGCGCCCCACCACAATGGGGCTCACCTTGAACCGTCGTGCCAGTAACTCAAAGGGGGATTGCTCACGGCGCATATCAGGCCAACTGGCGCGAAGCTCGGCCTCCGGCACCAGAAATTCAGCCGCAGCGCGGTCACAAAAGGTTTCTACAACACCACCATCAGGAAATATTCCGGGAAAGCCAGACAAACCAGAGCCTTCGCCCCCCAACCAGAGATGCGCCAGCTCATGGGCCAGCGTAAACATCTGCGCGGACTTGGCGTCCGCGCCGTTAACGAAGATCAGTGGTGCATACTCATCACTGAGCGCAAAACCTCGAAACTCCTCCACGTCCAACACGCGACGTGTATTGTTTCCCACCACACCGTTGATTACGGCCATCACCCCTGCTGCCTCGATAGCACTTCGCAGAGCACCAACAGCTTCTTGCCAGGTTCGCACTGTGGCTGCCCAACCATCCATCAGGCCCAGCAAACGGCGCATCTCATGACCGATGGCTGCCGGATCATCGGCGAGGCGTGCGCTGCCAACAAACTCCAGCGGGGGGGCTTCACACTCCAAACGGCTTTCCCGCAGCCACGCCTGGCGCCGTTGCATCGCATAAATGGTATCCAGCAGATCGGGGCTGGTGGTTTGCAACTGCTGATTTTGCAACGTGCGAAAATCCGGGATCGGCATCGGGATCTGCGGCGGCTCGGGCAGGAACAAATAGCCAAAAGGCACATGCGTTACGTTGGCAAAATCCTCCAATTGCTTGAACGTGGGCTGCACCTCACCACGCTCCCACTCCGGGAGCTTCGGAAAGCGAGCCACAAGCGCCGCAACATCCAGATGGGCACGCTCGCGGGCCCACTGAACAAGTTCAGGGCTAACAGCGACGCGATTCATGATGATGCTACCTCCTTGTACATTATAGCTGTGCTGTGCCGCTCAGTCAGACAGGATGCCAAACCAGTATTGTAGCCATACACTATAGCAAAGCTCATGCTTCAAATCTCCTGCACCGAAGTGTTCTGCAACTCGGCCAGCGCCTGACCATGCACCTCATCAAAATGATAATAACGTATGGACGGGTCTGCGCGCAGTTGCCGGTTCGGCTCCAGATAGGCATCCGGGTTATCGTTCTCGGCGAAGACGAACTTGCGCAGATGGATCTTGCGCTTGTCACCGGTGTAATGCTCGATGGTGCGCTTGAGGCTGTGGACCCAGCAGGCTCCCGCTTTGAGCTGCGGCACAATTTTTTCGGCAGTCAAACTCTTAGACTTGAACTCAATACAGTCGGCGCAGAACCGTTGTCCCCTGACGTAGAAAATGACGAAATCGCAGCGCTTTGCCCATGGCTTTCCTTGGTCATCAAGAAAGTGAAACAGCGCAGGCTTAGTCTTGCCCCTTTTTGTCTCAAACTCATCATGATCAAGCTTGAAGGCCATGCCAGAACCCGGCAGCATCAGTTCGATATTGCGCTTCTGGGGCTTGGGATCTTCTGGCCGGAAGTACTTCTCGGTCAGAATGACTTTGCCATCCGAACCATCATGAACAACATACTCGCTGTTGACATAGGCCTTCAGGTGCTCGAAGTAGGTGGAGGCTGCCAAAGTCATTGCAGCCCTCCGATTTGGCCGGTGACGGCAGCGGTGATAACGGCACTGCGGTATTCGTGTAGCCTCTGAATTGACTGTTTTGCTTTTTCGGTCACTTCGTCGATTTTGTTTTTCGCGTAGACGATTTCAGAAACTATATCGCGCTGCTCTACGATCGGCGGCAAAGCCATACGAATCGACTTAACATCACCTAGACCAATGGTGCCGATGGTAGATCCATTGGTGAGCCGCAGCAGCTCACCAGTCATCCCATAAATAGTGAACAGTAGGTATTCAGGAATCACTCTATCTTCATGGCATAGCCAGGCAATAATATGCTGAGAGACAGCCATTGGTCTCGTCGTGATCGCACTCTCTCCAATCGTTGCATCTCGCGTAAAAACCACCGCTCTTGCCGGAAGAAGGCGAGCCGAGGAGTTGGCTAATCCAAGTTCGTTAATTTTGAAAGTGGTATCAGAAATATAATCTGACGCTCGTAAAACGGCTGTATCGTTGAGGGATACCCAAGGAATCTGGCAGTCATCCCAATAAGCATCGATCTTCTTATCCGGAGTATGCCCACTTTCCAGTTTTGAAACCCGCTTAACAGGAAGCACCTCCCAATGCGCCGGAATATTCCCCAGCCAGTCGATACCGGAGGGCTTCATGGGGGCGTCGGGGTTGAGGCCCTTGGTGACGGCTTGGGTGATCAGGGCCTGGCGCTTTTCCGCCAGCCGATCCAGCAGGGCGCGCTTTTTCTCGATCAGACCGTCGATGCGGGCGGTCTTTTCATCCAGAAACTGCGCGATGCGGCGTTGGGTTTTGAGGGGTGGGAAGCTTACCTGAATCGCCGCGAGCTCATCCCGAGAGAGTTCAACGAATGTTGTTCCGTTAGCAACTGCATTCAGTTCAGGGACACGAGATTTGAGCAGATAGTATAGAAATGCTCCGTCAACGCGCTCATTTGGGATAATTCCACGACAACCTTGATTAAAGGTCATTGGTTCAGCAGTGATGGCCATATGACCGATGGGTGCCCGAGTTGAGATCAGGACCGACCCAACTGGCAAGATGTTTAAATTGTTTTCTATTACCGCTTTTTCAGTAACTTGGCGTTTTGTGAGAGCGATTCTATCGCCCACTAGTTTGCCTAAGTCTTCTGGCGTCGCCCATCTTACGTCACCATCCCAGTATTCGGCTTCACCACTAGCCGGCGTAGTTCCATTCTTAATTCGTCCGAAATAACGTAGCGAGCCTGAGTAGTTTGGAATCATCCCACCAACCCCTTCAACAGCCCGGCAATCTCCCCTTCCAGTTCGGTAATCTCCTGTTCGATCTCCTCCAGCGGGCGCGGTGGCTTGTAGACGTAGAAGTGCCGGTTGATAGGGATTTCATAACCCACCTTCGTTTTGCTGTAGTCCACCCAGGCATCGGGCACATGGGGCAGCACCTCGCGGACCATGTAGGCGTCGATATCGTCCCTAAAGGCGGCCACCAGCTCGTCATTGGGCTTGTCCGGGCCAAACTGCATGGGCAGGGGCAGTTGGGTGCCCTCGGGCAAGGGGATGTTCTCGGTGTCGCGCAATTCGCTGTCCGGCTCTGGCCGATCCTTGCTGTCGCGGCAAATTTCGGCATCGGGATCGCGCTCGCCCAAGGCGTTGAAGATGGCCTTTTTGATCGGCGCCGGGAGTTTGAGGTCAGCCACCCTGGCAGCGGCGTTCAGGTCCGCTTCGAAAACGGCGCGGTCGGTGTACTGCCCCTTGGGTGCCAAGCTTGCCAGCAGAGCACGAATAGCCTCTTGCTGTTGCTCTCCTTCTGCGATCTCTTTGGCGGCTGCGGCCTCGTTCTTGCGCTTCTTCGAGGTGGCCAGGTTGGCAAAGGCGGTCTGTTCATCCAGCCGGGTGATACGCTCGGGCGTGACTGCAAAGTTCATGCGCAGGGGGCGCTCCACCGTCACCTTGAGAAAACCGAACTCGCGGTTCTCGAAAATACGGGAGACCACGCGGGTTTCGGTGTCGCCGTTGATTCTAACATCGGCGGTTTCACCGTCCTGGTAGTTGCCGTAGAGGCGGGTCAGGTCGCGGATCTGGTCTTCGGTGATTTCGTTGCGTTTGTTATTGAGGCTTTTCTTCATGCGCTGGGAAAAGCGCGTGCCGTCGATCAGTTGCACTTTGCCGCGCCGTTCCGGGGCCTTGCGGTTGGTCACCAGCCAGACATAGGTGAAGATGCCGGTGTTGTAGAAGAGCTGATCGGGCAGCGCGACGATGGCATCGAGCCAGTCGTTCTCGATGATCCAGCGGCGGATATTCGACGGCCCGGAACCGGCGTCACCGGAGAACAGCGGCGAACCGTTGAAGACGATGGCGATCTTGGAACCAACGGCATCGTCATCCCCTTCCTTGTAGGGGTGCATCTTGGCAACCATGTGCTGCAGGAACAACAGGGAGCCATCGTTGATGGCAGGCAGTCCGGCACCGAAACGCCCGGCAAAGCCCATCTCCCTGTGTTCCTTTTCGACGAAGGCTTTCTGGTCTTTCCACTCCACGCCAAAGGGCGGGTTGGCCAGCAGGTAGTGAAACTGCTTGCCCTCGAAGCCGTCGCGGGTTTTGCCATCGCCCAGGGTGTCGCCCAGTACGATGCTGCTGGTGTCCTCGTCTTTGATCAGCATGTCAGAGCAGCAGATAGCCCAGGACTCGTCGTTGTATTCCTGACCGAACAGCGCCAGGTTGGCCTGACTGTTCTGGTCGAGGATGAACTTTTCCGATTCCGACAGCATGCCACCAGTCCCGCAGGCCGGGTCGTAAATGGTGCGGTAAATGCCCGGCGTGTAAACATCCTGCTCGCCAGTGTAGACCAGATTGGCCATCAGGCGGATAACTTCGCGCGGGGTGAAGTGATCCCCAGCCTCTTCGTTGGCCTGCTCATTGAAGCGCATCACCAGATGCTCGAACAGGTAGCCCATTTGCAAGTTGTCAATGCGGTCTGGATGCAGATCGACTTCGGCCATCGCCTTGACGATGGTAAACAGGCGATTGCTGGCATCGAGTTTTTCGATCTGATCGGTAAACTTGAAGCGCTCGAAAATGGCCCGAGCCGTAGGCGAGAAGCCATTGATGTAGGCCACCAGGTTAGGCGCGATGTTCTCTGAATCACCCAGCAACTTCTCGAAAGTAAACGGACTGGTGTTGTAGAGAGGATGGGTGCGATTCGGGTCAGCTGCCTTTCCCAGCAGTTTCTCCATAGCATTTTCCGGCATACCTTGAGCAGACAGCTTCTCGTATTGCTTCAGCACCGCGTCTTTGGTGGGCTCCAATACACAATCCAGTCGCCGCAACACGACCATGGGGAGCATGACCAAGCGGTACTGAGGGGGGCGGTAAGGGCCGCGAAGACGGTTGGCGATTTCCCAGATGTGGCTTTTGAGCTGGTCGTGCAACTGCAAGTTCATTTAAATGGTTTTCCTTTTGCTTTTAGGGCGGCTTTAATTTGCTTTTAGGGCGGCATTAAGAGTGTGTAACGCGAGATTAAGCGGCGCATTTTAGCATTCGCTTGCACCATTTGTTGTACGCAATAACAAGGGCACTGTAAAAGTACCCTATGCATAACGTTAATGACATACCAAGCACTCTATAAAAAGACAACGCTTCCCTCTCAAACATGAAGGTAATCAGAAAAACGAAAAACAAACCGACAATTCCAAATAGGATTCCGGTTTCCCCTCCATTGACTAAATAAGGGTATGTTTCAAGTGCTTTCCTCTCATCAGCACCCAGAGCATCCCTTGCTTCGTACATTTTCTTGCAGGTGAATTGAAGGGAAAATCCAAGAACAAAGAATAGGGCAACAGCAATCAAAAGAGCAGGCCCTTTTTGCAGGGTAAGACCAATCAGCGGGAGCATTATATCACTGGCACTCGTATTTCCCAGTATCGTTACGGC
Source organism: Alkalimonas amylolytica (assembly GCF_900107845.1). Lineage (GTDB taxonomy): Bacteria > Pseudomonadota > Gammaproteobacteria > Enterobacterales > Alteromonadaceae > Alkalimonas > Alkalimonas amylolytica. The sequence goes on from NZ_FNRM01000006.1 coordinate 285,069, forward strand.
TACCAAGATTGCCAGAGTGTAAGACAACCGCATCGTATTTTGAACATTGCGCGCCGATGCCAAATAGCTATCGCTATATATCTGATTCATCCTCTAAACCTTCTCCTTTGTAAAATTTATGTGCTTAACCCTACCCATTTTTTTTCTTGGTGACAATCACTTACAGAGATTGATTTGTCACGTCATTAGCAAATACGCAAGCTTCTGTTTAAGTCCTTACAGCCCTGACTAGGGCTCATCCTGAAAGATGGGCACTGAAGCAGCATATGGATGCGCCGCCAAATTTATTGCTTGCTAGCTCACTAGGCATGTGAAGAAGATGGAAATAACAGTTTTGATTTGCCATGCCAGTGTCAGGCCAGGAGCCCGCGTCTGGATGAAAACCAGCAAGCAAACACCCTACTTTTGCTGTAAACTCAGGCCATGCTGATACAATGCATTTTTCTTCAGGCCATGGATCTCGGCTGTCAGGGCGGCTGCTTTTTTTAGGGGCAGTTCTGCCATTAACAGCTGCAGGGTGTGCAGCGCGGTTTCGCTGATTTCGCTTTCGGTTTTCGCCGTTGGCGCTATCATCAACACCATTTCGCCCTGGCAACGCTTGGGATCTTGTTGCAGCCATTGCAAAATGTCATCGGCGGTGCCGCGGGCAAAGTGCTCGAAGGCTTTGGTCAGCTCTTTGGCCAGCACCAGTTCGCGCTCGCTGCCGAATACTTGCTGCACATCCAACAAAGTGTCCTGTATGCGCCGCGCCGTTTCATAACAGACCAGAGTCCCTACGCCAGCAGGAATGGCCTGCAGCTGACTTAACCGTTGTTGCTGTTTGGCCGCCAAAAACCCAATAAATAAAAATTGGTCGGTCGGCAAGCCAGCAGCCGATAAGGCGGCAATCAGTGCGCAGGCACCCGGTACCGGCACGACCTGCACCCCGGCCTGCTGGCAATGACGCACCAGACTGTAACCAGGATCGCTAATCAAAGGCGTACCGGCATCGGAAATCAAAGCAATGCTTTGCCCTTGCTGCAACTTCTCTAACAAGGAAGCAGCCCGCTGTTTTTCGTTGTGATCGTGCAGCGCCAGCAGCTTGCTTTGAATACCGTAGTGCTGCAGTAGCCGGGAGGAATGGCGGGTATCTTCGGCCGCAATCCAGTCGACTGCTGAAAGTATATCCAGTGCTCGTTGGCTGATGTCCGCCAGATTGCCGATTGGGGTGGCGACGATATAAAGTTGTCCGCTTTGCGTAGTCATGGGTTCGCTTTTGTTTGAGCTTCTGAGTGGGACTCAGTAAGATAGTGCCAATTATGGACTATGGTACTGGGCATTGCGATGAGCAGCAAACAAAAACCATGGCTATTGGCCGTGCTTACCACCAGCCTGCTGATAGGGTGTGCGCAACAACCGGGCACCGTGATCTCCCAACCGGAGCGGGAACCCGAGGTTCGTGAAGAGGTCGCTGGTGAACAGCCGGAGTACACTGCCGAGCAATTGCTGCAGCGGGCATCCCGCCAGCAAGGCCGTCAACAGCAAGAACTATTGGTTGCTGCGGCCAATGCCGCTTTAACTGAAGCCAACCCACGTCTGGCTTTAGCCATCGTTCAAGAACTCAGCAGCTTCAAAGAACCCTGGTTGCAGGCTCGCTTGCCGGCTATTGAGTTGGAAGCTCGGCGACAACTGCAGCAGTACCCCTTGGCTTTGCAAAAAATTGAGCAAAGTCGCCCTGCTGAGTTGGCAGCCACTGCCAGGCTTGATTTTAGCCAGAGTGCTGCCCGGTTATTTCAGCAACTGCAGCAACCAGCCAAAGCCGCCTATTGGTGGTTGCAGTGGGACGAACAGGCGGCCTTGCAGCGAGCCGAAGATGACAGCTGGCAACAGCTATGGCAGCAGCTGATCCAACTGGATAACAGTGAGCTGGAACAATTACGGCACAATGCTGGTGCCCGTACTCTGGCTTGGTTACAGCTAAACAACACCATACGTCAGCAGTTAGGGCGCCCCGATGCGATGCAAGGTGCTTTGCAGCAATGGCAGCGCAATTATCCACAGATGCCGCTGCTGGACGAGTTACCAGCAACGATCATAGCGCTGACTGAGCTCACGCCTTTCGAACCTCAACGCATCGCGGTGCTGTTGCCGATCCATGGCCAGCTTCGGCCTCATGCTCAGGCCATTCAAAATGGCATCTTAGCTGCAGCAGTGAACCAACCAGAGACGGAACTGTTTTTTATCGACAGCCTGCAGCAACCAGAAGTGATTCAACAAGAATTGCAGGCGCTGAACATTGAGTTTGTGATTGGGCCTTTGCAGCGCAGCCAGGTCGATGCAATTCGCCAGCATGGTGACTGGCCATGGCCCACCCTGTTTTTAAACCAGAGCGGTTTACCGGCAGAGCCAGACCGTGACCAGTATTTCTTTAGCCTGAGCTTAGAAGATGAAGCCAGTCAGTTAGCCGCCTTATTTCAGCGTAGGGACTATCGTCGGCCTGTGGTGATCCATGCTCAGAATACCAGCAGCGAACGGCTGGCCCAGCATTTTAGTCGTGAGTGGCGCGCTTATGGGCACCAGGCTCCTGAGCTCTATGGCTTTGCAGGCCGTGACGAGCTGGAGCCAATGATTGCCCGCCTGCTGGAGCTGGAAGCCAGCCGGCAACGGGTTCGCCAAATCAGTCAGTTGATCCCGGGTGAAGTCGAGTCAGAGCCTCATAGCCGGCGTGACATTGATGCCGTTTATCTGATAGCCGATCCAACTCAGACACGGTTGTTAAAACCGTTTCTTGATGTTTCTGTCAGCTCTACCGCCCCCAGCCTGCCGGTCTATGCCAGCTCACGTAGTCACAGCATCCAGGCCGACCGCACCGATCATCGAGATCTGGCAGGACTCACCTTCACCGAAATGCCCTGGATGTTAACCGTGCAACAAAGCCAGCGGTTGCGGGTCGAATTTGATCAACTCTTCCCGGAGCAGGATGAAAGCCTGCAACGCTTGTTTGCCATGGGCTACGACGCGCTGCAACTTATTCCCAAGTTACGCCAGCAGCAACAGCTGCCGGCCTTACGCCATCAAGGGCTAACCGGTGAGTTAAGCTTAACCCCCGAGCGCAACATCCGCCGTCAACTGGATTGGGCCCGTTACAGTCAAACGGCTCTGCAGCGTATCAGGGAGCCCTGAGATGGCCAATACGCTTGGCATCGTTTACGAGCAGCTGGCAGAACAGTACCTGCAGCAACAGGGCCTGAAAACAGTAGCACGCAACTTTACTACCAAGCTGGGCGAGCTCGACCTGGTGATGCGCCTGCACGATCAATTGATATTTGTCGAAGTGAAGTATCGTTCCTCTGAGGCTTATGGCGGTGCCAGTGCCGCTATAAGCTACCGGCAACAGCAAAAGTTGCTTCGTACAGCCCAGCTGTATTTGCAGCGCAGCCGGCATCAGGGTCCTTGCCGCTTTGATGTACTCACCATCAGTGGTTCTGAGCCTTACCAGTTTAACTGGATCCAAAACGCCATCGTGGCGAGTTAGGCCAATACAGGAATTAGCATGCAGGATAAAATTCGCCAGCTTTTTAGCGAAAACATTCAGACCATGATTGCCACCAGTGAAGCCCTGGCCGGGCCGATTGAGCAGGCGGCTTTTCGCATTGTCAGCAGCTTAATTGAAGGCGGCAAGGTGATGTGCTGTGGTGATGGTGCCAGCGCCAGTCTGGCACAGCATTTTGCCCAGTTGTTGCTGGATCAATACGAAACCGAGCGGCCTTGCCTGCCAGCTATGGCATTGCATCAGGATCATGCAGCTCTGCACGCCAGCCAGGGCAGAAACAACGACTACTATGCCCGTCAAGTGAAAGCGCTTGGCCAAAAAGGTGATATCTTGCTGGTTATTTCTTTAAGTGGTAACGAACAAAGCCTGATCAAAGCGGTCGAAGCAGCACTGACCTGTGATATGAGCGTGGTCGCCCTGACTGTCGAGGGTGCCGATGAACTGTCCGGCCTGTTGAATGCACAGGATACGGAGCTGAGAGTTCCGGCGCATCGCCATGCCAGAGTATTTGAGTGCTATGCCTTTTTACTGCACTGTGTTTGCGAACTGATTGAACTAAACCTTTTCCCACAACAGGGGGAGTTATGAGCCAAAACCGTGTCTGGGTGTTGTTATTGACGTTAGGTCTGCTGCAAGGCTGTGCGGCAGCCGTGGTGGCTGGCGGTGGAGCGGCCGTGGTGGCGGCGCAGGACAGACGTACCCTGGGCAGCCAGATTGACGATACCGGCATCGCCATGCGGGCCCGTCAGCTGTTTGCCGATGAAGATTTAAACAAGCAAGGCCGCATCAATATAGTTAGTTACAATGGTGTGGTGCTGCTAACTGGCCAGGTCGAAACCGAGCGGGTACGGCAACGGGCCGGCCAAATCGCCCGGGATCTGCAGAGTGTGCGTGATGTGCACAATCAAATCCGGGTCGGCAACACCATTTCATTGTCTACCCGCAGCCGTGACAGCTGGATCAGTACCCGGGTCAAAACTCTGTTTTTATCCGACGGCGATATCAGCGGCCTGAATATCAGAGTGGTTACCGAAGACGGCGAAGTGTTTCTGATGGGTCTGGTCACACCGGATGAGGCCGACAAGGCGGTGGAAATAGCCCGCCATGTTGATGGTGTCAATCGGGTGGTACGGGCTTTTGAGTTGCAATAAACCATATCTTCGCTGAAACGGCTTTGATGCCGTTTCAGCATAACGCTTAACAATCCCGCAAGGCATGCAGCACTTTAGAGTGAAACTCCCGTTGCTTCATAATCAACATCACCACCACGGTGGCCATCATAAAGAATACGGGATCGATAAACCATGCCAGCGCTGCCAATGAAAAATACATGGCACGCAGACCATAATTGAAAGAGTGACCGGCCTGATCAATCACTTTGGCGGTGCGCAGTGCATAGGCTTTGCGATCATGCTCTTCCATGCTGCGCCCATCCGGGGCCGCTCCTATCAGCACGCCACCAAAACCGTATTGGCGTAACGACCAGGTAAACTGAAAAAAAGCGAATACATACATCAGCGCTATGCACAACAGCTTGAGCTGCAACGACACTTCGGCTTGTGAGCTCCAGGGCAGTATATTGCGCAGCACCAGACTGATTTTATCGGCTGACGCCAGTGCCGTTAACAAGCCAGCCAGCACCAGCAAGGTGCTGGAAGCAAAAAAGCTAACATTGCGCTCCAGGGTAGAGATAAGCCCGACATCCGCCATTTTATTATCGCGGCTCAGCATCTGCTGCATCCAGTCGTTGCGCTTGCGCCTTAGTTCAAAGGATAAACAGCTGACGCTTTTCGCACGCCGCTTGGCGTACAGGGTGTAACCAACCCAGATGGCTATAAACCAAAAAATTGCGATGAGATCCAACCAGCCGGCCATACCTGCTCCTTTCTTTGCAGCCTGAGGCTGTTATACCACAGGTTGCAACACGGCAGAAAGATCAGAAACGCAGCTGCAATCCAACCGTCAGATTGCGGCCAGCCAAAGGTGCATCCTCTTTGATAAAGGAGCTGTGCACAAAAGCCAGCTGATTGGTCAGGTTTTGCGCTTTGGCGAAAGCCATCAGCTCCCATTGCTGCCAGCTGAAATGGTAGTTCACTGAGGCTTCCAGTAAAGTGTAGCTATCGGTCGCTGTCTCGTTGTCAGCCACCTTGTTCTGGCTGCCGTGATGCATCACACCCAGTTGAGCGCTCCAGGCATCGGCTGTGTACTGGTACTCAGCGCCCAGCCGAAACGGCGGGATCCGCGGCAGGTTGCCACCATCTTTCAGCCGTGCCCGCACCAGATCACCCATCAGGCTGAGCTGATGATCTGGTGCCAGTTGCCAGCGCACACTGGCTTCAGCACCCTGTAAACGGGCATCATCCTGCCGGTATTGATAGGCATCAAAGCCGGCAATGGCAAAACCCAGATTACTTAAATAGGCAAAATCCTCTATCTGGTTGTAGAACAAATTGAGCTGATAGTGCACCTGATCCAGCTGACCACGCACCCCCACATCAACGTTGTTGGCTTTTTCTGCTTTCGATAAGCTGGCATCGCTGAGAATTTCGGTCTGACCATTGCTGTGCGTGACCCGGTAAGCCGTGCCAATATCGTACGAGCGGGTGCCAACATGGATGCCATTGGCATAAAGTTCATTTGCGGCCGGTGCACGCTGAGCCTGACTAAAAGCAGCGGTCAGCTGATGCTGGCCGTTCAACTGATAAACAGCGCCGAGTGACCAGCTAAACAAATGAAAGGGATCACGAATATCGCGTACGCCGAGCACATCTTCTACCTCAGTGGCATTTTGCGTTAAACGCTCATAGCGGCTGCCAAACTCAAACTTAAGGTCGCCAAAGCTTTTTTCCTGCAACACAAAAAGCGCATGGCTATCGGTATCGGTATTGGGCGTAAAAGCTTCATCACCCAGTGCCTGATAATCACGCATGGTGCCATGGTAGCCGACAATCCCGCGCCAACCACTGTCAAGCAAGTAAGTGCCCGTAACACGCAGCTCCCATTGCTTGCTGGTAAACTCGGTTTCAGCTACGCCGTCGTCGTACTCAGCATGATCGTAATCGGTAAAAGCCAAATCTGCGGTGACCAGTTCCCAGCGGGCATGCTGCGGTCGGTACTCCGCCGCCAGCGCCAGCCGCTGTTGGTTCAGTTTGATCAACTCACCATCTTCGTTTTCCAATGGATCCTGTGGCCCTTCCGGCAAGCCGTACTCACTGCTGATGAAGCCATAACTGATACCAGCAAAGCCCCAATCGGCGACATGGCTGCTGCCCAGATTCAGTACCTGGTGCTCCGACCAGGAGTTATCCAGCCGCTTGCTGCGAAAACCATCATCGCTCTGATACTCAGGCACCCGGTAATCGTTGCCTTTGCGGTAATAGCCATCAGCATGAAAAGCCAGTGTCTCTGCAGAACGATCATGGGCGAAGGCCAGCGAGCGCTCAGCCGCCGCACTGTTAAAGCGCCCTTGCAACACCGTTTCTGGCTGTGCCAACGCAGTACGGGGAATGCGGTTATCTACCACATTGATCACGCCGCCAATGGCACCACTGCCATACAACAAGGTGGCAGGTCCACGCAATACTTCAATTTGCTGAGCAGTGATGGCATCGGCAGTGATGGTATGATCCGGCCCTTCGCGCGACACATCACCGGTGCTCATGCCATTGTGGATCACCTGTACCCTGGGGCCATCCAGGCCGCGGATTACCGGGCTGGATGCAACAGGGCCAAAATAATTGCCATGCACACCCGGCTCGAATTTCAGCGTTTCGCCGATGCTGGCTTCGGTACGGCGTACCAGATCATCGCCGCTTAGCACCGACACCGGCCCGGCCATCTCCACCACATCACGCCGTAAACCAGAAGCACGCACTTCGATGCGTTCCAGCCGGGCGTCATCAAAAGAGACTTCATCCGCGCTCAGCATAACAGGCAACGCCAACGCAACAGCGCAGGCCAACGGGGACAGCTTTAGCATCTGCAACTCCATTCATCATTCATCAAACTTGCGGCATGCTAATGCAAGCACAGTCGTAGCGCAACAAAACTGCGGCCAGCAGGCATGCCACAACGACAAAATGTGATACTATCACATTTTCTTTCATCAGTCGTGCAGGAGTACCCCAGAATGCAAACAGAGTTGCCGGACATCACCCAGGAAATGGTACAAAAAACCAGTGTGGTGCTGGATGAGGTGGGCATGCAGCAGCTGGACCTGCTGCTGCAGTTATCCGATGGCGGGGATGCCATCGTGCAACCAGTAAAAGCCAACATTGGCATTAACCTGCCAAGAACGGACGCGCGCGGTATCCATATGTCGCGCCTATACCGTTTACTCAATGACTTTGCCGGGCAGCAGCTGTGCACCCCTGCAAATCTTAAGCAACTGCTGCAGCAACTGCTGGACAGTCACCTGGATTGTCACAGCGATCAGGTGGTCCTTGAGCTGTCCTTTGATCGCCTCTGCAAGCACCCGGCGCTGATCACTCCCGGTCTGTCCGGTTGGCGCCGTTATCCGGTGCAGTTGCGTGCCAGCCTAAGCCCCAAAGGCTTTTTGCTGAAACTTCAACTGGCGGTGCAGTATTCCTCCACCTGCCCCTGCTCGGCAGCCTTAAGCCGGCAATTGCTGCAGCAAAAGTTTCTGGCCGACTTTAGCGATGTCGCTCTGTCCAAAGCTAACGTAGCCGACTGGCTGCTGCAACACGGCAGCTATGCCACGCCACACAGCCAGCGCAGCGTCGCCAGCATCGAACTTTCGCTGGCAGCTACTGCCACTGGCTTTCCAATCAGTGCCGTCATTGAACAAGCCGAAGCGGCTTTGGCCACACCGGTACAAACGGCGGTGAAACGTGCCGATGAACAGGAATTTGCCCGCTTAAATGGCGCCAATCTGATGTTCGTCGAAGATGCAGCGCGCCGCCTAGCTGCCAGCTTACGTCCACAGTACCCGGATGTTTGCATTGAGGTGCAGCACTTGGAAAGCCTGCATCCGCACGATGCCTATGCCCGAATTCATGCTTCCAGGGAGTTTTGATATGAACGCAACCGACTGGTTAAGCCGCATCCAGCACAAAAACGCCGATTTGCTGATCCAAGGTGCACAGGTAATGACCCCGGCGGGACTGCAGCAAACTGACGTTGCGGTGATTGCCGGGCGCATTGCCGCTATCGGCGGCAGCGGCTGGCAGGCCAAACGTCAACTCGATGCCAAAGGCCTGCACCTGTTGCCCGGTGCGATCGATACCCAGGTGCACTTTCGTGAGCCGGGGCTCACCCACAAAGAAGACATCCATCATGGCAGCAAAGGCGCTGTCTTGGGGGGCATTACCGGCTTCTTTGAAATGCCCAATACCAACCCGCTGACGCTCTCTGCTAACTGTTTGCAGCAAAAGCTCAGCATCGCTGCAGAGCAGAGCTACTGCAATTACGCCTTTTACATCGGCGGCAGTGCCGCCAACCTGGGCCAGCTAGCACAACTGGAGCAATTACCTGGCTGCGCCGGCATCAAAGTCTTTATGGGCAGCTCTTTTGGCGACTTGCTGGCAGAACAAGACGAGCTGCTGCTGCACATCTTGCAGGATGGCCGGCGCCGGGTGGCCATTCATGCCGAAGATGAAGCCCGGCTGCGTGAGCGCAAAGCCCTGGCCGCCGGCGAGGTTGAAAACCACCCGCTCTGGCGCGATGCCCAAAGTGCCCTGCTGGCTACTCAGCGGATCATCGCCTTGGCCGAACAAGCCAATCGGCCACTGCATATTCTGCATATTTCCACTGCCGATGAGATGGCCTATCTGGCCGCGTTTAAAGATCGCGTTACGGTAGAGACCACCCCGCATCATTTGTCGCTGGTAGCACCGGATTGTTACCAGCGCCTTGGCAGTCTGGCCCAGATGAACCCGCCGGTGCGCGATAGCAAGCACCAGCAAGGCCTGTGGCAAGGCATCGCCGATGGCACGGTCGATATTCTGGGCAGTGATCATGCACCCCATACGCTGGAGGAAAAGTCCCGCCCCTACCCGGAATCCCCCAGTGGCATGACCGGGGTGCAAACCCTGCTACCGGTGATGCTGAACCATGTTGCCGCTGGTAAGCTCAGCTTGCAGCGACTGGTCGATTTGACCAGCAGCAACCCGGCCCGGATCTTTGGCCTGACCGGCAAAGGCCGCATCGCTGTGGGCTACGACGCCGATTTTACCCTGGTCGATCTAAACGCCCAGCGCACCATCGACAACAGCTGGATCGCCAGCAAAGCCGGTTGGACACCCTATCACGGCGAACAAGTCACCGGCTGGCCCATCGCCACCATCATTGCCGGTCGTTCGGTGATGCACAGCGATGAAGTGCTGGGGCCGCCGCAGGGACGGCCTTTTGTATTTTCCGACACCAGTCCACGAACTTTACCGGCTTAGCCCGCTGCTTTTAAAGGCCTGGCAACCTACTTTACAGACCAAGCCAGGCTGCTATTATGCAACAGTATAACATTACAATTTTGAGGTAATTATGGCCACCACAACCCCTTCGTCTTTACCTGTCACCGTGCTGTCCGGCTTTTTAGGTGCCGGCAAAACCACCCTGCTGAACCAGATCCTGCACAACCGCGATGGTCTGCGCATTGCCGTGATTGTCAATGACATGAGTGAGATCAACATCGACGCGGCTCAGGTTAATCAGGAAGTTAGCTTGAACCGTGCCGAAGAAAAGCTGGTGGAAATGAGCAATGGCTGCATTTGCTGCACCTTGCGCGAGGATCTGCTGCTGGAAATTGGCAAGCTGGCCCAGGATGGCCGCTTTGATTATCTGGTGATTGAATCGACCGGCATTTCAGAGCCCTTGCCGGTGGCCGAAACCTTTACCTTTGAGCATGAAGATGGCAGCCGTTTAAGTGACATTGCCAGGCTGGATACCATGGTAACGGTGGTGGATGCAGCCAATTTTTTGCAGGATTACCAGCAGGCGAAGGATTTAGCCAGCACCGGTGAAAGCCTGGGCGACGAGGATGAACGCAGTGTCGCCGATTTGCTGATAGAGCAGGTGGAGTTTTGCGATGTGCTGGTGATCAGCAAAGCGGACTTGGTGTCCGCGGAGCAACTGGCCAATTTGCAGGCGGTGCTAAAATCACTGAATCCACGGGCAAAGCAACTGCTCGCCGATCACGGCAAGGTGCCTTTGCACCAGCTGATCAACACCGGCTTGTTCGACTTTGAGCAAGCGGCTCAGGCACCGGGTTGGTTGCAGGAGCTGCGCGGCGAACACACCCCGGAAACCGAGGAGTACGGTATCAGCAGCTTTAGCTTCAGTGCCCGTCGCCCTTTTCACCCGGAGCGCTTTTATGCCTTTTTGCATCAGGACTGGCCGACCGGGCGCTTGTTGCGCTCTAAAGGCTACTTCTGGCTGGCGGCACCGGCCGACTATGCCTGGCAATGGCATCAGGCCGGCGGCATTGCCCGTTATGGCATGGCAGGCTTGTTCTGGCAGGCGGTGCCCCGCGCAGAATGGCCAGAGGATGATGAAAGCCAGGCCGCTATTTTGGCGCAATTTCAGGACCCCTTTGGTGACCGACGCCAGGAGTTGGTGTTTATTGGCCAGCAACTGGATAAGGCCGCCATGCTGGCGCAGCTGCACGCAGCCTTACTAACCGATGAGGAGCTGGCGTTAGGCGAAGCTGGCTGGCAAGACTTCGCCAACCCTTTTGCACAGAGCGCCGAAGAAGCTCTGACATAAGCACCGAGGAAACCCAGGCATGAGCACCATTGCACAGATTCGGCCAGAACCAACCTCTGAGCCAAACCCAGCCAACTCTTTTGCCAGACAGCAACTGGGAGCAGAGCGCGACAGCCTGCTGGCGATTTTTGAGCCCGATGTCAATTTGGCGGTCTGGCAGCGTGCATTAGCACCAGCTATAGACTCGTATTGCAAACGGTTGCTGGACCAACTGTCCTTGCCACTGCAACGCATGCTGCCCATCCAAGACATTGCCGATGCCTTGACGGAGGCACTGCCAGCTGGCGATGGCAAAACCGACTTTATCGGCGATATCCAGCTGCTGGCAGACATCTTTGCCTGCCTGATGGACTGTCCGCAGCTCGGGCTGCGCCTGCGGGTGCTCGATAAACCCATGTGCCCCAAGTTTCATACCGACCATCTGCTGTGCCGGCTGGTCTGCACCTACAGCGGCCCGGCGACCGAGTGGCATGGCGGGCTAATTGCCCGACCTGAAACCACCATGCAATTGCAAACTGCCGATGTTGCGCTGCTCAAAGGCAGTGGCTGGGATGGCAGCCAATGCCATGCCATCAGTCACCGCTCACCGGCCAGTTCCGGCAAACGCCTGCTGCTGACACTCGACCCAGTCTGGTAGCCGTTTTCAGCCCAAAGCTTGTCCCTGAGCCATTTTTCTTTTAGGCTGCGGTGATTTTTTTATCCAATAACACGAGGTTTTTATGACAACCCCGGTCTCAGACAGCCAAACCGGCTTTATTGCCTTTGTAGAACGTGTTGGCAGACGGATCCCGGATCCGGTCATTATCTTTATCTATTTTCTGGTGGGCGCTTTGCTGCTAACCGCCCTGATGGGTGGCATCACCTTTGAAACCCATGGCGCTGGCGGGGTGCCTGTGGTACACGAAATTCAAAACATGCTGGCACGGGAAAACGTGGTCTGGCTGTTTGATAATGCCTTGCTGGCCAACTGGCTGGGCTTTGGCGGCGGCGTACTTGGAGTTATTCTGATTGTGATGCTCGGCGTGGGCATTGCCGAGCACTCTGGCTTGTTTGGCGCTGTGCTGAAAAAAATCAGCCGCGCCTTGCCAGTGAAGTGGCTGCCACTGCTGCTGGTTTTTTTAGGCATTATGAGCTCCATTGCGACCGATGCCGGTTATTTGATTTTGATCCCACTGGCTGGTTTGCTTTATGCAGGCTTGGGCAAGAATCCATTGATTGGTATGGCGGCCGCTTTTGCCGGCGTCTCGGCCGGCTTTAGCGCCAACCTGATCCCAGCAACGCCGATTGATGTGATCATTGGCGTCAATGCCCAGGTTTTTGCCGAGGCGCAGGGCATCCCCTTCGTCAATGCCGCTGGCGAGGCCTTAACGCCAGCCACCATGCACTACTACTTCATCCTGGTGTCAACTTTTGTACTGGCTGCCGTCGGCGCCTGGGTTACGGTAAAGTTTGTCGGCCCACGACTGGAGCACAAGCCGTACACCGTCCCTGAAGATTTACAGATTTCCGACTTTGATGTCACGCCAGCAGAGCAGCGCGGCCTGCGCGCCTCCGGCATTGCCTTGCTACTGGCACTGGCCGCAGTCGCCGCTCTGGCACTGGGTCCACTGGCACCTTTCACCAATGAAGCCGGTCAGGAAGTGACGCCCTTTTTGAACAACATCATCCTGGTGATCACCTTTGTGTTTGCGGCCATCGGTATCGCCTTTGGCGTTGCCAGCGGCAAATTTGGCAGCATGATGGATGTGGTGAAAGCCATGGTGAAACAAATGGACACCATGGGTTACATCCTGGTACTGACCTTCTTCTGCTACAACTTTCTTGGCGTGCTCAGCTACAGCGGTCTTGGCGCCTACATCACCTACCTGGGTGCCAATGCACTGATTTTACTGGGCTTGCAAAGCTACCCGGTGCTGTTGTTGATAGGCTTTGTGCTGGTGACTGCGCTGATTAACCTCTTTGTCGGCGGGCTTACCTCGAAGTGGATGCTGCTGGGACCGATTTTTATTCCGATGCTGTACATGGTAAACCCGGCGATGACGCCGGATCTGGTTGCTGCAGCCTTCCGGGTCGCCGATTCAGCCACCAACATCATTACCCCGATGATGACTTACGCCGGCATTATTCTGGCCTTTATGCGCAAATACAATCCAGAGCTGCGCTTTGGTGAAATGATTGCGATGATGCTGCCTTATTCGCTGGCCTTTTTGGGCGTTTGGATCCTGCTGCTGGTTGGTTTCTTCAGCTTTGGTATCCCGCTCGGCTTTTAAGCGTGAACGACACTGGCGGCTTGCTTTAACGGTAATCCGCCAAAATCGCCTCCAGGCTGCCATCTTGCTTTAACGTCTCCAATGCACTGTTTAAACGCTGAATAACTTCAGTGGGCATGGCTGAATTGCAAGCCAGCCAAAGTTCGAACACTCGTTCGCTGGTGGCGACCGGAAACACCGGAATCCCCTCACGACGGGCGATAAAGGGACCACCAACGGAGCCTGCCAGCCATAGATCTATGCGCCCGGATTGCAGCATGGCCAAATTGACCGGAATGTCCGTAACCCGCTCGACCCGAAGGCCTAAACTCTCGGCATAATCGGTAAAAGCATCCTCCGTCTGGCCGCCAATCCGAAATCCCCGTACCGATGCAAACTCAGCAAAACTGGATGCTGCGGGATCCAGACTGAATAACTGCACCTGCTCCTGACTCAGGGGGCCAACCCATTGATAGATGCTTTCCCGTTCTTTGCTTCGCACGGCAGAAAAAAAACAGCTATCCGGCTCGGTCTGGGTAAAGCGCTGTGCACGGCCCCAGGGCACCACGGCAAAATTGCCTTGATAGCCTGTTTTGCTTAATGCCAGGCGCAACAACTCAACATTGATGCCAGCAACACCATCTGCAGCAGAGTAATTCCAGGGGGGATAATCTTCCGTGTATAAGTTTAAATGAGAGGCCTGCTCAGCCGGCACCACATAGGCGGCCAAGCACAGCATTCCTATCACAGCAGCAACTTTTTGGCTCACTTCATGATCACTTCTATCCAGCTATGCTCCCAGTCTAGAGCCCGGCAGCAACAATTGCCATATTTAACCCCATTTTCATGATCGACCAGCGTAATGCCCCTATACTGACGACAAGACTGTCTGCGGGGCCAGCCATGTATTTACGCAAACTGATCGTATCGCTCTGTATACTGGTAGGCATCAGCCTGCTGCTGTCTGGTATTGGTTTTTGGGCCCATCAGAACTCTGAGTTTCATACCAAGCGCAATCGCATTGCCAACCAGATGCTGACCGAGTTTATTTCGCTGCGGGCCGATAAGCAGCGCCTGAAAGTCTGGCTGGCTGAGTACTTGCTAACCGACGACGCCAATACCGCTTTCCGTGATACTCTGTTCGGCCGCATGCAACAGCAATTACACACCCTGGATCAACTGGCCATTCGCGATCAGCTTTACAGTACCAGCGAGCAGGACTTGCTGCTGATTATGCAGCAGGTCAAAGTCATTTCCTTACTGCAATCCAATTTACACACGCTGGAACATGCACTGAAAACCCGCGAAATTGCCGCCTACCAGGATGATCTTGAGCGCTGGCGCACCCTGATTAGCTTGTTTGATAAGTTTCAGGACACCGATCTGTCTGAATTGTTACAGCAGGCCATTGCCGATCAAAAGCAGCGGGCCAGCAGTACTGAGGCGGATGCACTGTCTGCCGTGCAACAGGTGCAACACACCATGCTGCTGATCAGCCTGCTCGGTTTGCTGTTTGCCATTGTCATTGGCTGGCACTTATCCCGGGCCTTGAGCCAGCCATTGCAACGGCTGCTGGATGGTACCAAGCAATTGCAGCAAGGCAACTTTGCCCACCGCATTCAGGAACAGGGGCCAACCGAATTTGCCGAACTGGCCCGGCAATTTAACCTGATGTCAGGCTACATTGAAGCTTTTGCCCGCCAGGAGAAACAAAGCCAGCTTGCAACCGAGCAACGGGTGCAGGCCCGCACCGCCGAGCTGCAGCAAGCGCTGGCCCAACTGCATGAAACCGAGCACCGGCAAAAACAGTTGCTGACGGATATCAGCCATGAGCTGCGCACTCCGGCCACCAGCATTCAGGGTGAAGCCGAAATCAGCCTGCGCGGCAAGGACAAAGACAGCGCTGAATACAAAGAAGCCTTTGGCCGTATTCTGGCGGCCAGCCAGCAATTAAGCCGGCGCATTGAGGATTTGTTGCTGCTGGCAAGAGGTGAAGAGCGCTTGCTGCATGTGCACTTGCAACGCATCAGTGTATTTGATTTCCAGACTCTCGCCACGGCTACGGTGCAACAGCAACTAAGTAGCGGCTACCAGTTAGCGCTGAACATGCCAGCCAAGTTACCAGCCGACGCCTGGCTGCTGCTCGATGCAGACAAATTTGCCAGTGTGCTGCGCATTATTACCGACAATGCCCAACAGTATGCCGCCACTAACCCGCAGCTGCAGCTTAGCCTGGCACTGAGTGACAATGAGCTGCAGTTGGAGCTGTGCGATCAGGGCATTGGCATCAATGCAGAAGAACAGGAGCGCTTGTTCCAGCGCCACTTTCGCGGAACTGCCGCCCGCAATGCCCGGCCCGATGGTTTGGGAATAGGACTTTGCATTGCCAAAGCCATTATGGAAGCGCAGGATGGCACCATTGAGCTGCATCCCAATCAGCCTCAGGGCACCCGGGTGCGCCTTAGCCTCCCCCTTTTTAGCGGAACCCAGCATGAAAATACTGATTATTGAAGACGACGAAAAAGTCGGCAGCTTTTTATCACGAGGCTTAAAAGCGGAAGGTTACCTGACCTTGCTGCTGCAGGATGGCCTGCATGCCTTGGAGATGGTACGGCAGTTTGAGCCGGATGTGATTGTGCTCGATCGTATGCTGCCGCAACTGGATGGCCTGACCCTGTGTCAGCAAATCCGCAGCCAACAAATTCCGGCCCGTATTCTGATTTTATCTGCCCTGTCCGAAGTGGATGAGCGGGTACGGGGCCTGCGGGCCGGCGCCGATGACTATTTGGGTAAGCCGTTTCATTTTGAAGAGCTGTTAGCCCGGATTGAAGCCCTGGCGAAACGGGATGTCAGCAGCCTGCATCAACGTCAGTTGCAGGTGGCCGATCTGGTGCTGGATTTAGACAGCATGCAAGCCCAACGCGCCGGTAAAGCACTGCAATTAACGGCCAAGGAACTCGGCATTCTGGAATTACTGATGAGCAATAGCGGCAAAGTCTATAGCAGGGAACGGATCCTGACCAATGTCTGGGGTCTGAATGAAGATCCGCTCACCAACATCGTGGATGTGTACATGGCGCGGCTACGCAAAAAAATTGATGAATCCCATGCGGTCAAGCTGCTCCATACCCGCCGTGGTTTGGGTTATTGCTTGCAGCCAGAATAAAAAAAAGGCTGGCCGCAGAGGAGGGATGGCCAGCCAAACTGGGTTGGGATGAACAACACTTACAGAAACAATAACCAGCTTACTCACTAAATAACGTTACCCTGGCAATGGCATCCTTGCCATTGCTCCCCTACTCGTCCGCTTAGTTGGCACTAAAAGGCAATGACGAGTGATGCAGTACGATGCGCAGGGCGCCCTGCTCGTCTTTTTTGAAGCCCCAGGTTTTGTCCACGGTAGTGACAGCGCCACTGGCATCGGTCAGCATCACATGGCCCATGGTCAGTGCCAGGTCGCCGTTGATGTACACCGCCGCATTGTTAAACTGATAACCGGTCCAGCCTTTTAGCGCAAAGCCACTGTCAGTAGGAAATGCGCTGTTGCCACCAACAAAATAGGCCAAAGCACCCTCGTAACTGGTACGAAAGGTTTGCTCGCCACTGGCCAGCGTAGGCTTAAACAAGACAGCACCATGGCCGTAGCCATAAGCCGCATCCAGTACCGAGCGCGCTTTTTGTTCTGCCTTATCGCGGCCACCATCGGTGTAAGCAGAGCTGATAGCAATCAACGCTTGCCCCCAAGCCTGTTGGGCAGCTTTCACCTCAGCTTCGGTGATGTTGTTGTTAACCACCGGCGCTGCAACTACCTGCAGAGCAGCCAGGCTAAGCACGGTTCCAGAAATTACGGATACAATTCGAGTCGACATAGGTTTTCCTTTTCAGTGAAGGGTGCAGTCACACCGGACAGGGGTTACTTTACAACTCCGGCATGAAGGGAAAACCGACTAAGGGATGAACACAACACAGCGAACAGATTAAAACAAGATGAACAGCACCAAGGCCGTAGTTAAGGGCGACGTTTCAGCAACTTGCGCTGCAAGGTGCGGCGATGCATACCCAGCACCCGGGCGGTTTGTGAGATATTGCCATCCTGCTTTGCCAGCACCCGCTGGATATGCTCCCATTCCAGTTGTTCCGGGCTGAGCAAACTGGGCGTTGGGCCTATGCCTGGTTGCTCAGCTGCCGGCGGGCCAGGCTCAGCAGGTAAGTCCCGGCCACAAAGTACCTGCAGCAACTGCTGAAAATCGACCGGTTTGGTCAGATAGTCGTCGGCACCTAATTTCACTGCCTGCACTGCATTGGCGATACTGCCATAGCCGGTTAACAGCACAATCCGGCAGTTGGGAAGGGCTGTACGCAGTGGCTCAATAAAACTCAAGCCAGACTGGCCGGCAAAACGTAAATCCAGCAGGTAGGCATCGGCCTGCTCGGCAATCAGCTGGTCGCTGGTACAGGGCTCGGCAAAAGTCACCACGCTGGCACCGGTTTGCTCAAAGCGGCGTGCCAGGGTGCGCAGCAGCACCGCATCGTCATCGACCAAGACCAGCTTAATGTGTTCCGGCTCATTCATACATGCCTCCTTGGCAGCTCAATGCAGGTGAGCGCGCCATCGGCCAGATTACTGCGGACAACCTTACCGCCTAATCGCTCAATGCTGGCATTGGCCAGAAACTGACCGATGCCAAGGCCCTGACTACTCAGCTGTGGCAAATGCCCCAGCTCCTGCAAGCGCTGCTCGGAAAATCCCTCGCCATAGTCGCGAATGCGAATGCTGCAGCCTTGCGCGCTGAGCTGGCAGGCAATTGAGAGCTTTGACTGTTGCCGCGCGAGGCTGGCATCGGCGGCATTATCCAGAATATTCAGCAGCGCCGCCGCTAAGCTTTGCGGCTCGGCCAGTAAAAAATCAGTAGCCTTACGGTCAAACTGGCAGTCGACTTCAATATCAGGCCGGCTGGCCAGCCAACGCTGCACCGTTTGCTCCGTCAGTGTTAATACCGGCTCGGCTTGCTGCGGCTGACGTAAACTGCCGGCATCCTGGCGCAGCTGCTGCACCAGATGCTGACAACGCTGCAATTGTTGTTGCAAATCCTTCAACTGGTCACTTTGAGCTGCGTCGACCTGAAGCTCATCGGCAATCAGTGCCATGGTTTGAATCGGCGTGGCTAAATCATGGGCGGTATTGGCGGCAAAAGTGGCCAGTGCCAGCATTTGCTCCTGTTGCAGCTGCTGTTGCTGCAACTGGTTGAGCACCCTGGCTTGCTTACGAATTTGCCGGGCCTGAGCACTGATAAACCAGCTGATCAGTGCTGCAGAAAGCGCAAAAGCCCACCACATTTGCAGCAGATGCTGATCAAAGCTGCCATGCCCAGCGCCATGATGCGCATGCGCCAGGATGGCCGCGTTTTCCGGCTGCAACTCCAACCAGGGACCGGCAGCTGACAGCGCATTGAGATCACCCAATTGCAGCAGCAAGGTGTACGCCAGCACTGCAATCAGGGCCACCAGATAACACAAGCGGCCCGGCAACAACACCGAAGCCATCGCCACCGGCAACAGCAACAGCGCGACCAGACCATTGCTGACCCCGCCGGTTAACAGCAGCATGCAGCACAGCAATACAATGTCGCCCACGGCGTAGAGCGCATATAGCCGCATGCTGTAACGGTTGGCATGGGGCAGTAACGGCAATAACAAATTGGAGGCGGCAAAAAGGCCCAGCAAAAGCAACAGCAAAGGCCGGGAGCTGACCGGGTAATGCAACAGCAAGGCGGCCAACATCGCCAGTGCGATAAAGCCAATCACCCCCCAACGAAAGCGGGCTAACTGACGCAATTGGTGCTGCGGTTCAAGAACAGTCAGGGAGAGCATGACACACAGGTTCCACAAAAAAGACGGCTGCCAGGCAGCCGTTGCAAAATGTCATTACAGACTATCGCACAGCAGTGGAAAAGTCTGCACTAAGAATAACGGCTGCCCCCCAAAAGCACCATGCGACATAGTGTCGCAGTCGCAATGAAGATTGCTGTAATGAGGAGTATCTTCGACAGTAAGATAGAACGGACTTAAAATCACTTTCCACTGACTGGTACTTGACGTAACTGCTGCAGCCTTTCATCCAGAGTTAGTGTGTGGCCATCACATATATCGCGCTCAGCCAGGTGCATCAACTTGAGCAAGGCAATGCCTTCATCCCGCAAGCGGGCGCTGACTTCAGACTCTATCCGAAACACCGCTTTACCGCCTTGTGTCACCACAATCGGCTCTTCTAGTTCCAGCTTGGCAGCATGTTGTTTGATGTAGCTGATAGTTTCAATTCGCATTACCTGTCCAGCCATAGCCTATAAATTATATATAGCCTATGATCAGAGTCAGCGCCGAGCAAGCCGCATCGCAAAGCCCATGCCAGCCAGCAGCAAGACCAGTGCCATCATGGCCACCACCACTGCATCGCGGCCATCGCGCCCCAGCCAGGGCTGCAAAATGCCCCATTTGTGCACAAAGGAAAAGCTGTAACGCTCATAGCGGCTGCTGCGGCTTTGTTGCTCCACCAGTTGACCACTGGCACTGTCGACAAAAATCCGACCCTTGGCGTAATCGAGCTGCCAGACCGGCAGGCGCTTATTGCGAAAATCGTAATCCGGCCCAAAACGCTGCACCAACTGTTGTCCGGATAGCGCTTCGGGTGTTAGCCCAATAAAGCGCTCCGCCAACAGCTGCGCATACGAAGCATCATCCAGCACTGGCGCATCCGGCAGCAGAGGGATGAAGAGCGCCCCATGCTCAGATGCCTGACCGGCAAAGCGGCTGTGCCGGTCGGCCTGCTGCCCGGCATTGTGCAGTGACAAGCGCCAGTACCAGTGCGAAGCGGGCCCCTGTACCAGACTGGCGCTATTCAGTACAGCACCCCTAGGCAACACGTTTGCCGGCAGTTGCCAGTGCTCTGGCAATGGCTGGGCGTTGCTGGCGGTTAAGCCCAGCGTATCCGGCTGTACATACTTATAAGCAAAGTGATAGATACCTGTCAGCAAATACAAGGTCACCGGCAGCCATAATCCCCAGGACAGCAAATAATGCCAACGGCGCAGGCCGCGACGCTTCGCCTGAAACGGCAGTCGCAACAACAGCCAGCCGCCGGTCAATACCAACAGCAAAGCACTGCCCAGCAACAGCGTCATCAGCAGGGCTTTTATAAGTGGCACCCCATCGAGCCACTGCCAGCTGTGAAACTGGCGAAACAGCGCCTGCAAGTTGGTTTTATAGCTGTTGGTGATGCCCGCCAGACTCAGGGTTTCGGTGTGCACATACAGACTGAGCCCGGGGTCAAAATCGACCTGCCACACCGGTAATAAGCGATTGACCGACGGGTAGGCGCTGTCAAACTCGGTTTGCAAACGGCTGCGGCGCACCTGGGTTTCATCCAAACCGCTGTAGTGAGTGGCCAACCAGATCGCCATCTGCTGATCGCTGATGGCGCTGGCTTCATCGCTCAGGCTCAGGTAGTGGCGCGGGCTTTGCAGGTCCGAGGTTAGCTGCAACAGCACCTGCTGCTGGTAGGGCACCAGCTTCACCAGCGACTGAGCGGGCAGATTGGCTTGCTGCAACCGCTGCATCGCCTGGTTCAGCTCGGCTTCGCTTAAGCTAAGCATCGGCGGCCGCATGGTGACGGCCTGTGGCCCGGTCCAACTCATGATGGGGTGCGTCACGCCGGTCAGCGCAAACAGCAGCAAAGTGATGCCACCCAACCAGAGCAGCCTGCGGTGCCAGCGCACCAACTGGCTGGTGCGAATTGCGTTTGATGTGGTCATGGCTGCATCCTCATACTCTGCACCTTAAAATTGCCAGGTCGCCGAGACAAAAACACTGCGCGGCATGCCGGGCCGATAATCAATATCGCTTGAGCCCACCTGATTGCTGGTGAGGCTGGAATAGGTCTTATCGGTCAGGTTCATCAGCCGAATCGCCAGTTGCCAGTGTTTACTCAGCTGATAGCGCGCCCGCAGGTTGAACAGATCATGCCCCGGGTAGGTATTGGTGTTGGTCTCATCGGTGTAGTAACGGCCAACCTGCTGCCATTCCAGCTCCAGCCATAGCCCCTCAATGCTGTGCGGTTGGTAACTCAGGCTGCTTTGCCAAAGCTGACGCGGCGCTTTGCCTACCTCAAAGCCAGCAAAGTTGCGGGTTTCGTTGATAGCAGGCACACAGGCCGGTGGAAAGCAGCTGAATAAATACTGAAAATCACGGTACTTTTGCCGGGTAAAGGTGCCACTCAGGTTCCACTGCCAGGCGTCGCTGAGTTGCCAGCTGGCCATCAGCTCCAGCCCCCGATGCGAGGTTTGGCCGGCATTGATGACCTTGCGGGTGTTGCCATCAATGTAATTGACCACATCGTCTTTAATCTGCAAATCGTAGACACTGGCATCAAGCCGCAGCCCATCCAGCTGCACCCGCCAGCCTAATTCATGGTTGATGGCGGTGACCGGTTTCAGCTCGGTGGTATCCTGACTGGAGCCAGGGCGAAACACCTGCCCGACCGAAGGCACCCGAAAGGCATGGCGACGATTGGCATACAGCTGCTGATTCGAAGCCAGCTTGTAAACGACGCCGAACTTGGGGCTAAGTTGCTGGTAGCGAATGCGCTGCGACTCGGGTCGAAGCCAGCTAGTACGCCCTACTTGCTGCGGCACCGACGGATCCAGCTGATCGGTGTAATCGACTTCAAACCAGTCGTACCGGGCGCCCAGGCTCAGGATCCATTGCTCTGAGGCAAACCATTGCAACTGCGCATAGGGCGAGATGCTGGTTTGATCGGCCTCAAAATGGTAATTGCTGCGACCCGTCTGCTGGTAGTCGATAAAAATACCGTCTTGCAGTAACACACTGATTTGCTGCTCACGGAAAGTAGCAGGGGTGACATCCAGGTCCACTCCGGCTGTCCAATTTAAATCCGCTGAAGCCTGTTGTGAGAACTGTGTGAGCAGCCCATAGGAGGAAAAGCGGGTGGACTGAAGCACAGGATCAAAGGTCAGCATCCAGCTGGGCATCAGATCCGAGCGATTGTTGCGGTAAAACGGTGTCAGCATCCATTCGCTGCGATCGGACAGCTGATAACGCAGTTCCGTCGATAATCGAAACGCCTGCACATCACGTGCGCCCATCTCGCCATGAAAACGGTTTTTTCGAGGATTGTTGGTAAAATCAGCCAGGTTTAAGCCCGAAGTGCCGCTTTGGTCAATGCGGCCAAAACTGGCCAGGGTTTTAAGCTGCAGCTGCGGTGTTAAGTCACTGTCTAAGCGCAAGCTGCTGGATAAACGCTGATAATCGGCTTCTTCGCGAAAGCCATCGCTTTGGGTACGATTCAGTTGCAGCCGGGCCCGGTGCTGGGCGTTCAGAGCACCGCTGAATGCCCCCAGGCCACGTTGCCAACCATCACTGCCAAGCTCGGCCTGCAGCCGGCCACTGAGTTCATCGGTCGGCTCTGAGGTGAGGATATTAAAAATACCGCCAATGGCATCGCTACCATAGAGCGCCGAACCCGGCCCCTTGGTTACTTCTACCCGGCCTGCGCTCGGCATGTCAATTTCATACAGCCCATTGTGATTAAAAAAGCCGGTCGGCCGGGTTGGCAGACCATCTTCTAAAAAGAGGTAAACCCCGCCGGTGGTGATGGGCTGTCGAATGGCCGTCATATGGCCTTCCCCACCCAGATCATTGACATGCACCCCAGAGATCCGGTTTAACAGCTCGGCCGGATGACCCGGATTGACGTTTTGAATGCTTTCTTCGCTGAGCACAGCCACGGATTCGGCCAGGTTGACCAATGCCTGTGCCTGCCGGCTGCTGGTGACTACCAGAACCTCAAGCGAGGACTCATGCCGCACCATAAGGTTCTGGCCTGCAGCAAGGCTGAGCGGGAGTAAACTAAGGGCCAGAATATTAGAAACCATGAATAAGCCGATGATTTTATTTCATCTAATCTAACAAAGCTTGCCGCAGGAAGGGATGCGGCATAATGTCGCAGCTTGCTGTGTGAAAGATGCATACGCTGCTAAACTTGCATTATGCGATTTGACCTGACAGCAGTTCCATTGACAACGGAGATGTACAGATGCGCTTTGCCCTGAAAAAATTAAGTTGCCTGCTGGCAGCTGGTACGCTTACTTTATTTGCCACCACAGAACTGGCCGAGGCCTGCACCCGGGTGATGTACAAAGGCCCAGAACAAACCATTCTTACCGGCCGTAGCATGGATTTTTCCATGCCGATCCCAGCCAATCTTTGGGTGTTCCCACGGGGTATGCAGCGGCATGGTGAGGTCGGCGCTAACAGCCTGGCATGGACTGCGAAGTATGGCAGTCTGGCAGTCAGCTCCTGGGACATCGCCACCTCGGATGGCATGAATGAGAAAGGTCTGGTCGCCAATATGCTGTGGCTGGTGGAGTCCGAATACCCGGCTTTCAGCCCGCAAGGGGATAAACCGGGCCTGGCCATTTCGCTGTGGGCGCAGTATGTGCTGGATAACTTTGCCAGCGTAGCAGAAACTGTCGAAGCTTTGAGCAGAGAAGACTTTGTGGTGGTCACCGATGTGATCCCAGGCACTGACAAATTGACCACAGTGCATCTGTCGGTATCAGATGCCAGCGGCGACAGTGCCATTTTTGAGTACATCAACGGCAAGCTGGTGGTGCATCATGACCCGTCCTATGTAGTGATGACCAATGATCCACCCTATGAGCAGCAGCTGGCGATTCAAAAATACTGGGACAGCATTCCTGGCAATCAATTTTTACCGGGTACGGTGAAAGCAGCCGATCGTTTTGTGCGGGCACATTATTACATCCACAGTATTCCGCAAACCAGCGATCCGACCATAGCCACCGCCGGTGTTTTCAGTGTGATCCGCAATACCTCTGTGCCCTATGGCTATCAGATTGAAGGCTACCCGAATTTATCCACCACCCAGTGGCGGGTGGTGGCCGATCACAAGCATTTGCGCTATTTCTTTGAAACGGCATTAACACCCAATACCTTCTGGGTCGATTTAACCAAACTGGATTTTAGTGAGCAAGCCGAGGTCAAAGTGCTGCGGGCTGATCAGCGTCAGGTCTATGCCGGCGAGACCTCGGCCAAATTCAGTACCGCCGAGCCCTTTCGGTTTCATGGCTTGACCTTCTAAGCGGTCCGAAGCTGGCGGTACAAGACTCAGCCGGCTTTAATGCCCTTCCAGCAATACAAAGCCCAGCATCAGGCCAAGGCCGGTAAAGAGGGCCAGGTGCTGCGACAACATGCGTTGTTGCCACACCCCCTTAAGCAGTGGATAAAGATCGATCAGGGCAATGTATAAGAAGCCACCGGCGGTAATGGCTAAGAGCGCCGCTAGTGGCAACACCAGCCACTGGCCAGCCAGATAGAGCAGCAAAGCACCGGCAAACACCGGCACACTGCACAGTGCATTTAATGCTATGGCACGCTTAAAGCTGGCACCGCCATGCAGCAAGATGGCCACATCCGACAGTTCCTTCGGCAGCTCATGCCAGACTACAGCCAGGGTGGTGGCCCAACCCAGCGCCGGGTCGACCAGAAAACTTGCACCGATCAAGATGCCATCCACCGCATTGTGCAGGCCATCCCCGATGAGATTCATCCGGGCGTAGGTTGGCAGCTTTTCCCCCTGCGTGGGCAGCTCATGATGATGCCAATGCAGCCCCTGCTCCAGACCATGAAACAGCAAAAAACCCAGCAATACTGCCAGCATCACTGAATGAGGTGACGATGATATTTCAAGCGCCTCCGGGATCAGATGCAAAAAAGCACTACCCAGCAAGACACCAATGGCCAGACACAACAACAAAGGCTGTAGCCAGGTCAGCCAGGGTCGTGCCAGCAGCAACAATACACCACCGAGCACAGCGACCAGCACCACCAAGGATGCGGCCAACATCAACTGCCACAGCATAAGAACCCCTTCAAATGTGATAATATCACAATTAGTCTAGCGCACTTTAACCTTGCTGTGTTTTAAATCGTGCTTTTTGTCTTACCCAAGCGCTGTATCCAATACCAGCATCAGCACAAAGCCAAGCATAAGGCCATTGGTGGCTGCCATTTCATGGCCCTGCCGGTGCGACTCCGGGATCATCTCATGGCTTATCACAAACAACATGGCACCTGCCGCCATCGCCAGACCCCAGGGCAGCAGCATCGGGTTGGTCATCACGATGGCACCGATCACCGCCATGATGGGCTCCACCAGACCTGATAACATCCCTACGCTCAAGGCCACCAGCCGGCTGTAGCCTACGGCAAGTAATGCCATGGCCACCACAAAGCCTTCCGGCACATTCTGCAAGGAGATACCGGTTGTCAGAGCCGAAGCCCCTACCGCATCGCCACTGGCATAAGCAACACCAATCGCCAACCCTTCCGGGATATTGTGCAGAATAATGGCAATGACAAAAAGCCAGCTGCGCTTTAATGCCAGCGCCTGATGACCTTCTGCGCCTTTAATAAAGTGTTCATGCGGCACGCTACGCTCAAGCGCCAGCATCAGCAATGCCCCCAACAAAATAGCCGCAGCCACCTGCAGTGGGCCTTGCCAGCTTTGAGCGCTGGTTTCAAACAGGGCAAGAGCCGGTACGATCAGCGAAAAAATACTGGCAGCCAGCATCACCCCGCCTCCAAAACCCAACATAGCAGCATGCAAACGGTTGGAAAGACGGCGAGAGAACAAGGCAGGAAGAGCGCCTAAGGCAGTTGCCATAGCTGCCACCATCCCGGCATAGAACGCATAACGAACATGGTCCTGCTGCTGCATTAACAAAGCCAGCTGCTGCAAGCCATAACCAGCCCCAAGCAGCAAAATACCCCAGCCCAACAGTTTACGTGGGGTTAGTTTGCTGAATTTACTCAGGCTGGCTGTATTCATGTGGATCTCCGGTAATCTATATATCCATTATAGGCACTGACTACCAGCAGTGATCAACCATTAAATGAGAATTATTCTCAATATAAATCGATGGTATTATTCGTTTAAAATGATTAGGAATTTATTTTTTAATTATTCGAGGTGTTTATTGTGAGTTTGTCGTCAACGGCAATACTTATAGCCCCTGCTTGGCAGGGGCCTATGCGTTTAACTCTGCGATTGAAGATAGTTGGGCAACCCCAGCAGCTTGATTAGGCGCAGCTGTTGCTCCAGCCAGTAAGCATGATCGTTTTCGGTATCCTCGAGTAGCTGCTGCAAGATGTTGCGGGTCACGTAATCCTGCTCTTTCTCGCACAGCGCCATGGTGTCTTTGAGCAAAGCATCCACCCGGTATTCCACATCCAGATCGTTTTGCAGCATTTCGGGTACATCTTTGCCTACCTTGATGCCATCGCGTTTGCTCAGATCCGGCACGCCTTCCAAAAACAAGATACGCTCGATCAAAGCGGCGGCATGGCCTTTTTCATCATCAAACTCATGATCGATGCGCTGGTACAGCTTCTCCAGGCCCCAGTCCTGGTACATGCGCGAATGGATAAAGTACTGATCCATCGCACTGAGCTCATTGGCCAGTATAGTATTGAGTGCGTCAATAATGACTTGCTTGCCCTGCATTAATCACCTCCCGTCTGCAACTGCAGGTAGTTGGCCAGCCCCATGCTGCTGATTTGGTGCTGCTGAGTTTCCAGCCAATCGATGTACTCTTCTTCATCTTCCAGCATCTCGGTCAACAGGTCGCGGCTGACATAGTCCTGATGCTGCTCACACAGCGCAATGGCTTGCTTGAGTTGCGGCACTTGTTGCAACTGAAAATCCATATCGCATTGCAGCATTTCTTCGGTAGCTTCACCAATATTCAGTTTGCCCAGTGCCTGCAGGTTCGGCAGCCCTTCCAAAAACAGAATACGCTCAATCAGCTTATCGGATTGCTTCATATCCAGAATGGATTTTTTATAACAGGCATCGTTCAGGCCTTTTAAGCCCCAGTTTTTGTACATGCGGGCATGCAAAAAGTACTGATTTATCGAGGTCAGTTCGGTGGTAAGCAACTGATTCAGTTGCGCCAGCACCTGTGGATGGCCTTGCATAGCAAACTCCGAACATTAAAACGGGTACTAAGCATAGTCCAAAATCGGCAGAAATACAAAAAATGCTTTGCCATCAATAAGATAATATTGATAATGATTCGCCTTTATGCTGCTTTTACATATGGCAGAGTTTGAGCATTGAGCTTTATCGCTACCAGCCGTTATTAACCGCAGGTCGCTGGCGCTAACCGCTTTTTTCCGCTTAAATGCAGAAACCCATGCCAATTTGAATAAAAATTATGCTTCGACCTCTTTTACTTGTCTGTCTGCTGCTCAGCAGCAGCTTCAGTTATGCCACGACCCGCCAGATTGAGATTGATCAGGCGGTGGAAACCAAACACCAAACCCGTATTAACGGCCAACGCGTGCAGTACAGCGCTCTGACCGGTACTCAGCCGGTCTGGGACGAACAGGGCGAGCCAGTAGCCACCTTGTTTTATACCTATTACCGCCGCACCGATGTGTCCGATGTCGGCAAACGGCCTTTGATGATTTCGTTCAATGGCGGTCCGGGCTCCGCCTCGGTCTGGATGCATGTGGCCTACACCGGCCCAAAGGTGCTAAATATTGATGCCGAAGGCTATCCGGTACAGCCTTATGGCGTGAAAACCAACCCCTACTCGGTGCTGGATGTGGCAGATATTGTTTTTGTCAATCCGGTCAATACCGGCTATTCCCGGGTAGTGCCGAACAGCCAGGGCGAGCTGTTATCCCGCGAGAAACAGCGCGAGATGTTCTTTGGCGTGAATGCAGATGTTAGCTATCTGGCCGAATGGATCAACACCTTTGTTACCCGCCACAACCGCTGGACATCGCCGAAATTTCTGATTGGCGAAAGCTATGGTACCACCCGGGTCGCTGGCCTGGCACTGGAATTACAAAACCGCCAGTGGATGTATTTGAACGGGGTGATCCTGGTTTCTCCAACCGATATGGGCATCGACCGCAATGGTCCGGTGAAAGCCGCCAACCGCCTGCCTTACTTTGCCGCCACGGCCTGGTACCATGGTGTGCTGCCAGCAGATCTGCAGCAGCGCGATCTGTATGAGTTATTGCCGGAAGTGGAAGCCTTTACCCTGAATCAGTACCTGCCGGCGCTGGCCAAAGGTGCTTTTATTGAGGATGCAGAAAAGCAACGTATTGCGGAGCAGGTTGCCCGTTACTCCGGCTTGTCACTGCAATCAGTACTGGGCAGCAACCTGGATATTGATACCGCCTTTTTCTGGAAAGACTTACTGCGCGATCAGGGTAAAACCCTAGGCCGGCTGGATTCACGTTATTTAGGCATTGATAAAAAGGACGTGGGCGAACGCCCGGATTACTGGGCGGAGCTGACCTCCTGGTTGCACTCCTTTACCCCGGCCATCAACCACTACATTCGAAACGATCTGAATTATGTCACCGACATCAAATACAACATGTTCGGCCCGGTGCATCCCTGGGATCGCAACAACGACAACACCGGCGATAACCTGCGCCAGGCCATGGCCCAAAACCCTTATCTACAAGTGCTGTTTCAGGCCGGCTACTACGATGGTGCCACCAACTACTTTGATGCCAAGTACAGCATGTGGCAGCTGGACCCCAGCAGCAAAATGCGCGACCGTCTGCACTTTGCCGGCTACCGCAGCGGCCATATGATGTATCTGCGCTACGAGGATTTGAAAAAGTCCAACGACGACTTGCGCAACTTTATTCGTGCCGCCCTGCCAGCTGAAGGCCAGGCTGCCAGGTACTAGCATGCCGCTGATTTGGACCAAGCAGGCTACGGCCTGCTTTTTTATTCATTGGAAGATGGCCATGCCAAGTCCAAGCAACACCGCATAACGCAGCCCTTTACCAAGAGCCACCAACAGCAAAAATAACGAAAAGCGCACCCGCAACACACCGGCTATCAGCGTCAGTGGGTCGCCAACCACCGGCAGCCAGCTTAGCAGTAAGCTCCAACTGCCATAGCGCTGAAAGCGCAGGCTGGCAGCGGTCATTTGGGCAGGTGTAAAAGGGAACCAACGCTTGTGCTGAAAACGATTGACCTCTTTACCGAGGTACCAATTCACACAAGAACCCAGTGTATTGCCCGTGGTGGCAAAGAACCAAAGCAAGATAGGCAGATAGCCCTGCTGCTGCAGGGCCAGTAGTAAGACTTCAGAGGAGCCCGGCAGCAAGGTCGCTGCAGTGAAGGCGCTGACAAACAGTGTCAGATAAGCCAGCATTAAAGAAGCTCAGCCAACCTATTGCTTTTGCGCCAGCAGGGTTTCTTCGTCCATTTGCTGGATCATAAAAGCGACTTTTTCAAAAAAGGCATCACGACCTTCATCCGGGATCGGTTGTGCCAGTGGAATATTGGCGGTCATCGGGTTGACTGGCCTGTTGTTTACATGCAGCTCGTAGTGCAAATGCGGCCCCGTGACCCGACCGGTGGCACCGGAAAGTGCAATGCGTTGGCCGCGTTCCACCCGCTGACCATTGCGCACCAGCGTCCGATCTAAATGCAGATAGCGGGTTTTGTACTGGCCATGGTGCTGAATTTCAATGTAACGGCCGGCAAAGGGGTGATTTTCTACCCGGATGACTACGCCATCGGCAGCGGCCAATACCGGCGTGCCGGTAGGGGTAGCGAAGTCGGTGCCGTTGTGGGGGGATACCCGCCGAGTTACTGGATGCAACCGACGTGGATTAAACGCCGAGCTAATACGAAACTCGCGTTGCAGCGGAACGCGCATAAAGGCGCGCTGCAGGCTATTGCCTTCGGCATCGTAGTACTGGCCATTGTCATGCAGAAAAGCCGTTAGCTGCTGGCGACGGTTAAAAAGACGAATGCCTTCAATCCGACTTTGGCCGGTGGCTTCTTCACCGACATAATTGTCGCTGCGGATCACCTGAAAGCGGGCGCCAGCCTGGATATCTCGGGAAAAGTTTACCCTGTCACGAAACAACTGGCTGACGGTGGCAATCTCGGCATCATTTAACCCGGCTCGCTGCGCCGATAAATAAAAGCTGCCGTAAATTTCACCGACCAGGGTTTGACTGTACCATTCGCCTTCGTCCAACAGTTCCTGATAGCTGAATTCACCATCGGCTTCCCGCTGAAACAACACCCGATTGCCCGCATGGATAAAAAGCTCCATCGACAGCAACTCGTTTTGTTCATCCCGCTGGAAGGTCAGAGTGTGGCCTGGGCGTAATACATCCAGCGCCAACAAAGACTGATCGGCCGCCATAATCTGATGCAGCTGTTGCTGGCTAAAACCATGACGGGAGAAGATGCGGCTTAAGCTATCGCCGGATTGGATAGCATAGTGGGTGAGGGACTCATCGACCTCTGGCTCTGGCTCAGGAAACAGCGCCAGTTGCCACTGTTGCATCTGCTGCTGCCAACCATGCTCTGGCTCTAGTTGCGTCCAGCTGGCACTTAGCAACACCGGCATCAAGGTTAACAACGGCTTTTCCGGCTTAGAGCTGGTGGGCCAAAATAGAATCATCAGACTGAGCACCAGCAAAGACAGCAGGATGCGCCGGTGCGTGTTCGGTAGCCTGGTTGTAAGCGTGAGCAAAGGTTGTGGCATCGGTAGCGCTTTTATCGTTTTATTCAGTCAGACAACAGACAAGGATAACCCTTGTCACAGCGATTCTAGGATAGTATCACAAAAATAACCAACTCCGCTTCGATAGGCAATTGGAAAAATGGTTCCCACCAAATAAAAAAACCACCTGTCTTCCCGGCAGGTGGTTGCGAATACCGCTACACTGCTGTTAAAAACAGCAATGGGGCTGGCAGATATGTTACAAAACGCCCCAAAGTCTCAGTTACCACAGCCAATAAATGGAGCTCTGAAATGACCACACGTACCGAACGCGATAGCATGGGCGAACTGGAAGTGCCGGCCGATGCGCTCTATCAGGCACAAACTCAACGTGCTGTGCAAAACTTTCAACTAAGTGGGTTAACCCTGCCGGTGCGCTTTCTTCAGGCCTTGCTGCACATTAAGGCCGCCGCCGCCGGGGCCAATCAGCAACTGGGGTTATTGCCTACGACCAAAGCGGATGCCATTATCACAGCCGCTAAATCCCAACTGCAGCAAACCGACTTAGCGCAGTACCCGGTTGATGTGTTTCAAACCGGCTCTGGCACCAGCAGCAATATGAATGTGAATGAGGTGCTGGCTAGCCTCGCCAGCCAACAGCTGGGTGAACCGGTCAGTCCGAACGATGATGTTAATCTGGGGCAAAGCAGTAATGATGTGATCCCAACGGCTATTCAACTGAGTGCCTTGCTGGCACTGGAGCAGCAACTGCTGCCAAAGCTGCAACACCTGCTGACCAGCCTGCAGCAAAAAGAACAGCACATCGGCCACATGGTAAAAACCGGTCGTACTCATTTAATGGATGCGATGCCGGTGACCTTTGGCCAGGTGCTTTCTGGTTGGCAAAGCCAGTTGTTGCATAACCGCGATCAACTGCAACACTTGCTGCACAGTCTGCGCCAGTTGCCGCAAGGCGGCACGGCCGTTGGTACCGGCATTAATGCGCACCCGGCCTTTGCCAGCAGTTTTTGTCAACAGCTCAGCAGTGAGCTCGGCTACCCGTTCAGCCCAGCCAATGATTTCTTCTTTGGCATCAGCAGTCAGGATCTCAGCGTTAGCC
Source organism: Alkalimonas amylolytica (assembly GCF_900107845.1). Lineage (GTDB taxonomy): Bacteria > Pseudomonadota > Gammaproteobacteria > Enterobacterales > Alteromonadaceae > Alkalimonas > Alkalimonas amylolytica. The sequence continues at coordinate 317,286 of NZ_FNRM01000006.1, forward strand.
TGTCAGGCCAGCTAAAAACACTGGCGGTCTCCTTGCTGAAAATCAGCAATGACTTGCGCTGGATGAACTCAGGCCCTTTAGCTGGCCTGGCGGAAATTGAGCTGCCGGCCCTGCAACCCGGCTCGTCCATTATGCCCGGCAAGGTTAACCCGGTGGTGCCGGAAGCTGTTGCCATGCTTTGTGCGCAGGTGATTGGCAACGACAGCACCATCACAGTGGCAGGTCAATCCGGCAATTTTGAACTCAATGTGATGCTGCCGGTGATTGCCTACAACCTGCTGCAAAGCATTGAGTTGCTGGCCAATGGCTGTCAGGCGCTGGCCGATCAGGCCATTGCCGGCTTTACCGTCAATGAAGCGCATATTCAGCAGGCACTGCATCGTAACCCTATGCTGGTGACGGCATTAAACCCGGTGATTGGCTACATGAAAGCCGCCGAAATCGCTAAGAAAGCCTATCAGCAGCAGCGGCCTGTAATAGAAGTCGCGCGGGAAGAAACGGATTTGACTGAAAAAGAACTGAAAGCTCTGCTGGATCCAGCCAGGTTGTGCCAGGGCGGCCTGGCTTGATCGGTTAAAACAACAAAAAACAGAGCCAGTTCACATTGGGCGACAGCGCAATCGCAACCTATACTGAAAAGGACTTCTTCACAGCACAGGGTTTCGATGCGTTTATCACTAAGTGGTCATGCTTGGATAAGATGCTTCACGCTGGGCGGTTTGCTCTGTGTCAGCAACGCCTTTGCTGACAGCTTGCCTGAACTCAGTATCGGCAGCACCCAAAGCCCATCCGAGCTGAGCACTCTGATAGAACAACGTTTGCAGCAAGCTTACCAGCAACTGGGGTATCAACCGGTTTTCTTTCACCTACCATCCGAGCGGCGCTTACGCTTAGTCCGCTCACAGGAGCTCGATGCAGACCTCTTTCGTCTCTGTACCCTTCAAGATGAATACCCGGATATTCTGATGATCCCAGTGCCGCTGGGAGATTTCACCCTAAAAGCATACGCACTATCCACCACACCCCTGGAAAACTGGCAAAGCAACCCCAGCCTTATCGTGGTGCATATCCGTGGGTTTAAGATGGCGGAACAAACGCACTTTGCCGGAAGACGGCTGGAGGTGGCCAGTCTCGAGCAAGCTTTTGGCTTGTTACAACAAGGAAGAGCCGATATATTGCTGGAAGATGAGCCCTCTGCTGTCAACTACCTGGCTGGCTCAACCGATTGGGCAGAAGGCAGCTGGCATGCAGCGGCTTTGAACCGCCTGGCGGTTTGCCATATACTTGGCACACACCTACAGCATTTGGCTGAGCCACTACACCAGCTCCTGAGCCAACCCAACCCTTAAGTGGGGTCCGTTATGCCCAGTTTGATCGCAACCGTTTTCTCCTCTGCTTTGTTGTTAAGCAGCGCCCAGTTTTCGGAGCCAGCAATTACCAATTCAACGGTAGAGGAGCAACGGCTGGACGCAGCCTGGCTGATGATGCCGCAGGTGCTAAGCCGTTTTGAACCCCTGGTCAATAACCTGCGACTGGAACTGCAGCACACCGAACATAGCCGGGAGCTGGCACCCCGCTTGCGCTTGCATGGCGAGCAACTGTGGCAACAGGCGACCTATCAAGCCAGAACCAACCCCAACTACGATGACCGAGCCCTGTACTGGGCCCGGCTGATGATGACGCAGACCCTACGCCAATGGTGTCAGCAACACCCACCCTGCGTCCATTTGCCCTTGCTGTTGGAGGCATTGGAATTAAGCAGTCGTGGCCAGCTGACCATCCGGTTTGCAAAAGACAGCGATGTGCGTATTTTGCTGACCGGCTTCGACCCTTTCTTACTGGACCGCAACCTGAACCAGTCCAACCCATCCGGCGTCACCGCCCTAATGTTGGATGGCTGGGTATTCCAACAGGATGGCCGGCAAATCGAAGTGCAAACCGCCATGATCCCGGTACGCTTTGCCGATTTTGATCAGGGCATGATCGAACAACTGCTAATCCCCTTGCTTCAAGAGCAGAGTATTGATCTACTGCTGACGGTCAGCATGGGACGGCAGCATTTTGATCTGGAGCACTTCCCCGGCCGTCGACGCAGCGCCGAGGCACCGGACAATCTGAATGTTTATACCGGTGGCAGTGCCAGCAACCCTGTGTTGCCACAGCTGGATGGCACGCCTTTAGCTGGCCCGGAGTTTGTGGCCTACAGCCTGCCCTATCAGGCCATGATGCAGGCAGAGGGACGCTTTCAAATCAACGACAATCGCAGTGTGACCACGCTGGAGCGCGGTGAGTTTGCAGCGCAGTCATTGACTGAGCTGGCAGATCAAACTGCGGTGCAAGGCGGAGGTGGTGGCTATTTGTCGAATGAGATTTCTTATCGCAGCATCCTGCTGCGCGATCGCTATGCCCCCAGGCTGCCGGTTGGTCATATTCATACACCACGCATCGCCGCTTTTGAACCCGAAACAACGGCCGCCATTGTGCAGCAAATCAAGCAGATGATCCGACTGGCCGCAGCCAGCCATCCTCAGACCGCAGAGGCTGACAGCGACAAATAACAGCTGTTATAGTAAATCCGACGGCTTAGCCCTGTCGGATACAACGTATAAAAAGAATGAAAACATAACAATAATTTCAGGAACAGACCATGCGATCCATACTAGCACTTACTACGGCACTGTTGCTTAGCAGCAGCGCCCTCGCCCAGCAACTGGGCTGGACCAATATTAAGGGTTATGGCTTTGCGGCCGATGGCCAGTTGGTGCAGTTTCAGCAACTGCTGATTGATACCGACAGCGGCAAAGTCCTGGCCCGGGGTGATGCCATCAAACAAGATTTCCCGGATGCCGTCTGGCAGGATGGCCAGGGCAAAGCCATTCTGCCAGGCCTGATTGACGGCCACGGCCATATTTTGGGGCTGGGCCAAAACCTGATGCAGGTAGAACTTCGCGGCACCCAGAGCGAGCAAGAAGCCGTGGAGCGGGTGGCTGCATTTGCCGCTCAGCATCCAGAGCAGCAATGGATCCTTGGCCGCGGCTGGAATCAGGTGCTGTGGGACAACAACGAATTCCCGAGTACCGCTTTGCTGGATGAAGCCGTGTCAGACCGGCCAGTCTGGCTGAGCCGGATTGATGGCCATGCTGGCTGGGCCAACAGCAAAGCGCTGGAGCTGGCTGGCATCACCAAGGATACGCTGGACCCGCCCGGTGGCCGCATTCTGCGCGATGAACAAGGCAACCCGACCGGTGTATTGCTGAACAATGCCCGCCAGTACATCGGTGCCGTATTGCCGGAGCCGAATGAAGCTGAAGTGCTTCAAGCGCTGGAAGCTGCTTTTGCCGAGCTGTTATCGCTGGGTATTACCAGTGTGCACGATGCCGGCATTGATAGCAGCCTGGCGCGTTTGTACCAACGGCTGCGCGCAGAAAACGCCTTACCGCTGCGTATTTATGCCATGCTCTCGGCCCGTAATTCCGATCTGCAGGACTGGCTGGATCAGGGCATTATTGACGATGAGCTGGATTTACTGCTGATCCGGGCAGTAAAACTCTACGGTGACGGCGCCTTGGGCAGTCGCGGCGCTGCCTTGTTAGCCGATTACAGCGATCAGCCCGAGCATCGTGGCCTGCTGGTGACCGAGCCGGATAGGCTCACTGCCCAAATGCAAGCCACCATACAGGCAGGCTTCCAGGCCAATGTGCATGCCATCGGTGACCGGGCCAATCGCATGGTGCTGGATCGCTTTGAACAATTAGCCAGCAACGAGCAGCTAGCTCTGGGCCGTCATCGCATGGAGCATGCACAAATCGTCTCGCCACAGGATATTCCGCGTTTTAAAGCCTTGCATGTGTTGCCTTCGATGCAGGCGGTGCATGCCACCTCGGATATGAATATGGCTGGTGATCGACTGGGAGTTGCGCGGCTACGCGGTGCTTATGCCTGGCGCACTTTTGTCGATCAGAGCAGCCCTATTGTGGGTGGTTCCGATTTTCCGGTCGAGCTGGCGAATCCATTTCATGGCTTGCATGCATCAGTGACCCGGCAAGATCAGCAAAACCAGCCGGTCGGTGGCTGGCTGCCCGAGCAGCGGCTTACTTTAACCGAAGCCCTGCGCAGCTTTACCCGCGATGCCGCTTACGGTGCCTTTCAGGACGAGCGCTTAGGCTCGCTGGCTCCCGGTATGTGGGCGGACTTTATTGTGCTGGAGCAAGATCCTTTTGCCATACCGCCCGAGCAGCTCTGGCAGTTGGAGGTACTGCAAACCTGGCTGGCTAGCAACAAAGTGTTTCACCGCGAATAACCAACAACGGCGCCAATGGCGCCGTTGCAGTATATAAAGGCCTTACTGGCGTTTAGCCCTGCTCTGGCTCTGCCGCCTCTGGCTCAGAGAAATCAGGGCTGACCGAACGGCTTTGTTTGTCCCGCAGCTTACCTAGCACCGAACTTAACTTACGTTGCAGCTTGTCGGCCGCACCGCTTACTGCCTGCCCAACCACTGCGGCATGCTCTGTCACCGCCATCGGTTCCATGCCCTGCAACCGGGCTTCCAACAGGCAACGCTTGTCATTGCCATCTTGTTTCGCACTGCTGTTTTCATCGCTTAGGTGCACTTCAATCCGGGTAATGTGGTCAGAAAAGCGCTCCAGCTTGCTTTTTAAAGTATCCCCGCTATTATGTAGCTGTTGCACAGCAGACCTGCGGTGTGAGTAAAGTTAACTCATACCGTTTTTGCACCATTTTAGAATACTCAAAAAATACTAAATTTTGAGGACTGTGACAGACTCTAGATTTACACGGAAAAAGTCCTTCTCAAGACCCCAGATTTAAAGGGCTCTCTGCTTAGCCTTCTTTTTGATGCTATTGTTATTTTATCTTGTATATATAGCGCAGTGTGACAATGGTTAATTTAGTTCATGAATATCTTAAGCAACATGGACCCACTCTAAGTTCAGAGATAACAGAATACTTGGTTAAAGCATTCAAGTTGTCGCCAGAAGCGGCTAGGCAACGAGTTTCTAGAACAGGAAATGGTATCTTTCGCTTAGGGCTTTCCTTCCCGAGACGGGCAAAGTTTCTATTTTTAAAAGAGCAGGCTGGTAGTGGCCTCTACTGGGCAAGACTTGAATCAGCACTTTTAGCAACTAATTCTGCCTATGGCTTTGCAATTACCGCACTTAGGGAGCGAGATGGTGTTATGCCTAAAAAGCATTTTGAAATTGCTTGCGGTGCACCGATAAAACAAAAGAAACACTTATCTGTAGATGCCATACTCAATACACTGAAAAATGCTAACCTGATTAAAGAAATTCATGTGGAAGGTATAGGCACCTGTGTATATTTAGGGCTTCATACTAATCATATAGAAACACTAATCCCGGTAATGAAAGCAAGGATCTTTGTGGAAGAACTTATGCTTCGGGGGGTCAAAAGCTGGATGCGTAAGCTTGGGTTCGTTTCATATAACCAAGTGGCAATTCGCACTTTAGAAAACAACCCTACTGTCAGCACTACCGCATGGGATTTAGCAGGTCCATCGTATCTCAGTCCACTAATAAGCTTCGGTCGCGATGGCTCCACTCCTAAACCAGGGTTTGTTGTATGTGATATTTTGCTAAACCATGAAGTTAGCGAACTTGGAATACAGCCATTTTTACAGAAGCTCAATGCACTTAGGAGTTTAAAAAATGTTGGGAAGCAGCTCTGTTTCTTTTTAGCACACTCGTTTAGTGAGCCAGCTTTTAGAAAGTTAAAATCCCTTGGCATCTCTCCGGCCACTACAGCAGCAATATTTGATAATGAAACCGCAAGAAACTTAAGGGAGTTAACCGATCTACTTTCAAGGGTTGCAATACAAGCCTTAAATCCTGCAAAAATTGATATGCTATTTGATTCATTAGGAAAAATTGAAGGCGCAGCCAGCAGATTAAGAGGTGCATTATTCGAGTATATTATTGCTGAAGCCATGAGGTCTGAGTTTGCTCAGTCCGTAGAGTTAAATCGCCTCTGCAAAACGATGAATGGAGTGAAAGAAGCAGATGTAATATGCACAAACCAGAAGGAGCTAATATTTATCGAGGGAAAGGGATATAGCTTTAACAATCAGGTAACAGCAGAAGAAATAAATTATTGGCTTACAGAACAAGTTCCTATTTTCCGTGCATTTGCTCTTACACACCCTGATTGGAAAGATAGAAAAATGACTTTTGAGTTTTGGACTTCAGGAGTGTTTTCAGATGAAGCGATTGATAAACTGCGCAAAGCTCAGAGCAATACAATAAAATATCAAATTGTATATAAAGATTTTAGAGATGTTCTAGCTAAAATTAGAGTATCGGGCAATAAAGCATTAACAAAAACTTTCATTGATCACTTCATTAACCATCCTCTGGCCCAACTGGAGAAGATCTAACAATTAATCAGGGCTCCAATCGCCTAACCCGCGTGTTCTTACCCATTAAAGAGGTTATCTCAACATTAATGGCGTCTATACTTAGGAAGTGCCCATTAACAAATCTCTGAAAAAGGAACATGGAAAAGACTGCTAGTCGCTTAGAATCGACAAATGTTGTTAAGACCTCTACTATCAATTTGGATAGTCGCTGCTCAGATGTGACTCCATCCAAAAAGATCATTGCAGATCTACAGCAAGCATATACGATATTCACAGTGTGACACCACTGTGAGAGTTTCAGCTGTCCCTTGGCATCGAATATTCTTCCATTACATCCTACAAATGCGCTACTAAGAGCTCTCGTGCAGCACTCCGTAAGAACTCTGAGCCCAGCCTCATACGATGGATAACCATGAGAATGTTTTCTTATTACCTCAGCAGCTAAATATTGACCTCTTCCTTTTTGACAACAAAGTTCAAAAACATCATTAAAGGAGACTGGGACATCAAGCGATAACTCTACAAAGCACTCGGCATTATACTTGTGATTAATTGGCAACTTCGCATTAATATCAGACAAGAAATTTTTGGCATTCACTAGTCTAATATTCAGGGATCTATAGAAAGCGCATAAAAATTGGTCTAAACAGAGAAATGGTAATCCATGAGAAATAGAGGACTTTAACGAACTATAATGCGAAACATCTAATACATCTCGAATCTTAGTCAGGGAGCCCAGCATATCTATGCGCTTTGGTGATATTATCTCACAAAGCCCAAAAATATGATTTAAGTTATTATAGAAAAGATCATTTCTAACATTCTCTGAAGTGGTTTTTACAAAACTATCGCCCAACTTTGCTATTGAAAGATAATCAGAACGACCAGTTCGAGTTAACCATTCAGATACTATGTCGTAAGTTTCAGGCGTGACATAAAATTTGACATCCGTATTGCCTAAGCCAGTAAGTGCGAGATAGACTAATGAGAGGACGTCAAGTATAACCCCATGTTCTACAGACTCACCTTGGGAAAATAAGTAAAAATATCTGTTGCTTTCGTGATCGCAAAGATAGAGAACTGCACCTCGGATTAAGTCCGAGCTATGAGTCTTGTTTAATCTCATTAACAGTGGAATTTTATTTCCGTCAATCTCAGAATCAAATAACTTCGGACCATCAGATATTCCGCCTATGAATTGTAGGATATCCTCAACACAGTTTTCTTCAATTGTGAACTTATAGAAACAATCATTACCTGCATTTATATTGTCACGAATATCCGTAGATATGCGAAATGATCCGACTATGGGGGGAAGCTTTTCTTCTACCCTATAAATAGTTGCTCCAATCTTTATTTCTTCGCCTTCACTAGCCTCTACTAGAGCTATACCTACTGGAGAAGCAGTGTCGATCAAGTACTCACTAGAATCAGCATTATCTACAAGCAATTTTGTCAGTTGACGCTTCCCTATGCTGTATACCACCGCTTGAGAGCAACGGTTAGATGGATATTTATTATAGGATTGTTCTTTCCAGTGTTCCAGTTGACTAAAATGCAAATTAGTTACATGCAGTGCCATACCAACTGGATCATCAATAAACCACTCCAAGATGATAGAGTTAGCAAAGTCTGAATCAGTTTTAGATATTAAATGCAGTAGTCTTAAACCATCCTCACTATACCTGTTCAACACATCATCGGGGATTATTTCCAAAGTAGTTTGTAAAACAGAGTGTTCGCATTTAGATAAGTGTAGGTTTCTAAGTAAAATGCACCAACAATAGCACGAGTTAGGGTAATTTTTAACCGCAAGCTCAGAAAGCTTGACCGCATTGTCATAGTCTCTAAAAAAACATGCTCTTTCAATTTTGACTAATCGCAATACATATGAGTCATCAAGCCCTTTAAGGGATTCAAGAAGATATTCTAGCTTTTCATGCTGATCAGATGCCAACAAAGCCTGGGCATATGTATCTATTGCAGGTGAAATCCAAGGGAATTGTGGAATTAAAGGCTCTAAAAGCCTCACTACATGATAGGCTAGACCAAACTCAAGTAGACCTTTACATAAGCAATGAATCATCATCACATTAAATTCATTAAGTTTGGACGAGTGCTTCTCTAAGAAACTTTCAACTCTTCTTGATAGATCAATTTTATCTTTTCCATCAGAAGAATCTAGAACTAAAATATTGAACAACAAATCCAGGAAATCTTTATCCCGATATTTTTTCGAATTTAATCGACCTCCTTTTCTGTGCCAACTCATCAAATCTCGCTTTGAAATGCCATGATCAAAGTAAGCATAAAATAAATTAACAAGGTCGACTTCATCTATTGTAAGTCTACTATCCTTCAGTAAATAATTTATATTTTTAACCTTGCACGATGTTTCATTGTTAGGTTTTATGTATCTTCCTATATTTGGATTTGCCTTTTCTGCCTCAGTAATGTTATCCAAGCATAGTTTCGCCAACTTTTGGTTCTGATACCATGTTGAAGCGAGCAACACTGCTGCAATTCTGGTTACGCGCGGGTCGGCTGTTTCTTCTGACAAATTTATGCATCTATCGACAAGGCCCTCGAGAGCTGTCATTAAACAACGATCAATTAGCCAGAAATGTTTGGCTCCAATCTCTTTATTGTTTTGGTAAGCTCTAGCAAGTACTAACAGTATGTCGCTATTAATGTTTGGAAACTCTGTATTGAGCTGAGTTGAGAGTTGAACAGCTAAGTTGATATCTTCACATCTGAATGCGCATCTAACCAACGCACATAACTCATTCTCTGAGACGTTCGATAACCCCGCATCAACACGTGAGTATAAATCTTTTAAATTAGCGACCTTTTCATAAAAAATTTCATTCGTAAAATCAGTTTTATCTTCTATTTTATTGTACCGCTCTCTTGCATCACAATTAGAGCTCATAGACAAATACTCTATGAAAATTGACTCTACTATGTCACGCATTACAGGTCCTACACCCTTGTTTTTTATAAGATCTAAAAATAGCTCCCTATCTATTTTTTGCACCTCACCACCATTGTAAAGGCTGAGCTTAAACTTAAATACAGAGTTGATACTTCTACTATCGTGGTCAAGCGAGTCAAAATAATCCAGGCTATTTAAGTATATTTTTGCTGACTTTATGTTTCTATGGGTTATTTCTTTCAAAAATCTCTTAGAGTAACCTACAAGGTCATTTGAAGTAATCCCCGAAATGATATAGTTAATACCGCCTACGTTTACAGTCGCGTTATCAGATGCGTTTATATTATGACCTACTAGCGAGGCCTGATTTATGTCACGACTGCTCATTAACTATCCTTTGTCATTAACAATGATGTCACCAACCGTTATATTGCTGTCTCCAGTATTACATATATTGTGACCAGTTCCAGATGCCTGTTTTACGTGCATCTCTGAATTTGAAGGCCTAATTTTCTGGATCAAACTACACAGAGGTTGATGTTCAGTAATTCTTCTCTCAATTGCCAATTGGTTAAGTTCTTCATTAATCCCAGCATCCCTCAAGTGCTTGGCTAGTTGAGATAATTCCGAATCATCGATTGTCCACGCCCTTAATTTGGTCTTTAGCATGTCAACACCTATTGATGCTCCGGTTTTAATACCATCATAGATTAACCCTGATAATATTGCTGCGTTTAGAAACTCCATATATCCACCTAAATTTGAGAATTAATCACTTAGACAAGATAGCTTGAATTAATTATACTAGCCAACTAGGTTAGGTATAGCGGCGGCAGAGCAGCCCCGCATTAACAACGAAATGGCTCAGCGATCGACATGGCGGCACCGGAGTCCCCATATAACAACGTAATGTCCGGATTTAATACTTTCTAAATTTTACTGTAAGCTTACATCACTTTAATGCAAAGGCCCTCGCAAAAACGGTTCTATCCGTATTGTGAAGCTTTCTAATAGAATCAATTTAGTCTGATTTTGTTGCTCTGTGCTTTTTTACCTCCCTTAAAACCTTTGATAAAACAGTGCTATTGGTTCCTATTAACTCAAATTTCTGCTCAACGGACACCAGTTCCATGAGCATATCAGCAATATTGGTATGATTTATTTGATTAAGGAAAATGGCCCTTTCTTTATCATCTTCGCCGATCAACCTTTTCTGCGTAGCCAATGTTAAAATAGTCTCGAGATATCCCAATGCTCTTTGAGTTTGTGGATATTGTGCTGGCAATATCCGTGAAGGGATTGGCAGGCTCTCATCGTAAGCTGTTATTCTTTTTATATCGTCAGCGCTCTGGTTGAAGATGTTGCTAATCAATTCGTAAACCTGCATAGCAACAACCTTCAGCCCCGTTAATGCAGCCATCCGGAAGAAGATAGACATCACTCCCATTTCATAATGCCGCTGTACTGGCAGTCGCCCTTGCTTTTTTGCTTCTAGAGTAAGTGCCAGTAAACAAGTCAAAGCATCCAAGCTATTTGAAGAGCATATAAATTGGGCTGTTTTTGTGCTCAATGTTGTTTTCCGGTGCAAGCTCCCATCTGAGTTTACTTTAAAGATGCAGCCTCTGATTTCAGGGGAAAGAGATAACAGAATTTTGTTGATGAATACCTGCTCAAAGCTGTTGCTGCCAAGCAACTGCCACAGTGAATGAGTAAAAATTGCTTTTGTCCCTGGTAGTAAACCTTCCGTTTTGTCAGCGCTGTTTTCTCTGAGCAACGCCTTACCCTGCAACATTCTATTCCAGAACCTTGAAGAATTATTCGACCAACCTGGTATAGAAGTGACTTCTTCACCCAGGTGTTTCGCTAGTATCTGATTAGGCGTAGTAACACCAAGCCGTTGCTTAACAACTTCAGCCCAATATCGAGTCGCAATAGCTCTGATATCCGGTTTTAGCTTCTTGTAGTCAGAAAAAGTAAACATATTTTTGGGGCGAAAAAGTTTGGCATGACCTGTGCCAAATTATCGTTGATAAAAAAATAGATAAGTAAAATCAGTCTGATAAAAATTCATGGAGGTGATTTCACTGGTCATTCAGGCCTTAGAAAAACCATATTAAAACACTTTAATCGTAGTTAGTCTTGCTCTGTCACATCAAAGCAAGGAATTCAGTCGTGAGCGAAGACGAAGAGCTCCAGAAACTGGTAGAGCATTTGGAAAACCAGTTACTAAAACTGCATCACTCACCTGTTATTACCGGTGAGGCGTTGTGGAGTTCGTTAGGATATCGCTCTGATGAGGCATTTCGGCAATCGTTGACTAGAAACACAGTGCCGGTAAGAGTTTTTACGATAGAAAACAGGCGAGGAAAGTTCGCCTTGGTCAGAGACATTGCCATTTGGCTAGCGAATGAAGCCTTAAAATCCACTAAAGATTAACCGTTATCTGCAAAGGGAGGACGCTATGAATAGCTAGAGCATGAATTAAATGGGGCCGGAAACACAAAAGCCAGATGCGGTAACATCTGGCCTGAGTGATTTATCAAAGAAATGCGAACCCCTTTGATACTCACGATTTTGTCCCTTTCACATTAAGTTGTCAACACGAAAAGAAGCCTTCTTGAGTTCGTGCGACAACTTATCGCCTCAACCAACTGAATTTTAATTAATTTTCTATGCTGACTTTTCTCGGTAGATGCAAGGTTTTGCCGAGGAAATGCCAGGGGGAGGTAATATGTCTCAACATTGGTTGTTATCAAGCGCGGTTAGGGATCTATCGATAATGGACATAGCCGATATGTCGGAAGAGGATGCGTTCAAGTTTTTTTGTGAAGTTAGATGGGGCAATCAAACAACTCAGTCCTGTTTATCGTGTGGAGCAATAGACCAGCATTTTTTTCGAGCCAGCAGGAGGCAATGGCGTTGTAAGCACTGTGATGCTTATTTCAGTGTGACAACAAAAACAGTCTGGGCAGATAGAAAACTCTCATTCAAAAAGTTGTTACTTATGTTGTTCGTTTTTACGTCCAGTCCAAACGGTATTTCAGCTTCATCATTATCGAGAAAACTGGGTGTTGCGTATAAAACTGCTTGGATATTTTGCCATAAATTGCGTGAGGCACTAATGAGAACTGAAGATAAAGCTCTTATGTCTGGGGAGGTGCATGTCGATGGTGGACACTTCGGAGGTAAGCCCAGAAGTGGACAATTTAGAAACAAAGCTAAGCCAGAAGCCATTGCTGAAAAAATAAAGCTTGGCAAAAGCCAAGGGGCAAAGCGCAGTAAAATATCTCGAGCAAATTTTGAGAGAAAGAAGAGAAACCGCCGAATAGTAATGGTTGTTAGGCAAGTAACACCTGGTTTAGGCGGGGTCAGGACAAGATGCTTCCTGGCAAAAGCAGAAGATGACAGTGCGGCTAGGTTTATCGCCCAGAATTACATTGAAAAAGGAGCTTTGGTGCGAACAGACGAATGCCCTGCTTATTCGATGTTTTCATCACGGTTCATTCACGAGACAGTAGAACACTCAAAGGAGTACTCAACAATTGACGGTGTAAATAATAATCAAGCAGAGTCGTTCTTCAGCCGACTTAGGAGGAGTGAATACGGTACTTTTCATCGGATGATGGCTAGGTACATGCTTGATTACTGTAACGAGATGACATGGCGAGAAGATCATCGGAGAACTACTGAAGGCTTCCGATTCACTGATGCACTGAGGCGCTCTCTGATTGTTGGCTATTCACGCTGGTGGAGATGTTATGGTGAGGGTGTCAGGAGAGGAAGTGAATTACTATTTAACGAAAATAAGTAATGAACTAGTTCACCTCTCGTTTTCAGATATCAAAACGTGACTTAGCATAGGGCGATACCAATCGCCCTATTTAAGTTATAGTTGTATGGAAAAATCTGAATATGAGGTCAATTTATTTTTTAGCGCGATAACGTGCTTCTGAATGATGGGAGCCGAACTGGGTTCTTTGAAGCTTTCCTTGATAAGCCATATTTTGTAAGCGCTGTCTTACTGCCTTTCGAAACAGACGGATGCTCTCTGGATCATAGTTGTGCCATCCTGACTGCTCTAATATGAAGTAAAAAAACTCTGAAACTGAAGCATCCTGGTCAACAGGCAATAGACCAAGATACTTATATATTAGCTTGGTCACTAAACCATAAGCTAAATTGGTTCTTTTCGTGTTTTTTCGTAATGGGGGGATGTCTACAGCTGAAATAGGAACTTCATGTATCTCAATTACTTTAGCCAAAGAGTTAATACAATCCCGCAAGACTTCACGTTTTACGGTTAACTCAGCAATTGAATCCTCAACTGCAGTAAGCTGCTGACACTGTTTCTGGTATTTATCAATCAGCCATTTTAATGATGAAGGTGTTCGAATCGTCATAGGAGAGCAGAATACCTGCTCCCCTAAAATTTTTCCTGTGCAACAGCTACATAATAGCG
>NZ_FNRM01000012.1 GCF_900107845.1 Alkalimonas amylolytica
GCAAGACCGCTTAACCCGCTACCACGACCACAGCTACCAATACGATGCCAGTGGCAACCAAACGGTGGTGATCCATCCACAGCACAGCCAGCGGCGTGAGTTCAATGGCTTTAATCAGTTGCTGTCTTTAAGTCATAAAGACGGCCTCAGCCGCTACGAGTACGATGCACTGGGCCGGCGCAGCGCCAAAATCACCAGCCAGGGGCGGATTGATTACCTTTGGGATGGCGATAAGCTGCTGGGCGAATACCAGAATGGCGACTTTAGTTGGTATATTTTTGAACCAGGCACGCACAAACCGCTGTTCCTTATTAAAAACGGCGAGCTGTACAGCTATCAGCTGGACCAACTCGGCACACCGCTATCCGTAACGGACAGCAACAACCAGATTGTCTGGCAAGCGCACTACAGCAGCTTTGGTAAAGCGACGGTAACGGTAAACCAAATTGATAACCCGATCCGCTTTCAGGGGCAGTATTATGATGAAGAAAGTGGGTTGCATTACAACCACTTCCGGTACTACGATCCAACCACAGGCCGCTTTATCAGCCAGGATCCAATAGGCCTGCTCGGTGGCATCAACCACTACCAGTATGCGCCGAACCACATCAACTGGGTGGATCCGTTGGGGTTGGTGTGTAAAGAAGAGCTTCAAGCGATAAGACGTAATTATGTAAAAGACATCTATTCATTGGAATTAGAAATAGACGAACTACGAAAGTTTGGAGAGGATTGGGATAGCATTGCTGAAATCATGCATTTGAAGCGTAGAGAAATAGGCATTAAATACAAATCTCTTACGCCATTTACAAAGCGTCTTGCTATATACGCAAGAAATATTTTACCTAAAAGCTGGACATTTGTATCTCCACTTATCGGAGGAATGGAGCCTCAAGGCTATGATAGTATTTATGGCCCTTCTATTAATTGGCTTAAAACGAATAAAGGATATTCATCCGAACAGATAGCAAGAAAGGCTGCCGACCCGAACAAAGTCATTACAAGAAAACTTGGTATTGAGCCCAACGAAGTTAGGGAAGAGCTTGGGCTTCCTCCCCTCAAGGAGTAATTATGTTTGGACTTGATAAAAAGAAACTGTCAATTTCTGATGTCGAATATGAGTTGGTAGATGAAAAAATATCAGAGTTTTTGCAATCTAAAGGTTCATTGCTTATTGAAGATGATTTTTTAATTGCTGGCGGAACATCGGTGTTAATTAAGAGGTATATTGTAGATGATAAGGTTTTGACTATATCCATTTCTGATGACGGAATTGTCAACATTAGTGGTCAAAAAAATATTATTAACCATATATCTTCATTCTTAGAAAGAAAATAAAAAAATACTGCGTCAACTGGGCATTAGATATTCAATACAATGCAAGCATATGGATATCTAACCCTGAGGCATCCCCACAAAATTATTAGATAAAACAAAAAGATGGATTCGTAAGGAACATTCATGGCGTTCGGTGATCAGATCAATCGCCAAACATCACCAAGACCAAACAACCATGAATGTTCGCGCTATCTTGACCAATATCGTTTCATTTGTCACACCAAAAATGCATGCAACCAGACAAAAAGCCGTGACTGATTGTGTATACAGCCTGGCTAATGGCAGCGCTGCTACTGTCACCAGTATTGGTCGCGGCATAGACTCCGCAGCCTATGAAAAACATAGTATTAAACGAGCTGACAGGCTTCTCTCTAATGCGAATTTGCTGCGTGAGAAAACGTTAGTTTATGGGATGATTACCAGAGTAGTTGGAACCCAATATCTCACCGCCAATAAGCTAGCTTTTGAAAAGAGCGATGAAATTTAAATGACGCCAATTGAAATAGTAAGAAAAGGTATCTCTTTAACAGAGAAGAGACTAAAGGATATCCCTGACTTCGATATATATCAAAGCATTATTAAACAGCTCCAATACCTATTATCAATTATCGATGGATCAGAATTGGATAGAAGTAAATTGGATAAAATAATTGTTGGTCATTTTGCTGTTCGTGAATTTGAAGAAAGCGATCCTGAACTCGCGGAGATACTTAAAAATTGCCAGAGCATCGCTTTCAAGCTAAGTTTGGAGTGAGATTTTTTCAATTAAGGACATATATTCATAAGAATTTTATGTGCTAAAACAAAATATTTCAATATTACTGTGTGTAGTCACTTAGTGTGAATTTTCCCGGTAAATATGTCCTGAAGATAGATTGCTCTTTTACAATTTTATTTTCTAAAAACACAGGCCGCCACTAAGCGGTCTAATTTTTTGTGCCCCTGGCTTGTTAGCTGTTGGCAACTCCAAAGGCGAAGGCATCACCGTCGAACAAGACCGCCTAACCCAGTATCACGACCACTGCTATCAGTACGATGCCAGTGGCAACCAAACGGTGGTGATCCACCCGCAGCACAGCCAGCGGCGTGAGTTCAATGGCTTTAATCAGTTGCTGTCTTTAAGTCATAAAGACGGCCTCAGCCGTTACGAGTAAGATGCACTGGGCCGGCGCAGCGCCAAAATCACCAGCCAGGGGCGGATTGATTACCGAGCAAACCAGAGGCTTGCTTGGCCATATGCTGGTGTTTGCGCGCCAGGCTGTGACGACCGTACGTGATTTATCCTATTCCTTTATTCGCTGGGTATTTGATCGGACGTTAGGCGCACTTTATCGTGCAGCCAGAAATGCCATTGATTACCTGAACTAGTTCACCATTTGCTGCAGCCGGCGCTAAGGCCGGCTGCCTTCTTGTATCAGAAGCCCAGAGCTTTAAAGTCATCGGCGCTATGGCGTTCAGGCAGAGTGCTGCCATCCTCCGAATTGCGGTTTACCAGGCGGCCACGTTGCACAGCAGGGCGCTCATTGAGTTGCTTAGCCCAGCGCTGCAGGTGAGCGTAGCTTTGCACATCCAAAAACTCTGCAGCATTTTGTTCAGCCGAGCTATACACTTGCCCCAGTGCCAAAGCACCATACCAGGGCCAGATCGCCATATCGGCGATGCTGTATTCTATGCCGGCTATATAGGGTCGGCTTGCCAGTAATTGATCAAGTACATCCAATTGTCGCTTGGTTTCCATGGCGTAGCGGTTGATGGGGTACTCGTATTTTTCCGGCGCATACACATAAAAGTGACCAAAGCCGCCACCAACAAAAGGAGCACTGCCCATTTGCCAGAACAACCAGTTGAGAATTTCGGTGCGGTCCATTGCCGTTTGGCCCAAAAAGCACTGAAATTTTTCAGCCAGATAGAGCAAGATAGCACCAGACTCAAATACTCGCTGCGGCTGTGTGGGCTCACTGCGATCTAGTAGGGCTGGGATCTTGCTGTTCGGGTTCAGCTCTACAAAGCCACTGCCGAACTGATCGCCCTGACCGATGTCAATCAACCAGGCATCGTACTCAGCGCTCTGGTGGCCTAAAGCCAGTAATTCTTCCAGCAGAATGGTCACTTTGATCCCATTGGGCGTACCAAGTGAATACAACTGCAGTGGATGCGCTCCGATGGGCAAGGCTTTTTGATGGGTGGCGCCGGCAACCGGGCGGTTGATGGACGCAAACTTACCGCCATTTGAACTGGGTTGCCAGACTTTCGGGGGATGGTACTCGCTCATGCGTTACTCCTTCTTTGAGTGGGCCAGACGCCGGCGAAAGGCGTATGCACTAAGTGTGATTCCGATAGTAAAACAGGAGAGCTATGTCTTCCAGTAGTAAAGTACCAGCCGGTCGGTTGGCCCGCTTGGGTGGATTCGCCAGTTTAGCCGGTAAGTTGGCCGGTGGCATGTTGGCCGAGGGGGCCAAACGCCTTGCTAAAGGTGAGCCCGGTAGCCGGATGGAACTGCTGCTAACCCCAGCCAATGTGAAACGGCTAACTAATCAGCTGGCACACATGCGTGGTGCCGCCATGAAGTTAGGCCAGTTGTTGTCGATGGATGCAGGGGATCTATTGCCCAATGAGTTAGCGGATATGCTGGCCCGCTTGCGTGATAATGCCAATCCGATGCCGCCTAAACAGTTAGCTGCAGTGCTTGCATCAGAACTTGGCGAAAACTGGCAGCGTCATTTCGCCGATTTTACCTTCAAACCGATGGCCGCTGCATCGATAGGCCAGGTGCATCGTGCCGAGCATGACAATGGCACGCAACTGGCCGTTAAAGTGCAGTACCCGGGCGTTCGACAAAGCATCAGCAGCGATGTGGATAATGTGGCGACCTTGCTGCGTATCAGCGGTTTACTGCCTCCGGGTGTGGATTATCAAGCTTTGCTGGAGGAAGCCAAAGCGCAGCTGAGCCGTGAAGCCGACTATCTGCAGGAAGCTGCCTTTATGCAACGGTTTAAAGACGCACTAAACAACTCACCCGAGTTTTTATTGCCTGAGCCTGTAACAGGGTTGTGCCGCCCGGGAGTGCTGGTGATGCGTTATGTGCCAGGAGACCCGGTTGAAAGTCTGCAGACACATCCACAGGCTGTGCGGGATAGGGTAGTGACACAACTTTTTAGTTTGCTGTTTCGAGAGCTTTTTGAGTTTCAGTTGGTGCAAACAGACCCCAACTTTGCCAATTACCGCTACAACGAGGCAACCGAACAGCTGGTATTGCTGGATTTTGGTGCATGTCGCGAGTACAGCCCGGCTTTTAGCCAGGCGTATCGCCAGTTATTTGCTGCCAGCTTGCAGCAGGATCAGCAAAGCATGGATCAGGCACTCACCACCATTGGCTTTTTTAGTGAGCAGATTGCTGCTGAGCAACGCTTGCGGGTATTGGCGCTGGTAAAGCTGGCTTGTGAGCCGCTGCAGCAAGATGCCCCGTTTGACTTTGGTCAGAGCGATCTAGCAGCACGTATACGTGAGGCGGGCACCGCACTTAGTTTGCAACACAATTACTGGCATACACCTCCGGCTGATGCCATCTTTTTACACCGGAAAATAGGTGGTTTGTATTTGCTGGCGGCCCGCTTAAAAGCAAGAGTCAATGTTCGCGCAATCTTAGACACCTACTTGCTGTGATGGAGCTGCTGTATTTCTGCTGCAATTAAGCTGGCCCAATGTTTGGCGCCTGTTACTGATGGATGAAAGCCATCTTTTGCCAGCATGTCGGGTGTGAGTTTAACCCCGGAGCTGAGCAGCCGGGCATTCGGCCAAGCATCCAATGTTCGCACCAACTGCCGATTGAGCTGACTTGCTTTTAGACCAAGCCAATAGTTAAGTGGAGTAGGCAGGGCACTGAACTGCTGCATGGGCGGAATGGCACTAAAAATGACATTGGGCGTTGAAAAGCGCTGATTTATCACCTGCATTAAAGCATGAATACGAACGCTAAATTGCCGGTCTGAGCAGAGCCCGGTCACATCATTGACCCCTATGGATACAATAACCCAGTCCAGCCGTTGTGCTTCAAGCTCCTGCAACCGCTGCCGAAGCTCAGCACTGTTGATACCGGTTTGAGCCTGCAGTCGCCAGTGAATTCCGGCTTGTTTTGAAAGTAATTCAACCAGTTGACTAGACAAGGCTTGTTGTTGATTATCGCAACCCACACCGGCTGCTGCGGAGTCACCGCAAATCAGTAATTGTTGCTGTGGCCCTTGTCCCATTAAGCCAGCACGCTCACCGCTTGCCTCTGGTAAGCGTAAAGCCAGAGCACGAACCCGCTTTCCTTGCCAAAGTAGCAAAGGCCAGCAGCACAGAGCCAACAACCAAAAACGCCAAGGCATGTGTTTTCCCAATTGCTTGTTTTCACAGTATCTTAGCAAAATGCCAGCTTGCTTTAGAACCTAAATTCGATACAATCAGTAACCAATAATACAGAACAAGGATTTAGGTATGAACGAGCTGTTTTGGTTGTTGCCTGCGGTTATCCTTACTATCGGGCTAGTTATTCTGGTACGCCGTTATCAGAAGTAATCCCAAGCCCGGTTACAGCATAATCCGGAGCTTGTGATGTTTGAACTCACTATTATAACGGTGGCAGCCTTGCTGCCCATCGTCAATCCATTCAGTACAGCGCCACTCTTCCTCGCCATTACCGAAGGTTATGATCAACGCACTCGTAACGAGCAAGCATTGCGTGGTGTGCTTTATATGGTCGGTATTTTGACTACTTTTTTGGTAGCCGGTAGCTTGATCATGAATTTTTTCGGTATCTCGCTGCCTGGCGTGCGTATTGCCGGCGGCATTCTGATTGGCCGGGTGGCTTTTCGCATGCTGTATCCACCAGACACGGTGGATTTAACGCCGGATGAAAAGCGAGAAAGCCGCAAAAAAGACGATATTTCCTTTTTTCCACTGGCCATGCCGAGTTTGAGTGGGCCTGGCTCCATCGCTGTGACCATCAGTCTTGCGACATTATCGACGGCCTGGTGGCAGTATTTGGGTATTTTTATTGGTATTTTGCTCCTGGCAGCCATTGTGCTGCTGACTTTACGGTTGTCTGGTAGATTGCACAGCCTGCTAGGTGTCAACGGCACTCATGCCATGACCAAGATCATGGGCTTTTTGATGTTCTGCATTGCCATCCAGTTCATTGTGAATGGCATTACCGATCCGGAGCTGCTGCAGTTATTTCGAGCTGGTTTGGCAACAGATATTCCAGCTTAATCGTTGCCGCTGTATCAGGGCAGTACCCGATGCGTGGTGGCTCGGCTTACAATTAATGAATCCATGTGGCCAAGCCGTTTAAGATCTTTATTGGGATAGTCAAACTGGCTAAGCACATAGCGCATCGCATTAAGCCGGGCTCTTTTTTTGCAGTCGGATTTCACAACAATCCAGGGCGCTTCAGCCGTATCGGTATGCAAAAACATGGCTTCTTTCGCCTTGGTATAATCATCCCATTTATCAAGGGATGCCCGGTCAATTGGGCTTAGTTTCCATTGTTTCAGCGGGTGCGACTCACGTTCGACAAAACGGCGCTTTTGCTCGTCTCGGGTGACTGAGAACCAGAATTTAATCAGATGCATACCAGAGCGAACCAGATTTTGCTCAAAACCAGGCGCCTGGCGAATAAATTCATGGTACTCATCGGCACTGCAAAAGTTCATCACCCGCTCAACCCCAGCACGGTTGTACCAGGAGCGGTCAAACAACACGATTTCACCAGCCGTTGGCAGATGCTGCACATAGCGCTGAAAATACCACTGGCCTTGTTCTGCCCGAGTGGGTTTTTCCAGTGCAATCACCCGGGCACCCCGGGGGTTTAAATGCTCCATAAAACGTTTAATGGTACCGCCTTTACCCGCGGCATCGCGGCCTTCGAACAAAATCACTACCCGGGCACCAGTTTCCTTCACCCAGTGTTGCAATTTCAGCAGTTCCACTTGCAGGTTGTATTTTTGCTTTTCATAGCTTTTGCGGCGCAGGCGGTTTTTATAAGGGTAGGGGCTTTCCTGCCAGTCGGGTAGCAGTTCATCATCCGAGCCAGCATCAAGGTTGGCAGTTTTTTCAAACTCTTCACGCAGCAGAACTTTACGCAATAAAGCCACATCATCCGGCGATGCCCCTTGCACGATGGATTGTAGCTGAGTGCTTAGCTCGTCTACCGATTGATCATTTATCGTCGCATTGCTGCGCTCAGAGATGTCCCGCAATACCACCTCCAAAGAGGCCTGGGCACCGCTCATTTTCTGTTTACTGGTTTCTTCTGCGATCGCTGCCGGCGCAAGATCCGCCAGGGTGTCACCTCGTAAGATACCAGCCCGTTGCTTGATGCTTGATGGTTTGTTTTCTGCCACAGATACCCCCTGTTGTAGACTTTCATTATAGAGCAGGAAGTCCGGGGTATGTTTGATCTGAGGCAGATTTCTAAGCGATATATGTCAGCTTTACAATGGTTTAGGCCGGTGTTCAAGGCTTGGGAAGACATGCTCCCGATAGGCGGTATTGAGCATGGAGTGTGTCATCATCGCAATATCATTGGCAAAGAACAATCGCCTGTGGGCATTAGATAACATATGCGGGTGCTCTTTATCCGCTATTGTAGCCCAAACAGAGAAGGCTCCTTTTAGCTGATTTTGTTCGCTAGGGCAAAGGTAGGTGATATTCACGTGATAGCCGGTTTGTTCGGCGCCATCCAGTGTTGCTTTAAGCTTATTGCGAAGCTGATCACCTGAAGGATCCTGCCCATTCGTAAAATCCTCGAACGTGTAGATGCACCAGATTTTATTCACATTAATGCCTACCCACAGGTATGCCAAATAATCCCCACAGCGTATTTGGATGTTTTTGCCAAAAATACCGGTCCAGTTTTTATCTACCTCGATCTGAGGGCATTGATTGTTGACGAAATGAAGCTCAATTTTTTCCAGTGAGCGCTTTACCTCCTCAGAGATAAACTTATCAGACATCTTGCGAAGTGACGCCGTGGAGTGATCGCGCTCAGAGAAGAAATAAATCAATAAAAAGACAATACCTGTTAATGCAATTTGTGCCAGGGAAATGGCTACCAGGATCCAGTCATGGCGGTTCTTATCCATGTACTGCACAACAACCCAGGCGGCCAACATAAAAGCTGCTACCAACAACAACAAGGAAATCAATTTCACCCAAGCGGGAGCATGCAGCTTGGTACTATCCTGATTCATGGTTGAGCTCCAAGTTTTTTAGAAAACACAGGAAATGAGCAGGGGCCAAACTCTGCGACATAATCAAAGAACACTTTGTTCAATGCGCGTTTTAGCCAGAATTGTTGATAAATCAACTGCTTTTGTTGTTCACTTGCTTCAATTATCCGGGGTACTCGGCTAAGCAACTCTGTATAACCTTGCTCTATCACTTTAAAACTTTGGCTGGTTAATGAGGTTGGGCTTAAATAGTAGTGATAACTAGTGTCTGCCAGCACATAAAGCGAGGCGTTAAAAAAGCAAATAGCACGGGCATTAAACAAAGTATCTTCGGCAAAGCGGACAGTCTCATCAAATCGTAAATTTTTTTGGTTTGAGTGTGCAACTTTAACCGGAAAATTTAACCGTAAAAAGTCAGCTAAGCCAAGCGATTTATCCTCTGACAAATAGGCTGGAATGCGCTCTCCATGAGCATCAAAAGTCAGTGGGTAGTCACCAACCAGCTTATGGCGTTGTAATGCTTTATAAAAAGAGGCTAAACGGTTATCGGAGAAACAATCATCAGCATCCAGGTAACAGACATAATCCCCTTGAGCAGCATCAAGCCCAAGGTTTCGTGCCACTGAGGGGCCTGAACGTGGAGTTGCTGTTCGAAGGTAACGGATGTTCAAGCCAAACGAACTGCCCAAGGGTTCATAATCATTGTTATCATCCGCAACCAGTACTATTTCAAAGTCAGAAATACTTTGTGCAGCAAGACTTTGTAAGCAACGCTCCAGAGTTGCCCCGGCCTGATAAGCAGGAATGATAATACTAAATTTCACCAGTAGCGCCTGTAAAAAAATTCTGGAAAGACAATAGGGATGATATCAGACAGGGATACGAACGCAATAAAGCATCAGTTTACGTCCCTTTGGCTATACTAATTAAGTTGGTGGAGCAGTAACGGAGCTCGGTTGTGCTTAAAAGAATCTTTATTTTCTTTTGTCTCATCCTGTTTTCCATAAAAACATTGGCTGAGCAGGCAGTCTTGATTTGGTGTCTTGGGCATTTACCAAACCGAACGGTTTACCAGGCCAACACGGAACCGCGCGGTATCGAGGTCGATTTGATGCGTGATCTGGCTGCACGCTTAAATATGCGGCTGGAATACACGGTACCAACACCCATAAATCGATGTTTGCAGCAATTAGAGCGAGGGCAGGTAGATGTTGTTGCAGGCTTACTATTCAGCAAAGAACGTGACCGGTTGTTCTTGCTGATACCCTACGACTCTGCTCGCCCGGAAAGTTGGTTTGTTCACAAAGCCAATCCTATTGAGAACAAAACAAAGCTAAGGATTACCTTAATTGAAGGGAGGCTTTATTCCGCCAATCTTCGTGAACGATATCAGGAAAAGGGCCATCAGCTGAAAAGTGTTGCCAGCATGGACGATGCGCTGGCGATGTTGTATTTTCAGCAAACCGACGTGGTGATTGGACCGGAACATGTCACGTTGGGTTATATTGTAGCCAATCCACGCTATCGAGAAACCCTGGTGTTAGCTCCGCAGGATTACCAACCCAACTTTGAAGCCCATATCGCCATTTCCAGAACCGGGCGCTACGCTGAACACCATCAGGCTTTCCAACAAGCACTGCAAGCAATAAGGGCTGAGGGCCGCTATCAGTTTTATGATTAGGGTGGTTAGGTTTAGTTGCCTGTATAAAACAACCTTTAGCATGCAATTTA
Organism: Alkalimonas amylolytica; assembly: GCF_900107845.1. GTDB lineage: Bacteria > Pseudomonadota > Gammaproteobacteria > Enterobacterales > Alteromonadaceae > Alkalimonas > Alkalimonas amylolytica. Next base: position 10,281 of record NZ_FNRM01000012.1, read on the forward strand.
ACATAATATACATTATGGGATATTTCATTTGAAGGGGACTAAGCCTGTTTATTGGCTAGATCGGTCCAAAGCTTGATGTGCTTCGTATAAATGAAGTACCTAATCACAGGAATACACAATGCCGGAGCACTACTGCCATGACACTTTTGCTTCGATGGTTTGCCCTGACCGGGCTGTGGGTTTGTACTGCTTTGCAGGCGGAAAGTATTTTGCTGTCCGTACATCCTAATGAACCTGGTGCCGTGCGTTTGCAATTTGCCTGCGCTAATGACTTTAGTTATGTGCAATTGGTGCATGATACGGTTATGGGTGGTCGTTCGCGTGGGACTTTGCAGGCAGCGGAAACAACGGCGCTGCGCTTTAGTGGCCATCTATCATTGGCGAATAATGGTGGTTTTGCCTCGGCGCAATTTAATTTAAAGCAGCCATTGCCTGCTTTGAACTTCCAGCAGATCAGATTGCAATTAGCCGCCGATGGCCGTCGCTATCAGTTGCGCCTTAAAACACCGTTTATCCCTGACGGTGTTGCTTATGTCGCGCACTTTAATAGTCAACCCGGCAAAGCCAGTTATGAATTTTCGGCCCGGGATTTCAATGGCCAGTTTCGTGGCCGTGCGGTAGCAAATATGCCGGTACTTCACTTTGCCGATGTGTATCAGATCAGCATTATGCTGGCTGATAAAACCACGGGTACTTTTGACATTTTGCTCTACGACATTGAGTTTTCAGCGCTGCAATCCATTTAAATACGCTTGAAAGCTCAGCTGTCACTCGGCTTTATCCCCACTAGTTTAACATTGCCATGGTCGTCCAGCTGACGCACTGTCAGCACCAGCGCATCCAGTTTTACCTGGTCACCGACCACCACGCGACGGTGAAAACGCTCAGTGATGTAATCGGCCAGTGTTACATGGCTTTCATGCTCCGGTAACGTGATGCTGTAGAATGCGTCCAGTTCATCCAGTGTAATTTGCGCATTCAGTACAAAATCACCAAAGAAATCACTGGCTGTCATAGTACGGCTGCTGGCTGCACTGGCCAGCACAGTACTGATGTCGGGAACATCTGCCATTTTGCACAATACCAGCACACTATCTTTTAGCTTAAACACCGGGTTGTCACGGCTTAATAGCCATTCACCATCGCGTATGACACCTAAAAACTCCGCACTGTGTGGCACCGTGAAGTCCTGCCATTGCTTATCCAGCATTGGCGAATCGCCTTTTAAAGTAAAGGATACAACTTCAATTACTTCATTGCTGGCAATAGCGTCCAGTGGCATGGTTTGATCCGGTCCAGACTCCTTGGGGACTTCCAGTTTCAGCCAACGCGCAACAGGTGAAATGCTCCAACCTTGAAACACCAGGGAGACAATCACAATGACAAAGGCGACATTAAAGTACAGGTGCTCATCCGGTACGCCTGCCAACCAGGGAAATAATGCCAGAATAATAGGTACAGCACCACGAAGACCTACCCAGCTAATAAAAAGCTGATCTTTGGCTGGAAAATGAAATGGGATCAGGCTCAGCAAGACAGCTAACGGGCGGGCAATAAAAATAAGCACACCTGCAATAGCCAGTGCCGGCAGCAGATGATCCAGCAGCTGACTGGGTACCACCAACAAGCCGAGCATCAAGAACATCACAATTTGGCTCAGCCAGGCCAGGCCATCGTGTACCCGCAGGATATAGAGTACTTGTGGCAATCGGGCATTGCCAACGAAATAGCCCATTAAGTACACTGCGAGGAAGCCGCTTCCTTCAAACTGTGTCGTTACGGCATAGACAGAGATACAGCAAGCCACAGCCATTAAGGGAAAAAATGCAAAGCTGAGTGGTAATTTACGGCATAAAAACACGAACAGGCGCCCTGCTCCATACCCGACTGCACCACCTATAATGGCTTGTTTTAAAAACACGATCAGAACCGACCAATCCAATGCTGTGTACTCGGCCAGCACACCAACAAGGGTGATAGTGAGCATCACAGCCATTGGGTCATTGCTACCGGATTCAATTTCTAACGTAGACGCCACCCGGTCCTTGATGCGGATACCACGGGATTGGAAGATGGAGAATACTGCCGCAGCATCGGTCGAGCTTAAAATGGCACCCAGCAGTAAACCCTGCAGCCAATGCAAGCCTAGAATCCAGGCCGCAGCAAGACCGGTCACAGTACAGGTAACTACGACCCCTAGGGTAGCTAGCATAGCAGCAGGTGCTAAAGCTACCCGGAAGCGCTCCGGATGGGTCCGCATACCGCCATCAAACAGAATAATCACCAGAGCGATGGAGCCAATCAAAAATGCGACTTGTGGGTTATTAAAAGTGATGCCGCCTAACCCTTGCTCACCGGCCAGCATGCCAATAATTAGGAAAACCAATAGGATTGGGGCCCCGATTCGCGAAGATATCAGGGTTGCCACGATGCTAATTAAAAATAATACACCGATGACGAGGATGGTTAGATTAATGGCTTCCACGCGCTAAGGTCCCCTCCCCTAATTTAGACAATGTGTTATCAAGCAGTTTAGCTTATTGTTGATTCAATTCGTTCAGTATAGCCTGCAAGGCTGCAGCTGGATCAGCTGCTTTGGTGATGGGCCGGCCAATTACCATGTAATCGACCCCGACAGCTTTTGCTTCGCTTGGTGTCATTATTCGGCGCTGATCATCCTGGCTGCTACCGGCCGGACGAATGCCAGGTGTGACCAAGCGAAAGCCCTGCCCCAGTTTTTGCTTGAGCAAACTGGCTTCTTGCGCTGAGCAGACCACACCATCCAGGCCAGAGTTTTTCGCCAGAGCGGCCAGGCGCATCACTTGCTGCTCTGGCGTTTGCTCGATACCAATTTCCAGAAGATCTCTTTGCTCCATACTGGTTAAAACCGTCACAGCAATCAGCAACGGCTTATCAGCACCAAAAGATAGTAAACTTTGAGCAGCAGATTCCATCATCCGACCACCACCGCTTGCGTGCACATTCACCATCCAGACACCAAGATCTGCAGCAGCCGCTACTGCTTTAGCGACCGTATTTGGGATATCGTGAAATTTTAAATCAAGGAAGACATCAAAGCCCCGTTGGTGCAACTGTTGCACAAAAGCAGGTCCAAAGTGAGTGAACATTTCTTTGCCAACTTTCAAGCGGCACAAGCTGGGGTCCAGTTGGCTGACAAAATTTAGCGCCGCTGGTTGCTCGGCAAAATCCAGTGCAACCAACACCGGGCTAAGAGAAGACATGGGAACTCCTGTTTAACGACCATCGATGCCACTGATTGGCTCCACCGTCTCCCATTGCTGACAGGATGGGCACAACCAGTAGTGTTGCCGGGTTTTAAAACCACAGTTCCGGCAACTATATAATACTTTTTTATTCAAATAATTGGCGACTAATTCGGTCACTGAATCCAGTACTTCTGCCGCAGCTTTTGAGCCCTGCTTGCGCTGTTCTAACAGGGCTTTAAATAAACGAATATTTGGCTGCTGCTGCAGCTTTTCCAGTAACAGTTGTTCCGCAGCTTTGTCGGAGCCTTGCTCAAGCAACCAGCAGGCCAATTCAATATGAGCACTGATGTTATTGTGCTTATGGCTAAGCTGAGATAATAACTGATACCAGTCCTCATCCGGTAGCTGGCATTGTTTCGCCAGAGGAAGAATATCGGCACTCCATTGCGGCTTTTCCAGCAGGATAGCTTTGTATAATGAAAACGCCTGTGCTGGCTTTTGTTGTGCCAGCGCTACCCGGGCCAACTCAAACCTGGGGCGGATTGCTTTAGGATAGCTCGCGACGAGCTGTTGATAAACCGCACGCGCTTGTTCAGGCTCGGCCTGCTGTTGCTGCTCACAACCGATGTTGGCCAACGCCAGACGTAAACTCCCAGAGCTTGTTTGCTCAACCGCATCGCGTAATTGCAGGGCTTTTCCCCACTCGTGCGTACTGATATAAAGTGCTACCAAGTGCTTTAATGCCAATTCACGCAATACCTCTTGCCGTATCAGAGGAACCAGCAGCTTTTCGGCCCGGTCGTACAAGCCGGCCGATTGGTAATCTTTAGCCAACTCGTATTGAATTTGTTGCGCCTGGACCTTCGGTAATTTCAGTTGATGCAGCTTCTCATGAATGCGGATGGCTTTGTCCCAATCACCACGGCGACGAAATAAATTGGCCAGTGCCAAATAAGTGTCGATGGTAGCAGCTTCGATGTCGAGCAAGTGCAATAGTTGCTCAATGGCTTTATCTTCTTGATCAGTGAGTAGAAAGTTTAAACCGGACGATAAGTTTTTGGTGATGTTAGTACGATCTTTCAGTTCCTGATGCTTTACACTGTTTCGGCCCATAAACCAACCATAAGCAGCAGCGACAGGCAGTAGCAGAAACAAAAGCTCTAGCATGGATCAGGACGTCGAGGAAGGCTGCTGGTTGCGCTTTTTCAACCGGCGGCGTATGCGAAATACGATGGTAAGCAAAAAACCTGTAAGCAAACCCAGTAAAAGAAACAAGACGGCGACATCGACCAGCCGAAGTTGATACTGTGTATACAAAAGATCAAGTTCAACCTGTTGCTGATTTGCTGCTCCGAATAAAAAACCAGCAACCATCACAATTGCGATTACAACAGCATAAACAAGATTAACCAAGGTTCACTCCATGGCACAAGGTCGTAAAGCAAGCACAGTTTAACGTATGTTGTCTTTTACTCTGTCGCGTAGCTCTTTACCTGGTTTAAAGTGCGGAACGTACTTGCCATCCAAGTCGACACGCTCGCCGGTTTTTGGATTGCGGCCAATACGGGGGGCACGGTAATGCAGCGAAAAACTACCAAAACCACGAATTTCGATGCGTTCGTTGGAAGCCAGCGAGTGCACCATTTGCTCCAGAATTTCTTTGACCGATGACTCCATATCCTTGACCTGGATATGAGGAAAATCCGTTGCCATTTTCTCTATCAATTCAGATTTCGTCATACTAACTCCTAACGGTCATAATGTGGGCTGACCATGCAGCCAGCCCACAGTCACAGCCTAATTACTGATCTTTTTGAGCAGCTTTAAAGGCTTCAGCCATGGCATTGGCACCAAAGTCAGTTTCTTCCTGCTTATTGATGCTATCCAGAGCTTCTTTTTCTTCCGCTTCGTCTTTCGCACGGATTGACAGGCTGATCACACGGTTTTTGCGATCCACACCCATCAGGCGAGCTTCAACTTCTTCACCTACTTTCAGAGCAGAAGTTGCATCTTCGATGCGCTCACGAGCGATATCAGACACACGGACGTAGCCTTCAACGCCACCTTCCAGTGAAACGGTTGCGCCTTTGGCATCAACAGCGGTCACTTCACCTTTAACAATAGCACCTTTCTTGTTGTCAGCAAGGTAGTTATTGAATGGATCGTCATCCAGTTGTTTGATACCTAAAGAAATACGCTCGCGCTCTGGGTCAACTTGCAGTACAACAGCGTGTACTTCGTCACCTTTCTTGAACTCACGAACGGCTTCTTCGCCAGTGGCATTCCAAGAGATGTCAGACAGGTGAACCAGGCCGTCGATACCACCGTCCAGACCGATAAAGATACCAAAGTCCGTGATTGACTTGATCTTACCGCTGACGCGGTCGTTCTTGTTGAAGCCTTTAGCAAACTCTTCCCATGGGTTTGGTTTGCACTGCTTCAGGCCCAGAGAAATACGACGACGCTCTTCGTCAATTTCCAGTACCATTACTTCCACAGAGTCACCCAGGTTCACAACCTTGGATGGGTGGATGTTCTTGTTGGTCCAATCCATCTCAGACACGTGTACCAGACCTTCAACGCCTTCTTCGATTTCCACGAAGCAGCCGTAGTCAGTCAGGTTGGTTACGCGACCAGTGATTTTAGCACCTTCAGGGTAACGTGAAGCGATAGCTGCCCACGGATCTTCGCCCATTTGCTTCAGACCCAGAGAAACACGCTGCTTCTCACGGTCAAACTTCAGTACCTTCACAGGGATTTCGTCACCAACATTCACGATTTCGCTTGGATGCTTCACACGCTTCCAGGCCATGTCAGTGATGTGCAGCAGGCCGTCAACGCCGCCCAGATCAACGAAAGCACCGTAGTCAGTCAGGTTCTTAACGATACCTTTGACTTCCATACCTTCTTCCAGGTTTTCCAGCAGTTGCTCGCGCTCTGCGCTGTTCTCAGACTCGATCACGGCACGACGTGAAACCACCACGTTGTTGCGCTTTTGATCCAGCTTGATTACTTTGAATTCTAGCTCTTTGTTCTCCAGGTGCAGCGTGTCACGTACCGGACGGACATCAACCAGAGAACCAGGCAGGAATGCACGAATACCATCAACTTCAACCGTGAAGCCACCTTTCACTTTACCGGTGATCACACCGTGTACAGTTTCTTTGTCTTCACAGGCTTTTTCCAGGCGCAGCCATGACTCATGACGCTTCGCTTTTTCGCGAGACAGCAGAGTTTCACCAAAACCGTCTTCGATAGCGTCCAGAGCAACGTCGATGATGTCGCCGACATTCACTTCAAGCTCGCCACTGCTGTTCTTGAATTGCTCGACTGGGATTGCTGCTTCAGACTTCAGACCAGCGTCAACCATAACGACGTCTTTCAGTACAGCAACAACGGTGCCTTTTACAATGGCGCCCGGGCGAGTTTCGATGGCTTTGAGGCTTTCCTCAAATAATTGTGCAAAATTTTCAGTCATAGGTTTGTTTTCAACTATTTGCTTTGCTCCACATTACATCCTGTGCAGTGGGGTTACCAGTTTGTCCCGGCCGGTTCCGTAGCGCGGGATTTTCACTCAGAAATCAGGCGAGTTACAGCTTGCTCTTGGCATACTGATAGACTTCATCCAACACCTGGGTAATGTCTTTATCCGACGAATCCAACATCAGGGCATCTTCGGCGGCTACCAGCGGAGCCGTAGCTCGATTGGTATCGCGTTCATCCCTTGCCTGGATATCGTGCAAAAGGTCGCCGATTTTAACATCGAACCCCTTATTTTTCAACTGCAAAAAGCGTCTCTCGGCGCGAACTTCAGCACTTGCTGTTAAAAATATTTTAACCTTGGCTTGTGGGAACACCACGGTCCCCATATCACGACCATCGGCGACCAAACCTGGTGCTTCACGAAATGCCCGCTGACGACGTAATAAGGCTTCACGCACCCTGGGTAAGGCAGCTACTTTTGAAGCCACAGCACCCACTTCTTCAGTGCGGATAGTAGAGCTAACATTCTCACCTTCCAGAATAATTTTGACATCACCGTCTTCATCGGTGTCAAATTGCACATCCAAGTGAGCTGCCAGGGGTTGGACCGCATCTTCATCTTCTGGGTCGATTTGATGATGAATCGCAGCAAGCGCCAGTACCCGGTAAATGGCACCGCTATCCAGAAAATGCCATCCCAGCTTCTGCGCCAGCAAGCGACTAAGGGTGCCTTTTCCGGAGCCACTTGGACCATCAATGGTAATGACAGCAGCGTCTTGTTGCATTCAAGCCTCCAGGATCTTATCTCGAATTTCAGCGCGGTAGTATACAAGCTTTCATGGCAAAAAGCCTGTGAAGTTTTTAAACAAACCGCTTAGGTCCTGGTTAAGACCAAGACCTAAGCATTTGAAATGCAGAAAAACTAACGTGAAAGCGATTGAAACAAACTAAAGTAGTTTGGAAAGGTTTTACGGGTACAGTCAGGATCTTCGATGGTAACCGGAGTATCGCTTAGGGCAACCAGTGAAAAACACATCGCCATGCGATGATCATCGTAGGTGGCAATTCTGGCATGCTGCAGTCGGGCTGGAGGGGTTATTTTCAGATAATCCTGACCTTCCTCGACCTCTGCCCCGACTTTTTTCAACTCAGTGGCCATTGCAGCAAGCCGGTCGGTCTCTTTTACCCGCCAATTGTAGACATTGCGGATGCAGGTTGGTCCTTTGGCAAATAGCGCCGTGGTCGCGATGGTCATAGCCGCATCTGGAATGGCATTGAAATCTTTATCGATACCACGCAACTGATTACGCGTTACTGAAATAAAGTCCTCGCCCCACTCCACATCTGCCCCCATTTCAGCCAGCGCGTCGGCAAAGTGAATATCGCCTTGCACAGCATTCTTACCAATGCCGGTAACCGTTACGGTGCCACCACGAATAGCCGCGGCCGCTAAAAAATACGAGGCTGATGAAGCATCGCCTTCAACCAAGATACTTCCCGGGCTTTGATAGCGTTGGTTGCCGCGGACAACGAAGCGTTGATAGTCGTCGTTTTGTACATCCACACCAAAGCGCTGCATCAGCGCCAGGGTAATATCGATGTATGGTTTAGATACCAGCTCCCCAACAATCTCGATGGTACTGTCTCCGCTTAGCATGGGCGCAATCATCAGCAAAGCCGTCAAAAACTGGCTGGAGATGCTGCCATTGACCCGGACCAGCCCGCCCTGCAGCGCCTGGCCACGAATGGTCAGTGGAGGAAACCCCGGCTCCTTTTCGTACTCAATATCCGCCTGCCATTGCTGCAAGGCCTCTACCAGATGACCAATCGGCCGCTCGTACATACGCGGCTCACCTTTTAAGTGCGCTGTTACATTGGAGGCTGCCAGCGCCGCCGTTAACGGCCGCATGGCCGTGCCAGCATTGCCTAAAAACAACTCTACCGGGACAGCACACTGAAAGAAACCCGCTAAACCATCCACCACACACTCGGTGCGATCTGCACGCAATTGATAACTAACGCCAAGCGCTTGCAGTGCATTGAGCATATGGCGAATGTCATCGCTATCCAGCAGGTTGGTGATGCGGGTTTGCCCCTCGGCCATTGCCGCCAGTAGCAGTACCCGGTTGGAAATACTTTTTGAGCCCGGCAGGTGGACGGTACCTTCTACCCGCTGGATCGGTTGTAGTGTTAAGGTGCTCATCCGTGACTCCGTTCAAAAGCCTGCATAAAGGTAATCAGCGCTTCTACCCCTGCCATCGGCATAGCATTGTATATACTGGCGCGCATGCCCCCTACCAGTCGGTGGCCTTTGAGTGCCAGCAAGCCGCTGGTTTCTGCTTCCTTAACAAAGCGATCATTCAGACTGTCATCAGCCAGCATAAAAGGCACATTCATCCAAGAGCGGCACGCCACGGCCACATCGTTGCGGTAAAAAGCACTCTGGTCAATGAACTGATACAAACGCTCTGCTTTGGCTTGATTGTGTCGAGCCATCGCTGCGACACCGCCTTTGTGCTTTAACCACTGAAACACCAGGCCTGCCAGGTACCATGCGAAGGTAGGTGGCGTATTAAACATGCTGTCGTTACTGGCGGTCAGTGCATAGTCCATGATGGAAGGAATGGCTTTGCCGCTGCCACGCTCCAGTAGGTCCTCGCGCACAATAACCAGGGTAAGGCCCGACGGGCCAATGTTCTTCTGCGCGCCGGCATAGATTAAACCAAAACGACTGACATCAATCGGCCGGGATAATATGGTAGAAGACAAATCGGCGACAAGTGGCACTCCGGTCTTCGGTAACTCTGTGAACTCCAGGCCATCGACGGTTTCATTCGGGCAGAAATGCACATAATCCGCTTTTGGATTAATATCCCACTCTGTAGGCGCAAGCAAACTACGTTGACCATCATTGTTACTGCGAATATCCAGCGTGCGCACCTTGCCAAACTTTTGCGCTTCTTCGACCGCAGCTTTGGACCAGGAACCCGACACGACATAATCGGCCTCACCATCCTTGCTTAGCAAATTCAATGGAACAGCGGAGAACTGCCCCCGGCCACCGCCGTGCATGAAAAGTACTTTGTAATTGTCTGGAATCGACAACAAATCCCGTAAATCCTGCTCCGCTTTTGCTGCCATCGCCATAAATGATTTACTGCGATGACTGACTTCCATCACGGAGCAGCCATGCTGCTGCCAATTGATAAGTTCAGCTTGTGCTTGTTGCATTACTTCAACCGGCAACATAGCCGGACCGGCACAAAAATTATAGGTGGTCATGCTGTGTTCTTACTCCACACTCTTTACTGAAACAGAAACGAGCGCTGCTGCGCTCGTTCATTTGAGTGTTATACCTGTTCGTCATCCGCCGCTTGGTCCGGCGTTGTGCCTGTATCAGCACTGTTTTCGGCTACCTCTGCTTCATCAGCGGGCAACTCTTGCTCTTCAATTTCATCGATGCGCTGCACACCTACCACAGATTCATCGTCTGAGGTACGGATCAGAATGACGCCCTGTGTATTACGACCGACCTCCGACACTTCGTGTACCCGGGTGCGCACCAGGGTGCCTTTATTGGAGATCAGCATAATTTCATCGGACTCATTCACCTGTACAGCACCAACCACCAGCCCGTTACGATCCGACACCTTGATAGAGACAACGCCTTGGGTTGCCCGGCTCTTGGCTGGGTACTCCTCAAGGGCTGTTCGCTTGCCGTAGCCGTTCTCGGTAACCGTCAGTACAGCACCTTCACCCTGAGGTATGATCAAGGAGACCACTGAGCCGTTTTCACGCAGTTTGATACCGCGAACACCGGTAGCGGTCCGGCCCATGGCACGCACCTGGCTCTCATCAAAGCGGACTACCTTGCCATCGTCTGAGAACAGCATGATTTCGCTGTTGCCATCGGTCAGGCCAACACCAATCAGTTGATCGCCTTCATTCAGGTTCACAGCAATGATGCCATTGCTACGTGGCCGAGAGTAATCGGTTAATGGGGTTTTCTTCACAGTGCCCTTAGCCGTCGCCATAAAGACAAACTTGCCTTCCTCGTACTCACGTACTGGCAGAATGGCCGTAATGCGCTCTTCCGCTTCCAGTGGCAGTATATTAACAATCGGCTTGCCACGGGAGATGCGGCTGGCTTGCGGTAACTGATACACTTTCAACCAGTACAGTCGACCACGATCCGAGAAACACAAAATGGTATCGTGTGTGCTGGCCACCAGCAGTTGGTCAACGAAGTCTTCATCTTTTACTTTGGTGGCAGCTTTGCCTTTACCACCACGGCGCTGCGCTTCGTAATCCGTCAGCGGCTGATACTTGGCGTAGCCAAGGTGCGATAAGGTCACCACCACGTCTTCTTCGGTGATCAAATCTTCCAAGTTGATATCCAGCTCGTTTTCCAGAATTTCTGTACGACGGGCATCGCCATACTGCTCTTTGGCAGCATGCAGCTCTTCGCAGATCACTTCCATCAAACGCTCTGAACTGGCCAGAATGTGCAACAATTCGGCAATCAGCTCCAGCAGATCTTTGTACTCAGCCAGGATCTTTTCATGCTCCAGGCCAGTCAGTTTGTGCAAGCGCAGGTCCAAAATTGCCTGAGCCTGCTGCTCGGTCAAGTAGTAGTAGCCATCACGAATGCCGAAGTGTGCCTCCAGCCATTCTGGCCGGGCTGCATCCTGCCCTGCACGCTCCAGCATGGCACTGACACTGCCCAGCTGCCAGCTGCGCTCCGTCAGGCCAACTTTCGCCTCTGCTGGGCTGTTGGAGGTTTTAATCAGCTCGATGATTTCATCGATGTTGGCCAGCGCAATGGCCAGACCTTCCAAGATATGGGCCCGGTCGCGTGCTTTGCGTAAATCATAGACAGTACGGCGGGTTACCACTTCACGGCGGTGCAGCACGAAGCATTCCAGCATTTGCTTCAGGCCAAGGATCTTTGGCTGGCCCTGATCCAGTGCTACCATATTGATACCAAACACGGTTTGCATCTGGGTATTGGTGTAGAGGTGATTCAGCATCACATCACTGGACTCGCCGCGTTTAAGCTCAATCACAATGCGCATACCGTCTTTATCGGACTCATCGCGCAGGGCAGATATGCCTTCAATCCGCTTTTCTTTCACCAGTTCGGCGATTTTTTCTATCAAGCGGGCTTTATTGACCTGATATGGCAGCTCGTTAACAATAATGGTTTCGCGGCCGGTTTTCTCATCGGTTTCAATTTCAGTGCGGGCGCGAATGTAAATTTTACCCCGGCCGGTGCGGTAGGCTTCTTCGATGCCTTTGCGGCCGTTAATAATGGCAGCCGTTGGAAAATCAGGACCTGGGATCAACTGCATCAATTCAGGAATGCTGATCTCAGGGTTGGCAATCAGAGCCAGACAGGCATCAATCACTTCTGTTAAGTTGTGTGGCGGAATATTGGTGGCCATACCGACCGCTATGCCGGAGGAACCATTGATCAACAAATTGGGTAAGCGGGTTGGTAACACGCCGGGAATTTGTTCGGTGCCATCGTAGTTCGGTACGAAGTCGACCGTTTCTTTATCAAGGTCAGCCAACAGCTCATGGGCAATACGTGCCATCCGTACTTCGGTGTAACGCATTGCGGCTGCAGAGTCGCCATCAATGGAGCCAAAGTTACCCTGGCCATCGACCAGCATGTAACGCAAGGAAAATGGTTGAGCCATCCGGACGATGGTGTCGTATACGGCGCTGTCACCATGCGGGTGATATTTACCGATGACGTCACCGACTACACGGGCAGATTTTTTATAGGCTTTGTTCCAGTCATTGCCCAGTTCTTTCATCGCAAAAAGAACTCGGCGATGCACAGGCTTCAGGCCATCCCGAACATCCGGCAGCGCTCGGCCGACGATCACGCTCATGGCGTAGTCCAGGTAGGAATTCTTCAGTTCGTCTTCTATATTGATGGGAACGATTTCTTTTGCCAGCTCAGTCATATTCGCGCTTTTTCCCTTAAATCATGGAGATAACCCGCATTTATCGCAGTTCTTAGTTGCGGGGCAACGTCGGATTCTACCACATAAAATCACAGTTGCCATGGCCGATCGGTGCTGTTGTACGAAAAGTAAACCGAAGCCGGTACTCTGCTTGCAGTGATGGTGCTTCGCCTTATAATAGCGAAAACTTTTTGGAGACTTCCCTAATGTCCGATACCCCGGCACAGCCGCTGACTGGCAATGTAGATGCCGCTGAAATTGCCAAGTTTAACGACATCGCTTCGCGTTGGTGGGATCCGGATGGCGAATTTAAACCTTTGCACCTGCTTAACCCAACCCGGCTTGGCTACATCAGTGATCAACTTGGTGGTCTGTTTGGTAAGTCGGTGATTGATGTCGGTTGTGGCGGCGGTATTCTGGCAGAGAGCATGGCCAGGGCCGGTGCCAGAGTCACCGGTATCGATATGGCAGACGAAGCCCTGATGGTGGCGCGGCTGCATGCACTGGAGGCGGGTGTGAGCGTCAATTACCAGCAATCGACTGCCGAGCAATTTGCCTTAACTGCCGCAGGCCAGTTTGAGCTGGTCACCTGCATGGAAATGCTGGAACACGTACCTGAGCCCGCTTCCGTAGTCCAGGCTTGTGCTGATTTAGTGGCACCTGGCGGAACCCTGGTGTTTTCAACCATCAACAAAAGCTGGAAAGCCTATTCCATGGCCATTGTTGGGGCAGAGTATTTACTGCGCCTGGTGCCCAGAGGCACCCATGAATATGCGAAGTTTATCCGACCGTCACAGCTGATGCGTTTTGTTGAGCAGGCAGGTCTTACCATTACGGCCGCAACCGGCCTGCACTTTAATCCGCTTAACAACAGCTTTAAAGTGGGTCCAGGCTTGGATGTGAATTACTTCGTGGTGGCGAAAAAACCGCTGATTTGATGCTTATTTAACTGGTCAGATGGGTTGATCAGAATAGTTTTTTTCAACGAAAAAAAACTTGCATTCCAGCGAAGCCAATCAGGCTTTGGCCTCGCTGCTTATTGCCAAAAAATCTTAGCAAACCCCGTACCAAAACTATGGTTTTTTGTTACTTGCAAATCCGACGAATCCACACTATCTTGTGATCCAGTTAGCCGCCAACCCTATATATTGTGTATTGAAGCAGCAATAGGGGTTGAAAAAATAATCAAGCGCTCAGCAATGCTTAGTCTGGCGGCGGCATCAATTTAAATGGACGCAACAAAGTGGGTACTACAGCATGACGACATTGTATGTTACGAAGCGGGATGGCGGGCGGGAGCCATTGGATTTAGATAAAATTCATCGTGTCATTACCTGGGCAGCCGAAGGTTTGCAAAGTGTCTCGGTATCGCAGGTCGAGTTAAAATCACATATCCAATTCTACGATGGCATCAAAACTGAAGACATCCACGAAACCATCATCAAAGCAGCGGCTGATCTGATTTCTAAAAATACACCGGATTACCAATATCTGGCGGCACGCTTGGCTGTATTCCATCTGCGTAAAAAAGCCTATGGCCGCTTTGAACCACCAGCCTTGTACGACCATGTGGTACGAATGGTCGAAAGTAGCCGCTACGATGCCCACTTGCTGCAGGATTACAGCAAAGCCGAATTGGAGCAGCTGGACAGCTTTATTGATCATAGCCGTGATTTGAATTTCAGCTACGCTGCGGTTAAGCAGCTGGAAGGCAAGTATCTGGTGCAAAACAGGGTGACTGGTCAGATTTTTGAAAGTGCTCAGTTCCTCTACATGCTGGTTGCGGCCTGTCTGTTTGCTAATTACCCGAAAGACACCCGGCTTGGCTACGTGCGCCGTTTTTACGATGCCATCTCTTTATTCAAGTTATCCTTACCTACGCCTATCATGGCCGGTGTGCGCACCCCTACCCGTCAGTTTAGCTCCTGCGTACTGATTGAGTGTGGTGACAGCCTCGACTCCATCAATGCTACTGCCAGCGCTATCGTTAAGTACGTCAGTCAGCGGGCTGGTATTGGTATTAATGCCGGCCGCATCCGGGCGCTAGGTAGCCCAATCCGTCACGGCGAAGCGTTCCATACCGGTTGTATTCCGTTTTACAAGCATTTCCAGACGGCGGTTAAAAGCTGCTCGCAAGGTGGGGTTCGCGGCGGGGCTGCTACCTTGTTTTTCCCATTGTGGCACTTGGAAGTTGAATCCCTGCTGGTTTTGAAAAACAACCGCGGTGTGGAAGAAAACCGGGTCCGCCACCTTGATTATGGCGTGCAGTTTAACCGTCTGATGTACCAACGTCTGATCAAGGACGAAAGCATTACCCTGTTCAGCCCGTCCGATGTGCCAGGTTTGTACGATGCATTCTTTGAAGATCAGGAAAAGTTCGAGCAGCTGTATGTGCAGTACGAAGCCGATGACAGTATCCGCAAAAAGCGCATTAAAGCCGTTGAGCTTTTCACCCTCTTTATGCAGGAGCGTGCCAGTACTGGCCGTATTTACCTGCAGAACGTTGATCACTGCAATACCCACAGCCCTTTTGATCCCAAAGTGGCACCGGTTCGCCAGAGCAACCTTTGCCTGGAAATTGCCCTACCAACCAAACCACTGCGCGACGTCAATGATGAAGAAGGCGAAATTGCTCTGTGCACCCTGTCGGCCTTCAACCTCGGTGCCCTGGATAACCTGGACGAACTGGAAGAGTTGTCGGATCTTATAGTTCGGGCGCTGGACAGCCTGTTGGATTATCAGGACTACCCGATCCCAGCTGCCCGCAATGCCACTATGGGGCGTCGTACCTTAGGTGTTGGCGTAATCAATTATGCCTACTACCTGGCTAAAAATGGCGTCCGTTACTCCGATGGCTCGGCCAATGGCCTAACCCACCGTACCTTTGAAGCCATCCAATATTACTTACTTAAAGCCTCGATGCAGTTGGCAAAAGAGTTTGGTCCCTGCCCGAAGTTTAATGAAACCACCTACTCGCAAGGCGTGATGCCAATCGACAGCTACAAGAAAGATCTGGATAAAGTCTGCACGGAAGCTTTGCAACTGGACTGGGATCGGTTGCGTCAGGATGTGATGGCCTTTGGCTTGCGTAACTCGACGCTGTCGGCACTGATGCCATCGGAGACCTCATCACAGATATCCAATGCCACCAACGGTATTGAGCCGCCGCGCGGCCATGTCAGTGTCAAAGCCAGTAAAGATGGTATTTTAAAGCAGGTGGTGCCAGAGTATGAACGACTAAAAGCTCAGTACGAGTTGTTGTGGGACATGCCAAACAACGATGGCTACCTGGCGCTGGTTGGCATTATGCAGAAGTTTGTTGATCAGACCATTTCTGCTAACACCAACTACGATCCTAACCGCTTTGACGGTGGTCGCGTGCCAATGAAGCTGTTGTTAAAAGACTTACTGACAGCTTACAAGCTTGGGGTAAAAACGTTGTACTACCATAATACCCGGGATGGTGCCTCGGATATGCAGGAAGACATGCCTGAAGCTGAAGACGACAGCTGCGCCGGCGGTGCCTGCAAAATTTAATCTGTAGTGCGGGCTTAACAAAGCCCGCTTTTTTCGGTTATTGGACTTAGGAAGAGAATCACGCCATGGCGTACACCACCTTTAATCGCGAGATTAATGATCAAATGAAAGAGCCGATGTTTTTCGGCAACCCGGTCAATGTTTCCCGCTACGATCAGCAAAAGTATCCAATTTTTGAAAAGCTGATTGAAAAGCAATTGTCTTTCTTCTGGCGTCCGGAGGAAGTCGATGTCAGCAAAGATCGTATCGACTTTCAAAACCTGCCAGAGCATGAAAAGCATATTTTCTTAAGCAACCTGAAATACCAAACCTTACTGGATTCGGTACAAGGCCGCTCGCCCAATGTGGCTTTGCTACCGCTGGTCTCCTTACCAGAGCTGGAAACCTGGATTGAAACCTGGGCTTTTAGTGAAACCATTCACAGCCGCAGCTACACCCATATTGTGCGCAATATCTCGTCCGAGCCACACAAGGTGTTTGATGACATTATGCTGAATCAGAACATCATGGAGCGGGCCGAAGATGTCACCCGTTACTACGATGACTTGATTGAGTCCTTTAATTTGTACAATCTCTGTGGCAGTGGTGACCATACCGTCAATGGTCAGCGCAAAAGTGTCAGTTTGCACGATCTAAAAAAGAAACTGTACCTTTGTCTGATGTCGGTCAATGTGCTGGAAGCCATTCGTTTTTACGTCAGTTTTGCCTGCAGCTTTGCTTTTGCCGAGCGCGAGTTGATGGAAGGCAATGCCAAAATCATCAAGCTAATTGCTCGTGACGAAGCCCTGCACCTGACCGGTACCCAGCACATGCTCAATATCATCGCCGCTGGTGAGGACGACCCGGAAATGGGCCAGATCGCCAAAGAGTGTGAGCAGGATGCAATCGCCATTTTCAAAAAAGCTGCCGAACAGGAAAAAGCCTGGGCTGCTTACTTGTTCAAAGATGGTTCCATGATTGGCCTGAATAAAGATATTTTGTGCCAGTACGTAGAATACATCACCAACAACCGCATGCAGGCCATTGGCTTAAAACCAATTTATTCCACCAACCAGAACCCGATTCCCTGGATCAATGCGTGGCTGGTATCAGACAATGTGCAGGTAGCACCGCAAGAAGCAGAGATCAGCTCGTATCTGGTAGGCCAGATTGATAACCAGGTGGATTCAGGTGACTTCGGTGATTTCGATCTCTGATGTGAAGCACCATGCCTAAAGTGCAGGTGAACTCAGACACCCTCTTGGAGTATGACAACCAGGGCAATCTACTGACGGCCCTGGAGCAAGCAAAGTTCCACGTTCACTACCAGTGCCGGCAAGGTTACTGTGGTGCCTGCCGCTGCCGTTTGGTTAGTGGCGATATTCGCTATTTACAGGAACCACTCGCCTTTGTACGTTCAGGTGAGTTTTTGCCCTGTTGCAGCATCCCTATCGGCGATATTGCCATTGAATTGGTAGACTAAAACCAATCACTCAGGGCTGGATAATGCGCTGGGTGCTGTGGAAGCTGGGATCTGGTCGATTCAGCACCTTTTGTTCACGGGCAAAATCAATGAAAGCCTGGGCGTAATTGATGTAGGTGTCCTGATAGCGATCCGATGCCATCACTTTGCCAAAGGTGGTCCAACCATCCTGTCCGGAGGCAATAAAGCTATTGGTGACAACGATATAGCTTTCCTCCATCAGCAGAGGCTGCCAGGTACCGTTGCGCTGTACTTCCAGCTCACTGACTCGCTGATTCACTGGCTGGGTCATATCAACGGCAAAGCGGATCCCTGCGCCATGAGGATAACCTCCGGTTGAAGCTCCCGGGGTAATGGAATACTCGATGGCATCTTCCAACACCTGCTTAATTTCATGACCCTGCATTTGCAGGTGGATCAAGGTATTGGAGAATGGCAGCAACTGATAGACCTGGGCAATACTGAGCTCACCGGCGGGTAAGTCGGTGCGCACTCCCCCCGCGTTTTGTAGCGCAATATCCGCATGGCGGCTTTGGCTGAGAAATGCTCTACTGACCAGATAGTGCAAGTCGGATTGCTTTGCCTGACCACAGCTATCTTCCCGAGCTTCGCCCGGATCCATCCGGCATAAGCGTTCTGGAATGTAAGCTATGCGCTGAGCTGATAATTCATCAATACGGGTACTGTAACCTTCCAGCAATTGCTGCAACCCAGGCTCAGGTTTCACTAAACTCAATACATCCGACTGAGCGATGTAGCGCAACACTTCGGCGCGCTCTGAGCCTGTTAACAGCTCGCCATTGCGGTTAAAGTTATCGCCTACCAACAGATGTGGACGGCCTTCACAGCGATCCACTCTATCACCACGGAAGTGTACGATCAGCTCACCGACCACCTGAGCGTAATCTTTGCCTTGTACTATGCACACCGGATCACCATCCAGATTGGTTACCATGGTTGGGTAATCACCATCGGCCGTTAAGCCAACCTGGGCAAAATCCCCCAGCAAGCTGTGGGAGTCCCCTCCAACAACCACATCCACTTCAGGCAAGCGCTGGGCCAGCAAGATGTCATTAACATAGCCATAATGGGTTAGCAAAACAATTTTGCCAATGCCTTGCTGCTGCAATGTATCGATGTAATAGCGCGCCGTTTCCAGTTCATCCAAAAACGAGGTGCTTGGCAGAGGCTGCGACGATTGGCGGGTTTTTTGCGCGATGGTTAGGCCAATAATAGCCACCTGATGGCCAGATACTTCATGAATCACATAGGGCTGGAATAGCTCCCAGTCGCGATTTGGTGCTAATGGTGTGCCGACTTCAGGCCGGACATTGGCGGATAAAACCGGGGTTTGGCACTGCTCATCCTGCAAGTTGCGGATGAACTCAGCCAGGTGGGCATCGCCATCATCAAATTCATGATTGCCAATGGTAAAGGCATCAAAACAGACTTCACGCATAAAATGCGCATCGGCATCGCCCTGGAACAAGCTGTAATAGAGATCCCCGGTAATAGCATCGCCGGCATGCAACTTCAGCAAATCGGGATGGCGTTGCTGTAAGCCGGCAATTTTACTCGCTACTCGCGGAAAACCACCCACCTCCACATCGGTAAACTCACCGGCGATGCGCAATGAAATTTGCTGCTTAGCTGCAAGGTTCGAGTGATGGTCATTGATATGGGCAATAGCCAGGGTCAAATCGGCTGTCTCCTCGGTATGATCGCTAGCTAGCTGACTACAGCCAGATAAAGCCAATAGCCATGAACATCCAAGCAGAATGACTGGTCGCATAAAATCCTCAGAAAAATAAAAGCCAGCAAGGCTGGCTTTTATGACAAAATAAAGACAGCTGAATTATGGCTCAAGTTTACCATCACGGATATGTTTTTCACCCCGTTGTTTTGCCAGCTGGACCTGTTTTTGTCGCTCGGCAAAAGCTGCTTTTTGCTCTGCCGTGGTTTTATCATGGCAGTGCGGGCAACTTAAACCTTTGATGTAATGCTCCGATTGCATGTCGTGTTGAGATAGCGGCATCCGACACGCATAGCACTGATCATAACTGCCCTGCTCCAGCCCATGCTTCACCGCAACGCGCTGGTCAAATACAAAACACTCACCTTGCCACAGGCTTTGTTCAGACGGGACTTCTTCCAGATACTTCAGAATGCCACCATCCAGGTGATAGACTTCTTCAAAACCTTGTTCTTTCAGGTAAGCCGTGGATTTTTCACAGCGGATCCCGCCGGTACAAAACATCGCGACTTTTTTGTGCTGGGCCGGATTCAAGTGGTTGGCAGCCCACTCTGGAAATTCCCGAAAAGATGTGGTGTTTGGGTTGACCGCATTTTTAAAGGTGCCTATGGCCACTTCGTAATCATTCCGCGTGTCAATCACGATGGTATCCGGATCGCTGATCAACTGATTCCAGGCGTCGCCTTTTACATAGGTGCCAACAATGTGCTTAGGATCGACACTGGGAACACCCATGGTCACGATTTCTTTTTTGAGCTTCACTTTGGTGCGGTAAAACGCTGGTTCATCGGCAAAGGATTCTTTGTAGCTTAAGCCATCAAAGCGCCCTTCAGCTGCCAGCCAGGCTCGGACGGCATCGATACCGGCTCTTGAGCCACAAATGGTACCGTTTATGCCTTCTTCGGCCAGCAACAAAGTACCTTTGACCTGATTTTCTACCAGCACTTGATAGACTTTGTCTCTCAGTTGCTGGTAATCGGCTAAATGAACAAATTTATAAAGTGCAGCTACAACGTACATAAACAACCTTTTTTGCCAGTCTGGATCGCAAATCCAGCGCAAGTTTAACGGGGGCCGTATTATAGCTACTTTTGTAGTAGGAGAAAAGAAAGTGAAACTAGTGAGGGTGCTGACACTGTACGGATAATTCCAGATGTTGCGTGCCATCCGTCAGTAAAATAGCATCGTCTTCTCGCCAGACGCTAAGCTCCATATGGGGTTTAAGCATTGAGCACAGCTGTTGTAATTGCTCTGGCTGGAACACGCAGCTACTGGACTTGGCGCAATACGGCATGTTGTTCAGTTGCCGTTGCTCATCCGGGTTTAAAAAAAGCACCACCTGATCGGCCAGATGACATGCTCTGCGTAGATACTTTTCTTCCAGCAACTCAACACTGGCCCAAAGCCTGAAGTGTTGCTGTTCATCTTGCAAATAAATATCCGGATCTTTGCCAGTTCGATGCTGACCAGCCATCACGGCTTTGCTTTCATACAAACACAACCAAGCCAGCACCCGACGAGCAAAATGCTCGGATGGTTCTTCCGGGTATGGCGCCAAATAGTGACGTTGCTGCGCAAAATGATGATGCTCAGCGCAGCTGTAATTTAAATCCAGTTTGATGACTTTGGCGTTCATCAACATCGTCTTTTCCTTTCGGCTTACCATGGTGTCTTACTTAGTTTGTCGCCTGCTGTGGTCAAAAGTTTAGATAAGGCTCCAAATAAGATGCAAAGCGAGTGCCAACAAAAGTATCCCCATGACGCGATCGAACCAATAGCCTTTTAACAGCAAGAAGCCACGCACCTTGACCTGAGTTAACAAAAAAGATAGCAAACAAAACCATAAAGCGGTAGCCATGGCCATATAGCCGCCATAAAACAGTTTCATGCTGAGTGGTGTGTCAGGGGAAATCACTACAGCGAAAAGGGACAGGAAAAACAGCGTAGCTTTAGGGTTTAAACCATTGGTAATAAAGCCGGTAAGTAGTGCTTTTCTGGTACTTAATTGTTCACTCACCTGTTCTTTAGCAACTGCTTGCTCAACTGCCGGTGCCCTGGCCCGAATGGCTTGCATCCCTAAATAAGCAAGGTAGAGCGCAGCAACCACGCTAAAGGTCATGTACAGCCAGGGCGTAGTTTGAATCAATAAACCAATACCAACCAATGAATAGGTCACATGCAATAAAATCCCCAGACCAATACCACAGCTGGCCGCCAAAGCCGCTTGCTTACCAAAGCGTACGGCATATCGCAGCACGATAGCGAAATCCGGTCCCGGGCTGGCAACTGCCATCAAATGAACCACCGCAATCAGTGCAAATTCAGACCAAAAACTCATGAAAAAGTTACCAAAGATTTTCGATGCTGCATTGTACGCTGATGAATTCATGCAATTCAAATGAAAGGCCGTCTTGCTGGCAGAGTGCTGCTTATGTCTGAACAGAGCCTTGAATTGACCGTAAAAAATACGGCATTCATCCAATTTCAATCGATGCCAATGGCATTAGACTTGATGCAGCACAGGAAAGCTGTAAAATGTTATAACATCACACACCTAACATCGATTTAAAGAAGGAAACCCGATGCGCAATTCGAAGTCGATTCTCAAACCCTCGGCCCTGGCCATTATGATAGCCTGCTCATTCTCAGCCCAGGCGATGGCCAATCAGCTAGTCAGCGGCACAGTGCTTAATGCTCAGGGGGAACCGGTTAAAAATGCCCGCATCCATGTGCACGGTCGTCAGCAATACATCTATACCGATGCTAACGGCCGCTTTCAGTTAAATGCTCCGGCTAATGCAGAACTGCATATCAGTGCACCAGGTTTTGATGGCCAGTATTTGCAACTGACCGACCCTGCCAGCGCACTTGCGATTACTTTGCAACCAGGCGGTCAGATTGAGCGGATGATCGTCTCTGCTTCTGGTATCCATAAGTACAATCTGGATATGGCTACCCCGGTTAGCGTGTTATCCGGTGAGCAATTATCTCGTCGCGCTGAGCCTACCATTGGTGAAACGCTGAAAAAACAACCGGGCGTTCACGCTAATTACTTTGGTCCTGTCGCATCCAGCCCAGTGATCCGTGGCTTGGATGGCCCTCGCGTGCGCATTCTGAATAACGGCCTGGATACTGGCGATGTCTCTCGGATTGGTCCGGATCACGCCATTATGGCGGATGCCCTGACCACAGAGCAAATTGAAGTACTGCGCGGCCCTGCCACTTTGTTGTATGGCAGTGGTGCCATTGGTGGTGTCGTGAACGTGGTGGATAACCGTATTCCGCGTCAGCTCCGGCCGCAATCCGATACCGTGGTTGAAACCCGCTACAACAGCGTGTCTGACGAAAAAACCGTGGCTTTGAACCATGATGGTAGCCGCAATCAAGTCGCCTGGCATTTGGATGGCCTGCATCGCAACGCGGATGATTACAAGGTACCGCACTTTACCAACAGCGATGGTGAACGCGAAGATAAAATCGACAACAGCTGGCTTGAAACCAGCAGCATCAACGCCGGCTTAAGCTATATCGGTAGTCGCGGCTTGATTGGATTCCATATGGGCCGCACCGACTCCGATTACGGCATTCCAGGCCATGATCATGCGCACGGTCATGACGATCATGATGACCATGATCATGGCAACGATCACGGACATGGCCATCATGACAGCCACGGTAGCCATGACGATGATGTCTTTGCCAAAGCCCGCCAGAACCGTTTTAACCTGGCTGGTGAGTATTACGATCCCTTTGCGGGTATTGAGACCATAGCCTTTAACCTGGGTTATACCGATTACAAGCACAGTGAAATTGAAGATGGTCATGTAGCTACCTTCTTTGGCAGCAAAACTCTGGAATCCCGCATCACCCTGGAGCATGAGCCATTGGCTGGTTGGCACGGTATTTTCGGCTACCACTTGCTGCGCAATGATTACACGGCCTCGGGTGAGGAAGCCTTTACCCCAGATTCAGAAACCACCAGTCATGCGCTCTTTGTGCTGGAGGAAAAGCGTATTGGTGATCTCACCCTGCAATTGGGCGGTCGTTTAGAGCGGGTCAAATACCACGCTGATGGCATTGAGTTTGGTCATCAGGACCATGATCACAGCCATGGACATGATCATGGTCATGGTCATGGTCATGGCGATCATGATGATCATGAGCATGTAGAGGCTAGCTTCACCGCTTACAGCCTGTCGGCTGGCCTGGTATGGGAGTTCCAGCCTGGTTTCTCGTGGGCTTTGGCGGCCAGCCGCTCTGAACGGGCACCAAGTGCTGCTGAGCTCTACGCCAACGGTGCGCATTTAGCCACCGGCACCTATGAGCTGGGTTTAGCTTATGTATTGGATCATCACGATGGCGATATCGAACCAAACCGTGAGCGCTTCCATAAAGAAGTGGCAAATAACCTGGATCTGACTTTCCGCAAATTTGATGGCAACCTGAGTCTGACTTACAACTTCTTCTACAACCGGGTCAATAACTATATTTACCTGGCCACTACCGGGCTGCACCTGGATGATTTAGGTCATGATAACCATGGCCACGATCACGGGCATGATCACAGCCATGGCCACGATCATGGGCATGACCACGATGATCACAGCGATCATGGTTTCCCTGTGCTGCAGTACCGTCAGGATAATGCGGTGTTGTATGGCTTTGAGTTTGAACTGGCTTACTATCTTGATCAGGCTCAATCGGTGCATTTATTTGCTGATCAGGTTCGTGCCAAAGTACGTGGTGGCACCGACTTGCCACGTATTCCACCGATGAAACTGGGCGCTGAGTACCGCTACCAGGCTCAAAACTGGAGTGGTGAAGTGGGCTTAACCCGCTATGCCCGTCAGAATCGGGTCAGCCCTTTGGAAAGCCGTACTGCTGGGTACACCCTGCTGGATGCTACCTTTAGTTATTACTTTGATTTCAGTGATGTGGAAATGACCGCCTTTGTTCGTGGCACCAACCTGACCAACCGACTTGGTTTCGTTCACAGCTCCTTTATCAAAGAAGATGCTCCTCTGCCAGGACGAGCCATCACAGTAGGATTACGCGCTCGCTTCTGATGCCGTAAAATTGAACGGCCTCATGACATGAGGCCGTTTTTTTATGGAAACTCCAACACCATTTCAGCCGCCGTGCAATGACACTCTTTGCCACAGACCGGACAATCGTAGCCACTGCTTTGCAGGGATAAGGCTAGCCATTTATCCTGATGCACTGCAAGCAAGCGGCCGCCGGCTTTGGTAAAGTAGCGCACGGCACTGTTGCCCGGACTTTGCATCCATAAATGCGCCAAACCAGCCTCTGCTCCTTGTTGCTGCAAGACCTCGATAGACGCCTGCAACAACTGACTGCCAATCCCCTGCCCCTGAACACCAGGATCTACGGCAACTGATTTAAAATACGCCATTTTACTTGCCGCAACAGGCCAAAGCTGAGGATTGCACCATTCATCGGCATGCCACTGCTCTGCAGAAAAACTGAGACGGTAGCCAACCAACTTCCCTTCCAGATAGGCAACAAAGCTTGCATTGAGGCCTGCGGCCAGACCTCGCTGGAGATAATCTTCCAGCTTACTTTTATCCAGATAACCAGCACCATGCACCTGATTCGCCAATGTCAGCAGCGCTTTTTCATCGGATGCCCGATAGGGCCGAATAAGCATAACCTTACCTCACTCCAATCTCACTATTGCAATCGATTGCTCAGCTTTTAACCAGCCTGTCCCCAATTAAGCAAACTCCATACCCAATACGGGTAAAATGCGGCAAATTGCTATGAAAATAGGATAGACAATGATTTCTAAATCACCTATGTTAATTCTGGGAATAATAACAATAAGCCCAAAGTACTATAAACAATAATAGAAACCAGGAAGAACAACTATGCAAACAAAGAACTATAGTCGTTTATCGACCTGTATACGCTGTGCCATTGCCGGTGTCACCTCACTGGCACTAACAGCACCTGTGTGGGCAAACACAGAGGAACAAACCGAAACAGCAGCGCCAGAACGTGTTGAACGCATTGCCGTCGTCGGTAGTCGCTCAGCACCACGCTCGGTAGCAGATTCACCAGTGCCGGTAGATATCATTGGTGGCGATGAATTGATGAAAACCGGCAGCACCGATATGTTAAATATGATGGCGACTACAGTCCCGTCGATGAACGTGCACTCTCACCCTATCAGCGATGCGGCAACCTTGATTCGTCCATTGAATCTTCGCGGTCTATCTTCTGATAGCACACTTATCCTGGTCAATGGTAAACGTCGTCATCGCTCTGCCGTCATCACTATGTTAGGCGGTGGCCTGAACGATGGTGCTCAGGGACCCGATATTTCTGCCATTCCAGGCGCTGCTATCAAACAGGTTGAAATTCTGCGTGATGGTGCGGCGGCACAGTATGGCTCCGATGCCATTGCCGGTGTGGTCAACTTTGTGTTGAATGATCGGGATGAGGGGGGCCACATTGAAGTACGCCGCGGTGAGTTCTATGCCGGGGACGGCACATCCAATGAAATCAATGCCAACATTGGCATGCCGCTGTCTGATGCTGGTTTTTTTAACATAAGTGCGCAATACAAGTCATCCGATCCAACCAGCCGCAGCGTGCAACGCGGTGATGCCTTGCAGCACATCGCCGATGGCAACCCCAATATTTTACAGCCCGCAGTACAGATCTGGGGCTCACCGAAGATCAGCGATGATATCGCTATTTTCGCCAATGCGGGGCTAGACTTGGGCAATGGGCGTGATGCCTATTTATTTGGGAATTACTCCGAGCGTGATGTGTTAGGTGGTTTCTACTACCGCGATCCTTATACCCGTGGTGGTGTTTTCTCCAATGATGGTGGTGAAACCTTGTTGGTGGCCAATACCAACCCAGCGTTAGGTGGTTGCCCGACAGTTTCATTAGCTGATACAAGTTTTAGTGCGGTGAACAGCCAGGTCAGTGCCCTACCGGCCCATTGCTTTACCTTCTTTTCCATGTTCCCCGGCGGCTTTACCCCGAACTTCGGTGGTAATATCACTGATACGTCGCTGGTTGGTGGCACCAAAGGCGAGTTTTTATCCGGCCCTTTGCAAGGCACCATGTATGATTTCAGTGCAACCGTTGGCCGCAGTGAGGCTAGCTTCAGCATTGTAAACACAGTCAATGCCTCGCTTGGCCCAGATACTCCGACTGAATTTGAACCTGGCAAATACATCCAGTTGGAGAAGCATTTCAATGCCGATTTTTACCGCTTTGTGCCGGTTGGTCTGTATGAAGACCTGGCCGTGGCTGGCGGTTTGCAATGGTCGGAAGAGAGCTTTGAAATTGTAGCCGGCGATGTTGCTTCCTGGGAAATAGGCCCTTACATCGATGATGGCATGAGTATTGGTTCCAATGGTTTCCCTGGCTTTAAGCCAGACGATGCTGGTGTCTATGTGCGTCGCCATTGGGCAGCTTATGTTGATGTTGAAGCGGAGTTTTCAGAAAACTTCCTGGCAGGTTTTGCACTGCGCCATGAAGATTATGAAACTTTTGGCACCACTACCAATTACAAGTTAACCGGTCAATACCGTTTCACGGATGATCTGGCGATCCGAGCCTCAACCAGTACCGGCTTCCGGGCACCAACAGTTGGTCAGGCCAACATCAGTAACGTTCGTACTGCGGTTGCCGAAGGCGAACTGGTTGATATTGCTTTGTTATCGCCCACCAACCCTGTATCTCAGCTGTTTGGGGCTACTGAACTGACACCGGAAACCTCAACCAGCTATGCCTTTGGTGTGGTGTACTCGGGTAACGACTTCTTTATGACCGCCGATCTGTACCGCATTGACGTGGATGACCGTATTAGTCAGTCAGCGGAAATTCCGATCACAGAAGAGCAAAAAGAACAGTTACGTGCGACCGGCATTCGGGGCGTCGATTCTTTGTCGCTGATTTCATTTTACACCAATGATTTCTCGACCAAGACGACTGGTTTGGATGTAGTGATGAACTATGGTGCTAATTTGCTAAATGGTCGTACTACCTTCAGTTTGGCGTACAACTGGAATAAGACCGAAGTAACCAAGTTCTCCGATATTACTGGAGCATTCAAGGTATCGCGTTTGGAGCAGGATTTACCACGTCACCGTGCTACTTTGGGTTGGAACCAACAGTGGAACGACATATCCATGTTCGTACGAGGTAACTACTTTGGTAAATACCAAGGCGTTCATGCTGACTCCGATGGCTTGAATGTCGATGCATCGGCGAAAATCACCTTCGACGTTGAAGTGAACTACGCTATTAATAATGCATTTTCTGTCGCTGTTGGCGCGCAAAATGTGTTCGATACCAAACCTGAACGTTTGCCAGAGGGTATGCAACGCATACTTGGTGCCAAATACTTTGAAACCTCGCCTATGGGGATCAATGGTGGTTTCTGGTATGTGCGTGGTCGTTACAGCTTCTAACGTGGATGTTTACTGAGACCAAAAAGCCTCCGAACCGGAGGCTTTTTTATTAAACCGTAATATTGATGCTGGTGCCCGTGGCTTCACCGAAAATATTAATGGCGGCAGGCTCAGTTTGTGGTTGCTGTTCTTCCTGTGGCTCGTCTGTATTGCTTTGGATAATGGCGCTAAACTGTTGTTCCAGCCGCTCAAACAAATCCTCTGGCGGCAGACTGGCCCGCGCTAAATCAGCACGACTTTGCGCCTGGCCTGACTCCAACTGCAGTTCACGGGCCGTTTGCGCCATTTCGCGGGCTTCTTTACGCTTTTCATCCGCCTGGGACTTTAACTGCTCAGCCTCGCGCTCAGCCTGATCCGCAACACGCAAGGCCATTTGTTGCTTTAGCTCAGCAAAAGCAGCAGAACTAGCCGTATTGGCAGCATTGATCATACAGCCCCCTTGTCGTCTGAATAAGACTCAGCCAAACGTCATAGACCACTAAAGTATACTGCAAAAACGCGACCTGTTCAAAATTTAGCCGTACGCTAGCTCAATGCCTGCAGCAATTGCTGCAGCGGGTGTTTGGGCTTTTCACCTACCAGGCGTTTTACCTGGCTACGACAGGAAAAACCTGTGACCAGAATACCTTCGGTACCATGCTGCTCAACCGGGGATTGCCAACTCATGGCAAACAGTGCCTTGCTGTTGGCAAGGTTCTGTTTTTCATGACCATAAGTCCCAGCCATACCACAGCAACCCACACTGATGGGTTTTAGATTAAGGCCAGCTTTGCTAAATATCTGCTGCCAGCTTTTTTCAGTAGCAGGCAGCGCAGTTTTCTCGGTGCAATGGGCCAGCAAAGCAAAGCTGCCACTTTTGGCTGCCTGAGGCAGCTCTTGCTGCTGCAACCACTCATGGAACAAAGCGACTTCGTAATCACCGCGTTTATCGGCCAGCAGTTTGCGGTATTCATCCCGGTATACCAGCACTAACGAGGCATCCAATCCCAGCATGGGTACTTGATAGGCATGCAGCTGTTGCAAAAACTGTGATGCTTTACTGGCGGTTTTCACAAAGTCACGGAGGAAACCTTTTACATGTTGCGGCTTTCCGTTGGGTAAAAAGGGTAGCAACATCGGCTGTTTACCCAGCTTTTCAAGCAGTTTCAGTGCATCCTCGACCAGCTCCGCTTCATAAAAGCTGGTGAAGGGATCTTGCACTAGCAATACCATTTGCTGCCGCTCAGCATCGGTGGCTTGGACAAGCTTTTGCATATCAAACTGATACTTTTGCTGTAGTCGTTCAGCCAGTGTTGGCGTCGAGAGCAAAGGAGTATCGACATAGCCCAAAGTATGCCCCAGCATACGTTGCAGCCAGGACTGTTGCAGGAAAAAATTCACTGCCCGTGGCATTTTTGCCAAAAAAGGAGCTGTACGCTCTATGTTGGCAACGACATAATCTTTGGTTGGGCGCAAATAACGGCTATGGTACAACTGCAAAAAGCGAGCACGAAACGAAGGCACGTCCACATTGATTGGGCACTGACTGGCGCAGGCTTTACAAGCCAGGCAGCCTTCCATCGCCTCTTTCACTTCATGAGAGAAATCTTGCTCGCCCTGCTTGTGCGCCCAGCTGTTACGGATGCGCTGCCAAAGACTGACAAGACCCACCCCTTCGGTTTGCAACCGTTGCTCCAGTCTTAACACATCCACGTCTTGCTGCTCGGCCAGCCGCAACCACTCCCGCATCAAACCCGCCCTGCCTTTAGGGCTATGGCGCCGGTCTTTGGTGATTTTGCTCGATGGGCACATGGGGGAGTTGGCTTCATAATTGAAGCACAAACCATTGCCGTTACAGTTCAGGCTGCTATCAAAGCTTTCTTTCACCTGCAATGGAATCTGTTTGTCAAACCATGCCCGTTTGGGGCCATCAACACTTACCAGCGAATCGCCACTCTGATAAGGGGTGCAAATTTTGCCCGGATTTACCCTGTTCTGGGGATCAAAAGCGGCTTTGATTTTGCGCAGCTCGGTAAAGAGTGCTTCACCAAAAAACTCAGGCCCATATTCACTGCGATACCCTTTGCCATGTTCACCCCACATCAGGCCACCGTATTTAGCGGTCAGCGCCACCACCTGATCGGAAATGGTGCGCATCAACTTTTCCTGCTCTGGATCACACAGGTCCAGTGCCGGTCGCACATGCAAAACACCGGCATCAACATGACCAAACATGCCATAATGCAAGCCATGGTTGTCCAGCAACTGACGAAACTCCATAATAAAATCGGCCAGCTTGTCCGGTGGCACAGCGGTATCTTCAGCAAAGGCAATTGGCTTTTGTGTACCACTGGTATTGCCCAGTAAACCAACCGCTTTTTTACGCATGGCGTAAATATGACTAATAGCAGCCGTATCGTAAGTCAGTTGATAACCAATAATCCCGTGCTGACGCTGCGCAATGGCGTCATCCAGTCGCGTGGTTAACGCAGCAATTTTTTGTTCGATATCGTCTTTATCTTCACTGTTGTATTCCACCATGTTCAGGCCTTGCATTAACTGGCCCGGAACATCAGTGATCAGCGCTTGCACCTGTTGCCAGATGATGTCGTTGCGGGCCAGATCAAGCACTTTGCTATCTACGGTTTCCACCGAAGTGGCCTCGGCAGCAACCAAAAATGGCGCATTACGTAGCGCACTTTCAAAGCTGTCGTACTTGATATTGACCAGACATTTGTGACGGGCAATGGGGGTAATGGAAAGTTTGGCTTCAGTGACAAAGCCCAAAGAACCCTCCGAGCCGGTAATAAGCCGGGATAAATCAAACTCCGTCATCTCCTCATTGAAGACATGCTCTAAATCATAGCCGGTTAAAAAGCGATTCAAGCGGGGAAACTTTTGCAGAATTTGCGGTCGAAAATCCCGGCAGCTTGTTAGCGCCTGGCGATACACCTGCCCGATCGTGCCCCCCTGGTGCGCTTTGGCTTCTGCCTCCGCCAGTGGCTCTTTTTGGGTTTTCAGCACAGTACCATCCATCAATACGGTAGTAAGTGCTAGCGTATGATCGCTGGTTTTACCATAGACCAGAGAGCCCTGCCCGGATGCGTCGGTATTGATCATGCCACCTATGGTGGCACGGTTTGAAGTGGATAAATCCGGAGCAAAGAAAAAGCCATAGGGCTTTAAAAATGCATTGAGCTGATCTTTTATGACACCACTTTGTACCCGCACCCAACCTTCTTCGGTATTAATTTCCAGAATACCGCGAAGGTGACGCGACAAGTCGACCACCAGATGCTCAGTCAATGATTGTCCATTGGTGCCAGTACCACCGCCACGGGGGCTGAATTTCAAATGCCGGAAACTGGAGGTTTGCGCCAGGCTGGTTAACAGCACCACATCTTCATGGTGCTTTGGCAGCAAAACTGCCTGCGGCAAGGCCTGATAGACGCTGTTATCGGTGGCTACCGCCAGGCGGCTACCATAACTGGTTTCAATGTCGCCAGCAAAACCGGCGGTGCGGAGGGCATTGCAAAACGCCAGAACACTGGCATCCAGAGCAGCTTCAGGGGCAAAACTTGGGATCATGGTGGTCGCGTTAGGTGGTCCGACAGTGGCAACCATTATACCACTAAGTGTAGGCGTTTATTAACACTCGAAACCGTGTAAAGTAGCCTATTAAGGCATATGCCCCATTTTTGCCGCCTTGGTTGCCAAATAACGGTGACTGTGAGCAGTGGTCTTCACACGATGCTGGACTCGCTCAAGAATATTTACTCCGGCGTCCTGCAAGGCTTTTAATTTGCGGGGGTTATTGGTCAGCAAGCGCAGTTGTTTGATATGAAGCAGTTGCAGCATCTCTGCAGCAATACCGTACTCACGCATATCAGGTAAGAAACCAAGAATTTCGTTAGCTTCTACCGTGTCCAATCCTTTATCCTGCTCTGCATAGGCGCGTATTTTATTAATAAGGCCAATGCCCCGGCCTTCCTGGCGCAAATACAAGATGATACCACGGCCTTCATTGGCAATTTTTTGCATGGCGGCTTCGAGTTGCGGGCCACAATCGCAGCGCAAACTAAAGAGCGCATCACCGGTCAAACATTCTGAATGCACCCGAGCCAATACCGGCTCATCCGTGGTCACATCTCCCAAAGTCAGAGCGACATGCTCTTTGCCATCCGGGGCCTGGAAACCATGCAGTTGAAAATCGGCAAAAGGTGTGGGTAAAACAGTAGATGCAACCAGTTTCAATGTCATTTCAGCTCTCGGTACAAACAAAATCAGCGCTATATTATCACAGCCCTCCATACTTTTAGCCATTCCTGCGTTAAAATAGCCACCTGTGATTGCAAGAGAATGAACTGATGCTTGGATGGTTTGAACGTCTAACCCGCCCTTTTCCCACTGAAGAACCTGAGCAACCGCCCAAAGGCATTGTTGCATTTTGCCGCCACTACACCCGTGGCATGGAAGGGTCTTTGCTGGTGATGGCCATTTTATCGGCAACCTCTGCTGTGCTGGAGGTCCTGTTGTTTAGTTTTATGGGGCAACTTGTGGACTGGTTAGTTGGCCAGAACCCGGATACCTTTTTTCAGGATGAAGGCCGAACCTTGCTGTGGATGGCGCTGGTCACCGTGTTGTTGTTACCGCTGATTGCTTTTCTTCACTCAGCGGTGGTGCATCAAACCCTGCTGGGCAATTATCCGATGTCGATCCGCTGGTTGTCACATCGCTACCTGCTGCGTCAAAGTGTCAGCTTTTACCAGAATGACTTCGCCGGCCGTATTGCTACCAAGGTAATGCAAACGTCGTTGGCAGTGCGTGAAACCGTGATGAAGCTGCTGAATGTGATGGTCTATGTACTGGTGTATTTTGGTGCCATGCTCTACTTTGTTGCCGATGCCGATCCACGCCTGATGCTGCCAATGCTGATTTGGCTTGCTTGCTACATTGGTTTGCAGTTTTACTTTGTGCCTCGCTTAAAAGAGGTCGCTAGTCGTCAGGCAGATGCCCGTTCGGAGATGACAGGCCGTATTGTTGACAGCTACACCAATATCGCCACCGTGAAATTGTTTTCTCATACCCAGCGTGAGGAAACCTACGCCAAAGACAGTATGGGGATCTTTTTAAAGCCGGTCTATCAGCAGATGCGCCTGGCCACCTGGTTGAATGTGTCGGTGCAAAGTTTAAACTACCTGTTGGTGTTTTTTATTACCGCCCTGGCGCTTTGGCTCTGGAGTTTAAGTGCGATCTCGATTGGTGCTATTGCCATAGCGGTGAGCCTGTCGTTGCGGCTAAACGGTATGGCGCAATGGATTATGTGGGAAGTCAGCAGTCTATTTGAAAACATCGGCACAGTCGCCGATGGTATTGCAACCCTGTCGCAGCCAGCCAGTGTGCTGGATAAAGATTATGCTAGTCGCTTGCAGGTTGCCAAGGGCGAGATTGAGTTTAAGGCGGTCTGTTTTAACTACGGCAAAGTAGATAACGACAGTAAAAAAGCCGCGGTATTAGATCAGTTGAACCTCAGCATCAAGCCTGGTGAGAAAGTTGGCCTTGTAGGCCGCTCTGGTGCCGGTAAGTCGAC
Organism: Alkalimonas amylolytica; assembly: GCF_900107845.1. Lineage (GTDB taxonomy): Bacteria > Pseudomonadota > Gammaproteobacteria > Enterobacterales > Alteromonadaceae > Alkalimonas > Alkalimonas amylolytica. Next base: position 43,740 of record NZ_FNRM01000012.1, read on the forward strand.
CTTAGTAAACTTGTTGCTGCGCTTTTACGATGTCGAATCCGGCCAGATCTTGATTGATGGCCAGGATATCAGCCAGGTAAGTCAGGAAAGTTTGCGTCAACACATAGCCATGGTTACCCAGGATACCTCGCTGCTGCATCGATCGGTGCGCGACAATATTATTTATGGCAAGCCGGATGCGACCGAGCAAGAACTGCTGCAGGCTGCTGAGCAAGCAGAAGCGCTTGAATTTATAGCCGACTTGACTGATCCCAAAGGCAATAGTGGCTTTGATGCCCAGGTTGGCGAGCGCGGTGTGAAGCTCTCCGGTGGCCAGCGTCAGCGCATAGCCATCGCCCGGGTGCTGCTGAAAAATGCCCCTATTTTAATCCTGGATGAAGCAACGTCAGCGCTTGATTCGGAGGTTGAGGCTGCGATACAAACCAGTCTCAACAAACTGATGGCAGGTAAAACTGTGATTGCCATTGCCCATCGCTTATCCACCATAGCGCAGATGGATCGACTGATAGTGCTTGATGAAGGTCGGATTGTTGAACAAGGCACGCATGCCGAACTGGTGGCTAGTGGTGGTATTTACGCCCAGCTCTGGGCGCATCAAACTGGTGGCTTTATTGGCGTGGAGTAAGCAAAAAAGCCTCTGACCAGCAGAGGCTTTTTTACAACGGTAAAAATCAGGCGTTATGATTTTTCAGCTTGGGCATTGCCAACTTGCTGTTCCGGTTGGGTCACTGCTGACTGTTGTTTGGCCAGTCGCTTTTCCCAGAAGGTTGCATTCTTAATGCCCAGTTTCACCGGATCAAAGGTAATGTCCCCACCGGTTTTTTGCTGTTCTTCGTAATCACGCAGACAGAGAATTGCTGGCTTGGCGACAAAGAAAATCGCCAGAATACCAACAATGTTGATCCAAGCCATTAAGCCAACACCGATATCACCAATGTCCCAAATATACCCTGCCGCGTTCACCATGCCATACGACACCATCGCCATAATGACAATCTTTACTACGAACAGCGGAATATTGTTCTTAAAGTGACGGTTCAGATAAGCTACATTGGTTTCCGCAATGTAGTAATAAGCCAATATGGTGGTAAAGGCAAAAAAGAACAAAGCCACACCAACAAAGCCCTGGCCAAAGTTGCCGAACACACTGAACAGCGCCATCTGAGTAAAGGCCGGCGAGCCTATTTCAGTGGCTGCATCAATGTTCTGTACAATGAAGCTACCATCGGTCAGCTCACCGACCACATTGTATTGTTGCGTGATCAGGATCATCAGTGCTGTCGCGGTACAAACAAACAAAGTATCGACATAAACGGAAAAGGCTTGCACCAAACCTTGCTGAGCTGGGTGATCAACTTCAGCTGCCGCAGCCGCATGCGGGCCAGTACCCTGACCGGCTTCATTTGAGTAAATGCCCCGCTTCACACCCCAGCCAATGGCAGCACCGAAGCCAGCCTGAGCAGTAAAAGCATCGGTAATAATCAAGGCAAAAATGCCCGGCACTTTGTCCATATTCAAAAACACAATGATCAAGGCCATTATGATGTAGCCCAGCGCCATAAAGGGCACCACGATTTGAGTAAAGTTGGCGATGCGTTTAATACCACCAAAGATGATAAAGGCCAGTACGATTAGAATCACGGCCAGTGCAACCAACTTATTACTGCCAACTTCACCGAAGCTGGTGACCACCATATTGCCGTCGCCAAAGACCTGGGTAAAGGCATTGCCAACCGCATTGGCCTGCACACCCGGCAGGAAGATACCACAGGCGATGATGGCGGAAATAGCAAACAGGATCGCCAGCCATTTTTGGCCCAGACAACGCTCAAAATAATAAGCCGGACCACCACGGTATTGGCCGTCTTCTTCAACTTTGTAAATTTGCCCTAAGGTCGACTCGGCATAAGCAGTACTGGCGCCAAGAAAGGCCACCACCCACATCCAGAAAATGGCGCCAGGGCCACCAAAACCGATAGCTGCCGCGACACCTGCAATATTACCTACCCCAACCCGGCCTGATAAGGAGACAGCTAAAGCCTGGAAGGAGGAGATACCTTTGGAGGAGGCGTTGCCGCTAAAAAGCAGCTTGCACATTTCTTTGAAGTGACGGACCTGGGCGAAGCGAGTCAGAACTGAGTAAAACAACCCTGCCCCAAGACACAGATAAATCAAGGCATTGCTCCAGATAATGCCGTTGACTGCGCTAACAAAAGCTTCCATGAGATTCCCCTGAAACCATTGATTTTTTTATTGTACGGAAGCGCTACTCTGCCATAGAATAGGCCTTTGTACCAGAGGCACTAAGCTTCAGGGCGCCTGAGGCGCCCTGAAATTGGTGGTTAAGCTTTGGTACCGTATTTATCCGCCAGGTACAGCCAGGTTTCAACCACAGTATCCGGATTTAAGGACACACTGTCGATGCCCTCATCCATCAACCAGGCGGCAAAGTCATCGTGATCCGATGGCCCCTGACCGCAAATGCCGACGTACTTTCCTTCGGCTTTACACGCCTTGATCGCCATGGACAGCAGCAGCTTGATAGCTGAGTTACGTTCATCGAACAAGTGTGCAATCAGCCCACTGTCTCGATCTAACCCCAGGGTAAGCTGAGTCAGATCGTTGGAGCCAATGGAAAAGCCATCGAAATACTGCAAAAACTCTTTGGCAAGCAGGGCATTGGATGGCAGTTCGCACATCATAATCAGACGCAGGCCGTTATCACCGCGTTTCAAACCGTGTGCTGCCAGCAGCTCAGTGACTGCCTGGGCTTCGTCCAGGGTGCGGACAAAAGGAATCATGACTTCGATGTTGGTAAAACCCATCTGATTACGCACCCGCTTCAATGCTTCGACCTCAAGGGCAAAGCAATCACGAAAATCTTCGGAGATATAACGTGAAGCGCCACGAAAGCCAATCATCGGGTTTTCTTCATGCGGCTCGTAACGCCGTCCACCAATCAGATTGGCATACTCGTTCGATTTAAAGTCCGACATCCGCACAATCACTTTTTGTGGCGCAAAGGCACACGCCAGAGTGGCAATGCCCTCCGTCAGTTTGGCAATGTAAAACTCGGTTGGGCTGCTGTAACCTGCCATCAGCTGATCAATACTGGCTTTGGTTTGATGGTCTTGTTGCGAGTAGTTTAGCAGCGCTTTAGGATGCACCCCTATCATGCGGTTAATGATAAACTCAAGCCGCGCCAAACCAACACCGGCGTTAGGAAGCCGGGAAAAGGCAAAGGCCCGCTCTGGGTTACCGACGTTCATCATGACCTTCATCGCCAGCTCCGGCATGCTGTTCACATTGGTACTTAGCAGTTTGTAATCCAACAGGCCCTGATAGACAAAACCCGTATCGCCTTCTGCACAGGAGATGGTAACTTCAGCGCCATCCTGGATTTTATCAGTCGCATCGCCACAACCAACCACGGCAGGGATGCCCAGCTCGCGGGCAATAATGGCAGCGTGACAAGTACGGCCTCCACGGTTAGTGACAATTGCAGCAGCCCGTTTCATAATGGGCTCCCAGTCCGGATCGGTCATATCAGTGACCAGCACATCGCCGGGCTGAATTTGATCCATCTGATGAATGCCATCCAAAACCCGAGCCACACCGGAGCCAATGCGCTGGCCTATGGCGCGGCCTTCTACCAGTAAAGGGCCAGTTTCGTTCAGCTGAAAACGCTCTAACCGGGTTTGATCTTCACGGCTTTTCACCGTTTCTGGTCGGGCTTGTACTATGTACAGCTGACCATCAACACCATCTTTAGCCCATTCAATATCCATCGGCCGCTGATAATGCCGCTCAATGATCATGGCTTGATGCGCCAGTTGCTCGATTTCGGCATCGGATAAAGAAAACTGGCGACGTAGTTCGGCGGGCACATCCTCTACCACTACTTGCTTACCATGCCCCTGCTCGTTGGAATAAACCATTTGCACCAACTTACTGCCCAGGTTACGTTTTACCACGGCCGGCCGGCCAGCTGCCAATGTTGGTTTATGCACATAAAACTCATCCGGGTTCACTGCCCCCTGCACCACCATCTCACCCAAACCAAAGGAGGAGGTAATAAAGACCACATCGTCAAAACCAGATTCGGTATCCAGGGTAAACATCACGCCGGAGGAAGCACAATCCGAGCGCACCATACGCTGAACGCCAGCTGATAGCGCTACGCCACGATGATCATAGCCCTGATGCACCCGATAGGAGATAGCACGGTCGTTAAACAAGGAAGCAAACACATGCTTGATGGCAACGATTACCGCATTGTACCCTCGGACATTAAGGAAGGTTTCCTGCTGCCCTGCAAACGATGCATCTGGCATATCCTCAGCGGTAGCCGATGAACGCACAGCAAAGGATAAATCTATGCTTTGATCCGGGTGCAGCTGCTGATAAGCCCCCTGAATGGCCTGTTCAAACTCGGTATGAAACGGGGTATCAATAATCCACTGCCGAATTTCAGCGCCGGCTTCTGCCAACTGTTGGACATCGTCCACGTTCAGGCTATCCAGGCGCTGATAAATACGCTCATTCAGGCCGCTTTGCTCCAGAAATTCATTAAAAGCATCGGCAGTCGTGGCAAAGCCACCCGGCACTTGTACACCGGCCCCTGCCAGGTTGCTAATCATTTCACCTAAGGACGCATTCTTGCCACCGACCTGTCCAACATCCTGCATGCCAAGGTCCTGATACCAGCTGACGTAGTTTTGCACTGTGATTCTCCATGGTTTGTAGCAAGCTTGGTAAACTTACATTCTGGGTTACAGAATAATTTTACACCCTGACGAAAGGCAAATAAACTGTTGAGAAAAAGCAATTTTGTCATAGGCTATAATAAAGCGATTGAAGGAGCTCATGTGCGCACCGCATTTTATATCTCAGATGGCACTGCCATTACATCCGAAGTATTCGGCCATGCCTTGCTGTCGTTGTTTCCGGCCGAATTTGAGCACGTCACGATTCCATTTATAGAAACGGTGGCCCAGGCGCAGCAAATGAAAATTGTGATTAACGATCGCTATGCTGCTACAGGCCAACGCCCTTTAGTTTTTCAAACCTTTGTTGATGAGGCATTGCGCGAGGTGATCCATAGCAGCGATGGTGTTTGCTACGATTTTCTGGACACCTTGGTGCCCTCGGTGCAAAAAGAGCTGGGGATCGATCCGGTACCGAAAACCCATCGCACTCATAGCATGCATGAAAAAACTTACGATTACCGCATTGACGCAGTTAACTATGCGCTGGCTAATGACGATGGTTCCAATATGAAGGATTTTGATAAAGCGGATCTGATTTTGGTAGGTGTTAGTCGATCCGGTAAAACACCCACCAGCCTATACCTGGCATTACAATACGGCATCAAAGCAGCCAACTACCCTTTTGTAGACGAAGACATGGACAGATTAACGCTACCGGATGTGTTGAAACGCAACAAAAATAAACTCTTTGGTTTGACCATCAGTGCAGATCGTTTAAGTGATATCCGGCAGCAGCGGCGGCCAAACAGTCGCTATGCATCTCTGGCGCAATGCCGGTTGGAGCTCAATGAAGTTGAACAGCTGTATCGGCGCGAGCAAATTCCATTTCTAAACTCATCACAATTATCGATCGAGGAAATGGCGGCTAAAATTCTGGCAATCACCGGGCTAAAACGACACCGTCATTAAAAAAGCTCTGGCATTGCCAGAGCTTTCATTACTAATTTTTGGCCAAAAATGACTTAAACAGAGCCAGTTCGAAGACTATCAGCTATCAAAAATGCCAGCTCCAAAACCTGATCAGAGTTGAGGCGTGGATCGCACTGAGTAAAGTAACGTTGCGCCAGATCCTGTTCGCTTAAGCCATAAGCACCCCCAGTGCATTCAGTAACATGCTCTCCGGTCATCTCAAGATGGATACCGCCAGCATGAGTCCCCTCCGCCTGATGCACGGCAAAGAACTGCCGGATTTCACGCAGGATGGCTTCAAAATCACGGGTTTTATAATTGTTACTGGCTTTGACGGTATTGCCATGCATCGGATCCGAGCTCCAGACCACTTTACGGCCTTCACTCTGAACCCTACGTACTAACTGCGGTAGCTTATCAGCCAGCTTATCGGCGCCCATACGGGTAATCAGTGTCAGACGGCCAGCTTTATTGTCCGGGTTCAGGGCATCAATCAAACGGATCAGTTCATCGCCATCAATGCCAGGGCCAATTTTTACACCTACCGGGTTGTGAATGCCGCGGAAAAACTCGATATGAGCATGATCCAGTTGCCGGGTACGCTCACCAATCCAAACCATATGGGCGGAACAGTCATACCAATCTCCGGTCAGTGAGTCACGACGTGTCAAAGCTTCTTCGTAATTGAGCAACAGCGCCTCATGCGATGTGTAGAGCTGAGTTTCACGAATTGATGGCGCCGTTTGTGAGGTAATGCCACAAACCTCCATAAAGCGTAAAGCTTCCTGAATGCGCTGAGAAATATCCTGATAACGCTCTTTCAGTGGATTGCTCTCAACAAAGCTCATATTCCAGCGGTTGACTTGATGCAGGTCGGCTAGACCTCCCTGAGCAAAAGCCCGAAGCAAATTCAGCGATGCAGCTGAGTGATGATAGGCAGTAACCAGGCGGTTTGGATCCGGCTCGCGCGCTTCTGGGGTAAACTCCGAGGAGTTAATGATATCACCGCGGTAACTAGGCAGGCTTACACCATCAATAGTTTCAAGGTCACTTGAGCGCGGCTTAGCGTACTGACCGGCCATCCGAGCCACTTTTACTACAGGGCTTCGGCCGGCAAAAGTCAGTACCACGGCCATCTGTAGCAAGACTTTAAAGGTATCGCGAATTTTAGGAGCATGAAAATCAGCAAAGCTTTCTGCGCAATCTCCGCCTTGCAGCAGAAAAGCATCACCATTGGCAACTTGCGCCAACTGACTGAATAAGTCACGGGTTTCCTGGGCAAATACCAATGGTGGATATTTTTGTAATTGCTGCTCAATTTGAGTCACCAGGGCGGTATCCTGATAACTTGGCTGCTGCTGGATAGGGAAGTTTCTCCAGCTTTGCGGCGTCCATAAACTCACGTGTTTGTCCTCATTGCTTCGCTTAATTTCTCTGGCTACAAAGTAAATTTATTACCAGAGAAAAGCAATCTTTACGGCTAAATAAAGTAGCTATAAGCTATTCCAGTATATTTCACCGTTTGCCTGAATGCTCACGTTGCAATTGCTCCAACAAAGCAGATGCACCCTGTTCAATTAAATCCAGCACACGCACAAAACCACGGGTACCGCCATAATATGGATCTGGCACCTCCTTGCCGTCATTAAAATCCGGATGATGCTTTAAAAACAACGAGATTTTATTTTGGTATTCAGCTGGACAGCGTTGTATAAGGTCCCGCAGGTTCTGTAAATCCATGGCAAAAATATAATCATAATAGGCAAAGTCGCTGTCTTTGACCGACCGTGCAGATATACCATCAAAACTATAGCCACGTTCAATGCCAACCGATTGGCTTCGCTGATCTGGCAAAGCGCCTTGATGATAGGCACTGGTCCCTGCCGACTCTACTTCAACCTTAAGACCACGCTTTTTGGCCATATCCCTGAAAACGGCATGAGCAGTGGGTGAACGGCAAATATTACCTAAACACACAAACAGAACTTTTAGCATACATAACCTGACTAGCTTACATTTTGCCTATTTTACCATGAGGCAACCTTATTCAGAATCTTTACGCATGTTTTGGCCGGATTTTGTTAAATCGGATTTAAGGCTTGCAAAAACTAGGACATAAGTTCAATATTTCACTATACGTATTAGTAACTTTGACCTAGGGGTGTATAAGGCAATTTATGGATCCATTTAATCGGTTGGTCGTAATCACGGATCGGGAAAAAACATCAAATCTATCGCTGCTGGCTGAGTCCGTTCATATCAAGGTAGAACAAATGACACGGTCAGAGTTTGAACAAAAAAGTATTCGTAGCAATTTACTCATCGCTTTTCCATTTGTTGGTCGTCAGTTGGGTAAACGAGGCATACCTGATGAGCTTATGCAATGTATGGCAAAAGGAGCTACTTTTCTATACCAAGCTGAGAGAAGCCTGGTAGATCCTAGTTTTTCGCTAAATATCGGCCTTCGTGGCGTTGTGTATCGGGATGAACAGTTGGATCGGGTCCTTAATGCATTAAAAGCGATGATGGCAGGTGAGTTGTATTACCCTCGTACCGTGATGTCAGGTATGGTTGATGAGGTATTACAGCAACGCTTTAAGCAAGGTTTTAATACCGATGCACTAAGCGCTATCCAACTGTTGACTCGTCAGGAAAAACGGATTATTCAACTGGTCGCTGAAGGCTCCAGAAATAAAGAAATAGCACTGGCTCTCAATATCAGTGCGCATACAGTGAAAGCACATTTGTCTTCGATTTTTCGTAAGACGAAATCAAGAAACCGGGTTGAACTACTGCGTTGGATCCAACAGTCAAACCCGGCATACACCTCAGATTCGGTTATAAACTAATCGTTCGGCTGAAACCTTGCAATCGGATGGTACTAACTCCCGCCTGAAACCGTACTTGTACCATCCGAAGAGGCAGAGCCAGGACGCCAGAAACCGCGTTGCACGCCTTTTTCTATCAGGTCAGCGACCGCAGTTTCCATGGCCTGACGAACTGAAAATTGAACTGGTTCATTGGTAGAAAACCCCGTCTCCATTTCAGCCAACCTATCAATAGCAACATAACGAAACAAACCGGCACGCATTTCATGCGAGAACACTTTTTTAGTGGCTGATACAGACAGCAAGACCTGACCTGTATGCACATCGATGGCCCGTAAATAGACGGTCACTTGATCTTCACGGAATAATTCGGATGCCCCTATGCCAAAGTACTCTACCCCAAAACCGCCGGTGGTCAGATTTGTTTCGTAACTTATAATACCACCCTCGAACAGCAACCTGGCTTCACGAAGGGGGGGAAGCTCTTGACCACTTCGGCTGGAACCATGAATTTTACGCTCCGTTAGCAGATTTTGTAGTCCCTCACGCTCCAAAGGTGCAAACCAACCAGTATCCAGCAGGATCTGCGTTAACATGGAAGTACCACCTTGTGTTACTGCAGTGGAAAAGCTGGATACATTCGCCTGAGGCTTGTATTGGCCAGTCTGATCACGAAACGAATAGACAGAGACAGGAATTGCATGCTGTGGCTTTGGCTGCTGCCACAGCTGCTGCATCAGACTGCTTGGCTTATCCACTTCAGCTGGGCTGATGTGAAAACGAGGTTTTGGCATCGCCGAGCAACCCGCCAGCGAAATCAGAGCGGCAAGAATGATGAACTTCTTCATGCTTAACCACCTATGCTTGGAATAATTAAAATCGTGATTTCACCAGTCAATTGATTGGTAATTTCTACGCGTATACTACCATCGGTACCTGAGCTCACATTGACTAAGAATTCGCCGGTATCATAGATGCCATCAACCAAATCTCCATCAGCAATCCGCCTGGTGAGTGTATTAATGATATTGCGCTCTAAAGCCTCTCTAAACTTATCAACAAAGTTTTTTTCTACTCGGCCAGGTTGATGGATTTGTGCTTTTTGCAACAAGAAAGCCCCATTCAGTGGGTTACCGCCAAAGCTTGGGTTAATAGGGGTATAAACCAACTCAGTGCCATGAGCAGCGCTCATAAAAAGAGTTAAGAATAACAACTTATACTTCATGGTCATTCCTTTAAAATAATTCTTCGGTTGGCTCGCCAAGTATACGGTCGGCCTGAATTCTGGCAAGCTCAGTAAGGCTCTGAAGTACAGCCTGTTCCGCAGTTTCCTTTACATCATTGTAGCGTCTGCCAAAGTAAGTCTGATAAATCCGTCGGTCATTCATTTCGACCCACAATACAGTTCCAGCCTGAGGGTAAACCTGTTCATAGATCACTACAGTGATATTGTCCGTTGCTGGTATATCACGCCAATAACCTGAATAGTAAAAAACGAAGTCTTTACCAAAACGAGTCACCGTGCGGTCAAGCACCAACCCTCCCAGCGTAATATCTCTGGAAATGCTCTGAGGTGTGAAAGAGGCAACAATATATAACAGCAGATAAATTATTATTTTCATAAGGGCATAAAGGCGGCCTAAGCCGCCTGTTTTACTGCTTAAACCAATTAATGTTGAATCACAGTAGCTGTATTGAAGTCACCCACCTGAGTGACAGACATCACATTTCCCGCACCCATCTGTGAACCCATGACCAGGTTATCATTCCCCATTTGCGTGATGGAGACCAAACCGGAATTGCCTCCTTGAACAAACGAAGGTCCTGCATTGCCAGTCACCCAGTTGCCAGTGCCCATTTGGGAAATACTCATTACATTGTCACTGCCAGCCAGAAGTACATCAATTAAGTTGAAGTCACCTTGTTGCTGTGCCGTGAATTGCTGATTTAACAGAAGCCCGCCATCACCTGTGGCAATAACTTCATTGAAATCACCGGACTGTTCAATCGAAAACTGATTATCAGCCCCGACAAACTCAACATAAGCAAAATTATCAGCGCCATCCTGATTTATTTCGATGACATTGTCAAAACCAAAATCAACATTGCCCAGCGCGAAGTTTCCGCTCCCATCTTGCTCAATCACGATGGTGTTGTTGTAACCAAAGGCTGCAGCACCAGCGTAATTAAACTCCCCGGAACTATGAATAAAGGCCTGGTTCATACCGCCATCCAGCACAACTTCCCCGACATTTTGGCTGCCTTCCTGATAAATCTCAATATCATGACCGTCACCAAAGGTTGCGAAGAAAGCTATATTTTCGTTGCCTTGCTGCCATACATCGATCAGGTTGTCATTGCCAGTTACACCAATGGGCGCATCAACTTCGTTCGCAACACCTTCTTGCTGAACCCAGATGGTATTTTCAACACCAGCCAAAGGCTCTAAAATAAAAACGTTTTGAGCTCCGTCCTGATAGACATCGACCAAGTTGCCTTCCCCACTTACATCAAAGGCAATAAAAGCGTTGTCCGAACCAAATTGTTGAATATAGAAGGTGTTGTTATCGCCATTCACGCCAACCACACCCCCAACGTTACCGTCGCCGTATTGCTCAACTTCCATGATGTTACCATCACCGAACAGCTGAAACATGCCAGATTCGTTAAAGCTGCCTTCCTGGACGCTAAATAACTCATTGTTATTGCCAGTAAAGCCAGCATTAGTCCAGTTTGCGTCACCTTCCTGAATAACTTCAACAAAGTTGGCGTCCCCTGCTAACACAATAGTTGCTTCATTCTGGTCGCCGTTTTGGAACACAGCAGCATCATTCACATCACCTGAAATTGCAATTTCAGCCACATTCCAGAAGCCATCTTGAGTGACCGTCGCAGTGTTTTCGTTACCGGCGATATCTACAAAAGCGATGTGCCAATCATCCTGTTGTTCAACACGAATCCAGTTATCCTCACCAACGCTGAAGGCAAAAGCTTCATGCCAAACACCATCTTGATTCACCTGAGTATCGTTTAAAGCGCCATCTTGTTCGACAATTGCCAAATTAATGTTGCCGCTTTGCTCAACATAAGCTTCATTACCTTCAATAGCACCTGCTACGGATGTCTGCAAAACCAAGGCTTCGTTATCGGCAAATGCTGTTCCCGTAAGTGCCAGCGCAATAGCCACTCCCAAAACGTGTTTACGTGGATTTTTAAAACTCATTGTTATTCTCCAGTCATTATTGTTTTTACTTTCATGTATTTAATACTGCACAACCGACAGTTCCGCATTGTTACCAATTTGTTGAATGCTAAAGCCAGATCCGCCAAACTGCTGGATTTGGATCAGGTTAAAGTCTCCTCGTTGCAATACATCAACCTGATTTAATGAGCCGGCCTGGGCAATTTCAGCACGATTACCAACACCCATTTGACGGAGTACCAATTGATTCAAATAGCCAGCCTGCTGCAACAAAGCGACATTGCTCTGACCCAACTGCTCTACCAGCATCGCATTCATAGAACCGTTTTGCTCCAACACAACTTGATTTGCCATTTGCTGGCGCTCTAACAACGAGGTCAGAGGCAAAGACAACTCAGCTGAAAGCCAAGGGCTGAAAAACAGGGCGCTCAATAAGAATAATTTTGCGTTTGTTAACAAGTGGGTACATCCTTTAAATCTTAGATACCAACCTAAACTATAAGATTCACAGCATGCTGCAATTGGATGAAAGAGTTATTTTTCTTAAGCATACAACTAATTCTAAAACAATATTTACACTATAAAACAATTAGATACACTCATTTGATTTACATCAACCCCCCAGTTAAGACTAGTACATTCATACTAATTTCACTGTTGCTAGAGTATATTAAATCTAATTTATGGTATTGATTACTTGTGCTAAAAAAAAGCGCAACTATTTATTATAATGAAAAAAATAAGGTGCTAAATTATGCGACAACTCAAAAAACTGACCTTGGCTGTTTCGGCAGCTCTGGTCGCTGGAAGTGTGATGGCTGCGCCGCAACATGCAGCTGATGACTCCATCTTAGTCGTATTTAAACCAGGCGTAGGTAAAGCAGAGCGGGAAATGGTAATGCGCCGTTCTGGTGTTTCATTGCGCGAGCTGGATGCAGAAGGTCGTGATATCCGCATGAAGCATGTTGGCGATGGTCGTATCGCGAAAGTTCGTTTACCGAGCGGCGTGCATCGTGATCAGATGATTAAAAAGCTGAGCCAGCATCCCGCAATAGAAATTGCAGAGCCGAATTACATTGTCCAGCCGTTGGCTTCACCCTTATCTCCAAATGATCCTCGTTTTAATGAGTTATGGGGTTTGCATAATACCGGTCAAAGTGGCGGTACTCCAGGTGCTGATATTAGTGCCTTGGAAGCATGGCAAACCACAACTGGTAGCCGTGACATTATCATCGGTGTTATTGATACTGGTATGGATTACAACCATCCGGATTTAATTGCGAACCGTTGGGAAAATGATGGTAGCTACCCTGGCCATCAGTTCGGCTGGTCCACCTTGAATGCCAGTGGTGATCCTATGGATAGTGGCAGTCATGGTACACACGTAGCAGGCACTATTGGTGCGGTAGGTGATAATGGCGTTGGTGTTGCCGGGGTGAGTTGGAATGTCACCTTGATCCCATGTCAATTCCTGGGAGCTGGTGGTGGTTCAACCGCTGGTGCCATTGAATGCATCAGTTATTATACCGACTTGAAACTGAACCATGGTGTCGACGTCAAAGCAACCAACAACTCCTGGGGGGGGGGTGGCTTTTCCGAGGCCTTGAAGATGGCCATTGAGGACGGTGGCGATGCTGGTATTTTATTCATTGCGGCTTCCGGCAATGATGGGCGTAATGCCGATCAGTTTCCGATGTACCCAGCCGCATATGACTCAGATATTATCGTTTCAGTAGCTTCAACTGATCGCAATGACAACTTGTCTGGATTCTCAAATTATGGTTTAGCTAGCGTTGATCTGGGCGCTCCTGGCTCTGCCATTTTATCGACCGTGCCAGGTGCTGGCTATTCAACCTTTTCAGGCACTTCCATGGCATCGCCGCATGTCGCTGGTGCAGCTGCTTTGGTCTGGTCGTTAGATCCAAATATCCCTGCTTTGCAAATGAAAGATATCCTGATGCAATCTGGGGATGCTCTGCCTGCATTGGATGGCCGTACCGCTTCAGGCAAGCGTTTGAATGTTGCCCGTGCCTTGGAAGAGGCTGATCCGGCACCTGGGTTCCGCATGAACCTGGATCCGCGTAATCAGGAAATTGTCGCTGGTGACCAAACCTCATATACCCTTGAGTTCAGCTCCGTAGCTGGCTGGAATGATGAAATTCAGCTCTCTGTTGAAGCAACCCCTGCATTAGCGGGTGTTAGCTTTTCATCGGATCTGGCATTCCCTGGTGATGTTGTGAGTCTATTGGTAGATACCAACGTAGATACGCCATGGGGCCCCTATCAATTTTTGATCACAGCGACCGACAGTGCAACAGGAGATTTGGTTCGCCAGACCACGGCCAACCTGAATGTGATGCCGCAAGGTTTGATGGACTTCCCGTATGAAAATACCACGCCAATTGCTATCCCCGATAACAACTCTGCTGGTATTCAAAGCATTATTTCTGTCGCTGAGTCAGGCCATGTGTTTGGTGTTGAAGTGGGTGTGAACATTACCCATACCTGGCGTGGTGACTTGATTGTGCGCCTTACTTCACCAGAAGGCACCGTGCATACCTTGCATAACCGCACCGGTGGCAGTGCTGACGACCTGATCCAAAGCTGGGAAGTCGATGTTTATAATGGCGAAGCCATGCAAGGTGACTGGACTTTATTTGTCTCAGACAATGCAGCGCTGGATACCGGTACACTCAATAGCTGGAATCTGACGCTGACGGCATTACCAGATGGCGATATCGTTGATCCGGATCCTGAGGCACCAGTGGCTGGCTTTAGCTATGCTGCATCAGGCCTGATGGTAAACTTCAATGATCAGAGCAGCGAAGGTGATGATGCTATTGTCAGCTGGGACTGGAACTTTGGTGATGGCAACAGCTCATCACAGCAAAACCCGTCGCATTTGTACAGCGCCGCTGGTAGCTACCATGTCACACTGACGGTAGCCGATGGCAATGGCATGACCGACAGCACCTCGCAAACTGTGGTGGTAAGCGATGTGATCAGCTCTATTGACCTGTGGGTTCATCGCGCGCAGCAAGCCCGAACAGGCTCCAGCATCGTTGATCTTCGCTGGTCTGGTGCCGAAAGCCGGGTCGATCTGTATCGTGATGGCATCAAGGTCGCTACCCTTGAGAATCAAGGCAGCTACCGTGATCGCTTCAACACCTCAGCCAACCAGGTGGTGTATAAACTCTGTGCTGAAAACACAGAGCAATGCTCAGCAGAAATTGTGGCGCAGTTTTGATTAGCCATACATCGTAAAGCATAGAATCAAAGGCGACCACTTGGTCGCCTTTTTTATTAGGCGGTAACTTGCTATCTTACAGTATCCAGAACATCTTGTTTAAGGAGCTATTGTGCTCGCAGAGTTTCAGACCATAGAACACCATCTGAACCGGATTATCCTTGGCAAAGAAGCGCAAATTAAGTTAGCGCTTTGCTGTTTGCTGGCCAAAGGTCACCTGTTGCTGGAAGACTTACCTGGCATGGGCAAAACCACGCTGGCTCATGCCCTGGCGGATAGCCTCAGTCTTTCTTATCGTCGGGTACAATTTACCAGTGATTTGTTACCAGGCGATCTGCTGGGAATGAGTATCTATGATACACGCTCCCATCAGTTTAGTTTTCAACCTGGACCGGTGTTCAGCCATTTACTGCTGGCCGATGAGATCAACCGTGCCAGCCCAAAAACTCAGAGTGCCCTGCTCGAAGCGATGGAGGAGCAGCAGGTGTCCATCGATGGTAAAACCAGAGCTCTGCCCTCGCCTTTTTTTGTGATCGCTACCCAAAACCCACTGGATCAATCCGGTACGTCCGCTTTGCCCGAGTCGCAGTTGGATCGTTTTTTAATGCGCTTATCGCTTGGCTTTCCTGATAGAGCAGCTGAGTTTGAGTTGCTGGACTCCGATCGCGGTCAATCCAGATTAAAGCTGCTACAGCAACAACTGAGTATCGAGCAACTGATGGCTTTGCAAGCCAAGGTACCTCATATCCATGCTTCGGAAGCCTTAATCAACTACCTGCTGGATCTGGTTGCTCATAGCCGGCAGCACCCGGATATGCTGCCCTTATCCCCGAGAGCGGCCAAAGCCTTACTGCAGGCAGCCAAAGCCTGGGCTTTGCTGCAGGAGCGCGACTATGTGACTGCGGACGATGTTCAGGCAGTATTTCCCAGTGTCACTGAACATCGACTGGATCCCAAATCACGTGCTGCACAACCGCGCTGGAGTTTGTTGTTATTGCGTGAAACGCCTTGTGCCTTATAGGATCATTCAGCTGTGGCTCAAATGACTGCGATACTCCGACAAAAGCTGCGTCAACGCCTGCAGCACTGGCTGGCGAAAAAGTTTACTGACAATACAAATTTTCAGTTAAATCACAGCACCTTGCTGGTGTTTCCCACCCGCTATGGCTTTTGGTTTGTGGCCTTGATCGTACTGCTCTATTTACTGGGTACCAACTACCAGAATAATCTGATTTTACTCTTGGGTTACCTGCTACTTAGCGTATTCATACTGAGTATCTGGTTTGCCTGGCGAAACCTGGCTGGCTTAACCATCCAGGTTTCACCGCCAGCAGCGACGTATGCCGGCCAGCAAGTCCAGTTGCCACTGACGGTGCAGCAGCAAGGCTCTTATCAAGCCGTCCAATTTGCTTTTGCTACGGCGAAAACCAAAGTGAGCTCTAGCCAGCAAGCCAGCCTGCAATGGACGGCCATAAAAAGAGGTCATTACCGGATAGACACTCTATTGGTTCAGACGGAGTATCCGCTTGGGTTGATCCGCTGTTGGAGTTATTTACCGCTGCAGCTGCATTACTGGGTTTACCCCACACCTATAGAGCCCAGCAGCACTTTGTCTACAGGTGTTGATACAAAACAGGATAGCAGTCAGCAGAACTCTGTAGAACTGCCTGATCAGTTAAAAGCTTACCAAGCCGGTGACTCAATTCGACGCTTGCATTGGAAACGGCTAGCACGCCAGCCAGACTCACCGGTTGTTAAAGTCTCCGAGCAACAACCGAAAGCCGATCCGCGTTGGTTGCAGGTGCCGCCATTGCAAGGGACTGCCCTTGAACAATGTTTATCCGAAGTGTGCTACCAGCTGCTGGAACTCGAAGCACAGCAATTGAGTTATGGACTGCGAACACCAGCCGGTGATCTGCCACTTGGTCAGGGTCAACAGCATCTGCAGCAATGCTTGCAAAGGTTGGCACTATGCTGAATCAGCAACGCTTTTTTCAGTTTGCCCCAGCCTTGCAACTGCTGCTGATCGTACTAATGCTGCCCGCCTGGCAAAGCTGGAGTCTTGCTATACTGTTAGTGCTCAATGCCATGGCCTGGTTGCAGGCTTACCAGAAAATTCCGGTTCTGAGCCTGCGGCTGGTCAATGTGATCGCAGCTATAACGGTGGTTATTTTACTACTGGCCATCCGTCAGCTGGGCTCAATGCATTTTTTAATGCATATTTTGCTGCTATCAGCATTGTTGCGCTTGCTGGCGTTATCGAGACAAAGTGAAGCCCGCCAGTTGATTTGGGTGCAGTATTTTATTCTGGGCTGTAGTTTTTTATTTCACCAATCGATTGCCATGGCGGTGCTGATTTTTTCAGCCACAGCGCTGAACTTACTATTGCAATACTTGCTGTTTGCAGAGCAATTGCCCAGTCGGAAACAATTGGCTGCGGATAGCCGCTTTTTGCTGTTGCTGATCCCTCTTTGGCTTGGCAGTTTTTTGTTATTTCCCCGGCTGGCACCACTGTGGCAACTGCCAAATGCTCAACAAGCCACCACCGGGCTGGCCAATGAGATTGAGCCTGGCACCATTGAGCAACTGGTACAAAGCAATGCAACTGCTTTTCGAGTCCGGTTCGACTCGGAGCTACCTGCTCAGGCTGAGCGCTATTGGCGCGCCAAAGTATTTGAGCAGTTTGATGGCCGGCGCTGGTCGGTGCAGCAAAACTTCCATCGCTCTAGCCGGATACCCCGCCCCTCTGTTGAGCCAACCGAGCTGGTGCATTATCAGGTGATTGCCGAGCCGAGCTTTCAGCGTGCAGTCTTTAGCCTCGGTACACCTGTCCGCTGGGGGCAAGAGCTGGAGCCCTTAGCGGCCGGGCTGCTGCGCACCAACCGCCCGATCAGTCAGCGTATCAGTTATCAGCTGAGCAGTGCGCTGCAACCTGTGCCTTTAACCGATGACAATGAACGGCGCTGGAATATGGTGACCGGGAATCACAACGCAAGAAGCCAGCAGTTTGCTAATCAATTGCTGGCTAGCCATCCAGAGCCACATCACTTTGCCGGGGCCGTGCTGGAGCATTTTCGCCAGCATGATTTTTACTACACGTTAAATCCGCCTTTGCTTGGCCGTCATAGCGTGGATGACTTTCTGTTTGAAAGTCGGGCCGGTTTTTGCAGCCATTATGCCTCGGCCATGGCTTTGCTACTGCGTCAGGCCGGGATCCCGGCCCGGGTTGTGGGTGGCTATTTAGGAGGCGACTGGTACCCGGAACAACAGTACTTATTGGTGCGTCAGCGCGATGCGCATGCCTGGGTTGAGTACCTGGTGGATGATGTCTGGCACCCGGTGGATCCAACCGCTGCCATTGCGCCAGAACGGGTACTGGATGGTTTGGACAGCGCTTTATCGCCAGACGATGTGGCTCTGCTTAGTCGCTCCTTGTTTGGTGAGATGCCATTGTTTGCCCAGCTGCGGTTGCAACTGCTGCATCTGGATTACTACTGGTCGGTCTGGGTGCTGGGTTTTAATCAGCAGCGACAGGATGCGCTCTGGCAGTCGTTGCGGCAGTTTTTTAGCAACTGGCAGCAATGGCTGTTGGCACTATTGGTCGTGTTTGCCTTGTTGCTGGTGATGTTGGCAGGCTATACATGGCGGCGAAAACAACCGCCAAGCCTTGCTCAGCAGCTGATCAAGGCCATCCCCCAGTTAAACAGCAGGCCGCCGCAAAGCAGCCTTGGTCATGCCTTGAGCTTACTGGCTGAAAGGAACGCTAATGAGCAGCTTTTACTAAAGCAGATCGCCCATTGGTATGAACGGAGTGTCTTTGCCTCAGATAAGTCAGCAGAACAACGGCTGCTTCATCTGCTACAGCAGCAAAAACACCGCCTCAAAAAACTGAGCTCAATAAAACAGGGCAGTGAATAACTGCCCTTAAAATCAGCTAGTGGCGAATATCAGCGGCAGGACCTGGCCGCAAAGGCTCGGCTTTAAGCTCTTGGATGGGCTCACGCTGGACTTTGCCCCGCAGATAATCAATGGCAAAGTTAAGCTGGGCATCTTCACCGCGGAAGGTAGCTACAGGCATGTTGCGCACCTCGTAATCCGGTGCTACGCCATAGCCTTCAATGATATAGCGACCATCTATAGCAAACTGAGGCGTTTCTGCCACACGCGCCACCCCCCGATCCGTCAATAAATTGCGCCCAGTTAACCAGACACCGGCCCCGGCCGTACGCATGCCCACCAAAGGCCCTAGCTCCAGTGCTTTAACACCGGCGGCAAAGGTTTCACCATCCGAGTAGGTAAGCTGATCGGTCAATACCACCAAATGGCCACGAAACGCCTGTTGCATATTGGTGTAAGCCCCCCCCTGAGTCGGTTGCCAGAATGCCCAGGCCCGGCGCAGCAGTTTTTCGATGATCCAACTGTCAATGTTCCCACCACGATTGCGCCGTACATCAATGATCAGACCGTCTTTATCGACATTGGCATAAAACTCCCGGGCAAAATTAGCAATATCATTCGGGCCCATCGCGTACAGGTGCAGATAGCCGAACTGCCCTTGTGAAGCGGTTTGTACTTTAGCCGCATTGTTAAACACCCAATCCTGATAACGCAACTGATGATCACGGCCGGCATTGACCGGCACCGCCACCGTTTGCAGTCGATGATTGCCACGGCTTAAATCCAGCAGTACCTGGCGACCGACCTGGTTGCGCAGCTGCTGTTGCACATCTGCCACCGTTTGCACGGTACGGCCATTGACCGCCCGGATCAGATCGCCGACCCGCGCATCCACGCCAGGTTGCGCCAATGGCGCTGCCTGGGCTGGCAGCTCAGGATCGGTGCGATAAATATGAGCAATACGTACACCTGCGGCTGTGGTTTCAAGACTAGCACCCAGACTGGCAGCAGCCGGAGTTGGCCGTTGCGTCGGGTAATCGCCACCACGCACCTGAGAGTGCAGTGCATCCAGCTCGCCCATCATCTGAGCCAGTACATCATCAAGTTCATGGCGGTCGGAAACCCGCTCTACCAGCGGCAGATAGCGTGCCTTGGCATCCTGCCAGTCCAAACCACGCATGGTTTTATCAAATAAAAACTCGCGTTGCATCAGCCAGGCGTCACGGAACATCTGTTGCCATTCCTGCTTGGGATCCAGCGCCAACTGCCATTGCCTGCTGTTCAGCAGTGCCGAGCTCAGATCGGATGGCTCCCTATCACCGATATCCACCACATACATGGGGCCGGTGCCATTGCCCTGTTGTTTACGCAAGTAGAGTAACTTACCATCCTGTGATACTCGGTAATCAGCAATGGCTGAACCGTAGTGCTCTATTTTGGCATCCCGGTTATCAATTTTGATCACCTTGAGATCCGGGCTGGAGCCAGCATCATAGCTCCACTCCCGCACAAACAGGCGCTGCTCCGTCACGCTCAGCTGAGTGTAATTGCCAGCAACCACCGGCACCTGCCATAAACGCTGATTCAGCCCTTGCCAGTCGACCCGACTGACCGCTGCCGCTCTGCGGCCACGCCGTGCTGGCTCTTCCGTGCTAACGGCTTCGGCTATCGGTAACTCTGTCGGTGGCTGAAACGGGAAGGCAGCGCCCTGCTTCAGGCTGACGGCAAAAATTTCACTGCGCCGGTCAAACATTGGCCCCAGATTGCGGTCACCCCAGGGATGACCCGGCGTGGCCCTGAAATGACGGTTGGATAAGAAATACAGCCAGTTGCCGTCCGGGCTGAATGCCGGGGAAAACGATTCGTACTTGCTGCTGGTGATCAGCTGATGTTTTTGTTCTGCCAGCGAATACAACAGCACTTGACTGCGCTGTTGGCGGGTTTCCACATGCGTTAATGCAATTAGCTGGCTGTCGTGCGACCAGACAATATCGGCAAAAGGTGACAGACCAACGCCACCGCTAAATGCCAGTGTATTCTCCAGCGTTTGCAGGTTCAGCAACCAAAGATTACCGGCTTTATCGTCATGGGCCAGCCAGTTGCCATCTGGCGATAAAGCCAGTTGCCAGCGAAAGCCATTGCCGTCTTTGGTTAATTGCTTCGCTTCATCCCGGCCATCGGCAGCATAACGCCAGATCTCCAGCTCGCCGGTTTGGTCGCTGATGGCGTACACCCATTTGCCATCCTGGCTGAGGATGGCTTCTCGGATGCGGCTGTTGGCTGGGGTGGCAATTTCTACCAAACGTGCCGGCGATTTGGCGGCAATAGCCACCTTGCCACGCGCAGTAAGCACTACCTGATCGCCAAAGCCAGCGTAATGCGCACTGGTCAGGTAGTTCAGCGGTTGATCCAGCCAGCGCTCACGCTGATGCGGCCGGTCGGATTGAATGCTAAGCTCAAGCAGGCGATCCTCACCACTTTGCAGGTCCAGCAAATGAATATCGGCACCTAATTGATAGACGATACGGCCCTGATTCAGATAAGCCTGACGGACCTGCCAATCCTGGTGATGGCTATGTTGCTGCAAATCGCTGCCATCGGTTTGCATCGACCAGATGTTCGGATTGCCACTGGCATCGCTGACAAAATACACTCGCCCTTGCCACAGCATTGGATTACGCACCGAGCCCTGGTGTCCGGCACTGAGCAGTTCAGCTTCCTGGCCTGATCCTAGCCGATAGCGCCATAACTCACCCATAGCCCCACCGCGGTAGGTGCGCGCATTATCGCCGGTGGCTTGCAAGCCATGCTGCACAAAGTACAGCCACTGCCCGTCACTATCCAGTGCCCCTTCAATAGCATCTGCTACCGGTAAGGTTTCAGTTTTTAAGCTGGTGGGATCCACGGTTTTCAGTAACCAAAAATTAGCCGGGCCAGCCACATGATCAGTGGCATACAGCAGCTGGCCATCTTTGGTCCAGCCCTGCAGGCGCACCCGGCTGTTTTCAAAGGTAACCCGCTTGGCTACCCCACCGCTGGCGGCTTTTACATAAAGCTCTGGGGTTTGCTCGTAACTGGCGACAAAAGCCAGCCACTGACCATCCGGCGATAAGCGGGCCTGCGTTTCTTCGGTTGGGTGCGTGGTTAAACGATGGCCGCGTAAACTGGCTAAGTCGGCCTGCCAGATGTTGCCTTCCGAGGTAAACAGCAGGCTTTCTTGTTGCAGGGAGGGCGAGCGGAAATAACTATCGGATGCCAGGGCCCCGGTGGTGAATACAGCAGTAATGGCAAATGCCAGAGTGGTCTTTTTGAGCATCGCTTGGTCTTATTGTTAGCACAGAGTAAAACTACGCTACCAGAACCAAGGTCACACGGCCAGAATCAATGCGGCTAATTCAGCGTTTAAGAAGGTGGATGACAGGTCGAAACGACAGGGCCAGCGTTTCGACCTGACAAAGACTTGCAAACTAGCTCAGCCCAGGCATTAACGTAGCTCAGTGCGCAGCTTGCTGACGCAAGCCTTGGCTTTATCGATAGCCGCTTCGGTGCTGTCGCCAAGTGCAAGCGCCACGCCCATGCGGCGCTTACCCTGCACTTCCGGTTTGCCGAACAGTCGTATCTCGGTATCCGGCACAGCCAGCGCTTCATCCAGCCCCTGGTAACGAATATCAGCGCTTTGCCCTTCCACCAAAAGCACCGCCGATGCTGCTGGGCCGTACTGGCGAATATGCGGAATGGGCAGGCCTAAAATGGCGCGGGCATGCAGTGCAAATTCGCTGTATTGTTGTGAAATTAGGGTCACCAAACCGGTATCGTGTGGTCGCGGTGAGACTTCACTAAACCAAACGTCATCGCCTTTGATAAAGAGCTCCACGCCAAAGATCCCGGCACCGCTCAGTGCTTGCACCACTTGCCGGGCAAATTGCTGGGATTTTTCCAAAGCGGTCGAAGACATCGCTTGTGGCTGCCAGCTTTCGCGGTAATCGCCATCTTCCTGGCGGTGGCCTATCGGCGCACAGAACTGAATGCCCTGCGCCGATTGCACGGTCAGCAGGGTGATTTCATAATCAAAATCAATGAAACCTTCCACAATCACATGGCCCTTACCGGCCCGGCCGCCTTCCTGAGCATAAGCCCAGGCTGCAGCTAAATCATCGGCGCTTTTCAGCACCGTCTGGCCTTTGCCGGATGACGACATAATGGGTTTAACCACACAAGGATAACCAATAGCATCCACGGCCGCTTCAAAGCTGGCTTTATCCTGAGCAAACTGATAGCTCGAGGTAGGCAGCTGCAACTCTTCGGCTGCCAGGCGGCGGATGCCTTCACGGTTCATGGTTAAATTGGCAGCCCGGGCACTGGGTACCACGGTAAAACCGGCCAGCTCCAGCTCCAGCAGCTCGGTGGTGGCTATGGCCTCTAATTCCGGCACGATAAAGGTTGGCTTTTCTTTGATCACCAACTGGCGCAGCGCAGCGTTATTTAGCATTGAAATCACCACCGCTTTATCGGCGACCTGCATCGCCGGCGCATTCGGGTAGCGATCCACCGCGATCACTTCACAGCCATACCGTTTTAATTCAATGCACAGCTCTTTGCCAAGCTCACCGCTGCCCAGCAGCAAGACTTTGGTAGCACTGCTGCTGCCCGGGGTTCCAATGGTTGTTGTCATTATTTAATCCTCGTCATTGGCCGGCCCTGCTCGCTCCAGAGCACATGGAAGCTTTTGCCTTTTGGCTGATCGGTACGTTCAAAGGTATGGGCACCAAAGAAATCGCGCTGGCCTTGCAGTAAGTTGGCTGGCAGCACTGCAGTGCGGTAAGCATCGTAATAGCTAAGCGCCGAGCTTAGTGCTGGTACCGGAATGCCGGCGAGCGTTGCGTTGGCTACGGCCTGGCGCCAGTGCTGCTGAAAACCGGAAATTTGTTTGGCGAAGAATGGGTCAACCAGCAGATTGGCCAGCTCCTCATTGCGCTGATAGGCTTCGGTGATGGACTGCAAAAATACCGCACGGATAATACAACCAGCCCGCCAGATCTTGGCGATTTCAGCAAAATTAAGCTCCCAGCCCTGCTCCGCTGCGGCAGTTTTCATCAGATGAAAACCCTGCGCATAAACACAAACTTTGGCGCAATAAAGTGCATCGTGCAAAGCGGCTACAGTCGCTTGTTTTTGCACGTCATCCAGCAACTGCGGGCTTGGGCCGGCCAGCACACTGGAGGCTTTTACCCGCTCCGCTTTTAATGCAGACAAAGAACGGGCATAGACCGCTTCGGCAATACTTGGTGCCGGACTACCCAGCTGCAAACTGCTGACTGCGGTCCAAAGGCCGGTGCCCTTTTGGCCGGCTTTATCCAAAATCACATCCACCAGCGGCAAACCGGTGTCTGAGTCTGCGGTAGCGAGGACTTCAGCACTAATTTCCATCAGGTAGCTGTTTAAAATACCTTCATTCCACTGCTTAAATACCCCGGCGATTTCCAAGGGGTTCATATCAAGTTGGTCGCGCATCACCTGATAGGCTTCGCAGATCAGCTGCATATCGGCATATTCAATGCCATTGTGCACCATTTTGACGTAATGGCCCGAGCCGGTTGGGCCTATGTAAGTGGCGCAAGGCTCGCCTTCGGTGACCGGCTTACCGGGTATTTTACGTTCAATCGGCTTACCACTGGCAGGATCAACCTTGGCAGCAATGGCTTGCCACACAGGTTTGATCCGGGTCCAGGCATAAGGATCGCCACTTGGCATCAACGAAGGGCCGAAACGGGCGCCTTCTTCACCGCCAGAGACTGCGGTACTAAAAAAGATAAACTTGCCTTCGTAGGACTTTTCCCGCTCTACCGTGTCGGTCCAGAGGCTGTTGCCGGTATCTACCACGATGTCATCGGCCTGAATGCCGGCATCAATCAGCTTGTGGCAAATATCATCCACCGGTTTACCGGCTGGGACCGACAACACAATCAGGTGCGGCGCTTTCAGAAGGCCAAGCAATTCGGTGTAGGAGCTGCAGGCAATGACCCGGGCAGGCTGATCGCCGCGCTCAGCGGCATCTTGCGCCAATAAGGCGTCCAAACGCTGACGGTCCAGATCAAAAGCAGCCACCCGATAGCCATTGTCGGCCAGATTCAGGATAAGGTTTTTGCCCATAACACCGGCGCCAACAAAGCCGATATCGCAATGACGAATGGGTTCTGACATGAAGTGTCCTATTTCAGCGGAAGAAATCGGCGCGAAGTATAGCAAGTTCGCGTGATAATTGCAGTCTTCGTCTTACCTGATGCTGTGGACGGCCTAAAGCAGCAAGTCCTCATTTAGCGCGCGGCAAGCTTCTTGTAAATAGCATCTTTATCCCGTTTACCGACCGCCAGCACATAAACAACAACCTCATGATCGATGACTTCATAAGCCAGACGATAACCTGCGGTACGGAGTTTGATTTTGTACACAGAATCAAAGCCCCGCAGCTTTGCCGATGGAACATGAGGATTCTCTAGTCGTTCTTTGAGTTTCTTTTTAAATTGACTCTGAATCGTTGGCGCTAACTTGCTCCACTCCTTTTGAGCTGCAGGCAGAAACTTTAGCTTATAAGTCATCAATATTGACTTCCACAGCCTCTGATAAATCAGCACGACGACTAGCTACAATTTGGGAGAGCTCATAGTCTTCAAGCATATCGATCAGATGCTCGTAAGTTTCCGCAGGCACAAGGTAAGCTGCAGGCTTGTTGTGGTTCAAGATCGCAATCGCCGCACCATCTGCCTCGTTTAACAAAGCGGTTGGATTTTTCTTTAATTCTGAAATACTCGCAGAGCAACTTGCCAGTACTTGTCTCATAAAGCCTCCATAAAAGCATTAAAATAAGACCTTATTTTAGACCTTATTTTAAGTTATATCTAGTGATCAAATGAGGAACGACCACACGCCTGGCTAAAGATGTACACGCCACAGCAGCTTAGCTCGAAAATGTGACTTGGAGGTATTGGCACCACGTGCCGACCAGGCAAAATACCAGCCCCCGGTAGCTATAGCAATTAACTGGCAGCGAGGTTAGCTGCCGCCAGCTGTGTAGCGGATCTGTATTTTATTGATAAGACCCAAACTGCTCTCGGCTTTGAACTCAGTGCCATCGAGCTCCCTGTGTATCAGTAGCTCTGTGTTTGATAGCCAGGTCAATTCCGGCGCATGCGTATCCGGGTGCCCTCTGGTCACGAAAATATTGCCGCTTTTATTTTTAAGCTCCGCATTCATTTTCAAAATCGAAATCTGGGTACTGAAATCGGTCGTGGCCCCGCAGTCACGCTGAAAAATAATGGCCTTATAACGATGGTCTGGCGAGTGAACTTCGGCATAAGCATCATTGCCGCACATGCCGTCTCCAGCCAGAAAAAGCAGCAAGGCAATAAACAGGATTGGCCCACCGACAACGATCAACAGAAGGATAAGTAACGATTTGATCAGAGTTTTCATGCAGCCTCTGGCTAGTTCATGATCGCAACAAAGGCGAGTAATTTATTGCAGCCAAGCCACGCAGTGGCGTTTTGATGGCCTATTATGCCCTGTTCATCTTTAAAACGCCTGCGTAATAAAGTAGCCGGAACGAAATGAAGCAATTTGTCAGGCCTGTTTAGCACTTAAAACTGACCACTGCTGCCATGAACCCAGAGCAAACAGGCCGCCAATAAACAAACAGATACCAGAACTAATGAGCCAGAACGTCAGGCTATTTTCTGGGAACATGGGCATTATCGCTACGAAGGAAACACCACGAAGTAAAAATATGCTGGAAATGAGGATTAGCGCCAATCTTGTAAGCGGCAAACGTTTAATAGTGCCAGCGCCAGACAGCCCATAAAGCGCCCAAACCAGAAGTACCAATACAATGACAGATGTCACGATTGTTGGATACCAAAGCCCTTGCTCTGCCATCCGAGCCATCTGCTCACCTGCACCAAAAAAGCGATACCAATCGCCGCCAAAAACAATACAACCAAGATGGGCAAGTGCGGCAGCAAAGCAACAGAATGCTGCAGCCAAAAGATACTTATTATTACCAGCAGAATGCATATTTCTTCCTTAAATGCCTAACGCCCAGCTTAACCCGCCGGCTTCGGAGCGACAGCGGAGAAGCCGGTCAGGTTGAAGCTGTTGTTAGAGCTGATTCTCTCTATCGCACGGCCTCACGATCGAAGAGCGGGTTTTCTATGATTCCGAACACGTTACCAAAGGGATCTACGACTGTAGCGACCTTGATCCCGCCGCCAACCTCTGCAATCGGTTCATTGGGCTTAGCACCAAGCTCCAGTAGTCGTTCAAATGCTCCCTCAGCGCTAGCTACTCCCCAATAGGCGACAGCGCCCTGGTGCCCTGGATCACCGCCTGGCATCAGGCCCAACTCGAAGCCGCCAACTTCATAGCCAACATAGAAAGGCTCATCAAAGTATGGGGGCACCCCCAAAATGCGGGTGTACCACTCTTTTCCTTCTTCCAAGTCAGGAACTGGGTATGTGACTGTCCGTAGACCCTTTATCATATTTTCTCCTTCATTCTGATTGTCCTGAGACGCTGCCGCCATCGTAAAGAGAAGGGTTGTGGCGATAGCGAGCAACAAAATTTTGCGCATATAACTACTCCAATGGGTTCGCTTGTCAGAGCCAACGCCCGCCACAAACGCGAGCAACTTGTTGCGGGTCGAGCGCCCAAAGGGCGCGTTTTTGATGGCGATTGTTAGCTACCACCTTTTGCAAGTCTCGCTGGAACTTGGCTTATAACTTCTAAAACTTCCTTGCTTGTAGTCAAACATTATGCCACCACCAAGTAAATGCCGAACATAGAAGTACTCACCAAGAAAATATGCTTTTGACTCTAAGCAACGCCAATGCAACGAGGATACTGACTTAATAAGTTGGTTGAATTCAGTTTTATTAGGAAATAACTCTGAAACCTCGATTTCAGTTACGATTTGACCTAATGGATCATAAATTACTACAGCTTTGCCGTATCCCGTCTGGTACCAGTTATCTAGGGTTATAATGTAACCGTTATTATCTACAAATGCTTCCAAAGGCGCAGCAGGGTTTACCAAGTTAACGGTGCGCTGAAAATCATAACCGGTTGCACCGTTCCACAAATATACATCTGCAACTGCATGTTTGGTGTTAGCTTCTATGTGTCGAAAACCATTGCCTGGAGTAATCCGAACAATAATGGTTGAATCTTCACTTATCGTCGATGATAAATAAGGCTCACCCCATTTATCTCCAGCCGCAGATACGGAAACTAAAAGCATCATTAAACAAATCAGTCTCATGCCTGCCCCCTAAGCTAACGCTTAGCACACGGGCGACAAGCCGCGCAGCGGGTTGGCGTCCCAGCGACCGCAGGGAGCGAGTGGTGCGCCTTGTTAGGTGGCAACTGCTTAGTAAGCATTACTCTTCTCTATATTGAAATTTGTAAGATTTAGTAAGTACAAGCACATATCAACATAAGTTTCTGCTGCCTTCTCGCCACCAGGGCTCCAGAGGTTCCACGCTTGGTATCTATTACTGTTAGCCATTTCAAATATCCATTGAGCACCATCCATGCCGATAATTTCTTCATCGGGCTTATATACCCAATTATCGAGCCGCTCGGCGACACTTCTAAGTTTACTAGCCTCTTCTGTTGTAAGTTCACGCTTGTTTTTAAACTGTACATTCCCAGGCGAGTATCCACCTGCGCCAGATAACTGCTTAGCATTTAAAATACACTTCTCATTGCATTCGACTCGAACAATTATTGGTGCATGAAAACTTCGTAGCCAGGTAAACCTATATATTTCATTTTCAGTCGGTAGTGTTATCGGATTTTCTCGTGCTGCACGCAAATGTTCTGAAAACCACTCCCTTTTAAAGGAATCCAACTCCTTCCACTCAGGAAAATAGTCATTCTTTATCGCAGCGCAGCCGACTAAAAAAAGGCCCATACAGAACACTATGGTCAATTTCACATATCCACCTAAC
>NZ_FNRM01000017.1 GCF_900107845.1 Alkalimonas amylolytica
TGCAATCGCTGCAGGATACTGCCGGGCCATGGCTTCAAACGGCTCATGCAGCAACGAAGCTACCGGGTGCTCTGTTGCTGTGTTGTTCCAGTGGTCGAATAGTTCTCGCTCTTCAACTGGCAATGCGGAAAGTAGCAGGATCTCTTGAGATCTGAGCTCTTCCTGTTGGGAAATATTTAAGTGAGTGTCCAGTGCAAATTGAACAATCGCTTTGACCCGTTGCGCCGCAACTCCTAATGTCTGCACATTGAGCATAAACGGATAACTTGCACCTGAATCATCAATTGTCAGCGCAAAAGGGTAATTAGACTGATCTGCAGGTAAAATCAGAGACAATCCGTGAGCAGAAAGCTTTTCCGTCACTATTTCGGTATGACGATAATTGAGTAACGCACTAAACAAAGGCGCGTTAAATGGTACAGCGCTACATGCTCGTGCCTCAGTCAGAGCAACTTGCTCAAAAGGAAGTAACTGACGCAACTGCTGCTCAGCCTGCAAAAGCAACTGCTGCATAGACTGTTTGGCCAGCCGAAAACGGATAGGTAAAGTATTTATCATCAGACCAGCCATACGATCAATACCAGCAGAACCGTGCATTCGGCCAGACATTACCGTACCGAATACAACGTCATCTTTGTCACTCGTTTGCCCCACAACTAACGCCCATATGGCATGAAACCATACAGCAGGGCTTACACTCATATTTCGACACAATTGCCGGATCTGGCTGGATTGGGTCATGGTAAGCGACCACGCCTCTATATCTGGTTTATGGCTGTTTTCGAGCACTTCCCTAAGATCAAAGGGTAAAGCCGGAACAGAAAAATCTTCTAGCTCATTGCGGAAATACTGCTGTGGATCAAGTTGTTGACGACAAAACTGCATCCAACTGATTTGATCACGATATTGTGCTGCGGGTGGTAATGGCTGCTGCTCAAGCAAAGCCAGTAGCTCTTGGCCAATAATCTCAACACCAACGTGATCCGAAATAATATGGTGCCACAATACCAGCACATAAACGCTTTCTTCTCCATCAAGGTGGCCAACCAAAATGCGAACTAACGGAGCTCGATCAAGCGGCAGTCTAACCGGGGCTTTGGCAATCAATTGCTGCTGATAAGCATGATCAGAATCTGCTGCCTGCAATACACAATGCTCAACAGGGAGCTCATGCTGCAGGCAAACCACCTGGACAGGTTGTTCAAGGCCCTTATGCAAAATTAGAGTTCTTAGAACATCATGTCGCTGAAACAACGATGGCAACAACGATAGCAGTCGCTCAGTTTGCACAGTTCCACAAACTTTTAGCACCGGATGTTGCAAATAACCATCAGCCGTATTTTCATCCAATAAATGATGAAATAAAAAGCCCTGCTGTAATGCAGTTAACGGATAGATATCCTGAATGTTAGTAACGCCACCTGGTACTGATGCTACGACATTGGCTAGCTCGGCCTCAGTCAGCGTTAACAGTGGAAACATATCTGGAGTAAGCACTTGTGTGCCAACAGGAATAGCTGGTCCTGGAATCACGGAAAACTTTTGTGTTTGCTGCTCTACAGTTCTGGCCAATTCAGCAAGGGTTGCGCTAGCAAACACTTGAGCAGCATCCAGCTTCAGTTGTCGCTCCTGTGCTTTTGCAACCAGATTCATCACCAACAGCGAATGTCCGCCCAGAGCAAAAAAATTATCGCTGGTACTAACAGGCCCGGATTGCAGGACTTCCTGCCACAACCTGGCTAATACTTGTTCAGTGGCACTTTGCGGCTCAATAAATGCGTCTTGCCGCTCAGGCATTTTTGCTGCAGGTAGTGCCTTACGATCAATTTTTCCATTGGCATTTAAAACAAATGCATCCACCGCAACCAGGACGGCAGGTACCATATAGGCAGGTAGTAACCGTGCCAACTGCTGTTGTAACTGAAAAGCATCACGTTCTGTTTCTGCACGGTAATAAGCAACCAACTGCAAATCCCCCCGCGCATCCGCTAACGCCAATGCCAGACACTCCGACACTCCGCATTGCCTTAAGGCTGCCTCCACATCTCCTAGCTCTATCCGAAAGCCACGGATCTTTATCTGAAAATCATTACGCCCTATATACTCCAGTACACCATCGTACCGGCGACGCACCAAATCGCCCGTCTGATACATCTGAGCAGCCTGCTCTGTGGAAAATGGGTCTTGTACGAATCGTTCTGCAGTCAGGCCTGCTTGTCCCAGATAACCAGAAGACAAACAAGCTCCGCCCAGATACAGCTCTCCTACAACGCCAGCAGGCACTAGCTGACGCTGGGCATCCAGTACATAGCAACGGATATTCGCTAACGGTAAGCCAATCGGCGGTAATACCGGCCACTGCTGTGGAGGGCCGCTCAGCTTCCAACTTGTCACCACGTGAGTTTCTGATGGCCCATAGTGATTCAGTAGCTGCAATTGCGGCTGCCGCTCTGCCCAACTCCGGAGCGCCTCCGTTATTTTCATCTGCTCGGCCGAGACCGTAATACACTGCAATGACGGCAACGTCTGCTGTTGCTGTTGCAAATGCTCAGCCAGCATTGCCAGCATCGCATATGGCAAATTCAGTGTACTGAGTTGATGTTGCTCCACAAGCTGAGCCAGGTAAGCAGGATCGTATTGCCGGGCACCATCCATCAATACCAGTTGACCACCACCGCTGAGCGTCAAAAAAATATCTGTGAAGCTCATATCAAAACCAACAGATGCATAATGCAACGACCTGTTGGGCCCCTGCAGCACACAGGTATCCTGTTGCAAGCTGTAAAGGTGATTTACGAGTGCTCGGTGTGGCATCTGGATGGCTTTGGGTTGTCCCGTCGAACCTGAGGTATGCAGCAAGTACACTGGGAACTCTGGCCGCCAATCACTTACCTCCGGTGGCTGCTCCTTCATCGCCAGAGGAATATCTAACAACAAACGCAAAGCACTAGCACTAGCACTAGCACTAGCACTAAAGCGACCAGCATTTTGCTGATCCGTCAGCACCAATAACTCCGGATATTGTCGGACGATCTGATGTAAGCGCTCGTCTGGTAAGCTAGGATCCAACGGCATATAACAGCAGCCGGCCTTTAAGATCGCCAACATAGTACTGATCTGCCCGATGCCTCGGGGCAGACAAAATGCGACCAGTTGACCACTCTGGCATTGATACTCATCACGTAACAAATGCGCCAGACCGTTGGCACGCTGCTCCAATTGTTGATAGCTGTACTTGTTTTCATCATCAAGCAATGCTGTTTGTGTTGGTTGCAGCCGAGCTTGCGCTTCGAACATGTGTTGCACGGGTTGAACGGGAGCTGGCAACTGAGGCCCGATAGATTGTCGCAGCAATTGCTGTTGCTCTTCTTCACTGACCAATGCCAGCAAGCTAACTTGCTGCTCAGGCAGCAGCAGCACTGACTGCAGCAGCTGTAAATAACTTTGCTGCAACATCACGATCGTGTGGTTGTTAAACAAGCTGCTGGCATAGTTCCAGCAAAGCTCCAACCCTTCTTCCTGTTCAGTGGCATACAGCTCCAAATCAAAGCGGGTCACACCACCATCAAAAACTATAGGTCTGATACTGGCCGCCGGTACGTTCAGTTCCGCAGTTTTGTTGTTCTGCATAATAAACAGGATCTGAAACAACGGCGCTATACCTGGTAAGCGCTCAGGCTGCAACTGCTCTACCAACACATCAAATGGCATCTGCTGATGTCGGAAGTCTTCCAGTAAAGCATCTTTGTTTTGTTGCAATAACGAAATAAACGTTTGATCAGGTTGCCATTGAAGTCGTGTCACCAGCGTATTAACGAAAAAACCAATTAATGGTTCCAGTTCTGGCTGATTGCGGTTTGCCACCGGCACGCCAATCACGACATCTGTTTGTGCACTGAGCCGTCCTATCAGCAATCCCAGCACCGTATGTAATAACATAAACAGGGTAACCCCCTGCTGTGCAGCTAAGTGTTGCAACGACTGATAAAGCGGTTGTGGCAGATGTTGCAGCATTTGACTGCCCTGGAAGTTTTGCTCTGCTGGCCTGACCGCATCCAGAGGTAGCTGATGTACTGCTGGTAAATCCTGTAACCGCTGCTGCCAGTAAGGCAACAACGGTCGCCATTGCTGCTCTCCTCCCGCCGAGCGTTGCCAGCAGGCAAAATCTACATACTGGATCCGCAACTCTGGTAACTCCATAACCTGTTGCCCGAGCGCCTGCCGATAAAAATGACTGAACTCCTGTGCCAGCACAGCGCCAGACCAACCATCTGAGGCAATATGATGCACCACCAGCATCACCAAAGACTGATTTGCCGACTGTTGTACCTGTACGACCCGCAGTAATACATCTTGATCCAGCTTAAATCTGTGCTGAATACGGCTACGCAGAAGGGCTGTCAATGCAGTGTCGTCCAATTCCTGTCCATCCAATACTTCCAGCAATACCTGGTTTTTCACCTGCTCAACCGGATAAATCCACTGCTGGCCTTGTCCCTGGATCAATGCATAACCAGTTCTAAGGCTTTCATGACGCTCTACAATGCTGTCAAAAGCCTGTGCTAATGCCGCCGGCTGCAGCAAACCTGAAACAGCAAAAGTGAAATAGCTGTTGTACTGGCTTTCTTGGCCAGCCATTTGTTCAGCCAACCATAACCGATTCTGAGCATAAGATAATGGCCAGTGGGTCTGTCGAGGGCGAGATGGGATTTCTACTGAATTAACCTGCTGCAAGCTACGCAAAAAATTCTTCAGTTCGTCTTTATGAGCAATCAATAGACTACGCAACTCGGCCGGGATCCCTTGTTGCGGCAACTCACAAATCAGCTTGTCACTCTCCAGTTTTAACCTGACCTGATGCTCACGCAATCTTTTCAGTAACTGCTCGGTTTTCATAACTCCAGAACCTCAGCGGATCCAGTTTCAGATTGTTGTAATAACCAGATTCGGTTTTCCAGTAACTCTGCCAACTCGGCAATCGTAGGCGTTTCCAACAGCTCCCGAAGCGGTACTTCAAAATCAAACTGTTTACGCATTCGGGTCACCAATGCTGCAGCCATCAAACTATGGCCACCGACTTCAAAGAAATTGTCGTGAATACCGACCGGGCTATAACCCAGCACCTCTTGCCAATGCTGTACCAATAATTGCTGTAGTTCACCGCTTGGTGCTACATAAGGCGGTGCACCATGTGGCCGACTGTGGCTGGTTGCCGTGGCCAAAGAAGCCGTTGAGGTAGAGGCTTGTCCGCTAATAGCTAAAGATTGAAACTTTAGTTCAATACCTGGATTTTTGACCTGGCCGTAGGGAGCTAACATCTCACTTAATTCAGCTCTGAAGTTTTGCTCTAACTGACTGATTTTTTGCCACAGCTCAGCAGGAATGGTCATGCCAGACTCGTCGCCATTCAGTTCTAGTCGGATCATCGCTTGCGAAATGGGTGTGGTCAGTTGACTACTATCGGTATCAGCATTAAGGATCAGATCTGGCCGGAAAGTTCTGGCTCCGGCCGGTGCCTGTTCAATCCAATACCTTTTGCCTTCGAACGGATAAGTCGGTAAACAGATGCGATGCCGGCGCTGTGCCGAATAAAGTGCAGCAAACTCTGGAGTCTGCCCAGCTCCCCATAACGTTGCCAACAAGTGCTGGATTTGGTCCAGCTCAGCATTGGCCTGGCGGGGGTGAGGTAAACAAATACCACAGATTGCCTGTCCTGCTGACTGACTCCTGAGTAAGGTACTCAGAGTTTGCCCCGGCCCAACTTCGATAAACACCTGCTCCGGATTATCCGCCAGTAATGTACTAATACCATCAGCAAAACGTACAGTATGCCGCAGATGCTCGGTCCAGTATTCAGCAGTAGTCACCTCACTGCCAGCCCATTGCCCGCTCCGATTGGAAATAAATGGCAGCTTCGGTGTTTGCAACTGCAATCCGCCCAAAAAAGCACTGAACTCAGCCAATGCCGGCTCCATCATGCCACTGTGGAAAGCATGTGAGGTATGTAATTCAGTAGCACTGACTTGTGCTTCATCCAGTTGTTGCTGTAGTTGCTTTATGGCAGCAGGACTACCGCCCAACACCTGAGACTCAGGGCCATTCTGTACACAATGCCAGATCTCATCACCAAGGAATGGCTGAATATCAGCCACACTGAGCGGCACGGACAGCATTAAACCCGGCTGCATTTGCTGCATCAGTTGACCACGTTTCACCACCAGCGCCAACGCATCTGCCAGACTGAACACTCCGGCCACACAGGCTGCAACATATTCACCAATGCTGTGCCCAATCATTCTATCAGGTTTAATCTGCCAGCTAGCCAGCAACTGCACTAATGCATAACTGGTAATAAACAAAGCTGGTTGGGCATAACGGGTTTGCCGCAGCAAGGTTTCAGCCTGCTGCTCCTGTCCCTCTGCCGGATAAAGCATCTGCAATAAATCGTCTTCCAGCAGGGGTTGCACTAAGCTGATACAACGATCAACTTCACTACGAAATAGTGCTTCTGTCTGATACAGCGCTCGCCCCATTCGGATATACTGACTTCCTTGCCCAGGAAACATAAAACACAATTCACGCTGGCTGGTTTTTTGCACTGTGTGCAGGGTAAAGCGATGTTCATCACCAGCCAGCTTCTGTTCCAACTCCTGCACTGAGCTGGCCACAGCAGCAAATTTGTATTCAAAATGGCGCCGACCTAACTGCAGGGTATAAGCTAAATCCGCTAAATTTACTGAAGGTTGTTGTTGCAAAAACTGGTGCAGATTTTGTTTCATCGTCTCCAGTGCGGTGGCAGTTTTGGCAGACAACAGGATCAGCTGATGGCTGCGTCCAGCATCAGAAGGGGGGATCTGTGGTGCTTCTTCCACAATTAGATGGGCATTGGTACCACCAATACCAAATGAACTGATACCGGCGCGTAATACATCGCCACCAACAGGCAACCAGGGTTGGCACTGATCCACAACATAAAACGGACTGTTGGCAAAATCGATTTTCGGATTTGGGCTGTCAAAATTCAAACTGGCAGGCAAAGTACGGTGTTGCATTGCCAATACTGTTTTAATCATACTGGCAACCCCACCGGCAGACACCAGATGACCAATATTCGTTTTGACAGAGCCGATGCCACAGTATTCATTTTTTTCGGTATAACGGCGATAGGCGCGGGTCAGGCCAGAAATCTCAATAGGATCGCCAAGATTGGTCCCTGTACCATGAGCTTCGACATAGCTAATGGTCGCTGCATCAACCCCTGCCACTTCCAGCGCTTCGGTAATGCAACGGGCCTGCCCTTCCGGGCTGGGCGCGGTGTAACTGGCTTTATCGCCACCATCGTTATTGATCGCAGAGCCTTTCAACACACCTAAAATTTGATCACCATCCTGCAATGCATCTTCCATTCGCTTCAATGCAACTAGGGCAATGCCATTACCCGCCACAGTGCCCGCCGCTTTGGCATCAAAAGCCCGGCAATGGCCATCAAAAGAGCCAATGCCCCCTTCCTGGTAAAACAGCGCATCTTCGCGAGAGTTTGAAATGGTAACCCCACCAGCCACCGCAATATCACACTGATAGGCCAGCAAGGCTTCGCGGGCATAATGCACAGCAACCGCAGAGGATGAGCACAAGGTATTGACGTTGATGCTGGGGCCTGTCAGCCCCAGCTTGTAACTGGCACGGGTCGATACAAAATCCTGACCTGTCGCCAGTGACACTTTAAAAGTGCCCACATCGCGCACATAATCCTGATGAGATAACAGGTTTCGCGATAGGTAAGAACTGGCACCTGCACCGCTGTAAACACCTATAACCTGCCCCTGCTCACCACCACCGTAACCAGCACGCTCCAATAACTCCCAAATCACTTCCAGGAAAATACGATGTTGGGGATCCAACAATTCAGCTTCACGTGGTGAAAAGCCAAAAAATTCGGCATCAAAGAGTTCAACGCCTTCCAGCACCCCTTCGGCTCCCACAAAGTTCGGATTCTCCAGAAATGCGGGATCCACTCCGGATGCCAGTAATTCTTGTTGACTAAAAAACCGAACTGATTCCACACCTTGGTGCAAGTTCTGCCAGAACTGTTCAACACTGTCGGCTCCTGGAAACCGGCCAGCCATGGAAATAACCGCAATCTCGTCCTGATATTGTTCTGTTAATTCTGGAATATGTTGCATGTGATTTTCCTTGATCTTTATGTCAATTGACGCCGACGTGCTGCGGCTGCTTTTTTCTTATCAATTCTGGCACTAACAGCGGATAAAGCCTTGTCTTGTGTCGGGCTGTGATCTTTATCCATAAATTCCGCCAAACGCTGAATGGTGGGATAGTTATACAATTCAACAACGGGCAACTTAGTACTAAACATCTGTTGGATTTTCTTGTGGGCTTGCATCAGCAATAGCGAGTCACCGCCCAAGGCAAAAAAATCGTCCTGGATACCAACCTTTTCCAATCCTAATAACTGTTGCCATAATTCAGCCAGTTGTTGTTGTGCCGGCGTTCTGGCCGGGACATAGGCACTATCCAGTTCAGGTCTAGGACGCTGTGGACCTTGCTCCGCCACTACATCGCCAAACAAGCCAGTTTCACCGTCTGCGGCTTTGGCATAACGACTACTGAAGTCACTGACTGCATACAGACTCAGCGCTGCTGGCTGGCGTAAAACGTTTTCAAGTACCTGCATTGCAGTGTTATTGTCGATGCCCTGTAGCATTTTTTGATGGCGATAGACATACGAGGGTAAAGGCAACGCTGCTGCTGATGCTTGCATCTGTAACGCAGCTTCGATACGACGCATCGTGAAACCCCGAGCCTGAGCCAGCAGTTGTCCTTGCTCGTCAAAAAGCTCCAGTTCAAAGCTGAGCACGCCATCGGCATGCTTGCCAGGTGTCAACCGGACATAACTGTAAAAGCGTGCAGGTAAAGGTTGGTATTGATTCAGGCTGTGATAACTAATCGGGATGTAAACCCCACCGTCAATAAAGGCGCGCAGAAAAGATACGGCGCAATCCAGCAGCGCCGGGTGTAAGGTTAAATCGTTGACATCTGCTGCTACAGCAGCGGGCAGCACCAACCGGGCCAGACCTTCCGACTGTCCTATCCAGACACTATCGAAACAATCCCAGCGCGGACCATATTTCATCAGCTCATCCTGCTCGCTGGCCGACATTTGCACCGACATAGCCTGAGCACCCAAATCAGCTGCACCGTTGATCTCAGTTAATACCCGCTGATCCAGTCGCCGCTGTATAGGTCCGACTTCTAAACCACTGAAAGACTCCGGCGGCATCGGCTGTGACAACAGACCGCGGGCATGGAGTTGATATTGCTGCAACTCTGGCTGAAAACTCGCGACTTCAAACTGCCAGTTGCCATTCACTTGCTCCAGACTGGTATACAGATCAGCAGTTTGCCCAGATGGTAGCGCTAACCCGGATAAGAAATACACTTCATCAAACTTCACTGCCAGCTGGCCAGTTTGTTGTTGCCAGGCTGCAGCTGCTAACTGCAGATAAGTTGTCCCAGGAACTGTCGGCACTCCCATCACCCAATGTTCCGCCAGTGGCCAGTCCAGATCTGCATTAAATGTTGTGCGATAAACGCATTGCTCATCCTGCTGGAGGATTAAATCGCCCAGCAGCGGATGCACCCTAGTTTTGAGTCGCTGCAGCTTACCATTGAGCGCATCCACCGCCATACCAGCATCTCGCCAGGCATCCCAGCGAATACTACGTACCTGATGGATCCCCTTACTGTGTGCCATCTGCGCCACTGCATCAAGTGCGGCATTAGCAGCACAATAATCCAATTGCCCCATACCACCCAGTACTGCAGTAACAGAAGAAAACAACACTAGGAAATCCAGATTTTGCTGCTGACATAATTCAACCAATGCATTGGCGCAGGCAATTTTGGTCTCAATCACTGCTTTTGCTCGATCCAATTCATGCCGTAACAGCATTTGCTCACCCGGCACACCGGCCAGATGGAACACACCATTTAATGTTCCGAAAGTACTCAGTGCACTATCCAGCAACAGCTGCACAGCTGCGGGTTGTCGTAGATCGGCTGCTACGGCAATCACTTCAGAGCCCAAAGCTCTTAACTCAGCTAATAACGGATGATCTGCATGAGCTTGCCGGCTGCACAAAATCAACCTGGCTTGATATTGACTGGCTAAATAACGTGCCAATACCGCCCCGGCACCTCCTAAACCACCAGTCAGTAGATACACTCCTCCTGACCTCAAGACAGTTTCCGGCTGAACACTGGCAACACCGCTTAGCTGAAAGTCAGGCTGCCATAACCAATTACCACGTAAAGCTGACTGCAATGGCAGCACGACATTGCCGCTGGCGTTATCTGTGGTAATAAACGTAGCACTACTCAGCAATTGTACGATGTGGGCACTTTGCTGCGGCAACTGGCCTTCACGAATATCCAGTTGGTGACAAGACCAATTTGGAAATTCTTGTGAAATGACCCGTAACGGCCCGTACACCAACGCAGCATCCGGGTTTACGGGCTCATCGCCACTGACCCGACACGCACCTTCCGTCAACGCAAGACATGCCACCGGCTCAGTCGCTAGTTGAGCCATACTCTTGGCTAACAGAAATAATGCGGCAAAAGGCTGATAACGTTGCGCGGTAGTTCTGGCCTGCCAATTCAGCAAAATAGTCCGGGGTATCAGTTCCTGCCGGATCAGCTCCTGCAATAATTGTTGATAATGCTCGGGTTGCTCGGGATCCAGCTGATAGTAGCCAGTTGGATGACGGCCAAATTGTGAAGCAGCCACAACCTCAATCACAGACCTCCCGGATTGACGCAGTTGCTGTTCCAGCAAGTGCTCAGCTGGATCAAGTGAGCGGAACCATAGCAATGAGCCAGCATCTTCAGGTGTTGATGGCCCACTCAGATAATCAGAAAACTCACAACTATGCCAACGTTGTTGATAAAAACCTTCATGCTGGGTTTCAGCCTGAGAGGCGAACCCGCGAAATTGTGGCAAATAAATTTTCTTATCAAAGGTATAAGGAGGTAACTGACAATAATGAGCTCCAGGTGTTTGCAGCTGTTGCCATTCTAGCTCCTGCCCCAGGCTGTAGCATTGTCCCAATAATTGATAAAACCCATGGAGATCATCACCTTGACCTCGACTGCCACGCAAGCAGCTTAGGGCTTGCTGCCGTTGGAAAGCCGGATGTTTTGTCGCCAGCCCAGCCAGCGTTTTCCCTGGCCCAACTTCCACTAACACCGCATCTGGCTGCTGTAATAATAGTCCAATCCCGTCAGAAAAACGCACAGCCTGCCGTAAATGTGCCAACCAGTAATCCGGTCGGCATACCTGCTCTGCTTCTGCCCATTCCCCGGTCAGATTCGACACAAAAGGTATCTGCGGCGAATGCAAGGTCACAGTGGCTAACACTTTGGCAAACTCAGGTAGTACCGGATCCATCATTGCTGAGTGAAACGCATGTGATGTATCTAATGCGGTGTAAGCAATGCCTTGTTGTTGCAGCCAGCTCTGACAACTTTGTATCTGCTCCGTCGGGCCTGATATCACAAAATCTTCGGGGCTATTGAATGCGGCCACAGCCAGTTCTGGCCAAGGTTGTAAATCCAGTTGCTCCGCAGATGCGTGCACGGCTAGCATGCTACCCGCAGCAGTGCCTGCCATTAACTGGCTACGAGCCAGCACTAACTTAATGGCGTCCTCCAACGAAAACACTCCGGCCAGACAAGCAGCGACATATTCGCCAAGACTATGGCCTATCATGCCTTCGGGCTTCAAGCCATACGCCAGCATGGTCCGCGCCAGACAATACTCCACCACAAACAGACAGATCTGGGCCAGATCCGTTGCCCGCAGATCCTGCCTGCTGACACTTTGTGACGCCTCGCTCCACAGTAATGCAGCAACATCTGGCCCTTGCTGTTGACGGATCAGGCTACAGCACTGCTCCGCGACACTGCGAAATTCAGGTAACTGCTGATAAAGGCCAGCAGCCATTTGTGGGTATTGCGAGCCCTGTCCACTGAATAACCAATACAAGGGCCCTGTCGCCGCTTTATAAGTTGCCGTTTCCGCCAGCACTTGTCCTTGATTATTGCAAATTAACGCAGCGCGATAAGCAAAACGTTTACGTCTGTGGCTCAGACTAAAAGCCATGTCTGCCGGTACCGCAATACTGGACTTTAACTGTGCTTTCAGGCCGTCCAATTGTGCTGATAGTGCGGTGACGGAATGTGCGGATACTGGTAATAGCTGCAGCAAAGGTAACGTCTGAACAGCCCCGCCGGCGCTTGTTTTGGTGTTTGGTTTATATTGCTCCAAAATAACATGAGCATTGGTCCCGCCAATGCCAAAGGAGCTGACAGCGGCACGGCGCAGGCCTGCAGCCAGCCAATCTTGTGTGCTGGCTGCAACCTGTAGTCCATTGGCTGAAAACTGGCATTTTGGATTAGCTTCGGTGAAATTCAGGCTGGCTGGAATTTTCTGATGGTGCAAGGCTAATGTGGTTTTGATGAAACCTGCCAGCCCAGCTGCAGTGTCCAAATGGCCAATATTGCTTTTGACACTACCGATCATGCAACTACTACTGCGGTTTTTGCCATAAACACGCTGCAAAGCTTCAGTTTCAATAGGATCGCCCAATAAGGTTCCGGTGCCATGTGCTTCGATATAACCGATACTGTCGGCGCTGACACCAGCCAGTTGCAGTGCAGTTTGCAACACCTGCTGCTGACCGCGCACACCTGGTGCTGTAAAACCGACTTTATCCTGACCATCATTATTAACGGCCGAGCCTTTGATGACAGCATAGATCTGATCACCGGCCTCTATCGCATCCTGTAAGCGGCGTAATGCTACAAAAGCCACTCCATCACTGAGCACTGTGCCCTGAGCATCAGCCGAAAAAGGCCGGCAAATACCATCCGGGGCCAGAATCATCCCTTCCTGATACAGGTAACCCTGCATTTCCGGCTGCTGCAAGGCCGGATTGGTTGATAAAGATACAGCTCCCGCCAGCGCCAGGTCAGTGTCCCCGCTCAGCAAACTCTGACAAGCCTGATGCACCGCAACCAAACCAGTAGAGCAGGCCGACTGAATAGTGACCGCAGGCCCCTTTAAATCCAGCTTGTAAGCTAGCCGACTATTGAAGAAGTCACGGCTAATCAGGTTTAACACTTCGTAAGCAGCAGCGCCTCCTTCGGTCGCAACCTGACTGTATTGCGCAGTCCACAATGGATTCGCTGAGGCACCGCCAAACACCCCTACCAGACTGCCCGGAGGTACCAGACCTGCATAACCTGCATCCTCAAGTGCTTGCCAAGCTGTTTGATGGTATAACCGCAGCTGTGGATCCATCAGCACCGCTTCTCGGTCACTGTATTGAAAGAAACTGGCATCAAAGGCGAGGCTATCTGCTAACACCCCTTTGCTGCGCACATAGGCTGGGTCTTGCAATTGTGTAGTGCTAATACCGGCTGCTGCCAGTTGTTCCTCACTAAAGTGACTAATTCCACTCCGTTCTTGCAGCAACAATTGCCAGAATTCATCGATCGACGGTGCTGATGGAAACTGACCTGCCATACCAATGATGGCGATCTCCGTCCCCTGATAGGCTGGTTCAGACTGCATCTAACTGTCTCCTTGACAATAATCGCTGCTGCAGGCGTTGACGGCCATGCTGAATTTTTTCACCTTGAGCAAGCATTTCTGGCTCAGAAAAATCTTGTTCAGTTCGTAGGTGTTTAACCAAACTGTGTACAGATGGATTAGCAAACAAATCAACCACAGTGAATGGGGTAGCCAGTTGCTGACTAAGTCGCTGCGCAAGCTCAATCATGTCCTGAGAACGGGCACCGGCATCAAACAAATTCGTATGTTCGGCCAGACTGTCCAGTTGCAAATGACCACTTATCAGCTCCAGTAATCGGCGGCTCAGATCATCAGCGGTAGTCCGAGCATCAAGTTGTATTGCAGCGCCGGCTCCACCACTCTCCTGAGGCAATGGCAGGGCTTGCAAGTCGGTTTTGCCACTGGGAGTAAGCGGGAACTGTGACAAATGCACAAAAAAAGCAGGTAACATCTGCGAAGGTAAAACCTGAGCAAGGCTTTGGCGTAACTCCTGACTACTGATGGTTTTAGCGCCACAATAGTAAGCTACTAAAGCTTCTCGTCCAGAAACCAATGCGCGGACCTGTACCACAGCATCGCGGACCTCAGGCAATTGCCTCAGCGCGGCTTCAATTTCTCCAGGTTCAATCCTATAACCAAGATACTTCAGCTGTTGATCCTGGCGCCCACCGAACTGAAACTGCCCATCAGGTAAACGCCTAGCCACATCGCCGGTTTGATACCAGCGCTGACCTCGCCACTCAATAAAACGCTCGTTGGTCAATTCAAACTGATGCAAATAGCCAAGTGCCAGGCCCTCACCACTGATGTAGAGTGAACCAAACCAACCGTCCGGCAATGGACGCAATTGTTGGTCCAGAATTAGCATCCCAGTCTGCTCAATGGGATAGCCAATGCTATTGATCCGCCAATCTTCAGTGACCTGAATACAGCTGGACCAAATGGTGGTTTCCGTAGGCCCATACATATTCCACAACTGGCCAACCTTTGCTCTTAGCTCAGTGGCTAAATAACCTGGCAAAGCTTCACCGCCAGTCAATGCCACCAAATCTGGCCGTCCTTCCCAACCACTGGCTAATACCAACTTCCATGCACTGGGAGTCATCTGAGCCATGCTGATTTGTGAACTGGATAGCGCATGCAATAAGGTAGGTAAATCCTGACTTAATTGCAGCGGGAATATCCGCACTGCACCACCACAGTACAGAGGTAACAGTAACTCCAACAGCGAAATATCAAAGCTAAATGGCGTTACTGCCAATACCGTATCCTTGGGAGTAACACCAGGCCGAAGCGCCATGCTTTTCAAAAAATTAGCCAGAGCCCCTTGCGGGACCTGAACCCCTTTCGGTCGACCTGTTGAACCAGAAGTGTAGATAACATAAGCAGGCTGTTCCGCTGTAAGGTGCAATGTCGGGCAGTCTTGTTGTCGCACAGCGGCCTGTGTTAAAGCAGCATCTTCAATTACCAGTGATTTAGTACCCAGTTGCACTGACACTTCAAGCCAATCCAATCCTGTGATCAGTAAGCAAGCCTGACTGTCCTCCAGCATCAGTTGTAACCGGTTGAAGGGATATGCAGGATCAAGTGGTACAAAAGCAGCTCCTAGTTTGTGCACCGCCAACATTGCAATTAGCATCAATGGGGAACGCCCAAACAACAACGCAACTAAATCCCCCTTACAAACACCTTTATTGCGTATTTGCAAAGCTAGCGCGGAAGCCATACTATTTAACTGGCTGTAACTGTAACTCTGCTGATAGAAGT
This sequence comes from Alkalimonas amylolytica, assembly GCF_900107845.1. Taxonomy (GTDB): domain Bacteria; phylum Pseudomonadota; class Gammaproteobacteria; order Enterobacterales; family Alteromonadaceae; genus Alkalimonas; species Alkalimonas amylolytica. The sequence continues at coordinate 15,422 of NZ_FNRM01000017.1, forward strand.
GTAAAGCCGGTTTTTCGGGTTGATGCAGCACAAAGTTTTCAAACTGACTGATCAAGCTAGGTGCAACCAGACGCTCATATCTGGGCGGTTGCCAGTCAGGCTCAATTAAAGCCAGGTCAGCCAAACAGACCTGTGGATTTACCACAACTTGCTGCATCAGGTGTACCAGCAACTGGCAACAACGTGCTGCATCATCAGCGCTAAAATACTGCAAATGATAATCCAACTGCCATTCCACCGGTTGTACTTCACCGTTATCCCAAATCGTCAAATTGAAAGGCATGGTCTGGTAAGGGTTTTCAATATATTGGTAGCTGGCGTCAGCTCCGGCAAAAAAACAGCTATTATTAAGTTTCAAATAATTCACGCCAATATCAAACAAGCCTTTCCGAGCCTGCGGGCCCAAAGCATCCACCATTTTGCCAATGGGGTACTTTTGGTGGCGGAAAACTTTTTGCTGCTGCTGTTTCACTTGCTGTAAAAATTGCAGAAAAGTTTGGGTTTCATCCAGTTGCAGCACCACCGGGCTGAGGGTGGTGTATAAAGCAATCATCTGCTTTTGCCGAGCAGACGTTCTGTTATGCGCTGGCACCCCGATGCAAAAACGCGGTTGTCCAGTAAGTCTGGCAAAACAGATAAATGTCAATGCTAACATCAAGCTGTGCGGGTTTTCAGCAAACTGAGGGGCAGCCTTCAGCCATTGCTGATACTGTTGTCGCTCGATGGGTAAGCGATGTCTTGCACTGGTAATTTGACCTGTTGCAGAAGTTTGCGAGTTACACTGCTCCAACACGGTACGACGCACATCTTGTAAATAAGTCTGCCAGAACAGTGCATCCTTAATTTGTCGCTTCGATTGTTGGTAATCCAGATCGTCGGCATAGTAATTTTTCAGTTGATCTGGCGCGCATTCAAGAGCCCCTCTGCTATATGCCTGTGCTAATGCTGTCGCCCAATTCGCAAATCCCCAACCGTCTATGATCAGGTGATGCGCCAACCCCACAAACCAGATGCGATTACCAGGCAGCAAAATTTGGTATGCCTGATACAAACGAGGACTGTCCAACTTGAAGGGTTGTGCAAATAAAGCGTTGATTTCAACTGCAGCCTGTTGCTCCGCATCAGAATGTTGCCGAAAATCAAGCGTTGTTAAATCATCCTTTTGATCAGCACTATCACAGAATGCTGGGCCAGCGGCAGTATGCAACAATTGCAATCGGAACATCTGATATGCTGCAATTACTGCACGATGGGCCATAGCCAATCTTGCAGGATCGGCTGATGCAATATTGATGTAACCACCGATGGTATATTTGGCCGTGCCAGGCCGATGCAACTGATCAAAATAAACATCCCGCTGTACTAGAGATAATGGAAACTGGCCAACAGAGGTATTCATATCAACTCCTTTTCAACAGTAGGAGCAGACCTTGTCTGAGCAAAGTCAGCTCTATGCTTCGGAATGCTTACCTTGCCAGCGTCAAACCTAACCAAATGATCAGCGCAGTGGAAATAACGATCATCATGAGTAATAACAATGACTGCTTTATTGCGTTTCTTTAAACTCGGTAAAATACTCAGGTAAAATAACTCACGAAATTCCGGATCCTGATCGGCTGCCCACTCATCAAATAAGTACAGATCCCGATCTTCCAGTAAGGCCACCATCAACGCCAATCGACGGCGCTGCCCATCAGACAATTGCAAAGTTGAAAACCTGCCGTCGTGTACCTTTACTTTATCTTTAAGCGCCAATACATCGAGTAAATAATCAATCTCCTGCAACCGCTCAGGATGCTGCCAATCGACACCATGCAACTGATTAAATAGAAAATAATCACTGAATACCGCACAAATAGACTGCCGGTAACTGTTGATATTTTGCGCAGTCAGTAATTGATCGTCGAATAAGATATCCCCGGAAGTTGGCAAATAATGCAAGGTCGCAACTTTACAAAATGTCGATTTGCCAGAACCATTACCACCCACAATAAAAGTAATTTCACCTCTTCGAATGATTAAATCAACCGGCCCTACCGAAAAGCCATTGCTGCCATACTTATAACGTACACCTTTATAGTGTATTTGCTGCCAGGGAGCGGGAGTCTGGTAATTTTCTGCATACTCTTCTTCAGTTAGCTGCGCAAACACATCATTAATTTTCTGTAATGAAATATTAGCTCTGGCAATTACTGGAAATGCATCAAGCGCCCATTTCACCGGACCTGACATATAAAGCAACACCATCACCACCGTCAACAACTCGCTGTGAGTCACTGGGTAATAATTGACAAATATGAACACCATAAACGCCATGATGAAATAACTCAGGATCATGCCGTAATTCTCTGCAAAGATGCGTATCAGCTCTCCGCGAAAAATATTTGTTCGAACCCCATCATCATTACGTAATAACTCATACTGGAAAAAGCTATCACGCCGGGCCTTGTTCAATTTCAGCTCTTTAGCGCCCGTTACCAACCCACGAAAAGACTCCTGCAAATGCCCTGTAAAGTGACGGGCATGGGTGTAATACCGAGCAGCCACAACCAAGAGTATTTGGTAGCTCAAGCCTGCTACTAACAAAAAGCCACCGATAATGAAGAATACCGGCCGGTTGATCACACAGAGATAAGTAAGCACACCGCCAATCATTACCAGACTAACTGCAATCACAGGTAGAGTTGAGGCTCCGGCCACCACAATGTTCACATCCGTGGTCAAAGTGGTGATTAGTTTGGACGGACCTGTCTGCTCCACATTAGATATGGGCGATTTACGAATGCGTTGATATAAATTTTGCCGCATTGTAGTAGCAAAACTCACCGAAATACGCTGCAACAACAGCATAGAGCAAGATTGAGCTAACATAATAGTCAGGCAAGCTAGCAAGAAGACTCCAGCTAATTTTGGGTGAGAAATCTGCAGACCGAACCAAAGAGCCTGTTCGCTTCGCCCTTCGACAACAGCGGAAAAATTATCTACAGAAATCAACAGCATGGGCAACAAGGCTGTGTATAACAATCCGGCAACAGCGCCAGTCACTAACGATAGCAACATAGCATTCGGCGCAAAACGGCTTATTTCGCTCAGGATTTTCATAAGTGAGGTCTCAAAAGAGTAAGGTGTCTCGTAGCATCAGTTGGAGGGATTAATTGACCTGCGGTGAATGCTGATAGCTGATCGGCATAGTGAGAGCTAAAAGGATGGCCAGACTGGCCGGTAGAATTTACAGCATGATAACTGAAACCATGAGCCTCACTGACAATCACCTGACGGTAACTAGCACCAAAAAACTGCTGATAACCAAGCAACGGGTCATAACGATAACCACCAACATTCACTGTATCGTAAGAACCAACACCAGGAACCTTTCTCTCGAATAAACTGCGCGAAGCATTAGACTGACTGAAAAGAAAGTTTTCATATATTCTAGGAGCGAGGTTATGCCACGCCCAATCCTTAGAATTTGAGCCCTGTAACCTAGTCAACTCGGCAGTTGCGCTCCCCAATGCCACTAAGGTTTCGGCTCGGCAACCGACAGGCTTTGGTTCACACCATAGCTCCGGTTGATCCAGTGCTGCTTTAAATTGCTGGCGGGTTGGCAAATCCTCAAAACTTCGTGGACCAACCCAACGTTGCTGTAACCTTCTATCATTTATTGTAGCAAAAGTGCTACTGAATAACGTTCTGGTTAGATGACGTAATGTTAGCTGATACAGAGCGGCGGCTGCCGGATCCGTCTGCATGTTTCCATCCCAAGAGCATAGTGAAGTGTACTTTTTTTCAACTTCAGGATCTGTACACCAACGCTTTATTAGCCTTGGAGCCACCATATCCAACTGATCCAGCTGGATTTTTCTCATACTATCCAAAGTCAACTTATTACCACTATCGATATAATGCTGTAATAATTGCTCAATGCGATTTGCTCTGGCCGGATCAAGCCAGTCGTAGCTGACGTAATACGGATAGTCCGCCGGTATATTATTCTGGTTGGCGTTGACAATATATCCGGACGCAGGATTGAACTGCTGTGGCATCTCTTCCCATGGAATCATGCCAGTCCATGCAAACTTGTGCTGGGGTGTAGGCAAAATGCCCGTTGAATTTCGCCGTATCGGAATATGCCCCGCGGCTGCGTAACCAATATTGCCCAGTTGATCGGCATACAAAAAGTTAATTGTTGGAGCAACCATCAGGCTTAATGCAGCTCGAAATGAATGCCAGTCTGATGCATAGTTCAGTTGCAATAACGCCGTCATCGTTTGATCTTCGGGTTGTAACGCAGTCCATTTCAACGCCATCGCAGAAGTGTCACCATTTTGATAACCAATTAATGGACCGTTCTCAGTTGATGTGACTGTAATCATGATGGGTCTTGCAGGTGGCCTTAAACGACCAGGAAATGCTGTCCTTACATGGATCGTTTCCTGTCGAGTCTGCAATGACTTCCAGCCTTGTGCCGTCTTATATTGGTTTTGTCTGGATGGATCGATCTGCTCAATAACATAATCGTATGCATCCGCAGAGAAATTTGTTCCATTCCAGCTAATAAACTCATTATGGCCAAAAACAATAACAGGCAGTCCTGGAACGGTCACACCTTTAGCTTTCAAGACTGGTCCATTTAACTCTGCCTGATACCAGTACGATGGGATAGGGACAGCCAAATGCGGATCACCAGCCAGTATTGGACGACCGGTATCAGTATGTTTTCCAGAAACAACCCAAGCATTACTTCCAACACCAGTAATTCCTATACCAAAATCGCGGCTGAGTTCAGCGTTGCCAAGATTTAATTGGCTTGAGATGAGTTCAATCTGCTCAGTTGGTAGTGTCTCAAGTACAACCCCTGGGTAAAGATTGGCAAATTGAGCTGGACTAAGCACTGCCGCCGCTAATTGCCGGTCAGATTCCTGCTGTATCCCAAAAGCCAGTCTCAGTGCCAGCATCTTACCAACTAACACTGAATCAACAGGCCGCCAAGGCTCAGGTTGCAAGGAGAACAGACTGAATTCTGGTGGTAATTTATCGGCTTGTTCCACCCATGCGTTTACTCCATCACTGTATGCTTGTAACACCGCTTTTGTCTCAGAAGCTAAACTGATATAGGCTTGCTCAGCCGCCAACGCCAATCCATATGTGCGCATAGAGATATCAGTAGAAACGGATGATGCACCAAGCACTTCAGCCAACCGTCCTTCACCAAGACGGCGATTAACTTCCATCTGCCAGAGTCTATCCTGCGCCTGCACAAACCCCATTGCAAAGAACAAATCCTGATCTGTTTTTGCGATTATTTTGGGCACACCATAAGCATCCCGGTGTATTTCTATTGGTTGGTCTATGAAAGGAACTGTGTATTCTGAGGAATAACTTGGCAAACTTCTTAACACGCTAAAGCCAAACCAGATCACAACAATTACAAGCGGTAAGATCACGAACAGAAACAAGCGTGAAATTAGCGGGTATCTCACAAGCATACTCAAACCTTAATATTAATCTCAACAAGGAGGTCATTAATTACGAAAAAGAAACACATGCACACAGAAAATGACATGACCAATGTAATATCTTTATCTGAATAAAATCAACTTTTTTACCATTGATAATTGCGATAAAATTGTGATAATAATCCACCAACAATGGTTAAGCGCCAACTCACTACTCGGCCGGTCCGCCAAACCTGCTAGCACACATAGTCAGTGGTAAAATGCTCTAAGGGATGCCGCTGTACCGGCAGGAAAAGCGGTTTCACCAGACGGGTGTGAACTTAGTCGCCAGACCATGAGCTGATGGCTTATTCGCTGCGCCGATAAACTGGAGCCGATGCTGCCCCTGTTGGAAGCCGAGCTACTAAAACAACCCGTGTTCAGGGTTGATGAAACCACCGTTAATGTGCGGATGTAGACAAAAGCACCTGCTACATGCGTGTACAAGTGCAATCAGGATTCATTGGCAGGTCGTTGCTGTTTCATTACCGGCAGCGACGCCTCTCCAAAGCCTAGCTGACAAAATACAGAGGCAACCTAGAGGTGGATGGATATGAGGGCTATGAGTAAACTTACGCTTTCGAATAGCCTCGCATGGGAGAAAGCAATTCATTCAGCACAAGTAACACCTGAGAGATAACTGCATCCTTCGAATCATTGATAAAAAAGTGCTCTCCTGGGAAATTAATAATAGGACTATCGAAATCAGAGAGGTCTTGCCAGCCCATTAGATGTTCTGGCTTTATCTCAAAATCCTCTTCCCCATGAAATACCACTATTGGAAATGGCATTCTGACAGCTGTTGCTTTGTAGCTATCCGCAATTTTGAAATCAGAGCGTAATAAAGGCAGTAATAAATCCATCAAGTCATCGTTATCGAGAACTTCTTGAGGGGTACCGTTTAGCTGTTTCAGTTCATTAACAAATGCTTCTCTGGGTAAGTCATGGATACAACGTCTATCAGTTAAAATATGAGGCGCCTTACTGCCAGAAGCAATGAGACACTCGGGCAGCCTCATATTGTTAGCTTTGAGTTGATAGCACAACTCATAAGCCACTCGACTTCCTAAACTATGACCAAATAGTAAGTACGGTACATCAGTTATAAACTCTGCATATTGCATTAGTTCATAAACCAAAGAGTCCATACTTGCATGAGGGGCCTCTTGCAAACGAGAGCCCCGCCCTGGAGGCTGAACAAGTACAAGCTCAACATTATCATAGAGCCTGTCCAGCCATGAGGTATAAGTATTAATGCCTCCTCCAGCAAAAGGAAAACAAAATAGCCTGATTGCAGGATGAGATTTTGGTTTAGGTATTACAAAGAGTTTTTTATTAAAAAGTTGCATTTTAAGAGCGCTCAAGTAATTATCGTAAAAACTTTAGTTGAATCTAGTTCGAAAACCCCTGAAAAATGCGTCCCCACTCGCAACGTTGGGCCTAATTCTTGAATTAGTTCAAGGGTAATCTGACAATTGACAAAGTTTATTTCTTTTATCCTTGCAGCATGAAAATCAAAGTAACAACCCACCTCGGGATATAAAGCCTTAAAAAGGCTTTCTTTAGCGGAAAAAATAAGTGTAAGTACAACAGGGTTGGGATTGGTAGCACTACCTACAAACTGGTGTTCAGAGCTTGTCAGTACGCTGCCAACAATATCCTTAGCAACTTCCACATCAAGGATATCCTCAATATCTATCCCTATTCTATTTGTCTCTTTTTTATGAGTTACAGCACAAATAGCAAAAGACTTAGAGTGACTGATCGACCCTAGAAAAGAGTCAGGCCATATTGGTGCTCGATTTTTTCCAATACCCACAGAAGTCGAACAGGCTCTTAATGCTACTAAAGCCCTTCGGGCAAGGTACCTTCCAGCCACAAATTCAGCTTTACGTTTAAGGACTGCCGAGACAAGAGATTCATGTAGGTTTTCACCCAAAAAATAGATTACATTTGAATCGGAGTAGTTCTCTTCATAAAAGTTACATTGATAACACACCCCTAAGAAGCCAGGGATCTTCCTTTCTGAAAAGCCTGTAATGAAAAGGGCGTTAAAGCAACTCAACATACTGTTGTCATTTTTACAATCTTTTAAATTCGCAAATGCCACTATAGCGTTAATTTGTTTATCATTCATCAGAAAGTAGCAATAAGTTTGGGTGCAGTCCTTTAGCACGACAAAACACCCAAAAAATATCATTCAATATTAGATGTTTACACCCGAAATGGATAGTAAAAGTCGGCCTAAGCTGGTTCTTATGCTGCATCGACAACCATCAGAGACCCGCCATGTCCACGGCACGCACCATTCGCTGACTTTGCTGTTCAATGACGAGACCGTGCGTTGGCTCAACTACACAGCCAACGCGGTGTGCAGTGATACACATAAGCACTAGCTGAAAGCACCTGGTGCAATACCTGCAGATCATCAAACAGCTGGGTGGTGAACTAACGCTGCAGAATCGTACCGATGGCCGACGCGGCTGCTGCGCCCGGATCCTGCTGGATGGATCCCGTCCGGTTTCGGAATAAAGCGTCCGGAATCGGACGGCTTACGCTCTACCCGACCAGACATGTAATCTTAATTAACCAAAATCAACAACTTAATTCTGGCTCGCTCTTTGCAGTAGTCCATGCATCCTATAGTTTACAATCGCAGAAAACGCCGATGGATGTACTGAAACCCAAAGCAACAAAGCGCTGGAAAAAGCCGGGACTGGCCCTTGCCCTGGTCGCGGTGGCCTCCCTGGCAGGCGTCTTGCTGGCCACACCACAGCATGCGCATAAAATAGACCGCTCCAGGGTGTTGCTGGCAGAGGTGCAACGTGGCGATCTGCAGGTCAGTGTCGATGCCTACGGCGTGCTGCGCTCCGACAGGCAAACCCTGCTGACCGCGCTCACCCCGGCTACCGTGCAGCAAGTGCTGCTCAGACCCGGCGCTTTGGTCACCCAAGACAGCATTATTCTGCAACTGAGTAACCCTGAGTTAATCCAGGATGTTGAAGCCGCCGCCAT
>NZ_FNRM01000019.1 GCF_900107845.1 Alkalimonas amylolytica
ATAGCTGCAGTCAGAGTTGTTTTACCGTGGTCAACGTGGCCGATGGTGCCTACGTTTACGTGCGGTTTTACGCGTTCAAATTTAGCCTTAGCCATTTATAGACCCTTCTTAGTCAAATTGAGGGCCCGGCTTACCGGGCCTGATTTAATCGTTAACCTGCTTTGCGTGCAGCAATAATTGCTTCTTTCACGTTGTTTGGTGCTTCAGCGTAGTTCAATGGTTCCATTGAGTAAGAAGCACGACCCTGTGACAAAGAGCGCATATGGGTAGCATAACCGAACATTTCAGACAGTGGCACGTTGGCATCGATAATTTTCATACCGCCAGGTGCATCTTCCATGCCGTTGATCATACCGCGGCGGCGGTTTAAATCGCCAACCAGATCACCCATGAACTCTTCGGGCGTAACCACTTCTACTTTCATGATAGGCTCAAGGATAACAGGCGACGCCTGCAAAGCACCTTTTTTGAAGCCCATAGAAGCAGCAATTTTAAACGCCATCTCATTCGAGTCAACATCATGGTAAGAACCGTCATAAACGGTTACTTTGACATCGATTACCGGATAACCAGCCAGGATACCATTCTTCATCTGCTCCTGAACGCCTTTATCCACCGCAGGGATGTATTCTTTTGGAATAACACCACCAACGACTTCGTTGACGAACTGGTAGCCACCACCTTCTTCCATCGGCTCGATGCGCAACCAACAGTGACCAAACTGACCACGGCCACCGGACTGTCGAACAAACTTGCCTTCGACTTCGGTCTTGCCACGAATGGTCTCGCGGTAAGAAACCTGTGGCTTACCCACGTTGGCTTCTACTTTGAATTCACGACGCATACGGTCGACGATAATGTCCAGGTGCAGTTCACCCATACCAGAGATGATGGTCTGGCCGGTTTCTTCGTCCGTGTGAACCCGGAATGATGGATCCTCGGCCGCCAACTTGCTGAGCGCGATACCCATTTTTTCCTGGTCAGCCTTGGTTTTCGGCTCCACTGCAACCGAAATAACCGGCTCTGGGAATTCCATCCGCTCGAGAATGATCGGGTTGTCGATATCACACAGGGTATCCCCTGTAGTGGTATCTTTCAGACCGATGGCCGCAGCAATGTCACCCGCCAGTACTTCTTTGATCTCTTCACGGCTGTTGGCGTGCATTTGCACGATACGGCCGATCCGCTCTTTCTTCTGCTTGACCGAGTTGTAAACGCCAGAACCAGACTCGACCACACCGGAGTAAACCCGGAAGAAAGTCAAAGTACCAACGAATGGGTCGGTGGCAATTTTAAATGCCAGCGCAGCAAATGGCTCGTTGTCGTCAGACTTACGAATACCTTCGCTTTCATCCGGTAAAATACCACGGATGGCTTTTACTTCGGTTGGCGAAGGAAGGAAGTAAACGACGTTGTCCAGCATGGCCTGAACACCTTTGTTTTTAAAGGCAGAACCACACTGCACCAACACCACTTCGTTGCGCAAGGTCAAATCACGCAGGGCTGCACGGATCTCTTCTTCAGTGAACTCGTCACCTTCCAGATAGCGTTCCATCAGCTCTTCGTTGGCTTCAGCTGCAGCTTCCACCATATTCTGACGCCATTCCTGACACTCTTCCAGCATATCCGCAGGGATATCCTCGTAAGTGAAGGTCATGCCCTGATCAGCTTCATTCCAGTTGATGGACTTCATTTTGATCAGATCAACCACACCTTTAAAGTCGTCTTCCGCGCCGATAGGCAGCTGGATCGGAACAATGGTGCTGTTCAGACGGGTACGGGCCTGCTCAACAACCCGCAGGAAGTTGGCACCGGTACGGTCCATCTTATTGACGAAGATCATCCGCGGAACTTCGTACTTGTTGGCCTGACGCCATACAGTTTCCGTTTGCGGCTGCACACCAGATGAGCCACAAAGCACCACCACGGCACCATCCAGTACCCGCAGCGAACGTTCAACTTCAATGGTGAAGTCAACGTGGCCTGGGGTATCGATGATGTTCACACGGTGCTCTTCGAACTGTGCTTCCATACCACGCCAGAAGGTAGTAGTTGCTGCAGAGGTAATGGTAATACCACGCTCCTGCTCCTGCTCCATCCAGTCCATGGTCGCGGCGCCATCATGCACTTCACCGATCTTGTGCGACAAGCCGGTGTAAAACAATACACGTTCAGTGGTCGTGGTTTTACCCGCGTCCACGTGTGCACAGATACCAATGTTGCGGTAGCGTTCTATTGGGGTTTTACGTGCCACAATAAACTCCTATAAAGTTAGTTCAGCTTACCAGCGGAAGTGAGCAAACGCTTTGTTTGCTTCAGCCATACGGTGGACGTCTTCACGCTTCTTAACCGCAGAACCTTTGTTCTCAATGGCATCCAGCATTTCACCAGCCAGACGCTGGGACATCGATTTTTCACCACGTTTACGGGCCGCTTCAACTAACCAGCGCATTGCTAAGGCATTGCGACGAACCGGACGAACTTCACAAGGTACCTGGTAAGTTGAACCACCTACCCGGCGTGATTTTACTTCGACCGTTGGACGAATGTTATCCAGAGCTACTTCAAACAAATCGATGTGTTCTTTCTTCGATTTGGTAGCTGCAATTTCTAATGCGCCGTATACAATTGATTCGGCGATGGACTTTTTACCGTCGACCATCACGACATTGACAAACTTAGCCAGTAACTCACTTCCGAACTTAGGATCTGGAAGGATTTTACGTTGACCTATAACGCGTCTTCTTGGCATTCGAAACTCCGATTGCTTCAGGTGATTCCAAAACTTTAATAAATAAAGTCGTTTAGTTTGGCCTTACTAACGGAGTTCCGTTACGATTTGGGCCGCTTGGCGCCGTACTTAGAACGGCCTTGTTTACGATCTTTTACGCCTGCACAGTCTAATGTGCCGCGTACGGTGTGATAACGCACACCTGGTAAGTCTTTGACCCGGCCACCACGGATCAGGACCACACTGTGCTCCTGCAGGTTGTGACCTTCACCACCAATGTATGAGCTTACTTCGAAGCCATTGGTCAGACGAACACGGCATACTTTACGCATGGCTGAGTTCGGCTTTTTAGGTGTAGTGGTATAAACACGGGTACAAACACCACGCTTTTGTGGACAAGCTTCCAAAGCAGGAACGTTGCTTTTCGCAAGTTTCTCCTGCCGTGGCTTGCGCACGAGCTGGTTAATTGTTGCCATTAAATACTCCTGGTTAATTGATACCCAATAAACGTGAAAAATCCGCACCCCAAAAATGGGGTCGCGGAATTCTAATGGTCAAGCTTTGAGCTGTCAAGTTTCTGTGCAATCTGCTGCCATTATAAGCAGCAGATTAACAACCTTACTTAATCGTCGTTACCTGACATATCCATATTCAGCGCATCGGTCAGTGCCTGTTCGGCTACTTCTGCGCTCATGGATGGTTCTGCCGTTTCAGCCGTAGCTTTCTGACGTTGACGCAGTCGGTTTTGGTGATAGGCAAAACCAGTACCGGCCGGGATCAGACGTCCGACAATAACGTTTTCTTTCAGACCGCGTAGTTGGTCGATCTTGCCGCCCACGGCAGCTTCGGTCAGGACACGGGTAGTTTCCTGGAACGACGCAGCTGAAATAAACGAATCGGTCGACAAGGAAGCTTTGGTAATACCCAGCAATACCCGCTCGTATTGAGCAGGGATCTTGCCTTCAGCTTCCAGTGCACGGTTGGCGATGTTCACCCGCGCCAGTTCAACCTGCTCACCTTCGAGGAACTCACTGTCTCCCGGATTGGCGATCACACATTTACGCAGCATCTGGCGGATGATGTTTTCAATGTGCTTATCGTTGATCTTAACGCCTTGCAAACGATAGACTTCCTGCACTTCGTTCACGATGTAGCTGGCCACATGGTGAATACCACGCAGACGCAGAATATCGTGTGGTGACTCCGGGCCTTCCGAGATCACTTCACCTTTTTCAATGCGCTCACCTTCGAACACGTTGATCTGACGCCATTTCGGGATCATCTCTTCATGCGGCTCGCCCTGTGCTGGCGTAATGATTAAGCGACGCTTGCCCTTGGTTTCCTTACCGAAGCTGATCACACCTGAGATTTCCGCCAGGATGGCAGGATCTTTTGGCTTACGGGCTTCAAACAGGTCAGCAACGCGCGGCAGACCACCGGTAATATCGCGAGTTTTTGAGCTTTCCTGCGGGATCCGCGCCAACACATCACCCGGCTGAGCCGTAGCTCCATCCCGGATCTCAATGGTGGTGAAGCTTGGCAGACGAATTTCCTGCAAGCCGCCATCATCGGTCGCCAGAATCAGCTTCGGCTCTTTGGCGTTGGCTTTGGCCAGATCTTTCACCACAGTACGGGTAAGACCAGTCAATTCATCCTGCTGAATTTCAGTGTTGGTATCATCAACATCACTGAAGTTCACTTTAGCGCTACGCTCAACAATGATTGGGTGAGAATGCGGATCCCAGGTCGCCACGATCTGGCCACCCTGAGTTTTGCTGTTGTCATCCACCTGCATTACCGAACCGTACGGCAGCTTGTAACGCTCTTTCTCACGACCCAGCTCATCAAAGATAGTTACTTCAGCTGAACGCGACGTAATGACAATTTTGTCATCGACGTTACGCACAAACTTGGCGTTATGCAGCTTTAAAGTACCAGCAGTTTTTACCTGGACACTGCTTTCAGCAGAAGCCCGTGATGCCGCACCACCAATGTGGAAGGTACGCATCGTCAGCTGGGTACCTGGCTCACCGATGGACTGAGCAGCGATAACACCGACCGCTTCACCTTGGTTGATCAGGTGACCACGGGCCAGATCACGGCCATAACACTTGGCGCAGACACCAAAGTCGGTGTCACAAGTGATGACTGAGCGGACATAGACTTCGTCGATCGAGTGCTGCTCGAGCAGATCACACAATTTCTCATCCAGCATGGTGCCATTTTCAATCAGCACTTCGTTGGAGTTCGGGATCAGCACGTCGCCTAGCACAACCCGGCCCAGCACCCGCTCACGCAGACCTTCGACCACATCACCACCTTCGATCAGTGGCTTCATCCAGATACCTTCTTTGGTACCACAGTCGTCTTCGGTAACCACCAAATCCTGCGCTACGTCAACCAGACGACGGGTCAGATAACCAGAGTTCGCAGTTTTCAGTGCGGTATCGGCCAAACCTTTACGCGCACCGTGCGTCGAGATGAAGTACTGCAGTACGTTCAGACCTTCACGGAAGTTTGCGGTGATCGGCGTTTCGATGATGGAGCCATCTGGCTTGGCCATCAAGCCCCGCATCGCTGACAACTGACGGATCTGAGCTGGTGAACCCCGGGCGCCGGAGTCTGCCATCATGTACACCGAGTTGAAAGACTGCTGCTCGGTTTCGTTGCCGTCGCGGTCGATCACTTTCTCTTTCGACAGGTTGTCCATCATGGCTTTGGACAAGGTTTCGTTGGCCGTTGACCAGATATCGATAACCTTGTTGTATTTCTCACCACCAGTGACCAAGCCTTGCTGGAACTGGTCCTGGATCTCAGCAACTTCGGCTTCCGCCGCTTCAATGATGTCTTTTTTCGCATCCGGAATGACCATGTCGTCGATACCGACCGACACGCCAGACAGCATCGCATAATGGAAACCGGTGTACATGATTTGGTCGGCCAGGATAACCGTATCCTTCAGACCAATCTTGCGGTAAGCACCGTTTAACAAACGCGAAATTTGCTTTTTACCCATCGCCTGGTTCACCGAAGCGAACTCCAAACCGGTTGGTAAAATCGAATACAAAATGGCACGGCCAACGGTGGTATCGAACACCTCGGTGTTGGTAGTGCGATTGCCTTCTTCGTCTGAAATAATTTCAGTGATGCGGACTTTTACTTTGGCATGCAACGAAGCATGGCCACCGCGATAGGCTTTTTCCGCTTCTTTCGGGCTTTTGAACATCATGCCTTCGCCTTTGGCATTGATAGCCTCACGCGTCATGTAGTACAAGCCCAGAACAACGTCCTGCGACGGAACGATGATTGGCTCACCATTGGCTGGTGATAATACGTTGTTGGTCGACATCATCAGTGCACGCGCTTCCAACTGGGCTTCCAGTGTCAGCGGCACGTGCACAGCCATTTGGTCACCATCGAAGTCGGCGTTGTAGGCCGCACACACCAATGGGTGCAACTGAATGGCTTTACCTTCAATCAGCACAGGCTCAAACGCCTGAATACCCAAACGGTGCAAGGTTGGCGCGCGGTTCAGTAACACCGGATGCTCACGGATGACTTCGTCCAGCACATCCCATACAGCACCTTCTTCGCGCTCAACCATCTTCTTAGCAGCTTTGATGGTGGTGGCCAGGCCACGACCTTCCAATTTGCCATAGATAAACGGCTTGAACAGTTCCAATGCCATTTTTTTCGGCAAACCACACTGGTGCAAACGCAAGGTAGGACCTACGGTAATCACCGAACGGCCTGAATAGTCGACCCGCTTACCCAACAGGTTCTGACGGAAACGACCCTGCTTACCTTTGATCATATCGGCCAAAGATTTCAGCGGACGCTTGTTAGTACCGGTAATGGCACGACCACGACGGCCGTTATCCAGCAGCGCATCAACAGACTCTTGCAGCATCCGCTTCTCGTTGCGCACGATAATATCCGGCGCAGACAAGTCCAGCAGACGCTTCAGACGGTTGTTACGGTTGATCACACGACGGTACAGATCGTTCAGATCTGAGGTGGCAAAACGACCACCATCCAGCGGTACCAAAGGACGCAGATCCGGTGGCAGCACAGGCAATACCGTCATGATCATCCACTCTGGCTTGTTGCCAGACGTGTGGAAAGCTTCCATCAGCTTTAAACGCTTGCTGATTTTTTTGCGCTTGGTTTCCGAGTTGATGGTTGGCAACTCTTCACGCATCATTTTGATTTCGTTGGCCAGATCCAGGTCACGCAGCAGATCCAGAATGGCTTCTGCACCCATCTTGGCTTCGAACTCATCACCATGCTCTTCCAGCACATCCAGGTATTCTTCTTCGGTCAGCATCTGACGACGCTCCAAAGAGGTCATGCCTGGCTCGGTAACGACGTAAGATTCAAAATACAGCACGCGCTCAATATCACGCAGTGTCATATCCAACAGCAAGCCGATCCGGCTTGGCAGTGACTTTAAGAACCAGATATGAGCCACCGGGCTAGCCAGCTCAATGTGACCCATGCGCTCACGACGCACCTTAGTCAGAGTGACTTCAACGCCACACTTTTCACAGATCACGCCACGATGCTTTAAGCGCTTGTACTTACCGCACAAACACTCGTAATCTTTTACCGGCCCAAAGATACGGGCGCAGAACAAGCCATCACGCTCAGGCTTAAAAGTCCGGTAGTTGATGGTTTCCGGTTTTTTCACTTCACCAAATGACCAGGAACGGATCATATCCGGTGAGGATAAACCGATTTTGATCACATCAAACTCTTCGGTCTTCGTTTGTTGTTTCAGAAACTTTAATAAGTCTTTCACCTTAGCTCTCCTGTAAGAGGGTAAACCAATGGAGCCTGAAACCAGGCTCCATCACGCCATGGAACGCGGGGTTTATTCCTCTTCCAATTCGATGTTGATCCCGAGCGAACGGATTTCTTTCATCAGTACGTTGAACGACTCTGGCATGCCAGGCTCCATCCGGTGGTCACCATCCACGATGTTTTTGTACATCTTGGTACGGCCATTGACGTCATCCGATTTCA
The DNA here is from genome assembly GCF_900107845.1 of Alkalimonas amylolytica. Classification (GTDB taxonomy): domain Bacteria; phylum Pseudomonadota; class Gammaproteobacteria; order Enterobacterales; family Alteromonadaceae; genus Alkalimonas; species Alkalimonas amylolytica. The sequence continues at coordinate 7,757 of NZ_FNRM01000019.1, forward strand.
CCGTCAGCATTTCCTGCAGGGTGTAAGCAGCACCGTAAGCTTCCAGTGCCCAGACTTCCATCTCACCGAAGCGCTGACCACCGAACTGCGCCTTACCACCCAGCGGCTGCTGAGTAACCAGGCTGTACGAGCCGGTAGAACGCGCGTGCATCTTATCGTCGACCAGGTGGTTCAGTTTCAGCATGTACATGTAACCAACGGTGACTTTACGCTCAAAAGCATTGCCGGTACGGCCATCGTACAGGGTGATCTGTCCGCTGGATGGCAAGTCAGCCAACTCCAACAGCTCTTTGATCTCGGACTCTTTGGCGCCGTCAAACACTGGTGTAGCGATCGGCAGACCTTTACGCAGGTTACCGGCCAGGCGCAGCACTTCGTCATCTGTGAAGGTGCTGATATCCACCTGTTGACGCGATTCGCCCAGGCTGTAAGCCCGTTGCAGGAATTCACGAAGCTCACCAATCTCGCGCTGCTCTTGCAACATGGTGTCGATTTTCTCACCGATACCACGTGCTGCCAGGCCCAGGTGGGTTTCCAGGATCTGACCGATGTTCATACGCGACGGTACACCCAGAGGGTTTAACACGATGTCGACCGGACGGCCCTGCTCATCGTATGGCATATCTTCTACCGGTACTATGGTGGAAATAACACCCTTGTTACCGTGACGACCTGCCATCTTATCGCCAGGCTGAATACGACGCTTCACCGCGAGGTAGACTTTAACGATTTTCAGTACGCCAGGTGCCAAATCATCGCCCTGACTGATTTTACGGCGTTTGACTTCAAACTTTTTGTCGTATTCAGTACGGATTTCTTCATACTGGGCAGCGAGTTGTTCCAGATCGCTTTGCTTTTGGTCATCGCTGATGCTCTGATTGAACAGAGCGTCGCCTTTCAAGCCATCCAGCTTGCTGCGATCAACACCAGTAGACTCCAGCAGGTTACGGGCACGATCGAAGATACCTTGCTCCAGGATGCGGAACTCTTCGTTCAGGTCTTTTTTGGCCTGACGAATTTCCATGTCCTCGATTTCACGGGCACGCTGATCTTTTTCCACGCCATCGCGGGTAAAGACCTGCACATCAATGACTGTACCATTGACTGAGTTTGGCACCCGCAACGAAGTATCTTTCACATCCGATGCTTTCTCACCGAAGATAGCACGCAGTAGTTTTTCTTCCGGCGTCAGCTGGCTCTCGCCTTTTGGCGTCACCTTACCAACCAGGATATCGCCACTTTTCACTTCAGCGCCGATGTACACAATACCAGCTTCGTCGAGCTTCGACAGGGCTGATTCACCGACATTCGGAATATCCGCGGTGATCTCTTCCGGCCCAAGCTTGGTATCACGCGCGATACAGCTCAGCTCCTGAATGTGGATCGTGGTCAGGCGATCCTCTTCCACCAGACGCTCAGACAACAAGATCGAATCTTCGAAGTTGTAACCGTTCCATGGCATAAAGGCCACGCGCAGGTTTTGACCCAGTGCCAACTCACCCAAATCGGTGGAAGGACCATCGGCCAACACATCACCACGCTCAACAGGCTCGCCCTGGCTAACGCAAGGGCGTTGGTTGATACAGGTGTTCTGGTTGGAACGGGTGTACTTGGTCAGGTTGTAAATATCAATGCCGGCTTCACCTGCAACCATCTCTTCTTCGTGTACCTTGACTACGATACGGCTGGCATCGACATAATCGATGGTACCGCCACGCTTAGCGACCACGGTTACCCCGGAATCTTTCGCCACCACACGCTCAACACCAGTACCTACCAGCGGTTTATCAGCACGCAGAGTTGGTACCGCTTGACGTTGCATGTTCGAGCCCATCAGTGCCCGGTTGGCATCGTCGTGCTCCAGGAACGGGATCAGAGCGGCAGCAACAGAAACGATTTGCTGAGGCGCAACGTCCATGTACTGCACCTGATCGGCAGGCATCAGGGTAAATTCATTTTTGTGCCGGCACGGTACCAGCTCTTCCACCAAACGATTTTCATCGCTCAGCTCGGCGTTGGCCTGAGCGATAACAAAGTTGCCTTCTTCAATCGCAGACAGGAAATCAACTTCATCCGTCACCACGCCATTTTCTATACGGCGATACGGCGTTTCCAGGAAACCGTACTCGTTGGTCTGGGCAAACATCGACAAGGAGTTGATCAAACCGATGTTTGGACCTTCCGGCGTCTCGATAGGACAGACCCGGCCATAGTGTGTTGGATGCACGTCACGGACTTCAAAACCAGCACGTTCGCGGGTCAGACCGCCCGGGCCTAGCGCAGAAATACGACGCTTGTGGGTCACTTCCGACAGCGGGTTGTTCTGATCCATAAACTGCGACAACTGGCTCGAACCGAAGAACTCTTTGACCGCAGCAGAAATTGGCTTGGCATTGATCAGATCCTGCGGCATCACCGCATCAAGATCGCCTAAAGACAGACGCTCTTTCACCGCACGTTCTACCCGCACCAGGCCGACACGGAATTGGTTCTCGGCCATTTCACCGACTGAACGGATACGACGGTTACCCAGGTGATCGATGTCATCGACATCGCCTTTACCGTTACGAATGTCAATCAAGACTTTCATCACTGCCAGGATGTCTTCTTTGGACAGGACGCCTTCGCCGGTATTTTCATCAAAACCAACACGGCGGTTAAACTTCATCCGGCCTACGGTAGAAAGATCGTAGCGATCTTCTGAGAAGAACAGGTTATCAAACAAGGTTTCGGCAGCATCACGCGTTGGTGGCTCACCAGGACGCATCATGCGGTAAATTTCCACCAGGGCTTCCATCCGGTTCGAGCTAGGATCGATGCGCAGGGTTTCAGAAATGTACGGGCCCTGATCCAAATCATTGATGTACAATGTTTCGAAGCTGGTATAGCCGGCTTTAGCCAGCTTTTCCAGCAGCTCAAGATTCAGTTCAGCATTCGCTTCCGCAATGATTTCGCCACTGCTTTCGTCGACGTAGTTTTTCGCCAACACCCGGCCAATCAGATAATCAGCAGGGACTTCCATCATGGTCAGGCCGGTTTTTTCCAGCTGACGCACGTGACGGGCGGTAATACGGCGGCCCTGCTCAACAATGACTTCACCATCGTTGTCGATGATGTCAAAGGCAGCGGTTTCACCACGTAAACGGCTTGGGACTACTTCCATCATGAACTTGCCGTCCTGAATATCAAAACGGGTGTTTTCGAAGAAGGTACTTAAAATAGTCTCAGTATCGAACTCGAGCGCGCGCAGCAAAATAGTAGCTGGCAATTTACGACGACGGTCGATACGGACAAAAAGGTTGTCCTTGGCATCGAATTCAAAATCCAGCCAAGAACCACGGTATGGTATCACCCTGGCGTTGTACAACACTTTGCCAGATGAATGCGTTTTGCCACGGTCGTGATCAAAGAACACACCCGGGCTACGGTGCAGCTGAGAAACGATAACACGCTCAGTACCATTGATAACAAAGGTACCGTTTTCGGTCATCAGTGGGATTTCCCCCATGTAGACTTCCTGCTCGCGGATGTCTTTGATGGTGCCTGGTGCTTCTTTATCAAACAACACCATGCGCAGTTTCACCCGCAGCGGCGCTGAGTAAGTGACACCACGGATTTGGCATTCTTTCACATCAAAAACAGGTTCCCCGATGCGGTAGCTGACGTACTGCAATTCCGCGCTGCCAGAGTAGCTTTTGATGGGAAAAACAGAGCGAAATGCCGCTTCCAGGCCATAATCACCTTCTGGATCAGGCTCGATAAATTTGTTGAACGATTCGATCTGAATCGACAACAGGTATGGCACATCCAATACTTCTGGACGTTTGCCGAAGTCCTTACGGATACGTTTCTTCTCAGAATAAGAGTAAGTCATGGGGTTCCTCAGCTTGCTGATTTTTTTCCCAACTACCCTTGCGGGCGGTATATATGGCAATAGCAGGTTGCCATCAGGGGTGGGGAAATCAAAGTCCCACAGCGCAAAAAGGCCGGTGATTAATTCATCACCAGCCCAGCCTGATTAACAGGCAGTAAGACGGGTCAAACCCGAATTACTTAACTTCAACAGACGCACCAGCGGCTTCAAGTTCTTTCTTGAGTGCTTCGGCTTCGTCTTTAGAAACGCCTTCTTTGATTGGAGCTGGAGCGCTCTCAACCAGATCTTTCGCTTCTTTCAGGCCCAGGCCAGTTGCGCCACGTACTGCTTTGATAACAGCAACTTTGTTCGCACCAACACCAGCCAGAACAACATTGAACTCGGTTTGCTCTTCAGCAGCAGCAGCTTCGCCACCAGCAGCAACAGCAACTGCAGCAGCTGCAGATACACCGAACTTTTCTTCCATAGCGCTAACCAGCTCTACTACGTCCATAACAGACATTTCAGCGATAGCGTCTAGAATTTGGTCTTTAGTTACAGACATGACAAATTCCTACATTAAACGGCATTTAGCCTACATTAAACTCTTAATTGCACACAGCGTAAATTACGCTGCCTGCTGCTCTTTTTGCTCGCGAACCGCGGCAATGGTACGTACCAATTTGCCAGCTGCTGCTTCTTTCATCGTGCTCATCAGACGTGCCAATGCTTCCTCGTAAGTAGGTAGCGTAGCTAACACATCGATACTGACGGTTTCACCGTTGAAGGCTGCACCTTTTAGCTCAAACAGTTTCTCGTCTTTGGCAAAGTCTTTAAAAAGACGTGCCGCAGCACCTGGGTGCTCGTTAGAGAAAGCAATTAACGTTGGGCCAACAAAGGTGTCGCTCAGACACTCGAAAGAAGTGCCTTGCACTGCACGACGGGCCAGGGTATTACGCACAACGCGCATCCAGACACCATTAGCACGAGCTTGCTTACGCAGGCTGGTGATTTTATCGACAGTGACACCACGAGCGTCAGCGACTACGGCAGAAAGAGCACCAGTTGCGGCTTGCTGGACTTCAGCAACAATTGCTTTTTTGTCATCAAGCTTAATCGCCATTGGCTCTTAACTCCTGGTTCATCCAGACACATGTCTGGCTTTCCAACACATCACCGACACAATGTCGGTGCGCGATTTACGGTGAGAGCCAGAAGAGTTTAAATACAATTCTGGGGCTAACACCGTCTGCGTAGGCATTCATTAAGCAACAACAAGTTGTCGCACCTACGGTCTCGGACGGAAGCTGCTGCTTTGCAAGCAAAATAGCAGCTTCTACCCTAAAAAACGAGCGCAAGATTATATCTCAAACCTCAGCGCTCTGTAAAGCACAGTCGCTTCGATGCTTAAACCTGAGATGCCAGGGAAGCCTGGTTCAGGGCAATGCCTGCACCCATGGTCGAAGAAATCGTTACTTTCTTGATGAAAACGCCTTTAGCAACAGATGGCTTAGCACGCTTCAGTGCCACCAACAGGGCTTCCAGGTTTTCTTTTAGTTTTTCTGCGTCAAAATCCACTTTACCGATGGTGGTATGAATGATGCCGTTTTTGTCGTTGCGGTAACGAACCTGACCAGCTTTCGCGTTTTTCACTGCTTCAGCTACGTTTGGCGTCACAGTACCGGTTTTCGGGTTTGGCATCAGACCACGCGGGCCCAAAATTTGACCCAGAGCACCGACCACACGCATAGCGTCTGGAGAAGCGATCACCACGTCGAAGTTCATTTCACCTTTTTTGACCTGCTCGGCCAGCTCTTCCATACCTACGATGTCCGCACCGGCAGCTTTAGCAGCTTCAGCGTTGGCACCCTGGGTGAAGACAGCAACACGAACGTCACGACCAGTACCATGTGGCAGTACAGTTGCACCGCGAACGTTTTGGTCAGATTTACGAGCATCGATGCCCAGATTTACAGCAACATCAACGCTTTCAACGAACTTGGCTGTAGCCAGTTCTTTCAGCAGAGTCACAGCATCCTGGAAATCGTATTCGCGGGTCGCATCTACTTTCTCGCGGATCAGTTTTGCGCGCTTAGATAATTTAGCCATGTCTTAACCCTCCACTACCAGGCCCATTGAACGAGCAGTACCTGCGATGGTACGCACGGCAGCATCGTGATCTGCAGCAGTCAGATCCGGCTCTTTCAATTTGACGATATCGTCGATTTGCGCCTGAGTCACCTTACCAACTTTCTTGGTATTTGGCTGACCAGAGCCGCTCTTCAGACCAGCGGCTTTCAGCAACAGGAACGATGCTGGTGGCGTTTTGGTTTCGAAGGTGAAAGAACGATCGCTGTACACAGTGATCACGACTGGGATTGGCATGCCTTTTTCCATGCTATCTGTTTTGGCGTTAAAGCCTTTACAGAATTCCATGATGTTCACACCGTGTTGACCCAAAGCTGGACCAACTGGTGGTGACGGGTTTGCCATACCGGCTTTAACCTGCAATTTAATTAATGCAGTGACTTTCTTTGCCATAGTACACCTCTGTTTCGGGTCTTAGCCTTGTAAATGCGAGGACATTTACTCAAGCGGCTCCCCTTGGTTAAAAAGGCCGCAGATCATAAAGCAATCTGCGGCCGGAATCAATGACTATAAATTAAGCTTTTTCGACCTGGCCAAACTCGAGATCGACCGGCGTAGAACGGCCGAAGATAAGCACCGATACTTTCACGCGGCTCTTCTCGTAATCGACTTCTTCTACCACGCCATTGAAATCAGCGAAAGGACCTTCGGTAACACGCACAACCTCACCCGCTTCAAACAGAGTTTTCGGCTTAGGCTTGTCGGCGTTGTCTTCCAGGCGGTTAAGAATGATGTTGGCTTCTTTTTCAGAAATAGGCGCAGGACGATCGGAGGTACCGCCGATGAAACCCAGGACGCGGGGCACACTTTTGACCAAGTGCCAGCTTTCTTCGCACATTTCCATTTGCACCAGCACGTATCCCGGAAAGAACTTACGCTCCGACTTGCGCTTTTGGCCGGCACGCATTTCCACCACTTCTTCGGTAGGAACCAGCACATCACCAAACTTATCTTCCATTTGGTGCATCTTGATGTGTTCACGCAAAGAGGTAGCCACCTTTTGCTCAAAGCCAGAAAAAGCTTGCACCACATACCAGCGCATTTTACCTGCCATGATTAAACTCCTACCCCGGTGAAGAATGAAACAATACGCAACAAAATTGCGTCCAGGCCCCACAGGATTAAACCAACAATCAGGGTGGCAATCATCACAATAATGGTGGTTTGGGTGGTTTCCTGACGGGTTGGCCAGACAACTTTACGCACCTCAGTACGAGCATCTTTGGCAAACGCAACGAAGATTTTGCCTTTCGCTGTCTGTGCCGCGACCAGACCAGCGCCGGCGACCAGTACCACGATGGCAATTGCACGCTCTAGGGTGCCAAAGTCAAAAATATAATTGCCGACCACGACCAATGACAGCAGGACAAAAACGACCAGCCACTTTACCGAATCCAGACTGCTTTTTGGGGTTTCACTCGTTGCACTCATGCTTACTTTCACCTCAGCTCGGCTTCACCGATACACACCTTCAACACAGCATTGACGCTGCTGTGGAAACGTTGGCAGGGGCAGAGGGATTCGAACCCCCAACCGTCGGTTTTGGAGACCGCTGTTCTACCAATTGGAACTATGCCCCTGCAAAAACGGTTTACTGCTTTTAGGCAGTACTCAAAATAGCCGCTCATTATACTGCCTTCATAGGTGAAGGCAAGCCTAACGAACGGCAATCAAAGCTTTTTCCGTCTCAGACTGAAAAAGGCCCCTTACGGAGCCTTCTTCTTACATCACCGGCAATTAAGCGATGATTTTTGATACAACACCAGC
>NZ_FNRM01000001.1:0-41051 GCF_900107845.1 Alkalimonas amylolytica
GTTAGGTGGATATGTGAAATTGACCATAGTGTTCTGTATGGGCCTTTTTTTAGTCGGCTGCGCTGCGATAAAGAATGACTATTTTCCTGAGTGGAAGGAGTTGGATTCCTTTAAAAGGGAGTGGTTTTCAGAACATTTGCGTGCAGCACGAGAAAATCCGATAACACTACCGACTGAAAATGAAATATATAGGTTTACCTGGCTACGAAGTTTTCATGCACCAATAATTGTTCGAGTCGAATGCAATGAGAAGTGTATTTTAAATGCTAAGCAGTTATCTGGCGCAGGTGGATACTCGCCTGGGAATGTACAGTTTAAAAACAAGCGTGAACTTACAACAGAAGAGGCTAGTAAACTTAGAAGTGTCGCCGAGCGGCTCGATAATTGGGTATATAAGCCCGATGAAGAAATTATCGGCATGGATGGTGCTCAATGGATATTTGAAATGGCTAACAGTAATAGATACCAAGCGTGGAACCTCTGGAGCCCTGGTGGCGAGAAGGCAGCAGAAACTTATGTTGATATGTGCTTGTACTTACTAAATCTTACAAATTTCAATATAGAGAAGAGTAATGCTTACTAAGCAGTTGCCACCTAACAAGGCGCACCACTCGCTCCCTGCGGTCGCTGGGACGCCAACCCGCTGAGCGGCTTGTCGCCCGTGTGCTAAGCGTTATGCAAAAAGGAGTCAGCATTGAGAATTGTGATCGGTCTGTTATCACTAACACTAATTGCTTCGTGTTCAATAGCTAAAAACAAGATTGATGAGCGCGAAAGTGATCGACTGTTTGCGAGCACACCATCTCACGTTGATACCCGACAGCCGCTGATTGACTGGTATGAAGATGCTAAGACTTCTGGTTTTTCGGGTATGGTTCTTGTAGCTAAAGGTCAAACGAAGCTGTTTGAGCAAGGCATTGGTTATGCCGACAAGGAAGATAAACGACCTTTTACTGCTGATACTGTTGTCGATATCTTATCTATGACGAAGCAGTTTACTGCAGCAGCCATTCTAAAGCTCGAAGAGCAAGGCGCTCTGTCAGTACATGATACGCTTGAGCAATTCTTTCATAATGTGCCTGCTGAAAAACAAGGTATTACACTGCATCAACTTTTAACTCACACGGCAGGCTTCAAAGCAAACTACAAAGGCGATTACACACCAGCAACCCGTCAACAGCTTGAGCAGCATGCACTTAACTCGCGACTTCGTTCAAGGCCAGGTGAAGCCTTTAATTACTCAAACATTGGTTACAGCTTGTTAGCTCTTGTTATCGAGAAAGCTAGTAATCAAAGCTATGAAGCTTTTTTGCATGAACATCTATTTTTACCTGCAGGTATGAACAATACAGGCTATCGAATTCCTTCATGGAGTGAGCAAGACTTCATTGTTGGTTACCAAAGAGACTCTCGTTATCGTCATCATCGATTACTGGCTGGTGTCGGCTCTGTTTTTGGAAGAAGTGACCGGTGGGGAACGCCACTTGAGCAATCTTGGGCAAAAGATGGACCTTGGTGGTCTTTACACGGCAATGGAGGCTTACTTTCCACTCTAAATGATCTCCACCTTTGGTACTTGGCTCTTGCAAACAACTCGATTTTGTCAGAGACCTCAAAAGATAAACTGTATTCGCCCTATGTTGAGGTGACGTCGGGGATATTTTATGGCTATGGCTGGATGATTCGGAGCAATCAAGCAGGTACGCGAAGATTAATCAATCATGGCGGCGGCAACCCTTTCTTTGATATGGATATTTATCACTATGTTGATGATGGCGTGGTTTTTCTCTACGTAACCAATACTCCAAGACCTATGCAGCAACACAGCTTGATATCTAAGCTATTGAATGTTGTCCGTCACGAGTATATTCAATGACACAACTGGATGACTTAAATTTTTTAGCCATCATGCGTCAGTTTTTAAAACATACTAAGCAAACTGTCATGGCGGGGCGTTATGGCTAAGCGCAGGGGCATGATGAGCCAGCTTAAAACATCGACCATAGCTATTCTTTCGGGAGCGGCCTCAGTAGCGATTGGTTTAGTCGCTTTTGCTTTAAGTTGGAACCTGTGGTTTTTTTGGGGTGGCCCTATGCCGGGCATTCGAGTGTTACTTTTTCCTGGTAATTTGTCGCTGGTATATCTGTGGCATCCGCTTTTTACTGAAGAAATTAATTTCTGGCCTAAACTCGCACTTCAGATGTTGGGACAGTTTTCATTCGTTGCTTGTGCTGCAGCAGTTGTCACCAGAATAGTAAGAAGATTGCGCTGTGCTAAAGCCCTATGACATGGCACATCACCTATAACGGTTATCGCCGGCAAAGAGTCTGCCGGCTGCAATGTAAACCACGGCGCGAGTTACCACGCTAAATTTGGCTGCCCCCTGCTCTAAAATACGTAAATAAATCCGATGCCTACTTCGGCTTCATAGCTGCTGCGAGCAATGGGGCTGTCCTGAACCTTGCTACTGTAACGCTCATAGAGTGCCTCGCCGAAAATCTGCCAGTTGTTGTTGATGATATGGCGATAATTGTAATTAACCCCAAGCGAGCGAAAGCCACCACTTAACCGGGTTTCATTCAAGCCGGATGCAGCCGCCTGCTGGGCGTTGATGCCGAAATCGGTATTGGCGAATTTGCTGTCGTGAAATACCGCAACCACATTGATCTCGGAGCCGGAGCCATCGCGTTTATCGCCGAACCGGCGCCCTACGCCAAATAACCCCAGATTGCCATTGCCTCCGGTCACCACCCGGCCAATCAGCCAATAACGCCAATCGGCATCGAAAGCACGACGTGCTTGCAGCACCAATTCAAAGCCTTCATCATTATCACCGAGCCCATCCAGATACCCCTTTTTGGAGTCACTCTCTTCACGGCCTTCATCGAAGCCAACCAGGGCCTCAAATAACCAGGTATTGGCACGAAGACCCCGCCAGCCGAGTGCCTCACCGGCCCAAAAGAAAATATCATTGCCTCTGCGCCATTGCAGGGCACCAGCCGGATCAACCTCAAAACCAAATTCGTCCGATCCTTCGTAGGCGGTTTCGTATTCAATGCCTAGGCCTAGCCCCAAAGCCCAGCCATCCTGGCCTTTGGTAAAGTCATCGACTGAGGGCAAAGGCACCAGCGCGGTTCTTTCTTGCGCTAATGCACTGTGAAAGGAAAAGCCATACAGGCACGTGAGCAACAGTAAAGCGGTAAACTTTTTCATAAAATGTTCCTGCATAAGTTTGGGCCAGGACAGCCCAAAGTATCATTGCCCCATATACGTGAGGCTTTTGTTCCACGATCTCTTTTTGATGCCTTTATTTAAGTGGCAACTTGCTTCCCCTAAGCGATGGTCCCCCTGTTTCACCCAATAAAAAACAGCCACTTAATCAAGTGGCTGTTTTTAAAAGCAAACCCCAAAATGTTGTTATGACTTGCGCTGAATATGCACCGTCACTTCTTCACGATCGTGATACAAGTGCTTGGCTTGCAACTGATAACGCACCCCGGCCTCGTGCAGGCGGGTATGAATTTGCTCCAGCACCTGCTCGACCATCTCGTAGCGCTTTTTCATTGGCAGCTTCAGGTTGAAAATACTTTCCTGACACCAGCCGTTGCTAAACCAGTCGCAGATCAGCACCGCCACCCGATCGGGCTTTTCAATCATATCGCAGACCAGCCAATAGACATTTTGCTTGGCAGGCTGGAATTTAAAACCATCCACCTGCAAATGTTTAACCTGGCCACTTTCCATCAAAGCCGGATCCATCGGGCCGTTATCGATAGCGGTCACCATCATGCTGCGCCGCACCAATTGGTAAGTCCAACCGCCTGGGCTGGCGCCTAAATCCACTGCATTTAAGCCGGGTGCCAAGCGCTGTGGCCGTTCGCTGGCCGGAATAAAGGTCAGAAATGCTTCTTCTAACTTCAGCGTGCTGCGGCTGGGGGCATCTTTGGGTGATTTAAGCCGCATGATGCCGTTTTCGAGCGGGCTGTTGTTTTTCGGGTAACTCAGCCCCAGCATGGCTTCACTGCCAGAGAGCAAAAACAGATGCAGTACCGGTTTATCATCCCGCTCTTTCGCCGTTAAAGTGCCCTGATTGCGCAGTGCCAGCCGAAGCGGTACTGTCAGCTTGCGCGCCAGCGTCGATAAGGTTTTGCCATCGTTGGTTTCCGGGTACTCTACCCGCAACTGGCCACAGCCTTGCACATCATGGCTGGCCGTAGTGTCCAGCACAGTGCTCACTCTGTCGTGCGGTTGCAGTTCCAGTAAGGGTTCCAGCAATAAAACCCACTGGCGGGCAAACACCAGTTGCGACAAAGCAAAGGTACGAAAGAAATGCACCAGGGCTTCGCCATCGTAGGCTTCAAAAATAACATAGGCACTGTGATTGCTAAGCTTGCAATAGCCAAACACCTCATGCTGAGCTGCTTTGTCCTGAATTTCCGCCGCACAGTCTTTTTCAAAACCGGAGCGACAGTAGAGCAATAATTGCTTCATGCACGTTTCCCAAACCAAGGGCTGATGGCAAGCAGCAACCAACCCAGGATCAATAATTGTCCGCCTATGGGCGCAAGGCGCCCAAAGTGCCATGGTAGCTGCCAAACGCCAGCCAATAATGTGTATACAAAAAGCCAGCTGCCCAAATGCCAGCACAGCAGTGCTGCTGCCAGCAGCCGGCTGGTTGCAGGCCGGTAGCTCAGCACCAAAATAGCCAGGGCGTGCACGGCCAACATGGCAAGGGCACTCACCACCACGCCAAGCTCGGCAGTTGTGAGTCGTTGCAGCCCCAGGTGCATGGTAACCGCCGCTAACGCCACCAAAGCGGCACCATATGCGGCCGCCAGGCTCAGGCTAAGCTTTTGTAAACTGTGCATTCAGCCAACTCCTGCTCACAGCTGCCGCTTCTGCAATGAGCTGTTGCTGCGTAAAACCGCTTTTTTTGCGGGGTTTTAAACTGTGATCACCGTCCGTTAGCCAGTGCATGCTTACGCCTGGCCAGTGCTGATCGGCCAGCTCATCCTTGGTACCAAAGGTATCGCGCTCCCCTTGCAGGATCAACAGCGGTTTAGTCAGTTCAGCAAAATGCCCGGTGCGGTACTGCTGTTTGCCTGGGGCATGAAACGGATAGCCATAAGTCAGTACGCCGGCAATCGGCAAGCTCGCATCAACCGCCAGCATAGAAGCTACCCGCCCGCCCATCGATTTGCCACCAATGTAGAGCGGTAAATCCTGCGGGCACTGTTGCAACTGCTGCAGAAAAGCCTGCTGCAGCTTTGGCATGGGGTTTGGCGGACGCTTTTTTTGCTCGGCAACTTGCTGCTGCATATAGGGGAAATTAAAGCGCCAGACTTCGATGTTCTCAACAACCAAAGCAGTGCTTAACCACTGCATAAAGTCGCTTTGCATACCTGCACCTGCGCCATGCGCCAACAGCAAACGCGCCACGGGCTTAGCCGGGCGCTCAATCAGCGGCAACGGCATTGGTAAATTGCTGCTCATTAAATTGTTCCTGCTCCTGCTGTACTACCGCCGTTAACCATTGGCGAAAGGCGGTAATTTTCCCCAAATCAGCCTGACTTTCCCGGCACACCAGATAGTAAGCATCTTTGGACAAGAGCACATGATTAAAGGGCACGATGAGGCGACCCGAGCTGATATCTGGTCGTGCCAGCACATTGTGCGCCAGTGCCACCCCCTGGCCATGAATGGCTGCCTGCAATACCATCGACGAATGGCTGAAAATAGGCCCCTGATTGACATTAAAATGCTTATAACCCTGACTGGCAAACCAGGACTTCCAGGCTTTGCGTGAGCCATCATGCAACAGATTATGAAAACGCAAATCGGTCACTTCCGACAACGGCTTACCAGAGCTTAACAGCAGCGGCGAGCACACCGGCAGCAAGTACTCGGCTTGCAGCTTGTCTGAGCGCAGGTTGCGCCAGTTGCCGCGGCCATAATAGACTGCCACATCGACATCGTCCGTTAGTGAACCTTCGTCTTGATCGACCGCTTTGATGCGCACATCAATATCCGGATGCTGTTCACTGAATAAGTTGAGCCTGGGGACCAGCCACTGAATGGCAAAGCTTGGCTGCATACTGACGGTGAGTGAGCCCTTGGCGCCGCGCGCCAGCAGCTTCTCGGTGGCATCGTGCAGCTGCAAAAAAATTTCCCGGATATCCTGAAAGTAGCCCTGCCCCTCTTCAGTCAGCAATAACGAACGGTTTTTGCGTAAAAACAGCTTCAGGCCCAGGTGATCTTCCAAAGCTTTGATTTGATGACTGATGGCAGCCTGGGTGACAAACAGCTCTTCGGCGGCTCTGGTAAAACTCAGATGCCGGGCTGCAGATTCAAAGGCTTTCAAAGCATTCAGCGGGGGTAATCGTCGCGCCATGGCTAAGCCGGGTCTCCCATAAGTCCGATAGAAAAAGCCGAATCAGCTTTTTGGCGGCGTATAGCCTTCAATGGCAACCTCTTTGCCCTCAAACAAGAAAGCTTTCATTTCAGCTTCCAGCAGTTTGCGGTGTTCAGGATCCATCATATTGAGTTTCTTCTCATTGATCAGCATGGTTTGCTTGGCTTGCCAAAGGCCCCAGGCTTCTTTACTAATGGTATCGAAAATTTGTTTGCCCAGCTCGCCAGGATACAGCTGAAAGTCCAGGCCGGCGGCTTCTTTTTTCAGATGCTGGCAATAAACGGTACGTGACATACTGGCCTCTTAACGCAATGGTTTCATCTAGTTTATCTTAATCGGCTGTGGAATGCTTTAATTGCTGCTCAATCCACTTGCGAATAGGTGCAGGCAAGGCAATCTCGGCCAGTTGCCGACTGGCGTACCAGCCATGCTGAGGCGACTCCTGCACCTGCTGTTGCGGTTGCCAGATAGTGGCATCCAGCTGATAGTGACTGAACTGATGGCGAAAGCTGCCTACCGGCTTGGCTTGCTGCAGCAGCGGATGCTCTGCTGCCACCTCCGGCAAGGTTAGTAGCGAAGACCAAATGCCTGTATCCGGCCGTTGCTCCAGCAACAACTGTCCCTGCTGCTGCACCCATAAAAAGTGGCCCTGCCGGCTTGGCTTGGCCTTTTTCGGTTTTGCCATCGGAAACTGATCGACCTGCTGCCGTGCATAGGCTTTACAGCCGCCCTGCAGCGGGCAGTTGACACAGTCAGGTTGCCTGGCGGTGCAAATCGTAGCGCCTAAATCCAGCAAGCCCTGGGCAAAGCGGCGATTGTGCTGCTTTGGGGTAAGTTGCTCTGCCAACTGCCACAACTGCTTTTCCAGTTGACTTTGGCCGGCATAGCCATCTAAGGCAAATAAACGGCAAAATAGGCGCCGCACATTGCCATCGACAATAGGGCCATAGGCATCGTAGGCAAAAGATAGAATGGCGCCAGCGGTGTAACGGCCAATGCCGGGAATTTGCTGCAGGCTATCCAGATCATCCGGGAAGCTGCCGCGCTTGGCAATGGCTTGAGCTGCCTTGTGCAGATTCCGGGCCCGTGCGTAATAGCCAAGCCCCTGCCACAGCGTCATTACCTCATCCTGTTCAGCTTCAGCCAAGGCCTCAATGGTTGGGAAGCGCTGTAACCAACGTTCAAAATAAGGAATGACGGTAGTCACCTGGGTTTGCTGCAGCATCAACTCGGATACCAGCACCTTGTATGGGGTAATGGCTTGCTGCCAGGGCATGTCATGGCGCCCTTGCTGCTGTTGCCAGTCAATCACCAGGGCAGCAAATTGATCGGCACCAAACGGGGGATCATCGGATAAGTTAGTACTATGCACACAGCCTCCGCATTCAAAACCCCCACAGTATGCCACAGCCCTGTGAAGCGAGGCTATGCGGAAAAAGCGGGTTGAGCTTCTGCTTAAGAACACCGATAATACGCGGCCATCAATCGTTGCCAGCCTGACATGCCTTGTAAGATAAATGACAGGTGACTAACAGGCAGATAAATAACTCATTACCGGAGCCCGCCATGAGCGAACAGCCAACCACAGCCGCTGACGAAAGCGTAGAAACCACGTCTTATATGCGTAAAATTCGTAGCTTTGTCCTGCGTGAAGGCCGCTTAACCAAGGCACAAAAGCTGGCGCTGGAACAACATTGGCCAGCCATGGGGGTTGATTTTAAGCCCGAGCTACTGGATTTAGCCACCTTGTTTGGCCGCAAAGCCGATACGGTGCTGGAAATTGGCTTTGGTATGGGCAAATCTTTGGTGCAAATGGCAGCGGCGGCTCCAGAGAAAAACTTTATTGGCATTGAAGTGCACCGTCCTGGTGTTGGCGCCTGCCTGGCAGATGCCGCAGCAGCAGGTATTAGTAACTTACGGGTATTCCAGCACGATGCCGTTGAGGTGCTGGCTCAAATGATCCCTGATAACAGCCTGGCCACCATTCAATTGTTTTTCCCGGACCCATGGCCGAAGAAAAAACACCACAAGCGCCGCATTGTGCAAGCCGACTTTGTGCAGCAACTACGCAGCAAGCTGTCGATTGGTGGTGTTTTTCATATGGCTACCGACTGGCAGCATTACGCCGAACATATGCTTGAAGTGATGCAGGCCGCGGAAGGCTTTAGCAACCTGTCGGCCAGCAATGACTATGTGGAGCGCCCGGCCCATCGCCCTGTCACCAAGTTTGAGCTACGCGGTAAAAAGCTTGGCCATGGCGTCTGGGATTTAATGTTTAAGCGGGAGCATTAAAATGCTAACCAGTGCCAGCCAGATGCTGCTGCGAAACCTGGCCGATTTAACCGGCCCAAGCCTGCTGATGGAACCGCCGCTGGATCAGCTGGCTGGCCAGCTGCCTGCCAGTTACCGGCAACACATTGCGATCTTCAGTAGCCATGTAGCGGTAGCTGCCCGCTGGCAACAAGCCGGTTACCGCTGCAGTTCAGGGCTTAAGCCCGAGTTTGCTGAACGCTTTCAGACGGCGGTGCTGTTTTACCCGAAAAGCAAAGAGCAGCTGACGTTGATGCTGCAGCAGTTGCAACCGGTACTGACAGAAAACGCCGATATCTTTGTGGTGGGTGACAATAAAAGCGGTATCAAGACACTGCCAAAACAGCTGCAAAGTGCAGAGCTTAGTGCCCATAAGCTGGACAATGCCCGCCACGCGCTCTGGTTTGTCGTCAATGGTTGTTTGACGGCCAACACCATCAGCGCCCAAACCTTTGATGTAACGCTAAACAGTGTAAAACTTCACCTTCACTCCTACCCTGGGGTGTTCAGTCATGGCAGCCTGGATAAAGGCACGGCCTTGTTGCTGCAGCATCTGGCGCACATTCAGTCTGGCCGGGTACTGGACTTTGCCTGTGGCTGCGGTGTAATCGCGGCTTATTTAAAAGCAAGTCAGCCTGCAATTGACCTCTATGCCTCCGATGTCAGCACCCTCGCCACTGCAGCCACCGAAGCAACACTGGCAGCCAATGGGCTAACTGGCACTGTGCTGGCTGCAGATGGTTTGCCTGTAGCACCTGCTCAGTTCGAGCATATTGTCAGCAACCCACCCTTTCACACCGGTCAGAAAACAGATTACAGCATTGCAGAAGCTTTTATCCGCGCCTGCCCCGACAAGTTATCTCCTGGAGGTAGTCTTACACTGGTTGCCAACAATCACCTGCCCTACCAGAGCTGGCTGCAGGAAAGCTTTGGGCATTGTACTATACTGGCACAAGCGCATGGTTTTACCATTTACCAGTGTTTGAAATCGAGGAAATAACACAATGGGTGTAAAGGCGGCATTACTGGGAACAGCCTTATCTGGCCTGACTTTTTCAGCCATGGCCACGACTGCAACTGACACCTGCCTGCAGCAGCCAAACCGCACCTTACCCTGCCCGCATCAGCTGTACCGGCTGATGCAGCTACCCGATCAACAAGAAGCTGGGGTGCGCTGCATCTGCGTCAGCGATTTTCAGCCATTCTTACAGCAGCCAGAATCAGAAGTAGCGCAAATCCGTCAACGCATGGACAGGCGACAATTAGAAGCTCAACTGGGGATGGAGCTCGAGCCTATACTACGGATCTTACGACGCGAGGATTAAGCGCTGCGAAAAACAGCCCAAAGCCACCGGCTCTTGCTGCAACAACGCAGGTAGCAGCCAAAGCTCATCGTCTTCTACCCAGTACAGCGCATTTTGCTGCCAGTCTAACGCATACTGCACCGCCTGATACCGGCTACAAAACACAGCCCAACTTGGCTCCAGGTGCTTACAATCTGTGGATGCTCCTGTGACTTTCCGATAGCGCACTCTGGCATCGTGCAAGCTGGCAGCAAAAGCCATATGGCGACAAAGATTCTGCCCAGCCGGGGCCATTTTACCTGCTGGATTAATTGCACTGATAATGGCAAAACTGCTCATAGTGGCAAATGGCTGATAACTAATGAAGACTACGTTTTGATACAATTGCCATGGTGTCATCAGAACCTCCCTCTGCAGAGTTGCCTGCCAAGCATAAAAAAACAAGCCAGTTGTTTGCGAAATTATGGTTTTCTGCATAACATCATAGTCAGGTGAATACTGACATGCCATTGTTGGTTTGGAATATGACAACTCTATGATGCAAAAAACTTTTTCAATAAAAGGAATGTTAATCAGCATTGTGATGTTGATTTGTAGCCTGACACTGATTGCATCACTCGCCCTATCCAGCATTCATGATATCAATGGTCAATACCGCAAACTACAGCACCAGCTGGAGGCCTACGCCACCATTATTGCCATCAGCTCTGCCACCGGGCTTTACAATAATGACACTGATCTGTTGGAACAGCAGCTGCAGGCTTTTTCAGCCGTTCCTATGATCAATAATATCCATATTTACAGCCTGGATCCTGAGGCGTCTGAGCCGGTATTTTTCAGCAGTTACAACCGTCAAACCATAGGCCCCTACCCGACACAGTTTCATCGTTTGCCAGAGCTGTTAAAACCAAAGCAGAGCCGGAGTCATCTTGAAATGATGGTGCCGATAGAGTTCTCCGGCCAACACATTGGCTATACCTATTTGCGTGCGACCAAGGCGGAGTTATCCGGTTATACCCAAAATCGTATTTTATCGGATATTGCAATTGCACTGCTGGCCCTGCTGCTGGCTTTTCTGGCCGCCAACCGACTACAGCGCTGGTTAACCAAGCCAATTAAAGGCTTATTGGAGCAGGTTCAAATCATTACCAAAACCCAGGATTTTAGTTTGCGCGTGCCGCAAACGAACCTGGATGAAGTAGAAGCCTTCAGTAAAGCCCTGAACCTGATGCTGGACAAAATTGAGCGTCAGTTTAACAAGCTGCAAAGTGCTGAGCTGGAAATTCGCCAGCTTAACCAGAGCCTGGAGCAAAAGATTTCGGAGCGAACTCAAGCATTAAAGGAATCGAACCAGGAGCTTCTAAACACGCTGGAGACCTTGCATCAGTATCAAAACCAGATTGTCGAAACCGAAAAAATGTCCAGCCTGGGTCAGATGGTTGCGGGAATTGCGCATGAAGTAAATACGCCGATAGGCCTGGGTATCACTGCATCTACACTGCTGCAAGATAAATTAAGAGTGATTGAGCAGAACTTTCAGGATAAAAAGCTAACCTCCTCCCAATTATCGCGCTTTATTGGTGAAGCCCAGGAGAACCTTGGCATTGTCTACCGTAACCTGGAGCGTGCGGCTAGCCTGATTCGAAGTTTTAAACAGGTTGCCGTTGATCAATCAAGCGATAGTGCGCGTACTTTTAATATGTTGCAGTTAATTAATGAAGTATTGTTGTCACTGCGACCAAACTTGAAAAAAACCAGTCATGAAGTGGTGGTGAATTGCCCGGAAGAGCTGCAGCTTGAAAGCAAGCCGGGCCCAATAAATCAGATTTTGATCAACCTGATTATGAACAGTTTGATCCATGCCTTCAGTGACCAGGATAAAGGAAAAATTATCATCACCGTGACCACAGAGAATAACCATTGCCAATTGATTTATCAGGACAATGGTGCTGGTGTGCCAGAGCAAATTCGTAAGCGTATTTTTGATCCCTTTGTCACCACAAAGCGAGGTGAAGGTGGCAGCGGCCTTGGACTCCATCTGGTATACAACCTGGTGACCCAGGCATTGCGAGGAAAAATTCAGTTGGAAAGCTCTATTGGTGAGGGTGTCCATGTTTTTATCGAGTTTCCGGTATTGATAAGAGATACAAAATAAAGGCCAACCAATTGATTTTTCTAGATTTAAACATGCAAATGCGATGAATAACTTTAGAATGCGCTAAATGTTAACAATACCACTTGTTAACAAAGCCAAGTAAAGCTATAATTGAGAACTAATTGACAATGTTCTGTCATATCAAAGCGTCACATTGAATCACAAATCAAACAAAATTCACATAAGGTTAATTATATGCAGACCCCTGTCGTTCTAATTGTTGAAGATGAAGAAGTTACTCGCTCCAACCTGGTCAGCCTGTTTCAAGGTGAAGGCTATGATGTGATTGAAGCCATCAATGGTGAAGAAATGAATCAGCGCCTGGCTGAAAGCAAAGTCAACCTGATCGTGATGGACATCAATCTGCCTGGTAAAAACGGCTTAATTCTGGCGCGTGAATTGCGTCAAAAAGAAAAAATTGGCCTGATTTTCCTGACTGGTCGCGATAGCGAAGTGGATCGTATTCTGGGCCTGGAAATTGGTGCCGATGATTACCTGACCAAGCCATTCAACCCACGTGAATTGACCATCCGTGCTCGCAACCTGTTAAGCCGCACTGTAGCTCAACCGGTGGTAGAAGAGCACAAAAGCGTAGTGACCTTCAATGGCTGGACGCTGGATGAGAATAGCCGCAACCTGACGTCGCCAAAAGGTGAGTCACGCCGCTTGCCAAAAGGCGAATACCGCGCCTTGCGTCTGATGCTGGATACGCCAGGAAAAATCTTTACCCGTGAGCAATTGATCCGCCATATGACAGGCCGTGAACTGCGTCCGAATGACCGGACCGTAGATGTAACCATTCGTCGTATCCGTAAGCATTTTGAGACCGACATGGATACGCCAGAGCTCATCAGCACTATTCACGGTGAAGGCTACCGCTTTGTCGGCAATATCGATAAAGATTAATCAGCTATCTTGTTCAAGATAATCATACAGAGCGGCCAAGTGCCGCTCTGCTGTTAAATGGAAGTCTACCAACTGTCGTTCTAGCTGCTGCCAATTGGGCTCTGACATCGCCTCGTATTTTTTAGCCTGTTTCTGCACCCAATGCAAACCAACCGATGATGCAGCCCCTTTCAGGGTGTGAGCTGCATCCTTGAACGCATTCAACCGTTGATGCACAGCCTCTTCCAGCATCTTGTTAATGTAACCAGGCAACAACTGTGCAAACAACTTAGCGCTGCGCAGCATAGTTTCTTTGCCCAGCGATTGCATATAATCGTCCAGGGTGGCCAGATCCAGCATATAATCCGACTCTATCGCAGGTTGGGTGGTGACTGTCTTTAAGGCACTGGGCGAAAACAACTGTGCCAGTAATTGATCCAGATTGTTGGTATTTAGTGGCTTCGCCAAAGCACCATCAATCCGGATCCCAGCCAGTTGCTCTTCCGCTTTTCGCACATTGGCACTGAGCACAACGATTGGCAAATGCTTCAGGTGCATTTCTTGGCGCATTGTCCTGGCAATTTGATCACCGGTCATATCCGGTAACTGCATATCCAGCAGCACCAAATCCAAATCATCCTCCGTTTCCAGTAATGCCAGCGCATCTTCCCCGGTTTCAGCATGAATCACGGTATGGCCACGCTGCTCCAATAAACTAATAGCGATGTCTGCATTGAGAGGTACATCTTCAATCAACAAGATAGTGAGCTCCGGGCAATCAATCGCCTGCTGGGTAGGCCTGCTCACCAAGCGGGTCGGCAATAAAATTTCAAAACAACTGCCCGCGCCTACCGAGCTTTCTAACGTCAGGGAACCATCCATGGCCTCCACCAAGGCTTTTGAAACCGATAAACCGATCCCCGAACCAACCACACTCAAACGGCGGCCATCGTTGGACTTGTAATACATATCAAAGATACGCTTTTGTTCATGCTGACTGATGCCAATACCGGTATCGATCACTTTTAACAACAATTGGGTGTTGTCGTGTTGCAGGAGCTCGCAGTACAAACTGATACGGCCCTTGGCGGTAAATTTGACGGCATTATTCAGCAGATTCCAGAGCACCTGACGTACCCGGGTTGGATCCAGCTGCAAATAGCAGTCAGCTGGCGCATGCAAAACCAACTCAAAATCCAGCCCTTTTTGCTGACAAATCAGCTCGGCAAAGTTTTTGATATCGGTGACAAAGCCATTGATTTCGATATTTTGATAAACAATATCCAAGTCCTGACGGTCAATTTTATCTAAATCAATAATATCATTGAAAATATTGCCAAGAGTTTCGGCACTGGTAAAGATGGTCTGACTCCAGCTGCGTTGTGAGTCTGCCAGTTCGCTGTCGAGCAGGCGCCTGGTCAAACCAACAATGCCATTCAGCGGAGTGCGCAGCTCATGGCTTAAGGTTGCAATAAACTTGCCTTTGTCCTGATAGGCCTTCTCCAACGCTTGTTCAGCCAGCTTACGTGAGGTGATATCCCGACCAAAACCCAGCAAGCCAATGGAGCGCCCTTGCTTATCAAAAAACGGCACTTTACGCATTTCAAACCAAAGTCTCTGTCCTTTGCTATCGGTAAATTCCACATCCAGGATCAGCTCGGATTGTTGGGTCGTCACTTCGTGATCACTTAAAATTGCAGAAGGCACCGTATCATCTTTGAAGATATCTGCCGGATGGCGACCAAGCAACTCGACTGCCGGCTTACCCATAATGACTTCAAACATTTTATTGCAGCTGGCAAAGCGGCCCGTTTCATCCCGGTAATAAAATAAATCGGGCGAGCTATCAACGATGGAGCGGATCAACAGGGTCTGCTCCTCCAACTCCTGCTGGGCTTTTTTGCGCTCAAGAATTTCTTTGCGCAATTCATCAATGGCTCTACGCTTAGCCTGAAAAGCTTTTTTACGCTCTTCGATTTCAAAGTTCAGCTGGCGGATATTTTCCTGCAGGTGCTGATTCAGTACTTTTTCCTGGCGGCTGGAGTCTTCCAGATACAACAAAGTGGCATCCAGTTGTTCAATCAGATAAAACACCAGCGCCAAGACCAAGGGAGCAATCAGGCAGGTGAGGAGCAAGACAGTTAAAACCGTATCCCAATGGATACCAGAACCAAGCAGTACCGATACACCGAGTGCCAGCAAAGTCGCTGCCATCACGACGAACAACAGCACCAACGCCATCAGCTTGAGCCAACCCCACTGCCGTAATCGCTCTGCCAGACCTTTTACCATCGGATGTACAGGTTGAACCGTCATCAATGCCTCTTCATCTGCTCAATTCTGCTCTTGCTGCTAAGGGTTCGCTGCTACGGTAAGCTCTAACAGCATATGCTGATACGAGCAAAAACGAAACGCCTGATCATCGTTTACTAGTATGCCTGGCTTGCTTTTGCTCTGGTCACTGCGACTTAATTGCAGTGAGAATCTGGCGGCTGCCAGCTGGTCCTGTCCGCTGGCTGTCTTCTGATTGCTGACGCACAAATGATGTGCTAACTGCTGAAAATGATCATGCTGCAATATCTTATTCAGTTGTTGTGGATTTGCAGCATCGTCTGCAACCCCTTGCTTCCAGTCAGCAAACTGAATGCTAAGCTGGCCTTGATGCAGCCTGGCCTTATCGCCATGTGTTAAATAGTGCGTCACGACCTGGCTAATTCGCTTTTCATCCGCTGTATGGTCCTGCTGAGCAGTCGACAAATCAAGGATAAACACACCTCCGCGTCCCTGCACTTCAAACCACACTTCATCTGAACTTTTTTTAGGTACAGAAACCAGCAGAGCTGTCGCTTCATCGACACCAAAACCAAAACGGGTGTCGGTCGCCAGAGCCAGCTCAAGTAATCGTCCCTCGCGCCCACGTTCAGAAAAGTGCGTATCCAAAATACCCCATGGAAAAAGAGCTGCACCACCTTCTGCTCGGTAAGTTAAGGAGTTCTCATGCAAACCCTCCGGGCAAGTACCATGTTCGTCACAGTCACGCTCAGGTGGTTCCACAGCATGGGCCCCAAAAGCAAGCGCATAGCGTGAATCGCCATTGGTAATCATCGGAACAGCTGCAGGCTCACTACCGGACATGACAGCAGTACCAGCACTGGTGCCACCCACTAATAAAGTACCTGCCTTTAACCCCCGCTCTATGGCTGTTAGCTCTGGCGTTGCAGCTCCGTCAAAGCTTCGAAGCGCCTGCAGGGTCATCGACTGATCGCCACCATTAAAGAAAATTGCATCGGCAGCGTCAATCAAAGCAACACTGTACTCAGAACCAAACTGACAAAACTGCTGTTGATAAGCCATTAAATCCGGGTGGTCTTGCCCAGGATCTGCCAGGCCATGGTATTGCTCGAACAAAGCATCTAACTGAGCACACCCAGACTCAGCACCAAGGCGTTGCGCTTGCTGATAGGCTGCATGGATGGGCAACCAGCGCACCTTAGCCCCCGCCTGGGTAAATAGCTCAAGGTAAAAATCAACAGCGGCGAAAGGATTGCGGGATGAAGCGGTAACCACCAACACATCTGGCTGTTCTTTGCCAGATAACTGTGCGGCCTGGCGAACAAAATCCAGTATCAAATCACGTGAAAAAGGATCCTTAGTCTGTAAAAGTGCAACTTGCTCAGCCTGAAGCTTGCCTGAAGACGGCTTGTCATCATGTTCAAAGCGCGTATCGGGTAAACAACTCCCTGTTGCTTCAGACGTGCAAATACTGACCCCACCACCTACCAGCATCATCTGATGGCCACTTTGGATAACTTCGTTAGATTGCAGCGAAAAAGCAGCGATTAGCGGAAAAAATACGATAGTTCGTTTGATATATTTCATTGGATTCATAAGGTCACTTCATAGCTTATCGGATGGATTGAGACGATTTTTATTATTATTTTTTATCGCTGCATAGAGTATCCTGTATTGACTTCCTTGCCAATTAGAGATAAATCTATAGGCAGAATTTGACGCATTTTTGTTCCAGGGTAGCGATATGCTGAAAAAAGCAGTACAGCTTAGCTCATATCACTATTCGTCTTACTACCTCTCTGAGTGGTTTAACGAATAGCACAACCGGTCATCCCTGACCGGCAGGTGTTATTGGTTCCTGCCCACTAATTTTTACCAAAACTAACGAAAACTACATCGACGCCCATGGCTTGTTCTGCTGCCTGTTGCTTTTGCTGAGCAATGGTCGGTTGGCATGCTGGCCGTCGAACAGCACAGGTGTAACAACATGCGTAAAATCTCAATTTTAGCTACAGCTATTGCAACGGCTTTGGTTTCAAGTCCACTAATAGCGAACGAACAAGCGGCAACCGAAGAAGCCAAGCTTGAGCGAATTGAAGTCACCGGTTCCCGCATTCGCGGGGTCGATCTGGAGGGTACTCAGCCTCTGGTGGTCATTTCCTCCGAAGACATCAGAAATTCAGGTGCCAGCGATATCTATGAGCTGCTGCGCGATCTGGGTCAGGTTCGTGGTGGTAGCGGTACTTTCTCCACCTCCGAAAGTGGTGCCACTTCGACCTCAACGCCAGGCGGGCAGGCAGCGGCCTCTTTGCGTGGTTTAGGTCCTGCCTCAACCTTGACCCTAATCAACGGCCGTCGGGTTGCAGCTTCCTCCTTTGCAGCTGGCACGCAAAACTTTGTCGATATTAACAGCATTCCTCTGGCCGCCATTGAACGGGTAGAAGTACTGGCGACTGGTGCCTCAGCGATTTATGGTGCTGATGCGGTAGCCGGTGTTATCAACTACATCTTAAAAAGCGACTACGAGGGTGCAGAGCTTAACCTGAGCTACGGCAACAGCACGGCATCGAGCAATGATGGCCGTGCCAATATTAATTTTGTGATGGGCCGCCAGGTAGCTGGTGGCAACCTGACCGTATTCGCCGATTACTTTGATCGCAAAATGCTGACAGCTCAGGATCGTAGCTTTACCCGTGAGCCGGCATTGGTCAGTAACTACTCTTACCTTCCCAAAGGTACCCCAAATATCTATTTTAACTCTGCACGCAGCGGTGATGAAATCGGTAGCCCGGATTGTAAAACTGACTTTGTCACCACCGAGTTTGGTGAGGAAATTTGTGCTTATTACAGCAACGAAGACGATGTGCTGGTAAGCCCGTTCAAAAGTGCTGCTGTTGGTTTTATGTTTAACCGCGATTTAGCCAATGGGCTGCGTTGGAATACGGATCTATTCTATACCCGCACCAAATCTACGGCGTTCTCAAGCCCGGCGCCAATTGATCAACTGGATGACAGTGAAGGTGCCTGGGTGCAAGAAGATGCTTTGGATATATTCCCCGGCGTGACCCGCGACTCTAATTTCATCTATTTTGGGAATGATGAAATCTGGATTGATCCTTTCTTTTCACCAGCTGGTCAGCGTCTGTGGGGTTTCCAATTTGACGCACGCTTTAATGACCCGAGAACCATTGAAGTAGAAAGTGAAGCCATTCGGTTTGTTTCCTCCCTGGCTGGTGATATTGGTCACTGGGAATGGGAAAGTGCTATTTTGTTGTCACGTTCCAAGTCTTCTCAGGAAGCGGTTGCCGGCATTTACAATCGCTACAAATACCATGCAGCTATTGCTGGTGAGCTGTGCCAGGATGGCAGCATTGCCAATTACGATGGTTTTGATCTTACCTGTGCTTCAGGTGCTGGCTTGGCAGGCGTATACAACCCTTTCTTGCAAAATGATCCTACCAACGAAGCGATTTTAGCCCTGGCGCATGAAGTGCCTACCCGGGATGGTCGCAGTACGGTATATGGTTGGGATGCCCGTTTTAGCGGTGAGTTGTTTGAAATGCCACACGGCTTTGTAGGTGCTGCTCTTGGCCTGGAACTTCGTCGCGAAGAAATTACCGATACACCTTCGTTAAATGCCCGCGCCCGTCCGGAAAATGACTATCTGGTGGATGTATTTGGCTTTGGCTCCAGTTTGTCTGCCGCCAGCCGCAACCAAGCCGCCGCTTTTGCCGAAATCTATGTACCACTGGCGGAGCGGGTCGAGCTTTTGGCTGCTGGACGTTACGATCATTACAACGACTTTGGCGGTACTTTCAATCCAAAAGTCGGTCTGACCTGGCGCCCGGTGGATGAATTGATACTTCGTGGGTCCTGGGCAACTTCTTTCCGTGCGCCATCGCTGACTCAGGCGGGTGTGCAACTGCGTACCACTACAGCGACTTATGACTGCTCGGTTAACCAGACCGTATCCGATCTGTACTGTGATGGCCAGAGCTTTACCAGCAGCCCGAATGTGCTGGAGCTGGGTAACCCGGATTTGCAAGCTGAAACGTCTGAGTCTATCAGCTTAGGCCTGGCCTGGAGTCCTACCCGTGATACCACTATTACGGTGGACTACTGGCAGTTTGACCACAAACGCCTGGTGGATACCGATATGACCGCTATGCTGGCCCGTACCGCGACCGACGCCTCTATCCGTCATTGTGGTTTGGTACCGCAAGGCCAAATTGGTATTGCTTACAATCCAGATGTCTGTGCGGTGACCGATACCGCTGGCCTTCGCATTGATCAGCAAGGAGCTAACCTTAGCGAAATTCTGGAAGCCTACGATGCTGCATTCAACCCTCGTTTTGCTGAACTTCCGTTGCTGCGGGATCACGTGATTCAGTTGGAAAACGTAGGTCAGCAAGAGGTTAAAGGCCTGGATATCAGCTTCAAGCATACGCTGGACTTTGCCGGTGGTCGCTTAGGGCTGGATATCGACTGGACCAACTACCTGTCGTTTAAACGCAATAAAGCAGGCTCGGATGAAATTGAATCGCTGGTAGGTACTTACCGCTACCCACGCAATATCGGCAGTGCTCGTATTTCATGGCGTAACGATGACTTGTTCCTCGGTTTAACCGCACTCTATACATCTTCTTATGAAGACGATATCAGCCGCTTACGTCGTCGCAATATTTGGGAGCTGGAAGACTTAGGTGAGCTGAATGAAGATGGTGGTCGCAATGTCGCCTCATGGACTACATTACGTGCGAACATTGGCTATGATTTTGACAATGCCGCTATTAACTTCAGCATCGATAATCTGCTGGATCGGGATCCTCCACGGGTATTCGGTAGTGCTCGCGGCTTTGACTCCATCAACCATAACGCCATGGGCCGTAGTTATCGCTTATCCTTTACTTACTTCTTCTAACAGGTAAGTATTCCAGTAAGCAACCTTAAGGGAGAGCCTGGCTCCCCCACATCTTTTCAATGGTACGATACAGGCTAAATCGTTATGAAAACCGCGGTTAAACAACCGGTCAACATGCCTGATGCCTTTGTGATCCTGTTTTTCGTGATGGTACTGGCCGCTATTGCCAGCCACCTGATCCCGGCAGGCAGCTTTGGCATGCAGCAGGTAGAAGTTGAACAAAACGGTGAGATCGGACTGCAACAACGCATCGATCCGGCCAGCTTTGCGCTGGATACCGAGAAACAGCATGGAGTGCCACTGTTCGCCGAAGGCGGTGGCATTGGCTTTTTAAATTATGCCTTTGAAGGCATGGTCTCAGGCTCCAAGTGGGGCTCGGCCATTGGCGTCATCGCCTTTATTCTTATCACTGGCGGTGCTTTTGGCATTATTATGCGCACCGGTGCCATCCACAATGGCATTCTGGCGCTGATTGAGAAAACCAAAAACATGGAAGCGCTGTTTATTCCGCTGATGTTTGTGTTGTTCTCTTTAGGTGGTGCCATCTTTGGTATGGGCGAGGAGGCGATTGCTTTTTGCATCGTGCTACTGCCTTTAATGTATGCCCTTGGCTACGACGCTATCACCACCGTGTTGGTGACTTATGTCGCTACCCAAATCGGCTTTGCTGCTTCCTGGATGAATCCGTTTAGCATTGCCATTGCGCAGGGCATTGCCGATATACCACTGATGTCCGGTGCAGAGTTCCGCTACGGGCTTTGGCTGGTATTAACGGTATTTGGCACTATCTTTACCATGCGCTACGCCAGGCGCATCAAAGCCAACCCTGAACTCTCGCCCAGCTACGCCAGTGATCTGCAGGTAAAAGCACAGCAACAAGGCAAGCACAATGAGCACAGCCACTACACCGGCGTGGATACGCTGATATTACTGGCTTTTTTTGCCGGTCTTGGCTGGATTATTTGGGGCGTAACCACTCGGGAGTACTACATTCCGGAAATTGCCAGTCAGTTCTTTACCATAGGCTTAGTGGTGGCTGTCATAGGGGTACTTGCAGGCAGGCTCAGCATTAATGGTGCAGCCGATGCCTTTAAACAAGGGGCTGCTGAGTTGCTTCCAGCAGCGCTGATTGTCGGAATGGCCAAGGGCATCGTGCTGATCTTGGGCGGCGATAACCCGGAAACACCATCGGTACTCAATACACTGCTGTATTATTCTGGCCAGGCATTGGGGGATTTACCCGGCTGGTTATCCGCCTGGTTTATGTTGGTGCTGCAATCGGTGTTTAATTTCTTTGTTGCCTCCGGCTCCGGCCAGGCTGCACTGACAATGCCTTTGATTGCACCTCTGGCGGATTTAGTCGGTTTGTCGCGGCAAATTGCCGTGCTGGCATTTCAGCTAGGCGATGGCCTGACCAATATCATTATCCCAACCTCGGCAGCACTGATTGGCTGTCTCGGGGTGGTGCGGGTGGACTGGACTCTTTGGGCCCGTTTTGCCTGGAAACTGTATTTGTGGCTGTTCTTACTGGCCAGCCTGGCGATGCTGCTGGCAGTAGCGATCGGTTACCAATAACGAGGTGTATGTGAACGGATTAACTTTATTTAAAGGGGCTGAAGTGCTAGCTCCTGAACCGCTGGGTCAAAAAGATGTGCTGATTGGCGGCGGAAAAATCCTGGCTATCGGTGACAAGCTTTCTGGCGGTAGCGGCAATCTGCCACTGACAGAAATCGATGCCCGCGGTCATTACCTGGTGCCTGGTTTTGTCGATTCGCTGGTGCATTTTATCGGTGGCGGTGGCGAGGCTGGTTTTGCCAGTCGCACACCGGAAATGCAACTCACCGATGCGACTCTAGGCGGCGTCACCACCGCCATAGGTGTGCTTGGCACCGATGCCACCACCCGTACTTTGACCAATCTGCTGGCCAAGGCCCATGCACTGGAAGAAGAAGGCATCAGCACCTGGTGTCATACCGGCTCTTATGAAATCCCCTGTCGCACCCTGACCGGCAACATAACCGACGATTTAATCCTGATTGATAAGTTTATCGGTGTTGGCGAGATTGCCATCAGCGATCACCGCTCCTCCCAGCCGACCACCAGCGAAATTCGCAAAGTTGCGGCAGCGGCCAGAGTCGGCGGCATTTTGTCGGGTAAAAGCGGCATTGTCAGTGTACATATGGGCGCAGGCGAAAGCATCCTGCAACCAATCCTGGATGCGGTCAGTGGCAGCGAACTGGAATTAACACAATTTTACCCAACCCATATGAACCGCAATCAGGATGTGTTTGCGGCAGGCCTTAGCTATGCAAAACAAGGCGGTTATCTGGATTTTACCACCAGCACCACTGCCTACGATCTGGCCCATGGTGAAGTGGCCGCTGCCGAGGCATTGGCGCTTAGTCTGGCCCAGGGTATTCCGGTACTCCAACTGACGATGAGCTCGGATGGCAATGCCAGCCTGCCTATTTACGATAAAAAAGGCACTATGCTTGGACTTGAAGTTGGCCAGGTTCGTACCCTGTATCAATCGGCCCGTCAGGCAGTGCAACAGTTTGATGTATCCCTGTCCGATGCGATTTGCAGCATTACCGCTTCGCCAGCCGATATTCTTGGACTGAAGCAAAAAGGCCGACTTGCCACAGGCAAAGATGCCGACTTGGTACTTATCCAGCGTGATGATTTACACATCGATCAGGTCTGGGCCAAAGGCCGGCAATTGGTCGCCAATGCCAAAGCCGTGGTAAAAGGCACCTTTGAAGCCTAAACGCATAGTTTAAGAATAATTTGGCATTTATCAAAAGCTGCTCCGGCAGCTTTTTTTCTGCCTTAGCTGCCATAGGTAGCAGAAATAACCGCAATTCGTGTAATTTATTTTCATACTCAACTGCTTATTTTCTATACTCCAAGGTGCGAAAAGTCTGCTTGCTTTTTCACGTTAAAGCCGGTATACCTATTGCTTGATATTATTTAGACGGCTAGACGCTCTAAGGGCTTTTACTCTAGAAATACTGAAAACTGAATTTATTTTGTTGTTTTATTTCAGTTTAACGCCGCGCACACAAATAGAATAAAAATTCATAAAATCTATATTTATATCCATTTGGACAAGTTTGGAGGTGTGTTATGGCGTTGTACCAACACGCACAAGCCCGGGAAAACTGTGGCTTTGGCTTGATCGCCCACTTAGCAGGGGCAGCCAGCCATAAGCTGGTGCGAACTGCCATCAATGGCCTGGATCGCATGCAGCACAGAGGTGGAATTTCTGCCGATGGTAAAACCGGCGATGGTTGCGGTCTTTTGATGCAAAAACCCGACAGTTTTTTTCGCGCCATCGCGGAAGAAAATGGCTGGACGCTTGGTAAAAAATACGGCGTTGGCATGCTGTTCTTAAGCCAGGACCCGGACAAAGCCGCTTTTGCCCGTAAGGTGATTGAAGAAGAAGTTGGCAATGAGACCCTAAGCCTGGTCGGTTGGCGCAAAATGCCGATTGACGCCTCAGTACTGGGGCCAATCGCTCTGGCTTCCTTGCCTCAAATCGAGCAGGTCTTTGTCAATGCCCAGCCCGGTTGGCGCAAACGCGATCTTGAGCGCCGCCTTTATATGGTACGCCGCCGTATCGAAAAACGGCTGGCCGACGATGCCGATTTCTATATCCCCAGCTTTTCCTGCCTGGTTACGGTATTTAAAGGCCTGATGATGCCGGCCGACTTGCCACGTTTTTATCTGGATCTGGCCGATATCCGGCTGGAAACAGCGATTTGCGTATTCCATCAGCGCTTTTCCACCAATACCATGCCGCGCTGGCCACTGGCGCAGCCCTTTCGCTTTTTAGCCCACAATGGTGAAATCAACACCATTAAAGGCAATCGTCAGTGGGCCCGCGCCCGCCAGTACAAATTTGGCTCGCCGCTGTTGCCCGACTTGCAGCAGGCTGCCCCCTTTGTCAAAGAAGATACTTCGGATTCCAGCTCACTGGATAATATGCTGGAGTTGTTTTTAGCCGGTGGCATGGACTTATTCCGCGCCATGCGCTTGCTGGTACCGCCTGCCTGGCAAGGCAACCGGGTGATGGACGATGATTTAAAAGCTTTTTATGAGTTTAACTCCATGCATATGGAGCCCTGGGATGGCCCGGCGGGTATTGTGATGACCAATGGCCGTCATGTCGCCTGCAACCTGGACAGAAACGGCCTGCGTCCTGCCCGCTTTGTCATCACCAAAGATCAGGTACTGACACTGGCATCCGAAGTCGGCATTTGGGATTACAGCCCGGATGAAGTGCAGGAAAAAGGCCGGGTAGGCCCGGGCGAAATGCTGGCAGTAGATACCTACACCGGCAAAGTCTGGCGCTCCTGCGATATCGATGAAGATTTAAAACAGCGCCACCCTTACCGCGCCTGGCTGAATGAAAACGTGCAGCGTCTGATCCCGTATGAAAAATACGAAATTGATCTGATTGGCAAACGGGTGTTTGATGATAACACCATGCAGGTCTATCACAAGCTGTTTAACTACAGCTACGAAGAGATCGATCAGGTGATGACGGTGCTGGCCAAAGATGGACAGGAAGCTGTCGGCTCGATGGGCGACGATACGCCGATGGCTGTGCTGTCGCAAAAACCGCGGAATCTGTTTGATTATTTCCGTCAGCAATTTGCTCAGGTTACCAACCCGCCAATTGATCCGCTGCGCGAAAACCATGTGATGTCGCTGGCGACCAGCATAGGCCGTGAGCACAATGTGTTTAGCGAAACCGCTGGCTACGCCCGTCGTATTCAGTTTGAGTCGCCGGTGATGATGTACTCCGATCTGAAGCAGCTAAAAGCCGCCGATGATGAATTTTACCGCCATCGCCAGTTCTCACTGAACTTTACCCCAGAGCAGCTTAGCCTGGAGCAGGCACTGCGCCAGCTGTGTGATGCGGTGATCACGGCAGTACGCGATGAAAATGTGGTGCTGGTGATCCTATCCGATCGCGATATCGGCCCTGGTAAATTGCCAATCCCGGCCGCCATGGCGGTAGGTGCTGTGCAACAGGCCCTGGTAAAAGCGCAGCTGCGCTGCGATTCCAACATTATTGTCGAAACCGCCACAGCGCGCGATCCACACCACTTTGCTGTGCTGGTGGGCCTGGGCGCGACTGGCGTTTACCCCTTTATGGCCTACGAAACGGTAGAGCAACTGGTGGAAAAAGGTGTGCTGAATTTAAGCGCCCGTCAGGCGGTGCTGAATTACCGCAAAGGCATCAACAAAGGCCTGTTTAAAATCATGTCGAAGATGGGCATTTCCACCATCGCCAGCTACCGCTGCTCCAACCTGTTTGAGATCATTGGCCTCGGCAAAGAGGTGATGCAGTTGTGCTTTGCCGATATCGATTCGCGCATTGGTGGTGCCGGCTTTGCCGATTTGCAGCAGGATGTGCAGCAACTGGCCCATATCGCCTGGCTGAAACGTAAACCAATGAATCATGGTGGTTTGCTAAAATACGTGCACGATGGCGAGTACCATGCTTACAACCCGGATGTGGTGCAAACCCTGCAACAAGCAGTGCGCAGCGGCGAGTACCGCGATTACCAGCGCTACAGCAAGCTGGTGAATGAGCGCCCTATTGCTCATATCCGCGATCTGCTGCACATTAAGCCGGTCGATACACCACTGCCATTGGAGCAAGTCGCGCCGGATACCGAACTGTACCCGCGCTTTGACAGTGCGGCTATGTCGATTGGCGCGCTCAGCCCGGAAGCCCATGAAGCGCTGGCCATCGCCATGAACCGGCTGGGTGGCCGTTCAAACTCCGGTGAAGGCGGAGAAGATCCACGCCGCTTTGGCACTGAGAAAAACTCCAAAATCAAGCAAATCGCCTCCGGTCGTTTTGGTGTCACGCCGCACTATCTGGTTAATGCCGAAGTGCTGCAAATCAAAGTGGCCCAGGGCGCTAAGCCTGGCGAAGGTGGTCAGCTACCGGGTGAGAAAGTCACCGCCGAAATTGCCCATCTGCGCTATTCGGTGCCTGGCGTCACGCTGATTTCACCACCACCGCATCACGATATTTATTCGATTGAAGATTTAGCCCAGCTGATTTTCGATTTAAAGCAGGTCAACCCCAAAGCACTGGTCTCGGTGAAACTGGTATCAGAGCCTGGCATTGGCACCATCGCCACTGGCGTGGCCAAGGCCTATGCCGATTTGATTACCGTTTCCGGCTACGATGGCGGCACCGGTGCCAGCCCGCTGACTTCGGTTAAATACGCCGGCAGCCCCTGGGAGCTTGGCCTGGCTGAAGTGCATCAGGCGCTGGTCGATAATGGTCTGCGCCACAAAGTCCGACTGCAGGTTGATGGCGGCTTAAAAACCGGCCTGGATGTGGTCAAAGCCGCTATTCTGGGCGCTGAAAGCTTTGGCTTTGGTACCGGCCCTATGGTGGCACTCGGCTGTAAATTCCTGCGCATCTGCCATCTGAATAACTGCGCCACCGGCGTGGCGACTCAAGATGCCACGCTGCGGAAAAACCACTTCAATGGCCTGCCGGAGATGGTGATGAACTACTTCACCTTCCTGGCCCGTGAAGTGCGTGAACTACTGGCCCAGCTTGGGGTGGAAAAACTGGAAGACTTAATTGGCCGTACCGATCTGCTGGAGCTGGTTGAGCCGCAAACCCAGAAACAAAGCCGGTTGGATCTGACTGAAATACTGGAATCCTGCGGCGTACGCTCAGAACAACCGCTCTACTGCGTGGAAGGCAATGCCCCCTTTGATGCCGGCGATCTGAACCTGAAGCTGGTAGCACTACTCGGCGATGCGGTAAAACGCAAAGCCGGTGGTATGGTGCGCTTGCCTATTCGCAACACCGATCGCTCGGTTGGTGCCATGTTATCGGGTTTGATTGCCCGTCAGCATGGCAATCAGGGCATGGCCGTAGAGCCAGTGCATGTCAAACTGACCGGCACCGCCGGCCAGAGCTTTGGCGTCTGGAATGCCGGCGGCCTGCATTTATCCTTGCAAGGCGATGCCAACGACTATGTCGGCAAAGGCATGACCGGCGGTCAAATCGCGGTGTTCCCGCCCAAGGGCGTGGCCTATGCCAAAGAAGGCGCCACCATTATTGGCAACACCTGTCTGTACGGTGCCACGGGTGGCCGGCTGTTTGCCGCCGGTAAAGCCGGTGAACGCTTTGCGGTGCGTAACTCCGGCGCCATCGCTGTGGTGGAAGGCACCGGCGATAACTGCTGCGAGTACATGACAGGTGGCGTAGTGGTAGTACTGGGTGATACCGGCGTGAACTTTGGTGCTGGCATGACCGGTGGCTTTGCTTACTTGCTGGATGAGCAAAATGATCTGGAACTGCGCGTAAACCCCGAGCTGGTGGAATGCCTGGATATCAGCATGCCGATTTTGCAAGAGCATCTGCGCAGCCTGCTGCATCAGCACTATGAACAAACCGGCAGCGAACTGGCGCACAAAGTGCTGTCCGATTTTAAAGCCCATTTAGCAAAATTCCGTCTGGTCAAACCGAAAACCAGCGATGTACACACCCTGCTAGGACACCGGGCTCGTTCTTCCGACGAGCTACGTGTTCAGGCAATGTAAGGAGACGGTTTATGGCCCAGAATGTTTATCAGTTTATCGATGTCGAGCGGGTCGACCCGCCAAAGCGCTCCATCAACGAGCGCACCATAGAGTTTGTCGAAATTTACCAGCCGATGACCGACACTCAGGTGGCCGGCCAGGCCGACCGCTGCCTGGATTGCGGCAACCCCTACTGCGAATGGAAGTGCCCGGTGCACAACTACATTCCACAGTGGCTGCAGCTGGCCCATGACGGCAAGATCATTGAAGCGGCGGAGTTATCGCACAAAACCAACAGCCTGCCGGAAGTGTGTGGCCGGGTTTGCCCACAAGACCGGCTGTGCGAAGGTGCCTGTACCCTCAACGAAGGCTTTGGCGCTGTCACCATTGGCAGCATCGAGAAATACATTACCGACAAAGCCTTTGAAATGGGCTGGCGGCCGGATTTATCGGCGGTCACCAAAACCGATAAGCGGGTAGCGGTGGTCGGTGCTGGCCCGGCTGGGCTGGCCTGTGCCGATGTGCTGATCCGCAACGGTGTCACTCCGGTGGTGTTTGATCGCAATCCGGAAATCGGCGGCCTGCTTACCTTCGGCATTCCCTCCTTTAAACTGGAAAAAGAAGTGATGCAGCTGCGCCGGCAGATTTTCAGCGATATGGGCATTGAGTTTCGTTTAAATACCAGCATTGGTGACGATGTGCCGTTCGAGCAGTTGGTGGCAGACTATGATGCGGTCTTCCTTGGGCTGGGCACCTATACGCCAATGAAAGGCGGCCTGGAGCATGAAGATGCACCCGGCGTGTATGAGGCCCTGCCGTTTTTGATTGGCAACACCAACCACATCATGGGCTGGCAGACCGAACATGCGTACGTCAGCATGGAAGGTAAACGGGTGGTGGTGCTGGGTGGTGGTGATACCGCCATGGACTGTGTGCGTACCTCCATTCGCCAGGGCGCGCACCAGGTGATTTGTGCTTACCGGCGCGATGAAGC
Organism: Alkalimonas amylolytica; assembly: GCF_900107845.1. Lineage (GTDB taxonomy): Bacteria > Pseudomonadota > Gammaproteobacteria > Enterobacterales > Alteromonadaceae > Alkalimonas > Alkalimonas amylolytica. The sequence goes on from NZ_FNRM01000001.1 coordinate 28,843, forward strand.
CAATATGCCGGGCTCACGCAAAGAAGTGCAAAATGCCCGCGAAGAAGGCGTCGAGTTCCAGTTCAATTTGCAGCCGCTTGGTATTGAAGTCGATCCGGCCGGCAACGCCTGCGGAGTGCGGGTGGTGCAAACCAAACTCGGCGAGCCGGATGCCAATGGCCGCCGCAGCCCGCAGCCTATCGCGGGTTCTGAGCATGTGCTGGAAGCCGATGCCATCATCATCGCCTTTGGCTTTCAGCCAAGCCCACCCGCCTGGCTGCAAGCCTACGGCATTGAGCTGGATGGCAAAGGCCGGGTGCACGCCAGCGAAAAAAGCACTTATGCGCTGCAAACCAATCAGGAGAAGATCTTCGCCGGTGGCGATATGGTACTCGGCTCTGATTTGGTGGTAACCGCCATCGCCCAGGGCCGCAAGGCCGCCGAAGGCATGCTGGATTATCTGCAGGTATAAAATAAAAGCGCCCGGCTGATGCCGGGCGGTTTTTCGCTAACTTAGTAGTCCATAAAGCTACAAACCAAGCTTAGTTTTAACGCCTGAGAATATATCGGCCAATAGGTGTCTGAATATGAAGATGTTCTTCACCCACAGCAACGATTTCCCAGCGTACCACCTCATCACCAACGGTTAATGTAAGCAGGTTTCCTTCTCGATGGTAAGGGTATTGCCTGCGTCCTATGCTGCTAATCACCTCGGTAATATAGTCTGGCGTCACCTCAACATAGTTGCCAGCTCCGGGATTATTTTTACTACCATCGTCAAAAATAACGGCCTCTAAGGACCACTGACCATAGAGATGATCTGTCTGTTCTGTGTTGGCACAAGCGATGAGTGAGTACAGCAAGATAAAATATACTATCAAGTGTTTCATGGTATTACTCGAATAATGATGTTGTACTTCGGGACGGACTCGATGCGATCATCCTGGCTACACCATCTGGCAACTCAGTCAACTGATAGTGTTTTTCGCTTTCACTTTGACTTACCACAGTTCCATGATGATCTCGTGAAATTAACGTAATCTTCTGAATAAAAACTTTCTGTCCCCATGGATGAGGTGACCATTTGAAGGTATGTTCAAAAACCACCTCAAATGACCAGCCTCTGGCCATTCTGGGGTATGGGATCCCAGCCTGAACTTCGTCTTTAACAATTGCAGCTATAGCTCCGGCACCAACAGCCACGTAACCGCCAGAGATCAACCCTAAAGCAACTGACAATCCGACAGTTGCCATATGACCTGTGTAACGAATCCCTTTCTCATGCATATCGTTCCATTTCATGGCCGAGCCATCTGTCGGAAAAGAGTATGTATGTGAAACCCGGTTATGCAATGTATCCGTTATAAAACAGTTGGGTTTAGTACCTCTTCCCATCCATTGACCACTGTCAGACCATTTCAGTCTGTTACTGCATTTTGCTTCAAGCATTTTAGCTTCTGCAGATGTGATTCGGATATGTTTGACAGGTAAAGTGTTCGTGAGCATAAAAATCCCTTTAGACAAAAAACACCTTTATTTTAACCAATAAAAAACATTTAACAAGCAATAAATCGCAATCTTGAAACAATGCAAACAAATTTAGATTGAAAAAATTTAGCAAAACCGCCCGGCATCAGCCGGGCGGTTTTTTATCGTGTTTAGCGATGAAAGCGGTGACTCTGCATGCTTTTATTCTTTTTGCTGCTTTTTCCACTCGTCTGTCAGCAAGCCTGCAAATCCCCAATTTTCTTCCTCTATTTCCTGGATGACTACATGGGTATGTTCAGGTTTTTTGCCCAAAACGCGGGCAAGTGAATCGGTAACATCTTGCACCAGGGCAGCTTTTTGCTGCTTTGATGCTCCTTTTGTGATTTGAATATTTACGTATGGCATGTTCGCTCCAGCATGAACTAAAGTGCTCAATCATCGGCTTCGTTGCTGCAAGTGTACTGTCGCATCAGCAGGCGCAACAAGGTTTTTTCTGTACAGATTTGTACTGCGAAGCAACATGCTGACTTTAAGGCAGTATTCGCCGCAACATATTGTTTTTTATTATTAATCAAAGCCTGCTATAGTTGAGTTATTGCATACCTACCACGCTGCTTTACTATGCACCTTTCCGTAAAACTCAGCCTGTTCACTGCCTTTTTGCTGTTTAGCCGTACCATGCAAGCCAATGAGCTGCAATTGCAGCTGCAACTTGGGCTGGAACATAGCGATAACCTGAGTATTCTGGAAACCGAAACCATCAGCGAGCGCAGCGATCTGGCGCGGCGGTTATCGGCGGAGTTCAGCTATTACTGGCAGCCCAACCCGCTGGTGACGGTGGATGCAATGTACCAATATTCGCAGCTGCATTATCAGGAGCTAACCGATTACAACCTGGCCATGCACAGTGGCTTTTTGGATCTCAGCTATGCCTACCAGCAGTGGACTTTGGGCTTGGCACCGGCGTATAGCAAAGCAAGGCTGGCCGGGGAAGACTTTTTAACCCACAGCCAGGCCGGTTTCTATCTGGCACGGCTGGTTGGCACCCAAAGCTATCTGCGGGCCAGCCTGACCCTGTCGGACAAAAAACTGGCTGATCTGCCTGAACGCAGTGCCCGGCCTGTTCAGCTGAGCGCAGATTGGTACAGGTTTCTATCGCAGCGTCGTTTTATCCAACTGCGGGTGCAAACGGGCCAGGAGCGCGCCAATGACAGCGCTTTTGATTATCGTTTGGTTGGCGCACGCTTGCGTTTTTCCCAGCGCTTTAGCTGGTTAGAGCGCCAGCACCGCTGGCAGATTACCGGCAGAGCTCAGTACCGGCCGTACCGGGGCGAGCTGACCGAACTGGCCAGCGCCCGGCGCGATCAGCACTATGGTATTTCAGCTGAATTAAACATCGGCCTCTGGCAACAGTTGTCGCTAGTCAGCCAACTGGATATGGCACGCTATCGCTCGAATCTGGACAGCGCAGATTATCGGGAAACCAGAGCTGCTCTGCTACTGCAAGCCAGCTTCTGAGCCAAGCTGCCGGCCTGGCAGCACGCCATAGCCATAGCCGGCCGTGTTGTGCGGCCCTGGTGCCGGGATCGCCACTCGCTTTAACTGAGCCAGTGCCGCTGTGTAGTCCCCGGTCTCGGCCAACGCACAGGCCAACCAGGCAGCCGCTACCGGTGCCGCCAGGGAAGTACCACTGTCCAGCCGATACCCCCCTTGGCTATCAGCCACCATCACCTGATCACCGGCTGCAGCAAAAGCGATATGCTCACCTTGCACTGCCCAGCGATACAATTGCATCTGCTCGTTAACAGCCGTGACGGCCAACACTTCAGGGTAAGCTGCCGGATAAAGCGGCTGGGCCTGTGGGCCGGCGTTACCAACAGCAGCGACCAGATAGGTTGAACCTTGCCATAACTGCTCTATGGCGCGTCGCAGTGCCTGGTTATCCGGCCCGGTCAGGCTCATATTGATCACCTGCACACCTTGTTGCGCCTGCCAGTTCAGTGCCTGTAACAAAGATTGCAAGGTGGTTCCCTGACGTTGTTGCTTATCCTGATAAAACACGGCCGCATGATACACAGTCAGCGGCTGATCAAATTGCTGCGTCAATCTGGACGCAACCGCGGTGCCATGGCTCAGCGGCTGCTCCAGCTCTTCGGCAACAAAACTCTGGCTTTGAAACCGAACCCGTTGTTGCCACTGCGGATGCTGCCTATCAATAGCGGTATCAATCAACCCCAGTGTGGCTGGTTGCTGACACAACGCTGCTTCTTGCCTGGCAGCCACTGTGGCCGTTCGCGCTGAAGCATTGCCGCTTTGTAACCGATAGATATGATTGCGATCCAGCCCTGGCGGCTTTAACTCAGACAGGCGCTCTGTCAGCGCCTGATGCGAGTCCAGCTCTGGCGGCAATTGCAACGTCAGCAACTGGCTATCCAGCGCAGCTAAATGCTGCTCCGCTACCAGGTAATCCAGCAACCAGGCAGCTTGTTGCTGCAATTGCTGGCGTTCGTTTTGGCTTAGCAGCAAGACCCACTCCCGCTCTATCGCCTGAAAATCGTGCTCAACCATCACCTCGACTCTGCGCTGAGCCAGCCTGGCCGTGCTGACCTGGGCTCTTGGCTGCGGAACTTGCCTAAACTGGCGCTCAGCAATGCGCTCGGAAGCTCTTTCCACAGCAGCTGCGGCTGGCTCGGGTAATCGCTCAGGCAGGTTTTCCAGTTGCCGCATGGCTCGTTCCAGTTGGCGCTCGGCCTGACGCTCCATTTGCCGCTCGGCCGGTGTCTGCGGCCGCTCTGGCAAATCAGGTCGGTTTGGGTTGGCCATCAGGGCAAAGCTGGCCAAACAAAGAACACTCATCAGCAGGGCTTGCATCATGGGTACTACCAATCATTTGAACTGTGCTAACGTAATAACGTATCAGCCGGGAAAAAATTCCATTGCTTTGGAATAAAACCACAGAGCCAACCGTTTACCATGAAAAGGATAAATCTTTAGTGAGCATAGCAGACTTGCAACGTCTTTTGCCTCCTTTGCGACGTTTCTGCTTTTCACTGACCGGAAACAGAGCCGACGCGGATGATCTGTTGCAATCAACGGTGGAAAAGCTGCTTAAGCACCCAACCCCGGATGCGGTTGCCATGGATTCCTGGGCGTTTCGTATTTGCCGGAACCTTTGGATTGATGAATACCGCTCGCGCAAAGTCCGGCTGGCGTATGCCGCTGCCCAACCGGAAGTACACGACAGTGCAGACAGCGAGCAACAGGAGCAGCAGATGAGCATTTATCTGGTAGAAGAAGCCATAGCGAAGCTTTCCAACGAGCATCAGGAAGTGCTGGCGTTGATTGCTATTGAAGGCATGAGCTACAAAAAAGCCGCTGAAACCCTGGATTTACCGCTAGGTACTATTATGAGCCGACTGGCCAGAGCCAGAGCACAATTAAATGAAGCCTTACAGGCCAGATACAATGGGGAAACGGCATGATGATAAGCGATGAAACCCTATCCGCCTTTCTGGATGCTGAGCTGCCAGAAGCAGACATGCAACAGATTTATCAGCAGGTGCAGCAGCAGCCGGAACTGGCTCTTCGGTTAGCCAGCTTGTGCAGCATGGATGCCTGCTTTCGGAAAATGGCCCGGCGACTGGATGACGAGCCCTTACCAGCTGCTGTCACTGAGTTGCTGCAAGCAGCCAGCCAGGATAACCAGCCGCAGCAAGGCTGGTGGCAGCAAAGCTACAGCACACTGCAACGCCATGCGGCGGCGGTTGCCAGCCTGGCTTTGATTTCCGGGATGTTGGTTGGTTATTACGCTCCTGCCGAAGCCGATCACTGGCCGCTGATTGCCAGCACCCTGGAGCAGTCGGTCAGTGGCCAAAGCTATACCGCAACCAAACAGCTCACCCTGACGCCAACACTGGCTTTTATCAATAACGAACAGCAGCTATGCCGTCATTACCAGCAAAGTACAGCAACCGCCACCAGTGAACACCTGGCCTGCAAACAGGGCGACAACTGGCAACTGATTGCCAGTGCGTACCAGCCTGCAGTTCGTCATAGCGGCGAGTACCAATTAGCCAGTCATCAATCGGCGCTGGATAGCGTCATGGATCAGCTGGGCGTGCAAGCGGTGTTAACCTTGCAGCAAGAACACGACCTACAAAGAAAAAACAATTAAATTGTTGAAATAAAAACAAAAAAAACCGCCAGAACGGCGGTTTTTTTATTTGCTTCTGGTGTTAAAAATCCAGCTGATGCGGTTGTTGGCGCGCCTCAATGCTGATGTTCTGCGCTTCTAAGAACAGGATCTCGTCCACTTCTTCTGGATCATCCGCCAGATCGCAGGTGATAGCTACCGTGTAGTTGCCAGCATCCACAAAGCCGATGCTGTAACGGTATTCAGTCGCATCATTAACAAAGAAGACGCCGGTGCTGGCGTAAGGCAGCTGCAACTCATCGCTGGCATTGTTATCCGAGCGATTGTCTGACATGCTCTCCAGCGCTACATCAGCACCTTCAAACAGGTAAACAGCGGCAACAGCAGCACGTTCATCGGCCGGATTTACGTCGCACTGATTATCCAACAGGAAGCCTTCACTGACCAGGCCTTCCAGGTGGCCTACTTCACTGTTATCCACCAGCCGCAGGCCCCTTGGCTGCACTAAAAAGCCCGGTTGGCCAACCGGGTTTACCAAAGCACGGCGTAAATCAAATTCCAGCGTATAACTGAAAGTACCACCGGCGCTTAAGGTTGGCCCATCCAGCCGCAGCTGATTGGATGGAACCCGAACTGGCTCAAGGCTGCCATCCAACAGCTCAACATAGCTGCCCTCAGCAATATCCAACCGTAACTGCCCATAGGAACCAGCCGGCACGCTGGCTCCGGTAATCAGCGCTTCAGCATTGGCTCCTTGCAAAGTCAGTAAGTCAATACCACGGCTGTTGGGCACCACATTGCCAGTCTCATCACGGCAAACATCATTGGTCTCGGCGGTAAACTCGTCCGAGCCTAAGGTAAAGCGCTGCGGCTGCATGCCATTGCCAACCAATTCAATGCCAGAAAAACAAATCACCACGGCAGCAGCCTCAGTCACGGGGGCATCACTAACACCAAAGCTAAAGACGGCACTGGTCGGTGGCGTCAGTTCTTCACTGCTATCACCACCACAGGCCACCAGAGCCACAGAGACTGCTACGGCAGCAGCGGCTAATCGAAAAGTGTGTCCGTATTTCATTGCCATTACCTGTTTGTTGCATGGAAAAATCAGCACAAGCTGGGTTATTACAGGGTTAACGATTCAGCTGACTGATTTATTCCATCAACAACGGCATTATTTTAAAACCTGCAGCAAATTACTGTAATCATCGGTCCAGAGGATCGCCGGCTTAAGCGCTGAAGGCCAGTCGCTTAACGCATGCCGGATCTCGGGTTGTTGCAATAAAAACGCATTGCGTGTCAGCAGCACCCATTCGGTCGCCGCTGGGTTCTGACTATCCGCCGGGGTATGAAAAAACAGTGCTTCCAAACCAAAGTATCTGGCATGGTTACGCACCACCGACGTAAGGTCCAGGTAGTTGTTCGAGATATGCACTGCCAATACACCATCGGCACGCAGATGCTGCAGATACAATGCAAAGGCTTCACGGGTTAATAAATGCTGCGGGATGGCATCGCTGCTAAAGGCATCCAACACCAGCACATCAAACTGCTGGCTGCCCTGTTGTTGCAGCTGCTGTTGCAGCACCAAGCGGCCATCTCCCAGCAACACTTCGATGGCCGCAGCGCTATCGGCCAGATAACTAAAATGCTGCTGCGCCGTGCTGATGACCGCCGGATTCAGCTCGTAAAACTGAATGCGATCCCCTGCCCTGCCGTAGACTGCCAGGGTGCCAGCCCCCAGACCAACCATGCCAAAATGCCGGCCAGCGCTTTTAGTGCCATTGGCTGCGCTTAGCTCTGGTTGACGATACTGCAGCGCCAGCGCCACGCCCGTGCCAGGCCGGTAGTAGCTCAGCGCCTGTTGCCGTTTATCCTCAGTCAGATACTGAGCGCCATGGCTGGTGGTGCCATCAATCAGAATACGCTGCATCTGTCCAGCCACCGGAATATCGCGCACCACCAGACTGCCGTAAAAATTACGTTCTTGATGCACAGTAAACTGATTCAGCATCGTATGCAGCCAAATCGCCAACAGCGCAAAACTTGCAGCGCCTCCCAGCCAGGCGACTTTTCGCCACAGCACCAGTTGACGCTGCCAGGGCAGCACAGCCAGCAGCAGGATAGCCAGCAAGACTACTGGAAATTCATGAAAATCATTTAAAAGAGCCGGGGCCAACAGATTAACCAACAAGCCCCCCAACACACCGCCGAGTGCCATCGCCAGATAAAAACGGGTTAACTGACTTGCCAGCGGCTTTAAGCGCGCCAGCTCGCCATGACAGAGCATGCAGCCACTGAACAGGATCAGCAGATACAAAGCCAACTGCGAATAGAGATCAAATAGCCGGCCAAAATGGATCAATATCAGCGCCAGCACCAGGCCAATACCAAACAGATACAGCCAGAGCGCGCGCTGATACCAGTGCTCGCGGTTAAAGACCAGAATAAAGCTCAGTAAGTACAGCGAAAGCGGCACCACCCACAAAAATGGCACTGGTGGCACATTTTGCGTCAGTTGCTGGGTGACCGCTAACAATAAGACGACGCCAGCGGCTGATAAACTCAGCCAATAGCCCCATTGCCAGGGGCTGGCGGCAGCAACCGGTTCAGAGCTGGCCTCGGCCTTAGGTAATTGCCAGCCAAGCAAAGCCAATAGCAACGCAGCCAGGCCAGTAAAGCCCCATTGCCAACCGAAAAACTGCAGCGACAATGGCAACCAGGGCTCCAGCACAAAGGGGTAACTGAGCAAGGCCCCTAACGAGCCAAGATTGGATAAGGCATACAAACGGTACGGCGAGCGCAGGGGAAAACGGTCGGCAAACCAGCGCTGCACCAAAGGTGCGCTGGCAGCAATCACCAACAACGGCAGACCAAACAACAGCAGCAGCCAACTCAAGATGCTAAGCAAAGGATAGCCGGATGGCTCAGGCGCTGAGACGGCACTGCCAGCCCACCACAACCAAAGCAACGCCAACAGCACCAGGCTGCCGTGCACAGTCCGTTGCTGCTTTAAGCTCAGCGTATGGGTTAGCCAGTGGGCGTAGCTATAGCCGGCCAACAGCATCAGCTGAAAGAACAACATGCAGGCCGTCCAAACTGCGGCTCCACCACCGAAGTAAGGCAAAAGCCAGCGCGCTGCCAAAGGCTGGATCAGAAACAACAATAGAGCACTGAGGAAAATGGTGACGGCAAATAAAGGCACAGCTGCATCCGGCAGGTTTTACAAGGCGCTCAGCCTAGCTAAAGCCAGCTCAGACTGCAAGCCTGTTCAGACCAGCCACAAAAAACCAACAGGGCCTTGGTTGCACATCAGCCTTCAGGTAGACTTGGCGGGTTTGTATTTACCCTCATAACAAAAAGGTCTTTCCATGAAGAAAGCATTTAAGGTTCCCCATACCCTCACCCTGCTGTTTAGCATGATGATTGTGGCCATGATCGCCACCTGGATCGTGCCACAAGGTTTTTTTGATACTGCCCTGACCGAAACTGGTCGCACAGTCGTTATCCCAGGCACTTACACCCTGGCTGAAGAGCGGGAGTTGCTTACCCCATGGCAGCTGCTGACGGCTGTGCCCCGCGCTTTTGCCGCGGCGCAGGATATTATTTTCTTTGTGTTTATTGTCGGCGGTGTGCTGGCTGTGGCGCGTAGAACCGGCACCGTTGATGCACTGATTGGGCGTTTGTTGGAAAAGCACAGCGATGCACCCCATAAGTTAATCTTTATGGTGATTTTCTTCTTTTCACTGGCCTCAGGTGCCATCGGTACGGCCGGTGAGTACATTCCCTTTGTGCTGATATTGGTCGCGCTCTGTAAAGCGATGCGGCTCGATAGCATGACTGCGGTGGGCATGACAGTGGCGGGCTATGGGGTTGGTTACGGCGTTTCGGCCTTTAACCCCTTCACCGTATTGATTGCCCAGGGCATTGCTGAAGTGCCACCCTACTCCGGTATGTGGCTGCGCTTAGCCCTGATCCTGCCCTTTTGTATTATTGCGTATCATCACGTTTGGAAGTATGCCCAAAAAGTCATTGCCGATCCGAACGCTTCCATGGTGGCCGACTTGCCCTGCCCGGTTGGTGATATCAGCAACAAGAACTACCCCAGCCTGAACAAGCGTCATAAGCTGATCCTGGGTACTTTCCTGGTGACCATCGGCATTGCTATTTATGGTATTTCGCAGCACGGCTGGTACCTGTATGAACTGGGTGCCTGCTTTATTGGTTGGGGCTTACTAACCACCCTGATTGGTCGACTAAACTTTGATCAAGCCTCCGATAGTTTTATTGAAGGGGTGAAAGACTTAACGACCACCGCAGTATTAATTGGTATTGCCCGTGGTATTGCACTGATTTTAGAAGATGGCCAGATCCTGCACAGCATAGTGCACGGCCTGTCGCTACCGTTGTCGCATGTGCCGGCTACTATTTCAGCCTTTGGTATGCTGGTCATTCAAACCATTTTGAATCTGTTTGTGCCATCCGGCAGCGGCCAGGCTTTTGTAACCATGCCATTGATGGCACCACTTAGCGACTTGGTGGGTGTACCACGCCAGGTCGCAGTGCTGGCTTATCAGTTTGGCGATGGCTTCTCCAATATGATAGTGCCAACCAATGCAGTGTTAATGGGGATTATCGGCATAGCCGGTGTGCCTTACGATCGCTGGTTTAAGTTCTGCATGCCGCTGCTGTTAAAACTGATGCTGGCCGCCGCTGTGGTGCTGATGCTGGCGGTGGTGTTCGGCTACGGTGCAGATGTGCAACCCGAAGTGGTACTGGCGCCGGTGGAAGCCGTGACCACCCTTAACCAAGGCTCTTAATGAAAACACCAAAACGTATTCAGCCGCTGATCGATGAAGGTCTCATCGATGAAGTAATCAGGCCGCTGATGAGTGGGAAAGAAGCTGCAGTGTACCTGGTACGCTGCGGTGAAGTGATCCGCTGCGCAAAAGTCTATAAAGAAGCCAGTCAGCGCAGTTTTAAAAAAGCCGTGCAATACCAGGAAGGCCGCAAAGTCCGCAGCTCCAGACGTGCCCGTGCCATGGAAAAAGGCTCAGGCTTTGGCCGTAAGCAAGCCGAAGAGAGTTGGCAGCACGCCGAAGTAGATGCCTTGTACAAACTCACCGAGGCAGGCGTGCGGGTACCTGCCCCTTACGGCTGCTTTGATGGCATCTTGCTGATGGAGCTGATCCTGGATGAGCAGGGCGATGTCGCGCCGCGTTTAAATGATATTGAGCTAACGGCCGAGCAAGCACGACGCGATCATAAACGCATGATGCAAAACATACTGCGGATGCTGTCCGTTGGTTTGGTGCATGGTGACTTGTCGGAGTTTAATGTGCTGCAAGAGCCACAAGGCCCGGTAATTATCGACCTGCCGCAGGTGGTGGATGCTGCTGCCAACAACAACGCTAAATGGATGCTCGAACGCGACGTCAACAACATGACCCAATACTATGCACAATTCGCGCCTGAACTTGCAACAACACAGTATGCCAAAGAAATCTGGGCCCTGTTTGAAGCTGGTAACCTAAGCCCGGATACTGACTTGACCGGGGTGTTTCACGCAGTGGAGCAAGCAGCCGATGTGGCAGGCGTATTGGATGAAATTAATGCTGTGTTCGAGGAAATGCAAGAGCGAAAAGCCCGGCAACAAACAACAAAAAACCAGGATTAGTCCAAGGAGGCAATCATCACTAAGCCAATGTGAGCTGAGTGGGCTGGTTTGATGATAGTGTTTGAAGTTTCAACGAAAGAAAGTGGCTATCTTCCAAGCCACTTTCTAATACAAACAGCGTCATTAACGCATAGCTGGTTTTACTTCGGTTATTTTGAGTTTAGCACTATGCAACTCAGCAGCACCATGCACCCCTACCCAAATATTGTACTGCCCTTCCCTTGGGTTTTGGAAAATAACCATTGGGTTTAACCCAACAAAGTCATCATTGCAATACCAACGTCCATCTGGAGCATTGACTACCAAAGTAGTATCTGCATCTGCCTCCACATGAATGTACACAACCGCACTGCTACCGGAAAAATTAAAGTCTACATCAGGCCTGCTGTAATTGATAAACCCTTTGCAACCTGGAGCTAGCGACGATGTTACTTCACGCCCTCCTCCCGCTTGCAAGTCCTGCACCCAGGGATCTGGTGTAAAGCCTGCAGCAAGACTTACCGAGCCATAAACAGGGCTACCTTTCCAGTTCGGTTCCTCAGCCTGAATCATGCCACTAAAGCAGATAGCTACTGCAAGAATGCTTGCTTTTAGCAAGGTGAACTTTTTGATGAATAACAGCAAGCCATCGTACATTTTACCTTCCTTATGAATAATGTTCTGATATGAACGAAGTAAAAATATAGGGCAATTTAAAAACTGTCAATCACCTGAAGATGTTCCAGAGAAGTAACACAGCGGACGGGGCTCGAACCCGCGCCCCCGGCATGGCAGGCCGCTAAGTTCGTAGCGAAGAGCTAACCAACTGAACTACCGCTCCGAGAAAAGCGATCTGGCTTTAAAGCCCAACAATAGTGATGTACAAAGAAGTGGCGGAGCGGACGGGGCTCGAACCCGCGACCCCCGGCGTGA
>NZ_FNRM01000001.1:41746-776426 GCF_900107845.1 Alkalimonas amylolytica
TGGCGGAGCGGACGGGGCTCGAACCCGCGACCCCCGGCGTGACAGGCCGGTATTCTAACCAACTGAACTACCGCTCCAAACCAAGGTGCAAAGCACATCTTGTCAGGGATGTTGCAGTGCGGCGGGAATGATAAGGGTTCGGGTTTTCTGCGTCAACACCTTTTTAGCCGCAATTGCGCAAAGCTTAATCATCCGGTAAGGATAAGTCGAGAATATCGTCCAAATCGTCATTTTTTGCGGCAGGGCCTTGCTGTTTAGGCTCACCGTCTTTTTTCGATGTGCTGTTGTCAGCTGCCGATGCGGCTTTTTTCTTAGGCAACAAATCACGTATTGATTTGCCGGTGAGCATGAGCCAAATAAAAAAACCACCTAGCGATAAAATTAAAACATTCACGCTGATCACCCAGCCCCAAGGAAATGCCGGTACTTGTTCCAACTCTCTTCTGGCGGCTTCTTCAGCCAGGATCTCCTCTGGCAAACGCTCCAGCTCAGGGGCCTGAAAGGTTTGGAGATTCACAGAAAAATCTACATTGGGCAGAGTGAGCATAAACTCCCGGCCATTACGGAGCTCACCAAATGCCTGCACTTCAATCATGTAGCTACCATAGCCGCGATGCTCCAGTTGCAAACGATGAGCACCAAACTCTGGCCGCTGTATACTAAAAGAGTCGGTATCACCATCTGGATAACGTACCCTTCCTTGCAAGATTAGGCTTTGCACTTTGACCTCATCATTCACTACTACAAAATTGATCTGGTGCTTACCCTCTAAATGTTCGGCTTTGGTTAGCTCTACTTTAATTGGGAGTGGGTGAATCAAAACAGGAGCCTGCTCTAATTCTCTGGTATAGAGTGGTGTCTTCACCAGGTATTTAGGGATCCACTCACCGGCTGCAAAGTTCAACTGAAACTCGCCGGTAAAAACACCATCCCGGGCACGTTCATCGAAGCCTCGGCCGTCATCCCGAAATTGAGCTACCTGCACGATGCCGCGGCCAAAATTGTCATACTCCGGGTTATTGGTACTGATAAAAATGACATCCAGCGTCAGGATTTCCCGAAAGTCCCGGGCATTGATGGGCTCACCAGCATTTTGCAAACGAGCTGTCACTTTCAGAGTTTCACCACTCATCAGATGCGCAGGCAAGGGATCGACATCCAGAATAATATCGCTTAGCACCATAATTCGGCTTTCCGCTAAAATGCGCCCTAGCGCCTGCCACGGACCAGCCATTGGTCGGGGGATATTGATCAAATCGTAGTTACGACTGGCATGCCATTCTACTTGCTGCTCTTCAGCATTACGAACATTGATCTTGCTGCCATCTGGCCGCACCAGAATCACAGAAGGAGAACCGGGCCGGCGAAACATCAGTAAAGTAATATCATCCACTTCGCCGTCAATTCGAAAGCGATTTTCAAACAGCGAAATTTGGTTGCGGGTTGGCAGTTGCTGCAACATCTCAAAGCCAACATCAAAAGGAGTATCCTCCAGCAATTCTGGAAAACTCAGCTCGAGCTGCTCCAGCTGTTCCATGGTTAACTCTGGCTGCGACTCCGGATCTGGCTGAGCCGATACTGCCCAAGTTAACAATACCAGCAGGCATAGCAAATAACTTAGTGCTCTGGCCATAACACAGCTCCGGATTTTTTAGCTATAAGCTGCAAACGCTCCTGATGCGCCAGCAACTCCTGCTCGCTGGCAGCAATCACTTTCAAGGCCCCATTCCGTCGGATCTGTATCGGTTGCCGTTCACCACGACTATCGTCTTGCTGCTCTGACGCCAGATTAAGACTCACCTGACCACCGGTCATCCGCAGATAAACATCCGCCAGGATCTCAGCATCGAGCAAAGCCCCGTGTAAGGTGCGATGACTGTTGTTAATATCGTAGCGACGGCAAAGTGCATCCAGATTGTTTTTCTGACCTGGATGCAGATCCCGTGCCAGCTTCAAGGTATCCAGAATAGCGCAGTAGCCAGCCACAGCTGGCAAGGCTGGCCGGAGCATACTGAACTCGTGGTCAATAAAACCAACGTCGAAGGCTGCGTTGTGAATAACCAGCTCGGCCCCTTGAATGTATTGATAAAAGTCATGGGCAATGTCCCGAAACTTCGGCTCGTGCATCAAGCGTTCATTGGTAATACCGTGCACCGCAATAGCCTCGGCTTCAATGTCCCGCTCCGGGTTGATATAGACATGGTAATTGTTGCCGGTAAAACGCCGATTCACTAGTTCCACGCAGCCAATCTCAATGATGCGGTGCCCTTCTTTGGGGTTAATACCGGTTGTTTCTGTATCGAGTACTATTTGACGTTTTGCCATCTGAGGTTCCGCTACCATCGCTTTTACGGTAAATTATAACAACTAAGCCTCTGCTCTGCGCTACTTGCCTGCGAAGCCAACTCATTCAAGGACATCTGTATGCAAAAAACCGTCACCATCTTTACAGATGGCTCTTGCCTTGGCAACCCTGGTCCTGGTGGTTATGGCATCGTACTGCGCTATCAACAGCATCAAAAAGAATTAAGTGCTGGCTTTTTGCAAACCACCAACAATCGAATGGAACTGCTGGCTGCCATTGTTGCGCTGGAAACCCTGAAGTCGCCATGTCAGGTTGAGTTGTTTACCGATAGCCAATACGTGCGACTTGGCATTACTCAATGGCTGCCAGGCTGGAAACGCAACAACTGGCGTACCAGCCAGAAAAAACCAGTGAAAAACCAGGATTTATGGCAACGGCTCGATACCGCCAGTCAGCGCCATCAGATTAACTGGCACTGGGTAAAAGGCCACTCTGGCCATCCGGAAAATGAGCGCTGTGATGAATTGGCACGTGAAGCGGCAACGCATGGCGCTACCGCTGTTGATGAAGGCTTTACTGTCAGCCAGGATCAATAAAGCTTAACCGCCTTGCGCCAAAAGCTTTTCCAGCTCGGCAATAAAGCTGGCATCTGTCGGGCTGGTGCGACTGCCAAAATGCAACACTGTCTGCTCATCGGCACTGACCAGGTACTTATTAAAGTTCCAGGATGGCTGCTTGCCACTTTTATCAATCAAGGCGCGAAATACCGGATTGGCACTGCTACCACGTACCGATGTTGTGGTAAACATTGGAAACTGAACGCCATAATCTAAGTAGCAAACCTCAGCAGTTCGTGCTTCATCACTGTGCTCCTGGCGAAAATCATTCGACGGGAAACCAAGTACCACCAGTCCCTTGTCACGGTAACTGTCGTGCAATTGCTGCAACGCTTCAAACTGGGGGGTGAAACCGCACTTACTGGCCGTGTTCACTACCAATAGGGTTTTGCCTTTGAACTGCTCGCACAAGTCGACCGTTTCACGGGTATTCAGCTGCTGCATGGAATGCCCCAGCACAGCACCACATTGACTGGCCAGTACTGGACCGCTTAAGGCCGCCGTCACTGCAACGGCTAAAAACCATTGTTTCATCATGTTCTCCTGAAAACTGCTATTACTACAGTCTGGCTGATACGCGCTGTCAGCGCAAATGGATCAGCTAAGCGCCCATCCAGAAACAACTTTTTGGATAAGAGTGATGGAATAAACCAACATTTGATGCTTGATTGGTCTACAATAGGAAACATTGATAATGAAAGTATCTGCGATGCACTCAATCTCTGCAATCACCTATCAGCACACTATGACCCAAATAATTACAACACCATGAAAATTTTGCGTAAATTATCGCAGCATAAATACCATCCGCTCGCAATAGCTACTTTGCTGGCAGCTTTATTGATCAATACCGCTTTTGTCTGGTATCTCGAGACACAGCGCAGCCAACGCCAGCAACTGGCCATGAACCAGACAGCCCAGGCATTTCTAAATCAGTTGCAACTTCGGTTGGAGCGCAGCTTCACAGCGGCTTATGCTATAGCCGCCGGCATCAACCAGGCTGGCGCAGAGCAAATCGAATTTAAAGCCTATGCCAGAGAGCTGCTGAGTTACTATCCTGATATTCTTGCGATTTCACTGGCTCCAGATGGAGTGATAAACGATGTCTACCCTTTAGAAGGCAATCAGCAGCTACTTGGCTTTGATTTATTTGCTCACCCGGAGCAAAGCAAAGAGGCAGAGCGTGCTAAAGCAGCCGGCAAGCTAAGATTAAACGGGCCCTTTCCTTTGGTTCAAGGCGGCATGGGTGTTGTGGCACGCTTGCCTTTGTTTCAGCTATCGGATGTAGTGAGCTTCCAGGGATTTATCAATGTCACTTTGCGGCTTGATCCAATACTGGATAGCCTGCACCGTGATTATTTCCAACAAAGCCACTATGCCTACCAGCTATGGCGTTACGATGCCGATGAACGCCGTCAAATCATATGGCGACACGCTAATCTGCCTCCAGGCAGTACTGCATTTACACTGGCATTAGCTGATAACCCCTGGCAATTGGATATGCACTATCAAGCTACTTGGCAAGAACGGCTCACCTTCTGGCTTGAAGTGATGTTTGCGCTTTTTTCCAGCCTGCTGCTCTATAGCTTTGCCTTATTTTACCTGCAACTGAGCAGTCAGCGCGGCTTACTTAAGCATCAGGTAGCCGAACGTACCGAAGAGTTACAACAAACACTGCAGCGCTACCGCTCTTTTGTACAGGCATCCAATACCGGTGGTTGGGAATACGATCAAAGCCGTAATTTCCTGCAATGTAGTCAGGAGTACTTCAGTATGCTGGGGCGAAAGCGGGATCAGTACGATCAATCTGGCCAGGATAATCTGAGTACCTGCTGGCTGGATTTACTGCACCCGGATGATGTTACGCCAGCAAGTAAGGCTTTTATTGATTACTTGCAACAGCCAGTTAGCATGTACGAGAGTCAGTTCCGGATGCGCCATCAAGATGGTCACTGGGTATGGATTTTATCGCGTGGCCGTACCATGCTGAACGAGGATGGTAGCCCATCCACTATTACGGTTGGCACTCATATTGATATCAGCACACAAAAGCAGGCCGAGATGAGGCTACGGCTGCTGGAGCAATTATTTGAGCAAAGCTCCGAAGGTATGCTGGTAACGGATCCGAACCATACCATCTTATTGGTTAACAAAGCCTTCACCACCATCAGTGGTTACAACAGCGATGAAGTCATTGGCAAAACCCCCAAACTGCTTTCATCCGGCAAACACAACAAAGACTTTTATGAGGCCATGCAACAAGCCATTCAGCGCCATGGTAACTGGCAGGGTGAAATCTGGAATCGCCGCAAAAATGGCGAGCTTTATCCGGAGTGGTTAAGTATTTCACAAATCCGGGACACAAGAGGCCAACTTAGCCACTATGTCGCGCTGTTCAGCGATATCAGCAATTACAAGCAAAATCAGGAAAAGCTCAATTTGCTGGCGCATTTTGACACCCTGACTCAATTACCAAACCGCACTTTACTGATTGACCGGACCGAACAAGCCATTCAGCGAGCCAAACGTGCTGGTCATCAGATTGCCATGTTGTTTATCGACCTGGACCGCTTTAAAAAGATCAACGATGCGCTCGGCCACGAGGTCGGTGATGAGATCCTGGTACAGGCTGCCCAGCGCTTGCAAACCATGACCCGCAGCCAGGATACTCTCAGCCGTCTTAGCAGCGATGAATTTATCCTGTTACTGCCTGATACCAACCAGGAAGCTGCCGGCCGGCTGGCAAAGCGAATTCTTGAAACCATGCAAACGCCCTATCAATTTGCTAGAGATCCACTCAGTATCTCAGCCTCTATTGGCATCGCTATCTACCCGAACGATGGCGATAACTTCTTTGAGCTAAACAAGCACGCCGATATCGCCATGTTCAAAGCCAAAGAAGATGGCCGCAACAAATACTGTTTCTTTACCGCCGGCATGCAAAATCAGTTCAACCGTCAACTGCAACTGGAAAACGCGCTGAGACTGGCGATTGAGCACAATCAACTGCAGCTGGTGTATCAACCTCAGCTCTGCCTCAACAACAACAAACTTACTGGCTTTGAAGCCCTGCTACGCTGGCAGCATCCGGAGCTGGGTTTTATCTCACCGGCAGAGTTCATTCCAGTAGCCGAGCAAAGCGGTTTGATGATCAAGCTCGGTGAATGGGTATTGCAGCATGCGATTCAACAGCAAAAAAAATGGTTCCAGCAAGGCTATACCGAGTTGGTGATGGCCATCAACTTATCACCAGTTCAATTTCGTCAGCCTGAGCTGCTCACTATCATCAGCACCCAACTTGAGCTTGCTAAGCTGCCAGCGCAATGCATTGAACTTGAAATTACCGAAAGTGCTATGGTCGAGGATGCCGAGCAAGCCATCAAAACAGTCGATGCTATTCGCCAGAAAGGGATTTGGATTGCGATTGATGATTTTGGTACCGGCTACTCCTCGCTCAGCTATTTAAAACGCTTTCATCTCAACAAGCTGAAAATCGATCAGTCTTTTGTACGTGAACTGTTGGATAGCCTGGAGGATCGCGCCATTGTCACTGCCATTATCCGGATGGCGCAGAGCCTGGGGTTAAAAACGATTGCCGAAGGGGTAGAAACTGCCGAGCACCAGAGCTTGTTGCAACAATTAGGCTGTGATGAAATTCAGGGTTACCACTATGGTCGCCCCATGCCAGCTGAAGCTGCCACCGCATTTTTGCAACAACAAATTGCCTCCCCTCCCAGCCAGCCTTGATGCAATCCGTGCTGGTTGAAAACATCCTTCTCGTTCGAAAAAGTAGATAAAAAATATCTAATTTTTTATCTACTTAAAAATCATAACCTTAGGTTAAACCCCGTACCTTTATTGCTTAATTTTTGCTCCCCCTTAAAACCGTTTGCTGCGCGGACCAGTACAAATATCTGAACATTGACCGGAGATAGCAAGTATGCGTAATTTCAACCACGTCTTTTTAGACATGAGTGTACAAAAGAAGTTGTTCAGTGGCTTTGGCGTTGTACTTGCCATCTTAGTTGGCATCAGCTGGTTAAGTTTGCAAGCACTTGGCAGCCTGAATGAGCGTTTTGCCCTGCTCAATAAGGTGAAAACCATCAGTATTTTAGTAGGCGAAGCCAGGCAGCAGGAAAAGAACTTCATGCTGCGACAGGATGAAGCCTATATTCAGGATGCCAATGCCCTGATCGATCAAAGTCTACAGATTGCTGAACAATCGCTGAGCGCCT
Source organism: Alkalimonas amylolytica (assembly GCF_900107845.1). Taxonomy (GTDB): domain Bacteria; phylum Pseudomonadota; class Gammaproteobacteria; order Enterobacterales; family Alteromonadaceae; genus Alkalimonas; species Alkalimonas amylolytica. The sequence goes on from NZ_FNRM01000001.1 coordinate 48,904, forward strand.
TTACCACATCAGAAAGTATTCAATTAATGCAAACGCTACAGCTTGAAGCCAGAGCCTACCAACAGGAGCTGCAAAACTACACCGGCCTGGAGCAACGCAGCCAGCAGCGGCAACAGCAAATGGAACAAAGCGCCCGTCAGGCGCTGCAGATCTTTAATGAGCTGGAGCAGGACTTTAACAGCAGAGCACTGAACGAAATTCAGCGTCAGGGCGATCAAGCCAGTATCGAAGCTTTGCAACTGTCGCTGCTCGCCAGTGAAGCGGCCAGAACCTTGCTGGAAGCGCGGCGGCTGGAACGTACTTTTGTACTGACCGAATCGGCACAGGATTATCAGGCGTTGCAGCAACAATTAAATCAGCTGGATCAACTGATCAGCCAGTTACAACAAACAGGAATAAACGGTGGTCTGGGTCAGCAATTAACGCTGGCGAGCAGTCAGCTTAATCAGTACCGTAGCGAATTTACCGAGTTCCGCCGCTTGGTTGATGCAACCAATGCTTCTGAGCAGCAAATGACAGAGCAGGCACGAAATGTAGTTACCGGAGCAGAAAGCTCGCTTGAACGTCAACTTGAACAAATGCAACAGCAGCAACAACAAGTTCGCTGGATGTTGATAAGCGCCAGCTTACTGGCCCTGCTGATTGGCCTGGTCGCAGCCTTGGTGATCACTCGGTTAATCGTGCGCCCACTGCAACAGGTGGTTGCTGTAGCGGATAAAATTGCCGCCGGTGACTTAACTACGGATCTAAGCAGTGATCGCAAGGATGAGCTGGGCCAGCTAACCAATGCGATGCAGCGTATGACGGTCAGTCTGCGTCAGCTGATTCTCCGCCTGTCCAGTGGCATTACTCAGCTTGCCAGCTCAACCGAGGAAATGGCGGTAATTTCTCAGCAAACCAGCGCCGGGGTTAGCCAGCAAAAAGTCGAAACCGAGCAGGTAGCCGCCGCCATGAATGAAATGACAGCTACCGTGCAGGAAGTGGCCCGTAGTGCGGAAGAAGCATCTATGGCAGCAACCAACTCAGCAACACAAGCCGAACTCAGCAATCAGATCCTGGATAAAACCATGACCGGCATCAAGCAGTTGGCAAAAGATGTCAATCAATCCGCGGTGTCCATTGCCGAGCTAAAAGAGGAAGCCGACAGCATCGGTTCCATTTTGGATGTGATTACTAACATCACCGAACAAACCAATCTACTGGCGCTCAATGCGGCCATCGAAGCAGCGCGGGCTGGTGAAGCGGGTCGCGGCTTTTCTGTGGTAGCTGACGAAGTACGGCAGCTGGCAACCCGGGCGCAGGCTTCGACCACGCAAATTAATGAAGTCATTCAGCGCCTGCAACGTAAAGCCGAGCTCGCTATGACAGCCATGCAGGCCAATACCGAACGGGCCAATGAAGTGTTTGAGTCCACAGATGATGCCAGCGAGGCAATTGAAAACATCTTAAAGGATATCCAGAATATCCAGCAAATGAACCAACAAATTGCCGCTGCAGCACTGCAGCAAAGCACGGTGGCAGAGGAAATCAACCGCAGCCTGACCAATATTCAGGTAGCCACCGAGCAATCCTCCGTCGCCATTGAAGAAACCGCCAAGACCAGCAGCACTCTGAGCCAACTGGGGCTGGAGCAACAGGAACTGACCCATCAGTTCCGCTTATCAGCCGCCTAGGCAACCCACTGGCGGCTTAGGCCGCCAGTCATTTCAGGAGGTGCAGCATGCTGGAATCATACGCCAGACTAACCCCAGGTGCTTTTTATCTATTTCAAGCTGATAGCTTAGGCCGTTATAGTCTGCCAGCCATCAGTGAGCAAGTCGAAGCCATCTTAGGCTACAGTGCCACCGAGCTGAGTGCCAAACCGGAGTTAGTCTTTGATCGCATGCACCCGGACGATCGCAAACGCGTGCAAACAGATATTCAACATTCGCGCTGCAACTTGAGCATGTTTCACTGCGAATACCGGGTAAAACATCGTCAGGGACACTGGGTCTGGTTGGCTGCTCATTCCGAGCCTGAGCAGCTGGACCAAGAGTACACGTTGTGGCGCGGTTTTTTATACGATATAAGCGCCCAAAAGCAGGCTGAACAACAACTGCTGCAATCCGGCAAAGAAGCCAAAGAGTTGTTGAATCATATGATGGATGCGGTAATCAGCACCGATCAGTCCGGCAAAATTCTAAGCTTTAATCGCTCGGCACAGCTACTGCTTGGCTATAGAGAATGCGAAGCGATAGGCCAGAACATTGCCCTGATCATGCCCAGGTCGCATGCAAAGCGACACGACAGCTATCTGGAAGAGTACCAGCAACATCAAATACCAAAGGTTGTTGGCAATAAACGCCAGCTGGAAGCCAAACACAAAGACGGTCAGTTGATCCCAATTGAACTTAGAGTCAGCGAAATCAGCGACCAGGAGGGCAAACGCTTTTTAGGCGTATTGCGTGATTTATCCGCGCACCAGCAGCAAAGCAAAATGCTGCAACAATTGCAGCAACGCGATCCGCTGACCCAGCTCCCCAATCGACAAGCGTTCTTAAAGGCCCTGGCCGAAACGGTTCGCAGCAATCTGCAGAGCCCAATGCACCATGGCCTGGTTTTGCTGGATATCGACGCCTTTAAACAACTGAATGATGCAACCAGTCATAGCTTTTGTGATCAGGTGCTGCTTGAGTTGACCAAACGCCTGAAACAACAGCTGGGAACCATGCAGCAGCTGGCCAGGGTCGGCGGTGATGAATTTGCCATTATCTGGCCATTGCTTTCAGCCGATGAGACTGAAGTGCTACCCACTTTATGCGAACAGGCGGAGCAGATGTTAAACCTGCTGGCCAACCCCATCCGATGTCAGCGTCAGGGCTGCCGCCTGACCGTCAGCATTGGCATCTGTTTGCTAAGCCCCGGTATGCGGCCCGATCAATGGCTGCACTACGCAGAATCAGCAGTGCAGCATGCCAAACTGCGGGGCAAGAATAACTACCAGGTATTTACCCCTGAGCTTGCCAGGAAGCAGCGAACGGAAGCCCGACTGGCGCTTGATCTTCGCGATGCCCTAGAGCAACAACAGCTCGAACTCTTCTTGCAAGGGCAGTTTGATCAGGCCGGTCAGCTAACCGGGGCGGAAGCTCTGCTGCGCTGGCATCATCCGGAGCATGGCTTGGTTCCGCCCGATACCTTCATCCCACTGGCCGAAGAGTCCGGCTTGATAGTGCCCATAGGTCGCTGGCTGGTTGAACAAGCCGGCCAACTGCTGGCGAGCTGGCATAGCAACCCACTCAGTCAATCACTGCAACTGGCCATCAATATCAGCTCGCGCCAGTTTAGCGACCCTTCTTTTGTCAGCGACCTGCTTAATTGTCTGCAGCGCTATCGCTTTAACCCTAACTTGCTGCATCTGGAGCTGACCGAAAGCTTGTTGATAGACAATGCCAGTGAGGTCGCTGATATCATGATGCGTCTAAACAGTCAGGGGCTCACTTTTTCGTTGGATGACTTTGGTACCGGTTATTCATCGCTGGCCTATCTGAAACGTTTGCCACTGCAAACACTTAAAATTGATCGTAGCTTTGTACGGGATCTATTAAACAACCCCAACGATGCGCTGATTGCACGTAGTATTGTCTCACTGGCGCACAACCTTGGCCTGAGTGTCATTGCCGAAGGTGTGGAAGAGCAGGCTCAGTTGCAGGCATTAACCCAGATGGGCTGTGGCTGTTTTCAAGGCTACTACTTTCAACGCCCCATGCCAGTAGCGGAATTCGCCGCCCGCTATTTGCAGCACAACGCGCGCTCCACCGCCTGACAACATCAGCTATAACAGACGGCAGCCACATGGCTGCCGTCTGTTATGCTCAATTTAACTGCCGTAATAAAGTCAACTAAGCCGTGAAAAAAACTCCGCCCGGGTGCGGGCATCTTCACGGAAAGAGCCGCCAAGGGCGGTAGTCTGGGTTTTCGAGTTCACATCCATTACACCGCGTGCTTTAACGCAGTAGTGCACGGCTTCGATGCTGACTGCAACATTGTCAGTTTCCAGCAGGGTTTGCAGCGCCACCAGCACCTGCTCAGTTAAGCGCTCCTGCACCTGAGGACGCTGGGCAAAAAAGCGCACAATGCGGTTGATTTTCGATAAACCAATCACTTTGGTCGACGGAATGTAAGCCACAGTGGCCGTACCATCGATGGTGATAAAGTGGTGCTCGCAGGTACTCGACACACCGATATCCCGCACCTTGATCATCTCTTTGACATTCATTTTGTTGTCAATCTGAGTGACTTTCGGGAAGTTGCGATAATCCAGGCCAGAGAAAATTTCATCGACGTACATTTTGGCAATGCGATGCGGTGTTTCCGCCAGGCTGTCGTCTGCTAAATCCAGGCCCAGGGTTTGCACCACCTCAGTCATTAAAGCCGAAATTTTCTGGTACTTCTGATCACGGCTTAGCCCGGTCTCCTGCATCGGAGTTTCCAGGCCCTTTTTTTCAAGTGCGCTGCGAACGCGTATGGCTTCTTCAGATAACATAGCTTTTCCAAAACAAGGGGGAATCTACCCCTTTATACAGCGGCCCCCTGCAGCTGGTTCAACCGGAAGCTGCCACGGGTGCAAAACAACCGACTATTGTACCAGACGAAGCGCTGCCAGCAAAACCGTCGGCTCCACTTCCGGGCCATTCAGCTCACTGTCCCAGTTGGTGCCAATTAAAAGGCCATCGTCGTACATTTCTTTTAACCAGCCATCACAAAACACATCCAGCGGGATGGCTTCGGGCTGATAATCGGCCCATTCATCGCTGCAATGCGCTTTGGCATCGGCTTCAGAGGACCAAAATGGGATCACATCGGTCTCTTCAAATTCAACCGACTCCACCACCAGCAAATCTTCACCCTCTGCCAACGCATAAACCACCCCATTGGTTTTAGCGGCTTCAACAAACTGTTGATATTTCGGATCGTGCTGTGCTTCAGACATAAGGCTTCACAAAGTTGACATCAATACTTCCTATTAGAACAGAAATCAGGGGCAAAGTGCCAGTGTTATCGGCTGCACATCGGGTACTCAACCATCAACAAATGAACTAAGCAGCGCAACTGAATTCGATGATAGAGCTAGATAGCAGCCAACCACACCCTCGGCTGAACATCAGCCTTGGTCTGCTGATCAGGTAGAAGACTTGTTAAAAAACATCGAAAGAACCATAGCTACTTTAGATGAACTTTCAAGACGGACCGGGATCCCACAAGATCTGAAGCAGAAAATCCTAAAAAGTACAGCATGGCTAACCAGCCAGGCATCCTGGCTGAAAAATACTACTACGGTGAGCAATCAAATTATTAATCAGAGGTTTTCTCAGATACCAGTGGAATTAACATCAATCTTAATCTCATCAGGTATAGTAAAAGCAACATCGACCAGGCCAAGCTGGCAACTCTTAGTGGGCTTAGCAGTTACTGCAACTCTGGATGCACTTGGCAACTATATAATCCAGGAAATTAATCGTAACTCCCCACCTGAAACCAGAGACTGGACAATTGAAGGTTGGGTATGCGGTATAGCAGGCATGCATCGCTTCCGTTGTGATGGCGACGGACTCATGATTCCCTAAGGAGACAAATATGTTTTTTCCAATTATTGTGTTAGATATTGATAATCAAGGCATTGAATTTATCAGTGCCGCTCAATCCAAAGTAACCGTTTTTCATAATATGGCCTTTCATCAAACGGGCTGGATTGATACGCGAAGCCCGGTGCTGGTGCTACTACCGGAAGGGCAAAGCTGCCCTTCTCAAGTTAGAGAAACGTTTTTTGCTGTAGACGAGGAGCGGCCGTCCAATGCTTACGCATTGACAATTTTTGATACAAACAAGGATACGCGCATTGATGCCAACGATGACTTTTACCCCTACCTGCATCTATGGCTTAGCCGAAATAAAGATGGCGACTGCCAACCTAGTGACGTTTTCCCTTTATCTGCCTTAGGCATTACCATTAATCTGGATTTTGAGCGGGTTGATGAATGGACTGTAGAAGGGCATAAAATAAACTATAGCTTTACCTTTGATATGGACTATACCGACAGGCATGGCAATCCGGTGGTAGTGCACGGGTTGCAAGGACTGGATGTGGCCTTGCATTCAATCCCTGTTCGAAATTAAGATCGTGAATGCAGGCAATTCTACTTGCCTGCATTCTATTGAGAGCGTTTATGCAGATTGTATTTACAAAAAAATTAGGGCTTTGGTGTTTAAGTAACGGCATTATCGTTGCCAGTGCCCTCCTGGCTACTTGGCTGGCTTTTTTAGATTACCTTGGAATTCTAGGTGCTTCTACAAGGCGCTATGGTGATCCTGCTCTATGGATGATGTTTTTAACTGGTGTTGCTTTACTAGGCCTTGTTTTACTGATCTTTTGGCTTGTGCGCTACCCAAAAACCATCAGCCTTGATGTTGCGCAAAATACTCTAATGCTTGGCAATGTCTCCAAGTCGCTGCCAGACACTGTGTCATTTCATATCACCAGTCACAGCTACGACAATCTAAAATGGTTTGGATTACGCTGCAAAGTAGGCAAAGTGACCGTCTTAAAGTTGCCGGTTGGGTTTGAAGCCAATACAAATTATCCAGAACTACTCAGCTACCTCGAGCAAAGAAACCGGCCCTTTGAGCTTCAACACGCACATTGGTTTACCAACCAACAACAACGCGATGAGGACAAAGCGCTGAATGAGCGTGGCAAGGCGTTTCTAAAAAGTAAGGATGATAAAAATAACGATGTGTAATACTCTGAATGCTACCAAGAAGATTCAGCCAGTTTATTCATACATACTACGCGATTATTTCTACCGCTATCTTGCTGGAGATATCGTCCTTCGTGAAGGGCGTACTGTTTCACGCCGGCAATTTATTATGGCTAAATCGGGCATTAAAAACCCTGACTCTATAGCCATTGGGGTAGTAGCTGCCACCCAACGATTTTCTGATGCGGTTGCATTACTATGTCATAACCCAAAAATCGACATGGCTTTGCTCTGTGAAGTAAACAGTCTGCTCAGAGAGCGTACAACTCGTTTACCTGTTATACGCTCCAACCCACTACAGCTTCAATCAGCCTGCGGCCTTTATCAGCATGACTGTCCTGCGCCATCTTTATCATTGAAGATAACACAACAAGCACTCAGCGAGTTTGAGAATACCACAGCAACGATAGAGCAACTGATGGCGCTGATGGCTTCCATCATCAATGCACACCCTTTTTCAGATGGAAATGGCCGCACAACCAGAGCTATTTTTGAGGCTGTCTGTAACGCAAAACAGTACCCTCACTTGTCTCCATACATCTTTGTATTAACCAACAACAATATGGATGAGTTATTGAGTTTTCACCGCTCGCTTTGCAATGATAAGTTTCAGGTGAGAGGCCAAAAGTTTCTTGATAATTTCTTAGCCTGGAATGTATTGTTTCAGCAAAAGCTGAACACTTTACTCCATGAAACAACCGCAAAAATAAGCAGCAAAATGCTGCTTATGCAAACCGGCAATTGGTTTCGACCTTTACTTACCAGCTTCTGGCAGAATCCTATCATCAGCGTAAAAAGCATAACAACCAAAACAGGGGATATTGCCGACGCCAAACAAGGACTGGATACCCTACTAACCCAGCGCGTTCTCACACTTCACACCATTGCCAATGAGCTATGCTTCGTTGCTGAGGATATACTGAGTCTTCACGAAGCAATTGAAGCAATGTTGTTTGCTAACGATAATAATTAACCTTTTGTATTACCATTAGTCGTGACTTCACTGCCTGTCTTAAATCACGTACAATCCCAGCAATTGCAACCAATGATGTGGACGCTATGGCACAGTATATTTACACCATGCATCGGGTCTCGAAAGTAGTCCCGCCGAAAAAAACCATTTTAAAAGATATTTCGCTGTCGTTTTTCCCTGGTGCCAAGATTGGCGTACTGGGTTTAAATGGCGCTGGTAAATCCACCCTGCTGCGCATTATGGCTGGGGTAGACCAGGACTTTGAAGGCGAAGCCCGGCCGCTTGCCGGCACCAAAATTGGCTATTTGCCGCAAGAGCCGGTACTGGATACCAGCAAAACCGTGCGGCAAATCGTTGAAGAAGCCGTGGCCGATGTGAAGCAGGCTTTCAGCCGGTTGGATGAAGTCTATGCCGCTTACGCCGAGGAAAACGCCGATTTTGATGCGCTGGCCAAAGAACAGGGCGAACTGGAAGCGCTAATCCAGGCCAAAGATGGCCACAACCTCGACAACACGCTGGAACGGGCCGCCGATGCACTACGCCTGCCTGCTTGGGATGCCAGCATTGAACATTTGTCCGGTGGTGAGCGCCGCCGGGTGGCTATTTGCCGCTTATTGTTGGAGCGGCCGGATATGCTGCTGCTGGATGAGCCAACCAACCACCTGGATGCCGAATCTGTGGCCTGGCTGGAGCGCTTCCTGCACGATTACCCGGGCACAGTGGTCGCCATTACCCACGACCGTTATTTTCTCGACAATGTTGCTGGCTGGATTTTGGAGCTGGACCGTGGCTATGGCATTCCCTGGGAAGGCAACTACTCGTCCTGGCTGGAGCAAAAAGAAGCCCGGTTGGCACAAGAAGAGCGCAGCGAGCAAGCCCGTCAGCGCTCCATTAAACAGGAGCTGGAATGGGTTCGCACCAACCCGAAAGGCCGCCATGCCAAGAGCAAGGCGCGGATGGCCCGCTTTGAAGAGTTGCAAAATACCGACTTTCAAAAGCGCAATGAAACCAACGAACTCTTTATTCCACCAGGCCCACGCTTGGGTGACAAGGTGCTGGAAGTCAGCCATTTACGCAAAAGCTTTGGCGATCGCTTGTTGATTGAAGATTTAAGTTTCAGCATCCCGAAAGGCGCCATTGTCGGCATTATCGGCCCGAACGGTGCCGGTAAATCAACGCTGTTTAAGATGATCACTGGCTCCGAGCAAGCGGATTCCGGCAGCATTGAGCTCGGCGATACCGTACAGGTGGCGTCGGTTGAGCAGTTCCGTGACAGCATGAACGCTAAAAATACCGTCTGGCAGGAAATCTCTGACGGCCAGGACATTTTGCAGATTGGCAATTTCCAGCTGCAAAGCCGGGCTTATGTCGGTCGCTTTAACTTTAAAGGCAACGATCAGCAAAAATTCATTGGCGATTTATCCGGTGGTGAGCGCAACCGGGTGCATTTAGCCAAGCTGCTGCGCGCTGGCGGCAACATGCTGCTGCTGGATGAACCGACCAACGATTTGGATGTGGAAACCTTGCGGGCACTGGAAAACGCTTTGCTGGACTTCCCGGGCTGCGCCATGGTGATCTCGCACGATCGCTGGTTCCTCGACCGCATTGCCACCCATATTCTGGATTACCGTGATGAAGGTCAGGTGAATTTCTTCGAAGGAAACTACTCGGATTACGAAGCCTGGATGAAAGAAACCCTGGGTGCCCAGGCACTGGAACCGCATCGTATCAAGTACAAGAAGATCTAAGCCCTACCGCACAGCCACGCTCTACTCAGCGCGTGGCTGTTTCTTTTCCAGCGCCTGCATAATATCGCGCCAGCTTAAGATGCCAAGCGGCCGGTTAAAGCTATCCACCACCGGAATGCAAGACACGCCTTCGCGGTTAAACAGCCGCACGGCATCCATCACCTCAGCCCCTACCGACAAACTAATGGGCTGGCGATGCATCACCTGATGCACCCGCTTTTTCAGTGTTGCCAAATCTTTGGTGGTCTCAGCGGCAGTGCCAAGATTCGGGCTTAAGGCTTTAAACAAATCCCGGTCAGAAATCACGCCCATTAACTGTTTATTATCCACCACCAGCAAATGATGAAATTTCACCTGATCGAAAATTTCTTTCACCACCGCCAGGGTATCATCGGGTGAGACGCTGACCGGGTTACGACTCATCAACTGAGTGATAGCAGGCATGTTAAGGTGTCCACGATACAATAACTAAGCTAAGTGTATGATCATTTGCCGGAAAAACAAAAGCCGCAACACTACCAATAAAGGAGTAACTGCGGCTTTGTAAAGCGAAGTAGCGCTTACTTCAGTACTGTGGCTACGGATTTGGCAAAATAATCGATGTTGCTGTGATTCAGGCCGGCAATGCTGACCCGGCTGGAACCTACCATGTAAATACTGAACTCATCACGCAACCGGTCGATTTGTGCTTTATTGATGCCAAGGAAGCTGAACATGCCATGTTGACGGGTAATAAAGCTGAAATCCTGCACTATGCCTTCGGCTTTGAATTTATCCACGATCAACTGGCGGTAGTCGTTGATGCGGTTACGCATCTCGGCCAGCTCCTGATGCCACAGCGCGGTCAGCTCCTGACTATCCAGAATATGGCTTACAATGATGGCGCCATGCGCTGGTGGCATCGAGTAAATGCTACGCACCACGCTCAATAACACCGAACGGGCTGTTTCGGCGGCCTTGCTGTGCTCAGTCAGCAGGGTACAGGCACCGATACGTTCACGGTACAAGCCAAAGTTTTTCGAACACGAGCTGCATAAAATCAGCTCTGGCACTTCGGCAGCTAAGTGACGCAGACCAGCGGTATCTTCATCAAGACCAACACCAAATCCCTGATAAGCCATATCGACCAGCGGAGTAAAGCCGCGCTCTTTGGCAAGCTGAGTAAAGCGCTGCCACTGGGCAAAGGTTAGGTCCAGGCCGCTTGGGTTATGACAGCAGGCATGCAGTAAAACCACATCGCCCGGCTCAACGTGCGCCAACTCAGCAAACATTTGCTCTTCCAGCAAACCTTTGCTGTTGTAATCGTAGTAGCTGTATTCTTTAACGGTAAGACCGGCCGCCTGAAACAACGAAATGTGATTGGCCCAGGTCGGAGTAGTGACCCAAATGGTCGCTGAAGGATTGGCTCGTTTAATAAACTCAGCCGCAACCCGCAAAGCACCGGTTCCGCCTGGAGTATGGGCTGTGGTGAGGCGCCCAGCCAGCAAAGCCGGATGTTCCTTGCCAAACGCCAGCTGCTCAATGTGCTGGTTAAAATTCAGATCGCCAGCCATGCCAATGTAGGTTTTACTGTCTTCTTTCGCCAGACGCAGGGCTTCGGCTTTTTTCACGCACTTGAGTACAGCGGTGTGCCCTTGCTCGTCTTTGTACACCCCAACACCCAAATCAATTTTATGCGGGTTTGGATCCTGCTGATAAGCAGCCATCAGGCCAAGGATCGGATCTGTTGCCACTGGCTGTAACTGAGAAAACATAGTGCTCACCTGTTTTAATCACTGCATGGTTGATCTGCTGCTGGCAAGTACGCCGGTACCATCAAGCAAATGGCAATCAGCAAGGCCAGGGCAGCAGGGTTAAAGACGTCTTTTTGAAAAGCTTCGGCATCAATAATGCCAACTATTCTGCCTGATTGATCAAACAGAGGCAAACAAGCTTCGGCTAAAACTTTGGGATCGCACGTGTAGTAATCACCGCCCTGTGCCAGGTACTCTGGGATATCATTAATCACCCGCGCCTTACCCGTCAACCCAACAGTGCTGTTGTTGCTCATGCGGGCAAAATCCGGCGTTAACGGAAATTCAGGCCGGGAAGGAGCACCATAATAAGCGAGCTTGACCAACACCGCTTGCTGCTCCCGATTGGATCGGGCCTGATAAATACCAAACCACTCCATACCGGTGCGGGTTTCAAACGCCTGACAAAATAACTGCAGTAACTGTAAAGCCTGTTCGGTCTCTGTACTCTGCCCACCCAGGATGACGGTTAAATCATAGGGTTGGTCAGCTAACTGACCAAAGAGTGAGCAAGCCCCGCCCTCACCGAGCTCAGGAACAAGGTAACTCCAGCGAACCTCAGGGCGAACAGCCTCATCCAGAAAGTGTTCCAGCCACTGTACTTCCCGCTCAATTTCATGATCATCCAGCTGCCACACCGTATCTAAGCCAGTTTGCTGAATGTATTGGCGGATCAATGGATTATGCTGAGACAATTTAGACATCCAGATTTCTAAAATAATGATGCGCCATTCTAGGCAAAAAATGGCAAAATGCCAACTAGATTTGAAGCGAGACATCAAGCGGAGCAAGCATGAACCGTAAAACCCTATCCTTAGCCGACTGGCAGCAACAAGCCGGCAAGAGCATTACCCCTACCCCCTCCTCTAAAGAGGCGCTGGTGTATAGCACCGATACCGGTAAGATAGTGGCAGAAAAACCAGTAAAGGCTGAGGGTCAGGCTTATGCCGATGGTAAGCTGCGGCTGCAACGTCAGACTAAAAAACGTGGTGGTAAAGCTGTCATTCTAATCAGTGGCATTTCAGGCAGCCAAGATGAATTGCAAGGAGTGTGTAAAGCATTAAAGCAGGTATGCGCCTGTGGCGGCAGCGTCAAAGATGGCGCTATTCTGTTGCAAAACGATCAACGCGCTCAGGTAGAGGCTGCTTTGCACAAATTGGGCTACACTACTGTTTGGGCAGGTGGTTGAGCGAACCAGGCAATTTAGTGTCTGCTTTTTTTACATCAAGGCGAAAGAAACACAAGCTGCCACTAAGGTAATTACCATAATAAGATGATTTTATTTAAGTAATTATTTAAGGAATGAATTTTGCATTAATTTTAACCACTGAAGGTTTCAGGGATGCTCAGTACCTTCGCAGTTCAGTAATCAGTAAAAAGGATACGCCAACTATGGGTTTTAACAAATCAGCTGTTTTAGGTTCCGCCGTTGCCATCTTGTTTAGCGCAACTGCCGTTGCAACCCCTATTCAGGTTGATACCGGTACTATTTATAACATCAGCATTGTCGATGACTTTAGCAATCATCTGGACTTGGATGGTATGAAAGTGACGGCTTGTTTTACAACAGGTAGCTGTGAGCAGGTGGTTTTTAATGGTGCCAATGCTGCAGCTGTTGGATCAGGCTGGTCTCTCTCGCTGTTTGGCGATACCTTCATTAACCCATTCTTGTTTTCTACTGATGTAGCCGCAACATCGCTGACACTAAATGCATGGTTTGCCGGATCCGTTTTTGATATTAAGACGGGTATTGCTGGCTCGCCTGGTAGTATGTCTGGCAGCCCTTATACCATTGAAGATGATTTCCTCTTCAATGATGATGATTTCGGTTGGGCAGATTTTGCCGCTGAAAGTGTTACATACAGCAATGAGGCCTGGCTCAATGGGCAGTTCTATGGTGATTTATACACCAGTATGCGAATTGAGTTTAATAGTGCTGGTGTTACCGGCAAGATGTCTTTCATTACTGATACCGATAATGTCACCTTTGTTGTGCCCGCTCCTGCCACCACTTTTTTATTGCTGGTTGGCTTGACTGGTCTGGCAATTAAACGCAGATTGCAATTTCGCCAGCGTTAAACGCAACACATCTCGAACGAAGGGTGCCGCTATGGCACCCTTTTTTGTGGAAGAAATTTATTGTTGATAACGCTGTTGATAGCGCCGATGCAACTGCTTATGACGGTTATCCAAATCAACCGTTCGGCCATCAATCCACATCCGCTCAACTCTGTGTCCCAGGTAATCAAAAATATCACCATCGGACACCACCAAGCTGGCGCTTTTACCCACTTCAATAGAGCCTAAACGATCGGCCACCCCGGCAATGCGGGCTGCATCCAGGGTTAACGCTTTCAATGCATCAGTCTGGCTTAAACCATAGCGGGTGACATGACCGCTGGCAAACACCAAATTGCGCGTATCCCAGAAACCATCCAGTGATAACGCAAGCCGCACGCCGGCATCACGCAAGATCCCTGGTGCCGCAAAGGCCTGATCATAAGCTTCATCGCCTCGGGTCGGTAAACCAAAGGGAGCCGTGTAAATCACATCGACATTGGCCGTGGCCAGTTCATCGGCCATACGCCAGCTGTCACGACCACCAACAATCACCAACCTTGCCTGATAGTGCTTTGCCAGCAACATCGCCTGGCGGATTTGCCGTGGATCATCAGCATGCACAAACAGCGGCAACTCGCCTTTGAAAAAGGGCAGCATCCGGTGCCAGCGCGAGTCCAGGCCATGATTCAAACCTGCCTGTTCCGCTTTAAAGTAAGCGTGGGCCTGTTCAAAGTAGCGGTGCAACTGCTGCAATTGCTGTTGCTGCTGCTCCCGCTGCTTATCCGGGCTTTGACTGGCTCGCCAACCGGTACGAATCGTCATAGAAGGCCAGTTAATATGCAGCCCAACATCGGATTGCACCAGAGCATCTTGCCAGTTCCAACCATCGAGTTGCATCAAAGCAGAACGTCCTGTAATCATAGCACCGGATGGATAAATCAGGCTGTGGCTAAAACCATTGCTACGAATGGTTGGGATCACCACAGAGTCGGCATTAAAGGCCACTTCTACCCGTAAGTCCGGATTGGTGTTGCTAGTCTCCCGATCATCCCGGGTGGCACGCACTGCTTCTACCTCAATCAGACCCAGCTGGTTGATCAACGCAATTAAACCGGGATACAGATGCTTACCGGTCAAGTCATGCAGCTCAGCACCTACTGGCACCTGCAATTGAGGACCAATGGCAGCAATCTTACCATCGACCAGCAATACATCCTGCACCTTCGGCTCAGCGTCAACCACAGTATGCACCAAAGCGTTCTGCAATAGGATGGGGTGCTGCTGCGGGGTACCTGGCACCGGATTAACAGCCAGCACAGGCAGCGCCACTGTCATCGCTACGAACAGGGCCGGCAAACTGCCACAAAGCTTAGAGAAAATTGTCTGCATCTTCATTGGTTTGCTCCTGCATGATGATGTCCTTGATGGTGACCGTGGTGACCATGCTGATGGTAGCGCTGATGACCGAAGCGGATTTGCAGCCAGTCTTCGTGATCATCACAATGCCAGATTGGGTCCTCATCTTTATACCCTCCACTACTACCCTGCCGAGCTGACTCACCGGCCGTCAGTACTTTTTGGATCAGTTGTAAGCGCTCCTGCTCCAGTTGTTCGCGCTTCGCGATATCGCTGGCGCGATCAAAGTAACGGGCTCCTTCAATCCAGGTTTGCTGCACCTGGCTGTATACTGACAGCGGATGACCATCCCACAGCACAAAGTCCGCCCGTTTACCGGTCTCAATCGAACCGACCTGATCGGCAATTTTCAGCTGGATGGCCGGGTTGATGGTGACCATTTTCAACGCTTCGTGTTCATCCATATCGCAATACATCACTGACTTGGCAGCTTCCTGATTGAGACGGCGCAACAAGCCTGGATCATCGGAGTTGACACTGACATTCAGCCCTTGCTCGTGCATCAGACAGGTATTGGTTGGAATGGCATCATTCACTTCCATTTTAAAGCCCCACCAGTCGGCAAAGGATGAAACAGAAGCACCATGTGCCTTCATTTCACTGGCAACTTTGTAGCCTTCAAGAATATGCGTAAAGGTCTGAATGCGGAAACCCATCTCTTCAGCCAGCTCCATCAGCATCAGAATTTCAGATGCAACGTAGGAGTGAGTATGGATGTGACGCTCACCATTGAGTATTTGAACCAGAGTATCCAACTGATAATCCCGTCGTGGTGGCGCTACCTGTGCCCTGTCACGCCGTGATAAGCGTTCATAGGCCTGCCATTTGGCTTGATACTCTTTCGCCGCCTGGAATTGATCACGGATAAAAGTTTCCACCCCAACCCGGGTTTGTGGATAGCGGCTGCTAAACTGAGCACCCCAGTTCGATTGTTTGACGTTCTCACCCAGTGCAAATTTAATGCTGGGCGGCGCGTCTTTAAACTTCATACCTTCGGCATCCTGTCCCCAACGCAGACTTAGAATTTGCGCCTGCCCCCCGATCGGGTTGGCACTGCCGTGCAGCAATTGAACCGCGGTGACACCCCCGGCTAAGCCGCGGTAAATATTGATATCATCAGGGTTCACCACATCACCTAAACGTACCTCAGCAGTATTGGCATGCGATCCTTCATTGACCCCCTGGGCAGTAGCAATGTGGGAGTGTTCATCAATGATACCTGGCGTCAAATGCAGGCCTGTTGCATCAATCACGTTGTACCCTCTGGGCGTAGCCAAGCCCTGACCAATGCGTTGAATACGGCCATCCCTGATAATGACATCGGTTTCTGTTAAAACACCGGCATCGGCAGCCGTCCAAACAGTTGCATTGCGAATATGCAGGTTTTGCCGACTTGGTAGCTCGGCCAGCCCAAAAGCACGATTTGGATAGGTAAGCTGTGAAATCATAGGGGCCGGTTCCGTTGGCTCAGTAGCCTCTTTGGCTGGCGAAGGCTGTCGGCTGGCTTGCACCATATTGCGCTGACCATTGGCTTCAAGCCAATACCCCGTTAACTGATTGTCTGACAGCACCCCACTGAATTGGATGACCTCAGTGCGCTCTAGCAGCTCTTTTAAAGCAAGACTGAACTGCAACTGAGGGCCCTGCTGCTGAAGATGCTCCAGTTTGACGCTCTTATCCGCCAGTTTCAATTCACCTTTGTAAGCCCCGGAGCGACCGGTCAGAGTCAATTCTGCCGGCTGACCAGCTAGCTGTACCGAATAACTCCCACTAAAATCCGGGCCTGGTGCTTGATGCAGCACCGGCTGACCACGCAGCCAGGTTGCGACAATAGCACCATCATCAAACAGATTGCCACGGCTAACCACCAGATCAGCCCGGTAACCCGGTTGCACCTTACCAAGCTGGCTGGCAACGCCAAGCAAATCGGCTGGAACTGTGGTCAAGGCAGCGAGCGCCTGTTGCTCAGTTAAGCCATACTGCATAGCACGACGCAGATTCGGCCAAAAGTCTGCGACTTTATCCAGGCCGTGGCTGGTTAGAGCAAAGCGAACACCAGCCTGAGCTACAGCGGCAGGGTTTGCCGGTGCTCGCTCCCAGTGTCGTAAATCAGCCAGGCTGACATCCAACTGGGCATCAACGTAGTGCACATCCGGTGCTGCTGGGAAGCTAAGCGGTAAAACTAAAGTACGGTTGCTGGCTTTTACCTGCTCCAGCCGGCTGTACTCATGGCCCGAACCAAGCAAAGCGACCCGCTCCAAACCAAACTCGGCCAGCAACTGGTGGGCTCGCAACAAAGACTGCTCATCGCTGGCTTCAAACAATACGCCCTGCTCAGGCAACGTAGCTAATGCTGCCAAGGCTGCATTGTATTCAATCGGCTGACTATGAAAGCGTAAATCCGTCTTACCATAAGCACTTTGGTACCAGTTTGCATCCGATAAAGTCTGACGAATAAGCGCCATACTGCCCATCAACGAAGAAGGGTAACTCTGGGTGGAGCTGCCCTTGCTAAAGGACATAAACTGCTTGCCATTGGCTTTTAAGATCACTTCATTAGGCAGGCCTTCAGCTAAAGAAGCCACTACGGCTGAACCACGGAAGATGCCGTCGTGCCGCGCCGCCTGAACGGTGGTAAAGCCTTGCTCAATCAGTGGTTTTGCCTGACCTGCATTTGGTTTGAACTCATCAGCCCAACGACGCTCTGCATGGATGGCAGCATTGCTGGCATTGCCACCTTTACGCTCATTTTGATACTGAGGGGGTTCACCAAAGCGAAAGCCCCCAGCAGCTGTTGCCTGTTCCACCCCATATTGGGTGAAAGGGTCTATAAAGCCTGCGTAAACATAGTGACCACTTAAATCATGCTGTTGGTAGCCGGCTGGAACAGAGCCACCAGAGCGAACCGACTCAATCACACCATTACGAATTAAAATGGTGGCATTGGGTACCGTCCGGCCTGGCTCGGTTGTGACTGTGGCATTGGTTAGTGCGACCAGATTCGGAGTTTTATCCCGGATCCCCAGTTGCGGGGTGGTCTGTGCGGCATAGAGGACAGGCGCTGCCAAGGCAACGGCCACCATACCAACCCAGGGAAATTGTTTCGTCATTGTTGTGTTCCTGATGTTGGGATCAGTTGATTGTAAATTCCAGTTGATTGAGCTCCTGCTCAGCCAAAGGCATACTAAAATAATAGCCTTGCACCAAAGTGCAATCATGCTGCTTTAGAAATGCGACCTGCTCGACGGTTTCTACCCCTTCGGCCACCACCCTCAAATTCATTTGCTGTGCCATAGCGATAATGGCAGATACAATATCCATATCATTGGTGTCTTCCGGAATATCCTGCACGAACGAACGGTCAATTTTAAGTTCATCGACCGGGAAGCGTTTCAAATAGCTCAGCGAAGAATAGCCTGTACCAAAATCATCGATAGATAAAGAGACCCCCAGGCTTTTCAGCTGATTTAACTGATGAATAGCCGCATCGGTATCGCCCATCAGCATGCTTTCGGTAATTTCAAAAATAATTCGCTTAGGCTCTACCCCGGTGCGTTTTAAAATTCGTTCCACCGTTTCTGCCAGGCTGTTATCGCGGAACTGTCTGGCTGACAGGTTGATAGACAGGTCCACATTTAAACCGCGGCTGCATTGGCGCGCCAGAAAGCGACAGCCCTCCCAAAGGACCCATTCCCCAATTTGTACAATAAGACCCGTGCTTTCAGCTACTGGGATAAATCGAGCTGGTGGCACCAGCTTATTATCAGGTCGCAACCAGCGTATTAAGGCTTCGTAGCCGACAATATGATTGGTGTTCAAATCGATTTTAGGCTGGTAATACAACATAAACTGGTGTTCGCGAATGGCTTCTCTAAGCTGGCTTTCCAGCTCAAGTCGCTCTTTTGCTGCTTCATTCAGATCCTGACTGAAGAAATGAAAGGTATTCTTACCACGGGCTTTGGCCTCGTACATGGCTAAATCGGCATGTTTAAGCAGCAGCTCCTCATCACCAGCATCTTCCGGTGCCATGGTAATGCCAATGCTGGCACTGATGGCAACCTCTTGTGAACCCAACTTAACCGGCATAGCAAAGGAATGCTGCAAATTCTCTGCGATCAAAGCTGCCTGTTGCCGGCTTTCAATGCCACTTAAAATTACTGCAAATTCGTCGCCACCGAGCCTGGCGATGGTGTCCTCTTCCCGCAAACGGCTAATTAACCGCTTCGCAACCTCTTTGAGCAATTCATCGCCTGCATCGTGACCAAGGGTATCATTGATCAGCTTGAATTCATCCAAATCAAAGTACAGCAAAGCAAAGGCATAATGGCCGCGCTGGGACATCGCCAGCGCCTTGCGCAGTTGCTCACGGAAATACCCTCGATTAGCAAGTCCTGTCAGGACGTCGAAGTAGGCCAATTGCTCCATCTTCTGCTGACTCTCTTTAATAAAGGAAATATCCTGCAAAGCACAGACGTAATTGGTCACAGTACCTTTTTCATCTCGAATCGGCGCAATGGCCATCGACATCCAGCACTGTTGGGCCTGATGTGCCAGCAAAATATCACCGCGCCAATGGTGGCGTGACAGAATGGTTTGCAACATTTCCTCACGCACAAAAGCCATTTCGGTGGCGATTAAATCGGTGATGGATTTACCTGCAGCCTCTTCTGCAGGCAACAGCAATAAATCCACCAGAAAGGGGTTAAGGTATTCAATGCCCAACTGAGCATCGGTTAACACAATACCTGAGCTGGAAAAGGCTACTGCTTTGGTCAGTTTCTTGGTGGAGCGCTCGGCTTGTTCCTTTTCAGCTATTCGGGTATTTAAACCTTCCAGTAACTCAGCAATTTCCCCCGACATACCTTCGACAGCACGATTCAGCACACCTATTTCATCACTGCTCTGATCAAGCTTTAAGGTATGGTAGCCCCCCCTACCTAGCCGCACAATAGCATCCGATACCCGGTTCAGACGCTTTAACACCAGCCGGTAGATAAAGAATTGCAGCAGCACTGCCACAATCAAAGCAATCAGTACGAAAAGTACGAACACCTTGGATTGAATACTTTGCAAGGTTTTAAAGGTGTCGGCTTTAGGCCGGTAAACGGTCAAAAACCATCCCAGGCGCTCAATGGGGGCCGCTTGCAATAAATACTGTTCGCTACTGGCGCTAAGAAACTGATTGCGTTCCGGCTCTGTTAGTAATTGCTGCTTAAAAGCTTTTAGCTCTGGATCTGAAATTTCCATGCCTTGCAGTAAGGTATTCATCCGGGCATCGCGCTGTGGCTGATGCCCGGGAGCAAGTAACAGATTGCCAGATCGCTCAAACACCATCAGTTGGTACTGCCTGCTCAGTAAAGCTTGTGAGGCCAGGTCAGCAAAGAGATCGTCCAGAATATAGTCGGCTCCGGTCACGCCAACGAACCTATCATCAAGGTAGACAGGTACAATCAGGCTGGTCATCCAATGTTGCCAGATGTCATCAAAATACACGGGGGTCCAGCGCGGTACGCGCGCCGGATTCTGTTCTGGCGTTGCCAGCCTAAAGAATACGTCCTGATCAAAATTGTGTTCCGCATCGACTTCCAACGCCCAGTCTGCCGGAGAAATGCGGATAAAATGATCGTGACTGATAAAATAGAAATTAAAAAAATCCTGTCGCATCATCGCAGCCAGCTCAGGCCAACTGCCCTTGCTGGCTGAAAACCAGCGCTCCGCTGATGTGCCAACCTGTGCTGCAGGCAAAAAAGCGCCTGAGACAGAATCGCGGATCCGCACAGCGCCATCCGCTTGCGGCTGCATTGCCATGCCAGGTGAACCACCATCTACAGACAAAGCGCGGGTAAAAAGCTGATTGGCGGCCAGCGCTTTTTTTTCTTTTTGCGTGATCAGTTGCTCGACTTGCTTAGCCGTATGCTGCGCCATCTGAGCCAGACTGGCTTGCTCTTGCTCCAAGACCACAACGCGTTGCAAAAACAACACACCCGACAAAACCGCAATACCAGCGCCAAGCGTACAAATGAACACCAGCAGCGCTAACTTAACGCTGAGTGAACGCATTCCTGTGGGTTTTTGCAAATGCAGATCTTTCACTACAAAGGAGCCTGTTGTTGTTTTTGCTGGCCAAAACTGTGGTTAGATCCTGACCACACTTTAAGATACTACACTTTTTGCTACAAGTCCCTTAGTATACTAGAGAACCAGCCAACAGGAGTTACCATGAAAAAAGCTCTCATTTCAATCGCCTTGCTTTGTTCGGGCGTTTTATTAAGCCAGGGCGCTCAAGCCAATGCCTTTGTCAATGGCGAGGATGCGGTAAGCTACCGTCAGGCAGCCTTCCAGACGATTCGGTTTAATCTGGTGGATATCAACGACATGTTTCGCGGCAATGTACCCTACGATCTGGAGCGGGTTCAACGCCGGGCTGAAGCACTGGCCACTCTAACTCAGTTGCCATGGGAGGCGTTTAATATCCCTGGAGCCGATCATGCCAGCGGCAAGGTGAAAGCTGCGCTTTGGCAAAATCTGGAGGACTTTAACCAGCGTGGTGAGAAATTCGCCGCCGATGCTGCTGCACTGCATGAAGCGGCTCAAGGTGGCGACCGTCGTGCGATCCAGGGTGCTTTCCGTGAATTTGCTAATAACTGCAAAGCCTGTCACGACAACTACCGGGCCGACTAAGCGTCTCAGGGGTTTAACACAAAGGGGCCTTGTTGGCCCCTTCACTTTATTAATAGGATAGCATCCGAATTAAATCCGCTCCTTGCCACCAGTAAAATGCCAGCCAAAAGAGCACAACCAGAATAAAGTAACTCCAACCAGCTTTGGGTGTCGGCACTCCCATATCTTTGGGAGCACTCAGCTTGCCATGCAGCATGCCCAGAATCACATTGTGATGGCGCCAGCTATGCCAGACAGCAGCCACTACATGCACTGCCACTGCTATCAACAAAATATCAATCCCTAACTTATGCCAGCGGGTGGCTAAAGACACCACATCGCTGGAAACATAGCGCACCAGCGGGCCATCGGTAAAAATATGGTCGGTGGTCATTAAGCCAGATACAAACTGCAATAAGACCAACAGCAACAAAGCAAAAATCATGTAAGATGAAGCCGGATTATGCCCCATGACAGGCTCCGGCCGGCGTAAATAGCGGAGCGCTTTTAGCGGGCTGGCAGCAAACTGACTAAAGCGGGCACTCTGACTGCCATAAAAGCCCCAGCAAATCCGTGCCAACAGCACCGCAGCCAAGGTATAAGCCAACAATTGATGCCACTCCATCAAGCCTTCGGTACCGGTATACCAGAGCCCGGCCAACAGTATGAATTGGCTCCAGTGAAAAAAACGTACCGCCGGATCCCAGACTTTTTTCATCACCGTCATGCACAACTCCCAAATTATGCTAACCTTCTGATTTCATGCCAAAGAGTTTAGCACATGCGCTGGTTAAAATGGATGCTCGGTGGCTTACTGCTGCTGGTTCTGATCGCTATGATGACCGCTTATTTGTTGCTGCGTGCCAGTTTGCCACAGTATCAGGGCGAAGTGCTGGTTCGGGTAGCCGATGAGGTATTGATCAGTCGTGATCATACCGGTTTTGTCCAAATCCAGGCACAGACAAGGCAAGATGCCGCCTATGCGCTCGGCTTTGTTCACGCCCAGGAACGTTTTTTTCAGATGGATTTGCTGCGCCGAAATGCGGCCGGCGAACTATCCGCCTTGTTTGGGCCACTTGCCCTAAGTGCCGACCTGGAGTTACGGCAGCATCGTTTTCGCAATCGGGCTGGTGATATTTTGATGCAACTACCCCTGCCAGAACTGCAGTTACTCACCGCTTACAGTCAGGGCGTCAATGATGGTTTGCAACAACTGACTGTTCGCCCTTTTGAGTATTTCCTGTTGCAAGCCAAGCCTGAACCATGGCGCGAGGAGGACTCGCTGTTAACCATTTTCAGTATGTACCTTGAGCTGCAACGAGGACACGGCTTCGATGAGCTGGCGATGGATGCTCTAGCCAAGGCCATTCCTGAGGACTGGCTGGCTTTCTTGCAACAGCATCATGAGCAGTATCAAGCTGCCATCGATGGTAGCACCAAGCCCGCAGTACCTATGCCCTTATCCCCCTACCCTGAGATGCTGCGCCAACAAGCAACCGCCTGCCGTGATTGTAGCATCAAAGACAGTGTTGATATTGGCAGCAACAACTTTGCGGTGGCTGGCGCTTTGACCGAGCATGGCAGTGCTATCCTGGCCGATGATATGCACCTTGGCATCCAGGTCCCTGCCACCTGGTACAAAGCGGATCTGCACTGGTCAAGTGATCATGGCTCAGAACGTGTTACCGGACTAACCTTGCCTGGAGCTCCCTCCATGGTAGTAGGCAGTAATGGCCATATCGCCTGGGGCTTTACCAACAGCACTGCCGATTGGCACGATGTGATTGCCTTGCAACTGAGTGAAGACGGCGACCAATACTTTACGCCTGATGGTTGGCAAGACTTTATCTGGTATGACGAAGTGATTGAAGTCAAAGGCCAGGCAGCTACCCAGCTTAGACTGAAAGAAACACAATGGGGCCCATTGCTTCCGGCTGCTCCCGGGCAACCGCGATATGCACTTCGCTGGGTTGCTTATGATAGCGAAGCGGTCAATATGCAGCTAATGCAACTGGAAACAGCCCGAACGGTGCAAGAAGCACTTAGTATTGCTCCAATGGCGGGCATACCAGCGCAAAACTTACTGGTAGCCGATTCAATGGGACAAATTGGCTGGGGCCTTATGGGCCCGATACCAAAACGCCAAGTCACTGACTGGGACACGCCGCAGGACTGGAGTAGCGGCGATAATAGCTGGCTTGGTTATCTGGCTGCTGATGAACACCCGAAATTAATCAATCCAGAGCTGCATCGGCTGTGGTCTGCCAATGCCAGGGTAGTCGGCGGCAGCTCCTATCAACTGCTTGGTAATGGTGGTTATGACATGGGAGCCAGAGGCTGGCAGATTCAGCAACGCTTGATGGCCAAAACACAGTTTACTGAACAGGATCTGCACGCTATTCAGTTGGATCATCAGGCAAAAATGCTAAGACCCTGGCGACAACTGTTGCTTGAGCAGCTAAGCCCGGAGTTTATCCAGCAGCATCAGCTGCAAAGCTATCAACAGGAAGTTGCGGCTAGCAGTGACTATGCTGCCACCGATGCCATCGGCTATACCCTGGTGCGTGCCTTTCGGCTAAAAACGCTGCAGTTGATGTTCGCACCACTGAGCGCTTATCTAGAGTCTGAGGGATTTTACAGCTACCAGTTAAAATACCCATTAGCAGCTCCTGGCTGGCAGATGCTGCAACAACGGCGGAACGATACCTTACCAGCGGCTTTTGGTAGCTGGGATGATTTATTGCAAGCGGCTGTGCTGCAAAGCTATGCTGAGTTAACCGTTGAACAGCAAACATTGAATGAGTTGAGCTGGGGCCAGCAGAACAGGGCGCGCTTTCGGCATCCATTGGCAAATGCTGTACCACTGCTTGGACGTTATCTGAATATGCCAGCCGATCAACTGGCCGGTGATAGCCATATGCCGCGCGTACAGCGACCTGGCTTTGGTCAATCACAGCGCATGGTGGTTGCCCCCGGCTTTGAACAGCTTGGCATACTGACGATACCAACGGGTCAGTCCGGTCATCCGCTGTCGCCATTTTATCGGGCCGATCATCACTATTGGCTGCACGAGCAGGAGTTAGCTTTTCTGCCTGGCCCGGAAAAATACAGTTTGCTGCTGCGACCAGCACATTAGCAGTTGACTTTAGCCATCCAGACTGATAAAAAAACAGAATGAAACGCTATCATGCCAACGCACTCTTTTTTCGTTTTTTTACCACCCGACCTGGGAGGTAGTGTTGCGCGCGTGCAGAACACCAAAAACCTCCCCCGACGGGAGGTTTTTTTTTGTTATCAGATAACGACCCAATGCAACGAGGATGATCCGTCATGGAACTAACTGAAGTACGACAACAAATCCAACATACTGATCAGGAGTTGCTGCAATTGCTGGCAAAGCGCCGCAAACTGGCTTTGGCGGTTGCCGAAGCAAAGATCAGCCAGAATAAATCTATCCGTGATCAACAGCGCGAAGAAGAGCTACTGCTACGGTTAATTGAGAGCGGCAAAGCATTAGAGCTGGATGCTCACTACGTTACCCGCTTGTTTCATGTGATCATCGAAGATTCCGTACTACAGCAGCAAGCCAAACTGCAGGGCGAGCTCCGTGGCATGCAGGGGCCCTCAGTCAAGGTGGCGTATCTTGGTGGTCAGGGCTCTTACAGTTACTGGGCCACCCAAAAATACTTTACCCGCCGGGCAGAGCAAATTATTGATATTGGCTGCGACAGCTTTAACGAGATCATCAAGGCGGTTGAAACCGGCCATGCCGATTATGCAGTATTACCGATTGAGAATACCTCCTCGGGGAGCATCAACGAAGTCTATGACTTGCTGCAACACACCCGCTTATCCATTGTCGGTGAGCTAACGCATCCTATCGATCACTGTGTGCTAGGTTTGCCCGGCGCGCCACTCAATCAAATTCGCCAGATTTGCGCACACCCCCAGGTTATTGCCCAATGCAGTCAGTTCCTGCTTGGGCTTACCAATATCAAGGTCGAGTATTGCGATAGCTCATCTGATGCGTTTCAGCGCGTTCAGAAAAAGCAAGATCCAACCATCGTTGCTATTGGCGGAGAAGCTGGCGGTAAAATTTATGGCCTGGAAGTTCTGGCACGCGATCTGGCCAATCAAAAGGACAATGTCAGTCGCTTTATCGTAGTCGCACGCAAAGCAGTGACCGTTGCCAAAGCCATTCCAGCCAAAACCACCTTCATTATGTTTACCGGCCAGCAGCCCGGAGCTTTGGTCGATGCCTTAACCGTGCTAAAGCGTCATGGTATCAGCATGGCTAAATTGGAGTCCCGTCCAATTCCAGGCAACCCATGGGAAGAGATGTTTTACGTCGATGTGCTGGCCAATGCCAACGATTACGCCATGACCCGAGCGCTGGAAGAGTTAAACCGGATTACCAAGTTTATCAAGGTACTGGGCTGCTATCCCAGTGAAGATATTCAGCCAACACAAGTACCGGCTTAAGCGGCACTATAGATGCGGATCTCAGCGGGAGCCGCTGGTCGCTTCCACCTCGGTGTTACCCTGGCTGACATTGCGTCGCCAGGGCGCCTTGCATTGAAAGCGCCCAGCGACTCTTAAGCTCGCATCTTGAGGTGACTTGGGTATAAAAAAAGGCACCAAACAGGTGCCTTAAAAAAACAGGGAGGGTGAAATCAAAAATTAGCTATTAGCACGGGCACGGATAGCTTCAATCACCGGTGAGCCAGAGAAACCATTGCTTTCTGCCCATTCAATATCACCAGAAGAAGCCACTTGGCTGCCTGGCAACTGACGGATAATAAAATCCGCAGTATCGTTCGCATTGTGGCGAATGGCGTGACGCACCAGTGGCAAGCCATCACACAGGATACCGTCGTAGACATTGCGCAGGCGCAGACGGTGATCACTCAAAGTTTTACGTAAATCGTTACGACTATCCGCTGCAACGTATGAGCAGATAGAAACAGCAAGCTGTTGATCGGCCTGGGCCTGTGAGCTGAATACACCAGTGGCTGCAAGAACAGACGCTAAAGCTACAAATTTCAATTTCATTTTCTGGCTCCAAAACAGTAATTAGTCAGAATCCATTCATCATTGAATGGTGATTAGCTTGTGCTTGCGAAAGGTCGATATGACTACTGCTGTTGCAGTTCACATTAAGGTCAGAACGACGCTTAATGGCAGCCCAGCTATCATGGGAAACAGAGTTTCCGTTAGATCTGAAGCTTTGCGCGATCACCCTTTCGGATGTCTTGCCTTTCGAAGTGCGCATATAGTAACCAGCCCAAACGGCTTTGGCAATAGCGTCATAAAAATTTCATCGTTTAAATCGGACAACCTGCCGTTTCCATTAAAGGCTGATTTGTTGTCCTTTAGTCGCAATTTCGACTTCCAAGCCCTGTGCAGCCATTTCCTGCTGCAACACCTGCTGTGCCTTACTTTCACCATGCACCAACCAGAACTTTGGCTGACCACCAATGGCCTTAGCCCACTGCAACAGCTCGCTTTGGCCGGCATGGGCGGAAAATCCCCCTATGGTGTGTACTTTAGCCTTAACGACAATATCTTGACCAAACAGCTTGATGCGTTGCTCGCCATCGACCAGCCGTCGTCCCAAAGTGCCTTGTGCCTGAAAGCCAACAAAAATCAGATGATTGGAGTTTTTCCATAAGTTATGTTTAAAGTGGTGCACGATGCGGCCGCCATTGCACATGCCACTGCCGGCAATAATGATAGCCCCTTGCTTAAAGCGGTTGATAGCCATGGAGTCTTCCACCGTTTCCGATAGTTTCAGAATAGGCAGGAAAGAGGCCAAATCGCGCACATTTTGCTGCTTCAGAATGCGGGTATCATCTGGGTCCATACTGTGAAAGAAGCGGTCATAAATTTCAGTGATGCTGATCGCCATTGGGCTGTCTAAAAACACCACCTTTTGTTTTAGTTTGCCCTGATGATACAAAACACCGAGATAGTACAAAATCTCCTGCGAACGGCCCAAAGCAAAAGCTGGAATATACACATTGCCGCCCGCCTCGTAGGCGGCGTCGAGCGCAGCCGCAAACTCCGCCACCGTGTGCTCCACATCCTGATGATTGCGATCGCCATAGGTACTTTCCATCAGTACCACATCGGCATGTTCAATCTGCGTAGGATCGTGCATCAGCACAGTAGCAGGATTGCCCAGATCACCGGAGAATACCAGGTGCCGCATGCCTTGCTTACCTTTTAGCCATAGCTGCACAATGGCCGAGCCAAGAATATGACCGGCATCGTTAAACTCCAGCTCCATACCCGGCATCGGCACCAGGCGCTTGTTGTAGGGTTGAGGTTCGCATAAATCCACTACCCGCTCTGCATCGCTCAACTGCATCACCGGTTGCATTTCTTTTTTACCGGCCCGGGCAGCTCGCTTGTTTTTCCACTCCAGATCTTTCAAATACAAATGCACCGAGTCTTTTAACAGTACCGGCAGTAACTCAGCGGTGCCCTTGGTGCAGTAAATTTTGCCATGAAAGCCTTTGGCAACCAGCAAAGGCAACAAGCCACTGTGATCAATATGCGCATGGGATAAGATCACCGCATCAATATCTTTGGGCCGGAACTGAAAACGGAACTTGTGCCACTCGCGGATTTGATCGCTTCCTTGCACCATGCCGCAATCGAGCAGTATTTTTTTATCGTTTAAATCCACCAGATAACAAGAGCCGGTGACTTGTCCGGCTCCGCCGATGAAAGTGAGTTGCGCATTAACTGGCATGAAGTTCTCCTGATTCTGTTTCAGTAGGGACAGCCGCTTGCTGCCGCTCGTAGTGTTGTTGGATTTGGGCAACCCCCAACATCGCCTTAGTCAAGTGATGATCGAAGCGGCGCAGCTCAGCCAGTCGCAGCAACCACTCTCCGCCCTGCCCACTATGCAAAGCTGCATTTAACTGCTCAGGTGCTACCAGCTGTTGTTTCTGTTCAGCCCGCCAGCGACTGATCTCGCGATACAATCCAGAGATCTGGCCGGCACCAGCGGGTAAACTCAACGTGGCCAACTGACGCCAAAACTCAGCCTCTACCCGAATGCTGGCTCGGTCATGCTCAAAGCGATGTTCCAGCTGAGGCAGCATTTGCAACAAGAGCTCGACCCTCAGCTGACTTTTTGCCAGCGCATTCAATAAGTCGGACTCATCCGATTGCAGCGGCTGCTGGCCTAGCTGACTGCTGAACTGAGCAATGGTACGTTGCGATTGACGCAGTTCATCCAGCACGGACTGCTCCACGGGTTTACGATCCACGCTGCCAGCCAAGCGGCATAACTGCTGCAACACCTGCTGCTGCTCCATGGTCAGAGTTTTAAGTGCAAGCGCTGGTATAGCCAAACTGGACTGATCAAGCATCCGCAGCCGGTCACTAGGCTGACGGCGGAAACGACCATTTAACCACAGCACCAACCGATCGCTGATCGGCCACATCAGTATCACGCCCAGCAGGTTAAACAAGGTATGAAACAAGGCCAGACTAAAAGCGGCATGATGGACATCAAACAACTGGTGCTGCAACCACAGCAACAGCCAAAGCAAGGGCTGCAACAACAGCAAAGCCACCACAGCGGTAAGTACATTGAAAATCAAATGCAGCATAGCCAACCGCTTGGCTTTAGCTGTGGCGGTTAAAGCAGACAACAAAGCGGTCGAGGTGGTACCAAGATTAGCACCAATAACAAAGGCAGCGCCCAGACTAAGTGGCACCACACCACTGGCAACTGCGGTAATTACCAGCGCAATCACGGCCGCTGATGCCTGCATAATGGTGGTTAACAAGGTACCAATCAGTACAGCCAGCAAAATACCCAGAATGCCAAGCTCAACCAGCCAGCCAAACTCGATATCGACAAAGGCTGCATCAAAGCTGTCCTTTAGCAAGCCAATGCCCAAAAACATCAGACCAAAACCCGCCAGGCCCTGACCACTGCCTTGCCAGGCACGCTGTTTAACAAAAGACTTTAACAAGATACCAATGCCTATCAGCGGCAGTGCCAGGGCATCAATTTTAAATTGCAGACCAACCAGGGCAACAAACCAACCGGTAAAGGAGGTGCCAACATTGCTGCCGTAAATCACATAAGCAGCATTGCGAAGTGACAGCAGATTGGCGTTAACAAAACCGATGGTGGTCACTGTGACAGCGGTGGATGATTGCACAGCTACGGTTGCAGCCGTGCCGATTACCAATCCATGGACAGGTTTCCCAGTCCAGCGCTGCAGGCCAGTAACCAGATTATTGCCGGCGGCTTTTTTCAGGCCGAGCGTCATCCACTCCATGCCAAGCAGAATAAGGCCAAGAGCGCCGAGCGCCATTAATCCATCGGTCATCATCTGACTGCTACAATCCTTTTGGTTGTGACTGCGTCATTGTGACACAGCTCAATGCACGTTAATCTTAGTTTAAATCAAAGCAGGTCGCATTCTTTACCGTATTTGCCTGCATAAAAAACAACCACTTATCAGGAGTCATTATGTCCAATCACCACCACAATGGGTTACATCGGCGTCATTTGAACAGTGCACAGGACTCCGTAGAGGCCATTAGTCAATTGCAGGATCATGCCTCCTATCGCCTGGCTTTTGCCGATCACAACTTTTTGTTGCAGGATGAATTGCGTCATGTACGGTTACAGCTGGAGTATTTAAAGCCACAACTGGTGCTCGAGCAGCACGGTATTAATGCTACTCTGGTGGTGTTTGGCAGTGCTCGTTTTCTGGCTCCGCAAGATGCCAAGCATGCGCTTGAGCAAGCTGAAAGCGCCCTTAACGCCGCACCTGCAGACCAGAAGCTGCAGCAACGTGTTCAACAGGCCAAACGTGATCTGAGCAATAGCCGTTACTACCAGGCATCGCGGGATTTTGCCTATCTGGTCGCTGAGCACAGCCAGCGCAGGCCGGAAGAGCAGCTGACCATTATCAGTGGTGGTGGCCCTGGTATTATGGAGGCTGCTAATCGGGGCGCGATGGAAGCAGGCAGTGCCAGCATTGGTCTGAACATTGTGTTGCCAAAAGAGCAGCATCCCAACCCCTACATTACGCCGGAGTTTTGCTTTCAGTTTCACTACTTTGCCATTCGCAAGATGCACTTTTTACAGCGCGCTCGCGCTCTGGTCGCTTTTCCGGGCGGCTTTGGTACTTTGGATGAGCTGTTTGAAACCCTGACCCTGCTGCAAACCAAAAAGGCCGAAGCGGTGCCAGTGGTATTGTACGATGAAGCCTTTTGGCGGCGCTTGATCAACTTTGATTTGCTGGTCGAGACCGGGGTTATCAGTTCAACCGATCTTGAACTGATTCGCTTTGTTGATACGCCAGAACAAGCCTGGCAGGTGATCCGTGATTTTTATCAGCTAACAGATATCTAAGTGCGCTTAGCTTCTGCCATCGGTAGCTTTTTGCAGCAGCTGCCGGCTTTCATCCAGGAACTGGCCGGCCAGCTCGCCGAAATAGGCCTTGCCTTTATTAAATTCGGCCATCAGCGCCGCTTTGTCGGCGCCTTGTACCAGGTCAAGCACCTGCGAAAAACGCTGTAAGTAGCGCTCAAGCAACTCCGATGTTTGAACCGAAGACAGCATGATATCGGCATAAAGCTCGGCATTTTGCGCAAACAAACGACCTATCATCGCCAGCTCCAACCGGTATATCGGCGAGCTTAGTGCGAGCAACTCGCTGAGTTCAGCGTTTTCTTCAGCCAGATGCACGCCATACACCAAGGAAGTGAAGTGACGCATCCCCTGGATCAGCTGCATACGTTCATCGTGTACTTCGGCACTTTGCTCAACCAGTTCAGCACCCCAGACCACCAGTTGCTGACGTAGCCAATCCGAGCGATCCGCGAAGCGGCCGTCACACACCACAATCACTTGCTTCACCAGATTACTGACATCTGGACCAAACATCGGGTGCAACCCCAGCACCGGTCCAGCATGTCTGGCCAGCATGCAAGCCAGCGGTTGTTGCTTAATACTGGTGATATCAGCCAGCAGACAATCTGCTGGTAATTCCGGTAATTGCTCAATCAGCTGGCAAGTTAAGGTAATGGGTGTTGCCATTAGCACCAGGGCTGCGCCCTGGCACAGCTGTGGCGCTTTGGACCAATCATTGGCTTCCAGTACCTCGACCTGATAGCCAGAACGTTGAAACAAACTGACAAAGCGGCTGCCGAGGGCACCGGCCCCGCCGACCACTACCACTTTGCCTCCACCTGACCGGCAACATACAAAGCTGTGTTCCTGCGTTTGATAAGACTCGCGCATCACCCGGCGCAATACGTCCTCGACCAGCTCTGGTGATAAACCATGCTGCTCGGCTTGCTCCCGCCTGGCTTGCAGCAGAGCCTGCTCGCGCGCTGGCATATAAACGGGCAAACCGAACTGTTGCTTCACCCGGCCAACTTCGGCGGTCACCTGAGCACGTCGGGCCAGTAGCTGCACCAACTCGGTATCGATGGCATCAATCTGCTGACGCAACGGCGTCAGCGCCTGTTGCTCCGGTGTTTGAGTCATGCCGCTGCCACCAGTGTTTGCATGCGCAAATGGCACTCCGCCAGCAGCTTGGCCGTGGTTTCCCAGTCGATGCAGGCATCGGTGACAGAAACACCATACAAAGGCGCCTTGCCGTTCACAATGTCCTGCCGACCGGCGTGCAAATGGCTTTCCAGCATAATGCCAATAATGGCGGCATTGCCTGCCTGGCGCTGAGCAATCACCTCTTGGGCGACCAGCCCCTGACGGTTGTGATCTTTGTTGGAGTTGCCGTGGCTGCAATCCACCACGATGGCAGTCGCCAAATCCAATTTATTCAAAGCCGTCACCGCCTCGGCAATACTGGCTGCGCCATAATTTGGCTTTTTTCCACCCCGCAAGATGATATGGCCATCCGGGTTGCCCTGGGTTTCGACCAGAGCGACTTCGCCACGTTGGTTCATACCAATGAAGCGATGCGGGCTGGCCGCCGATTGCAAGGCATTCAGTGCTATGCCCAAATTGCCATCGGTACCATTTTTAAAGCCAACCGGCATCGACAGGCCACTGGCCATCTCACGGTGCGTCTGGGACTCGACGGTACGGGCACCAATGGCGGCCCAGCAAATCAGATCCGACATGTACTGCGGGCTGATCGGATCCAGCGCCTCGGTCGCGGTTGGTAATTCCATTTCAATCAGCTTCAGCAACAACTCTCGTCCCCAGGTCAGGCCGGTTTCCAGATCAAAAGAATCGTTCAGATGGGGATCATTGATAAAACCTTTCCAGCCAACAGTGGTGCGCGGCTTTTCAAAATAGACCCGCATCACGATGTAAAGACTATCGCTATACCGCTGCTGCAACTCTTTTAAGCGCTCGGCGTATTCCAGCGCGGAGACTGGATCATGGATAGAGCAAGGGCCGGTCACCACCAACAACCTGGGATCGCGACCATGAATAATATCGGCAATTATCTGGCGCGACTGCTGCACAAAGACGGCCCCTTGTTCCGATAGCGGTAAAGCTTGTTTCAACACATTAGGCGGGCTTAAAGGTCTTTCTGCGGCAATGCGCAGATCATCAACACGGGTGGTCATCAGGGAGACTCCTCTAAAAGCACCCTTAAGTGTATGGCAGGCTGGCTGCTGTTGCCGTCTCATCGGAGCAGGCCCTTGCCACCCGTAAACTTAAGAGTACAAATCGTATCTAATTAATTACAGATTGACAGTGTACCCAGATGAAAAGCCAAGTTCAACCCCATTAAGGCCATTATTTTCGGGGGTTCCCACACAAATTGATTCAGCTGAATGCGTAACGAATACTATACAAAAGGAATGCCGAAGCTGATCTTAACGCAACTCAGCTCTAAGCTGCTGATAGGCCTGCCGGATCCGAACAAAGTGCTCGGCATCACCGCCACGATCCGGGTGATGCTTGAGCGCCAAACTTCGGTATTGGCGCTTTAACAGGGCTAGATCGCAAGGCCAGCTTAGCTGCAACAAAGTACAGGCCTGCTGCCGGCTGAACTCTGGCACTGATACCACAGTCCGGCTGGCAAACTGCTGCCAAAAATCCTCCAGCTGCTGCGCCAGGGTGTCAGCATCCATCTGGTAGAAATTCGCCCAATCCAAATAGTACTGAGCGCGGCCTTGATCCTGAGCCGATAATTGCTGGGCCAGGTATGGTAAAAGCTCAACTTTCGCCAGGCCAATGTCCAGCCAGGCCACTTCATCAAGCAGCCATTGTTTCTGAATACGATACAATAGGTGCTGCAGCACAAAATGACGTTGGAACAGCGCATAGTGTGGATCCGAGGGCGCATTGGTTAGCTGCAGGCCAAGCCGTTGCAACAGCTGCTGTTCAGTGACAATACCGCTGCTTTGCAGCAGGATGGTTTCCAGCTGGCCTTGCAGTAAATGTAGTTGCGGGGTAGGAAGCGGTGCTTGCATATAAGTACAGTGCCAGAGCCATGTTGTTGAGGCAAGCCTCCCCAACAAAAAATCGCCCGGCCCCATGGTGACACACGTCAAGATAGCTTGAAACACGCAACTGCGTGGAGCCCCGGACGGGTCACGCAGTACAAAAAAGGCCGGCCTATAAAGGCCAGCCTTTTTGAGTACAGCAAAAAGTGCTTAGTTAAGCTTTTCGCGGATACGCGCTGATTTACCTGAACGATCGCGTAAGTAGTACAGTTTGGCACGACGTACCGCACCGCGACGCTTAACAGTGATGCTATCAACCAAAGGGCTGTGCGTCTGGAACACACGCTCTACACCTTCACCATTCGATACTTTACGTACCGTGAATGAAGAATGCAGGCCGCGGTTACGCTTGGCAATCACCACACCTTCGTAGGCCTGAAGACGGGTTTTCTCGCCTTCTTTTACACGTACCTGAACGACCACGGTATCACCCGGGGCAAAAGCTGGTACGTCTTGCTTCAGTTGCTCATCTTCAAGCTGCTTGATGATGTTTTGGCTTACTTTGCTCATAACAATCTCTCTTTACCTGGAGTTAACTGTCTTTCTGCTGCAGCGCCTGGTGTTCCTGTTGGAACTCTGCCAGTAACTGTCGCTGCTCCTCAGTCAGAGCCAGGAAATTTAACATATCTGGCCGTCGTAACCAGGTCCTACCGAGGGCCTGTTTCAGACGCCAGCGTCTAATTTTGTCGTGGTGACCACTCAGCAAAACCTGTGGTACCTCTTTGTTTGCTAACACTTCGGGCCGGGTATAGTGTGGACAATCCAGCAAACCGGATGCAAACGAATCCTGCTCTGCCGATAAATCATGCCCTAGCACGCCAGGAACCAATCGTGACACTGCATCAATCAATGTCATGGCCGGTAACTCGCCCCCGCTTAACACGTAATCACCAATTGACCATTCTTCGTCAATTTCGGTTTCAATCACGCGCTCGTCAATGCCTTCGTAGCGCCCTGCAACCAGCAATAGCTTGCTATGCTGCGCCAACTCCTGCACCCCTTGTTGGTCTAACTTCCGACCTTGCGGCGAAAGGTAGATGGTGTGCACCTTGCCTCCTGCAGCAGCTTTAGCTGCGCGAATGGCGTCGGTGAGTGGCTGTACCATCATCAACATGCCAGGTCCGCCCCCATAAGGCCGGTCATCGACGGTGCGGTGTTTATCCGTGGTAAAATCCCGCGGATTCCAGCACTGCACATCAATCAGCCCATGGCGCAAAGCCCGCCCGGTCACCCCATACTGCGTAATTGCCTGAAACATCTCCGGGAACAAGGAAACAACCCCGACCCAAAGCTTGCATGGTTCCGGCATTAAAAAGCGGGATCCCAGTCGACGACAATACGTCGCTCAGTCAGGTTAATGTCTTTAATGACCGTATTGGTTAAAAAAGGCAGCAACCGTTCTTTCTTACCAAATGCATCGGTGCGGTTGGCTTTCACCACCAGCACATCGTTGGAACCGGTTTCCATCATGTCGCTGACCTCACCGAGGTGATAGCCCGCTTCATTCACCACCGCCAGACCCATCAGGTCTTTCCAGTAGTAATCACCCTCGCCAAGCGCTGGCAATACACTGCTTGGTACGGCAATATCGGCATTGACCAGACGCTGCGCCTGATCACGGTCCGCGATCCCATCCAACTTGGCAATCAAACCATTGCTATGGCGTTTCCAGCTGGTAACCTGCATTTGTTGTTGACGCCCCTGAACACTGACTACCCAGGGTGTATAATCAAAAATCCCTTCCGGGAAATCCGTATAGCTGTTCACTTTCAGCCAGCCGTTGATACCGTAAACCGCACCAAACTTGCCAACCAAAATCAGTTCATCGTTCGAACTCAAGCGACAACTCCACAGATCAGGCTAAATTAAGCCGCAGCTTTTTTAGCAGTTTTTACCAGGTTTGCAACACGCTCACTCAAAGATGCACCTTGTGCAACCCAGTGATTCACGCGCTCCAGGTCCAGACGCAGTTTTTCTTCCGTGCCGCTGGCGATTGGGTTAAAGAAACCAACACGCTCAATAAAACGGCCATCACGGGAAAAACGGCTGTCCGCAACCACAACTTGGTAAAAAGGACGCTTTTTCGCGCCACCACGTTGTAAACGAATAGTTACCATACCGTCCTCTAAGTTTTCGTTCAGGTTTTAAAAAATAACAACACCTCCGACGGTTCGGAGGGCTGGTGCATTGTACGGATTTTTACCCCGATTGCAAGGCATTTCGCGGCTTATCGGGGCGGCAGCATCCCTGGTGGTAACTTGCCGCCAAGGCCACGCATCATCTTCATCATGCCGCCCTTGCCCGACATTTGCTTCATCATCTTCTGCATTTGAGTAAACTGCTTCAGCATCTTATTGACGTCCTGCACCTGAGTACCCGAGCCTGCGGCAATGCGTTTTTTGCGCGAGCCCTTGATCAAATCAGGAAACTGGCGCTCTTTTGGCGTCATCGAGTTGATGATGGCCTCCATCCGGATAAACTGTTTATCATCCATCTGACCGGCGACATTGGCAGGCAGGTTTTTCATGCCAGGCAATTTATCCATCATCGACATCATGCCGCCCATATTGCGCATCTGGCCCAACTGATCACGAAAGTCTTCCAGGCTAAAGCCTTTGCCTTTCATCATCTTCTGCGCCACTTTGGCCGCTTTGTCTTTATCGACTTTTTGCTCGATTTCCTCGATCAGACTTAACACATCGCCCATACCAAGAATGCGGGACGCGACCCGATCCGGGTGGAATGGCTCGAGCGCATCGACTTTCTCGCCCATCCCGATAAATTTAATGGGCTTGCCGGTAATATGACGAATGGATAAAGCCGCACCACCACGCGCATCACCATCGGCCTTGGTCAAAATCACCCCGGTCAGAGGCAAAGCATCGTTAAAAGCTTTGGCAGTGTTGGCTGCATCCTGACCGGTCATGGCATCAACTACAAAAAGAGTCTCGATAGGCTTAACCGCCGCATGCAGTGCCTGGATCTCCTGCATCATGGCATCATCAATATGCAGACGACCGGCAGTATCTACCAGCAGCACATCAAACAAACGAGTGCGGGCATGGGCAATCGCCGCGTTTACAATAGCTACCGGCTGCTGCGAAAGATCGCTCGGGAAACACTCTACGCCGACTTCTTTGGCTAGCATTTCCAGCTGCTTGATGGCCGCTGGCCGATAGACGTCGGCACTGACCACCAGCACTTTTTTCTTTTTGCGCTCGGTTAAAAAGCGCGCCAGCTTAGCAACCGAGGTGGTTTTACCAGCCCCCTGTAAGCCCGCCATCAAAACCACCGCCGGTGGCTGGGTATTGAGCGCCAACTCTTCGTTGGCCTCGCCCATGGCATCTTCCAACGCTTTGCGGACAATTTTAATAAATTCCTGGCCAGGAGTCAGGCTTTTGCTGACTTCCAACCCAACCGCTTTTTCTTTGACCTGTGCAACGAAGTCGCGTACCACCGGCAAAGCCACATCGGCTTCCAGTAAGGCCATCCGTACTTCGCGCAGAGTATCTTTGATATTGTCTTCGGTCAGACGCCCGCGACCACTGATGTTCTTCAGCGTTCGGGTCAGGCGCTCTGATAAATTTTCAAACATGGTGTTCACCCAGATTTCGTTGCCTGGTGTCAGTATACCTGAGTCCGCTGCTGGCGTCAGCTCTGAGCAGGCACAGCATACGCAGCTTTGCCGTTGAAACTGCCTTGATGCCGTTTTAGGCATTGGTATTCAGCACAAGTTGCAATACAATGACTATCTGACTGTAATTCAGGGAAAGTTTTGCATGCACTCGCTGTTGTTGCCACTATTTGCCATGCTGGCTTATGCACTGGCGGCAGGCACTATTCTCAGCCGTTTATTTCATCCGGCCGGACCGGCGCTCAAGCTCACCTTCAGTGCGGCCTGTTTAGGCCTTGCCCTGCATGCAATCTCCTTATCGGCCGCTTTATTTACCAGCGATGGCCAGAACTTCAGTTTGCTTAATGTCAGCTCTTTAGTCAGCTGGTTGATTACCATGGCAGTGACGCTGACGGCTCTACGCTCTCCTTTGGTGCTGCTGCTGCCTGTGGTCTATGGTTGTGCTGCGCTGGTCCAGTTGGCCGTATTGTTGCTGCCACAAGGCACCCAGCTGCTGCAGATTGATCAAAACCCCATGTTGCTGCTGCATATCCTGGTGGCTTTTATTGCCTATGTGATTTTAATCCTGGCCACCTTATACAGTGTGCAGGTGAGCTACATCAGCTACAAACTGAAACACAAAGCACTCAGCATGACATCTCAGCTGCCACCGCTGATGCAAGCCGAAGTACTGCAGTTCCGTTTGTTGTTGATTGGTACTGTGCTGCTAGGAATCACCTTGCTCAGCGGTGCCCTTTTTACCAGCGATTGGCTTGGCAAACAAAACCTGCACAAAAATGTACTGAGCCTGTTGGCTTTTACGCTCTTTGCGCTACTTAGCTGGGGCCATGCCCGGCTTGGCTGGCGCGGCAAAACGGCCATCAGCCTGACTCTGCTGGCCAGTGTGCTACTCACTCTGGCGTACTTTGGCAGTCGTTTTGTACGCGAAGTACTGCTTAGTGGTAGCTTCTGATGTTTTACATCTGCCAGTGCACCGTACATACTATGCATTCCATTCCTTTTAGGTCATACAGGTAACCCACATTTGGACGCGATAGCAACCAGTACCTTATTTATTATTCTTGGTGTACTTATTTTTATCTCCGCGTACTTCTCTGGCTCTGAAACCGGCATGATGTCGGTGAACCCTTACCGTCTGAAACATCTGGCGAACGAAAAGAACAAAGCGGCTATCCGTGTCAGTCAGTTACTAAAACGGCCAGACCGTCTGATTGGCCTGATCCTGATTGGCAATAACCTGGTCAATATTGCCGCATCGGCCATCGCTACTGTGATTGGCCTTCGCTTATTTGGTGATATTGGCATTGCTATTGCGACTTTTGGCCTGACACTGGTGATCCTGGTATTTGCGGAAGTCACCCCAAAAACCCTGGCAGCCTTGCACCCAGAGCGCGTGGCTTTTCCGAGCTCGGTGATTTTAAAGCCCTTACTAAAAGTGCTGTACCCGATGGTTTGGCTGGTGAACCAAGTCACTAACACCTTTTTAAAGCTGTTTGGCATCAGTGCCGAGCAGCATCAAGGCAACAGTTTAAGCGCCGAAGAGTTGCGCACGGTAGTGCATGAAGCGGGCGCCCTGATCCCAGAGCAGCACCAGAGCATGCTGGTAGGTGTGTTGGATCTGGAGCACGCCACGGTAGAAGACATCATGATCCCACGCAATGAAATCAGCGGCCTGGATGTGAATGATGACTGGAAACAACTGGTACGCCAGCTGGCCAACTCACCGCACAGCCGTTTGCTGCTGTACCGCGATACCATTGATGATGCGCTCGGCTTTTTGAACACCCGCGACTTGGTGCGCCCTTTGCTGAAAAAACAGCTCACCAAAGCCACCTTGCTGCGCGCTGTGCGCGATATTTACTACATTCCGGAAGGAACCCCTCTCAGTACTCAATTGCTAAAGTTTCAGGCGTCGAAAGAGCGTATTGGCCTGGTAGTCGATGAGTACGGTGATATTCAGGGCCTGGTGACGCTGGAAGACATTCTGGAAGAAGTAGTCGGTGACTTCACCACCGATGTGATTGATGATAACCACGAGGAAATCATCGCTCAGCCGGATGGCACTGTGCTGGTGGAAGGTGGTATTAACCTGCGCGATCTCAACCGCGAGTTGCAGCTGAATTTTCCGACCAATGGCCCGAAAACGTTGAATGGCTTGGTGCTGGAGTATTTAGAAGAAATTCCGCAAGGTAGTCTGAGTCTGAAGCTGGCGGGTTATAAAATGGAAATTGTCGAGGTACAGGATAATATGATCAAAACCATCCGCCTGTTTCCGCTCTCCAAAAAGCGGCGCGACCACTAATTCATAGCCCGGAGTCAATCCGGGCTACCACAAATGCACACCTCAAAAACCAATTAAACGGCGGAACCAGCCACGCTGCAGCTCTTTTTCGCAGCTGGCTAATTGGGTTGCATACATCTGAGCCCGGTCATCCACCCGCCGCGCTACGGAAATCAGCCAGGTTTTATTGCGATAGGTACCGCGCTGAAAGCCACCCCATCCCTCATGGTAGTTCAGGTACTGATTGTAAGCATCCCACTTGGACACTCCGTTGATACGGTAGGTTTTATCCATGTACCAGCCCATAAAGTCGATGGCATCGGCAAAGTTGCCGCGACTGGCAAAACGGCGATTGGTTTCGCGCTGGTAATCGGCCCAGGTCTCGGTTTTTGCCTGGGAATAGCCATAAGCCGAGCTGGCACGGCCATAAGGGATAAAACCTAAAAAGTAGCGCATCGGTGGCCGGGCATTATGCCGGAAACTACTTTCCTGAAACATCATGCTCATCGGCACATGAATAGGAACCCCCCATTTATCACGGGTATTGGCGGCTGCTTTGTACCAGGCCCGATGCTCTTTAAAAATATCACAGAGGTTGCTGCTGTTTTGTGGTGGCGGGGTACTGCAACCTGCCAGCAACAAAGCTGCGGAAAAAGTACCGCTGATTAAAAAAAGTTTTGTTTTCATCTGAACTTTATAAATCTCATTGCTTCTAACCAAGTGCAAGGATGCAAATCAAGTTTTACGTTTCCCTGGATTTCAATCCTGTATCGCGGTCACCCCTCTCCTGGTGACCGCTTTTTTTAGCGTTCACTTTCCAGTGAACACGGCTTAGGCGCAAAATAATCATCCAGGTATTGCTCAAAGCTTAAGGTATCGGCAGCTTCCACGGCCGCTTGTTGCTGATGCGACTCTTTAGCCATCGTCTGCAAGCTCTGCTCATCATAATACTCATAGCTTCGCGCCAACAACTGCTGACGGTACTGCTCGGCGAGGTTCAGTGCGAAAGGCCCGTTGTCTTGCTGTTTGCTCAAAAGCTCGTCCAGTAAGCGACCCGAATAGGTATTGGACGGATCCAACAGGCTCACGTAAAAGCTGCGAATACAATCCTGATAGCTGCTGCCGCCATAGGCCTGATCCAGCCAGGCAGCAACATCGGCTAAATCGGCAAATATCTCTTCAGCCCAATCCAGCATCAGGCGCGGTTGGCCCTGCTGCAACAACTCCAGATTTTGGCGGCGGCCATCAGTGACCACTTTTTTTAGGTTTTGCTCGGTGACCAACTGCTCTTCATGACTTAAATCTGGGCTGTCTTGCAGTAGGCAATAGCATAAAAACACATCCAAAAAGCGCATTTGCCCGGCACTGACACCGACCGGACTGAATGGATTGACATCCAGTGCCCGTATTTCGATGTACTCAACCCCGCGTGCAGCCAACGCGCAGGTCGGCCGCTCGCCACTTTCGGTGGTACGTTTGGGGCGGATGGTGGAATAAAATTCGTTTTCAATCTGCAAAATGTTGCTGTTCAGCTGCTGATAGCCCTGCTTAGCATCACAAGGAATGCTGGCGTACTCCTCAGATGGAAGGGTAATAGCCTGATGCAAGCCTGCGATGTATTCATCCAGCGAGTTGTAGGTAACTTTCAGCCGCGACTGCGCACTGTTGGTATAGCCTAAATCACTCATCCGCAGCGAAGTGGCGTAAGGCAGGTACAGAGTCCCCTTACCAAGCTGCTGGAACGGGTACTTGCTCTGCCGGCCTTTGATAAAGGAGCTACACAAAGCCGGCGAAGCACCAAACAGATACACAATCAGCCAGGCCATACGTTTGTAATTGCGTACCAGCGCCAGATACTGCTCCGAAATAAAAGCCTGATTGGCCGCTGTCCGACCAGAAATAGTGGCGAAGTGTGGCCAAAAACCCGCTGGGAACGAAAAATTAAAATGCACCCCGCTGATCGCCTGCATCATGCTGCCATAGCGACGTTTTAAGCCCTGACGATACAAGGTTTTCATCCGGCCGACATTGGAGCTGCCGTACTGGGCGAGCTGAATTTCATCTTCATGTGCGATGTAACAAGGCATGCTCAGCGGCCATAAACGCTCATCGGCCAACTGCTTCAGGGTAAAGGTATGCACATCGGCTAACTGCGCCAGGGTGGTCTCAATATCGGTTGAAACCGGTGTGATAAACTCAAGCAGCGTCTCAGAAAAGTCCGTAGTGATCAGCGGATGTGTTAAAGCAGAGCCTAAGGCCGCTTGATGCGACGTAGCCGCCAGAGTGCCATTAGGTTGAATGCGCAAACACTCGCGCTCCAGACCACGGCGAATACCAACAATACTTTGCAAATGCTCGGCAGCATAAAGTGCAGCCAAGCGTTGTTTAAGAAGTGAATTCAACAGATATCCTTCCTCAATTGAAGGCTCGTATTAAGGAGCGACAGCCATCTAACCTGCCGCTCACTGTACTTTGGAAACACGCCTGGAACAAGGTATCTCAGGCAGTAAAATGTTACTTTTGTTCCTGTTCTGCTTGTTCGGCTGGCGCATCCTGATTCGCCTTCGCTTTTGGCTCTTCAAAATCAGCAGGTGTAACATCTCCCACCACATGCTCCAACTTGAGCTTATTAACGCTGCGAATGGTGGTAACAGGGCCAGAGCAGGCATACAGCAGGAAAATCAGCAGCAGCATTTCAGCCGGCCTTGCTGCTATCACCACAAAAATCAGTACCACCAGCAAAATGGTGACAAAAGACACTTTATCGCGCCAGTTCACATCTTTGAAGGAGTGATAGCGGAAGTTACTGACCATCAGCAAGCCGGCCATAATGGTCAAGATCCCAAGCAGGTAACCGAAGTCATTGCCATCCAACTGATAATAAGCACCAGTCCAAACCAAACCTGCTATCAAGGCAGCTGCGGCCGGACTTGCCAACCCCTGAAAGAAGCGGCCATCCGTTACCGACAAATTGGCATTAAAGCGGGCCAGCCTGAGCGCGGCACAAGCCACAAACAAGAAGGCCGCCAACCAGCCAAACTTACCGGTATCGGACAACGCCCAGTTGT
This sequence comes from Alkalimonas amylolytica, assembly GCF_900107845.1. Taxonomy (GTDB): domain Bacteria; phylum Pseudomonadota; class Gammaproteobacteria; order Enterobacterales; family Alteromonadaceae; genus Alkalimonas; species Alkalimonas amylolytica. The sequence goes on from NZ_FNRM01000001.1 coordinate 91,803, forward strand.
ACATCACCATAGCCGGTGCCATGCCAAAAGATAACATATCGGCCATGCTGTCATATTGAGCACCAAATTCGCTCTGGGTGTTGGTGAGGCGTGCGACCCGGCCATCCAGGCCATCGAAAATCATCGCCACAAAGATAGCAATGGCGGCAGCTTCAAAGTGGCCATTCATGGAAGAAATAATGGCATAAAAGCCGGAAAACAAACCGCCTGTTGTCAGCAGGTTTGGTAATAAATAGATGCCCTTACGTGGCTGTGGCTCGGTTTTGCCTGTATCTGTCATATATTTCTGCTACCAGAAAAATCATCGGAATAATGCTGGGTAATGTAGCATGGATTGGAAAAAGGCAAAAGAAAAGCCGCGGCAGTCGGCAGGCTAACCCGCCGGCAACGCAACAACCAGACCACATTAGCACAGCAGTGTTTTTAATCTGCCGCGTTGTAAAACCACATCCGGTTGGCACCTGCTTTTTTAGCCTGGTACATTGCTTTGTCTGCCGCTTCCAGCAACTGCGCTGGTTTAGAGGCATCATCGGGATACAACGCAATGCCAATGCTGACGGAAATACGCACCAACTGCTGTGCTATGGTAAAAGGCCGCACCAGCTCATCAATCATGTTCTGCGCCACCAACTCTACATCCTGAAGCAGCTTGGCACCTTTGAGGATCACTGTAAATTCATCGCCGCCTAAACGGGCAATGGTATCCTCATCCCGGCTGCAATCCATCAGCCGATTAGCGACATCCGTCAGCAAGCGGTCCCCTGCCTCGTGACCAAGCGAATCGTTGACGGCTTTGAAGGCATCCAAATCCAAAAAAAGCACAGCAAGTGTTAATCGACTGCGCTTTGCATGCTTCACCTCCTGCTCCAACCGGTCCAGAAAAAGCCGTCGATTGGGTAATCCGGTCAACAAATCGTGGTGGCCGTTGTGCCAGATTTTTTCTTCGGCCAGTGCTTGTTCGGTAATATCCCGCGAAATACAGACCGTAGCTTCGGTTTTTTTCTGCTCGTCCAGTACCGGCGCCAGCAGATAGTCAAAGCGCTCACCCAAGCCCGAAGCAAAGGTATGCACAAACTTGCCCCGAAAGGTCGACTGCCCGGCAATGACCTTCGCCAGATTGCGCTGAAAATCCTGCGCGAATGAAAAACCAAGATCCAAAATGGATTTACCCAGGATGGCGCTAACCTCCATAGCAAAAAGATCAGCCGTTGCCTTGTTGGCGTAGATAAAGCGACCTTCAAGATCCAGCACGTAAATGGGATCCGGCGATGCCAGCAAAATAGCGCCAAACAGTCTGGTTTCCATTTCTTTGATGGTGGCGTACTGCTCGAGCGATTCGGCCACCGCCTGATCGATCGCTTCATGAAAGCGTGTCAAATCTTTCAGTTGTTGGCCGGTAATGGTGGGATAAATGTCGGTCCATAACGATACCACACTGGCCCTCAGGGCTCGAAACTCGGATACAGTCTCAAGCACACTGAAGCCACTGGACTGGCGAGCACCACCATGCACCTCGGCCGATGACAGCCCGCTCCCGTCCGGGCCACAACCTTTCGACTTTGCCACCTGCTCGGCCTCACTTTGATAGGATTCCAGATCATCGGCAATCTCCAGCAGCATGTCTTTGGCATGGTCGCGCAGCCCGGCTTTATTCAAAACTCTGGCATGATGGATGGTTTTGGCAAATGCCTCCCAGGCCTGCAAGATAGACTCGGTCTCTGCACGGATAAAGTCAGCCAGCCGCATATGAGGGTGCATAATTTTGCTCACAATAAGGAAAATAACAGGCTCCCAGCATGGAGGGGAAGCAGCCAGCATAGCGAATGCTAAAAGGTAGGTCTGTTCGATGGATCACTTACGCCTGGTTTTCAGGCCGTATTCACACGCTAGCCTGGCTTTCCAGGCCAGCGACTGCCTCTTACCGTTAGCTAGCAAATACCGTAAAGCTCAGGCTAACATAGACACCATAGCCCAGCAGCAGTAACCCACCTTCGAGTCTACTTAACCGACTGCCCGTATATAGAAAGAGCAAAAGAATCAAAGACGTTCCTAACATGACCCATTGGTCGAACTGCAGGATCCGCTCATGGACAGGAAGCGGCTGTAGCAACGCGGAAATCCCAAGTATTCCCAGGAGGTTGAAAATATTGCTGCCCAGAATATTGCCAATCGCTACATCGGCATGCCGGCGAAAGGCCGCGATAACAGATATCGAAAGCTCAGGCAAAGATGTACCAACCGCTACCAGGGTCAAACCTATCACAGCTTCTGATACACCAAGCGACCCGGCTATGCCCACAGCGCCCTTGAGCAGTACTTGAGAGCCGATGATCAAAAGAACCAAACCCAACACAACCGCCATAACGATCCATAGCGTTGTTTTTGGCAAAGAGGCCACTTCTTCTCCTTCAGCGATGTGCAACCCTGCGGATGGCGCGACTCCGCTGCGCTCAGTCCAATAAGCCCAGCTCAGATAAGCGATGAGCATCAAAAGGAATATGGCGGCATCCGATCTGGCCAAAGCATCCCCACCAACAAGCATAAGAAACAAAATGCTGGCGGCCACAACCGTGACACCATCACGCCGCAAGACCAGCGGCTTGACAGCAAGGGGCGATATCAGCGCACACAAGCCCAGAATCAACAGGATGTTGCCGATATTACTGCCTACCACGTTCCCCACGGCAATATCGGGTCGCTCACTAAGAGCCGCATCAATGGACACTACCAACTCAGGAGCAGAGGTACCAAAACCAACGATAAGCAAGCCGCTAAGCAGAGGTGAAATACCCAACCGGTTCGCGGCTGCCAAGGATCCTCTGATAAGTGCCTCGCCACCAGCAGTGAGACACAAAACGCCGATAGCGACCAACAGCAGGTTCAACATCATTTTAAGCTTCCGGTTGCGAAGGTTGTAGGCTGCACCGACAAAACGAACTCGTTAATTTTATCGGGAAGTCATTCTTGTTTTGTTGCTGCAATGCTTACTAGTTAGCCAATCAGGATAGCGAGGCGCCTCAAAGCGCCCCTTATCCCACACCACCGTGCATACGGATCACGTACACGGCGGTACTGAGAGCACCAAAACAAACAGTCACAAGTGAGTGGACGTCACACGGAACAGTATATACGTTGTGGGGGCGATAGTGCGGGTAATTATAAATTTCACTAACAACTAACAGCTTAAAGCGCAGGGGCTCTATGCTACACTTACGTGAATGCCTGAGTGGTGCTAGCCAAGCCAGTGTAAGTGTTTAAGCGTGGCATAGGCCACCAGAGCTTAAACGTTAAGCTAACTTACCTAAGTTAGACAAGGTATCATGCCGAACAATCAGCCGGGAAATTACAATTTAATCCCCGAAGCGGCGTTGCTGGCGCCGCTGCCCTCGCATATACGACGGCGTTTTATGCAGGCGCTGGAGTTAATGCACCAAGGGTTAGCACTGCAGCTTACCTGGGAGCAAATTGCGCGGCAAAGTGCGATTTCTCCGTCACATTTTCACCGGCAGTTTAAAGCCTTATTTAACGAAACCCCAGGGCATTACTTAAGCCGGTTGCGCCTGCAGTTTGCTACCGAGCAGTTGCTCAGGTTTCCTGAGCAGAGTATTACCGATATCGCACATAAATCAGGTTTTTCTGAATCACAAGCACTTGCCAAAGCGTTAAAACGCACATTAGGGCATACTGCAAAAGCAATCAAGCAGATGGCAACTCACGCTACTCCGCAACAAACTGCTGATTTAATGGCGAAGCTTGCTCAACCCTTTATGCAGGGTACTATGGAACAAGCCCTGGCAGAGAATATTCCGGCTGAGTTGTTATGGGTGAGCCAGCGCAGCGCAAAAATACTCGAGGTGGATAATTGCGATTGGCAAGTACTGGCTGAACAATTTGGTGCGGGATGTGCAAGTCTAATGGTACTTAACCCCGTTAATCAGCTAGACCTTGCATGGCAACATATTGACGTGAGAGTGTGCGACTTAGATGCTGAAGCGTGCAGCCACAATTTTCTGCTAAAAGAAGGGTTTTATTTATCTGCGGTGGTAACCTTAAGGAGTGCAGTTGGCTACTTAGCCGCTGTCGATGGCTTATTTACTATTGCCATGCAGCGCGGCCTGGCAATAGATTCAGACGGTTACTTTACAGAGCAGTTATTAGCAGGTAGTGATGAGCACGGTGCCACCTTGTTATTTCAGCTGCCCATTGTGGATTAACGATGACCCGGCGCAATGTTTTGCTTCAGGCCCCACTAATTTTCCGCAGTACCGTTTCCAGCGGGCCACGTTGGAAAAACTTCGCGTAAACACCCACCAGTAGCATGGCAATAAGGGCTATGATGCTGGCAATACTCAGTAAGGAAAAATAACCGAATTGGCCGAACCAGCCAAGACCATAACCAGCAAAAACCAAGCCTGCAATGATCCCTTGCAACACATAGCTGGACAGTGAGTTTTGCCCAGCTAAGATCAACACTTTAGGGATGTATGTTACGCCTCGGGCAAGCCGGATCAACACGTAAAGGTATACTGCCGATAGCATAGGTGCGCCTACTGCAATAGCAATGAACCCGAGGAATTGAAGCCAATCCGACGTCAGGTAATCTTTCATGGCCAATGCGTACAAAACATTCAGCGGTAAACCTAGCGCAAGCAACCAGGGAGTGGCCTTTTCAAGTTTGCTAAACGCCCTATGGCCCGGCTGAAAGAAATGACTTTTCCCGGCGGCTAAGCCGCACGTGAAGGCAGCAAAGACCAGCGGGCCCTGTATCAACAGCAGCGCAATAAAGGTTACCGGCCAATCATATAGCCTTGCCAACAGGGTTTCAGTGTAGTGACCACCAAGGCTATACTCAGGTTCTGGTATTTCACCTGCTAATACCTCTGCCAAAATAAACGCCAAACCGCTTAAACATATTAAACTTAGCGGGATCATCCAAATAGCCGTGCGCAGTAATTTATGGCTATCGGTTTCTTTTACCAACCAAAGCAGACTGCCAAATAGCGCATATAACACAAGGATGTCACCACTAAACACTAAACTCGCGTGTAACACACCCAACAGCATCAGCCCCAACATCCTGCGCCAATAGCGCTGGTTAAAGTTATAGCCCTTCTTTTCAGCCTGGTTCAGTTGTATTGCCATACCCCAGCCAAAAATAAACGAAAAAAGTAAAAAGAACTTAAACTGGAAAAAAACTTCAATGATAAATGCCGCCAACCGATCTGCAGTGTTTGCTGGCACGCTGAATATCTCGGATATGGGTAAAGCCATAAAGGGCACATTAACCAGACAGATACCAACTAATGCTGCCATTCGGATGATATCAACTTCGTAACTACGTTCTGTGGACATGCTTTTTCCTCAAATGAATACTTGGGAATTATGAGCAAATCCGGATGTTAAAACGTGTCTCAAACTGCTGTGTTGGCATAGCAAGTTGGTTGCATAATTGCATCAGGGCATGCAATAGCCGGTAAGTTTCGGAGTTTAACGCGGAAAAACCAGCAACTGCGTACTATAGCTTAAAACATGCATATGCAATATTTTCCCCAATGTGGCGACCTCCCACAGCATCCCCCCATTACTAGGATTGCGCTCCAAATTATAACCGAGTGTGATGTCTTTAAAAAGTCATGAGGTTGTTGCCGTGATTCGAGTGTTACTAGGGCTCTTTCCAATTAATTATGACCGGTTCATAATTAACTGGAAAGAGCACTAGAACCCCTTGGCCGCGTCGGGATGGATGCTGTGAGTAATCGTCAACCCAAGCTTTTGGGACAAAAACTCATCAAAAGAATACCATACGCCGTCGATGAGGATCTTCTTGGTCCATGCACAGACTGTGGCGACCTCGTCAATGCCGAGTTCAGGGACTGTCTTAATTAGTGTCGTCAGGCTGCCGATCGCCTTGTGTGCGGCGAGACGAACTTCCATCTGATCAATAACGAGACCGGCAAACTCAACCAACGCAGCTTCGTTCTCGGCGTTAAAATCCCTGGGTTCGAAATCAATAACATTCATCGTACCAAGCCTGTGACCATCATGAGTAACGAGTGGCACGGCCGCATAGAAACGAAGACCCAATGCCCCCACTACTAAGGGGTTCGCCAAGCTTCGGGGATCATCAATCGCATTTTTGACAACGTACGCTTTGTCACTGAATATGGCTGATGCGCATAAACCTGGAGCACGCTCGACTTCCGTCGCGCTTAAACCAAACCTCGATTTGAACCAAATGCGATCTTCATCGACAAGAGAGACTGTAGCAATCGGAACCTGAAAAAAGCGGGCCGCAAGTGCCGTTATGCGGTCAAAAGCGCCATCTGGGGGAGTGTCAAGAATCTCATATCCTTTGAGGACTTGCAGACGCTCCTCTTCCTGTCGTTTATCGTCTAACATGCTAACTCCAAAATTTATAGGTTGTCCCAGGACACCCATTGCCATCCTTCTATTGCTATCACTATACACCAAGCCACAACTTTCGGTGATTACTCTTTGCCAAGCATTGAAAGCCCGAAGCGGCCTCCCCCCTAATATCCTAACTCTGTAGCAAGCCCTAATGCTACCACGACAAAATAATCATGAAGTGGATACGCAGAGGCCAACGCTTCAATCAGCCGACACAGCAGTGCTCGGCTGAATTGATAGCCACCATGTGCTGCATCGATTTCCTCATCTCCGTCATCAACGGGTAGGGATAATTATCACGATCATTTGATGCAGTTAGTATGAACAAGTCAATGTCAGGGTAAAAGTGGAAAGTTGCAAACGAGTAGCTATTCGAGCCATCGTGCCAAACACTTGTAAACTCTTCAGCCGGGTTTGAAATTACCCAGCCGTAACCGTAGTAATGGATTTCACTTGGCAATCCAGAGGAATTTGTAAGTAAATGATGGATTGTAATATTCTTTTTATCAGCAGGCACATCTGGAAAGAATTTATCGATGGTATCGGAGAGTGATAACTTCCCTTGCTCTACCAGCAACATAATGGCCGTTGCGGTAAACTGCTTGGTCACTGAGCCAATATCAAAAACAGTGTGCTCATCAAAAGCGCGTTGATTTTTCTGTCCGCGAAGCCAAAGCTTTGATGGAAAATAATGGCATTAGAGTTTGCAACGAGTACCGTTCCGGAAAACGTGGATTGCTCAAGCTTTTGCTGCCAATGATGCAAAGGTTCCGCAGCAGCTACCGATAAAGCGGCTAGTAGAGCCAATACAGCGGCAATTACCGTACGAAATTTAAGTTTTATCCCTGTTGCTCTCAAAGTTATCTATCCTTGTTTTGGCTAACGCTTTAGATAATAGGCCCCACACCAGCGCTAAAAAACACCCTTACTTCAGGATGCTCCACAAACCAGAAAGCGCCTTTTCATCGCCTTGTTGGACTGCCGCGCTCCGCTCTGTGGTTTTGATGGCAATTGTTAGTGCATCTAAACTCGAATACATGCTAAGTAAACAAAGCCTCAAGCTGTGCTTTTTGTTCAGGGCTAAGCTCATTTAACGTCTTCAATGCATCTTTAAGTGCTGCTTTGGCATCTTCTGCCATTTTGAAATGTAAGTAAGCCTTAATTAAGGCTGTATGGGCATTCAAAGATTGAGGATAATTTGCTCGATTCCACTTCAGTAATGCCAACGCATCGTCTTGCCGGTTTAAATATTGCAGCCACCCAGCGTAACCGTTGGCTTTATCTTGCGGGATCATGATGACAGTTTTGAGTAGCTTCGAGCGACTAGCAAATTTTGCCTGCAAATTTGCCAACGTTTTAGGCTCACCTTCTGGAATAGCCCACTCTGAAAATATATGTTTCAACCCGGCATATTGGCCTTGCAACACGGTCGTATTGTGGGTTTCGTTGCTAAAAGTCTGGGACGCGACGACCAACTTGTCAGATGGATAACGAGCTAGCAAATCAACAAACCGTTGATACGACTCTGTCATGGTTGGTTCTTCATTAGCTATCGACACATACAAGCGCCCTTGCAACTGCTCGCTTTTTAAAGCCTGCTCAGCTAATACAAGCAATTGATGGCTATTCCAATATAAAGACGGGCTGATGGCGATAACAGCATTAAACAAGCCAGGTCGTTTCACCAATGCATTGATAGCAAACTGACCACCATGCGACGTACCCGACAGTATTTGATAGTCCAGAGTACGGTACTGTCGTTTCACAAAAGGAATCACTTCGTTCTCAACAAAATCTAAAAATCTATCTGCATTTTCCAGTTGATTTGGGTTTTGCTTCTCTGCACTGGTCACCGTCAGATCTCTTTCGCGAGTTTCTCGCGGGTTCACAATACCGACCACAATCATTGGCGGCAACTGCTCGAATTTTGCTAAATAATCTACCGTACCGGCCGTATGTGGGCCCTGAATGTCGCCATCGGTCAGGTACAACACCGGATAACGCTCCTGACTATTTTGATAACCCTCAGGCAGATAAATCACTAGGTCACGTTTTTCGCCAAGCACAACACTATCAATCACCAGTTCTTGCAGTACAGGGAGGCGCGCTGCAGCCCAGCTACTCCAGTGGCTTCCCATTATGAGCAGCAGTAATCCATAAATTATTTTCTTCATTGTTCTTCCTTAATTATATAGCGCTAACATTATATTTATGCGCCAGCTCGAAAACTGATTTTCATATATTCTGTACAAGGCTCGGTAAACTATTAAAAATCCAAACTTTGCAAAACAGTTCCGGTTATGGAACCAACAAAAACCCCGGTATCTGAACCGGGGTTTGATTGCTTATCTAATGGGATTTATTCCCACTCAATGGTCGCTGGTGGTTTGCCGCTGATGTCGTACACCACGCGGGAAATACCGTCGATTTCATTGATGATACGGTTAGAGACCTTACCCAGCATATCGTATGGCAGGTGAGCCCAGTGGGCGGTCATAAAGTCAATGGTTTCAACGGCCCGCAGCGAAATTACCCAGTCGTACTTACGGGCGTCGCCCATCACCCCGACCGAGCGTACCGGCAGGAAGACGGCAAAGGCCTGGCTGACTTTGTGGTACAAGTCCGCTTTGTGCAGCTCTTCGATAAAAATCGCATCGGCCCGGCGCAGCAAGTCGCAGTACTCTTTTTTGATTTCGCCAAGTACCCGCACACCCAGGCCTGGGCCAGGGAACGGGTGGCGGTAGAGCATGTCGTACGGCAAGCCCAGCTCTAATCCGATTTTGCGCACTTCGTCTTTAAACAGCTCGCGCAGTGGCTCGACCAGGCCCATTTTCATATGTTCTGGCAGGCCACCAACATTGTGATGCGATTTAATGACATGGGCTTTGCCGGTGGCTGAGCCTGCTGATTCAATCACATCCGGATAGATGGTGCCTTGTGCCAGCCAGCGGGCATTTTTTAGCTTCTGCGATTCTTCGTCGAACACTTCGACAAACACCCGGCCAATGGTTTTACGCTTTTGCTCCGGATCGTTCTGGCCTGCCAGCGCATCCAGAAAGCGATCTTCGGCACTGACATGGATGATGTTCAGGCCAAAGTGGTTGCCAAACATATCCATTACCTGCTTGGCTTCGTTTAAGCGCAGTAAGCCGTTATCAACAAAAACGCAGGTCAGTTGCTCACCGATAGCTCGGTGCAGCAGCATAGCGGTGACCGAGCTGTCGACACCGCCGGATAAGCCCAGGATCACTTGATCCTCGCCGACCTGCTCACGAATCCGCAGGATGGCGTCTTCGATGATCGAAGCTGGTGTCCAGAGTTTTTCACAGCAGCAGATATCGACCACGAAATGTTCCAGCATCCGCAGGCCCTGGCGGGTATGGGTCACTTCCGGGTGGAACTGCACCCCATAGAACTGGCGCGCTTCGTCAACCATACCTGCATGCGGGCAAGTGTCGGTGCGGGCCACGGTTTCAAAACCTGGCGGGATCTCGATGACTTTATCGCCATGGCTCATCCAAACATCGACCAGTGCAGTGTTGCTGGCGCTGATGTGATCTTCGATGTTGGCAAAAAGACGGTTTTTAGCGATGACTTCGACCTGAGCATAACCAAACTCACGCATATCGGAGCAGGATACTTTACCGCCCAGTTGCTCGGCCATGGTTTGCATGCCGTAGCAGATGCCAAGAATAGGCACGCCGGCCTCAAACACATACTGCGGTGCCCGTGGGGAGTTAGCCGCAGCGACACTTTCCGGGCCTCCGGATAAAATAATGCCGGTTGGGTTGAAGTCGCGGATTTGCTCCTCGGTAACATCCCAGGCCCACAGTTCACAGTACACCCCGATCTCACGAATGCGACGGGCAATCAGCTGGGTGTACTGGGATCCGAAATCCAGGATCAGAATGCGGTGCAGATGAATGTTTTTGCTCATAGTGACCTTTTTAAATCCAATCGTTGTGAAAGCAAACGGCTGGCAAGTGCCAGCCGCTGTGAAACGCAGCCTTTACCCCATACGATAATTCGGCGCTTCCTTGGTAATTTGCACATCGTGCACATGCGACTCACCCATACCGGCAGCGGTCACTTTGACAAACTGTGGCTTGGTACGCAGCACCTCGATAGACTCACTGCCCGTCAGGCCCATGGCTGAGCGCAGCCCGCCCATTTGCTGGTGAATGATGTTCTCAATCGGCCCCTTGTAAGCCACTCGGCCTTCAATGCCTTCCGGCACCAGCTTCTCGGTATTGTCGCTGCCCTGAAAATAACGGTCGGACGAGCCATGGCGCTGGGACATGGCACCCAAAGAGCCCATACCCCGGTAGGACTTGTAATAACGGCCCTGATACAGCTCCACTTCGCCCGGCGACTCTTCGGTACCGGCAAACATCGAGCCCACCATCACGCAATGGGCACCCGCGACCAGCGCTTTGGCAACATCACCGGAGAAGCGGATACCGCCATCGGCGATGATCTTAACGTTCGTGCCTTTCACGCCTTCGACCGCATCAGCAATCGCAGTGATCTGTGGTACGCCACAGCCGGTCACAATACGGGTGGTGCAAATAGAGCCAGGGCCGATGCCCACTTTCACCGCATTGGCACCGGCTTCCGCCAGCGCTTTAGCACCTTCGGTAGTCGCGACGTTGCCTGCAACAATTTGCAGATCCGGGTACTGGGCACGGGTTTGCTTCACCCGGTCAATCACACCCTGCGAATGGCCATGCGAAGTATCAATCAGCAGAATATCGACACCGGCTTCGACCAGCGCAGCAATGCGCTCGTCGGTACCAGCGCCTACGCCAACCGCAGCGCCAACCCGCAGCCGGCCCAATTCGTCTTTACAGGCATTTGGCTTGCTGGCCGCTTTGTAGTAATCGCGTACGGTGATCAGGCCTTTTAATTTAAAGGCATCGTCCACCACCAGTACTTTTTCGATCCGGTGCTTGTGCATCAGCTTAAAAGCTTCTTCACGTGAGGATTGCTCATTCACAGTGACCAGCTGCTCTTTTGGTGTCATCAGTTCAGAGACTTTGGTACCGGCACTGGCTTCAAAGCTCATATCACGACCGGTCACGATACCGACCAGATTGTGGCTGGCATCCACCACCGGAAAGCCTGAGAAGCCGTGTTGCTGTGCCAGGGCCTGCACTTCACGGACCGTCATATCCGGCGATACCGTCACCGGATCGGATACCACACCACTTTCGTATTTTTTCACCCGACGAACATGCGAGGCTTGCTCTTCGATGGTCATGTTTTTGTGGATAAAACCCAAGCCACCTTCCTGCGCCAAAGCAATTGCCAGGCGAGCTTCGGTCACGGTATCCATTGAGGCGGAGACCATCGGAATATTCAGATGAATGCTGTCGGTCAGCTGAGTGCGTAAATCGGCAGTATGGGGTAGTACGGTGGAGTGCGCCGGAACCAGTAACACGTCGTCAAAGGTGAGGGCTTCTTTCATGATCCTGAGCATCGCAACAATCTCGCTTCTTGGGAAAAACCAAAGGAATGTTGCGGCGCAATTTTAGCGCTTTTTCGCCTTTGGAACAAACGATTTTTTACTTTTGTGATAGAGTAAGGCGCAAAGTACAGGCAACCTCTGATATCGGCATGCAAAACAAAGACATTTACACTGTTTCTCGTTTAAACAGCGAAGTCCGTATGGTGCTGGAACAGCAATTTCAGCGCATCTGGTTGCAGGGAGAGGTGTCTAACTTTGTCGCCGCGGCCTCTGGCCACTGGTATTTTTCACTCAAAGACAGCGGCGCTCAGGTCAAAGTCGCCATGTTTCGCCAGAGCAATCGCATGGCCAGCATCAAGCCACAAAATGGCCAGCAGGTGCTGATCAAAGCCCGCATCAGTGTGTACGAGCCGCGCGGCGAATACCAGTTGCTGGCAGAATTGCTGGAAGATGCCGGCAGTGGTGCACTGCAATTGCAGTTTGAACAAGTCAAAGCACGGTTACTGGCCGAGGGCTTCCTGGCCAGTGAACGCAAGCGGCCGTTACCCGCCATGATCCAGCGCTTAGGGGTAGTCACCTCGCCGACCGGCGCGGCAATTCGCGATATTCTTACTGTGCTTAAACGCCGGGCACCGGGTATGCAGGTGATTATTTATCCCAGCCTGGTGCAAGGTGCCAGCGCTGCCGGTCAGCTGTGTCAGGCGCTTAGCCTTGCCTATCAACGCAACGAAGTGGATGCCATTATCATTGGCCGTGGCGGTGGCTCGCTGGAAGATCTCTGGTGCTTTAACGACGAACAACTGGCCCGGCTGGTTGCAAAAAGCCCGGTACCTATTGTCAGCGCCGTTGGTCATGAGATTGATGTCACCATCAGTGATTTTGTCGCCGATATCCGCGCTGCCACCCCATCGGCCGCCGCCGAGCTGGTCTCCAGCGATCAGTTGCATTTACTGGAGCGGCTGCAGCGACTGCAGCGGGCTTTGGTGCAGGCGCAGCGCCAGCAGCTGCAGCGCTTTGCGCCCAAAGTAGCACAACTGGCCCAGCGACTGCAGGCCAGGCACCCTTCGAGGCAACTGCAACAGCAACAACAGCGGCTGGACGAGCTTGGTAGCCAACTGCTGCGCCGCCTGCAACAACGCTTGCAACAACTGGCCCTACAGCAAGCCAGCCTGAGCCGTCAGCTCAGTGCACTATCACCGGCCAAAAAACTGCAGCAGCATCAACAGCAACTTGCACAGCAACAACGATTGCTTGGCCGCGCGATGCAACAGCGGCTGCAGCAGCAACAGCAGCGCTGGCAATTGCTACTGGCCCGGCTGGATACGGTCAGTCCGCTGGCAACGCTGGCGCGTGGCTACAGCATCAGTTTTGATGAGCAGAACCAGGTGATAACCAACAGCGCCGCATTGGAAAAAGGCCAGTTGGTTCACACCAAACTGGCCCAGGGATCTTTTGTAGCAAGGGTGACCGCTACCGAGCGTTAATGCGGCTCGGTACTGACCAACTGACCATTGATGATCACCTGGCTGACCTGAGTGGTGTACTCAAAAGGATCGCCGGTATAGAGCACCAGATCGGCATCCTTACCAACGGCAATGGAGCCCACCCGCTCATCAATGCCTAAGATGCGGGCCGCATCAATGGTAATCGACGCCAGTGCCACCTCATACGGCAGGCCATAAGCCGCGGCAATAGCCGCTTCCCACAGTACCACCCGGGTTTTCGGCACATAACGCTCGTAGCCACTTTGCAAAGCAAACGGAATACCGGCCTGGTGTAACTTTTGCGCCGTGATAAAGCTGGCATTTTCCAGCTCACCAAACTGCCGGGCCATGGTCGGGTGCAAGATCACCGGCACCTGAGCCGCTTTAATCGCATCCAGCATCAGATAAGCTTCCGCAGCACCATCCAACACGATACGAATGCCAAACTCTTCGGCAATCCTCAGCGCCGACTGCATATCCTGTTCCCGATAGGCGGTGATCAGCAAAGGTGTACTGCCATTCAACACGCCAACCAGAGCCTCCAGTTCCAGATCGCGACTCGGCGCTTTGCCTTCCTGCGCTTCTTGCTGCTTTTGCTGATACTCCTGCGCCCGGATCAATTGCTGTCGCAGCATGGCAATTTGCTTCGAGCGGGTGCCCGGGCTGCGGTTTTCTGCACCAAAGGCACCAGGACCAAGCTGGGCGGCAATCATCGCCAATGGTTGCATCATGCCATCATCAACATGATTACCATGGCTTTTGCGCACCATAGTCTGGCCGGAAATCAGTGCACCCGGGCCGTGACCAGTATGAAAGGTGGTCACACCAAGGCTGCGCACCCAGTCCACCAGACGTTCGCGGGCATTAAACGCATCCAGAGCGCGCAGTTGCGGCTGCATGGCGGCCGAGGTTTCCAGTTGATCCTGATCGTGCGGCTGGTTTAGATAACCGGCCAGGCCAACCACAGTGCGGGCATCTATCAGACCCGGTGTGACCACGGCCGCTTGCAAGGTTTTGGCACCAGCCGGCAAACGCAGCTGGCTCTGACGACCGACCTGACGTATTTTGCCATCTTCGACCACAATAGCGCCTGCTTCAATCACCGGGCCAGCCTGGGTATAAATCCGCTCTGCCAGCACCACCAGCGTTTCCGCCTGAAGATTAGCAGCCACCAGGCTCAGACCCAGCAAGTAGCTTGTTTTTTTCAATGCACCTTTCATTGTGCTGCCTCCAACTGCAGTACCTCACTGGCCACCTGATCACGACCGGCCCCATAACCGCCGGTAGCAAAGAGTGCCTGCTCAGGATCTGCCAGATCAAACACTTTCACACCCTCGACCCAGGTTTGCTCCACCCGGGTATAGACACTGAGTGGATCACCGCTCAGCACAATGAAATCAGCGTCTTTGCCAACCGTCAGGCTGCCGACTCTATCTTGCAAGTCCAGCATTTTGGCGCCATTTAACGTGACTGACCGCAGCGCTGTGTCTCTGTCCAGACCAAATCGCACGCCCATAGCAGCAGAGCGCAGGAATAAACGCGAATCGGTAATAGGATCGTCGGTATGATAGGCCAGCAACACCCCTGCATCGGCTAATACCTTGCCGTTATCCGGCAGTAAGTTCATGACTTCCAGTTTACCACCAGGGCTGTCGATATGAATGATGGAAGCCGCCACGCCAGCTTTGGCAATGGCATCGGCGACCAAAGCACCTTCACTGACATGATGCAACACTACCCGGAAATTAAACTCATCCGCCAGCCGCAACACCGTCAGGACGTCGTCGTGGCGATGGGTGTGATGGTGCACGATGCGCTCACCGGCGAACACTTCGCACAAGGCATCGTGACCGATATGACGAGGTGGCGGCGAATCGCTGCCTTTTTTATCGCAGTACTCTTTGGCCGCCACCAATTGGGCGCGCATCAAAGCAGCCGCTTTGCCACGGGTGCCAGGAAAAGGCGAAGCGCGCAGTGGATTGGTGCCATTGGCCATTTTAATGCCGCCAGCCATCGCCCCCGACTCGGTTCGAATGGCCAGAGCTTCAACACTGCTGCCATTGCGTAATTTTAGATAATTGGTCTGGCCGCTCAGTAAATGGCCGGAGCCTGGCATCACATTGACGGTGGTGATGCCACCGGCTTTGGCTTTCATCAAACCGGCGTGGCGGCTGTTGATGGAGTCCAGCGCCCGCACATCCGGCTGAATAGGTGCGCTGCTGTCGGCACCAGCTACCTGACCGATGTGCGAATGCGTATCCACCAGGCCTGGCATAATGATTTTGCCATCCATACGGTGGATGCTGGCAGCCGCCGGGATCGGTACATTGGCGCCAATGGCACTAATGCGGCCATCTTGCACCAACAGAGTGCCATTTGGAATAGCCGGACCATCGATAGGCAGTAAGGTGGCACCAACAAAGGCTTGCAGCCCTTGCTGGGCATGCAGCGAAGCTGTCAGGCAACTAAGCAGCAGTACGACAATTTTCCGCATGAAACAGGCCTTTTATTATTGTAGGAGGGTTCAGCATAAGCAGGGACCTGGGTGGGCACAAGCAGCATCTGTCCTGAAAACGGAGCGGGGTATCGCAAACGCAGCGCGGGCAGCACAAGCTGCCCGCTTTATTTTAGGCTTCGTAGGCAGCCGGGCTGCCAAAAAGCCGGCGTTTGAGTGCCCTGAAAGGACGTTTCATATCCTCCAGAATCAGATACAAACAAGGCACCAGCACCAGCGTGATTAAAGTGGCAAACAACACCGCAAAGCTTAATGATACCGCCATTGGGATGACAAACTGTGCTTGCAGGCTGGTTTCAAACATAATCGGCACCAAACCAAAAAAGGTAGTCAGTGAGGTCAACAAAATGGCGCGAAAACGCATTTTACCGGCCCGCACCACCGAGTCTGCCAGTGATAAACCTTCCCGCCGCGACTGATTGACGTAATCGGTTAGTACCAAACTGTCGTTGATCACCACCCCGGCGGCGGCAATCATGCCGAAGAAGGAAAACAGCGACAAATTCATCCCCAGCACAAAGTGCGCCAATACGGCACCAATCATACCGAACGGGATCACCGACATCACAATCAGCGGCTGGCTGTAGCTTTTCAGCGGAATGGCCAATAAAATATAAACCATCAGCAAGCCAGCAATCATATACAGGAACATCTGATCGCGCTGCCGCTGCTGCTCTTCAATCTGGCCGCCCAGCTCCGTCCGTACGCCAGGGAAGCGCTCTAACAATTCTGGCATCACTTCAGAGCGTACCAGTCGTACCACCTCCGACGTGGTGACCTGAGCCTGATCAACATTGGCCGAAACCCGCACAGTTCGAAAACCATTCTCGCGGTTAATACGGGAAATCCCGGGTGTTTCGACCAGCTCAGCGACATCACCAAGCAGTACAAAGTCACCGGATGGCAAGCGAACCTTGCTGTAATCCAGCGCCGCGATTTGCTCGCGTTGCAAGCGTGGGTAACGCACCATCACCCGCACCTCATCACCATCACGGATCATGCGCTGCGCTTCCAGGCCGTAAAAACCAGAGCCAACCTGCGCAGCTAAATCGGCTGGCGTTAAGCCCAGCTGATACGCCACCGGCTTTAACTGTAAATTCAGTTCTTTGCCAGCAGAGTCAATGGTGGAACTTAAATCAAACACGCCAGGAATTTTGGCCAGATCCGCAATCAAGGCAAGGCCTGCCTGGTTCAACTGATCAATATCACGGCCAAACAAGCGGTATTCCAGATTGTTCTGTCCGCCCATGGTCATGACATCATCCTGCACCCGGATCAGCCGCACACCCGGTAGCTCTGGCATGTTCTCCCGCCAGCGCCGTGATAAGGTAAAAGCATTGAAAGGCCGATCATCCTCAGCCACTAGCGTAACCACTACCTGGCCGCTGGTTTGACTGTTTAAAAAAGCAAATACATCCTGCACCAATGGCTTACCGGTTTCTTCCCGAACCCGCTGTTCCTGCTGGTAAATCATGGCTTCAATCGCCAGTAAGCTTTCCAGCGTTTGCTGCTCGGAGGCGTTTTGGTGCATTTCAAAGCGGATTTGCGGATAATCGTGTGGTACCGGCGGCATCATCACCACCCGCAGATGATTGGACGCCATCAGCGCAATGCTGACCATCAACAAGGCGACAAAGGCCGCCAGAGTCGCATAACGATGGCTGATGCAGCGCTGTAAAAAAGGCTGATAGCGTTGTTCAATAAAGTACTGGAAGCGTTGCTGGAAGCGGCTGCGCCAGTGCTCTTTGGCCAAGGGTTTGATTTTGCTGTGCGCCAAATGCGCCGGTAAAATCAGTTTGGACTCGATCAGGCTAAAGATCAGACAAAGCACCACCACAATGGAAATGTTACGGAACTCATTCGACTCCATACCCTGGGCAAACATGAAGGGGGCAAACACGGCGATGGTGGTCAAGACACCGAAGGTGGCCGGGGTGGCGACCCGTCGGGCACCACGTACGATGTTATCGACACTGTGGCCCTTTTGTTCTGTCTCGTGATAAGCACTCTCCCCTATCACAATGGCATCATCCACCACGATACCCAGCACCATGATAAAGGCAAACAGAGTCACGATGTTGATGGTAACACCGGCAAACGGCATCAGCCAGATGGCACCTAAAAAGGCGATCGGTAAACCCAGCATCACCCAAAAGGCGACCTTGACCCGCAAAAACAGCATCAGCATTAAGAATACCAGTACCGAGCCCTGCAACAGGTTGCTCCACATCATGTTGAGACGGCCATTCAGGTAATAGGTCATATCGACCAGTGCATCCAGTTGATACCCTTCCGGCAATTGTTCATTTTTAAACGCAATGTACTGATGCACACTGCGGGCCACATCCGGTAAGGATTGGGTACTGGAAGCCTCAATCTGCAAAAAGGCAGCATTTTTGCCATTGCTGCGCATGTAGTTGACCCGTTCTTCGAAACCATCATAGATGCTGGCAATATCGCCCAACAATACCCGCTCGCCCTGAGGTCCCAAAATGACCGGAATACGGGCAAATTCGTCCGCCCGGTAAGCACGTTGCTCCGAGCGGATGGTGATCATGCCGGACTCACTGCGGATCATACCGGCCGACAAATTATCGGAATAATTACGAATGGAACGGCTGACATCCTGCAAGCTCAGGTTATAGCGCTGCAGCGTTTCCGGCGAGATTTCCACCGCCACTTCCCAGGCTGGCATCGAGTTGAAATTGACAAAGTTGATCTGATCCAGCAGCAACAGCTCGTTTTGGATTTCACGTCCAAGTGCTTTTAGCTCCAGTGAATCCTCACTGCCGGTCAGCACCAGCTCGACCGCTTGCTGACGCCACTCAACCTGGTAAATCGTCAGTGGCTCCATGCCTGCCGGGAAAGTACCGATAGAGTCGACCCGCAGCTTGATTTGATCCAACCGGCTGCTGATGTCCTCGCCCACTTCCAGCTCAACGCTGATGCGCCCGGCTCCACGCCAGGCAAAACTGCGCACCCGTTTAATGCCCTCAATATCTTGCAAGGCCTCCTCGATTTTAATCAGGATGCCTTCTTCAATCTCCTGCGGTGCGGCGCCCCGAAAGGTGGCGTTGATATGAACGTAGTTCACTTCTACTTGCGGAAACATCTGCCGTTGAATGCTGTTGTAGGTGACAAAGCCCATCACCAAAATAAATACCATCATCAGATTGGCAGCGACTGGATTATTGGCAAACCAGGCAATAATACCCCGTTTCGGATCGATGTAATCCATGCGTTACTCCACCTTCGCCAGTTCACTGCCATTAATGTCGGTACGCACCTGCATGCCCGGCTGCGGAAAACTGGGTGCCAGCAACACCAGCTTGTCACCGGCTTGCAGGCCTTGCTCAATCAACACGCTTTTGCCTTCCTGCCGTACCACCTGCACCGGCTGACGGCGCAGGGTATTGTCTTCATTCAGTAACCACACTTGTTGGTTTTGTACCGAGTCCTGCGGCACTTCAAACAAAGCCGGATGCGTTTGGCCAGACAGCACCACTTCGACGTAGTGACCAAAACGCAGCACCGGCTGCGCCGAGTTCAGGCTGTAGGGATCATCCACCTGTACTACCAGGTGCCCCATACGGGTCTGACCGTGGATGACCCCTAAATCACGTACCACTTCAGCACGGCGCAAATGACCTTCGAACTGCACTTCGGCTGGAATCCCAGCCACCGGCTGCGGTAAAAAGCGGGCGTCGAAACCAGCTACCGGTACATGGATTTCGGCCTGCTCGACACTGTATATCTCCCCCAAAGCCGTTGCTGCGGACACTACCTGACCAAGACCGACACTGCGGCTCACCACCAACGCATCGTACGGTGCGACAATTTGGGTACGCTCCAGATCACGCTTGGCCTTTTGCAAAGCGGCCTGGGCCGACTTCACGCCGGCCTCGGCGCTGTGCAACTGCGGCTTACGCAATCCCAAAGCGGAGACCTCGCCAGGTGATAGGTGACGAAGCTCCTGCTCAGCGACCCGCGCCAGGGCTTTTTCCTGTTCCAGTGCTGCATAGGCGGCGGCCACGGCAGCTTCTGCCGAGAGCACGGCAGCCTGATAATCGGCATCATCCAACTGCGCCATGACTTCGCCTTTGGCAATGACGCCGCCGGCAACAAAACTGGGGTGAATAGCAATGATGCGGCCCGATACTTCAGGCGTTAAGCGGGTTTTTTCTTTCGGCTGCACCTCACCAAACACTCGCACTTCAAAACGGTGCGCTCTTGGTTGCAGCGTTTGGGTGCTGACCAAAGGGGCTTGCACCCGTTCGGCATCAGCCTCGACAGACTTTGGTGCAGTACTAACAATGGCAACTACCAGAACGATGCCAAGCAGCAACACCCCGACAGCAATGGCAACTTTGGTCCATAAGCTCATCATAGCTTCCTTATACGAGCAAAAATTACCCTATAAAGTAGCAGATAGCCGGGCATGGCGATAATGAAGAAGTGTTAACTTTTATGAAGGCTGAAACACTTTGTTGCAACTGGCTGAGTTGCAACAAAGTCTGCCAATAAGCACTCGCTAGCTTTTTTTAATTTTTTGACGGGCTTTCAGTAAGCGCTCGCGCTTGTATTGCTGGTTCGGCGTCATGCTAACCCGCTTTTTCTCGGTGGCAAAAGGGTTATCGCCTACACAAAACTCAATACGGATCGGGGTGCCCATAATCTGCAACGCTTTACGGTAATAGTTCATCAGGTAACGCTTGTACGAGTCAGGTAAGGCACTGACCTGATTGCCATGGATCACCACGATCGGTGGGTTGTACCCCCCAGCATGGGCATACTTGAGCTTCACACGGCGGCCATTGACCAAAGGCGGCTGATGATCATCCTGCGCCATTTTCATAATTTGGGTCAGAATCGAGGTGTTGATGCGCTTAGTCGCCGATTGGTAGGCTTCTTCCACCGACTCGAACAAGTTACCAACGCCGGAGCCATGCAAGGCGGAAATAAAATGCAGGCGGGCAAAATCAATAAATCCTAGCCGGCGATCCAGCTCCCGCTTGACGTCATCTTTGACGCCTTCGTTTAAACCATCCCACTTATTCACGGCGATAACCAAGGAACGGCCAGCATTCAGTGCAAAACCAAGCAGGCTGAGATCCTGATCGGCAATGCCCTGCCGGGCATCCAGCACCAGCAGTACCACATTGGCTTCTTCAATAGCCTGCAGCGTTTTAATGACGGAGAACTTTTCCACTTTATCATCAATTTTGCCGCGCCGACGCACTCCTGCGGTATCGATCAGAATGTAATCACGCTCATTGCGCTGCATCGGAATATAGATGGAGTCTCTGGTAGTCCCTGGCATGTCGAATACCACCACCCGCTCTTCACCCAGAATACGGTTGGTTAAGGTCGACTTGCCGACATTAGGCCGGCCAATAATGGCGAGCTTGATCGGCTTATCCTCGAACGCCTCAGCTTCATCAACTATCCCCTCTTCCTCCGAAAAGGAAGGATCCGCAGACTCGTCCTCATCGAGCGCAACAGCTGCTGGTAGCGAGAGCAAAGGCCGTAAGGCTTCGTTTAATAACACCGATAAACCACGGCCATGCGCAGCAGCTATCGGCCATACCTGGCCCAGGCCCAGACTGTAAAACTCGGCTATGGCACTGTCTGCATCCAGGCCATCGGTTTTATTAGCGACCAGAAAGACCTGCTTTTGTGCTTTACGCAAATAATCGGCAATGCCCATATCCCCGGCGGTCAGGCCAGCTCTTGCATCCAACATAAAGAGTACAATATCGGCTTCATCAATAGCCCGCAGCGATTGATCGGCCATCTCCACTTCGATACCTTCGGCATCGCCATCAATACCACCAGTATCCACCACAATGAAGGATAACTCTTCGAACTCGACTGAACCGTATTTGCGATCCCGGGTCAGGCCAGGAAAGTCAGCGACCAACGCATCCCGCGTACGGGTCAAACGATTGAACAGGGTCGATTTACCAACATTGGCACGACCAACCAGAGCGACAACCGGTAACATGAGCTCACCTCAAAATAAAAATAACAGGCTCACAGGAGCCTGTTATAGCTTAACGCATAAATTTGGTTTAGACCTGCTTTAAGGCTGACGCAATACCACCAGCTCACCATTACGGCTTTGCAACACCAGGTATTCGCCATTGGTTACTGGCGCAACATACATGCCTGAACGGTGGAATTGGTGGCGTGCTACCATATCGCCACTGCGGCGATCCAGCCAATGCAGATGCCCTTTGCTGTCGCCAAACACCAGATAGTCACCAAAAACCGTAGGAGGGGTCAGGAAATGACGCTCCAGTGCAGTTTGAGACCACAGCTCCTGACCATTACGGCGATCAAGCGCATGCACCCGGCCAACCGAATCAACGATGAAGAGTACGGTATCCGCCAGCGCCATATTGCGAAAGCTTGCATAATCACGCTTCCACAGGGTACGGCCTGAATTTAGTTCCAGTGCTACCAACTCGCCATTGTAGGCGATGGCGTAAACCGTATTACCCACTACCAATGGGCGGGCATCCACATCCACCAAACGAGCCAGATCAGTGGCACCTTGTGGCGTAGCAATCACTTCCTCCCACGCCGGTAAGCCATGCTCTGAAATCAAGACACCTACTTTTCCTGAGCCAGAGCCAAAGACCACACCACCGGGTACTATGGAAGGCTCAGCGACACCACGAATGGTCAATGCCGGCAATTCCTGTTCATAGGCCCAGCGCTGGCTTCCATCGGCTGGGTTCAACGCGACAATAAAACCCGAACCGGTATTTACAACAATCATGCCATCGCCTGCAGCCGGAGCAGCCAGCACTTCCCCAGGGACCTTGCTGGTCCAGCGCCGATCACCAGTGGCAGGGTCCAGTGCAATCACCTCGCCATTCTCGGTACCAAACAGCAGATGACCAAACCCATGCGATAAACCACCGGAAACACGGGCAGTGGTATTGGATCGATTACTCAGTAAACGCCAAAAACCAATCACGCTGTCACGACGGGTATCGTAGGTCCAGATACGCTTGCCACTCTCAAGATCAAAAGCACTAATAAGACCGGTCCGGCTGGCGGCATAGAGCTTACCATCCAGAATAAGTGGTCGCAGACTGGAGTCAAAGTGTTGTACGCCATCAGCTGCGGTGTGATCCCAGGCCAACACCGGCTCAAACTGGTTGTTCACACTTGGCAGTACCAGTTTTTCTTTCTTGGATGAACAGCCACCCAATAACATCAAAACCAGGGCGCTTGCTACTATAGTTCGCATCGACATCAAATTCACAGCATGCCCTCTGTCTGAACATGAGCCAGCTCATCGAGTTTAATTTTCAACAACTGATTGGCTTGTGCACCTTCACTCGCCTTGGCCAACATGTACGCTTGCTTCGCTGCCTCGGCATTGCCCTGTGCCAGATGAATATCACCTTTCAGCTCTTGCTGTTGCAGCTTAAAACTGACTGGCATGTTGCCCTGTAATAAAGCCAGGGCCTGACTGTATTGCTGTTGTTGCAAATGCACCCGAGCCAGCCGTAAGCGTGCAATAGCATCAATCACTGGGTCCTTGGTATTGGCAATCACCCAACCTAGCTGCTGCTCAGCCAGGCTGAAGTCGCCAGCCAGGACTGCATCACGCGCTTTGAGCATGGCAGCAAAGGTGGCATAAGCGGTTTTGCTATTACTTTCAATGTAACGTTCCGCATCCTGCACCCAGTCAGCAGACTGCTGTTCCTGTGCCTGCAGAAGTCGCTCAAAGCCCGTCGAGGCCTGTTCCGCTTGTGCAAGTTGATGCCCCTGATAATAACGGAAGCCGTACAAGCCACCTAAGCCCAGGATAGTCCCTGCAACGATGGTGATGCCATACTCTTTCCAGAAGCGCTTAATGGCTTCAACCTGTTGTTCTTCACTGCTGTAAACGTCCATAACTGCTCCGTTATTCTTTCGCTAATTCGTTTTGCAAAAAACTGACCAACCCGGTCAGCGCAATACGTTGCTGCGGCTGATCTTTTCGCAGCCACTTGATCGTGATGCTATCCGATGCCAGCTCATCACTACCCAGCACTAAAGCCAGCTCCGCGCCGGACTTATCGGCTTTTTTAAATTGTTTTTTCATGGCGCCACCGCCGCAATGCTGCATCAGCCGCTGCTGCGGGAAAGCCTGGCGTAGCTGTTCGGCAACCGGAATCAATGCAAGTTCCGCATCCAGCCCGGAGGCCATCAAATACCAGTCGGCCTGGGCCTGCTCTGCGGGTGCTAACTCCAGTGTTTGCAGCAGCAGAATTAACCGTTCCATACCAAGTGCAAAGCCCACTGCAGGGCAAGGCTTACCACCCAACTGTTCCACCAGACCATCATAACGACCACCGGCACAAACCGTGCCCTGAGCCCCTAAACTGTCGGTGACCCATTCAAACACAGTTTTGTTGTAATAATCCAGCCCCCGTACCAGACGAGGGTTGACCTCAAACTCAATACCTGCTGCCGTTAGGCGCTGTTGCAGCTCAGCAAAGTGCTCGGCAGACTCGGTATCCAGATAATCTGACAAGCTGGGTGCCTTGCTTAACAAGTCAGCCAGGGCCGGGTTTTTACTGTCTAAAATACGCAGCGGGTTGCTATGCAATCGCCGCTTGCTGTCTTCATCCAGCAGCTCATGATGATCCGATAAATAGGCCACCAAAGCCGCCCGATACTGCTGGCGCGCTTCCGGGCTACCTAAGGTATTTAACTCCAGCCGCACATGGCGACTTAAACCAAGTTGCTGCCATAAATGGGCGCTCAGGCGAATCACTTCAGCATCAATATCGCTGCTGGCGATGCCAAAAGCTTCCAAACCAAACTGATGAAACTGACGATAACGGCCTTTTTGCGGACGTTCATGCCGGAACATTGGCCCCATGTACCACAGACGTTGTTCCTGGTTGTACAGCAAACCATGCTCATTGCCTGCCCGAACACAGCAGGCGGTTCCTTCCGGTCTAAGGGTCAGGCTATCGCCATTGCGATCGCTAAAGGTGTACATTTCCTTCTCGACAATGTCGGTTACTTCGCCGATCGAGCGCTTGAACAGCTCAGTCATTTCGACGATTGGAAAACGAATTTCCTGGTAGCCGTAGCTTGCTACCGTTTGCCGCAGTTGTTGCTCGACATATTGCCATAGCCCACTGTCCTTAGGCAGACAATCATTCATGCCACGAATGGCCTGTACTTGTTTTGACACCTTATTCTACTCGGCTTTGCTAAAAAATAGACGGGATTATAGGAGCTTCAGTGGCAAACACCAAGCTTTCCCGTAGCTTTCTTACTGATCCAGCTGGGTAACGGCAATCTGTTGCTGTTTGCGCTTCAGATAATCACGCACCTGCTGCTCCAGCTGTTCAGCGATCAGGTTATTGTCCAGCCGTAGTTTTTGCCGCTCACCATTGATGTAAAAGCCACTCATCCGGTTGGCACCCGCTACCGCCAGATCAGAGACCAGGGCTTCACCAGGGCCGTTCACCACGCAACCGATGACCGAGACAGTAAGCGGCTCGACTACGTCCTCTAACCGTTGCTCCAGAGCATTCATGGTCTTGATCACATCAAATTCCTGCCGCGAACAGCTTGGACAAGCAATGAAATTAATGCCGCGGGAACGAATACGGAGTGACTTTAAAATATCGAAGCCAACTTTCACTTCTTCGACCGGATCTGCCGCCAATGAGACCCTCAGCGTATCACCAATACCTTCGGCCAGCAGCATGCCCAAGCCGATCGCTGATTTCACAGCACCAGCACGGGCACCACCGG
Source organism: Alkalimonas amylolytica (assembly GCF_900107845.1). Lineage (GTDB taxonomy): Bacteria > Pseudomonadota > Gammaproteobacteria > Enterobacterales > Alteromonadaceae > Alkalimonas > Alkalimonas amylolytica. Next base: position 117,454 of record NZ_FNRM01000001.1, read on the forward strand.
CTTCCGTAATACCTAAATGCAACGGCTGCTTAATCTGGGTAGCCAGTAAACGGTAAGCACCTACCGCCAGGAAGACGTCCGACGCTTTGACACTGACTTTAAACTGCTCGAAGTTCAGCCGATCAAGGATCTCAACATGGCGCATGGCCGACTCAACCAGGGCTTCAGCGGTCGGCTCGCCATACTTTTGCTGAATGTCCGCTTCCAGTGAACCGCCATTGACACCGATCCGGATTGGAATGTTGTGGTCTCTTGCGCAATCCACCACGGCACGGATCCGATCTTCCCGGCCAATATTGCCAGGGTTAATTCGCAAACAATCGACACCATATTCGGCTACTTTAAGGGCGATACGGTAATCAAAATGAATATCCGCTACCAGCGGCACCGGCGACTGCTGTTTAATCAGCCGGAAAGCTTCAGCCGCATCCATGGTAGGAACAGACACACGCACCATATCGGCGCCGGCAGCAGCAATGGCTTTAATCTGGGCGACCGTGGCATCCACATCGGTGGTTTTGGTGTTGGTCATTGATTGCACACTGATCGGGGCATCGCCACCAACCGGCACAGTGCCAACCATAATCTGGGTGCTCTTACGTCGTTTAATTGGATTATCAGCAAACATAGCTTAGTCTTGTAACGGAACAGAAAATTTAGCGACCCGACCAGATCGGAAGCCAGACATATCGACCGGTTCTGTATCCAGCTCAATCTCAACCACCGACGGGTTGCCTAGAGTCACGGTAAAAGGGGCCCTGCCTTGCACCTGCAGCTGATAACCAGCGCGTTTGGTACCGAAGGCAACTCTGGAGCCATCAGCATCCACCACATCAATCCAGCAATCATCGGCAAAGCGCATACTCAACTGTTGGCTTGAGGCAATTGGCGGGTCTGCCAGTAAAGCAACACTGGACTGGGTTGATTCATTCTCAAAAATGGTCGGCGCGGTTTGCTCAGCGAGTGAAGTGGGTAACTCGGGTAGCACCGTATGCATCTCTGGATCGGGTTGGCTGTCAGCTGCGAGCATAGTCAGCGGCTCTGGTTCAACTGAATTCACGATTTCGTGCGGTACACCAGCATTTTCGCTCTCTGCAACAGGGGGTTCCCCGATCAACCAATGCGTTTGCCACCACCAAAGTAACAACAAGCCGAGCAGAACGGCCCCAACCAGGTAGGTTAACAGCATAAAGCGGCTCTCGGTCGCCTCTTTTTCCGTACGGTTGGAAAAGCTATGCATAGCACGGGGTTCTATGGCCTGATTACCATGGTGGCGCTCGTAGGCAGCCAAGACCTGTTGTTCGGAAATCTTCAACAAACGGGCATAGGAGCGCAGATAACCACGAATAAAGGTCGGCAGTACACTTTCTTCGTACTGATCGGTCTCCATGTTCTCAATCAGGGATAGACGTAAGTTTAGCTGGCTAGCGACTTCTTTTTGCGACCACTGCCTGTGCTCACGGGCAGCCTTTAATAGCTCACCTGCGCTGTGCTCTGTTGTTTCTGTTGGCGTTTTATCAGTCGTCATGGGATACATCAGCCGGGTCTTTCAGGTAAATACGTTGCCCTATATACACTCTGCTGCGCTCGGTCAGATTGTTCCAGTTCAGCAGTCGGGCAAGACGAACATTGTAGCGCATAGAAATATTAAACAGCGTGTCACCCTCTGCAACCACATGAACATCCGGTCGTTCCACAGCAACCACAGCCTGAACCGGCAATTGTTCAGGCGGCTCAGCCAACCATAAGCGCTGACCAGCCCTTATCGTTGCGCCAGGCGATAATTGATTCCATTGCTGCAGTCGCTCTAAGCGAATGTTGTAACGCATAGAAATGGCAAAGAGTGACTCACCTTGCTGTACGATATGGGAGGCCACTTCATCGTATTCAGCAGCTGCGGTAGCTAATGAGCTATCGTCAGATAGTGTGTCGGATTCAAGTGGCTCAGCAAGCTCTCGTTCAATACCCGGGGTATGGACCGATGCCAAGGCTGAGAGTTCAGTTTCCAGCATGGGTTCGGCTATATTTTCTGTCACTCCATGCTGCGTCATTTGAGTTCGTGACGACTCCGCAGGCCAGTTTGGTTCAACGACCTGGGTGATATCAAGAGCAAGCTCAGGCAGAGCAAGGCGCTCCAGTTCTAACGCAGTTGTTGCAGGATCCACAGATTCCGCCGGTAGCTCTGGCATTGTCCAGGATGGTGCCGCCAGCACTACCTGATTTAATGATGCCTCCGTAATGGAGTTGGCTTCGTCAGCAGCTTCCGTTGCATCAACTATAGGGGATGCTGTGGTAACAACATTTGGTCTAGAGCGAGTCAGCGACTGAGATTGACGCGCAACTTCAGGCTCAACGCGAGGCTCTGAGCGGCGCACGATACGGATCTGGGGTTGCTCTACTTCGGCCTCGGGCTGTGCTGCTGGTGCAGGCAGCTCCAAATTGGAAATTAAATACTGTTTATAGCGCTCGCGCAGTTGCTCGTACTCACTATCCTGCAGCCGGCCCTGCCGCATCAGGCGGGCTGCTTCGCTATCCGGATAAACCTGCAATAACAGCTCTTGGGAATTTCGTTGCGTTTCGCTATCCAGCTCTTTATCGGCAATCAGGTAACTCAGTAAAGAGGTACTGGCCGAGACATGACCCAGACGCTGGATACGGGTGAGATGTTGGCGAGCTCGTTGATGATTGCCCATGGCATAATCAAGGCCAGCCAGGTTTAACAGACTGCTAATGCGGTTGCCGCTGTGCAGCACAGCAGACTCCAAATAGTGCTGAGCACGGCTAAAGTTATTTTGTTGCAACTGACATAAAGCCAGGTTCTCGTAACTTTCCGACACCCGCATATAGCCTGGTCGCCGAATCGCATTTAGCAGCAAAACTTCAGCTTCATGGTATTTGCCTTGCTGACAAAGGAAAGCACCATAATTATTGTAGGTATCGGGATTGTTGGCATCACGGGCCAATGCTTGCTTGTAAGCCGCCTCCGCTTGCTCTGGCTCATTCACGCTCTGATAGTAATAAGCCAGCGCATTGTAGACCTCGGGTAGCTGAGGTGCCAATGCCCTGGCACGCTCCAGATTGAAAATTGCCTGAGCATTTTCACCACGCTGCAGATAGTTCAGTCCCAGTGACATCCGTGTTCGAGCGGCTTCCGTGTTATCCACCTGCCGCTGCTGCACTGGTCGTTCAGAGCCAACATAAGTACTTTCAGACACGCAGGCTGACAATACCAATGCACTCATCACAACCAAGCTAACCGACAGTTTTTGCATAACTTTTGCCCTGGCTCCCACCCTTAGGATGTCATTCTGACTGAAATTGCCTGACCTTTCATTTGTTTTTTTAATAAACGTTTGGTTCTATCGACCACATCCCCTACAAGCTGACCGCAGGCGGCATCAATGTCATCGCCACGTGTTTTACGTACCATGACGGTAAAGCCATGTTGTTGCAAGACTTTATTAAAACGATCAATCCGCGAGTTGCTTGAGCGGGCATAAGGAGAGCCCGGATAAGGATTAAACGGAATCAGATTGATCTTGGCTGGTGTATCGCGAAGTGCATGCGCCAGCTCATGAGCTTGCTCCATACTGTCGTTAATACCTTCCAGCATGACGTATTCTACCGTCACTTTATCATTGGCCTTGGACCACTCAACATAACGACGGGATGAGGCCAGAAAGTCTTCCATGGGATATTTTTTATTCACAGGCACCAGCTCATTACGCAGCTCGTTATTTGGTGCATGTAAGGAAATAGCTAATGCTACATCGATCTTACCCAACATGGCGTCAAGTGCTGGCACTACCCCAGACGTACTTAAAGTGACACGGCGCTTGGACAGACCAAAACCATAGTCTTCCATCATCAGTTCCATCGCCGGAATCACATTATTCATGTTCAACAAGGGTTCACCCATGCCCATCATCACCACATTGGTGACCGGCTTTTCCCCAGTATCGCCATAACTACCAATCAGCTGACCCACCCGCCAGACCTGACCAATAATTTCAGCTACCGTCAGATTTCGATTAAAGCCTTGTTGGGCTGTCGAGCAAAATGAACAGTCTAACGCACAACCAACTTGAGATGACACACAGAGAGTACGACGATCTTTTTCCGGGATCCAAACGGTTTCAACTTCCTGGCCACCATCCAACCGCATGACAAACTTGATGGTCCCATCTTTGCTATCCTGACGGCTCGCCACTTCAGGAGCACGGATCTCAGAACACTGCTTCAGCTTTTCCCGCAGCACTTTGTTCACATTGGTCATTTTGTCGAAATCATCGACACAGTAATGATAGATCCATTTCATCACCTGATCGGCACGAAATGGCTTTTCGCCCAAATCAGCAAAAAACGACTTCATTTGCTCGCGGGTTAAATTCAGCAAATTTGTTTTTGCAATGGATGTTGTCATGCTATCAATTCCTGTCTAACCATGGCGTTTACTGTGTTCACCAAAGACGCAACAAGGGGGCCAGGCCCCCTTGATTCAGTACTGCTTTAACCGATTAACGGGTACGAGAGCAAACTTCTGCATCGGTGAAGAAATAAGCGATTTCGCGAGCAGCAGACTCAACGGCATCTGAGCCATGAACCGCATTTTCGTCGATGCTGTCGGCGTAGTCAGCACGCAAAGTTCCAGCCAAGGCATCTTTCGGATTGGTTGCACCCATGATTTCACGGTTTTTACGTACTGCATCTTCACCTTCCAGCACCTGCACCATGACAGGACCTGAGGTCATGAAAGCAACTAAGGCACCAAAGAAAGGACGCTCTTTGTGCTCAGCATAGAAGCCCTCGGCCTGCTCTTTGCTCAAGTGTAGCATTTTTGACGCCACAATACGCAGGCCTGCCGCTTCAAAGCGCTGGTAGATTGCACCGATCAGGTTTTTGGCAACAGCATCCGGCTTAACAATAGAGAAAGTACGTTCTAAAGCCATGAAAGGACTCCTTGAATGATTGGGTTAAATTTTAAAGGCGCGAAATTATACGTGATCCAGGCAAAAAAACCTATTTTCTGTAGCAAACTTTTTCAGGTAAAAAAAAGCTTCCGATCATGGAAGCTTTTCTACCAGGCTATGGCTTAGTCAGAAAGTGGCCACTACCCGGATGCTATCATCGACATCGCTTGCCGAAATATAACCTATAGCTGATGGATCTGCCGCAACCGCTGCTTTCATCGCTGCAGCATTAGGGTGCTCGGCCGGAGGAGTACCTTTTCCGGTAAACACCAATCTGGACCAATATGCTTTTAACTGCGCCGAGCTGCGATTCAGTACCTGAGTATCGAAATGCTCTCGGGCGGGTACGCCTTCTGCCAGGTTCAAAGGGGTGGCCCGACTGCCGTCGCTAAAGCTATTTCCTCTTCCTAAAAACAAACGATTCAGTTCTGACTGATCGACACTCGCATTGTTGGCTGGATGCACAATTATCGCAATTTCAGCAACTACCGAGCCACTTAGTAGTAGCAACACAGCAAGCATGGCTTTTACATAACTCATAGCACCTCCTTAAAAGACCAGGTCAACACCGAAGGAAATCGATTTACTGTCACCCGCAACTTCCCAACCGGGTACACCTTTATCCTTAACGTCGTCGTATTGAATCTTAAAAGCAGCATTGGAATGAAAGTCCCAACGCAAACCAAGGCTGGTTGTGCTGTGCTTTTCATTCTCACTGTCAAAATCAGCGTACGACAGGTAAGGCGTGAAAGCATTTATTCGGTAGCCAGCCGATACCATGTAAGTATCAAACTTACCGCCATCAAGATCCAAGCGGTTTAACTCTGATAACAACAACCAGTCACCAAAATCCATATTGACTGAGATGCCGGCAAATTTGCCCCGTCGGGTCAGAGAGTCCCCCCAGGTCACCCGCTCAACCACACCACCGACGGTGCGATAACGCTCGTTTATGTAGGTCATGTAGGTAAGGCGAATATCCAGCCAGTCTTTATTCAGATTGATCACCCCCCCTATGATATCTTTCCAAATCTCACGAATTGGATTGGAGCCGAAAAACTGTGACAACAGTTTATTTTCCTGATCATCCTCGCGGCCGGTATAAATATTACCGCTAATATCCCAGTCACCAACAAAGTAGTTAAACTGAGCATTGATACCGGTGTAATTAAAGATTTGCCAAGTGTAATTATCTGCCGGTGGCCGGATCCATAAATAGGCATAGCCCACATCAAAAAAGTCTGAGTAATAATACAATGGTAAACGCTTTTTGCCTGCCTGCAGTGTCCAGTTCTCATTTAAATCGTAGGACAAATAGGCCCATTCAAAGCGGGCATCAAAGTCATCGGCTCCTCTTGCGACCACTTGCGCCGTGGCCGACAAACCATCCATCAGATTTGCCCTAAACTGCAAGCCAAATCGAGTATCCGGCTTGAAAGTCCAATCCTTTTCATAGACTCCAACCAATGGATAATTAGCCAAAAAAGTTGGAGGTAAATCAAAGCCCTCAACCCCACTTCCGCTAAGTACCCGACCGCCAATCACGGAGGCATAGCCTGAGATATCTATATTCGCATGGGCCAATGGCTGCATCAGCAGCAAACCCGTCGCCGTCGCTATCAAGGTTTTCTTCATCATGTTCTCCTGCTCCACCTAATCAAGTTGCAACACAACCCGAACCCGCTCATCCGCTGCCGATGCAGGGACATAACCTATGATGCTGGGATTGGTAGCAACCAATTTCAGCACCTCTTCGTGTGAATCAGCTTCTTGCGGTGGTGTGCCTTTACCGGTAAACACCAACTTCGACCAATAGGCCTTTAACTGAGCAGAACTCCGACTCAAAGCGCGCTGATCAAAGATTTCACGTGCTGGCATACCTTCTGCCAGATTAATGGGCACCGCCGACTCACCATTGGGAAAAGTTCTGGCCCGGCCAAGGTACAGTCTTGACACATCATCAGTAGTTAACTCAATGGCATTGGTCGGATGAACAACAATGACCAATGCATCTGCCAACACCGACGCGTTAAGCGCGAGAACTGCGACCAGTGCAGGAATGCATCTGAAGTTCATATCATTCTCCTTAAAATACAATATCGACGCCGACAGCAACCAGATCGCTACGGTTGTCAGTTAGGGTATTTTTTTCATTGCTGTACTGTATTTTAAATGCCGCTGCCGGGTGAAAGTCATAACGTAAACCGGCATTCCAGGTCTTGGTATCTACCGACTGGCTTTCTACTACAGCAATCACAGGTTGTAATAATTGAGCCGGCAGTAATGGGGTGTATGGCTGGTATATGTCTGATTTGCTGCGGTGATCTTCCCGTTCAAAGGAAACAAAAGGTGTGATGCTGTCAAAACGATAGCCCACTGACAGATAATAATTTTCTCGCTTGGCAAAGAAAGAGTTTTTAACATTGATGCGATTGTACTCAGAAATCAGTACCCACTCCCCCTGATCCATGGTGATACCAAGACCAATAAACTGACTTTGATCATCGTTAAAATCAAGCGCAGAGACCAAGTCGGGTACGCCTGCCTGCGTTAAACCGCTAAAGAGTGGCGCTAGCCCCGGAGCATCAATGCTTACTTTGCCGCTTAAATAAGCAGTACGCACCGACCACCAGCCCCGCTCCAGCTCCCAGGTTACGCCGGCAATGTTATTTATATCCGCCCTGGCTGGATTACCAGCCAAGCTGATATTACCGCTGAAGGAACCAAGCAGCAGTTGCAGGGTGGAATCAAACTCTCCCAGTTGCGTGGTCCGGTAAAGCGATAGTCCTTCCAGGTTATTAAATCCCAAGCCGTAAACGCCCTGAGGTACCCGTAACCAGTCGTAGGCAAAGCCTACATCCATAAAATCAGAGAAGCGATAAAATGGGGTACGGAGCCGGCCAGCATTAATCCGCATCGTATCGGACAACTCATAGGTCAAAAATGCCCACTCAAAGCGGGCATCAAAATCATTACTGCCCCGCCCCATCAGCTGAGCGGTAACTGACAAGCGATCACCTAAATCTGAGCGAACCTGGATAGCAAATAAACTTTCGTTTTTAAAGTCCCATTCATTGGTATAACCATACAGTGATTTATCACTGGCTGTACTCATCCCACCCTTGATTGAAGCAAAACCATTCATGTGCACATTTGCACTTGCAACACCACTGCAGAGAACACTCACCAGGCTGATCGCCAAGATAGATTTCTTCATCAACATCTCTCCGAAAAAAATAATGGAAGAATCCGGGAACTTTTTTCAGCCTAGTTCAGAGATGTAAAAAAGCCAGTAAAAGCCAGAAAAAACAACTTTCTGGCCTTTAACTGGCTCTAAAATGGGAAACTTAGATCAAGGCAGATCAAAAAATCTAATGGTTTTCACTCACCATATTGATGGTGTACTTAGGAATTTCGACGACTAAGTCTTCATCAGCTATATGCGCCTGACAACCCAAGCGGGATTCAGGCTCCAGGCCCCAGGCTTTATCCAGCATGTCATCTTCCAGCTCATCGCTTTCATTTAAGCTGTAAAAACCTTCCCGTACCACCACATGACAGGTGGTGCAGGCACAGGACTTTTCACAGGCATGCTCAATCGAAATACCGTTACGCAACGCTACATCTAAAATGGTATCGCCTTTGGCCGCTTCAAGCTCGGCACCTTGTGGGCACAGTTCTGCATGCGGCAGAAAAATAATTTTTGGCATGGTTAAACCTCATCCACCTTGTGCCCTTTCAGAGCGTTTCGAATTGATTGATCCATTCTAAGGGCTGCAAACTGATCGGTGCTGTTGTTGACACGCTCAATGGCCACTTTGATGGCATCGGGATCATCGCCCTGCCGTTGCTGCTGCAATTCGGTCAGTTGCAGCTCAATACGCTTGCGTTCTTCAGTCTCCAGTAGGTGACCATCGCTTGCCAGGGCTGCACGTACAGCCTCCAGTACCCGATCGGCCTCCACCTGTTGCTCCAGCAGCATGCGTTGTTGCATATCGGCTTTGGCGTGCTGCATCGAGCCTGTGATCATGCTCATTATCTGCTCATCAGTCAGCCCATAAGATGGCTTGACTTCAATACTGGCAACCACTCCGCTGCTTTTTTCCTGCGCCGTGACATGCAAGAGACCATCGGCATCGACCTGGAAAGTGACCCGGATATGGGCTCCGCCGGCTGGCATAGGTGGAATGCCATGCAGCTCAAAGCGCGCCAGCGAGCGATTATCAGCCACCAGCTCACGTTCACCCTGCAGCACATGAATGGCCATCGCGGTCTGACCATCTTTGAAGGTGGTAAACTCCTGAGCTTTGGCCACCGGGATCACGGTATTGCGCGGAATAATTTTTTCCACAAGACCGCCCATGGTTTCAAGCCCCAAAGACAAGGGGATCACATCCAGCAGCAGCGTATCCTGTTCGCTTTTGTTGCCAACCAATACATTGGCCTGAATAGCTGCACCGAGAGCCACCACCTGGTCTGGATCAATGGACGTCAATGGCTCTTGACCAAATAGCTCAGCCACTGTCTGACGCACCAGCGGTACCCGGGTGGAACCTCCCACCATCACTACCGACAAAACCTGATCCAGCTGAAGGCCAGCATCGCGTACAGCGGATTTACAAGCTAGCAGAGTTTTACGCACCAGTGGCTGAACCAAGCTTTCAAAAGTCGCGCGATCAAGGCTACCACGGAATTCATCATCGCCAAGTGGCAGTACGAAATCAGCTTCAGCAACCTGGCTCAGTTGTTCTTTTAACCGTCGCGCTAATAGTTTGTACTCGCGCAAGCTCTGGGCTGAACGCTCTGTTTCGCCGGTTTGTTCAAGTAACCAACCAACAATGGCCTGATCAAAATCATCCCCACCCAGCGCTGAGTTGCCACCGGTGGCCAATACCTCGAACACGCCTTTTTGCAGACGCAGGATGGAAATATCAAAGGTGCCACCGCCTAAATCATAAACAGCCACCACCCCTTCCTGGCCGGAGTCCAGACCATAGGCCAAAGCTGCAGCGGTTGGCTCATTCAGTAATCGCAGGACATTAAGGCCTGCAAGCCGGGCAGCATCTTTGGTGGCCTGACGCTGGGCATCATCAAAATAGGCCGGCACGGTAATTACCACACCGGTTAGCTCACCGGCTAAATGCTCGCTGGCGATAGCGTGCAGACGCTTGAGAATTTCTGCCGATACTTCAACCGGGTTTTTTACGCCCTGCCGTGTTTGCAAGGCCAACAGGCCGGATTGGTCCACCAGCTGGTAAGGCAACTGCTCCGCCTGGTTGGCGATTTCAGCAAAGCCCCGGCCCATAAAGCGCTTGACCGATAAAATGGTATTCTCAGCGTCAAATACCGCTGCATCCAGGGCGGACTGGCCGACGTCGGTCTTATCCTCACTGACAAAGCGCACAGCAGATGGCACCATCGGCTGATCATCGCTGCCCATCAGAATTTGCGCTTCGCCACTGCGTACCGTGGCAACCAGAGAATTGGTGGTGCCCAGATCAATGCCAGCGGCCAGTTTGTGTTGATGCGGCGCCGAGCTTTGTCCTGGCTCAGCGATTTGTAGTAATGCCATGGGTAATTGTCTTATCGTTGCTGTTCAATAAACTCAAGCTCTTGCTGCAGTTTATCAAAGAATTTAAGTTTACGAAGAAGAGATGCGGCGTGTTGATTGCCGGTTTCTGATTGCGTTTCCAGCGCTTGGCTAAGCTCATTGCGCAGTTGCTGCTGGCCTTGCTGCAGCTCCTGCTCCAACTGCTGTTGCAGCCCCTGGGTTTGCTCGGGAGCAGAAGCAATCTCGGCCAGTTGCTCACGCAGCTCCATTTGCTGCATTAAAAAAACCGGGTCCTGAAAGCTTTGTTGTTCGTGCTTAAGATCAATGCCACGGCATTGCAACAAGTATTCAGCACGGCGCAGAGGATGCTTGAGTGTTTGGAAGGCATCGTTGATCAAGGCCGCTTGCTGGACCGATTGGCGCCGGTCGCGCTCGCTGGCGTTGGCAAAATTATCCGGGTGAAACCGGCGTTGCAGCTTTAAATAGTGCTGGCTCAGCAGGGCTGCATCCAGCTCCATGCTTTGTGGAAGTTGAAACAACTCAAAATAATTCAAGGGCCATGTTCCTACACTGTGAAACTTTCGCCGCAACCACACTCACCATTGACATTGGGGTTGTTAAACTTGAAACCTTCGTTTAACCCTTCCCGGGTAAAATCCAGCTGAGTGCCATCAATGTAGACCAGGCTCTTGCCATCCACTATCAACTTAATGCCTTGCTGATCGAAAACTTCATCGTCCGGATTCAGCTCATCTACAAACTCAAGCACATAAGCAAGGCCGGAGCAACCAGTGGTTTTCACACCAACCCGCAGCCCGATGCCTTTACCACGATTGCTGAGAAAATGGCGAACCCGGTCCGCCGCTGCATCCGTCATTGTTATGGCCATGCTTACCCCTGAGCACCTTGCTTTTGCTTGTAATCGGCAATGGCTGCTTTGATGGCATCTTCAGCCAAAATGGAGCAGTGAATTTTTACCGGAGGCAAAGCCAGCTCTTGGGCAATTTCGGTGTTGGTGATTTTTTGCGCTTCATCCAGCGTCTTCCCTTTTACCCACTCGGTAACCAGCGAACTAGAGGCAATAGCACTGCCACAGCCATAGGTTTTAAAGCGGGCATCTTCAATCACACCCTGCTCATTCACTTTCAGTTGCAAACGCATCACATCACCACAAGCCGGTGCACCTACCATGCCAGTCGCAATGGTTGGGTCGTCTTTGGCAAAAGAGCCAACATTGCGCGGGTTTTCGTAGTGATCGATTACTTTATTGCTGTAAGCCATTGCTTTAACCTCCTGAGTCAGTTACTTCGTTTAGTGAGCAACCCACTCTACTGAATTTAAGTCGATGCCATCTTTGTACATATCCCATAACGGCGACATTTCGCGCAGCCGGGTGATGGCCTCGTTGACAATTTTCACAGTATGATCGATGTCTGCTTCGGTAGTGTAACGACCAATACTAAAGCGGATAGAGCTGTGTGCCAGCTCATCGCTCAACCCAAGCGCCCGCAGAACATAAGAAGGCTCCAGGCTGGCAGAGGTGCAGGCTGACCCCGATGAAACAGCAATATCTTTCAGAGCCATGATCAGCGACTCGCCTTCCACATAGTTAAAGCTGATGTTGGTGATACCCGGCACGCGCTGTGCTTCATCACCGTTTAAAAACACCTGCTCAATATCCTTTACGCCATCCCACAGCCGTTGACGCAGAGTTTCAAAGCGCTGGCGCTCTGCTGCCATTTCCTCTTTAGCAATACGGAAGGCTTCGCCCATACCCACCAGTTGGTGCGTTGCCAAAGTACCAGAGCGCATGCCGCGCTCATGACCACCACCATGAGTCTGTGCTTCCAGCCGAATTCGAGGTTTACGCCGAACGTACAAGGCACCAACCCCTTTAGGGCCATAAATTTTATGGGCTGAAAACGACATCAGATCCACTTTTAACTGTTGCAGATCGATATCGACTTTACCTGCAGCCTGGGCCGCATCGACATGAAATACGATGCCCTTTTCCCGGCACAACTCACCGATAGCAGGTATGTCCTGAATCACACCAATTTCATTGTTGACGAACATCACGCTGATCAAAACGGTGTCTGGCCGGATTGCTGCTTTAAGTACCTCAAGATCAATTAAACCATTGGCTGCGACATCCAGGTAGGTCACTTCGTACCCTTCCCGCTCCAGCGCACGCATGGTATCCAGCACTGCTTTGTGCTCAGTTTTCAGGGTAATTAAATGCTTGCCTTTCTTATGGTAGAAGCCAGCAACACCTTTAATGGCCAGGTTATTGGATTCGGTGGCGCCTGAAGTCCAAACGATTTCACGCGGATCGGCATTGACCAACTCTGCCACCTGACTGCGAGCCAGTTCAACTGCCTCTTCAGCTTGCCAACCAAAGCGGTGTGAGCGCGATGCAGGATTGCCGTACTGGCCATCAAAGGTCAGGTACTGCATCATTTTTTCAGCCACTCGCTGATCGACCGGGGTGGTTGCCGCATAATCCAAATAAATAGGTAACTTCATCTTGGGCTCCAGTTAGGCTGCCTACAGCTGGCAACTTACTTCAATCTTGTTTACCGGGGAGGACGCCGCTTCTGCTTTATCCTGACGTTTCGCCACACCTTGAACGTCGCTTTGTTCAACCAATTCTGCCAACGAGATACTGGTCAGGAAGTCTTCAATCCGCTGGCTTAGATCACTCCACAAACTGTGGGTCAGGCAACGCACCCCACCCTGGCAGTCGGACTTTCCCTGACAGCGGGTGGCATCGATGGATTCATCGACCGCACTGATAACTTCAGCCACGGCAATCTTTGCCGCCTCACGCCCCAGTTGATAACCACCACCCGGGCCTCGCACGCTGCTGACCAAACCACGTTTGCGTAAACGGGCAAACAGCTGCTCGAGATACGACAGTGAAATACCCTGCCGCTCAGAAATATCGGCCAGAGAGACTGGCCCGCTGCTGTGATGCAAAGCAACATCCAGCATGGCTGTCACTGCGTAGCGTCCCTTCGATGTCAATCTCATGCTGTACTCCGGATGGCTCTGTCATTAAGCGTTGTATTGATAGCAGCCATTGTACATTCCCGACTATTTTAGTCAAGTATTAAACCCGACAGTTTAGTCAGGTATTATGTCCGGCATAGCGTCCCGCTGAGCCACCATTCGGTTAACCTTGCGCAACTACTTTTGTGGCTCGTTCCCCGCCAGACGCTTTTGCACTGAAGTCAGCATGCCGCGCAAAATATTGTACTCAGCCTCTTCCGGCCGTGCCCGGTTGAACAAACGTTTTAACTTGGTCATCACCAGGCCTGGGTGTTGACGAATGATAAAGCCGGTCTGATCCAGCGTTTGCTCCAGGTGCTGATAAAAATTGTCCATCTGGCTAGCTGTTGGATAACTGACTGCATCTACAGCATCGGCATGCACAGCCTGGGCGAGCGCCGCAACACGTACCTCATAGGCGATGATTTGCACCGCCATCGCCAGATTCAATGAACTGTAATCAGGATTGGCCGGAATACAAACATGATAATTGCACAATTGCAGTTCTTCGTTGCTTAAGCCATTGCTTTCACGGCCAAACACCAGCGCTACCGGATGACTGCCAGCTTCTTTGACGGCCAGCTCACCAAGGGCTCTTGGTTCCAGCATGGGCCATGACAGAGTGCGTGAACGCGCACTGGTGCCCACGACCAGGCCGCAATCAGCAACAGCTTGAGCCAGCGAATCAAAGTGCTCGGCTTGGCTAAGTAATTCGCTGGCGCCAGCCGAAAGTGCGTAGGCATGGCCATCCAATTCAGCTTTAGGCTGCACCAAACAAAGCTGACTTAAACCCATGGTTTTCATCGCCCTGGCAACCGAGCCAATGTTGCCGCTGTGAGTAGTTCCCACCAGTACAATTTTAATCTGATCCAGCATAAGGCACCCTTTTTGAAGGGGGGCTATTCTATCACAGCCAAACGCGACAGGGACAGACTCTACCCAACATAGCCTGGCGATAAAACCAAAAGAGGTAGTATCGAGGTCATGCCAGCCATTGGTTATAGTCAACAGCTGAACGGTAAATCGCTGCATTTTTTGCTGGCCTTTGCTACACTAACCCACCTCGGCGGTGTGCGTGGTGTCCAGCCAATCCGATCCTGGACGCACCGGGTATAAACAATGCTTCCAACCCTATAAAGGATACCCTCATGACTGCAACTGGTAAAAAATTGAGCTGGCTGGCGCTGCCAGCACTTGCATTATGTACCTCACTATTCGCTTCTGAAACCGCTATCCAGGCTGCAGTAGAACATCCCAGTCGAACAGCTGCCAATACAGAGCGAGACCAATACCGTAATCCGACCGCCACACTGTCTTTTTTTGAAGTGCGGCCGGACAGTACTGTGGTAGAGATATCACCAGGCGCCGGCTGGTATACCGAAATTCTTGCTCCTCTTTTGCACCAGCAAGGTAAGCTGTATGCTGCCCATTTTCCGGCCAACAGTTCATCCGAATTTGCTCAGCGATCACGTGCCGCTTTCTCTGAAAAAATGGCATCGCACTCTGTCTACAGCAAGGTCCAAATTAGCGAGTTCGCTCCTATCACAGGTGTTCAGATTGCACCGGACGGCAGTGCCGATGTGGTGCTGACCTTTCGCAACCTGCACAACTGGTACATGCAAGGAGGGGAAGATGCCATGCACATTGCGTTCAATCACTTTTATCAGGCCCTTAAACCAGGTGGCGTGCTAGGCGTAGTCGAGCACCGCTTACCTGAAGCCAAACGTGACAGTAATTGGGTTCAGAGCGGGTACTTTCCGCAAAGCCTGGCCATTGAACTGGCCGAGCAAGCAGGCTTTGTGTTTGAAGCCAGCAGTGAAATCAATGCCAATCCCAGGGATACAGCCGATCACCCCCGTGGTGTTTGGACTTTACCGCCCAGCTTGCGGCTTGGCGAGCAAGACCGGGATCGTTACTTAGCCATTGGCGAGAGCGACCGAATGACTTTGAAATTTCGTAAACCTCAACAGCAATAATCGGACAAACGAATGAATGTACTGGTAGTCGGCGGCGGTGGCCGCGAACATGCACTGGCCTGGAAAGCGGCCCAATCCCCCCTAGTGAGAAAGGTTTTTGTGGCGCCCGGCAATGCCGGTACGGCACTGGAATCAGCCTTGCATAATGTTGCCATCGCTGCAGATGATGTACCGGCCTTGCTGGCTTTTGCCAAAGAACAACAGATTGCGCTGACCATTGTCGGGCCGGAAGCTCCGCTGGCCAAAGGCATTGTTGATGCTTTTCGCGCGGAAAACCTGGCGATCTTTGGCCCGACTCAGGCCGCCGCTCAACTGGAAAGTTCCAAAGCCTTTGCCAAAGACTTCCTGGCCCGCCATCAAATCCCGACAGCTGCCTACCAGACCTTCACGGAGATTGCACCGGCCAAAGCTTTTGTGCAGCAGCTGGGCACTCCTATCGTGATTAAAGCCGATGGCTTGGCCGCTGGCAAAGGCGTCATTATCGCTCAAACGGATGCCGAAGCCTTTGCCGCTATCGACGATATGCTGGCAGGTAACAAGTTCGGCGACGCCGGCAGCCGGGTGGTGATTGAAGAGTTTCTGACAGGAGAAGAAGCCTCCTTTATAGTAATGGTGGATGGCAGCCATGCACTACCGTTTGCTTCCTCACAGGATCACAAAGCCCGTGATGAAGGCGATAAAGGTCCGAATACCGGTGGCATGGGTGCATATTCACCCGCCCCAGTGGTGACCCCCGCAGTACATGATTGGGTGATGCAGCAGGTGATTGAACCAACTGTCCGTGGTATGGCAGCAGAAGGCAACGTATTCACCGGCTTTTTGTATGCCGGTCTGATGATAGCACCGGATGGCACGGCTAAGGTATTGGAGTTCAATTGCCGCTTTGGCGATCCGGAAACCCAGCCCATTATGATGCGACTGGAATCCGATCTGGTGGCGCTGTGTCAGGCTGCTGTTCAGGGCAAGCTTGGACAAAGCGAAATCCAGTTTAGCTCCGATGCTGCAGTTGGTGTAGTACTCGCCGCTGGCGGCTACCCGGACAGCTACGCCAAAGGTGCCGAAATTCATGGCCTGAACAACGCAGACTCGGCCAAAGCCAAGGTATTTCATGCCGGCACTGAGCTCAAAGATGGCAGGGTAGTCACCCATGGTGGCCGGGTACTATGTGCCACCGCTTTGGGCGAGAATGTCACTGCAGCCCAACAAGCCGCTTATCAGTTGGTGCAGCAAATAAGCTGGCAGGATATGTTTTATCGTAAAGATATTGGCTACCGGGCGGTAGCCCGCGAGCAAGGTAGTAAAACAGCCTGATGTTTAAAACCCGCTTCGGCGGGTTTTTATTCGGTACTCATACACAAGCGATCAAGTAGCGAGTTGACGATGAAAACCTTCTACAACTTTTCTTTTGCGGTATGCCTTGGCCTGACACTCATTGGTTGCAGCCAACCAGCTGCTGAACTGTGCCAATTACCGGCCAAGCCCATCACCTCGATTCAGGGAGAAGGCGAGCAAAGCCCTAAACTCGGCCAAACCGTGCTAACCCAGGGTGTGTTGACGGCTTATATTTACCCCGAGAGCCCCAGGGCCGGTTGGTTGTTGCAACAAGCCGGGCAACCGCAGCTAAAGCTTAACTCCCAGGCTATCTTCTTGCCGGATGATGGCCGCCTGACCGATTTGCAGCCTGGCCAGTTGCTGGCCGTTCAGGGCCGGGTAGCTGAAATAGAGCAGCTGACCAGTTTGATCGATGTACAGCTGCAAAGCTGTGGTCAAAGCCAGCTTGAGCCGCTCAAGGTACAACTGCCGCTGCCCGAACATCTGAGTTGGGAGTCGCTGGAAGGCATGTGGCTGTCGTTCGAGCAACCTTTGGTGGTCAACAGCACCTTTGGGCTTGGCCGCTACGGTGAGCTGACCCTGGCTGATAAACGTTTATGGACGCCGACTCAAATCCACCTACCAGGCGAAGCCGCTCAAGCCCACGAAGCGCTGCAAGAACGTCGCATGCTGGTGCTGGATGACGGTAGCCTGGTGCAAAACCCAGAGCCATTACCTTACCCCACTTCAGGGTTGAGTGCGGCGCAGAGCCTGCGCCTTGGCGATACCTTTAGTGGTGTAGAAGGCATTCTGTTTCAGGATCTGCGTGGTTACCGGTTGGTGCCGACCCGCCAGCCAGACTGGCAACCACACAATCCAAGACCAAAGGCACCCGCTCCACGTCAGGCTGGTGAACTGCGGGTTGCCAGTTTTAATGTACTGAACTTTTTTACCGGTGCCGATCAGGATCCCCCCTTCCCGACCCGTCGTGGTGCCAGCAGCCAGCTTGAATTGGATCGTCAGCAAGCCAAGCTAACCGCCGCCATTTTGGCGATGGATGCCGATATTGTCGGGCTGATTGAGCTGGAAAATAATGGTTATGATACCGGCAGTGCTATCGCCACTTTGGTGGCCGCGCTAAATGCTGCGACCAAGCGCCCATATGCTATCGTCCGTACAGCTGAGCGACCGGGTACCGATGCCATCAAGGTCGGGCTGATTTACCGGCCAGATGCAGTACAACGAACTGGCACTGCAGCCACCCAACCACAGGCTCCTTTTCATCAGCTGCATCGGGCGCCGGTGGCACAAAGCTTTTTGGATCTGTCCTCCGGGAAAGTGCTGACGATCAGCGTCAATCATTTCAAATCTAAAGGCGGCTGTCCGAGGCGTGAGCACCCACACTATGCCGAAATGCGCGATCAGGGCGATGGCCAGGCTTGCTGGAATGCGGCTCGGCTGGAAGCCGCGAGCGCCCTGCACAGCTGGCTGCAGCGACATCCAACCGGGGTAGAGACCCCATACCAGTTGCTAATGGGTGATCTTAATGCCTACCGGATGGAAGACCCGATCCGGTTGCTGGAGCATCAGGGCTGGCAGTATCTGGATGCTACCGAGGATCAACCGTCCTATTCTTTTGTATTTCGGGGAAAAAGCGGATCGCTGGATCACGCCTTGGCCAGTCCGGCGTTGGCCGGGCTCAAGCCAGAGGTGAAACACTGGCCCATTAATGCCGATGAGCCAGTTTTGCTGCAATACAGCCTGGAGTACAAAAGCCCGTCACAGCAACAAAGCCTTTTTGCGCCAACACCATACCGCTCATCGGATCATGATCCGATTATTTTGACCTTTCGGATGCAATAAACAGCAGCGCCGGGCTAGCTGCCCCAGATAGCCCGGCCTATCATGCCAAAAGCAGCCGCCATGCTGACCAGCCATACCAGGGAGCGCAAGCTGGCGAAATCGTACCAGTAACAGACTAAATACAGCACCCGGCATAGCACAAACAACCAGCCAAGACCAAGTACCCAGGCATCCAGCTGGCCGCTCACCGCAACGGCCAGCACAGCGCAGCCATAGATAAGCAAGGCTTCAAAACTGTTGTAGTGGGCGGCATTGGCCCGCTGACCAAAACCACTGAGCCCGGCTTGCTGTAAGCGCGGATTGTGGTTATCGTAACCCTCTGGCTCGCGGTGCATTGCCACCACCAAGGGTGCTTTGGCTAAATACGGCAATAGCATCGCTATAAAAAGGGTAAGTAGTAAGCTGGTCATTATTTTCTCCCGGACAAACAAAAAGGACGAAGCATGGTAGCACGAGCAACAATGGCGCAATGGCTGGAACCGTCCACCGAACACAACAAACGCTATCTGTGGGTCGATATCGCCTTGATTTTGCTGATTGGCCTGAACATTATTGCGCTGATCCTGCAGTCCATTGAGACACTTGACCAAGCCTATCACCACCATTTCTTTTATTTCGAAATCTTTTCCATCACTGTCTTTACGCTCGAATACGGCGCCCGGATCTGGAGCATTGTCGATGTCCCAGAGTATCAGCAGCAAAGTGGCACCGACTGGCAAAAACGCTGGCGTTATATCTGCTCGCCGATGGCCATTATCGACCTGCTGGCCATTCTGCCGTTTTATCTTGGTTTTATTATTGAGCTGGATTTACGTTACCTCCGGGTGTTCCGTTTGCTGCGGGTTTTTAAACTTACCCGCTACTCGCGGGCCATGCAGCTACTCATGAACGTGTTTAAAGAAGAGCGTTTTTCATTATTTGCAGCTTTTGCGGTGCTGTTTATCATTATGCTGGTAGCCGCCTGCGCCATGTATTCGCTGGAGAAAGACATTCAACCCGAACATTTCAGTTCCATTCCGCAAGCCATGTGGTGGGCTTTGGTAACGCTGACCACAGTCGGCTATGGCGATGTGACCCCAGTCACCGATTTGGGCAAACTCTTTGGCGGCCTGATTACGATTGTCGGTATTGGCATGGTGGCCTTACCGGCCGGTATTTTGGCTTCCGGCTTTTCCGAGCAGCTGTCGCGCCGTCGTCAGTTCTATCAACTGGCATTGGATCAGGCCTATAAAGATGGTAACTTGCTACCAGATGCCGCACCTATGCTGGAAAAACTTCGCTCTGAGCTTGGCGTTAGCCATACCGAAGCGCGTATCATGCAGCAGTTGATGGAAAAGCGCTACCAGGCCATGCATGCAACGGAGCAGGATTAAATGAAAGCAACTTGCCTGAAGGTCGCAGGTCTTATAAGGTATGGATCCAATACCATAAGGTGGGCTTGTCGTGTCTGATAAAAATCCAATCATTGCCATTACCGGCTCCTCCGGCGCAGGCACCAGCACCACCAGCAATGCATTTCAGCATATTTTTCGTACCCTTGGGGTAGACGCCGCCTTTATTGAAGGCGATTGCTTTCACCGTTACAGCCGGCCGGAGATGGATTTGGCAGTACGTAAGGCGATGGAGCAAGGCAAGCACATCAGCTACTTTGGTCCAGAAGCCAATGACTTTGGTGCGCTGGAAGACTTTTTTGCCAGCTACGGCAGCAATGGCAGTGGCCGCTATCGCAAGTATCTGCATACCTTTGAAGAAGCAGTGCCCTACAATCAACTACCCGGGACTTTTACGCCATGGCAGGAGCTGCGCCCCAATACCGATTTGCTTTTTTACGAAGGCCTGCATGGTGGCGCAGTCACCGATCAGCACAATGTGGCGCAGCACGTCGACCTGCTGATTGGCATGGTGCCGATTGTGAACCTGGAGTGGATCCAGAAAATCATCCGCGATACCCATGATCGCGGCCACAGCCGTGAGGCGGTGATGTCCAGCATTGTGCGCAGCATGGACGATTACATCAACTTTATCACCCCGCAATTCTCCCGCACTCACATCAATTTCCAGCGGGTACCCACGGTGGATACCTCCAACCCCTTCAGTGCCAAAGACATCCCCTCACTGGATGAAAGCTTTGTCGTGGTCCGTTTTCGCGGCATCAAGCACGTGGATTTCCCCTACTATCTGCAGATGATCCATGGCTCTTTTATGTCGCGGGTCAATACGCTGGTAGTACCGGGCGGCAAGATGGGCCTGGCGATGGAGCTCATTTTAACGCCATTGATCGAAAACCTGATGAAAAAGCGCGCTAATACCCGCGGACAGTTGGATTGGTTGGGACGCTGAAGAAAACCCAAACGCTCTTGGTATAAAAAAATAAATCATTAAAAATAAACACAAAAAATCAAAAATAAAACACTTTCATTGCTAACTTAACTCATTAGAATTACAATCCGGAAACTTAACCTTGGAAATGGAAATTCTAATGATAAAAGCGTTAAATTATTTCACTTTGCTTGCTGTGCTGCTCCTCACTGCCTGTGGTGATGGTGACAGTAATCCTCCCTCTGGTGGTCAAACAGGGGGAAGTAACGACAAACCTCCTTTTTTAATCGAAGCCGGTTATCTGGGTGCCTATGGTGCCATCGCAGTGAACTTGCCGGAGGGAATGCTGCAACTTGCTCACTACAGCCATACGCTGGTACATCAACAAGTTCCATTCGGGGGTTTTCAAATATGTAGCAATGGCGGTGGCCGAACCTTGTCATTGAGTCAACCACTGCCTATAGCCTCCGGCACAGTATTCACCGATACATTGGAAGACTGTTTTGTCGAAACGCTTTACTCAATTCTAAATGGTGAAATCAAGCTAACAATCAATCAACATAACAGTACCGCCCTTGGGCATAGCTACTCGTTGGAGTTGGATCTGAGTAAGGTTGTATTTCGCGATTACCCCGAACTCACGGTATTAGACACGGTGAGCATCACTTTATCCACCGAGCA
This sequence comes from Alkalimonas amylolytica, assembly GCF_900107845.1. Lineage (GTDB taxonomy): Bacteria > Pseudomonadota > Gammaproteobacteria > Enterobacterales > Alteromonadaceae > Alkalimonas > Alkalimonas amylolytica. Next base: position 139,176 of record NZ_FNRM01000001.1, read on the forward strand.
ACTACTCAGGACAATGGTGGTACGCCCCACACACAATCAAGTAAGATTTCACTTCAGCGACGGTGATGTGTTTAGCCTGAGTCAGTTTCAATTAACCAGCAAACTCGATCTGGCGACAGCTATGTACCGTGCTGACTATCAGGGGCGTATTGCTCTCAATCACTTCAGCCATGATTTGGCAATATCCACCATGGAGCCATTGCAAGGCTATTTGGGTGAATACCCTCACCAGGGGCAAATTGAACTCAGCGATAGCCGAAATAATAAATTGCTGCTGACAGCCAATCAGGTGGTCGATTCCGAATTGGTCAAGGTGCAACTGAATCAGGGGGCAACAGCTCTATACTATTGGAATGAATTTACCGACGGCACCTACTGGAGTTGGCCTGGTTTATACAGCCCAGGGGCCGCCCAACGCTTTCGCCACGATAATTTCGATTTTCTGGGTTCGGTTGGAACAACAAGTTTCAATGATTTTCCGAGCCTAGGCACATTATCATTTCTATTTTCTCGCCCGGTTGCCTCAGTGGATGGCTATGCGCTAGGCAGCTTTTTTAATCACTCGGTATGGGGGCAGCCATCCGTAGCATCTGAGGTAGCCATTGAAGGAGCTATGGTTCATATCCGCCCAAAAATAGCACTAACACCAGGTGATATCTATACCCTGGAATCTTTTGGTGCCGTTAACACTCTGGGCATGAACCGATACGTTTACAGTGACATCCAGTTGACTATCAGCACAGCAGTTCATGCCAAAGTAGCAAAAGACCGCCTTTCGGTACAACCGGGATCCGAGCTTGTATTATCCGCTGCCAACTCAATCATAGCGACAGGATTAGCAGCTAGCTATCATTGGCAAGAGTTAACCGACTTTGGTGTTACCTTCACGCAGAACAACACGAAAGAAACCAGCATTCATATACCTGTGGGCAGCACACCCGGGATTATTCGGATACGTTTAACGGTAGAGGATGAGTTGGGTCGCAGTCACAGCACTGATGCAGAGCTGCTGTTGAAGGATACCAGCACCAATGTACTTTACTACAACAGTGAGCAGGGGGATTGGATTGGAGGAGGACAAACTCGCTTCCTAACCAATATGTCAGGCCAACTAACGAGCTCTAGCTGGGATAGAAATACGTTAACTGTGGAATATTCAGGTACTGAACATAACCGCTCTGTTTGGTGGTATCTGAGTCTTGCTGCGCCTGAAGGAAAAGACTTAACACCCGGCTTATATCAAAATGCAACCAGAGCTGCTTTTAAGCCAGCACATGGCAACGGCTTGGACTTTACTGGTAACGGCCGGGGTTGCAATACCCTTATCGGTTCCTTTGAGATTTTTGACATTGAATTTACCGAGTTTACCAATGAGTGGGGTGAGCAGCAATTTGATGTCAGCACTTTGGCAGTGGACTTCACACAATACTGCGAAGGCGGAGAGTCTGCTTTACATGGCAAAGTACGCATAAACTCCAGTCACCCAATGTAGATACAGAACTGATAAAGAAAAACCGCTCAGCTGAGCGGTTTTTTTTGTGTTCATTACCAAGCTTACTTCACATCCGGCAAGTTACGGCCGTAGAAAATTTCGCGGATTTCTTTAAACACCTTGCTGCTAATTTCTTTCACCTGCTCTTTGCTCATCGAGTCGGTGCCAACACCAAACAGGTAGTTGTCCAGATCGCCTTGCTTTAGCATCATTTTGGTGTGGAACAGGTTTTCCTGATACACATTGACATCGATCATCTGAAAGGCGTTTTTGGTGTCGTCGTCCATAAAGTTCTGGATCGAGCTGATGGGATGATCGATGTAGTGTTTGGTGCCGCTGACATCACGGGTAAAGCCACGTACCCGGTAGTCGATGGTAACCACATCGGATTCAAAGCTGTGAATTAAGAAATTCAGCGCTTTTAGTGGCGAAATGATGCCACAGGTCGACACCTCGATATCAGCACGGAAGGTACAGATGCCATCGTGTGGGTGCACTTCCGGATAGGTGTGCACACAGATGTGGCTTTTATCCAGATGCGCCACCACAGTTTCTGGCAAAGGGCCTGGGTTCTCCGAGTTATCCGGATTTTCCAGCACCGGCTCCTCACTCACCAGAATGGTGACACTGGCTCCCTGAGGATCATAATCCTGCCGTGCAATGTTCAGCACATTGGCACCTATGATATCTACTACTTCGCACAGAATATCGGTCAGACGGTCGGCATTGTACTGTTCATCGATGTATTCGATGTATTCCTGCCGATGCTGCTCGGTTTTAGCGTAACAGATATCGTAGATGCTAAAGCTTAAGCTTTTGGTCAAATTATTAAAGCCATGCAGCTTTATTTTCTCAAACGGATTGATCACTTAGTGTGCTCTCCACTACCGCTGCCTGCGGCAACAGTTGTTTGACGACAGGAAGTTAATCGGCGCAGGCCAACCCTTCCGCGGCTTTTATACTAAACGAATGAGTCACTGTAAGGCTTTTCGCCAACATCAGGGATACCGAACAGTATTTATCGGCGGATAGCTCTACCGCCCTTGAAACCTGCTTGTCACTGAGGTTCACCCCAGTGACTTCAAAGTGCAGATGCATTTTGGTAAAGACCCGGGGAATGCTATCCGCCCGCTCGGCCGTTAGTTTTACTTCGCAGTGCAGCACTTGTTGCCTGGCTTTTTGTAGAATGCTCACCACATCCACCGAAGAACAGGCGCCCGCAGACATCAGCAACATCTCCATGGGGCTGGGTGCCGTGCTTTGTTCCTTATTGGCATCAAACACCACTTGATGACCGCTGCCAGACCGGCCAACGAAGGTCATCGAGTCCAGCCATTTTACGGATGCTTCCATCGCAAAAACCTCGGGATTACCACAAAGGGGGCATATTCTAGCGAAAACTTTGCCAGGCTGCCAGCGTAAGCTTAGGGGAATTGTACTAATCGAACAGATCAGCCACAGCGTTGTCGAACAGGTTTTTAATCAGCAGTGCTACTTCGTTAATAATTTCAGCTTGCTCTTCAGTCACAGGCTTTTCCAACACGCTGGACAATACCTCCTGAAAGTCGTACATAATGCCATCCACCTCGCGGATAATGACACTGCGGTGATTCATTTCCAGCTCGGTATGCTGAGTGCAGAGTTGGATGATTTGTTCCGCAATGCACTCTTCTAGAAACTCACCGACACTTTTATTATCCAATCTGGGCGTACCGGCCTGCTCAAACAACGACAGATTCTCTGCCAGGAACTGGATCAAGTGTTCGTAGCCGGGTTTATCGATCACCATGGTCGCGATACTGCCTTAAGAGTGCTGTAGTTGCCTAACAGTTAAGCAAAATTTAGCCCAGAAAACAAATCGGGGCCTAAGCCCCGATCAAATATTTTCTGCATACACAGGTTAACTTAGAACTTGAGACCTGGTGAAAGCTGCTCTGGCAGCTGTACTTTATCTAGTTCGACCGATGCAACCGGGTATGCACAGTAATCAGCCGCGTAATACGCACTGGCACGATGATTACCACTTTTTCCGATGCCACCAAAAGGTGCTGCTGAGCTGGCACCGGTAATTGGACGGTTCCAGTTGACAATGCCAGCCCGAATACGGCGGAAAAAGTGCTCGTACAGTTCAGCGCTATCACTGAGCAGGCCGGCCGATAAACCAAAGCTGGTCCGGTTCGCAGCATCAATTGCGGCATCGAAATCGGTAAAGCGGAAGACTTTCAGCAAAGGACCAAAGTGCTCATCATCCGGAAAATTCTGGATGTGGCTGCAATCGATGATACCTGGAGACACCAGACCAGTGTCCGGCTGAAGATGCTTCATCGCCAGCAACGAACGACCACCCATTTTTTGCAGTTGCGCCTGCACGTCCAACATGCCTTTAGCGGCTGCCACCGAAATCATCGATCCCATAAAGGGCTGATCGTCATCGTCGTACAACCCAACCTTGATATTGGCTGTCACATCCAGCAAACGGGCTAGAATACGATCGCCTTGCTCGGTCGCTGGCAAAAACAGTTTGCGGGCACAAGTACAACGCTGACCGGCTGAGATAAAGGCCGATTGCACAATATCATGCACCACAGCATCAATATCTGCCACATCCTGAACCAGCAAGGGGTTGTTACCGCCCATTTCCAACGCCAGAATTTTTTCTGGCCGGCCGGCGAATTGCTGATGCAGTATATGACCGGTACGGGAGCTGCCGGTAAAAAACAAGCCGTCGATATCGTCATGACTGGCTAATGCTTTGCCAGTTTCCACCTCACCTTGCAGCAAGTTTAATACACCAGCCGGTAAGCCAGCCTGCTGCCACAATTGTACGGTCAGTTCGGCAACCTTAGGGGTCAACTCACTTGGCTTGAACAAAACAGTATTACCAGCCAGCAAAGCCGGCACTATATGGCCATTCGGTAAATGACCAGGGAAGTTGTAAGGGCCAAATACCGCCACCACGCCATGCGGCTTGTGCCGTAAGAAGGCTTTGCCTTGTGGCATGGGATTTTCTTTGCTGCCAGTACGCTCTTGGTACGCACGCACGGAAATATCAATTTTGCCAATCATGGCAGCCACTTCGGTACGGGTTTCCCACAATGGCTTGCCAGTCTCTTCAGCAATGCAGCCAGCCAACACTTCTTTTTTCGCCGTTAACTGCTCACCAAAGGCTTTGACAAAGCCTAGGCGCTCTTCAAAGCTGAGCTGTCCCCAGTTGTACTGGGCAGCGCGGGCAGAGGCCACCGCCGCGTTTACCTGAGCAACTGAAGCCGCTTTACCTTGCCACACCTGTTGGTTTTTGGCCGGGTCAATGGATACAAACGAATGACCTTCGCCGGCCACCCACTCCCCTTGAATATACTGTACAGGACTTGTCATGCTACTCCCCTAATTTAGTGTCCACCCCAAAACTATTGCTTCAGAATGACAGGAATTAAATCCTGGTTAAACGAACCCAGTCGCCGGCTTGTACCAGCAACCCTTCAGCGCAGGCAGCAGGCAGCACGACCTCATCGCTGTCTTCTGGCACAGCCAGCTCCAGCCAGGTGGCACGAAAACTCTGCAGCTTGGTGTTGCATATCATGTAGGGTTGCCCTTTCCCTACCTCACCAATACGTACCTGCCTTTTTTCACTATCACGCGCCGAGCGGATATGTTCCAAATTAGCCTCAACCGTTGGGCCTGCATCGAAAATATCGACATAGCCACGATGCGAAAACCCTTCCGACTGCAACAAAGAAATCGCGGGTCGGGTTTTGCCGTGTACCTGGCCGATGACTGCTTGCGCTTCTTTGCTAAGCAAGCTGACATAAATCGGATACTTAGGCATCAGCTCGGCAATAAAGACTTTCTGACCAATGCCGGTCAGATAATCAGCCGTGGGAAAGTCTACTGAAAAAAAGTGCTCCTGTAACCATTGCCAGAAGGGAGAGTTACCGTTTTCATCTGAAACGCCACGCATTTCGGCAATGATTCGATCAGAGAAGCGCTCACTGAACTCTTTTAAGAATAAAAAGCGGAACTTGGACAGCAACTTGCCATTATTCTTTTGCCGACAGTTCTCCCGCAAAAACAAGGTACAGAGCTCACTGGCCCCAGTATAGTCATTACAAAGAGTCAGAATATCGACTGTCTTGTACACATTGAGCGAACGCGAACTATGGACCACTTTACCCAGATGATAATGATAAAAGGCATCATCCAAACCAACCGCAGCCTCCAGCGCACTAGTGCCCATCACCAGACCTGTCTCAGTATCTTCCAGTACAAACAAATAGCCTTCATCACCAGGCGTAGTAACGGTCTTTTGAAACGAACGCTCTGAGCGGCTGATTTTACGCATCAAGAGCTCATCGTTGACCGGTAAGGAGGTAAAGCCATGGCCAGACTCTACCGCAATGTCGTACAAGGCAGCGTAGTCATCGGCACGGATTGGGCGAATCACAATCATTGTCGCTTGCTCCAGTTGTATACCCGACAGTCCTCAACATGCCCCTTAGCTGCGAGCTTCTGAAACCCCGACGCTTAGTCATTCTAAGTGATTAGGGTGAGCAATTGCCGCTAACATCTGCGCAATGTGAAAGACGAGGGTCTATTTAGATAAAAGAGGCAGCCAGGCCGCCTCAGTGCTTCATTTCGACGTTTAGACGCCTTATTGCTTTTTTATCGGTTAAGCCGCATTCACCACTTGAGCAACGGCTTGCTCAAAACGATCCATACCATCCTGAATATCCTGCTCAGTAATCACCAATGAAGGCGCAAAACGCACGACATTAACGCCCGCGACCAGCGCCATTAAACCATGATCAGCAGCCGCCAGGAAAAAATCACGGGCCCGGCCCTGGTACTTCTCATTGAGCACAGCTCCAAGCAACATGCCTTTACCGCGCACTTCGCTGAACACCTGGTACTGTTCATTAATTGCAGCCAAACGCTGCCTGAACAGTTGCTCTTTGGCTAGCACGCCCTGCAGCACTTCTGGCGTATTGATGGTGTCGATCACCGCCTCAGCAACGGCACAAGCCAAAGGGTTGCCACCATAGGTGGTGCCATGAGTCCCTACTTTCAGATGCTTGGCAATCTCGGTAGTTGTCAACATGGCGCCGATGGGGAAACCACCGCCCAAAGATTTGGCTGTGGTTAAAATATCCGGCTCTACCTGGTAGTTCATATAGGCATACAAGCTACCAGTACGGCCAACGCCAGTTTGTACTTCATCCATTACCAACAAAGCCTGGTGTTGATCACACAGGGCCCGCACCCCATCCAAGAACTCTTGAGTTGCAGGAATAATACCACCTTCGCCCTGAATCGGCTCCAGCACCACGGCGCAGGTGCGCTCACTCATTAATGCTTTAACACTGTCCAAATTATTAAATTCAGCATGCAGTACAGCACCTGGCTTAGGACCAAAACCATCGGAATAACTGGCCTGGCCGCCTACCGTGACCGTAAAGAAAGTACGGCCATGGAAACTTTTGCTAAACGAAATAATTTCATGCTTGTGCTCACCGTGCACTTCAAGCGCCCAGCGCCGCGCCAGTTTAAAAGCTGCTTCGTTGGCCTCAGCACCCGAGTTGGCAAAAAATACTTTTTCAGCAAAGGTCTGCTGTACCAGCTTGCTGGCCAGGCGCAACGCTGGCTCATTAGTCAGCACGTTACTTAAATGCCAAAGCTTACCTGCCTGCTCGGTTAAAGCGCTCACCATAGCCGGGTGGCAATGACCTAAACTACTGACTGCAATACCACCAGCAAAATCCACATACTCACGGCCGTCCTGGTCCCACACCCGTGAACCCTGCCCCTTAACTGGGATCATTTTTGCAGGGGCGTAATTGGGTACCATCACGTCATCAAACAAACTGCGGGTGACCTGAATTTGTTCTGCCATTTCTTGCTTACCTCTTTTGCTAGTGGCTTGGATGCAGCACTGTGTGTAGCAGCATCGCATCTTTGATGAGCTTATTATTGCAGAATATTTCGGCGCTGTCTGCACCTCAAAACCTGCCAAAGCCAATAAAATCAAGGGCTGCAGATAGATTTGCACAGGGAGTGAATAACTAAGCAGAGACTATTCAGCACAAATTCAGCCAGCAGTTCAAGCAAGCAAGAAGCCATCGTCGCTGGCCAGAAATCAGCAGCTAACTGCAGCTACTTAAGCACTTTGCATGTTTATTGGAAAAAAATTTATACATCCACATCCAATTTAAGCAGATTGGTCTGAAGCAATAGCTGCAAGGCATCTTTTGTCATGCCTACAGCTTTAAGCATACTTTGCATTTCAGCCGGCTCCAATCGTTGGCGTTTTTTTAATTGCTGCCATTGCACAAAGGTCTGCGCCTGCTGAACCACCCGAGCCATTGGCGAAGCTCCGCTGTAACCAACTCCCTCGGCCAGTTGATCCAACGTCTGACACAAGGGTAAGCGTTGCAACCCCCAACGAGACGTTAAATCCGCACTAAGTACAGCTGCATGCTCTGTTAACTGCTCGCTCAGAAAGTCAGCTTCTGGCTCTAATACGTCCAGTGCATCAGTCAGCTTAATATCACGCGCCTCGCGTGCTTTGAGCAGCTCATCCCGCTTGACCTGTTGGTAGGTTCTTAAATAGCTGCGCACCACTGCAACATGACCCAGGGTATGGAATAAGCCACTGCAAAACGCAGTGTAACGATGTTCGCGATACAGCTCAGCCAGAATTTTCGCAGCATTGGCTGTTGCCAGACTGTACTCCCACAACACAGTTTTTAAACCATGGAAAGGTTCTGTGGAGTGCGGCATGCATCGCTTCATCGCATAGAGTGGAATAATAAACTGCAAGGTCTCCAGGCCAAGAAAACGCAGACCGGTTTTTACGTCTTTAATTAAGCCGCCTGAAGCCGTGCGACCACGGTATTTGGGTTGGTTGATAAGCTTTAATAAGTCTTCAACCAACCAAGGGACTTTTTTAATCGCAGGATCCAGCTGATTAAGAGTGACCGCTTTCGCACTCAGTAAATCCAGTAAAGCAAAAAAGTCTGGCGTTAACTCAAACAAGCTGGCTTTGACATCATCCAACGACGTCAATCGCTCCGCCAACAAGTCAGCAACCTGATCATGCAAATGTGCCTGAGCAAACTCGCCAAACTGTTCTTTTGCTTTGGCATCAGCCATCCGTGCTTTACGGGCAGCGGCTTCGACCGCCAGCAAGGTTCTTTGCTGCGAAAGCTCTTGCTGGCTTGTTTTGCCTTGTCGTCGCGCTGGATCTACCCCAATCAGGACATCAAAAAAGCGTAATGAGAAATCGGTTCCTACCGCAGGGGCATTCATTGCTGAATCTTAGCCTCGCAATTTATTTAGAAAAATTTGTTTTTCATACTGCTCAGCCAGCCAGGTGCTGTCAAGCAACTCCTGCTACCGGACGTTTATTTTGCTGCAAAAATTGCTGCAATAGCACCAAGCCGGCATCGGATAGAATGGCTTCCGGGTGAAACTGCACACCAAGCAGCGGCATGGTGTTGTGTTTAAGTGCCATCAACTCATCCGGTTTAGCATGGGCCGTTTCGGTCCATGCCAGAGCAGTCAGCTCGACCGGCAGGCTATCTGCAGCCACCACCAGCGAGTGATAGCGGGTGATACTCAGCGGATTCGGCAATCCTTGAAAGATCGACTGATTGCTATGCCGGATCCAGGAGTTCTTGCCGTGCATAACCTGACGAGCCCGCACCACCCTGGCACCGAAAGCCTGAGCAATCACCTGATGCCCAAGGCACACCCCGAGGATTGGAGTTTTGCCGGCAAAGTGCCGGACAACCGCCAATGAAACCCCGGCCTGATCCGGTGTACCTGGCCCAGGCGAAATCACCAGATAATCCGGCGCTAACTGCTCTATACCTGCCACATCAATGGCATCGTTGCGCCACACCAGCACCTGCTGGCCTAACTGCTGAAAATACTGCACCAGATTCCAGGTAAAGGAATCGTAGTTGTCGATCATAAGTAACATGACTGGATCCGTACTGAGTCGCGAATTATCAACTAACAGCTAATAACAGAGATGATTGCCGCCTATTCTATGCAAGCACGCGATTACGACCAAGTGATTTCGCTTGATAGAGCCTTTCATCTGCAGCTGCCAGCATGGCTTCGGCATCAGAAAAGTCAGCATCTGAGCACGCGACACCGGCCGAAAAAGTACAATAAAAGTCCTGCCCTGCTGCATGAAAAACAATGCTTCGGAAACTTTCCAGGATCGTTTCCAGCATAGGCATTGCATCCTGCCGGCCGCAATTTGGCAGAACCAGCAGGAACTCTTCACCGCCATAACGCCCGGCTTTATCGGTGCGTCGAATGCGCTGTTGCAGCATCGTTGCCAGGGTGGTAATGACCACATCGCCAATGGCATGTCCATACTTATCATTGACGGATTTAAAATGATCAATATCCAACATCACCACACTTACGTTTTTGCCACTTCGCTTAGCGCGTTCAAACTCAAGCTGGGCAACCTCCTTAATGGCACTGTGTTTAATAAGCCCCGTTAGGCTATCCTTTTCAATCAGGTTGCGAAGTTCACGGCTTCGTGCCAGCCGCACCTGCACGACCTTGACCAATTGGGCATCGTCAATCGGTTTGGTCATAAAATCATCGGCTCCAAAAGCCATGGCTTTTAGTTGTTGGGCCTGGTCCCTCTCCGCAGACAGATAAACAATCGGCAAACTCTTTAAAGCATCATGTTGTCGAATCACTCCGGCAAGCTCGGGCCCGGAATACAGAGGCATATGTAAATCCATCAGAATCAGTTCTGGCTGAAAATGCAAAATATCCTGAATCAGCTGGCGAGGCTCGGCCAAAACCATGCATTCAATACCGGCAGCTTGCAGTGTTAACGCGTAGTGCTCGGCTAACAAAGCATCATCATCCATCACACACACCCGTCCCTTTTGCTCGGACTTCAGCTGCATCAACTCGGTAATACGCCCCAACATCGCCGGTATATCCAGTGGCGAGACATAAAACGCCTGAGCCTGATGCCTTGCAGCCAGAATTCGCAAATCAAAATCATCCGATGGCGAGTACAGCATCCAGGGAATTTGCTTCTCTTGCATCGCCTTCAGCAAATCGGTTTGTTTGAATACAGAGCCTGCGGTGGCATCCAGCTCTACCGCCGAATAGATTAATGCCGGTGAGATTGCATCAAGAGCCTGACAACAAGCGCTAAAATCAGTAAACACCTCAATAGAATAACCAAATGCTGATAACTGCCGGCTCAGATCATCTGTTAGCAGCGCGTCATTGAGCAGCAACCAGATCAAATTATTTTCTTGCTCCGCGGCTTGTTTCACAACGGGCGTGTTTAAAGCAGTATCGATGACAGAGGCTACATTGCGCTGAAAGTGCTCGGTCAGTTCAATTAACAACTGCAATGTTCTATCACTATGTGGCTCAGAATTCTGTAGTGCTATAGCGGTTTGCTCTATGCCGCTGGCCAAATCCCCCAGAGATTTTTGACCAAAAGTCCCACAGGAGCCCGACAGTTGATGACTATCCGCTATCACTTCAGCAAGGAAAGACTGCTCTCCTTGGGCAATAGCCTTTGCAAGCTGGCACAGACGGTCAGCTTTCGTCGTTAGCGTGCCAATGAAGCGTTGCTGCAAAGCAGCAAAACGTTGCTTGTAATCCACTTGTTTTTGTTTGGATGTCACCAAACCTCCTAACGCTGAGCGGTTATTCAAGCCTGGCGCGGAAAGCGCACATAAAAGCGTGCACCACTGCCTGCTTTTGATTCAAAGCCAATGCTACCTTGCATGCCTTCAACCAACTCTTTACACAAGGCCAAGCCCAGCCCTGTACCACCTTTTTCTTTTGCGCTGCTGGCATCCGCCTGGGAGAAGCGCTGAAAGAGCTTATCTTTAAAACCTTCCGGGATACCAGGCCCTTGATCCTGAACAGCAATCTCAACAAAGTCATCCGCCACTCTGGCTTGTAATTGCACTTGCCCCTGCTCTGGCGAAAACTTGATGGCATTGGACAATAAATTCGCCAGAATTTGCTGCAAACGATGTTCATCAACGTAGATGGTCATTGCCTTTGCCGCTTCTGAGATGTGCATTGAGAGCGTTAAGCTGGATCTTGCGATATAGGTGGCATGATCAGCCAAAGCCTGCTCAAGCAGCGGCAATAACGGCTGATGCCGGAGCTCAAAATTCATTTTGCCGGCAATCAACTTTTCAATATCCAGCAAGTCATTGATCAACTGTTGCAAGCGGGCATTATTGCTGGTAGCGACATCAAGCAGCTTTTGGCCTTTCCCGGTCAGTAGCGAGCTTTGAGTCGCCTGCAGTAATTTCAAAGCGCCGTTTATTGAGGTAAGTGGCGTTCTGAGTTCATGACTCACGGTCGAAATAAACTCATCTTTCATCTGCTGCAAACGCATCCGCTCGGTCACATCCTGCACCGAGCCAATCATCATCAGTTCGGGGTTATCAGACTCAGGCAGCATTTGCGCCAGCTCATGTACCCAGCGGATCTCACCACAGGGTCGGATAATACGGTGCACTACATCATGCAAGCCAGTTTGCTTTGCTTTTGTTTCGCTGGCCTCAACCAAATGCAAATCATCCGGATGTACGGTACTTTTAAATAAAGCGACACTGGGCTCAGTCACTTCTGCATTAAAACCAAACACATCATAAATCATCGGCGACCACCACAGCTCCCCCGTTTTTAATGAGGCCTGCCAGTAACCGATTAGCGCTTGCTGACTGGATAGCTCCAGACGCTGCTGCGCCAGATGCAACTGCTCGTTGGCCTGCTCCAGTGCCAGGTAGTGCTGTTTGGTTTCGGTCATATCGTAAATATAGCCATGCCAAAGCACACTGCCATCGGGCATGGCTTCAGGCATGGCTCGGCCAGACAGCCACAGGACATCGCCTTGCCGGTTAACTACCCGATATTCATGCTGCCAGAGCGATAGCTCGACACTGGAGCGCTCAATACTATCGGCTACAGCCGGTAAGTCTTCAGCCAGGATGCACTGAAACACTTGGCTGGCATCTACTTTGGCATCTTCCGGGTTCACCCCATAAATTTTTTTCAGATTGGCGCTGGCATAAGGGAAACTGGAACGGCCATCCGGCCATTGTTGGAACTGATAGACCACACCTGGGAGCTGCTCGGCCAACTTGAGTAACTGACGCTTGAGTGTTTTTTCATTGGTCACATCCAGAATAAAACCATCCAGATAGCGAAGACTGCCATCCTGGTTGTACTCCCCCGTACCGCGCTCTTCCACATAGCGCACTGAGCCGTCTTTATGCAGCACCCGGTACTGCAGTAACCAACTTTTTTTTTCAGCAACGGCTTTGGCGATTTCGTCTTCCAGTCGCGGACCGTCCTCCGGATGGATCACACTGGCATAGCTGCGAACCTTGTTCTGGATAAAATCACTGGCCGGATACCCGGATAAGGGATCAATGCTGCCACTCATGTACACCATGGTCCAGTGCTCATCAGCCAGACAGCGGTAAGTAATGCCGGGAATGTTCGCCACCAGCGTTTGGAACTGATCACGGCTTTGTTGCAACGCTTGCCGTACCTCCATTTCCAAAGTTAAATCCATATGACTACCCACCATGCGAATGGGTTGGTTATCTGCCGACCACTCGATAACTTTACCAACGCACCGGACCCAAACAACAGTACCGTTTTTGTGGTGATAGCGGACCACATTATCAAAAGGCACTTCTCCCCGGCTGGCAATATGCTGCTCAAAAGAAACCAGCACTTTGCTCAAGTCGTCCGGGAAAATAATTTTTTGCCAGGCCTTGGGCGAGTTCTCCATCTCATCATCGTGGTAGCCAAACATCTGCTTAAATGAAGGGCTCAAATACTCGGTATTCTCCTGAATATACCAATCCCAATAACCAGCCATGGTTTGTTCCAGGATTTGCTCAAACAACCACTTTTGCTCTTGCAGTTGCTGTTCAGCCTGTTTTTGCGCGGTGATATCGGCATGAGTGCCATACATCATCAAAGGCTTACCGTCTTCTGTCCAGCTGACCACACGGCCGCGGTCATGCACCCAGACCCAATGACCGGCTTTGTGTTTCATCCGGCATTTCACATCGTAAAAAGCAAGCTCGCCCTGAAAGTGACGCTCCAGCAAGGTACCAGATTCTTTTAGATCATCCGGGTGCGCTAAACTGGCCCAGGTTTCAATACTGATTGGCGCAAGCTCTTCCAGGGTGTAACCCACGATCTCAGCCCAGCGCTCATTGAAAATGGTGGCCCCGGTTTGTACATTCCACTCCCAGGTACCAATGCGGGTGCCTTCCAGTACAGAACGATAACGTAATTCGCGCTCTGCCAGTTGCTGGTGGGCCTGTTCTTGTAAACGGTCTGCAATTTCTTGCTGAATAGCATCGGCAAATTGCCGCAAAATTTGCTGCTCCCGTTTATTCAATGCCCGTGGCTGACTATCAATCACGCACAGGGTACCTATGGCACTGCCTTGCACTTTAAGCGGCGCTCCGGCATAAAAACGAATATTGGGTGCGTCGGTTACCAATGGATTATTGGCAAAGCGCGGGTCGAGGCTCGCGTCAGGTATCTGGAAAATACCATCGTCCAAAATTGCATGACCACAGAAGGAGATATCACGGCCCGTTTCACAGGCTTCAAGTCCCTGGCGGGATTTGAACCATTGCCGGTTTTCATCAACCAGAGATATCAGCACAATCTCGGTTTGCAGACATTGCTGTACCAGAGCGGTTAACCGGTCAAAACGTGGTTCACTGGCCGTATCCAGCAGGCCAGTCTGCTGCAATACCATCAAGCGTTCCGCTTCATTGGCCGGGAAATCAGGTACCTGCATCATGAGCTCCTATGGCTGCACCGCTTGCTGGTAGAGTTCACGCAAGGTATCGCCCAGCTCCATCGGCTCAAAAGGTTTTTCCACCACAGCTATAGCCCCTGCATCCAAATACTGCTGTTTTTCTGCCTGCTGGATTTTGGCGGTCATAAAGACCACCGGTGTAGCGGCTAAGGATGGTAACTTTCTAAGCTCTGCCAGCGTTTGCAAGCCATCCATTTTTGGCATCATCACATCAAGCAGAATCAGCTCTGGTGCAAAAGCCTCTGCCTGCCGAAGTGCAGAGTGACCACCATCACAGCTGAGTAGCTCGAAGCCTGCAACATCCGCCAGGGCCATTTCAGCGACCATGCGAATAGACTCATCATCCTCTACATGCATTACCCGGGTTAGTTCCATTCGAGCTTCCTTTTATTTGCTAGCATTTAATTCAATATAGCGTTGATTTGCTGCACAAGTCTCTACTAGCGGTAACTCAAACCAAAAGCAAGCGCCATGACCTGGTTGGCTATCCACACCGATGCGCCCGCCCGATTGCTGAATGATTTCCCGGCATATGGCAAGGCCCAGACCCGTACCACTGTATTGCTTGGTGGTACCATCGCTCAGTTGCGAGAAGCGCTGAAACAGGGCTCTGATCTCCCGAGCGGTTAACCCTGGGCCCTCATCAATAATATTAATACGAACAAAAGACTGTTTTGGCTGAGTGGTCACTCGAACCACACTGCCGCCCGGTGAGAACTTCACCGCATTGGATAACAAATTGGTCAGGACTTGCTGGACCCTGGCCGGATCGGCCAGTACTTGTATTGCCCCGACATCCTCCAACAGAAGTTGGCTTTGATTGCTGTGTGCATAAGGCATGTTTTGCTCAATAGCCTCTTGCAATAACTCCGCCAATCCAATGCATTGCGGTTGAAAGGTTACCTTGCCCGCCACCAACTTTTCCATATCCAGCAAATCATTCACCAGACTGGTGAGTCGTTTGCAATTTCGCTGAGCAATATCGAGCATTTTCTTACTTTTATTCGTGAGTTCACCCGCCGCACCGGCCAGCACCAGGGATATGGAACCTGAAATGGAGGTGAGCGGTGTTCGCAATTCATGACTGACGGTAGAAATAAATTCATCCTTCAGTTTGTCCAATTGGTTGCGCTCGGTTAAATCCTGAACGATGGTCCAAATCATCTGCTCGCCAGCCGGGTTTTCAAACAAGACCCCATTGAGCTCGATTGGAATTAAATGGCCTTCTTTGTGCCGGTACTCTTTGCGGTATGGCCCATACAGCCCTTTACTCTTTAATGACTCAAGCTGCTGTTGTTCATCATTGGCATAGCTTTCCGGTGTTAGATCCCAATAGCTTAAAGCTGCCAGCTCCTGCTGGGTATAACCAACCAATCGTTCCATGGCTAAGTTCGATTCAATAAAAGCACCATCCGCCATACGGTTGAGTAAAATAGGCAAAGGAGACAAGGTAAACAAGGCACTTAAGCGCTGTTCGGACCATTGCAGCTGCAACTGCTGATTTTTGATAGAGTGAGCCGTAGCTTTTTGTAATCTGAGCGCCAGAAACACAATAAGGGCTAAACTAAATAAGCACGCAATAAACCACAGCAACCAAAGCCGTCTGTTCTGTGCTTGCTGGGCAAGCATCAAATCGGTAATATCCCGCCAGGCCAATAATACCAGACTGGCTGATTGTTCCGATGGTTGCTGATAGCCATACCAGGGTGTCACACTGACCAAGTAATGCCGTTCACCGCTGGCCACCCGATGCATTTGTGGTTGAGTCACCGACTTCCCTAAACCGTTTTGCTGCAGCCAATTGCTTAAAAAGCCGGATGGTGTACCATCAATCAGCCAATACTGAGTGCCCGCCTGAAAATTTTGCATATCGCTATGCATGACCTGAAGCGCATCACGCCCAACCAACAATGAGATGCCTGAGCTGGTAATCCCTTGCTTTTCCATCAGCAGCTGTTGCTGTCTGATTAAAGAGCTAACGCCAAAACCCACTTCAATAACAGCCAGCGTGGACTGTTGCTCCCCCTTCACCGGAACCGCCGCACGCAGCCCGATGCCATGACGGCCCACCTCCAGACCAGACACAACAGCCCCTTCTTGCAACACAGACATCACCAAAGGTCGGACATCATGCAGGCGGTCACTGTGCCGATCAGGTCGATGAGCACGCAATAAGGTAAACGCATCAGGCCCTAAATGCAGGTGAAGCTGCCGTACAGCAAAAGGTTGCAATGCTTGCCATTGACTTAGCAACTCAGGCAATAACTGCTGCCGTATTGCGGCAATCTCTTCTGTCTCCCCCCTGCCAGGCGATAAGACTCAGCAGCATTCAACACGCCCTGCCGGATGGTGCTATTAGCATGCACCAGCTGCGCAGCCAACACCGCATCCTGTTGCAATTGCAGAGGGATTTTTTGCAAATACTGACTGTTGGTTTGATGGTGCTGTAAAAGCTCAATGGAAAAAGTGCGGTTGCGTTGTTGCTGTGCTAGCAAAGCTGCCAATAAGGTCACTAGAATGAGCGTAGCCCCAATACTCGACAGCCAAAACATAGTTTGCCCGCTGGACCTCATGCGATAGAGCACCTGGATGATTTAGTTTTTATTGACCTATCGATTCTAGCTGAATTGGTTCGGTTGCGCCAACCTGCTGCCAAACCAGACGGCCAGTAGCCAAGCAAGCAGCGAAATAAGCACATAAAGCACGGCCAAGTGTCCATGGCCGGCCAGCAGCAGCTGCAATCCCTCCAGGCTAAACACCGAGAAGGTAGTAAAACCGCCGCAAAAGCCAGCCAATACAAATTGCTTCAGTGGCTCGCTGGCCTGCCAGCGTCCATTCGTCCCCACCATGGTGGCGTAAAAGCCAATCAAGGCAGAGCCAAGCAAGTTCACCAGCAAAGTGGCCCAGGGCCAAAGTGCATCGGGCTGATGCAAGAACACAGAGAGTAGCAAGCGTAGGCTGGCTCCGAGACCAGAGCCAAGCCCAACCAACAGGTAAATCACAGGCGGATTTCTCACGCTTGCCCCCAGTAAAACCCCAGGGTAACAGCAGCAAGCCCAAGCAACACGGTAAGCAACACATTCAAAAGCGCTCGCTGCCACTGACCGGCTTGCCACAGGCTTAAGGTTTGCAGGCTAAAACTTGAGACGGTGGTATAAGCGCCCAAAAAGCCGATGCCAAGCACCAGCCATAGCAGCTGAGCCTGCTCCGCCTCAGCGACTCTGGCAGCGAGCAGGCCCAACGTCATAGCGCCACTGCAGTTAACCAGCAAGGTCCCCCAGGGCAATGCCATGCCCAGTTTTCGGCTGAGAAAGTTCATTAGCCAGAAACGCACAATGCCGCCCAAAGCGGCAGCACTAAAAAACAACAGCCAGAACCCTGCTGAAAACGGCAGTATCTGGCTCATCAGATAGCAGCCTTAAGGTAAAACAAAACCAACGGCATCGTACACCTTTCGCAGCGTTTCTGCCGCCCGGCTGCGGGCTTGCTCAGCGCCCTGATGCAATACTTTGTGCATTAAGTTTTGATCAGCCCGGATTTCTTTGAAGCGCTGCTGCAAAGGCTCCAGTAAACTGACGACTGCATCAGCCACATCCGTTTTTAAATGACCGTACATCTTGCCTTGGTATTCGGCTTCGAGTTCTGGCACGGTTTTGCCGGTAACACCGCTCAAAATACTCAGCAGGTTGGCTACACCTGGCTTTGCCTCCAGATCAAAAGTGACCCGTGGTGGATCATCGGAGTCGGTCACTGCACGTTTGATTTTCTTGGCAATGACTTTGGGTTCTTCCAACAGACCAATAAAGTTCTGCGGGTTGTCGTCGGACTTCGACATTTTCTTGGTAGGGTCCTGCAAGCTCATTACCCGGGCAGCCACTTTCGGAATAAACGGCTCAGGAACGGTAAATACATCACCATGCAGCGCATTAAAGCGCATCGCCACATCACGGGCTAGCTCTAGATGTTGCTTTTGATCTTGCCCGACCGGGATTTGATTGGCCTGATACAATAAAATATCAGCAGCCATTAACACCGGGTAGGTAAAAAGCCCGGCATTGATGTTGTTGTTGTGGCGCTCGGATTTATCTTTGAACTGCGTCATCCGTCCCAGTTCACCAAACTGAGTGTAACAGTTCAGCACCCAGGCTAATTGACTGTGCTCCGGTACATGGGATTGCATAAAAATACCGGCGCGTTCAGGATCAATGCCACAGGCCAAATACAGCGCCAGGCTATCGAGCGAGGCATTGCGCAACGCTGAAGGATCTTGCCGAACGGTGATGGCATGCAAATCAACGATGCAATACAGGCAATCAAAATCATCCTGCATCCGATCCCACTGACGAAGGGCGCCAAGGTAGTTTCCAATGGTCAGTTGTCCTGAAGGTTGTGCCCCACTGAGCACGATCGGCTTGCTTGTCATAGATCCTTTCCGTCTTAAAATTGTAAAAATAATCCTGCAGTATAACTGCTTCCCATACCCTACGGCAGCAGCAAACTGCGTTTTAGCTTACTTTAGCCAGCTCAGCCCGCATAGCGTCGATGGTATCGCGATAGCTCGGACTGTTAAAAATGGCAGAGCCGGCCACAAACATATCAGCACCCGCTGCTGCAATCTCAGCAATGTTATCGGTTTTCACACCACCATCTACTTCCAGCCGGATCGGCCGGCCAGATTGGTCAATCAGCTGCCGTACTTGTTTTAGCTTCTGCAACGTCGCAGGAATAAAGCTTTGACCGCCAAAACCTGGGTTGACCGACATCAGCAAAATCAGATCGACCTTGTCCATCAGATAATCCAGTACCGAGAGCGGTGTGGCTGGATTCAGCACAACCCCGGCCTCACAACCATGTTGTTTAATCAACTGCAGGGTACGATCGACATGTCGGCTGGCTTCCGGATGAAAGCTGATAATGCTGGCTCCGGCTTCGGCAAATTGTGGTACCAGCGCATCCACCGGCTCCACCATCAAATGCACATCAATCGGGGCCTGAATACCATAATCGCGCAACGCCTGACACAGCATAGGGCCAAAGGTCAGGTTAGGGACATAGTGATTATCCATCACATCAAAGTGCACCACATCCGCACCAGCGGCCAACACCTGATCCACATCGTCTCCTAAACGGGCAAAATCGGCTGACAAAATGGAAGGCGCAATTAAAAAAGGTTGCATGGCTAAGTTCTCCGCACCAAAAAGAGTCGCTACTTTACTGAATTTAGGCCGGAAAAGCACCCGCCTTCACTGCACAAAAAGCAAGCAGCATTGCACCAGCTCCGCACAACCAAGCATGCATGTGGTCACGAATAAAACTTAATCAATTGATTTATATTGACAAAGTAAGCTGGCACAGTTCTTGGAATTGCCATGTGATAATCAAAACACAAGGACAACTGCAATGAAGAAAACCATCTTAGCCAGCGCTTTGCTGCTCGCAATCAGCGGTCTTAACACAGCTCAAGCCAATGAAGTCGGCATCAGTGCCGAAGTCAGTGGGATGACCAAGTATGTCTTCAGGGGTTACAAGCTCACCAATCACTTCCACGTGCAAGGTTCGATTGAAGCGGATTACCAGGGCTTTTACGCCGGCTTCTGGGGCACCACCGATCAAGAGGTTGGTTCAGAGACCAACCTTTATCTTGGCTATGGTTTTGATGTTAGCGACAGCATCGCCCTGGATATTGGCGTGCTGCAATACCGTTTTGATGGTATCGATGAAGACTATCTGGAATACCACATTGGCATCGACTTTGGTTTTGCTGGCATTACTTTCTATTACGATGAATTCGATAATATCTACATAGAAGCCAGTACTGAGTTTGCCTTAAATGATCAGTGGAGTATTGGCCTGCATGCCGGCTGGGAAGACTCCGATGAATCCCTGTACGATGTTGGCATCAGTCTAAATTACGCCATTACGGATACATTGACCGCCTCAGCTTTTGCGACCAAAAAGGAAAGCGGCGATCGAAGCATCTTTTTCGGTCTGACAGCGTCTTTCTAAGACGCTTTACTTACCAACTGATTGCACAACAGACCAACATAAAAGTAAATAACTTGTATCCCTACGCTCATTCTGCTATGGTAGCGACCATGGTTGGGACGCTGTGGAATTTCAATGATGAAAGCTTTGTTACAGCATAAAACGCGGATTGCCCTGCTGGTCTCAGTGCTACTGGCCAGTGGTGTCGTGTGGTTGCTGCAGTCTGAGCACAGCACACTTTCTTGCCAGACCTCTGCAGAATGCGCCACCCAATTTAGCTGGCTAAGCTGGTTGCAGGGGCAAAGCCGCTCTTCACAGTTTCACTTTGTTGACTTAGTTGAGTTGCTGGATCGGATGCTGCCAGTCAATAATGACAAAAAATAAGCCTGCCTCCTGGAAGCAAGTTCTCAAAGCTGTTGCCGGTGCATTTATCGGTGTTCAATCAGAGCAGCAACGCCAACAAGATTTTAATGCCGACAGTCCTATGCCCTACATCGTTGTAGGCGTGATAATGGCCTTAATTTTTGTCGTTACCGTACTGCTTGTCGTATCTTGGGTACTACGCTGATCACATTGCTGACTGGCGGTTGGTACAACGCAAATAGCTCGGCTACTTTCTTACGACCATCCCCTTTTTGACTAATAGAGCGAGCCACCTGGATCGGGTGTAAACTCGCTTGCTGGTAAATCTTTCGGGTTAAGGTGGTATCGTGATTACTGATAAGCACAGTGCAGCCCTGTTGGGATGCTTGCTCTGCAAGGTTGGCAAGTTGCGCCTGATCATCCAGATTAAAGCCTTCACGAGCATAACTGGTAAAGCTGGCAGTTTTACTTAGCGGTACATAGGGTGGATCACAATACACCACAGAGCCGGACGCCAGATTTGCAAATACCTGTTGATAACTGCTACAGCTAAACTCAGCCTGCTGCGCTTTTTCTGCAAAAAAATACAGTTCAGCTTCTGGAAAGTACGGCTTCTTGTAACTGCCAAAAGGCACATTAAACAAGCCTTTCAGGTTATAGCGGCATAACCCATTGTAGCCATGGCGATTAAGATACAAAAATAGCACCGATCGCTCATAGGCATCCGTACTATCATTAAAACGCTGCCGGAAGTTGAGGTAACACTCTTTTTGATTGCTGGCTGCAACGAAACAGGCTCTGGCATCAGCCACAAACTGTTCAGGCCGCTGTTTAACAATCTGATACAGGCTGATTAGATCCTGATTAATATCATTCAGCTGGTAACGAGCATACTGGGTATTCAAGAAGACAGAGCCGGCTCCAACAAAAGGCTCAACCAGAGTATCACCCTGTGGCAAAAAGCGGGCTAATGATTCCACCAAGTTGTACTTGCCGCCAGCCCATTTAAGAAAGGCTCGTTGCTTGGATTTACTCATGGACTGTGATTACCCCGCCCCGGTTGACTCGAGCGAATCTCCTGCCACACCTGTTGCATCGATTTAATAAAAGGAGTCTCAGCTCTCAGGGCTGCAGGGATATCAGCCCGGATTGCTCTGGCCTGCTCAGCCGTTGGGTAAGCAGCAAGCACGACCACCCACTGTGACTGGCCATTGTGCTGTCGCTGATAAATCAACACAGTTAGATCCGGGTAAGACTGACGCACTGCCTTAGCAGCATTTAGATTTGCAAAGGCACCGAGCTGCAAGACATAGTGGTTTTCATCCATCGCTAATAGCGTGGCTTCATCATGCGGCCAAGCATTAGGATCCAGTGAAGTGGTATCGGCTATAGTCGCAACGTCTTCTGCGTGCTCCGTGATAGCAGTCTGCCCGGCCATCGCAGATTGTTCAGCACTGGCAAGATGCTCAGTAGTCTCTGGCTGCATGGCAGGCTCTGCTGAAGCTATTTCCAGCACTGGCTCATCCAGCAGCTCTTGCTCGACGGCTGCTATTGATTCGGTTCGATGCAACTCTTCAACATCAGTCACCAAGGTATCGTCGGCGCGAGTTTCATCAGGAAGCCTATTGTCAGCATGCGTTTGACCGGGTTCAGCTTCAGACACCACTACATCGGCGGGGTTCCACGCTTGTACCACTGGTCTGGGCTGATTATCAGCCAGTAATAACTCGGGTTCTGATGGCTGAGACAGCCACCAAAATAACAGAATAGCCACAACCCCCAGCACAGTCAGCACCAGGGATGCTGTTCGGTACTTTTGAGCCAGCATAGCAACCGGCTTGCTGTCGCTTCGATCCGGCACAATCTCGGGCTCTAGCAAACGGTGTAAATTGCCTGCAGCAGCTTGCAAGCGCTCAGCGGCCGTGCGCGTTTGCAACATCTGTACTGGCAGCAACTGCTCTGCTTCAGCTTCAGTTATCGGTGAAATCGCTAGGTTAAGATCAGCCTCAGTTAATACATCAGGGCCTGTGGTGATAATATGAATAGGGTGGGCGCGCAACAGCGATAAACAGCCTAACGGCAAACTACCCTGACTATCTAAGATCCAGACCAATGGCTGGGGTTGTGGCTGCTCCAGCAACTCCATCAGGTTTGCTTCAAACTCACTTAAGCCAAACCATTGTTGCAGAAGATGTTTCTGACACTGTGTAGTCGTCATATCTGGCTGGGCAGAAAAATAAGCCAGATTCATTGCATCCGATAATAACTCTGCAAGCACCAGACTAAGTGTTGTTTTACCTGAGCCGGTACCCCCTATCAGATGGATATGTTGAAACCCATTGAACTCAATTTGAAATAATACCCGTTCCAGCAGCTCGCACTGCGATGGCAGTAAAGTAGCGTGAGCTTGGAGCTTAGCAGCTAGGGGTGATAGCGACATTCAGGAAAAAACACTCAGCAATTCAACTTCATCAACATCAGCAATGATTTCACTATAGCCAAACGAAGTTGGCAATACAAATCGCATCTTGCCAGCCCGGACTTTTTTATCCGTTTTCATATAGGGTAAAAAGTCCTGTATCGACATGCCTTCAGGTTTTGCCACTGGCAGGGAAAAGCGTGTTAGCAACCTTTGAATGCGATTCAGCTCGGCTGCCGATAACCAACCACGACTATGCGCTAATTGCCCAGCCATCACCATACCGACCGCAACTGCCTCACCATGAAGCCAGCTACCATAACCAAGCCAAGCCTCAATCGCATGTCCAAAGGTATGACCCAGATTCAACAAGGCACGTCTACCCTGCTCCGTTTCATCTGCGGCTACGATATCTGCTTTCATCTGACAACAGTGTGCAATCATTTCGCCCAGTACCGTTGGCTCCAATCGCTCAATGGCTTCAGCTTGTTGCTCTAAATAATCGAAAAAATCAGGATCCGCTATCAAGGCATACTTAACAACTTCCGCCATGCCTGCAGCAAACTCTTTCGCTGGCAGTGAGGACAGCACATCGGTATCAATCAATACCTGTTGTGGCTGTTTAAAAGCCCCGATCATATTCTTACCAAGAGGGTGATTCACCGCTGTTTTTCCACCGACGGAAGAATCGACCTGAGACAGCAAAGTCGTTGGGATCTGTATGAAGTCGACACCACGCTGATAGGTGGCGGCAACAAAGCCGGTGATATCCCCGACAACACCACCACCAAGTGCCACCAGCAGACCATCGCGCGCAAAGCGATTTTCAAGCAAAAATGTCTGAATATGACCAAACTGCTCCAGAGTTTTGTACGCTTCTCCGTCCGGCAACAAAAAATGCAGTACCTGACTGTTCGCAAACAAACGGCTGGCAGCCTCGAGATAAAGGGGGGCCACAGTCTCGTTGCTGATGATGATAACCTGAGGGTAGTGTTTTAACAGCAAGTCAGTCTGCTGCAGTAAGGCTGGACCTATATCGATAGGGTAGCTGCGTTCACCCAGTTCAACCTGAACACGATGCATAAGCAGCCCCCTTTAACTGAAAGATAGTAAAACGAAATCAGAAACCCAGCTGCTCTACAATTTGGCTGGCTACGGCGCGAGCACTTTGCTCATCCGTCCGCACGGTCAGGTCGGCAATTTCTTCATACAATGGATTACGCTCTGCTGCCAGTCGCGTCAGTACCTCTTCGGAATCCTCTTCTGTTTGCAGCAAGGGTCGACGCTTATCGCGTTGAGTACGGGCAACCTGCTTTTCAATTGGAGTTTCCAGATACACCACAATACCACGTGCGGACAGCCGATTTCGGGTTTCTTTGCTGGTAACAGAGCCACCGCCCGTTGCCAGAACAATGCCCTGCATTTCCGTCAAGTCTTGAATGACATTCTCTTCACGAACCCGAAAACCAGCTTCACCTTCTAAATCGAACACCCAGGCGATATCAGCACCGGTTCTGCGTTCAATTTCCTGATCCGAGTCATAGAAATCAAGATGCAGCATGTCTGCCAAATGACGGCCAATTGTGCTTTTACCAGCACCCATAGGACCTACAAGGAAAATATTACGTTTTTCTGCCATATGTCGTCGTGCTAATTCATTGTCTTGGTGAACTTAAAGTCAGGAACAAAGGCTCCCACGAAGATTTGAAGCGCTGAATTATGTCAGCAATGGCGTTCGCTTGGCAAGCTTATTTCAAAAATATTAGCCGGTTTGCTGACCGCTCAGCAAGCAGGCCGGACATTGCCGGCCTGCTTGGTTCACTGAGTGCTAAAAAGCAGCTCACTTACAAGCCATCGGTTAAGATCCTTGGCGTTACAAAAATCAACAGCTCAGTCTTTTCATTGAATTCGCTGGTATTCTTGAATAAGCGCCCAACATAAGGGATATCACCAAACAACGGAACTTTGGAAACTGCCGAAATTGCCTGTTGCTGGTAAATACCACCGAGCACTATGGTTTCACCATTATCGACCAACACCTGGGTTTGAATACGTTGGGTATCAATGGCAGTGGCTGGGCCTGTTGGCGTTTGGACCGTATCACCCCGCGTATCCTGAGTAATAATTAAATCAAGAATAATGCGGTTGTCAGGGGTAATCTGCGGCGTAACTTCCAAACTTAACACTGCTTTTTTGAAGGTCACAGTAGTAGCACCACTGGATGCAGCTTGCACATAAGGGATTTCAGTACCTTGCTCGATGCGAGCCATTTTCTGGTTGGATGTAGTGATCCGTGGGCTGGCAATGATTTCGGCTTTATTTTCTTGCTCCAGAGCCGACAACTCTAAATCAAGGATAGTACCATCCGATAACCTGGCGACATGAAAGGCGATATTACCGGCTGGATTAGTGACCGGCAAATTGACATTCCAGCGCTGATCCAGGCTAGGAATTACCCCGCCCGCTATCGTATTGGCACCGGCAGCAGTACCTGAAGTACCCTTGGTGCGCTGCTGATCAGAGAATCCCCAGCGAATACCGAGATCTTCCTGCACATTGTCTTTGACGGTAACCATCCGCGACTCAATCAACACCTGCCGAACAGGAATATCCAGGCGCTCTACCAAACGACGGGCATTTTCAATTGAGCGACTGGTATCACGGATCAAAATGGTATTGGTTCGATCATCCACTGTGACAGCGCCACGCTCAGATAACAAGCTGGTATCCTGATTACGCAGCAGTGTGGCTATATCAGCAGCTTTGGCATAGTTGATGACCAGGAAATCAGAATACAGTGGCTCCAGATTTTCAACATCCAGCCTTGCTTGCAGTTCACGGGCCTCCCGGCTAGCCAGTTCATCAGTCGGTGCAACCATTAAGATATTACCATCCATGCGCTTATCCAACCCACGAACCCGCAATACGATATCCAGCGCCTGATCCCAAGGCACGCCATCCAGACGTAAAGTGACATTACCAGTTACCGAGTCGCTGGTAACCAGATTAAAGCCATTGTAATCAGCAATAATCTGCAATACGGTCCGAACCGGAATATCCTGGAAGTTAAGAGAAATGGCCTGCCCCTGATACTCACGCCCGCCTAAAATACTGCGTTGCGTGGTATCCCGCTGCACGGTCAGAGTAAAAATATTGTCGACTTGCTGGTAGCTGTGCGTGAAGGCTTCCGTTGGTTCAATCACCAGTCGGCTGATACCATCCTGATGAAAGGTTTCAATCTGCCGAACAATGGTACCGAAATCCATCACGTCTAAAATATACAACATGTCATCTGGAATGCTGGTGTTATGAAAGTCCAGATGCAATTTACCGGCGCGCTCAGTCACATTCACAGCCGCGGCATTATTCCGCAGGAACACCAAAACACGCCCTTCACCACGCTCACCACGACGAAAATCGATGGCTTGGATGGCATTGAGTGCCCGCGGTTTAATTTGGTTGTTGTACGTTGGTATCGACTCAGTCTGGCTATCCTGTAAATGCAGGAAAAAGCTGTTGCCATCCTGTCGTGTCTGGTAGGGGTTTAACCGTTCCAGGTAGACCACGATCCGGGCACTTTGCTCTTCACTGAAGGTATTTATTACCTTGATACCGGCTCGGCCTACATCGATTTGTGCCAGCGCTTCATCCACACCTATATTGCTGAACAACAGCTCAATACGGGCCGGTTGGGTGAACACCTGTACATCCGGAGACTGGCCAAACGATCGATCGAACACAAATTCAAGCTCAGTCTCACCGCTCATTAATGGGCTGTAACGCACATCATGCAACAATGGCCTGGCCGTTGCCGGCAAGCTCAGCAACACCATTAATACCATAGCCTTGTAGATGGCGTATTTTACATGGCTTCTCATTGTTTTAGTCATCTTATCCATCATGCATTACACACCTGTTAATTAGCAGATCCAGCCATCTGCAACGTTGTTGTTCTTTCCTGCCAACAGCCTGCTCCATCAGGGATTAGCTCAAGCAATTCAATGTGCGTTGGAGTAACTGCCAGCACCCGGCCATGATACAAACCAAGATAGTTACCCGTTGTCACCCGATGCAATGTTTGATCCCCTGCCTGGATCAAAGCCCATAACTGGCTCCTGTCCCCCAGAGTACCACTCATGATCAGATTATCTAACGCAAAACTTTCCAATGGCTCTCTACGCCGATTTGGATCGGGGTGCGGACAATCACGTTGCTGCACAAAACGCTCCTGAATGACCTCGCGCCGCGGCAGCGCAAACGGACTTCTTGCCTGCGCACCTTGATAAGCGATGTGTTGAAACTCTTTCATTTCAGGTAAAGGTTCAATTCGGGTACGCGTATTGGCTTTCACTTCAGCCTCAAACTGATGAATATCCGACATATCATCAAAACAGGCTGTTAAAAGTAGTACCATTGAAACCAACCACAACCACCTCATTGGTCAGCCTCCTTGTAACGATAGGTTTTCGCCACCACATTAAAACGCAGCTTGCCATCCTGCTCTGCAGCAATATTAAAATCGTGCAGACTAACGATACGCGGTAAGCGAGCAACTTCACTGACAAAGTTACCAAACTGATGGTAGTCACCTATCACATCAATACGTATCGGCAACTCGGTATAAAACTCTTTCTCAATCTCCGGCATCCAGTTAATACGAACAAAGTTCAGTCCACTGGTGGTGCCAACATAAGTAATGTCATCCAATAGACCGGGGGTTTCATGCGTGGCCGGCAACTGTTTTAACAAGAAAGAAAAGGTTTGCTCCATCTCGGCCATTTGCTGTTTATAAGGCTCCAGATTCACGGCCGATGCATACTTGGTACGGTACTCCTGGCGCAGCTGCGTTTCCTGACGCTGAGCTGCATTTAAACCATCAATCTTGCTGCTAACAAGCAAGTAATAACTCAGCGCGGCAACCGCTATAGCCACCATGGCAGCAAAGATGACCTTCACCACTGCGGGCCAGCTGCCAATGTTGTCCAGCGTCAGCTCATTGAAATCAATGTTGGAGAAGTCAATATTAAAATCAAGCTTCATGGCATCTCCCCTTGCAGTACTTCAAAACCTTGCACCCGGACATGCATTTTGAAATCACTTAACAGCTGATTACTGCGACCCGTTTCAATAAATTCCAGCAAAGGGTCCGACAGCAGCTCGGAGTCTTCCACCAGACGAATCATATTGGCCAAGCGATTATTGGATTCACTTCGGCCATTGATAAGGATGGCGTTGCCCTTTTTCTCCAGGCTGGTCAAATAGACGCCACTTGGCACCACTCGCACCACTTCGTCCATGATCTGAGTTCCCAAATTACGACTGCCCTGCAACTGGCTGATCAATGCCATCCGCTGCTGCAGACTATTCTTGGTCTCATTCAAATCACGAATTTCAGCTATTTGCCGGTTTAGTTTAGCAATCTCAGCTTGCAAATACTGATTGCGCTTTTGCTGCCCTTCCAGCCTGGCGCTGTAAATCGAACTAACGACGAAAACGAGCAGGAAACTGACCAGGGCTACGGCAGTCAGAATGCTCAGATATTGCTTTTGCCGCTCTTTACGCGCAGCCTCGCGCCACGGCAGTAGGTTTATATGTGCCATGGTGAAAAACTCCTCAACGCCAGGCCTGTGGCAACCATCAGTTGGGGCCCCTGCTGTTTCAGTAACTCTTTATCAACCGAACTGGCGCAATTCATGTCGGCGAATGGCCTGGCGATCACGGTATAAATACCTAATTCGTCCGTCAGCAACTTATCGATGCCTTCAAGCAGAGACGTACCACCGGAAATCACCAGATAATCAATATTCTCTTTACCACTGGTGGTCAAATACATCTGAACACCACGCCGAACTTGCTGCAACAACATGGTCTGAAAAGGTGCCAACACTTCAAAGGTATAGTTGGGTGGTAAATCACCATTTACCTTGGCTTGCTCTGCCTCTTCGTAACTTTTGTTGTAGTAGGATAAAATACTACGAGTGTATTGCTCACCGCCAAATACCTGGTCACGGGTGTAAAGTGTTTTGCCTTTTTCCAACACCGATAACAGTGTCATGGTTGCGCCAATATCGACCATAGCAACGACTTTCTGGCTGGCATCATCTGGCAACTGTTGCAGGCAAAGAGTCGCTGAGCGGCTTAGTGCATAGCTTTCCACATCGATCACTTTGGCCTGAAAGCCACCATGCTCCAACGCCGCTACACGGCTTTCCACACTCTCGGTGCGGGCTGCACTTAGCAATACATTGACTTTGGATGGATCGGATTCATTAATATCCAACTTCTCAAAGTCCATGCTGACTTCGTTGAGTGGATAAGGAATGAGGCTATCTGCCTCAACCTCGATTTGACTTTCCAGTTCAGCATCGGTTAAGGCGACATCCATAAAAATGATTTTACTGATGACCGTTGAACCAGAGACTGCTGCAGCAGAAAACTTAACCGAGCGCGGAATTTTTTTACGGATTTTATTGATTACATTGCCTACGGCTTCAATGTCCTGGATTTCACGTTCGGACATAGCTCCTTTGGCCATCGGTTCAATTGCAAAGGCTTCCAGCTGGAATTGATCCTGCTGTTGACTTAGCAACACAGCTTTTACCGAGTGGGAGCCAATATCTATGCCCACCATCATCGGAGACTGTTTTCGAAAGAGTGGTTTCATCATAGCAACACACAGCCGTAGTTATTACATTTGTTATTGTTATACAATGTAGCTTAGATCCTTTTTTCAGGAATAAAAAGAGTTTATTCAAAAACAAACAACTATATACTAGTTGTCCGATGTCCAAATTGACAGTTGTAACTGAGGCGAATGGGTGTCCTGGCTTAAAAAAATTCTGTATTTATGCTTAATTGGCCTTGTCCTGGCTGTGTTCACAGTGGCGGGTGCCTATTGGTATGTGAAAGATGATCTGCCTGATGTGAGCTTGCTGCAGGATGTGCGGCTGCAAACGCCCATGCGCGTTTTTACAGCAGATGGCGAGCTGATGTCGCAATTTGGCGAGCAACGACGCATACCTCTAACCCTCGAAGAAATGCCACCTCAATTAATTGAAGCTTTTCTCGCAACGGAAGATAGCCGCTTCTACGAGCACCCAGGCTTTGATGTGATTGGCATGATGCGAGCTGCTATCGTAGTAGCCAGCACCCGGGATGCTAAGCAGGGTGCCAGTACCATCACCCAGCAGTTAGCGCGAAACTTCTTTTTAACCCGCGAAAAGAAAGTGATCCGTAAGATCAAAGAGATCTTCTTAGCCGTTCGTATTGAGCAACTGCTGACCAAGGATGAAATTCTCGAGCTCTACCTGAACAAAATTGAGCTGGGCCATCGTGCTTTTGGTGTTGGTGCTGCTGCTCAGGTGTACTTCGGTAAAACTGTGGATGAACTCACCCTGGATGAAATCGCCATTATCGCTGGTTTACCACAAGCTCCTTCGGTGCTAAACCCTGTCCGCTCACCTGTTAATGCCCGTAATCGGCGAAATATTGTGCTTGGCCGTATGCTGGCCATGAATTATATCACTGAGCAGGAATACCGGGAGGCCTTGCAAGCGCCGGTCATAAGCCGACGTCATGGCGCTCAGATTACTGCTTCGGCTCCTTACGTTGCCGAGATGGTACGTCAGCAGGTAGTGGATATGTTTGGCGAAGATTACGCCTACAGCGCAGGTCTGCAGGTGTATACCACCATCACCAAGCCTATTCAGGATGCAGCCCGTCGCTCCCTCCAGCAAAATTTGTACGATTACGATGAGCGCCATGGCTATCGTGGACCACAGACGCAGCTTTGGACCGCAGTAGCGAATGGAACGGAGCCGGAACCCGCCTGGCAAGAAACAGAGATCCTAAACTATCTGTCAGAGCACACCACCCTGGAAGATTTGCATCATGCCGTCGTAGTCGCAGTTGAAGAACAAGAAGCTCGGGTGCTGCTGGCGGATGGTCGGCAACAGACCTTGCCGTGGGACGGTCTCAAATGGGCCCGCCGTTTTATCAACGACCAACGCCAGGGACATGCCCCTAAGCAAGCAGCCGATATTTTGCAGCCTGGCATGCATATCCGGGTGCGCCACAATGGCGATCATTGGCAATTAAGCCAGGAACCAGAAGCCACCAGCGCTCTGGTAGCCATAGATCCAAATACAGGCGCCATCCAGGCATTAGTCGGTGGCTTTAGTTTTGCTCAAAGTCAGTTTAACCGGGCAACTCAAGCGAAGCGTCAGGCAGGCTCTACCATTAAGCCTTTTATTTATTCGGCAGCCTTAGAGCATGGTTATACCTTAGCGTCCATTGTCAATGATGCCCCTATCCATCACTGGGATCAGGGAGCCGGCATAGCCTGGCGTCCCCGCAACTCTCCGGCCGTGTACGACGGTCCTATCCGGGTGCGTGAAGCGCTGGCCAAATCAAAGAACGTGGTATCGGTGCGCTTACTACGCGGTGTCGGCATCGACGCCACCATTCAACACCTACGCAATTTTGGCTTTGCTGAATCCGACTTACCACGCAATGAAACCTTATCGCTAGGCTCTGCGTCACTGACACCACTGGAACTGACGGCCGGCTACGCTGTTTTTGCCAACGGCGGTTTTCTGATTGATCCTTATGTGATCGAGCGGATTTACAACGAAGAAGGCGAGCTGATTTACCAACACCAGCCTAAAATTGCCTGTCGCGACTGCCTGGAACGACCAGAGCCAAGCGCTAACGGACAAGCGCATGCAGACGGCGATGCTGAAGCTCAGTTGGCCCAACTCTTTGCCAGCTTAGATCCAGTCCCAGAAAAACCACAGTCGGAAGCATCGAACCAAGCCGTACGAGTGCTTTCTGAGCAAAACGCATTCTTAATCCGAGAAGCCCTTAAATCCAGTGTTTGGGGTGGTGGTAACTGGAACCGCGGTACCGGCTGGAATGGCACAGCATGGCGGGTTCAGAGCTTGCAACGCCGTGATATTTCCGGCAAAACCGGCACCACCAACGATTCTAAAGATACCTGGTTTGCCGGCTTTAACAGCCAGCTGGTCGGTGTCGCCTGGGTAGGCTTTGACGATGCCAACCGCAGCCTGGGCCGCGCCACCTGGAACGCGAATTTAGGACGCGATCAAAGCAGTGGCGTCGAAGCCGGTGCCCGTACCGCCCTGCCCGCCTGGCTGGAGTTTATGCGGGTGGCGATGAAGGATATGCCGGCAGATCAGGTGGAAACACCTTCCGGTATCTCCTCAGTGCGTATCGATTTGGAAACCGGTCTGTTAACCCGGGCCAATGATCACACCAGCAGTTTTGAATACTTCCTTCGAGGCACTGAGCCGAGCCAGTACGCTCAACCCGGTAGTCCAGCCTTCTCTTTTGATGAAGATGATCCCAGTACCGAGCTACTGGAACTATTTGATTAGACAGGTAGAGACTCATAACAACCCAAACAAAACGGCCAGCTCAATGCTGGCCGTTGTTTATGCTTAGTACGGCTTATTGCTGAGTAGCCAGCCAAGCCCTTGCTTGCACCAGCGCTGGCAGCACTTGCTCCGGACTGGTCCCCCCCAGCGCATTGCGCCGTGCCATACCTGCTTCTAAGGTTAATGCTGGATAGACATCCTCGCTGATATCCGGACAAACTTTTTGCATCTCAGTAAGTGACAACTGCTCCAGAGGCAATTGCTGCCCGGATGCAATCAGCACCAACTGACCGGATAAGTGATGGGCATCGCGAAAGGGAATGCCCTTCCCCACCAGATAATCAGCCAGATCGGTGGCATTGCTGTAGCCTAGCTCGGCAGCCTGACGACAAACAGCTACTTTCACGCTTAAATGCGGCAATACCGTCGCCAGCACCTGCAAGGATTGCTGCCACTGCTGCATCAGGTCAAAAAAGCCTTGTTTGTCTTCCTGCATGTCTTTGTTGTACGCCAGCGGCAAGCCCTTCAGTACGTGCAAAATAGCGACCAGTTGGCCCAGAATACGACCACTTTTGCCGCGAAGTAACTCAAATACATCCGGGTTCTTTTTCTGCGGCATCAAGGAGGAACCACTGCTGATGGCATCGCCCAGCTTGAAAAAGCCCGCTTCGCCGGAGCAAAAGAAGATCACATCTTCCGATAAACGCGAAACATGGGTCATGCACAAACTGGCCGCGGCTGAGAACTCAACCACAAAGTCGCGATCAGACACCGCATCCAGGCTATTGGCTGCGGCTGCATCAAACCCCAATTGCTGTGCCAGCCAGCTGCGATCCACCGGTACACCGGTGCCAGCCAGGGCACCCGCACCAAGCGGGCAGACATTGAGCCGCTTGCTGGCATCATCCAACCGGCCAAGATCACGTTTCATCATCTCCACATAGGCCAGCGCCCAATGCGCAACCATCACCGGCTGGGCGCGTTGTAAGTGGGTATACCCCGGCATCACCGCCGTACCGGCAGCCTCAGCGAAATTCAGCAATGCCTGAATACTGCCAAGCAAACTGCTGCGCACAGCGCTGGCGGCAGCCCGGGTCCAAAGCCGTAAATCGGTCGCCACTAAGTCGTTACGGCTGCGGCCGGTATGCAGTTTACGGGCGACCGCGCCAAGACGCTCGGTCAGCTTACTTTCGACCCAGCTGTGAATGTCTTCCTCGTCGCTTTCGACCGGTAAACGAGGGTTTTGCAGCAGCTCCTCGGCCAACTGCTGCAACGCCTGCTGCAGCTGTTTGGCTTCATCGGCTGCAATCAGGCCGGCTTTGGCCAGGCCTGCTGCCCAGACTTTGGATGCTGCAATATCCTGCTGCGCCAGCTGATAGTCAAAGCTGATGGAATCATTAAAAGCTTTGAACTCATCCAGCGTTGCTTCGGTAAAACGCCCGCCCCACATCGCCATAATCAGGACTCCTGCGCTGTTTTATCAGCCGCATGCATGGCACGGATGCGGCTGGCCAGGCTGTACAAACGAATAAAACCGGCTGCATCCTGCTGGTTGTAGACTTCATCGTCTTCAAAGGTAGCAAAGGCTTCCGAGTACAGGCTGTTGACAGAGCGACGCTTGGCTACAGTGACCCGGCCTTTGTACAATTTCAATACTACATCACCGGTCAAGTCCTGCGCCAGGCTGGTCGCCGCTGCCAGTAAGGCGTCTTTAAGTGGGGTAAACCAGCGGCCATCGTACACTAACTGGGCAAACTTCAGGCCAATCTCTTCACGGTAATTCAAGGCGGTACGGTCATACACCAAGGCTTCAAGTCCCTGCAAAGCAGCCAGTAAAATGGTGCCGCCCGGGGTTTCATAACACCCCCTTGATTTCATACCCACTAAACGGTTTTCGACAATATCAATCCGGCCAACGCCGTGCTCAGCACCTATGTCATTGAGTAAGCTTAAAGCATCAACCGGCGCCAACACTTGACCATTGATTCTTTGCAACTCACCGGCCACAAAAGACAGCTCAATATAGGCTGGATGATCTGGGGCCTGCTCCGGTGATTTAGTCCAGGTCCACACCTGCTCACTTGGCTCACACCAGGGATCTTCCAGCTCTCCGCCTTCATGCGAAATATGCCACAGGTTGGCATCCCGACTGTAAATCTTGGTGGCAGACGAAGTGGTTGGGATCTTCTTTTCAACCAGATAGTCCAGCAAGGATTGCCGCGAGCTGAACTCCCACTCACGCCAGGGCGCAATCACTTTGAGTTGTGGTGCCAGTGCCGCAAAGGCGCTTTCAAAGCGAACCTGATCATTGCCTTTGCCGGTGCAGCCATGGCTGAGCGCATCAGCGCCTACTTTCAAGGCCAGCTCGACCTGGGCGCGGGCAATCACCGGCCGGGCCATGGAGGTGCCCAGCAGGTACTGACCTTCGTAGACGGCGCCGGTTTTTAAGGTCGGGTAGACCACTTCACGCATCAACTGATCGCGCAAATCCACCACGTAACAGCTGGATGCTCCTGAGGCGATGGCTTTTTCTTCCACTCCGGCCAGTTCGTCATCGCCCTGACCGACATTGGCAACAAAGGCCACCACTTCGCAGTTATAGTTGTCTTTTAACCAAGGCACGATGGCCGAAGTATCCAACCCGCCGGAATACGCCAATACGACTTTTTTTACACTCATCTCGCACCTCATGCTAAAAGTTGAACCAGCACCGCATTTTGCGCGTGCATTCTGTTTTCTGCTTGCTGCAATACCAGGGCTGCTTTACTGTCCAGCAGCTCACTGGTTACTTCCTGCCCCCGATGCGCGGGCAAGCAGTGCATTAAATAGGAAATGCCCAGTCGCTCTAACACAGCACTGGACAGCTGATAATCACCAAAACGACGCAGCTGCTCGGCTGCATCCATCGATTCTCCCATCGACACCCAGGTATCTGTGTAGATAGCCTGGCTACCATGAGCTTCGGATAAATGATGGCTTAAACTGAGGCTGGCGCCCGTTTTTGTGGCTATGGCCTGCGCCTGTTGCAGCACATGGCCATCCGGACCATGATTAGGCGGCGTGATCACCACCAGTTTCATGCCAGCTAAGGCGGCGCCCAGCATCAATGAATGGCAGACATTGTTGCCATCGCCGACAAAAGCCAGCTGCACCTGACTTAAATCGCCGAAGGTTTCGTGCAGGGTCAGCAAGTCGGCCAGCGCCTGACAGGGGTGGTATAAATCGCTGAGTGCATTGACCACCGGAATACCGCTGCTGGCAGCGAGCTTCTCCAGTGTGCTCTGCGTATAAACCCGTGCGACGATGGCATCGGTCCAGCAGGCCAGATTACGACCAAAATCCTCCACCGTCTCCCGCTTACCCATAGCACCATTTTGCTGATCCAGGTAGACGCTGTGCCCACCCAATTTATGGATACCTACATCAAAGCTGACGCGGGTTCGTAGTGAAGGCTTTTCGAACAATAAAGCGATGCTTTTGCCGGCCAGAGCTTGTTGGTACAGTGCTGGCTGATGCTTGATTTGCAATGCCAGTTGCAGCAAGTGCTGCAACTGCTCTGGTGAGAGCTCTTGCAAGGACAAGAGTTGATGAAGAGATGTCATAAGCGAACTCGCTGTTTTTTTTAATCTAAGGTTGGATCCGGCTACCAACAGGCTGCCCCGCCAGCAACGCCAGCAACAGGTCCGGTTGTTGCCAGCCGGCCACTACGATGCTGCGCTTTAAGGCTTGCGCCGTTTCCAGCGCAGCGTCCAATTTTACTTTCATGCCGCCCTTAATCACGCCGCTGGCAACCAGGCGGTTGGCGGCTTGCGCATCTAACTGAGGAATTAAGCTGCCATCGGCTTGCAAAATCCCCGGTACATCGGTCAGCAGCAGTAAATCACCCTGCAGCAACTGGCAAAGCGCTGCGGCCGCCAAATCAGCATTTACATTTAGCAGCGCGCCGCTACTATGACCGATAGAGCTAAGGACCGGAGTAAAGCCTTGTGTCAACAATCCCTGCAATAACTCGGGCTGGCCTGGCAAGGCCTTGGCAACAGCGCCTAGCTGCGGAATGGCTTCAAAGAGACAACTACCTCCGGCTCCCAAGGTTAAACCAACAGGCTTTAAACCCGCCGAATCGGCCAAAGCCACCAACTCCGCATTCACCGCGCCAGCCAGAGCACCGGCAATCACCGGCATTTGCTCAGGCGGCGACACCCGCTGGCCATCGATCTTTTCAGTGACAAAGCCAAAGGTCTGCAACCAGCTTTCTACCTGAGCACCGCCGCCATGCACCAACACCAGTGGCCGCTGCTGTTTGATTTGCTGGCAGACCGCTAGTAAAGCAGTAATCGCTGTCGGCTCTTGCAACAGGCGACCGCCCAGTTTGACAATAAGGGGCCGTACTTCAGTCACGATAACCTCCTGCCAGTAAGCCGGTTGTTTCCGGGTAACCAAACTTCAAATTGGCCAATTGCACCGCCTGAGCCGCCGCTCCTTTTAGCAGGTTGTCGATAGCAGATACCACCACCAGCTGTTGGCCGTGCTGCTGCCAGTGCAAATCGCAAAAACAGGTGCCTGCCACATCGGCTACATTGGGCGAGCGCGGCAATAAGCGCACCATCGGTTTGTGCTGGTAATATTGCTGATAGGCAGCATCGACCTCTGCTTTACTGATTCCGGCTTTTAAGCAGACACTGATGGTTGCCAGAATGCCGCGCTTAAAATTACCCAGATGCGGGGTAAAGACCACAGAGCAGCCCAGCGTCTGCTCAATTTCCGGCCGGTGCCTGTGACCAAAAAAGCCGTAAGCCGAAAGGCCAACCTCGCAAAAAGAGGTGCCGAGACTGGCTTTGCGGCCGGCCCCGGATACGCCACTGATGGCATTGATCACCGGCACAGCCCCATCGGCCAGCAAGCCAGCTTTGATTAACGGCAATAACGCCAGCGCTGAAGCGGTTGGATAACAACCGGCCACGGCAAATAAAGACTGTTCCAGCTCAGAAGCACTGATCCATTCTGCCAGGCCATAAGGTGCCTGTGGCAAAAGTTCCGGATGCTGATGCGGGCAGCCATAAAATTCTGGGTACAAAGCAGCGTTTTTTAACCGAAAGGCACCGGATAAATCGAACACTACCAGGCCCTTGGCCAGCAATTGCGGCGCCAGTGCTTCGCTGGCCTCATGCGGCAGAGCTAAAAAGGCGATATCCGCCTGCTGCGCTATCTCATTGATGGCTTCTGGCTGCCAGGGCAACACCTGCAGATCCAGCTGATTACTGTACCTTGGATACAAACTGGCAAAAGCCTCAGGCTTACGACCAGCAGATGCATAAGCCGCCACTAATTCGATGGCCGGGTGCTGACTGATCAGCTGCACCAGCTCGGCACCGCTGTAACCAGCAGCGCCCAGAATAATAGCGCGTTTTTTCGACAAAAGTTTTGATTGAGATTGCGACATCGGCGACTTTCCTCACACGGATAAGCCGCTAGTCTACGCAGTGGCACAGCAAAAAACAAGAATTATTATGCTGTTTTTGTGAATTTATATCCAAAAGTTGATTATAACTAAACCACTAGTCTGCCGGCACGGGATGACCGGCAGATGACAAAGCAGGTGTTGGCTTCAAACCTGCGGTTGAGCAATAGGCCGCACCCCCAGTAAATGGCAGATGGCATAGCTTAACTCGCTACGGTTCAACGTGTAAAAATGGAAATGTTCCACCCCTTCCCGGCTTAATACTTTCACCATTTCCATCGCAATATTGGCCGCTACCAGATTGCGGGTGGTAGCGTCTTGCTCCAGACCTTCGTAGGCATTATGCATCCAGCCAGGCACAGCCACATTGGTCAGGGCCGCAAACTTCAGCAACTGCTTAAAGTTGGTGACCGGTAAGATACCCGGGATGATGTCGACATCGATACCAACGGCAGCACAGCGATCGCGGTAACGCAAAAATTTTTCCACATCAAAAAAGAACTGGGTGATGGCGCGGGAGGCGCCGGCATCGACTTTTCGTTTTAAGTTCAGCAGATCAAATTGTGCATTGGGTGCTTCCGGGTGCACCTCTGGATAAGCTGCCACTGAAATATCAAAATCGGCCACTGAGCGTAGGATCTCGACCAGATCCGCAGCGTACAGCGCTGGCTTCTCTGTAGTGCCTGCAGGCAAATCACCTCGAAGCGCTACTATGTGGCGAATGCCATTGTCCCAATAATCACGCGCGATTTGTTTTAGTTCTTCAACACTGGCATCGACGCAGGTCAGATGCGGCGCTGCAATTAAGCCAGTACGTTGCTTGATGGATTTAATGATATCGTGGGTGCGATCACGTTCGCCGGAATTGGCACCATAAGTCACCGAAACAAAGCTCGGTGTCAAAGGGGCTAAACGCTCGATGGATTGCCAGAGCGTCTGCTCCATTTGCTCGGTTTTTGGTGGGAAAAACTCGAAACTGACCTTGGTTTTCCCTTGCACATCGTGCAAGTTGCGGTTAATGGCTTCTAAAAATTGGGCATGAGCAAAGGACATTTACGACGACCTCGGTAAATTAGCAACATTTGATAGTAACAACTGGCGGCTCAGCTGAGCCAAATCCGCATGCACACCACCGGCTGTCACGGTGCGACCAGCGCCGGGACCTTTGATGACCAAAGGCAGCTCCTGATACCAGTCGGATTCAATCACAAACACATTGTCGCAGGGTTGTATGCCGGCTAGCGGATCCGAACCCGCCACAGCAACCAGACGGACACTTGCTTCCACCCCGTCACCTGTTAGGCGAAGCTCACCAACATAACGCAGTTTCTTTGCTGCGGCCTGCGCTAAATGCTGCTGCATCAGAGCATCGAATTCAGCGCGCTGTTGCCAGAAATGATCCCAACTTGCGCCAGCCAGAGCTTCAGGAAGTAAAGGCTCCAGCGTGATATCGGCTAAATCCAGTGAGCAACCCAGTTCCCGGGCTAGCACCAGCAATTTGCGCTGAACGTCGCGACCAGATAAATCCTCACGCGGATCCGGCTCGGTATAGCCCAATGCTTTTGCCTGCAGCAGCAAGTCTGAAAATGCGCTGCTGCCATCATACTGACACAGCAACCAGGATAAAGTACCGGAGAAAATACCACTGATGCGCCGCACTCTATCGCCGGCGGATTGAAGCTCCTGCAGTGCCCGTTGCACAGGCAAGCCGGCACCAACCGTGGTATTGCTCAGCCAGTGAAGTTTGTGTTCGCTTAACAGGGTCCTGATCTGCAGGTACTTGCTTTCAGGCAGAGTGACGCCTTGCTTGTTGGCGCTGATAATATGGCAACCTGCGGCAATAAAGTCTGGGTACTGCTCGGCCAGGGCTTGGCTTGGAGTTAAATCAATCAACACCTTAGGAGCCGGTAAACGGGCAATTTCATGAAGTAGAGTATGCTGCTGCAAAGGCTCGGCCTGCTGCACCAGTGAAGGCAACTCAAGCGCTGTGGTAGGCTTTAGCACCATCTGTCGCGAATTAAATAATGCCGCCAATTGCAAACCATGGCTGCCCTGACAGCGCTGCTGATGTCCCGGTAATAAACGCAAAAACTCTGAACCCACATTGCCGGTACCGGCAACGATCAACTGAATCTCGGGGCGTGGCTGAGTACAATACTGATGCAGTTCGGCAAAACGCACGGCAGATAACTCCTGTTCAAATAACCAAACGGCCAACTCTTTGCTTTGATAACTGTGAGCGGGTCTTAGCTGCTGCAAGCAAGCCGCCACGTCAGCAGGTAAGGTCTCCTGCTGCACCGGCGCAGGCTTTAACCAAGCTACCGCATAATAGGGGGTGGTATCATGCACCGCATGCACCTGGCGCTCAGCCAGCAGCTGTACTGCCCGATCCGCAACAGTGGCTGGCAGCAACCACAAGTTGCCCTGTGCACTTTGCTGCAAGGACACCACAGGCTGCTGCAATTCGGCAGCCAACCAGTGCGCATCAAAGCCATGCAGGTCATGCACACTTAGTAGCACCATCTGCTTTAAATCGGTAACAAAACTGGCCTGGCAGCTGGCATCTGGTAGGATTTGACAACCTGGACGGGCCGGCTCAAAGCTGGAGCGCACCTGCAACTGAGTCTGACTGTTGTACAAAGGGGCCAGCGTGCGAGCGTGCAGTACCGGGTTCCCCAATTCAGCCAGCAAACAAGCCTGGCGCCAGCTGACCTGATGATAAGGTCGGGCCGCCGGTAAACGGCGTGGATCGCCGCTGTAAATCGCATCCACATCGGTCCAGATATGCACCTGCTGTGCTTGCACCAGTCGCCCCAGTATAGTGGCGGAATAGTCGCTACCATTTCGCCCCAGCGTCAGGCTGTGTCCGGCCGGATTACGACCAATAAAGCCGGTGACGACCTGAATGCCTTCCGTCCGCAGCGCCAGCAAATGCTGCTCGGACTCATCCCAGCGGATCTGTTGCCCTTCCACAGTTAGAAACTTCCGACTGTCCAGCCAATCGGCTTGCAGGCCGGATTGGCGCAACAAGCGACTCAACAGCAAGGCGGATAAAGATTCCCCCAATGCCAGCACATCAGCCGTTTGACCAGACTGAATCTGTGCAGGCAAAGCTACCAACCACTGGGTAAGCACGGTCAGCACTTCGTCTTGCCAAGGGGTAGTCAGGGTCTGACGAACCAGCTCAGTCAAAGCACCACCCAGCTCAGCTACGGCTTGCTTAATCGACTCGTCCTGACCGGTCAGCGCTAACAAAGCACACAGCTGATCGGTGGTTTTGCCTGGCGCAGACACTACCACCCAGCAATCACTGCCTGGTTGCAAGCCATGTTGCTGCACAATGGAGGCAACTGCCAGAAAGCGGCTGGAATTGGCCAGGCTGGTACCGCCAAATTTATGCACTTGGCTGTTACCGGCACGATCAAGTTTTCTTAAAGCTTGTGTTGTCATCATCTCACCATAAAGCGGTCAATGCCGGATTCAACGGCAATGACTGCGAAAAACCTTGTTTGCTATCAATAGCACCACTGGCACTCGGGCCTGATGCTTTGGCACTGGCCTGGTTGGTAGCAGGAGCACTCTGCGGTCGACCGGCCCGGCTGGCTGATTCCAACACAGCAAAGCCATGCGCTAAATCCGCCAGCAAATCGTCGATGGCCTCAATACCAACCGACAAACGCAACAGGGTTGGCCCTATACCTGCAGTTGCCTGGGCGCTGGCATCCATGGAGGCATGCGTCATGCTACCGGGATGACAAATCAGACTCTCGATACCGCCCAGCGATTGTGCCAGGGTAAAGCACTGCAATGCATCCAAAAAATCCTGCAAAAACACAGGGTCAACCGCCAGGTCAAAACTAAGCATGGCACCAAAGCCCTGCTGCTGGGCCTTCGCAATAGCATGGCCAGGGTGATCAACCAAGCCAGGGTAATAAACGTTACTGACCAAAGGCTGTTGCTGCAAAAAAGCGACGATCCGCTCAGCATTAGTTTGATGTTGTTGCATCCGTGGCAATAAGGTACGTAAACCACGGAGTGTCATGTAGGCATCAAAGGCTGCGCCGGTAATGCCCAGACAATTAGCCCACCATTTTAGTTCATCACCCACCGCTTGATCGGCGCAAATCAAAGCACCAGCCACCACATCGCTGTGACCATTGATGTACTTGGTGGTGGAGTGCACCACGATGTCTGCCCCCAATGCCAGTGGTTGCTGCAGTACCGGCGATAAAAAAGTGTTATCCACTACCACCCTTGCAGTCAGTTTTTTGGCCAACTGGCAAACAGCACGAATATCGGTGATTTGCAGCAAGGGATTGCTCGGTGTTTCCAGCCAAATCATCGCGGGCTGTGCGGCTTCAATCTGGCTGACCCAGTCCTTTTGCTGAAAATTGACAATCACCAGTTTAAAGCTGTGTTTACGCTCAGCCAGATTGGTAAAGAGCCGATAACTGCCACCATAGCAATCATGCGGGATCACCAAAGTATCAGCCGGTGTCAATAACTGCAGTGCCAGCAAACAAGCCGACATACCTGTATTGGTCACGATGGCTTTGGCCCCCCCCTCCAGCTCAGCCAAAGCCTCGGCCAGCAGATCGCGGGTTGGGTTGTTGGAGCGACTGTAATCATAAGCACCCGCCTGCCCGAGCGCCTTTAACCGATAGGTGGTGGTCAGGTACATCGGTGGCGTCACTGCATCATGGGCTGTGTCCTGGGCAATACCGGCCCGGGCCGCTATGGTAGCAAAGTGACGTTGGCTCATGCTGTAGCTCCTGAGTTATTTTAGATGTTTAGACGTCTAAAAGTATAACCAGATAAATGGCGATGTCAAAACTTTTCTCTGCTAAGATAAAGCTTATTGCCGGAAGGCTATTTGACTGGAACGCTAAAAGAGTTAAAATTTCGGCACTTGCTACCACCTTTTGCAGCAATGGATGGAAAGCACGGGTGATTGAGCATCTTACGACAACAACTACAAGGTATTGTTATGGCTAAATGGAATGGTGAATACATTCACCCCTATGCGGAACATGGTAAAAAATCCGAACAAGTCAAAAAAATCACTGTGTCTATTCCGCTGAATGTTCTGAAAGTTTTAACCGATGAACGCACCCGACGTCAGGTCAACAACCTGCGCCATGCCACCAACAGCGAATTGCTGTGCGAAGCTTTTTTGCATGCTTTTACTGGCCAACCATTGCCGGGCGATGACGATCTGCGCAAAGACAGCCCGCACCAGATCCCTCAGGAAGTGCGTGATATCCTGACCAGCATGGGCAAGCCAATCCCGGAAATCATTGAAGCAGAAAACGCCGAAGATTAAGCCGATCTTCACGAAAAAAAAACCGCAGCCAAGCTGCGGTTTTTTTTTACCGGCTTGCGCAACGCTAAATACGGGCCACACCTGAGGCGATGGCAGCATCGGAAACCGCTTTAGAAACCCGCTCCAGTAAGCGCGGATCCATTGGTTTGGGAATAATGTACTGTGGACCAAACTCAAGCGACGCAACCTCGGCTGCTTTTAACACTGCCTCTGACACAGGCTCTTTGGCAATGCTACGAATCGCTTCTACCGCCGCAATTTTCATTTCATCGTTGATCACGCTAGCCCTTACATCCAGGGCACCACGGAAAATAAATGGGAAACACAGCACGTTATTGACCTGATTCGGATAATCCGAACGGCCTGTGGCCATGATGATATCACTACGGGTGGCATGAGCCAGTTCAGGCTTGATTTCAGGATCCGGGTTGGAGCAGGCAAAAATCACCGGTTTATCGGCCATTAACTTCAGCGCTTCGGCTGGCAAGACATCCGGGCCAGACACCCCGACAAACACATCGGCACCTTCGAGTGCATCTTCCAGTGTGCGCTTATCGGTGTTGTTGGCAAACAGTTGCTTGTACTGGTTCAGATCGTCCCGCCGCGTGTGGATCACGCCTTTGGTATCCAGCATGTAAATGTATTCACGCTTGGCGCCGCATTTGATCAGCAACTCCATGCAGGCAATGGCCGCAGCACCAGCCCCCATACAAACGATGGTCGCTTTGCTGATATCTTTGCCCTGAATTTCCAGTGCATTTAGCATACCGGCAGCAGTGACTATGGCAGTGCCGTGCTGATCGTCATGAAATACCGGAATATTGCAGCGCTTGATCAACTCTTTTTCGATCTCAAAGCATTCAGGCGCCTTGATATCTTCTAAATTGATGCCACCAAAGGTATCAGCAATGTTGGCAACGGTATTGATAAACTCTTCGGTGGTGCGATGGCTGACTTCAATATCAATCGAGTCCAGGTTAGCAAAGCGCTTGAATAGCAGTGCTTTGCCTTCCATCACCGGCTTGGAAGCCATAGGTCCCAGGTTGCCCAAGCCCAAAATGGCCGAGCCATTGGAAATAACCGCCACCAGATTGCCTTTGGCGGTATACTTGTACACATCGTCCGGGTTTTCGGCAATGCAGCGCACCGGCTCAGCCACACCCGGGCTGTATGCCAGAGCCAGATCGCGAACCGTTTCTGCAGGTTTACTAATTTCAATGCTGATCTTACCTGGCGTTGGCTCTGCGTGGTATTTCAGTGCTTGTGCTTTAAAATCGGACATGATGATTTCCTGAATGATTTGTAGGGTGCATTCGGGCCAATTGCTTGACCATAAGCGGCGGGCTTGATGCAAGGCTGTTATTTTATCCGCTGGAGTTGCGGAAAAGAATCATTGTTCTGCACCTCGTACCAGTAGCCACGACCATCCAAAGATTAGTGCATTTACTCTGGATGTAAAGCCGTCTGGAATGATTTATAGCAAGTTTCCACAGTTTCGCCAAGCCTGAAAAAGCCGCAGCCGCTGGTGCACTGCAGAAGGATGCAGCCAGACTGGATGCTCATGCAACCAAAGCTATAGCTAACCCAGACAGAGACTACAACGCGACCAACAGCGACTGCATAAATTTTTTTTACGTCTCTTCCACTTCATCGATGCGAAAGAA
Source organism: Alkalimonas amylolytica (assembly GCF_900107845.1). Taxonomy (GTDB): domain Bacteria; phylum Pseudomonadota; class Gammaproteobacteria; order Enterobacterales; family Alteromonadaceae; genus Alkalimonas; species Alkalimonas amylolytica. The sequence goes on from NZ_FNRM01000001.1 coordinate 184,143, forward strand.
GCGGATGGAGAGGGGGTAATTTTGAATGATACCCTCTTTTGCCTTGATGGCACCGAGCACACTAAAGGCGATAGAACAAATGACCAACGCCAGCAGGATCGGAAAACCAATAATGATGACAGTCAGCAATAAAGCAATAAAGCAATAAAGCACAAAACTTAAAATCCAGTTAAAAATCACTTTACCATGCCGGTCAATGGTGGCGTCTTCATTGCGCGATAGCCACATCACTAATGGCACCACCCAGCCGAGTATAGGCAAAATGAATGCACAAAGCTGGGCCAGATGCATCAACATGGTGTAGTGGTTGGTTTGCAAAAAAAACTGCTGCAGACTTATCGTGGACTGACTTAGGATTTTTTGTTTTTGCTCGGTATATTCCTGCTCAGTTAGAATGCCCTTCTCACGCAATTCGTTTAATTTTTCCAGTTGCTGCAAATCCATGCTCCCCCCCTGCATTCATTGAGTTCATAAACAACTTAGCCAAGATTACAGCAAACAGCAACTGAGTTCGTCCTTATCCGGAAAGATTCACACGATTCATAAAAGGCATTCGTTAGCGCTCCCAGTAAGCCTCTTCCAAACTGTCTTCGCGCTCAGGTAAACCTTTGCTGAGTCTGGAGGCGAATTGCACCAGGATCTCGTAACTCACCCTGTTGGCATATTTACAAATCTGAGCAAAAGATGAATACGCCAAATAGGGTTGCTCATGTTTACTAGACATTGGCTGCAACTGACGATGATGATGATTGGCTGCCATATCGTGCAGTAAGGCCGCTAAAGCACCATCACCAGCACCATTGGTGTTGGCAATGCGCTCTGGTCCACCAAGGTATGGATCAATATGCGAATAGACTTTCAGCGGCTGACGGCAATCACGCCGCAACATAGGCCGGCTGAATTCGTACCGGTTGAAGTCAGCGAGGCTGCCTGATTTGATCGGATGGCTGGTTTCGCGCTTAAGTGCTTCATCGGTGTAGCCACATAAGTAGAGCCCATCAGCGCCGGCAGTAATCAGTACCATATCCACCCATTCTAAGATAGTTTCAGCGGCCAAAAGCGGGTCAGCCTGGCCGGTAAGTGCCTCAGCCTCCTGCTCGTTCATTGCCAGAATTTGTACATGCTGGCTGGCCGTTTGCTGAATGCTGCTGCGCAGCTCCTCTACCAGATGACGAGTGCCCAGGCTCATCACCACTGGCACCTCAGCTTTATTAGCCAGTTGCAGGCTATGCTGCATCGCAGCGATGATAGGTTGACCGCTGGCGCGAAGCGGATAGGCACTTAGCACCAGTGCGGAGGCATTGGTCACCAGCTCAGCCGGAATACCGGCGGCTGTTAGCTGATCCATGTCGCCGGGGTCAATCACAAAAGTACGCTCGCCATCCGGTGTGATCAGAGTAATACCACGGCCAACATCGCCCTGGACCGCTTGCAAATGGTTTAAATCTACCTTGCTGCTGGTATGGCAAAGATAATGATAGGCCGGTGAGCCCAGCGTAATATTGGCCGACATCACACCAAGCAACACCGATTTATCATCTGCCAGCACGGAGTAATTGTGTACCGTGTTGCCGATGGTGCCACCAGCAAAATGATCGGAAATAGCACCCAGACTCAACAACTGCTGATAAATGCGATCGGCTTTGTCATGTTCAACCAGATTAGACAACCCCTTGCCAATTCCATGCTGCTGCAAAAAAGTATCATCGACTTTGGCAACCACATCAACAATCACCTGATCCAGCCCTACCACATAGGTATCGCGCCTCGGATCCACCTCAAAACGAGGTAATTCCGGTTTTGGAGCCGACACCGGAAAGTAATGTTTGATTTTACGATGACCTGGAAACTTCATCTTAAGAGCTGCCTCTGGCGCAAAAAGGGGCGCTAGTGTACTTGATTGCCAGGCTTCAGGCTACTTCATCGCGCAGGAAAACCAGCTCGCTGGCACTGGACTCTTGCTGACTGAAATAATAACCACCGCTATTAAAGCTCTGCAGTTGCTCGGCAGTCTTGATCCGATTGGTAATCACATAACGAGCCATCATGCCCCGGGCTTTTTTTGCATAGAAGCTGATCACCTTGTATTGGCCATTTTTGCAATCTTTAAATTGCACATTCAGCACCTTGGCCTGCAAGGCTTTAGGCTTTACTGCTTTAAAATATTCTTGCGACGCCAGGTTAAGTAACAATTCGGAGCCAAGCTCATCCAGTTGTTGGTTGAGCTGTTCACTGATCCTATCCTGCCAGAAGGCATAGAGAGTCTCACCCGCTGGGTTTTTAAGCCGGGTGCCCATTTCCAGTCGGTAGGCCTGCATTAAATCAAGCGGCCGCAGCACCCCATACAGGCCACTTAAAATCCGTAAATGCTGTTGTGCAAATCGCAGATCCTCTGGAGTCAAACTACTTGCATCCAGGCCCTGATAGACATCACCATTAAAAGCAAATAACGCTGGGCTGGCATTGTCTCTGGTAAAAGGCAGCTGCCAATCTGCGAAACGGGCAGCATTAAGGCCAGCCAACTTATCACTCAGCTTCATTAGTTTGGCAATATCCACCGGGGTTAGATCGCGGCAGATGTCAATCAGTTGCTTGGCATCTGCCAACATGGCCGGCTCGGTCCACTCCTCAACTGGAGCTGGGCGTTGCATGGCTAGATCCTTGGCAGGAGAAATTACCATCAGCATTCTGTTTATTCCTCTTGGTTGTCAGCACTTAGCCTCGTCGTTATCTAGCCTGCCGAGGCTGACGGAAGCGACAGTGCAGGTAGTTTGTAATGAGCCAAAAGTTGCTGGTGCAAGGCTGCAAAACGTTGCTGCCCTGCTTGGTCCAACTGGCTTTGCTGCAGCACCTGGCACAGCACACTGGCAACAGCTTGCAATTTATTGCTTGCTGGCAAGCTAGCAAGTGTCTGCCAAAGGCTTAACGCTAGATTGCTGTTGCCCGGCAGATACAGAAATGCTTGCCATAGCCGGCTCAAAGCCTGATGAAACGACTGCTCCCGATAATCCAGCTGCCCCTGTTGCATCAACCCTTTGGCTGCTTTCCAAAGTGTTGGGATCTGCTGCTGCCAGTACTGGCAGTATGCCAAATCAACCGAGCCGGTTAGCCCGCCCGCTAAGTTATGCCGCTGCAATCGCTCCATCACTGCGTCGGCTTGCTTAACATCAGCCATGGCCAACTTGACCAACGCCAGATCGATGAATGCAGCAACCGACCAGCTCCTTACATCCCCCTGCTCTGCTTCTGCCCGCCACTGATTCGCCTGATGCAATTTACCTTGCAGCAGAGCAATACGGGCTTGCACCAACAAGAGTTCAGGTTGCAACGTCTCGGTCAAAAAGCGTTTCGGAATGGCTTGCAAAGACTCTTCAGCTTTACTCAGCAAAGGATCCAATTTCAGCGACTTGCTTTGCATCGCTTTGAGCAGCAACATACGCGCGGGGTTTAAATAGTGTTGAGCCGAATCGAGCACACTGTAGCGATGCTGCTGGCTGGCTTTTTGCCAACAGCGTATCGCCTCATCCAGTTGCTGACAAAGACTGGCTAAAACTGCTTGCACCTGCAGCACTTCGACCGATTGAGGTAACGAACGTGCTAACTCCTGACAATGCAACAAGGCCTGCTCAGGTTGCTGTTGCAGTAACGCCAGACGGATCAACCAATCCAGTGCTTCTGGCCTGGTTTCTTCTGCTTTACTGAGCACCAACAGCATATTGCTGGCCTGATCCAGATCGCCAAGCTGGAACTGAGCAATCGCATGACCCAACAGGGCCCAACTAAGCTCTCTGCTTTGTAAAATTTGCTGGAACAATTGTGCGGCCAGCTGTGGCTGTTTATGCTGCAGCAATAATTCGCCTTTTAAGCGCAGCGCGTAGAGCGCATGCGGAGGGGACTCTCTGACAACCCGATCGCACTCAGCCAAAGCTACATCTGGTGCATTTGGCAAAGCCTGAAAAACTTTCCGTACCACCAACCTTTGCTGCATCGCTCTGGCCAGTCGTTTTTCCAGCGTAAGGTACGTAAAGGGTTTTTGAATGTAGCAATCAGGTTGCCGATCACTCAGACCAAAAACCGGTTGTCGCATCGACTCGGCACTGAGCATGGCGAAACAACAGCCCGCTTTTAAAAGCTCGCGCTTTTTGAGAGCATCAAACAGCTGAGCACCATTTAAACCATCACCCAGCTGAAAGTCAGCTAGAATAAAATCAAAGCTGTGCAGCTCTGCTTTTTCAAGTGCAGCACTGGCATCAGCTACAGCCGTAATGTGTTCGAAACCAATCTGCTGTAGCATGCCACGAATGGACGCACGAATGGGTTCGCAATCATCGACCAGAAGAATACGTTTCGTTTGGTAAAAACTGCTTTGGAAAATCATGGACGTCCTGTGATAAGTTTCCCGGTTAGAGCAGCGCCTGTCGGCCCATAACCGCACTATAGTAATATCGGCTTGTCTGCGCAATGGCTTTTGCCGCAGAACCAAATCAAACCGCAGGGAAGGCAACGGTTATGTTGTAATTTTCCTACATTAATTTATGATAAACGCTGAAAAATAGTTTTTCGGCCAAAAATGATGGTAATTAAACAATATGAGCACGCTACTTGATCAGCTAAAAGCCGTTACCACCGTGGTTGCAGATACCGGTGATCTGGACTCCATCGCGCAGTTTAAACCAGTGGATGCCACCACCAACCCATCCCTGTTATTGAATGCTAGTCAGCAAGTATCCAGCCAATCCATGCTCGACAACGCTATTCAGTATGCCAAAGTGAAGGCTCAGAATAGCCAGGACCAGCTACAACTTGCCTGCGATAAGTTTGCAGTGGATATCGGCACGGCCATCAGTAAGCTGGTACCGGGCCGGGTCTCAACCGAAGTGGATGCCCGTTTGTCTTTTGATACGCAAGCTACCATTGATAAGGCCCGACAGTTGATTGCGCTCTACCAGGAAAATGGGGTTGGCCCAGAACGGGTTCTGATTAAAATTGCCTCCACCTGGGAAGGCATACAGGCAGCCCGGGTATTGGAGCAAGAAGGCATTCAGTGCAACTTAACTTTATTGTTCCATAAAGCACAGGCCATAGCCTGTGCTGAAGCCGGTGTCTTTTTGATTTCACCTTTTGTCGGCCGTATTCTGGACTGGTACAAGGCCGCAACAGGTAAGGACTATACCGCTGAAACTGATCCAGGTGTGTTATCGGTGCGGGACATCTACCACTACTTCAAAGCACACGGATATGCCACCATTGTGATGGGTGCCAGCTTCCGCAATACCGGCGAAGTATTGGCATTAGCTGGTTGCGATCGCCTGACCATTAGCCCTGCCCTGCTGCAAGAACTGGCTCAACAACAAGGTGAGCTTACCGTATATTTACAGGATCATGGGGCCTCGTCGCCGCAGCCATCACCGATGACGGAAGCCGCATTTCGTTGGGCATTGAATGAAGATGCTATGGCCACCGAAAAGCTCGCGGAAGGCATCCGTAAATTTGCGGCTGATCAGTGCAAACTGGAGCAACTGTTACAGCAGCAACTATAACTAACCATCGCAGAAGGATTACATTATGAGCGCCCCCTGGCAGGCTCTGCAGCAACTGGCATCTGAGCCCTTTTCATTACGGCAGGCCTTTTCAGACGATCCGGAGCGCGCTCAGCGCTTCCGGCTTAACGCCTGCGACATTGAACTGGATTATTCCAAAAACCTGATCAACAGCAAACGCTGGCAACAACTGCTGGCATTGGCAGAGCATAGTGAGCTGCGCCAGCTGCGCTCACGCATGGCGGCCGGTGAAGCCATCAATCATACCGAACAGCGCAGTGTTGGCCATATGCGCTTACGTTTACCGGACCAGGCTTTAACGACGCTGGAAGATCAGGCTATCGCTGAAGCAATCCGTCTGTGCCGTCAGCAGATGACAGCGCTGGTCAATCAACTCAATACACAGAGCTATCTTGGCTATAAAGGCAAACCCATTACAGACTTAATCTGGGTCGGTATTGGTGGTTCCTTGCTCGGCCCACAAATGGCCTGTGAAGCGCTCAGCCCGTTCAACCAGAGCCCGCTGAAACTCCACTTTGCCGGCAACATTGATGGCGCTGTGGTGCATGATATCTGCAAGACCCTGAATCCGGAAACCTGCTTGGTGGTGGTCGCATCCAAATCCTTCGGTACCGAAGAAACCCGGCAGAATGCGCTGACTCTGCGGCAATGGTTCCTAGACCATGGCGCTGATCAGGCTGCGATTGCCCGGCATTTTTGGGCAACCAGCTCCAATATCAAGGCTGCCACTGAGTTTGGTATTGTACCAGAGCACATCCTGCCGATGTGGGATTGGGTGGGTGGCCGCTATTCCATCTGGTCGGCCATTGGCTTGCCATTGGCTTTGCAGCTTGGTAATGCACAGTTTGACCAATTCCTGGCCGGTGCCCATGCCATGGATCAACACTTTCTGCAGGCTGATCTCAGCAACAACATGCCGGTGGTATTGGCACTGCTTGGTATTTGGTACATCAACGGTATGGGCTGTCAAAGCCAGGCCTTGCTGCCTTACAATCATTATCTGCGTTTGCTCCCTTCCTATGTGCAACAACTGGATATGGAAAGCAACGGCAAACAGGTAGATCATGACGGACAACCGCTGGCGTGCGCCACGGCGCCTGTGATTTGGGGCGACGCCGGTACCAATGGCCAGCATGCCTACCATCAATTATTACATCAAAGCAAATTGGTTATCCCAGCTGATTTTATCCTGGCCGCCAAGCCTCAGCATGCTCTGTCGGACCATCACCTCAGACTGGCAGCCCACTGCTTTGCTCAAACGCAGGCACTGATGCAAGGTAAAACCATCATGGAAGCCAAAGCAGAATGTCTGGCACAGGGCTTGAGTGAAGAACAGGCCAGCAGATTAGCACCGCACAAAGCGTCACCCGGGAATAAACCCAGCAATACCATGCTGCTGCCTGAGCTGTCCCCCTTTTATTTGGGTGCCCTGCTGGCCTTGTACGAACACAAAGTGTTTTGCCAGGGAGCAATCTGGCAGCTTAACTCCTTTGATCAATGGGGTGTTGAGCTAGGGAAACAGTTATCTGGCCCTATTTATCAATCACTTAATGGCAAATCATCAAACTTTGACAGCTCTACTTCGGCCCTGATGTCCAGCCTGCAAAGACATCTGACCAGTAGCAAAATAGGGTAAAATGTCATCAGGCTGTCACTCTGAACCTTTATTTTTAGCGTCGTCTATGGTACATCTTTGTTGAAAATAACAACAACATCAGAGAGGCAGCTTAATGGAAAGCTTCGAAGACTTACTGAATATGTTGGAACGTCCGGCGCAAAAAGCGCGTGGTACGGGTAAACGAAAATGGCGGGAAATCGAGGCCATGAAAGAGCGGCAACGGTTAAAACGCGAACTGGCTGACATGGACTGGACCATCGAACCCGAACTGGATGACATCGAGTTATTTTAATAAAAACGCCCACATCGCAAGATGTGGGCGTTTTTATTGATAAGCTCGCATCACAACGTAGCTTGCAATGGCAACTGCCAATCAATCGGCTGTTGCCCTCGGGCTATAAGTGCTTCATTGGCTTGTAAAAAGTGATTGCAACCAAAGAACCCCCGGTAGGCTGATAGGGGGGATGGATGAGGCGCTGTCAGCACCGTATGCTGCTGACGGTTAATCAGACTCGCTTTGCGAATTGCATGCGACCCCCAGAGTAAAAACACCACATGCTGCGCCTCAGTGCTAATCGCGGCTATTACCTTATCGGTGAACTGCTCCCAGCCTAAATCTCGGTGCGAGTTGGCCTGATTGGCCACCACCGTCAGTGCTGTATTCAGCAAGAGTACCCCCTGCTCAGCCCATGCTTTCAGGTAACCATGGGAAGGGATCTGATAATCCGGATACTCATGTGCCAACTCTTTGAACATATTGCGCAACGAAGGCGGCACAGCAACACCAGGCCGTACCGAAAAAGCCAAGCCATGCGCCTGATTTGGCCCATGGTAAGGATCTTGCCCCAGAATCACCACTTTTAAATCGGCAAAACGAGTCAACTTAAAAGCACTGAAGACCTCTTTTTCTGGCGGGTAAATCACCTGGCCAGCTGCCCGCTCGGCTTGCACCTGCTGCATGATGTGTTGAAAGTAGGGCTGATGCTTCTCAGCCCCCAAGACATCCTGCCATTCAGGCATTGGCTTCAAGCGCATTCAGCAACTGCTCCAAGGCTGCAAAGTCGGCTGGTAGTTCTTTGCTCAGACTAGGTTCGGCCTGACACTTGGCCAAAGCCGGAGGCAATGCGATGGGGCACCCCAAAATATTTTCCACTTGTTCTTTAAACTTAGCTGGATGTGCCGTACCAAGAAAAATACCAATCTCGCCAGGCTGCAGCGAACGCTTGAGTGCCTTGTAAGCGACCGCAGCATGAGGCTCACTGATGTATCCATCGGCTGCAAGCTGCCGCATACCCAGCTGGGTGTCGTCTTCATCGACCGCCATGGCTTCAAGTGCCTCACGCTGAATGACGCCATGCTCGATCAGCGCTTCGACACGCGGCCAGTTGTTCGGTGCACTGATATCCATCGCATTGGATAAAGTGGCCTGAGTACGCTTAGGCAGCCACTGTCCATCACGCCAGTAGCGAGGTACTGTGTCGTTGATATTGGTTGCAGCCACCATACGCTTGAATGGCAATCCAAGCGCCTTCGCAATCAACCCCGCAGTAACATTGCCAAAGTTACCGCTCGGTACAGCAAATACCACGTCCTTACGCCGCTCGGCCGGCAGCTGAGCCAAGGCCTCAAAGTAATAACAAACCTGTGCCAGTAAACGACTAATATTGATTGAGTTGGCGGAGTTGATATTCAGCCGCTGCACTAACTCTTTCTGATCGAACACCTGCTTCACCAACGCCTGACATTGATCAAAGTCCCCTTCAATGGCGACACTGGTAATGTTCTCACCCAGGGTAGAAAACAGCTTTTCCTGCAGGCTGCTGATCTTACCTTTAGGATACAGAATCACTACTTGCACACCTGGTTGGCGATAGAAAGCTTGCGCTACCGCAGCCCCGGTATCACCGGATGTCGCTGTCACTATGGTCACTTTTTGCTGTTGTTGCGCTTTGGCCAGAGCCTGCGCCATAAAGCGCCCACCAAAGTCTTTGAACGCCAACGTTGGGCCATGAAAGAGTTCCAGGCAATACAGGTCATCTTTCACCAGCTGTAGAGGCGCGGGAAAGGTAAAAGCCTGCTGCACCATCTGCTGAATTTCATCCGGCGATAGCTCATCACCGAACAATGCTTGCATGATTTCACTGCTGCGCTCTACCAAGGGCAGCGCTAACAAAGCCTCACAATCCAGCTTTGGCCAGTGGGTGGGGAAAAACAACCCCTGTTGTTGGCCAAGGCCAGTTCGTACTGCCTGCAAAAAACTGACTTGCTCACTGGCAACTTTTAAATTCACTAACTGCATTGGGTTGGATCCTTCACTGCTCGAGCCCCTGCTGAGGCCAGTCGACAAATATGCGTCATCGCATCCTGATTTTTTTCATAATGGCTAGCCAGATAAGTGGCTGCCTTTGCGGCGATCTGCTCCGATTGACAGAGCGCAAATACGGTAGGACCAGCACCGGAAATACCAACGTGGGCAACGCCCAGCTCCGTTAAAGCCTGACGCAACGCGGGTAGCTCGGGCATAAGCAAAGCACGGGCTGGCTCTGCCACCACATCGTGCAATGCCGCTATAGCGTCCACTTCGTCCTGACAATACAAAGCCGAAACAAAACGGCTAAGGCCTGCTGCGAATTCAATACTGGTTTTCAGCGGCAATTGCGATGGTATGGCAGCTCTGGCTGCTTTGGTTGAAAGCGTGGTACCAGGATAACTGAGTACCACCTGCCAATGGTCAAACCAAGGCAAATTCCGGCACAAATGGGCACTACCTGGCAGCATCAACTGTAAACCACCCAAATAGGATGGCGCCACATTGTCATAATGGACGGAGCCACTGACGCCACCTTCCGCTTCTGCCATCAACTGCAACAACTCTGCCTTGCTTAATGGCTCAGCAAAATAATGATTAAAGGCGAAGCAGGCCACTACTATAGAGCAAGCACTGGAGCCAAGTCCACTGCCGACCGGCAGCTCCTTGAACAGATGCAGATCCAGTCCCGGCAGAGTTTTACCGACACGTTGTTGGAACAATTGATAGCAGTGTAAAATCAGATTGTCAGTGCTGTCGGTGGGCAGTTGATGCTGATAACGCCCACTGAGGCTTAATTTAGTTGTGGCGCATTCACCGCGAATTGCCAACACATCGCCGAGCACCTGCCCATTGACCGGTTCAAAAGCGGCACCAAGCAAATCAAAGCCCGCGCTAAAATTGCCGGTGGATGCCGGTGCATAATAATACTGTGTCATGCTGATGGCTCCGCTCAAACTTCCTGCTGCCAGGACAAGGTCCGCAGAATATCACTAAACACCCCAGCCGAAGTTACCGCCGCACCCGCACCATAACCACGCAGCACAAAAGGGATCGGTTGGTAATAACGGCTGTGAATCGCCAGCGCATTTTCACCATCTTTAACTTTTGAAAGTGGATGATCATCAGCCAGCGCCTTGATAGCCACCTGACACTTGCCATCACGGATTTCACCAATATAGCGCAGCACCTTGCCTTCGGCTTTGGCAGCAGCAACCCGGTCAGCAAAAGCAGCATCGGCTTGTGGCAGTCGGGTTAAGAAGTCGTCGATGGAACCAGAGGCATCAAAATCTGCTGGCAACACCGACTCCACCTCCACCTGATCCAGCTCCAGCTCCAAACCTGACTCCCGCGCCATGATAAGCAGCTTACGCGCCACATCCATGCCGGATAGGTCATCCCGCGGATCTGGCTCCGTGAAACCCATAGCCTTGGCTTTCAGAGTCACTTCGGACAAGCTCAGCCCTTGTTCCAGCATGCCGAAAATGTACGATAAAGAACCAGACAAAATGCCTTCAAAAGCCAGCAGCTCGTCACCGGCGTTCAGCAACCCTTGTAAGGTATCAATCACTGGCAACCCGGCACCGACTGTGGTTTCATACAAAAAGCGGCGGCGATGCTGCTGGGCCGTTTGACGCAGCTGACGGTAATACGCCATGCTGGCAGTATTGGCTTTTTTGTTCGGGGTTACCACATGAAAACCAGCAGCGAGAAAGTCGGCGTATTGACCCGCAATGGCTTCAGCACTGGTGCAATCCACCAGCACAGGATTGATCAGGTGCTGTTCCTGCACAAACTGATTAAGTGTCTGCAACGAAAAGCTATGTTTACTTTGCGCCAACTGCGATTGCCACTCGGCTAAATCGACACCGTCGGGCTGCAGCAGCAATTGCTGACTGTTAGCAATGCCATAGACTTTCAGTTTAACGTGGCGCTGCTGCAGGAAAGCCTGCTGCCGTTTGATCTGCGCCAATAGCTCGGCCCCCACCACCCCACAACCCACTAAAAACACATCGATGCTGGGAATGTGACTGAAAAAGTTTTCATGACAGACTTTGACAGCATCCTGGCAGGACGACTGTGCCACCACGGCAGAAATCGAGCGCTCACTGCTGTCCTGCGCAATGGCCACTATGTTGACCCTGGCTTGAGCAAGCGAGGCGAAAAATTTTGCCGCAACTCCTTTATGCTGACGCATGCCATCCCCAACCAGGCTGACAATCGCCATATCAGCTGCAATATCCAAAGGCCGCAGCAGGTTGTTTTGCAGTTCAAGTTCAAATTCAGCTTCCAGCGCTTTTTGCGCTGCGGTTAAGTGCAGTTGAGGCACACAAAAGCTAATGCTGAACTCGGACGAGGACTGGGTGATAAGGTTCACCGAAATATTGGCCCGAGCCATAGTGGCAAAAACCCGGCTGGCCATTCCAACCACACCTTTAAGCCCAGGGCCAGATACCGTTATAAGTGCCAGATGCTGCAAGCTGGAAATACCTTTCACCAGCGACTCACCATCGCCCTGACTAGCAATGCAGGTGCCAGGTGCTGACGGGTTCAGGGTATTTTTGATATAGCAGGGGATGCCATAGCGAGCCAGCGGACCTATGGTTTTAGGGTGCAAAACCTTAGCACCGAAGTAAGACAGCTCCATGGCTTCATCGTACGATAAACGTTCAATCAACTGCGTTTGCTTCACCTGACGCGGATCCGCACTGTAGACACCATCGACATCGGTCCAGATTTCACAAGCATTTGCCTGAATACTGGCTGCAATGATGGCCGCCGAGTAATCTGAGCCATTGCGCCCCAGCAAACAAGTTTCCCCCTGTGCATTGCTGGAAACAAAACCGGCCAGCAGGTATACCTGAGCGGGCGAAGCGGCGATAGCCGTTTTCAGTGCTTGCTCCGAGCCTTTAATATCGGCAGTGGCATTAAGATAATCGCCTTCACTACGCACACATTCAATGGCCGATAACAAAGCTACTTTAACCCCTTTCGCCTGCAATAGAGCCTGCATCAATGCCACACTAAACTGCTCACCGAGTCCGAGCAATTGCGCTTTGATGTGATCAGGGCAGTGCCGCAGCAGTTGCACCCCCTGCAACCGCTGTGCTAACAGCTCCAGCTGGCCTTGCATCAAGACCTGTACTGAAGTGAGTTGCTCGGCACCAGCTTGTATGGCAGCTTCATCCAGCAATTGCTGATAGCGCTGCTGCAGGCTTTGCAGCAAATCTTGATAATCGGCTCCCATATAGGCCAGATCGGTGAGCTCAACCAGCAGGTTGGTTACGCCTTGCGGCGCAGACAAGACCAGACAAAGCTCGGTTTGCCGGGCACTGTCTGCAACAATAGCAGCCACATCCTGAAAGCGTGCGACTGAAGCCAGCGAAGACCCGCCAAATTTTAGCACTCGCATGTATTACTCCTGAATCATTCAACTTGTTGGTCTATTTTGAACCTGGTTGCAACTCTTGGGTCTTAATGCCCTTATTCCCATGAGCCTTCACACTGCGAAGCTGCCGCAGCCTGCCTGCATGTCGAAGCTCTGTGGGTAAAAACAAAAAACCCGTGACGGGTGAGGTCACGGGTTTTCTGGCGACAAAGCACCACCGACCTCCTACCCCGACAGGGTGGTGGTAATAATAATGGTGGTAGTGAGTGTCAGTAATTTTTTCATAGCGCCCATAATGCACAGACTTGTAGACGTCTGTCAATAGTTAATCAACGTGAATCTTAATTTACCTTTTGCAGCACCTTTTGCAAGTCATCCCGGTAGCAGGTGCTTCGGTTACGCCCTTGTCGCTTCGAAACATACAACGCTACGTCGGCACACTGCAGTAAATCATGCGCTTCCTGATGTCGATGTGGATTCAACTCGGCAACCCCTAAACTGATGGTGGCACGAATAATACGCTGATTGAACAACAACTGATGAGCTGCTACCTGACGGCAAATCCGCTCTGCAACTTCGTTAGCACCACTTTGGCTGGTATTCGGTAAAATAATCCCGAACTCTTCCCCACCATAGCGCCCGAGAAAATCTGACTCACGCAACAGGCTCTGAATGAAGCTGGCCAACTCAATCAGTACAAAATCTCCACCCAGATGGCCATAGTCATCATTCAGCTGTTTGAATTTATCCAAATCAAACAAAATCAGTGACAAGGGCTGGTGATAGCGTTTAGCTCGCAAGACCTCGGATTGTAATAACTGCTCCCAGTAACTGCGGTTGTAAAGCTTAGTAAGGCCATCCAGTCGGTTCGCTTGCTGCAGAGCCTGCATATTACGCTGCAATTCTAACTGATAAATGCTGACATCGGTGGCGTCCTCAATCAGCAAGCAGATAAAGGTTTCGCCGGTATGGGGGTGGACCAATGGTAGCATGCTGCAGTTTTGCATCATGTAGTCGCTGCCACCACTGACAGGTCGAAGATGTGGCAGTTTTAATACATAAGGGCGCTGTTCCCAGGAGCTAAAGGTTGGCGCGTTTAACGCCACAACACTATCCAGTTTTCGCTTCAGCCAGGCTTCCGGTAAGTCAGTAAACACATCAAACACCGACTTATGCCGGACTTCGGCCAAAGGTACACCTAGCCGACGTTCAATAAACTGGTTGTAAAAGCTGATGCCATAGTCTGTGCTTAACACCAATACACCGCTGTTTAATTGCTGCAATATCGGCATCGCCAGCCAATGCGCGTCCATCCGTACTCCTCGCCTATCAATGCTGCTCGCTTGTGCACACTTGTTGTGTATCCGAACCCTTTCCTATCAATAATCCTGCAAAATATCATCCAGCTGCTGCTGCAGCGTCTGCAAAGCAGTGCCCGGAATCAGCAAAATCATATCGCATTGAAAAGCATAATCTGTCACTTGATATTGAATATTGACCTGCAAAGCTACGTTCCAACGGCTCGCCAGGGCTTGCAGACGCTCAACCAGCTGATTATTCTGGCAATTCAGTTGCCGCGGAGCACTGTAGGACAAGGTGCTACCTAACTGTGCTGCCAAACTATTTAAAAAGGTGGTGGTGAGTATAGAACTAATATCGGTCAACATTTCCGCATCGCTGACCTCGCTTTGCTGATAACCAAGAATAGCGGCCAGCTGTTTTGCGCTGCTAAAGTTGTAGAGCAACATCGCTTCGCCCTGCATGCCAGCTGGACCAATAAACCCCTGACTGATCAGGTGTGCCTCTTTATCGGCATACAATTCTCTCAATTGCGCAGGCATATCACTGGCTCGAACCACCTGCATTGCAGGCACCTGCAAATGAACCAGCGTATCTAAAAAGCGTGCTAACTGGTCACTGGCGAGGCCCATGGAAACATTCATCAGTTCCTGCAATGCATCCTGCTGGTCTGGCGTCAGCATGGTCATTAGATTAACCCGTACTGGTGCATAATGTGGGCGAGTTTGTCGCTGTTCACCGGCTTTTGAATAAAAGCCAAAGCACCGAGTTCAGCGACGCGTTTTTGCATCTCAGGTTGAATGTCGGCAGAAATCACAATCACAACACACTTCAACTGCCGGGCTTTAATGGCTTCCAACACACCGATGCCATCGAGCTCTGGCATAGTCAAATCAAGAAAGACCACCCCAACTTCTTGCGAGCTAAGAATATCCAGTGCTTCCAGGCCATTGGATGCCGTGAGAATCTCAGCAGCAAAGCCCTCCGGTAAACTTTTTTTTACTTGCTTACGTGCTAATACCGAATCATCACAAATTAAAGCGGTTAAGCTCATTCTACGGCTCTCTTTTAATTATGAGTGCTTATTGTATTTTTAATTTCTTGGCGTTACCCGCAGTCTTTCATCGACTATAACCAGAAGCTAAATACAATGCAAGTCAGCACAAATTCTGCTACTTTAGCAAAAAAACACAGTTCAACTATGGCGGCCCATGGAGCCAGTTAAAGACCCCATTGTGTTCCTTGGTGCAGGCAACTAATCTGAAAATTAGGCTATAGTCATAGGTGGGCGCTATACTGATGCTTGCCACACAAACAAGCCTGACAAAAATAAATATCATGCTGTTTTTAAAGGACCATCTATGCAGCAAAGAAGTTTATCCAGAACCCTGCTGACCAAAGTATTATCTGTGTATTTTATTCTGACCTTTGTGGTCACGCTTGCTCAGATCGGTGCTGAATACTTCAATACCAAACGCTATATCAACAGTGAACTTGCTACCTTGCAACAAACCTTTTCTGGGAGCCTAACCCGTGCGATCTGGGAATTGAACACCCAGCAGGCCCTGGTGATTGCGGATGGTTTACTGGCTATTCCTGCGGTGGAAGGCATTATTGTGCGTGATGATAGCGGCACCGTCATCACTCAACTTGGTCGTCATGTGGACATCAGTCAGCGCCATGGCAGTGAATTGGTCCGTGAGGGTATTCAACTCGCTGAACAACAGTCCGGCCTTTTTGGTTATACCTTCCCGCTGATTTTCGAGTTTTCCGGCCGTGCTACCCAGGTCGGTGATGTCACCTTATTCTCCAGCCGCGCCATTGTTATTGATCGGATAAAGATTGGTATTTTCTTTCTGATCGGCAACGCTATGTTGAAAACCACCTTCTTAATCATTCTGTTTTTATTCGCGTTTCGCCGTTATCTGACAGAGCCGCTTGGTGAGTTAACTCAGCAAATTGAAGATCTGGAGCTGGATCATCTGGAAGGGACCCGGATCGAAGCAGGCCGGGCACAAAACAGCGTTGAGCTTGGCGTAATGACCACAGCCTTCAACCGGCTCATTCGTCGGGTTCAAGATTACAAAGCAGAACTCGAAAGCACCCAAAAAGAGTTGTTGGTGAGCAATGAAAAGTTGGATCAACACAATCTGGTGCTGGAACAGGAAGTGGCACGCAAAACCTCAGGCCTCAGCCAAGCCATGATGGATTTACAACAGCAAAAACAACAACTTGAAGTAAAGCAGCAAAGTCTGAAAGAAGAAATCGAACGCCGTCGTCATATCGAGCATGCGCTGCGCAACAAGCAGACCGAGCTGGAAAATCTGGTCGATGATTTAAAGCAAACTCAAGATCGTCTGGTGCAATCGGAGAAAATGGCCGCTCTTGGTGGACTTGTCGCAGGCATCACTCACGAAGTCAATACACCGGTCGGTATCGGCGTAACCGCTACCAGTTTTTTAGCCGAGAAAATTCAGACATTGCAAAAAGCCTATCAGGAAAAAACACTCTCACCAAAAAACCTGGAGCAATTTATTGCTGAAGCAAGTGAAACAACCAGTTTGCTTGAGTCCAATCTAAACAGAGCATCCGATCTGATCGCCAGTTTTAAACAAATCGCAGTCGATCAAACCAGCGAAGCTATCCGCACCATCCGGCTGGATACTTACATACAGGAAGTCATCCGCTCTTTGCATCCGCACTTCAAGAAAACCAAGCATCAGGTGGATGTAAACTGTCCGGCTGATCTGCAGCTAACCTGCCCAGCGGGGGCTATTTCGCAAATCTTTACCAATTTGCTGATGAACTCACTGATCCATGGTTTTGAGGAGCAGGAACAAGGCCACATTCGTATCACGGTACTGGAGGATGGCGACGACATTGATATCCGCTTCAGCGACGATGGTAAAGGACTCACTGCTGATCAGCTGGAGAGGCTCTTCCATCCCTTCTTTACCACTAAACGTGAGGCGGGTGGCAGTGGCCTGGGAACTCATATCACCTACAATCTGGTGCGCCAAACCCTGAAAGGTAGTATTGAAGTAAGCAGTGAGCCAGGCAAAGGCCTGCACTACCACATACGCTTTCCAAAACAATTAGCCAGCTAATACCAACACAGAAACAGTCGCTGGCATTGTACCGGCGGCTGACCGCACGTTATACTGCCCGCTTTTCAGCACAACTGAGTGAGTTATGTGGTTTAAAAATAGTCGTGTCTATCAATTAAGTTCCCCATTGTCTGTTGACCTCGCTGCTCTGGAGCAGGCACTGGTTGAGTTTCGTTTTACCCCTTGCTCTGGTCAGCAACAAAGTAGCCAGGGATTTAGTTTTCCTTTTGAATCGGCACAGAGCTATTGTTACCAAAACCAACACTATCTGTTTTTCGCTATCAAACGACAGGAAAAGCTACTACCAGCAACGGTTGTGCAAGAAGAAATGCAACCACGTCTTGAGGCGCTAGAAGCTGAAAAAGGCCGAGCGCTAAGCCGCAAAGAAAAAGACAGCATCAAAGAGGATGTCACTTTTGAATTGTTACCTCGAGCGTTTAGCAAAACCCAGCTGGTGCTAGCCTGCTATGACCAGAACAAACAGCGCATTATGATCAACACCAGCAGTAGTAGCCGGGCTGAAGATGTGCTGGCTTTGCTGCGGAAAGCTATTGGCTCTTTACCAGCGCTGCCCTGGCTGGATCCATACCGTCTAAGCAATTGCCTGCAACTCTGGCTGCAGTCTGAGCAGTTACCTTCATCTTTTCAGCTTGGGCACGAAGTAGAGCTTAAGGCGCCAGACGAAGAAGGTGCCAAAGTACGCTTTAGTAATCACTTGCTTACAACCGAGGAAGTGCAGAGCCATCTTCAGGACAAGCAGGTGACCCGACTGGAGCTGCACCAGGAAGAAGGCTTGAGTCTGAAAGTCTGCGACGATGGCAGCCTGAAAAGTATTCGCTACCATGACAGCATCAGCAGTAAAAACGACGAGCTGGGCTGGGAAGATGCTGACGCCAGGCTGGCTGCGGATTCCCTGTTGATGGCTTCAACCCTGAGCGCTGCGCTTGAGCAGATCGCTCAGGCTGTGACTGTGACCAAGGACGAATAAAACACAGTGACCAACTCAGGCAAAAAGAGCCCGTACATCCTTATAGACAGCGGCGATGGCAGGCTCTTGCATAAAATCTGCATCCGGCAGCAGCCCAAGTTCAATGTAGCGGCTTAGTAAAGCTTGTTGTTGTTCCGGTTGGGGGAAGCTGCGCTGCGCTATGGTAGCAATTCGAACGAAATCGGTATAATCCGGCTGTGCCGATACCTTAGGTTGCTGCCACTCAGCAATTACCCGCTGGTAGGTTTCCGAAAAGCCCCAAGCTTTCATAATAGCCAAACCAATCTGTGGCGATAACTTCGCCATGGCGTGCCGCATAAAGCCGGGGTGACCAAAGACTTCCTGGTGCTTCTCTGCCTCCGTCAAAATGGGTAATAAACCGATATGATGCAACAATGCTGCTAGTGTCATTACATCCGGGCTTAATGCGCATTTGTTTTGCAGTGAACGATAGTAACTCAGACAGGCTACAGCGATGCTGGTGACCTGTACAGTATCCCGCCAGGCTTTGTCCATCATCTGCTGGATGTGCGTATTCTGACTTAAAAACAATTGTTCCATCGCCATCGCCGTAGCAATGGTCTTGATTTGGCTTAGACCAATGCGGGTAACCGCCTGATTTAAAGTACTTACCTTGATGGAGCGCCCCAGAAAGGCGCTATTCGCCACCCGGATCATCCGGGCAGTCAAGGCGGGGTCCATGCTGATAGTTTCTGCCATAACGGCAAGGCTAACTTCGGGATCATCGGCGGTTCGACGCACCCGTAACGCAATCTCCGGCAAGGTAGGCAATACCAGGCTATCGTTTCGTAACTTTTCAACCAGAATGGTAATGAGTGCATGTTCTGCAGACATCGGAAACCTCGTATTGGACGATTAAGCCAGTGACGGCCACTCAGGCAAACTCTGCTGCCATAGACGGATGCGCTCTTGCAACTCAGCCTGATGATAGGGCTGCATCTTAACTACCCCCCAGATTGGTGCTGGCCATGCTTTGTCCTCTTTGAAACGGGCAATATGATGAATATGTAATTGTGGCACCACATTACCAAGAGCAGCAATATTTAATTTATCCGGTCGAAAGTGCTGACGCAACCAGCAAGCCAGCTGCCAACTTTCCTGTTGGTACTGCAGGTAATCCTCCGGCGTTAAGTCAACCAACTCCAAAACACCAGCTCGCCTTGGGATCAACAAGAACCAGGGGTACTGCTGATCATTGATCACGCGCAGCTGACACAAAGGCCAGTCCGCGACAAAACAACTGTCTTGCTGCAAGGGAGCAGCCAATTCAAAGGACAACAACTCAGGCATTGGTGACATCCTCACTCACGATGTGTTGCATTTGTTGCACTAACTGCTGGCACGACTGGTGTGCATGACGATGCGCTTGCTGCTCCAACTCATCGGCCAATGCAGTTAGGTTGGTAAACCCCATGCTGCCGGCACTGCCTTTTAAACTATGGGCTTCAAAAGCCAGCTTATCCCAGTCCAGCTTCATACACGCTTGATGCAAGCCGGCAATCAATTCAGGCAACCTATTGCGGAAGTTAGCCTGTAAGGCAAGCACGACAGGATCCTCAGCCAGTTTACGTTCAAACTCATGGTAATCATACCGACGACCATCGCTACGATAGGATTGAATCAACTTTAAAAATTGTTGCTGATCAATCGGCTTCGATAGCACTGACTGACAACCCGAGCGTTTATAACGCTCGATATCTTCGCTCATGACATTGGCTGTAACCGCGATAATTGGTGTCTGGATGCCGGCATGGCGAATCAGCTCAGCGGCTTCCTCTCCTCCCATCTCAGGCATCTGCATATCCATAAAAATCAGATCGAAATCTTCTTGAAGTGCCTGCTCAACCGCTTGATGACCATTTTCCACCATGACATAACTGGCATTCACCTGCTGCAGTAAAATACTAAGCAGCAACTGATTGTCCGGATTATCTTCTGCCACCAGGATATGCAGCGGGCATTGCTCATTCATCAGTGGAGCCGGTTGTGGCTGCGGAGGCGTCTGATACGACTGCACCAGTTCCACATTCATGCCACTGCAATCGAGTAGCACTTCAAAGTTACTGCCGACGCCTTTGACACTATCCACCCGGATATCACCACCCATTTGCTGAATGAGCTTTTTCGAAATACAAAGTCCAAGCCCGGTGCCACCAAAGTGACGAGTGACAGTAGAGTCCGCCTGCACAAAAGGCTGGAACAGGCGGGATAGCTCAGCCGGAGCTATGCCAATGCCGGTGTCTTTTACCGATATTTTCAGCAATTGCGCCATCAAATCGTATTCAACCCTTATGATGACTTTACCTTGCTGTGTGAATTTGACAGCATTGCTGGTTAGATTTAACAGTACCTGACGGAACCGCACTTCATCACTGATGATCACAGCCGGCAATGGGAAACGCAGTTGTAACTCACAATCCAGTCCCTTGGCTTTAGCTTGCGTCTGGCTCAGCTGGTATACATCATCGATAATCTCGAGGCAATGACAGGCTTCTTGCTGCAGCTCTAACTTGTCGGCTTCTATTTTTGATAAGTCGAGAATATCGTTGATAAGGTTCAATAGATGCTGGCTGCTTTTAAGTACCCGCAACTGATAATCTTTGATCCGCTCTAACTGTTGCTCCTGTACGCTTTGCTCACTAAAACCAATAATTGCAGTGAGAGGCGTACGAATTTCATGGCTCATATTAGCCAGGAATACACTTTTTAACCGACTGGCTTGTTCCGCGGTTTCCCGCGCGACAATCAACTCTTGGTTGGCTGCGGCCAAATCATCATTAGCACGCGCCAAGTCCTGGGTGCGTTTGAGCACTTTTTCTTCCAGTTGCTGCTTGTAAGCACGCTCCCGCTCACGGTATACCCGCAATTGACGCACCATCACATTAAAAGCAGCAAACATATCGCCAAGCTCGTCCTGCTTTTGTACCGGGAGCAAGGTGGATAAATCCCCCCGGCCAACCGCTGTTTTCGCCTGAGTCAGTTTGCGGATTGGACTAAATACATGCCGGATCAACAGCCAATAGATACTAAATGGTAGCAACAGAATTACACAGAGTAGTAAACCTCCAATGACCCAAGGAAGCTGCAAGGTATCAGCCATCAACTCGCTCTGGTTCAACCCCATCAGCAGTTGAAAATTGCCGGGTAACTCCGCACCTTTTAGCAGCATTGATTGGCCAAGCAGAGTACCAGGGATCATATCTGATTGCTGCATACTTTGCTGAATAGTACGAAAATGGCTTGGTGCGAAAGTACTGCCAATCAACTGTGCACGATCCGTAAAGGCGATGGTTGCGGCAGGACTGATGATGAGAGAAATACTACCCGGTGTCAGTGACTGTTGCAAAATAGCACGTAGCTCATTAGGCTCCAGACTAAGAACCAGATAGCCCCATAACTGACGCGAGTCACCCACAGCAGATGAGCTGTTGTGGTACACCTTACGTGCCAGATACAAACGCTGTTCCGAGCTGTCAGGCTCGGTTGCAAAAAAGAAGCTTTCATCACGGATCATACTTTGCAAACGAGCCAAATGCCGTTGCCGAAAACGTAAAGGAGTAACATCGGCCTCTGAAGAGGGTGCAAGCAGCTCGGTAGTACCATTAAGTTGCAATAACTTGATGCGGAACTTAGACCTAGCCTGGCGCTGCAGAAAGTCTTGCCATTCCTGTAGCAAGGGTGACTGACTAGCACCATTGCTATTGAGGTAGCTGGCCAGGGTTTGGCTGGAAGACAACTCTTCCAGCTTCATACTCAACGCCATCAACTCGCTATGAATGGCTAGTTGTTGGCCATGTAAGAAATGACTGGCTTTTTGATTCGCTTGCTGCCAGTAGAAGGAGTAACTGTACTTTATGGCGAGCACACCAAAAAAATAGCCGGCAGCAACAACAAGGGAACCAGGTAAACCAGGAGTGTTTGTCGTAATCTCATTGCCAGATCATCTGCTGCCTAAGCCATCGTATTCATTCCACAGCATAACCAGCATTTGCTGGCAGAACAAGCTTTGTCCTGCCAGCTAGTCAGCGAATGTTACAACCGGCTAATCAGCTAAGGTTGCAGCCAACAAGGCCAGCATAGGTGCTGCCGATGGTTTACCATGGATCCAGTCGCCACCATCGACACCACTGCCTGCAATATCCAGGTGCAGATAGGGTATGGGCTTAGCTTGATGCTGGCCATGCGCGGCCAGGCCGGAAGCCTCCACCAGAAAAGCCATCGGGAACTGATGGCCACGAACCGTGACCGAAGAAGCCGCATTGTTGCAACTGAGCACATCTTCAGCTGCGGATTTGGCTTGGATAAACTGAAAGTCCTCACGTCGGCTTCGTGATATTTCACAAGGGTCCCCCCAGAGATCACCAAACTGCTGGAGCTTAGCGGCCAATTGCAATGCACGGGAAGGACCGTTCTCAACCAAAGCGGTATAGGGCCCAACCGATCGAGCGGCATGACCGGTTAAGGTGGCAATGGAATAAATCTGCGGAGTCACTTCATTAAGCGCTTGTTCTCGCAGGTGCGACAATAAATCAGCCAGCACCAAACGCCCTTCAGCGTCGGTATTCCCTATCCGGACCCGCACACCGGCATGACTGGTTAAAACTTCATCCGGCACAAACGCATCAGAGCCAATACTGTTGCGCACCGCACCAATTTCTGCCACTACTTTAACACCTTCCGGCTGCAAACCGGCTATCGCTTTCATAAAGCCGGCAACGGCAGCGCCACCGCCTTTGTCCCGGCTCATGCCCGCCATGCTACCACCCACTTTTAGATCAGCACCACCGGTGTCGTACACCAGCCCCTTGCCTGCCAGCAATAACGTTTGTGCTACGGCGCCCTCAGGATTATACGTCAAACGGATAACCGCCGGATGATGTCGTTTCACCGCAAGCGAGCTGCGGGCAACTGCCATCATCAGGGGGTAGTCACGCTGCAAGGTAGCAACATCAGTGACCACCTCAACCTGAACAGCGCTACCGGCAAAAGCTTCCTGACAGTAGGCCGCAAAATTCAGCGCACTCATCCGCTCGGGCTCGGTCCCGGCAAGATCCCGCGCTAGTCGCCTGCCGGCTTCAATCGCCATAAGTTCGGCGGCCTGGTCAGGCGAGACGCCACACAAGCCAATGCAATGCAAGGGTTCAAGCTTTTCTTCACCCACCACCTCACGCCCTTCCAGTGGTTGCCACAGCGCCTGACACATTGCCAGATAACTCACAGCAGCTGCTTGCCGATAAAAAGGAGTTACCACAGGTTCAACCCAGACCAAGGGCGCTTTGGCTCCCATCTCTTTAGCAAGCTGAACAGCCTGCTTGGCCGCATCAGCAAAACTACGTACATCATCGTAATCTCTGTCAAGGCTGCCAACCGGAGCCAGGATTAGGCGCTGCCCCGGCACTGTAGGGCAATGCAGGCTAGCCAGTTGTTGGCCGATACGCTGATCCACCTGCCCGACTGTATTGATGGTTTCGTGCAGAGCTAAAAGCTCTGTGTGGTTGAAATCGCAGGCCAGCACAATAAGTGCATCGTAGCGGGTATCCGTAAGGGCATGGTCCAAGGAACCTAAGGCATAGAGATGTGGATAAGACATAATGACTTCCATCAGGCTAAAAAGTCATTATTTCGGAAAACAAAAAGCAGAACAAGCCAAGCGTCACTTTAAGAGCTACGCAACTGGCAGTTCTGCTTTACGCAGGAGCCGCTTTAGATAATTTTATTTTCTTGCCAGAACTGCTCTTTTTTCATTCTGGCCTGGCGTTTCTCGCATGGATTGTCACAATCACAAGCTTTTTCAACGCCAATAGCACCAAGGCCACCACAGCTGCCACTGATGGTTTTGCGCTGCACCAGGTAGCCAACCGCCATGGCGACCACCACCAACAACAAAACAGCGAAGGTCAGTAAAAAGGTACTCATCATCGTGTGGTGCCTCCTGTATGCATAAAGGGTTCAAAAGCCTCACTCACCAGCTCAGTAAAGCCATCATCAGTTTTCACAATCAAAATAGCCGCCAAACCAATACGATTGGCAAAAGCCAGCGCCTCGTCCGCTTCCATAATCATCAGAGCGGTAGAGTACCCATCGGCCACCATACAGGATTCATGCAGCACGGTGCTGGAGACTACACGCCCCTGAATAGGGCGACCTGTACGTGGGTCCAGGATATGGGAAAAACGTACCCCGTTCTGCTCAAAATAATTGCGGTAATCCCCGGAAGTGGCCAGCGCCAAATCACCAGGCTCGATGATGCGTTGCACAGCACGACCATCCGCATCCGGCTTTTCAATGGCAATGCGCCAGGGGCTGCCATCCGGCTTAGGACCTCGGGCACGGATTTCACCACCCACCTCAACCAAAAAAGCATCAAAACCCTTCGTATCGAGTAAGTCGGCTACCCGATCAACGCCATAGCCCTTGGCAATGGTGGATAAATCCACCGACACCCTTGGATCAGCCTTACTAAGCCAAAGGCCATCCAGGCGAAGCTTATCGATGCCCACATAAGGCAGTATAGCCTGATATTGCTCACTGGTGGGTGCCCTGGTGATACGACCTTCGGCGCCAAAGCCCCACAGCTCAACCAGGGGCCGGATGGTCACATCGAGTAAACCATCAGTTTCAAGGCCAAGCCGGATCGATTCCGCCATGACTTCAGCCGTGGGCTCGGACAGCAAAAATGGCTGGGTGCTATGCCAGCGATTAAAGCGCATCAGTTCCGAATCCGGAATATAGGTCGACATCAACTGGTTCACCAGCTCCAGTTCGGCATCGATCTCGGCTTGCAATTGCACATAATCAACCTCTTGCTCACCGGCAAAAACCGACACCACATAGTAGGTCCCCATGGTTTGACCATGCAAACGCTCGGGCGTGATGCGTTCCTCGGTTGGAACCGGGCTGCAAGAAACGAAAATGGCCAGCCCCAGAAGGGCCAGCCAGAGTTTGTAATGCACTTTCAACATAAGAAAGGATTAACCACCAAAGTCATCAAGCATGATGTTTTCGTCTTCAACACCCAAGTCTTTCAGCATGTTGATCACGGCTTTGTTCATCATTGGCGGACCACACATGTAGAATTCACAATCTTCTGGCGCTTTGTGATTCTTCAGGTAGTTCTCGTATAAGACGTTGTGGATAAAGCCAGTATAGCCTTCCCAGTTGTCTTCCGGTTGCGGATCCGACAGAGCTACATGCCACTCAAAGTTATCATTCTCAGCAGCCAGCATATCGAAATCTTCTACATAGAACATTTCACGGCTGGAACGGGCACCGTACCAGAACGACATCTTGCGCTTGGATTTCAGACGACGCAGCTGATCGAAGATGTGCGAGCGCATTGGCGCCATACCAGCACCACCACCGACGAACACCATCTCTGCTTCGGTCTCTTTGGCAAAGAACTCACCAAAGGGGCCAGAAATCGTCACTTTATCGCCTTCTTTCAAGCCCCAGATAAAAGATGACATCTTACCGCAAGGCAGTGACAGGTTGTTTGGCGGCGGCGTTGCAATCCGCACGTTCAACATAATAATGCCTTCTTCTTCCGGATAGTTCGCCATGGAGTAAGCACGGATGGTTTCATCATCCACTTTGGATTCCAGGCTGAAGAAGTTAAAACGCTCCCAATCACCACGGAATTTTTCCGGGATGTCGAAGTCTTTGTACTTCACATGGTGCGGTGGTGCTTCAATCTGAATGTAACCGCCGGCACGGAACGGCACCGACTCGCCATCCGGAATACGTAGCACCAACTCTTTGATGAAGGTCGCTTTGTTGTCATTGGAAATAACTTCGCAATCCCACTTACGAATACCAAAGACTTCATCTTCGACTTCGATTTCCATGTCACCTTTTACAGCTACCTGACAGGATAGACGACACCCTTCACGGGCTTCTTTTTTGGTAATATGATCCAGCTCAGTCGGCAGAATTTCACCGCCACCTGAGTGTACATGCACTGTACACTGGCCACAGGAGCCACCACCACCACAGGCAGATGACAGGAAAATGCCTTTATCAGCCAAAACACCCAGCAATTTGCTGCCTGGTTTGGTTTTGATGGCTTTTTCCGGATCGCCATTGATCAGGATGGTCACTTCACCACTGGCAACCAGTTTGGATTTCGCGGCAAGAATGATGAATACCAAGGCCACAACGACCAGAGTAAACATCACTACGCCAAGAGTAATCTCTTGCATCGTGTTTTCCTTCTACTGCTTACAATGAAACGCCGGAGAACGACATAAAGCCAAGGCCCATCAAACCTACAATCAGGAAGGTGGAGCCCAAGCCTCGCATGCCGTGAGGCATATCAGCGTATTTCAGTTTCTCACGCACAGCAGCCAGCAAGGTAATTGCCAGCGCCCAACCTACACCACTGCCCAGACCGAACACCACGCTTTCAGTAAAGGTATAATCCCGCTCGACCATAAACATCACACCACCAAAGATGGCGCAGTTTACGGTAATCAACGGCAGGAAAATCCCCAGCGCGTTATACAGTGCCGGGAAAAACTTATCCAGCGTCATTTCCAGGATTTGCACCATGGCTGCAATCACACCAATGTAGGTGACAAAGCCAAGAAAGCTGAGATCAGCATCCGGGAAGCCAGCCCAAGCCAGCGCACCTGGCGCCAGTAGGTTGTGGTACACCACGTTGTTGATTGGCACAGCCAGACCCAACACCACGATCACCGCAACACCCAGACCAAAGGCGGTGGTAACCTTCTTGGACACCGCCAGGAACGTACACATGCCAAGGAAGAATGCCAGCGCCAGGTTTTCAATAAAGACGGCGCGGACAAATAAACCTATGTAATGTTCTAAACCCATCTGTCAGCTCCTTATGCCTGCTCAACCTGCTCTGGACGGAAGGTCCGCAGCACCCAAATAAAGAAAGCAATGATCATGAAGGCACTCGGTGCCAGCAACAACATACCCATCGGCTGATACCAGCCACCTTCACTGACCAGTGGCAGAATTTCAACACCGAACACTGAACCCGCACCGCCCAGCTCACGAATAAAGGCAACCACCAACAGGACCAGACTGTAACCCATCGCATTACCAAGACCATCCAGGAAACTCATACCGGGTGTACTTTTCATGGCATAAGCTTCAGCACGACCCATCACGATGCAGTTGGTAATAATCAGGCCAACAAACACCGACAGCTCTTTGGAGACTTCATAGGCGAAGGCTTTGAGGATTTGGTCGACGATAATAACCAATGAAGCAATGATGGTCATCTGCACAATGATCCGCACACTGGATGGAATGTGATTGCGAATAATGGAGATAAACAGGTTCGAGAACGTCAGTACAAAGGTCAGTGCGAAGCACATAACCAGAGCCGTTGCCATTTGCGTGGTTACCGCCAATGCAGAACAGACCCCCAGCACTTGCAAAGCGATGGGGTTGTTTGCAAAAACAGGCCCGAAAAGTACTGTTTTAATTTCTTTTGCATTAGCCATTGTTCAATGCTCCTTGATGAACTTTGCTCAGGAAAGGACCAAAGCCTTTATCACCCATCCAGAAGGTAAAGGTATTTTGCACACCGTTTGCCGTCAGGGTTGCACCGGATAAGCCATCGATTTCATGGTTCGGATCAGAAGCATTACCCGGTCGCACGACGCTCAGAGCCAGATTGCCCTGGTCATCGAACAGCTTTTTGCCTTCAAACTGACCAATCCACCGAGGATTCTCGATTTCACCACCCAAGCCTGGGGTCTCACCCTGCTCGTAGTAATTCATGCCGATGATGGTGTTACCGTCTGTTTCCAGTGCAATGAACGCATGCATGGTGGACCAAAGGCCATAACCATGAATGGGCAACACAATGGATTTCAGCTCACCGGCCTCATCACGCACCAGGTAAACCGGTGCATAATGTGGGGCACGGCGAATCGAAGCCACATCCTGTTGCTTGCTAAGCTGAGTACTCAGCTCAGGATCACGCCAGGAAGCACGGTAATCGAACTGCATTGGATCTTTATCGGTAAACTCACCAGTACTCAGATTAATAATGCGCTCTTCGACACGTTTGTCGAATAACTCACGTACCTGAGCAGCCGATGCTGCACCATCCAGCACACGGGCACTACGCAAAATATTGGTCTGGGCATCCAACAGCATATTGGCTTGCTGCAAAGGACGCAGTTGCACTGCCGCTGTGGAAACCACAAAGGCGCAAACCAGACAAAGGGAAATGACTACGATCAGTGTTTTACTGATGGTATCGTTTTTACTAGACATTGCGTGCCAGCCTCCGTTTGATATTGGCCTGAGCCACGAAGAAATCGAATAATGGCGCGAACAGATTCGCGAACAGGATCGCCAGCATCATGCCTTCCGGGTATGCAGGGTTGACCACACGAATCATCACCACCATAAAGCCAATCAGAATACCGTAAGCCCATTTACCCTCATTGGTAAAAGATGCGGACACCGGATCGGTCGCCATAAAGAACATACCGATGGCAAAGCCGCCGATCACTAAGTGCCAGTGCCAAGGCATAGCAAACAAGTGATTGGTATCTGAGCCAATGGCGTTGAATAACAAAGCGGTCAACACCATACCTACCATGACACCCAACACAATGCGCCAGGAAGCGATGCGGAAGTAGATCAGCGCCAAACCACCAATCAACAGTGCCAGCGTCGAGGTTTCACCGACTGAGCCAGGGATAAAGCCAAGGAAGGCATCCCACCACTGCTGCATATCGCTGTAATCCAGAGTCGCGTTTTGGCCTTGGCTTAACAGGGTGGCACCTGAGTAGCCATCAGCTACGGTCCAGACAGCATCACCTGAGATTTCTGCCGGGTAGGCGAAGAACAGGAAAGCACGGCCAGCCAGCGCCGGGTTCAGGAAGTTACGGCCGGTACCACCGAACACTTCTTTAGCAACCACCACACCGAAGGTAATACCCAAGGCAGCTTGCCACAATGGAATGGTAGCAGGCAGAATCAGTGCGAAAAGGATTGAGGTTACGAAGAAGCCTTCATTCACTTCGTGCTTACGCACCGAAGCAAACAACACTTCCCAGAAGCCACCGACTATAAAAACAGTGGCGTAAATTGGCAGGAACCAGCAGGCACCATAGAGCATTTTCATGCCCCAGCCAGAGCTCTCGGTCAGATTACCGCCCAGCAAGTGGAACACTGCAACCTGCCAGGTATCCGGCGTACCAAAACCTTCAGCCAATGCAGCAACAGCTTGATGCCCGATATTG
The DNA here is from genome assembly GCF_900107845.1 of Alkalimonas amylolytica. Lineage (GTDB taxonomy): Bacteria > Pseudomonadota > Gammaproteobacteria > Enterobacterales > Alteromonadaceae > Alkalimonas > Alkalimonas amylolytica. The sequence goes on from NZ_FNRM01000001.1 coordinate 213,664, forward strand.
AACATACCGAAGAACAAAGCAGGAAACAATGCCAGCCACACGAAGATCATAATTCGTTTCAGATCGATACTATCGCGAACGTGAGTCTTGTTTTTGGTGACATAGCCTGGCGTGTAAAGGACAGTGGCAATGGCTTCGTACAGCGCATACCACTTTTCGTATTTGCCGCCTTTCTCAAACTGCGGTTCAATGCGTTCTAAATAATGCTTTAAACTCATGATTAGCCTTCCTTCTGGATCGTCGTCAGGCAGCTACGCAGAATGGAGCCGTAATCATACTTGCCCGGGCACACGAAGGTACACAAAGCCAAGTCTTCTTCGTCCAGTTCAAGGCAGCCGAGAGCCTGAGCGCTGTCGGTATCACCGGAGCACAGATCACGCAACAACAAAGTGGGCAAAATGTCCAATGGCATGATCCGCTCGTAATTTCCGATCGGTACCATGGCACGGGCAGAGCCGTTGGTGGTAGTGGTCAGGTTGAACAACTTTTTCGGATTCAGGTGCCCTAAATAAGCACGGGTAACGGAAAACTTCTCACTACCTGGCGCAATCCAGCCTAAAAAGTGTTTATCACTACCATCAGCTAACACCGACAACTGAGTGTGAAAACGGCCCAAATAACCATGCACACCATGCGCCGTCGTTCCGGCCAATACCGAACCTGAAATGATACGGTGTTCACCATCGGCAAGTTCACCGGCGGTCAGCTCCTCAACAGAAGCTCCGAGTACCGTTTTTAGCAAACGTGGCGATTTCACTACAGGACCGGCCAATGAAATAACCCGTTCAACCGGCAACTCACCGCTGGTAAATAGCTGGCCTATCGCAATCACATCCTGATAACCAATGTGCCAAACCACTTTTTGAATGGAAGCACCCTCGAGGAAGTGAATGTGCGTACCAGGCAAACCTGCAGGATGTGGCCCGGCAAACTCAGCAACCTCAACCCCAGTAACAGACGTCACATCGGCGCCTGCTTTTTTGCACAGATAGACCTTGCCGTCGGTCAGATGCCGCAGCACCGTCAGACCATGCTGGAAGGCACTAGACTTCGCCTTGATCACCAACGCCGGATCAGCAGCCAGCGGATGGGTATCGATTGCAGTGACAAAAATAGCTTTGGCGGTACTGTCAATCGCAGGCGTCTGACTAAATGGCCGGGTGCGCAGCGCCACCCATAAACCGGAGTCGACCAGGTTTTTACGAACCTGTTCGGAACTCAGGCTTACCAGCTGCTCTGGGCTGTATTTCTCGAACTGCACAGCATCATTGCCTTGCACCTCAATCACTACAGATTGCAATACCCGTTTAGCTCCACGGTTGATTTCAACCACCTTGCCGGCTGCTGGGGCAGTAAAAACAACACCAGGGGTTTTCTTGTCTTCAAACAAGCCCTGACCTTTTTTTACTGTATCGCCAACTTCGACCAACATGGTCGGACGCATACCATGAAACTCTTCGCCGAGTACGGCGACGCGCTTGATAGCAGGCCCGTCGGTTATCTCTTGTTTAGGACTGCCCGCGAGGGGAATGTCCAAGCCTTTTTTGAGTTTTATCATACGTACTTGCACTACTAGTTTGGGAAGAAACAGGTTCAGTTTTTCAGCTGCTAACCTCGCAGCGCACCCGATCGGCGTGGAACTTTCAGATGATCTGTGGTTCCAAAGTCGGATACACGTATTAAAGGCGCGGATTTTACCATCAAACGCGGCCGCTATCCATGCGATCATGAAAATTTATCACAGTCGCACCGGTTGCATTTTAGTCTAGCCAATTTGCGCAATTTTTCAGCAAATTGTGCTATTTTACTTACTGTTGCCAGTAGCGGCTATGCCAACTTTGGTAGTACTCACCTTATTCTAAGGTCAATCCGGCTGTAAAAAAGCCACCCGAAGGTGGCTCGTTCAGGGGCTTAATTCAGCAACTGTTGCAAAGGTACTTCAGGGCTGACATCCGCCTCGTAATCCACACCGGCCACTCCAAAACCAAACAGCTGCAGGAAATCCTGATGGTAGCCAGCATAATCGGTCAGCGTATCAATGTTGTCGGTTTCCACCTGCTGCCACAAGGCTTTCACTTCCGCCTGGACATGATCGGCCAGCTCTTTGCCATCCTGACGCAAGCGGCCGGCTTCATCCAACACAGGCGCAGCTGCATACAGTCCCTGACGGAACAAACCATCGATCTGCTCAATACAGCCTTCATGGCTTCCCTCGGCTTTCATCACCCGATACAGTAAAGAGATATAAAGTGGCATGATGGGGATAGCAGAGCTGGCCTGAGTGACCACCGCTTTTAAAGAAGCGACATAGGCTTTGCCTTTTTTATCAGCCAGTTTGGCAGTCAGGGCCGCGGCGGCTCTGTCCAGATCTTCTTTGGCTTTACCAATGGTGGCCTTGCCGTAAATTGGCCAGGTCAACTCTTTACCAATGTAGGTATAGGCTACTGTCTGGCAGTTATCGGCCAATACACCGGCCGCATTCAGTTGATCCAACCAGCGCTCCCAATCTTCGCCACCCATCACTTTGACGGTATTGAAAATTTCCTCGTCATTGGCCGGTTCCACACTGACTTCTTCGATTACCCGCTTACTGGTGTTTAAATTTTTCTCGGTGTAAGCCTTACCAATGGGCTTGAGCACTGAACTGTAGATTTCGTCAGAGACCGGATCTTTGCGGCGAGGCGCCGCCAGGCTGTAGACCACCAAATCAATTTTGCCCATCTCCTGTTGAATTACCTCGATGGTCTTCGCCTTTAGCTCATCAGTAAAAGCATCGCCATTGAGGTGCTTGCACCAAAGACCTGCTTTGCTGGCTTCCTGTTCAAAAGCAGCCGTGTTGTACCAGCCTGCCGAAGCCGTTTTGCTGGCCGTTGGCTCTTTTTCAAAGAAAATACCCAGGGTTTTGGCACCTGAGCCAAAAGCTGCGGCAATTCGCGAAGCCAGGCCATAGCCAGTTGACGCCCCGATCACCAGCACATTTTTAGGGCCATTAGCGATAGCGCCACGCTGTTGGACATAATCGATTTGTTGCTTTACATGGGCAGCACAGCCGGTTGGATGGGCATTGGTACAGATAAAACCACGGATTTTTGGTTGAATTACCATCATTCAGTCCTGTTCTTCAGTGAGGAAATTGCGACTAGTGTAAGACTTTAGCAGACAAAGCTGGTCGGATCAGGGGATTTTAGCAAGCTAGCCGCCCGCTGAGAAGCAAAGCCTAGCCGCTATCGCTAGCTCCCGAGCAAGAACTGCTCAAGTTATAGCGATGCAGCCAGGATACGGCTAGTTGATTAAACGGGTACTTTTTTTTCACCACCCAAGCATTTAGGCGACGCCGGGGGCTTTTCAGCATAGTACTCGTACCATTCACCTGGGGTGTAAGTGTGTAACGCCAGCGCATGAATATCCTGCGCTAACTCTTCCGCTACAATGGCATTGACCGCTCTGTGCCGCTGCAATAATCGCAACCCATCAAACTGTGGCGTTACAATCACCACTTTAAAGTGGGACTCCGAACCAGCTGGTACATTATGCATGTGGCTTTCATTGGTTACTTCCAACACCACGGGATCAAATGCATCCAGTAATTTCTGCTCAATACGCGTGTGGATTAACATAGACTTCATCCTTTAATGGTCCCTCTTTTACTCTAGTTAAGTCCACCGGACTTGCCAGTGTCTTTTTGCTGTCAAGCTTTTTGTTGACAGCTAACCGGCTGGTGGCCCGTGAAAAAATAAATTGGTCTAAACAATAGGCACGATATAACGAAACGTCAGATTGAGCCGTCCGGCCGTCAAGCGGCTTTGTTTGGGCACCCGGTGTACCCAGTATTGCTGGGTGCTGCCAGTCATTAGCAATAAATCCCCCTGCCCCAGTTCTAACTGCAACTGCCATGGTTGCTGGCGATGTTTTAAATCAAAGCGTCTGGCCTGGCCTAAGCTCAGTGAGGCAATGCAAGGCTCAGTGCCTAGCTCTGGCTCATTATCGGCATGCCAGCCCATATGATCCAGGCCAGAGCGGTACCAGTTCACTAGCACCGAATTGAAGGGTTTCTCAAGTTGCTGCGATAACAGCTGGCACCAACGACTGACCAATGGATGCCAGGGCTCTGGCGCAAACAAGGTGCCCGAGTATCGGTAATGAGCATTGGCATCTCCCATCCAAACCTGCTGTCTTGGGATCGGATGTTCTCGGCCAAACAAGCGTATACTTGGCTGTTGCCATACTAGCTGCTGCACCAACTGCTGATATGACGCAGCGGCTTCCGTTTCAGGCAACCATCCCCGCCACAGTAGTAAGTTAGCATCTGGCAGTTGCCAGCACTCTGGCTTGAGCTGCTTAGCTGCACGTGTCAAAATGGCCGCCCTGTTTTATTTGTAGCATTCGCATGAATACGCATTTTACGTTGGCAGAGGTCCATCTGCAATTAAAGCGCTGGCCAGCTGGGACCGACTTTGTCAATCTTCAAGCTTGGGATACAGTGGATGAACTGCTGCTAACCTCAGCATTCCGCCAGCTGGATGCGCTGTCAGCCGCCGAGCGAACAGCTTTACCTGTGGTGCTGCTCAATGATCAGTTTGGCGCTTTAAGCTGTACTCTCATCGCTCGCTACCCGGAGTTAACGCTGCTTCATTGCAGTGACTCCTATGTCAGCCAGCTGGCTTGCCAAGCCAATCTGCAGCTTAACCAGCTGCCAACAAGCCAGTTGAGATTTATCGATAGCCTGCAACCACTGCCGGACTCCGTCGCTTTGGTACTGTTAAGGGTACCTAGGGATCATGGCTTCCTTGGCTATCAGCTGCAACAGTTAGCACCGCTTATTACAGACAGCCAACAACTGATTGTAGCGGCCAGAGCCCGTGATATTCATAAAAACTTGCTGCAACTTTTTAGCCAGTGTATCGGGCCAACCACGGCATCCTTAACCCTCCGGAAATGCCGCTACCTGCACTGTCAGCCAGAGCCAACTGCACGCAAGCAACCACCTGCATGGCCAAAGATCTGGCTATTGCCAGATAGCGACTTGCAACTAGTTAACCATGCCAATGTTTTCAGTGGGGAAAAACTCGATATCGGTGCCCGCTTCTTTCTTCAGCATCTCCCCGCCACTCAAGCAGGAGAGACGCTGGTGGATTTAGGCTGCGGCAATGGCGTGCTTGGCCTTTGTGCACTGGCAGCCAACTCAGAGCTTAATGTCATTTTTAGTGACGAATCTGCCATGGCGATTGCCTCCGCCCGACAGAGCGTGCAACTCAGCCTGCCCGAGCGTCTTGCACATTGCACTTTTTTGCAGGACGATGGTCTGAGCAAGCTGACGACTAGCAGCGTTGATTGGGTACTCTGCAATCCACCCTTTCATCAACAGGATACTGTTACCACGCACTTGGCCCGGCAAATGTTTCGCGATGCCTGGCGAGTATTAAAACCTGGTGGAATTTTACGCATCGTTGCAAACCGGCATTTGCCTTATGCGCAGGAGCTCACTCGTCTTTTTGGTGGGGTACGCTGTTTAGCCAGTCAGCAAAAATTTGTCATTCTGGAATCGGAGCGAAAACAATGAAGTTGCCCCTACTGTGCATGCTAACAGTGTTGCTGCTATCTGGCTGTGCCAGCCCACATCGACCTTTATTTGTAAACCCTAGTGTGACCACCGAGCCACAGTTACAACTGAATAGCGCGCGTTTTCAATGGCAGCTACAGGACAAACGAACCAAGCCGGTCATGCTGAGCATTCAAACAGGCGATCAATTGATCAACCTGCAAAATAAGCCGGATTGGCGCAGCAAGCTTCAAACTAAATTGCAGCAACGATTCCAGCAAGCGGGCGCCCGACTTGATCCTTCTGCCAGCACCAAGTTACAGTTCAATGTTCAGACGTTAATCGCAAGAGCCAAGCAGCATCCCTTGGATCACGAAGTACATTCTGAGGTAGTGATTGAGGTCACCATCAGTTCACCTGCCGGACAATATCGCAAGCGCTTTGCCGGCAACAGCAGCTATACCGCTCCTTTTAAAGTAGACCCCGCTTCGGTGGAGCGAGAGCTGAACCAACTGACCGAGCGGGTGCTGCACGATATTTTGAGTGATCAGCATTGGCAGAAGTATTTAAGGAGACATGCATGAAGTTTATCCTCACCGTAGCATCCGTTGTTTTACTGTGGCTCAGCCAGGCTGTGATGGCGGGGGAAACCCTGCAAGCGGATAATTTATTTCCCAAGGTTATATTGCACACCTCACTGGGTGACATTACGGTGGAGCTGGATCGCAGCCGCGCACCTATCACCGTCAATAACTTTCTAAGTTATGTCAAAACCCAACGCTACAACGACACGGTTTTTCACCGACTGATTAGCGACTTTGTGCTGCAAGGTGGCGGCTATAAAGAGGATTTTGAGCCTATCACCACGCTTGATGCCATCTTTAATGAATCAGGCAATGGCCTGCGCAACGAAATTGGCACCATTGCCATGGCTCGCACCAGCAACCCGCACAGTGCCACCAGTCAGTTCTATTTCAACTTATCGGACAACGAAAGCTTGAACCCTGGTGCCCGCTGGGGCTATACGGTCTTTGGCCGGGTGATGGAAGGCATGGGTATCTTGCAACAAGTGAATGAATGGGAAACAGCCCAGCATAAAATTACCGGTTGGCCAGATGTGCCGGTAGAACCAATTGTGCTTCATCGCGTGACCTTGGTGCCTGAAGGCTAAAAGCCTCCAACGCTAATTTTTCCGGCAACATCACACTGGCCAGCTATACTTGCAGCAACAGCAACGCATTTTGCTGGCATCACAAGTACAGAGGTCGGTGTATGCTGGAACAATTTATAGAGCTTAAAACGCGGCAATTAATTTATTATGCTTCCCGCTATTTTCGTGGCAGGCTGCCTCATCGCGAATTGCATCTCTTTATCTGGGATACTTTGGAAGAGTGGGCGCAATTTGGTATTCAGCTGAAAACTCCACAGAATCAGCAGGAGCAGGTGTTTTGGCATCTGCTGCACCAATTGGAGTTCTGGCCAGAGCAGCAACTTAAAAATGATCCGATACTGCAACACAATATCCAAAGCTGTTTAAGTTACTTGCGGGGTAACGGCTCCATCCCGCTGGACTGTGTTGGCATTCGCCCCTAAACGTAGTCCAAGGTAGAATATTTTCCTCCAACTATTTCCGAATCCTTCCGGCTTTGTTATGGTCTGAGCCACGCAGTTTTGAGAATTCCCGATGTTATTTAAAGCTGAAAGTAAAGTACAAAGCTGGCGTCAGGCCATCGACAGCTACTCCGATATCCGCCTGCTGTATATTTTTCTGATGGGCTGTGCCTCAGGCTTTCCCTGGGTATTGATAGGCTCCAACATGAGTGGCTGGTTGCAGGATGCCGGTTTATCACGGGCAGCCATTGGTTATTTCGGTTCTATCTTTATTGTCTATGCGCTGAATTTTCTCTGGGCTCCTTTGTTGGATCGGGTGCGATTACCGCTGCTTAACCGTTGGCTGGGCCAGCGGCGCAGTTGGATCCTGTTAATGCAAAGTCTGATCCTGGCAGCTACCCTGACCATAGCCTTTACCAACCCAGGCTACAGCCTGCTATGGACATCCCTGCTGGCCTTGTCCATTGCCGTTGCTTCTGCTACCCAGGATGTAGCTATTGATGCTTACCGTATCGATATTATTGCCGGTGAGAAGCTCAGGCTACCACCTGCCGCTGCCATGGCTGTCATCGGTTGGTGGACCGGCTATTCCTTACCTGGTGCGCTGGCATTTTTTAATGCCGATACCTTTGGCTGGCCTGCCGTATATCTTGGTATGGCTGGCGTTCAACTGGTGCTGATGCTGGCAACCTTGTACATTCGTGAGCCAGGCAAGGAGCGCGAGCAATTGCAACGAGATGCCAGTCTGCGTTATCAGCAACACCTTGGTACAGGTGGAGTTCGAGGCTATCTGGTCTGGCTCAGTGTTACTGTGATTGAGCCTTTTGCCGAGTTTTTCAGACGCAATGGCTGGAGCCTGGCACTGGCCATTTTATTCTTTGTGTTTCTATTTAAAATTGGTGAAGCTTTTTTGGGACGGATGTCGATCCCATTTTATCGTGAAGTTGGCTTTAGCAATGAACAAATCGCGGAATATTCCAAACTGATTGGTTGGGTTGCTATGGTGATATTTACCCTGATTGGCAGTGCTATCAATATTCGTTTTGGTATTTTACGTGGCTTGTTTATTGGTGGTGTTGCCATGGCCGCCAGCAATCTGATGTTCGCCTGGATTGCCGTAGTTGGCCCCAATACGGACTTATTCCTCGCCACTATTTTGGTTGATAACTTTACCAGTGCGTTTTCAACCGTGGCTTTTGTTTCCTTTCTAACTTTCCTGACTGGCCGGGCTTTTTCTGCAACTCAATATGCGTTGCTGGCATCTCTGGGTAACCTTGGCCGCACCACGCTGGCATCCTTCAGTGGCGAGCTAGTCGATTTTCTTGATGGTAACTGGGCTTTGTTTTTCACCATCACGGCACTGATGGTCATTCCATCACTGTGTCTGCTACTATGGATTGGTAAACGATTTCGGCAACAAATGGCAGCTACAGAAAAACAGGCCGAGAGTTCCGTCTAAGAAAGCATTCCTTCAGTAAAGCCGAATAAAAAGGGATACCTGTTTGGTATCCCTTCTCAGCATCAAACGTCCTGTTAATTCAGAGCTTGCTTCAAACCTTCAGCCGGATCCACTTCCAGTGCCTGACAGTAGCGAATAAACTCCACTACATCCAGCCGGCGCTCTTGATTCTCTACCTTACCAATAAAGGAATGGGGTGTACCCAACAGCTCAGATAAACTGCGCATGGTATGGCCTTTTTCCTGACGCTGACGCTTCAGCCACACACAAAGCCGTTTATTCTCTTCAGAGACAACGCTTTTACCACCTTTCATTTATGATGTACTCCCAGCGTTTAATACGCTTTTATTATGGAATTAACATTTATTTGCCCACCTTCATAGCTCTGGCAAGCCAGCACACTATGAAAACTTCTCCATTAAAACATAGGATGCGACAGGCGTACAGTTACAAGCGTTAAAAAACGTACTGCCTATTGACAGGTCGGAGTGGAATGAATTATGTCCCATAAAAAGGGAATCTACTGCTATTTACCAAAGATCCTGCCTAATCGAGTTCGTCAGCAGCAAGATTTTCTTCTATAATGACAGCAACTTAACTTACAGAGGGTAGAGACACTATGATCCGGTTGATTTTTTTGCTGCCCTTGCTGATGTTTGCTGCCTGGTTTTGGTTTCTGCAAAGTCAGGGGCTAAGCTTGCAACAAGGCAAGAAAGGTTTCATTTATATCGGCATTTTTAATCTGGCGATCGGGGCTTTGCTGGCTGGAATTATCTGGCTGACACAGCGGTAAATCAAACACCTGTTACCGCTGCTTATTTTGTTGGTGTGCGTTTTAAACAGAGAACGAAGAACCGCAACCACAGGTCGTGGTGGCATTGGGGTTACTTACGACAAATCGACTGCCTTGCAGGCCTTCGGTATAATCCACGGTACCACCCATCAGGTACTGTAAGCTCATCGGATCCACCACCATACTCACGCCTTGCTTTTCCAATACAAAATCACCTTCATTAACTTTCTCATCGAAGGTAAAACCATATTGAAAGCCTGAGCAGCCACCACCGGTGATGTAAACACGCAGTTTCAGTGCCGGGTTTTCCTCTTCGGTCACCAGTGCCAATACTTTATTTGCAGCAGCATCGGTAAATTCCAGTGGGACCTGAATCTCTGACATACATACTCCGAAGGTAACATTCTGTGGTGGATTATCCAATACCTGACTGTTTTATTCAAGTATTGTCCGACCTATGCCCAATAGGAAAAAATTTATGCTTTAACACCAGTCTGTTACACTGTAGGAACTTAACATCTTAAGCGGTGAGCCATGAAATACTGGTCTAAGGGCTGGCAGTTGCTGCAACAATCGCTGCCGAGCCTGCGCAAACAATTGGCTTTTCCACAAACCTCACTGCAACTGTGTCTACTCGGCGCACTGGGTGGTTTGCTGGCAGCCATCCTGATTATTCTGTTTCGGCTGTCCATCATTGCTTTGCAAAGCTTTTACCTGGATAAGTTCGATGACTTCTCCACAGCTCCTCAGGAAATTCGCTGGTTACTGCCTTTTGCCGGCGCTTTTTGCGTTGGACTGATTGCACTTCTCACCGGCTACAAGCACTACCGACTCGGTATTCCTTTTGTGATCCATCGCATGAAAACCATGTATGGCCTTATGCCATTTCGCAACACCTTCAATCAGTTTTTTGGCGGCGTGGCGGCATTGGCCAGCGGTTTTTCTGTCGGACGTGAAGGCCCTTCTGTTCATCTTGGCGCCTATGGCGCCAGCTACGTCGGTAAGAAACTCAAATTGCCTTTTAACAGCATCCGTACGCTAGTTGGTTGTGGTATTGCCGCGGGCATTGCGGCTTCTTTTAACACCCCATTGGCGGCAGTGATCTTTGTAATGGAAGTGGTGTTGCGTGAATACCGTATCCATATCTTTATTCCAGTGATGCTGTCCGCTGTCGTCGGGGCCTTGGTGACCCGGCTGGTATTTGGTATGGAGCGCGAGCTGGCGATTTTACAAATCAGTACCTTGCCCGGCTGGCATTTTCCCTATTTGATCCTGTGTGGCGTCTTGATTGGCATGGTCGCTTTTGTTTTTAACACCAATATGATGCGCATTATTCGCTGGTTTAAAAACTGGCCGCTGCCATTGCGTTTACTGCTGGCAGCGGCGATCACGGCTGCTGTTGGTATGCTGATCCCTCAAGCCATGGGTGCAGAAACCGGCGCCATCCAATACGCTGTGGATGCACCAACCGATGTGCAACTCTTGCTGGCGCTATTTATCGGTAAAATGATCCTGACCATTTTTGCCCTCGGCCTGGGTGTGCCAGGTGGTGTGGTTGGCCCTATTTTTGGCATTGGTATTGTGTTCGGTACCCTGCTGGCCCTGTTCCCCGGTTTATTGCATGGTCACAGTGATCATGCTGGTACCTATGCTGTGCTGGGTATGGCCGGGCTGATGGCCGCCTGCCTGCATGCGCCACTGGCAGCGTTAGTGGCCGTGATGGAACTCGCTTCCAACCCGGATATTATCTTACCTGCCATGCTGGTTATTGCTACCGCCTATGTCACAGGGGTGCAGTTTTGCAAGACAAAATCCCTGTTTCTTATGCAGTTGGATTTCCTGCAATTGCCGTATAAAGTATCGCCTGCAGCCGATCTGCTGCAAAAAGTGGGGGTTCTGGCTCAACTTGATCACCGCTATCATCTGCTGATGGAGTCCAATGAAACAGCCATTCGCCAACAACTGGATCGCTTAGCTGCCGATGAGCTGCTACTTCTCAAAACCAATAGCGATGATGGACCACAGTATCAACTGGCCAGTTACGATGTCAGTTTGTCGCTCACTGGCCAGGATGCTATTCATTATCTGCCAGTCCCGGTGGTTAGCCAACAAGCCACGATGGCCGAGGTGCATCAGTTGCTGGAAGCCAGTCGTGAAGGTGCAGTCTGCGTTATTGACGATGCCCAGCAACAACCAGAGCCTGTCGGCCTGGTGCGCTGGGATCAGGTCCAGGGTCTATTGGTTAAACAGAATAACTTATTATGACATTACTACTGATTTATAAAGCATTGCATCTGATTTTTATGGTCGCCTGGTTTGCCGGCATCTTTTATTTGCCTCGGCTTTTTGTCTATCATGCAGAAAGCAAACACCCGGATATACAGGCGCAGTTTAAAATTATGGAGCGGCGCCTGCTGCTGTTTGTAACCCCTTTTGCGGTGCTAACCCTGGTGTTTGGGGTGCTGTTGATCCACAGCTACGGTATGGACTGGTTTAAAGCCAGCGCTTGGTTGCATTACAAGCTGCTGTTGGTCGCCTTACTGTATGGTTACCATGGCTATTGCTTTAAATTGCTGGCCGACTTTAAAGCCGATAAAAATACCCGCAGCGGCCGTTTTTACCGCTGGTTTAATGAGCTGCCAGTGCTGATCCTATTCGCGACTATTTTACTGGCTGTGCTAAAGCCTTAAACCAACGCATATTGCTTAACGAGACACTGAGCTCAATAGCCACAACAACAGAATCACAGCCAGTAAGGTGCTGCTGGCAAGTGGTAATAACGCCTGCTGGGTCAGCCAACGATTGGCCCGGCGTTCCTGTTTTCGCCACTGAGGCAGCGGCAAGGCCTGTTGGCGACTGCTTTGCGTCTGGTAGCAGGATTTTAGCCACAAGGACCAACCCAGCGCCGGGCTTACCGGGTCCTGCCAGCTCGCGGGTAGCGGCCGTCCGCGATGTTGCCACCACCAGTACAAACCAGCAGCCAACAACACAGGCCAGCCTGCAGCCAGCATGGCGGCGGGTTGCAGCGCCTGCCACCACAGCGGCTGCAGTTGGGTCAGCCACCAAGGCATACTGAGTGAAGCAAGCACCAGCACCAGCCAGCTAAAGCTAGCTGTCGATGGCAGCTTTGGCCTTGTCGGCTGGTGCTGCTCGCGCAACAACGCCAACAAGTGCCAGGCCAGTAAAGCGGTGCTAAGTGCACCTAATGTCAGTAAGCCTGGCAACAGCGACCAGTTCGCAAAAATACTTTGCCCAAGATCCTGCTTCAATCCGTATTTTACCGCAGCGCCTGAGCTCAGTGGCAAAGCGCTCAGGCTCACTAATGGCCAAATCAAGGCCAGCCAGTGCCAGACTTGCAACCGGTAGCTACTGACTGTGCCGGCAGCCAGAAATAATGCTGATTTTAACAAGGCATGATGGCAGGCATACCAAACCAGCAGCCAGGCAGCCTGAGCTTGGTAATCGGCTGGGCTAGTCCAATACAATACCAGAGCCAACAACAGATAACCCATCTGACTGACCGAGGAGTACGCCAACACCACCTTGGTTTTGCGATGCAGCAATGCCAACAAAGCCCCGAAAAAAGCCGAGCTAAAGCACAGCACCAGCAACCAGGGCAACCATAGCAACAAGAGCCCATCACCAGCCGGAATAAACTGCCACAGACCAAACAAGCCAGCTTTGATCATAGCCCCGGATAGCACAGCACTGGCCGGAGCCGGTGCGGCAGGATGTGCCTGCGGTAGCCAGATGTGCAGTGGGAAGAACCCCGCTTTTAAACCAAAACCAAGCAACAACAGTGACAGGGTTAGGGGGGTAAGGGCTGCGGCCTGTAAATCGCTGATCGCCAGAGCACCATCGGCCGTCTCTACGCGCAGCAGCAAGGCAGCAAACAGCAACAGCTCACCAAAGATAGCCAATTGCAAGTACAAACGCCCGGCTCGCCTGGCCGCACCTTGGCCACTGTGAATGACCAAACCATAGGCAGATAAGCTCATCAGGGCGAAGCCCAAATAAAAGCCCAGCACATCCTGCGCCAGCAACAGCAGCAGGTTGCCCGCCATTGCCAGAGTAAAGCTACTCCAGTACAGAGCTTTACGCTGATTGATGGTACTGAGACTGTACAAGCCGGCACAAAGCCACAGCAGCAGGGTAAAGCCAAACCAGAGCGCAACCGGCCCCTCTGGCACCGCAAACTCGGCTCCCGGCCACAGCAGTGTCTGCAGCTCAGTCATAGCTAAACTCCCGCTCAACAATCAATTTGCTCCAGCTCAGTGGGCTGAGATCCGTCCCCGCCAGCAGCCCCATCAACACAATCAACACAGCGGTAATCACCGGAGGCAACAGCAACATCCAATGGGTTTCAAAGCGCCGGGACAGCTGCTTTGGCGCTGGCCAATCGCCGGCAGGCAGACACCAGATCCGAAAGATCACAGGCAAAAAATACATGGCGTTGAGTGCACTGGATGTCAGCAGCACCAGCAGTACCAGCGGATACCCCGCCTCCAGCGCACCGCTGGCCAGATACCATTTGCTGATCATGCCAGCCGTAGCAGGTAGCCCTATCATGCCGCAGGCCCCCAGCGTAAAAGCGATACTGCTAAGCGGCATGCGCCGACCTACTCCGTTCAGTTCACGGATTTTATGAATGCCCAAAGTTTCGGCAAAGTTACCGGCACAGAAAAACAGCGTGATTTTCATCACGCCCTGATGCACCAGATGCACCAGGCCACCCACTGCCGCCACCGGACCCAACATGGCGACCCCCAGCGTGACATAGGAGACCTGACTAACGGTCGAGTAAGCTAGTCGACGCTTTAGATCCTGCTGCTGCAGCGCACGCCAGGAGCCATACAAAATAGTGGCAGAGGCCAGCAATACCAGCGGCCAGGTCAAATCCAGCTGCTGCATCACATCCACGCCAAATACATCGTACACCACCCGAACAATGCCAAAAGCACCGGCTTTGACCACAGCCACGGCATGCAATAAAGCACTGACCGGTGCAGGTGCCACCATGGCCTCAGGCAACCAGCCATGCAGTGGCAGCAAGGCAGCTTTAACCCCTAACCCTGTAATCAGCAACACAAAGGCCAGCATCAGTAGGCCACTGTGCTCTGCCAGCAAAGGACTTAAGTAACCACCCGGCATAAAAACCGGACTGCCGGTCAAACTATGCAATAACGCAGCACCTAGCATCAGCACCACGCCACCACTGATGGTATATGCCAAATAGCGCCTGCCAGCCCGCAAGGACTCCACCGTGCCGCGATGCACCACCAACGGGAAGGTAGCCAATGTCAGCAGCTCGTAAAACAGCACAAAACTAATCAGGTTGCCTGACAAGGCAAGGCCGACAGTGGCACTGACGCACAAGCTGAAATAGCCAAAGAAACGCGAACGCAGCGGTGAGCCTTCCAGGTAACCAATGGCATACAAGGTCGTGACCAACCAAAGCACCGAGGACAACAAGACAAACTGCAGTGATAGAGCATCGCCATGCAGAATAAAAGCGCCACCGGGTAAAAAAGGCAACTCGAAATAATAATCCTCGCCGGCCTTTACACCTTGCCACATCCAGGCCACCAGCAGCAGCTTCACCACAACGCCACCAAGGTTCAGCGTCGTACGCAATGCAAACCGATGCTCTGCCAGACTAAAAATCAACAAGCCAGGCAGCAGCGAACTCAATACAATAAACACAGGCAACCAGCTATTCCAGTCCATCTCAGCCTCCCAGCCAGCTCAGCAGAGACCCACTGGCAAAAGCCAGCATCCAGACCAGCAAGGCAGGCAACAATGCCAGCCATTGCGGCAACAAGACCGGGGCAAAGTCAGGGCTCACGGGCTTAGCCCGGTTAAAGGCCAGCACCACCAGACGAAAGATATAAGCTGCAGAAAGTAAGGTACCCGCTAGGATCACCGGCAACAACCACCACAGCTGACTGTGCTGCCATAGGGGCAGCAGCAAGTGCCATTTCGCCACAAAACCACCGCTTGGGGGCAAGCCAATCAAACTGCCGCCAGCTACCGCTACGGCAAACATGGCCAGTGGCATGGTCTGGCTAGCACCGCGATAGGTACTTAGTCGCTTACCACCTAACCGCAGCTGCATCTCACCAACGGCCAGAAAGGTTGAGGTTTTGGCCAGCGCATGCGCCAGCACAAAGAGAAAGAGTGCCTGAGTAAAGGCCGGATCGGTCAAATGCAACATCAGGCCAAGTGCCAGCAAGCCATAGCCCAGCTGTGCCACGGTCGAATAAGCTACCATCACTTTGGCGTAAGGGGTCCGTAATGCCGACCAGCCACCCACCACTAGCGCCATACTGCCCGTGAGCAAAAACAACCAGCTGCCGGTTACTGCGAGTTCAGGTCCTGCCAACTGCCCCCAGATCATATAGAGCATAAAGAGCGGCCCTTTTACCACCAGCGCCGACAACAAAGCGCTAACCGGAGCTGGCGCCGCGGCATGGGCGGCGGGTAACCAGACATGCAATGGCCAAAGCGCAGCTTTGAGCATCAGGCCCGCTGTGATCAACCAGAGTGCCAACCGGTGATCGACCGGCTCCTCGCTGATAGCCACGGCCAGTTGGGGTACATCCAGCCAACCATAATGGCCATAGAGCAAGGCGACTCCCAACAAATAGCAAAGGGACCCAGCCAATGACAGCAACAGATAACGCATGGCTGCCTGCAAAGCTTTTTTACCACTCAGTAACACCAAAGCCACGGCGGCCAGCCCCAACAGTTCCAGAGTGACATACCAATTGAACAGGTCAACCGACAAAAACAACGATGATAAAGCCGCTTGCAATAAAGCCGAGAGCGGCCAGAAATCAGCCGATAAGCCAGCATCACGCCACTGACTAAAACTGTAGCTGGCGACCAGACTATGGATCAAAGCGGTCATCAGCAGCAATAAAGCCGAGAGCTCATTCAAGTGCCAGCGAATAGCAAGGCCAGTCTGCCAGCCACCCAACTGCATACTGACTGGTCCAAAGGTCACCACCTGCCACAAAGCCGCCAACGCCAGCAGCAGGCTGAACAAGGTACTAAGCCACACCAGCCTGGCGGCCTCACTACGCCAGCACAAGGCCAGTACAGCCGCAAGCAGTGGCAGTAACACAGCCGCCAGAGCGAAGCTCATGCCGACTCCGACAACGTACGGGCGACCAGGGCCAGTGCAAAGGCAGTGGCACTCACCGCCACTACCAGACCAGTGAGTACCAGAGCATGCAAGACGCCATCAGCCGGTTCAGTGCGGGCAGCCAGCGTCACCATCACCAAAAAAACGGCTGCCCCCATCAGATTCAGCGCAATGACACGTCGCAACAACTCAGGGCCCCGGATCAAGCCATAGCAACCGATGCCCCAGAGGCCAGCCGCAATCAACAGATACCAATGCACCAGGCTCATCCACGTAGCTCCTTGCGTTCACCCACCACCAACAAAGTCAGGGTCAGGCCTATTGCCAGGGTGGCACTGAGCTCAATCAGCAGGATCAAACCTTTGGCCAACGGCAGCGGCCAGCGCAGCCATTGCACTGCTTGCTCTGGTTGCCAGTTCAGCCACAGACTAAGTAATCCAGCCAGCAAAAAAGCCAGTACCCCAGCCAGAATCAATGCCCGCACCCACCATAAATCGAAACGAAGTGCCGGTAGCTGACCATTAAGACGCAGCACCACCAGCGCAGCTGCAAGCAAGGCTCCCGCCTGGAATGCGCCCCCTGGCGCTGTAGCCCCGCGCCACAGCACAAAAAATGCCACCAACACCAACAGGGGCAATAAGCGTTTGCTCCACTGCCTGGCCAGTGGCCAGTGTTGCAGCGCCGCAGGCTCTGGCGCAGCCACTAAGCGAGTTCCGAGTAAAGCCAGTAACAACACCAGCAATTCGAGCAAGGTGTCCCAGGCACGAAAGTTCAGCAGCACAGCCGTCACCAAATGCTCGGTACCGCTGCTGCCCAGTTGCTCCAGCGCTGCTGGCAGCTGGCTGTGTTGTGGCTGTAGTGGCAGCTGCCAGAGTGTCCAGCCAAGCACGGTACTGCTCGCAATGCAAAGCAGCAGGGCCGGCAAGCGCTCCACCCGGCCAGGCCCCTGTGCCGGCGCTAATGCTTTGGGTTGTCGCGCTAAAGCTGAAAACAGCAAGGCACCGGTCAGCCCTGCCCCTATGGCGGCTTCTGCCAGCGCCAAATCAGCTGCCCCCAACCGAGCCCAGGCCAGGGCTAACATCAAGCCGAAAACCACATACAGCATCACGGCTGCCGCCAACTGGCGAGCGAGTATCGTCGCCAGCGCTAACTGCAACAGCAATAGCCCCAGCAAAGCATCAAACCAAAAGTCACCGCTCATTCTGCCGGCTCCTTATAGTCGGCCTGCTGGTCACGGCCATATTGTCCAAGCAACTGACAGGAAATGGTACCGGATAGCATCACCAGTCCCCAGATCAGCAGCATTAGGAGAAAACGCTGCCAATTCGGCTCCAGCAGCGCCAGTCCCAGCACAATAAAACCAAGGCCAAGGGTATCGGCCTTGGTCACCGCGTGCAGTCGGCTAAAGACATCCGGAAAGCGCAGCAACCCCAAACTGCCTGCCAAAAAAAACAGCAGCCCCATTACCAATAAAAGTACGCCCGACCAGACCATCATTTGCGCTGATCCTGTTTTAATCGCTGGACAAATGCAGCAGGCACCACGGCAGCCAGCAACGCAATGATCAAAGCAACCTCCAGCAAAGCTGGTTGAGCCAGCGCCTGAGATAACAGCAACAAGATAGCCACGCCGCCACTACCCAGTAATTGAATAGCCAACAGACGATTGACCAAATCTGGTCCACGCCAGACCCGCCATAAACCCAGCAACACCGTAAGTAAGATAGCGGCGGCAATTCCCATCAACATAAGGGGCTCTCCCCAGCCAATAACTGACTTAAGCGCTGCTCTAGCCTGGCGACCGCCTGCTGCCAGTCACTGCTGTCAGTTAACAGGTGCAGCTCCAACCAAGCCTTATCATCGCCGGATTGATCGGACAAACGACTGCGGCAGACGGTGGTGCCAGGCAATAAGCTAATCAGGCAGGCCAGGATCCGCTGTGCACTGGCTCGCTGTAGGCGAATGGAGTAACGCTGCCAATTCGGAGCAATCGCAGGTACAGGCTGCAGCGCACGCCAGGCGACATCAAAGCCCCCCCGCCACATTTCAACCAGGAAATAGCCGACAAAACCAGGCAGGTAACGCCAGCGTAGTCGAAGCAAAGGCACAGACCAGCGCTCAGACAACCAAAGCAACAGCGGCAACAGCATCAGAAAAAACCACCCGCCTTCACCACCACTGAGTAGCGCCCACAGCAAGGCATAGAAAAGCGCACGGCACGCCAGACGTTGCAGGGTCGTAAGGTTTGAACGGCTTGGTTGCTGTCCTGTGGCTGGTTGCATTGGTATCCTTAAAGCTGCTGGTTTGGCTTTACTGCTTGAAATAAAAAACAAATCACAATTTATACTATGGCTAAACGTAAGAAAACTCAAACCCGCAATGTTGCACAGCATTCGCCTTTGCTAGCCACTCTGTCGTATAATAGACAACCTTAAGCAGATGGGTCACAGCGTTGTCGGTCGCGCCTAAAACCAATCTTCCCAGTTTACTCTTAGCAACTACAGGCAGCAGCATATGAGCTTCAAAGGCCAGCATATTCTTTCCGTCAGCCAGTTTGATCGCGATCGTATTCAGCAGGTGTTTCAGGTAGCCCGCAGCATGGAGCCTTATGCCTGCCGAAAAAAGCGTACCAAGGTGCTGGATGGAGCTATTTTAGGGAATTTATTTTTTGAACCCAGCACCCGTACCCGGGTGAGCTTTGGCTGTGCTTTTAATTTACTGGGTGGTGAAGTACGCGAAACCACCGGCATGCAAAGCTCAGCCTTGGCCAAAGGCGAGTCGTTGTTTGATACCGCCCGGGTGCTAAGCAGCTACAGCGATGTGATTGCCATGCGTCACCCACAGTCCGGCTCGGTGGCTGAGTTTGCCGAAGGCAGCCGGGTACCGGTGCTGAACGGCGGTGACGGAGCCAATGAACACCCAACGCAGGCTTTACTGGATCTCTTCACCATCGAAAAAGAGCTGGCCGCCAGTGGCCAGAGTATTGATGGTATGCATATTGCCATGGTCGGTGATTTGAAGTTTGGTCGCACCGTGCATTCACTGGCCAAGCTGCTTTGTCTGTACAAAAATATCCGTTTCACCTTGATATCGCCAACCGAGCTGGCCATGCCAGATACAGTAGTCAGTGCCATCGAAAACGCCGGCCACAGCATTGAGTTCAGCGATACGCTGGAAGGCAAGCTGGCGGCAGATATTGTCTACCAGACCCGGGTGCAAGAAGAGCGCTTTGCCAGCAAAGACGAAGCCAACCTGTACCGCGGTAAATTCCGGCTGAATCAGGACATATACACCCGGCACTGCAAATCCAATACCGTCATTATGCATCCACTGCCGCGCGACTCACGACTGGATGCCAATGAACTAGATAACGATCTGAATCTGAACCCAAATCTGGCGATTTTCCGTCAGGCCGATAATGGCGTGGTAATCCGGATGGCCCTGTTTGCCCTGACGCTTGGCGTCGAGCACCTGGTGACCAAGTACGAGTGCGATGTGCCCTGGTACAGCAACAAATCCTCCTTTTCTCCGCTTTAATCCCCAAGGACCCAGCATGAATAAATCCAAGCAACTGTTTGAACGCGCCCAACATACCATTCCCGGCGGTGTCAATTCACCGGTACGGGCGTTTAAAAGTGTCGGTGGTACACCGGTGTTCATTGAAAAAGCCGATGGCCCCTATATTTTTGATGTCGATGGCAAACGTTACATCGATTACATTGGCTCCTGGGGCCCGATGTTGCTGGGCCACAATCACCCTGCCATTCGCCAGGCGGTACAACAGGCGGCAGAGAATGGCTTAAGCTTTGGTGCACCTTGCCCGGCTGAAGTTGAGATGGCCGAGCTGGTCAGTAAGTTAGTACCCAGTATGGAAATGGTACGGATGGTCAGCTCTGGTACCGAAGCCACCATGAGTGCCATCCGATTGGCACGCGGTTACACCGGCCGCGACACTATTTTAAAATTTGAGGGCTGCTACCACGGCCATGCCGACTCCTTACTGGTAAAAGCCGGCTCTGGCGCTCTGACGTTAGGTGTACCGAACTCGCCGGGGGTGCCGGCAGACTTTGCCAAATACACCCTCACTGCTGAGTTTAATAATTTGCAGCAGCTCGAAGTAATCTTTGCCGAGCGTGGGCAGGACATCGCCTGCATCATCGTCGAGCCGGTCGCTGGCAATATGAACTGCATTCCACCAGCCCCGGGTTTTTTAGAAGGGCTAAGAGCGTTATGTGATAAATACGGCAGCGTACTGATTTTTGATGAAGTGATGACTGGCTTTCGGGTCGCACTGGGCGGTGCACAAGCCGTGTATGACGTGCAGCCCGATTTAACTACTTTAGGTAAAATCATTGGTGGCGGTATGCCCGTCGGTGCCTTTGGCGGCAAGCGCGCCATTATGCAGCAGATAGCACCCACAGGCCCGGTGTACCAGGCCGGCACTTTGTCGGGCAACCCGCTGGCAATGGCCGCCGGTTTGGCTGCCCTTCATGCCATCCGTCAACCAGGCGTGTATGAAGCCCTGACGGAGAAGACCAGCCAGTTGATTGCCGGTATCAAGGCTGCAGCGGATAAGCATGGCGTGCCACTTGCCACCACTCAGGTTGGCGGTATGTTTGGCCTGTTTTTTACCAAGGAGCAAGCCATCAGCAATTTCGCCCAGGCCACCCAGTGCGATATTGAAGCTTTCAAACGCTTCTTCCATTTGATGCTCAATGAGGGGATATATCTGGCTCCTTCCGCTTATGAAGCCGGCTTTTTATCGCTGGCACACAGCGAGGCTGATCTGGCCGCTACCATAGCGGCTGCCGATCGCAGCTTTGCCCAACTGGCGACAAACTAAGGCGAACGCTCCGGCAGCAAGCGGACTATATCGCTGTCCTGCTGCCGGTTTAATTGCAACAACCAATGCTGGCCACTGCGATCACTGTAGATGGCCACTGGTGTCTGTTCCGTTGGTAATGCGATCTGTTGCAACTCTCCCTGCCAACTCTGCAGGTGTAAGGTCGCACTGTGCGGCTCCAACCAGGCGATACCCTTATCATTGGTCAGCCACAGACCATCCTGACTGATATTTTGCGGAAAACCGGTAAGTGTCAATTCCGTAAACCCACCCTGAGGATACCAAAGCTGCAACTGTGCCGACTGTTCACGCCGGAGCAGCAAACCATCGTCAGCACAGCGCACATCCAGCACATCATCCAACAAAGGTTCCACGCTGTTGGCTGCCATGCGGAACAAACGCCAACCAGCGGCTTGATCAAAGGCTGTCCAGTACAATTGTTGGCGGCACACTTCAACCCGGCTGATGACAGTACCTTGCGGCAATAAAGAATGCAGCTGGCCGGTCCCCAGATCCACCTGATACAGCTGGCTATTGATCAATCCAACCAGTTGCTGACGGTACCAGAGCAGTTGTTGTATTTGTTGCTCGGAGTCCAGCTCCGTTAGTTGGCGCAACTGATCACGCCGTGCCAGCCAAACTTGTCCATGACCAGAACGATTTGAAACAAAAGCAACCTGCTGCTCAGCCAGCGCTGCCAGCCGCTCACTGCGATTGGATGCAAACCAGCGCTGCCAGGAGGGCTCAGCCCCAACAAACTGCATAAACCACAAGTCGCTGATTGGTTTAGCTCCAGCCACTGCGAGAATCTGTTGGTTCGCGAAAACTAAGTCCGTCAGGTCGGCAGACAAAGGTCCCAGCGAGTCTCTTGCTTTACCCGTCGGGCTAAGTCGCTTAAAAGGTTGCTGGGGTTGCCCCAACCAAAGCTGTCCGTGCAGCTCAGCCAGTTCTGTCAGTTGCTTTGAGTAACGCCTTAACACCTGCCAACTGCCATTTTCCGGTTGTATTCTGATAAGCTGAGTTTGACTAAAACTGACCTGAGCCAGCACATATAGAGCTTCATCATGCACCAGCAAGCGATGAATTTCCAATGCCGGCAGCGGTGTATCCAATAATGGCTCCGGCACAAAACCGGGCTCAGTTGCTGCGCTCTGGCTGCGCCACAATTGAAACCTGCTCTGATGCCCAGGCAGCTTATCCAGCCAGTACAACTGGTTGTTTAACTGCACCAATCCAGCTCTGAGCCACTGTTCACAATGGGTAAGCCGCTCTGGTGTCGAAAACTCCGGCAAAACAGTCTGTCGGTACAAACCGCAGTCATCCTGCCCGATGGCATTGAAATAAATTGCCGTTCCCAACCATACCGGCTTACCAAGCGCCTTAAACATCATCGGCGCATACACAGGAGACATTTGCTGCTCCGCCTGCAGCACCCATTGCCAATCAGTCTGACCGCTGGCCTGGTGCTGATACAACAAGCTACGTTGCGATGGGTTCCAAACCGGCAATTGTTCACGGCCATTCAGGGCACTGACGGGTTCAATCCGGGTCAGAACCGGTTGATGGCTACCGAGCGTCAGATGCGTTAAGCCATAAGCCAAGATGCCGCAACTAATCAGCAAAGACATCACTGCCAGCAGAATAAACTGACGATTCGATTGACTGGGCGTCTTTAGCTCCGGTGTTGCCCTTGTGGATTGCGTACTATCCTTTTGAGTCGCATCCACAGCTTTGGGGCTGGTAAGAGGAACCAGCTCGGCCAACCAGCAGTATCCTTTTTTCGGAATTGTGGCTATAAAAACAGGCGCCTGCGTATTGTCCTTTAGCAATTTGCGTAAAGCACCTACTGCACGCATGACAGCACCGTCGGTGCCCTCACTTGCTGGCCACACATCTTCGATCAACTGATTTTTGGACAGCAGTTGATTTGGATGCAGCAGAAAATAGTTCAATAGCTTTTGCAGCCGGGGTTCCAGCGTGATGGCCGTGGATTCATTGCCAACGGCTAACCAAAGCTTGCCGACTGATGCGCGATAACACCAGGGGCCAAATTGAACCAGGGGTTCCAGCTTAGACAAAGCAATCCGTCCTTACACGAGGTATGGACGGATTATAACGGAAAGCGGCAAAATTTCAGGTATGTAATTGTTACAGAGTTATGCAATCGCGGCTTCGCTCTGCTCTGCAAAGACAGGCATGTCTGGATCTTTACAGACAGGGAACCACAGACAAGCATACATAGAATCTTTTTCCAATATATCGCCCACTGAAGCCTCTGGCTCAATCGGATGAGGCTGATGAAAGTCAGGATCTTTGCATACAGGAAACCACAAGCATGCAAGCAAGGAGTCGGCTTCATATTGTTGTGTTTTTATTTCAAAGCTGGTTGCCACAATAGCAGCACCTGCGATAAAAGTAGCGATAGCAGCGGTTGTCATTAACTTTCTCATAGTGCAGTCCTCAGTGTGTGTGTATTGAACACCTTGAGACTGTCATAGAGGAAACAAAATAACTCGATGAAATCCTTATAAAAAAGCTATAAATTTTGCTGTACAACCGAAATCTCTGCGATATCCGTATCCCCAGCACCCATTGAGGGCAAATATAAGTATCGGCCATCAGCACTTACACTGAATTGATCAAAATACAAGGCAGCCGAAGTAGCAACTTTCAGCTGCATACTGGTAAAGTCTAGATAAAAAAGCTGGTAACGATTGTCTTCCTGATAACTGGAAAAGTACAAACCTTCATCTGTCAGAACAAAACGGAGCGGCAGCACGCCATCACTTATCAAATCAAGCTGTTGTGCCATATTACCAGCCATCTCCAGATAGTAGCGGTGATCGTGACTACTCTGCCAAAAACGGTAACGGCCCCCCGGGCTTTCTAAATACAAGGCGCGATCAGCATAGAGCAACTCAGCAGTGTCAGCCTCCTCAATATCCAGCTTCATCAGTTGCCATTGCCCACGCTGAGAAGCGGCAAAATAGATAGCTCGGCTATCAGAGCTCCAACTTGGATTGGAAATGTTCTCACTTCCATTGTGTACTAATGCCCTTGGTGGTTTATTCTCTTGCAGCAGCCACAGCTGCTGGCTGATTAGCGCAAGCAAATATTTCCCATTAGGAGAAAAGCGCAACTCGCTAAAGCGCTCATTGTCTGCAAAATGGGTTAATTGGACCTGACTTCCATCTTCATTGAACAGCCACACCTGCGAAACACCAGAGCGCCTTGACACAACAGCAACAGGGCCTCCTTCAACAGGGCTTGCTTCTGCAAAGGCTTCGCTGCGGTTCGAACTAAACACCTGTTGGTTATTTGCATAGGGCGATGCTTGCGCCTCATTGGGTACCTTCAGGATATTCAGCTGTGAAAATGAGCCTACCGATGCCAGAATACGACCAGAAGTACTAATTTGAATTTCTCGTGCATTATGGCTGGTATAGGCCAGCATCTGTCTAATCCCACTTTGAGCATGCACAGCGCCCAGCGTGGCTTGCCCTGTTGGGTAAATGATTTTTTGATCATCAAGGCTCCAATCAACATTACCAGGAATGTATTCGTGGAACCTCACCAGCATTTGATTCGAACGGTTAGACAGACTCAATACCCACAATTCAGCTGCGCCGGATGTATAACGTAAAAAAGCCAATTGATTACCGTCTCTTGAAAAACGGGCCGCATAATCGCCAAAACCCGAGGCTGGTGGAGCCGTAAGCACCTGCGGCTGACCGCCCGCCATCGGATACAACATCAATGCCATCTGGTTTTGCCCATCTTCACGTGATGGATAAACCAGAAAACGGCCATCCGGTGACCAACTAAGTCGGGCAGAGATGGACTGAGCACCACAGCTGGTTAACAGCTCATCGGTCAGCACCCGATCCCGCTGCGCATTCAAAGTCAGTAAGCGAATTTCACATAAGCGCCCTGATAAAACCCGTTGATACGCCAGTTGGGTGCCATCCGGGTTCCAGGCGGCACCAAAACTGCTGTAGGGTGCTTCGGTTAATGCCACCACCTGATGCGTTTTCAGGTTTTGCAGTTTCAGGCGTACCACCGAATCACTGGGGCTACTGGCATAACTAAACGCCAGCAGTTCCTCATCCGGTGAAATGCTGTGATAAAATTCAATGCCGTCCAAAAAGGTGACTGGTTCATAGCGCCAGAGTGGAATCGCACTGAAATCATCCTCGGCAGGCTGGGTTGCCAGCCAGAAATAACCGGCCAGCAGCAACGGCATCAGCACCAGTACCGACAACAGAGCCCGGCGCTGCCAGCTGCTACCTACTGGCGTTGCGGTAACTACCTCGTCCATGCTATTCGTTTCGGCTTGTTTTGCCTCGTGAATAGCCCCTGGCTCGCCGACACGCTCTATCGGTGCCACCAGCCGGTAACCGCGCTTCGGCACGGTTTCGATGTAAGTCGGGGTACGGCTGTCATCCCCAAGTGCGACCCTGAGCACCCGGATTACCCGGGTAATGCGACCATCCGAAACTGCCCGAATGCCCCATACCTTTTCCAGCAAATCATCTTTACTAACCAATTCGCCGGCATGCACCATCAGATAATTCATCACGTTCTGACATAAATTATCCAGCTCGGCTGTTTCTATGACTTGCCCGTTCGCATCACACTTCACCAGCTTGTCACGTTCTGGTAAATAAGTCCAAGCGCCCACGTTCAATCGATGTTCTGGTTTTATCGCCATAGCCTGTTCACAAATTATCCGTGGTTGTCGACAATTTTAATTCACCATTATCAACTTAAAACTCGAAGAATAACAAGTACATTAGGCAATGAGTTTACCCTACTGCTTAACAAAGCTTCAACAAGGCCCACCATCAGGGCCTAACGGCACCATGAAGGCGATAAAACTGACGCGTTAACTGCAGGGCTCCTGAGCTACCAGTTAAACCGGTGGAGTTATTATCATCCCGTCCTTGCCACACTGTGACCACTTTGTCGTCATCCATCGCCACAAACCAACTGTCACGGTAATCACTGGAGGTGCCCGTTTTCCCTGCGAGGTTGGGAAACTGCTGCCCTAAAGCTCGGGCTGTGCCTCGTTGTACACTTTGCTGCATCGCATCGTGCAACAAGGCTGTGGCTTCAACGCTGTAACGGCGGATCGGGGCTGGCTGGTGCTGATATAAAACAATGCCCTGCTGGTCCGTCACTACCGCTATGCTGGCCAGGCTCCGATGCACTCCGGCATTGGCCAGCGTTTGGTACAGTTGGGTTACTTCCAGCGGTGATAACTCAATGGCCCCAAGTAAAGCCGCCGGGTGCAGGGTAATCCGGCGCTGCAAGCCAAGTTTGCTGAGCGCGGCTGCTACCTGTGGCATACCCAGCTGCAACCCCAGCCGGACCATAGGCACATTGTAGGAGTACACCAGGGTATCCAGTAAGGTCACTTCACCACGGAAAGTTTGATCAAAATTCTGTGGTTGCCAGTCCTGCTGATTGCTGCGCAGCTGAATAGGCGCATCCAGCAAAACCGTCTGCAAGTCAAAGCGCTCAGGCTGGTCCAGAGCTTCAATGGCGATCACCGGCTTGATCAGACTGCCGATTTGCCGCCTGGCATCTATAGCCCTGTTGTAACCGGCAAAACGCGGATCGCGTCCACCCACCATAGCCGTCAGGCTGCCCTCACGATAACTTGCCAACACCACCGCAGTTTCAATCGCAGGATCCAGACCGCGCATGCTGCTGGCAATGGCACTTTCCGCTTGTTGCTGCAGCACAGGATCAAAGTAGGTAAAAATCCGCAAGCCGCTCTGTTGCAAGGTTTTGTCCTGCAGCTGACTGCGCAGCTCCTGCCGTACCTTAGCTAAATAAGCTGGGTAGCGATCCGACTGGTGCTGGCCCCGTGCAATTAAGGCAATCGGCTCTTCCAGAGCTTCGCGGTAGGCTTGCTGATCCAGCATGTGCTGTTCGAACATCAGCCGCAACACCAGATCACGCCGGCGCTGCGCCCGCTCCGGATTACGCCTGGGATCGTAAAAAGACGGCCCCTTGATCAGGCCAACCAACAGTGCCGTTTCTGCTGCCGTCAGTTCATTCAGCGGTTTGGCAAAATAAAAGCGACTGCCCAGGCCAAAGCCATGCACCGGATGCGCAAAATTCTGACCAATGTAAACTTCATTGATGTAGGCTTCTAAGATCTCGTCTTTGCTAAAACGCAGTTCTAAAATCAGCGCCATCAGGGCTTCATTGATTTTACGCCACAGGGTTCGATCCTGCGTCAGATACATATTCTTGGCCAGCTGCTGGGTTAAGGTAGAGCCCCCCTGTACCGTTCGGCCTGCGGTCAGGTTCACCAAAAAAGCACGCAGGATGGCCAGTGGGGCCACGCCATGATGCCGATAAAAATCGCGGTCTTCCACCAGCAACAAGGTATCACGCAGCATGGGTGAGACTTGCTCCAGTCGCAGCAATTCACGATCTTCCTGCTGCGCTGAAA
Organism: Alkalimonas amylolytica; assembly: GCF_900107845.1. GTDB lineage: Bacteria > Pseudomonadota > Gammaproteobacteria > Enterobacterales > Alteromonadaceae > Alkalimonas > Alkalimonas amylolytica. The sequence goes on from NZ_FNRM01000001.1 coordinate 241,521, forward strand.
TCAGGTGCTCAATCAACGGGGCTTCCAGGCGGGCCATGCCTGATTCAGGCGCAACTGTTGGTATCGTCCATTGGATCCGTTCAATCCTTTGCTGTCGAAACTGCACCAGAAAGCGCTCTGGCGCTGCATAGCCATCGGCAAAATAAAATTCACGCCGGTAAATATCCACCGCCTGGTTGGCCAACCGAAATTGGCCCGGGCCAGTGATGTCCGATACCCGGCGATACTGCAACAACTCCAACTCCTGCACCAAAGCGCCAAGAGTGAGTGGCTGTCCTTGCTGCAACTGCAGGCTACGACCAAATACCTGGGCTGGCACCTGCCATTTTTGCCCCCTGAAGCTTTGCGTCACCTTGCTGTCCAGGTACACCAGGTAAATCGCAGCCGCTGCCAACATGGCCAGACTCAGCTTGAGCAGCGTCCAGCCCAGATAACGCAGCGCTTGGCGAGGTAGAGGTAATTTTTTTTTCAGGCTACTGAGCCACGTCATAAGTTCATCGCTTTGGTCGTTTTAGTAGTTGGCATAGCTTGTGCCGGATCCTCCGGCCAATAATGTTTTGGATAACGCCCTTTCATTTCTTTACGTACTTCCCGGTAAGCATTTTGCCAAAAACTGGCTAAATCGGCCGTGCGCTGCAAAGGTCTGCGCGCTGGCGACAAGAGTTCCAGCGTAAGCAGTAGCTTGCCACTCGCCAGCACAGGTGTTTGCAACTGGCCAAAAACCTCCTGCATCCGCACTGCAACCAAAGGCCCACCGTCGGCCAGGTAGTCAATCATCAGACGGCTTCCAGTCGGTGCCTGCCAGTGGGTCGGCAAAAGGCTGGCTAACTGCTGCTGCGCCTGATAATCCAGCCGGCTTTGTAGCGCCTGCAATAACGGCAGCTGTTTCAGTTGCTGTAGATTCTGGCAATCCAACAGCCAGGGCCCTAACCACGCATCCAGGCTAGTCAGCAAATCATCCGCTTGCCAACCATGCGGGCACTGCCCGGGTTCCAACTGCTGCCAAAGCCGCACCCGAGCCAGCCATTGTTCGCTGGCAGCCCCCCATGGCAACACCACCAAGCCGCGCTGTGCAATGTAATCCAACCAGCCTTGACGCCGCTGCTCGCCGTTTAGCGCCTGTGGCGCCGGTTTGCGCTCTAAAATACAGGCACCAAAACGTCGTTGCTGCTCACTGATAAAGCGGCCACTTTGCTCATCAAAAGCACTGTACAGCTGCCAGCTCAGCTCTGTGCCAAAAACCTGCTGCAGGGTGTCGAGGGTCAGGCGCTCGGCCTGACGAATCAGCAACCCCTGACTGGTTAGCTGCACACCGGCTAGCAGCAACATCGGCTCGCTGGCTAAAACATGATCAGGCGGTAAAACAGCGCCGGCACCATTGGCCAGCAAATAGCCTTTACCCCGCTTCACCGCCACCCGATCCGGATAGGCAAAACACAGCAGTGGCAGCAGTAACTCTTGACGCAGAGTGCCGCTTTTCCTGCCTGTAAGCTGCCGACACCATTGCTCTGCCTGCTGATAAGCAGCCGAGTTTTTTTGCTGCTGCAGCCGCTGCAACTGCCCCCAGAGCGGGCTGTCATCCCGGCTTTTCTCCAGTAGTACAGCCAGCAGCGCCGCCAGCCAGAGTGCGCCCTGCTCACCTTGTTGCTCCAGCGCTTCGGCACGGCACAACATGGCGGCCAGCCTGGGTTCGGTGCCCAAGCTGAGCATGCGCTGCCCCAGCGGCGTCATTTTTAATCCGGACGATAATGCGCCCAGTTGCTGCAATAACGCCTCGGCCACCGCCAGATGCGCCTTGGGTGGTGGGTCCAGCCAAAAAAGCTCATTGGCTTGCACGCCCCAGCCAGCCAGCTCCAATCGTAGTGCGGTTAACTCGGCTTCCAGCATCTCCGGCGGGGTGAAACTGGCCCGACGCTGCCACTGACATTCGCTATCCAGCCGCACACAAAGACCTGGTGATAATCGCCCTGCCCGGCCAGCCCGCTGAATCGCAGAAGCCTTGCTAATGGCTGCCGTTTCCAGTTTCATCACCCCATGTTTTGGATAAAAGCGTACTTTGCGGTACAAGCCACTGTCGACCACCACACGAATACCGTCGATGGTTAAACTGGTTTCCGCTAAATTGGTCGCCAACACCACTTTGCGCTGACCGGGTGGGCAGGCAGCAATGGCCGCCTGCTGTTGTTGCAGCGTTAAACTGCCTAGCAGCGGGTGAACCTGCACTGAATCGGGCAAGCCTTGTTGCAACAACCAGTCATGCGCCAGGCGGATTTCAGCCTGACCAGGTAAAAACGCCAACAGGCTGCCTTCTTCCTGCTGCACTAATTGCCAGCAAAGCCGGGCCAGTTGTTGCCAGACAGGTTGGCGATCCGGAGTTTGGTAGCGAATGCTGACCGGATAACTACGACCTTCACTTTTCAGCACAGGCGCATCCAGTGCTTTAGCCAGTTGCCCGGTATCCAAGGTGGCCGACATCAGCAACAGCTTCAAATCATCACGCAGTTGCTGCGCTTCTAAGCTGAGTGCCAGCGCCAGATCGGCCTGCAAGGAACGTTCATGAAACTCATCAAAAATCACCAGATCCCAGGCGCTTAACTCAGGATCTTGTTGAATGAAACGGGTAAGCAGGCCTTCAGTCACGATCAACAAGCGGGTGGCCGCACTGCTTTTGCGCTCCAGCCGCACCTGATAGCCAACCGTTTGGCCAACCTCCTCTCCCAGCTGCGACGCCATGTAACTGGCAATGCTCTTAGCTGCCAGCCGCCGAGGCTCCAGCAGCAGGATTTTCTTGCCGACAAATTCTGACTGCTGCAGTAAATAAAGTGGTAACCAGGTGGATTTACCGGCACCAGGCGGTGCCGACAGGATCACCCGCTGCTGTTGACGCAGAGCAGTCACAAGATCGCCAGCTATGGCAGCAACAGGGAGTTCCATCGCAGTTCGGGTCTCGCAGAGGTTAGGGTCATGTCTCGGCCGTCAACACCGGCAAAGACATGACCAAATACAGGTTTAGAGTTGTACTAAACTTTACCGGCTTCCTGACGCAGGGTTTCTGCAATGGCACGGATCCCCATGCCAGTGGCACCAGCGGCCCAGAGGCCGGTATTGCTGCTGTTAAAAGCAGCCGCCAGATCAAAGTGCAACCAACCTTTCCCCCCCTCCGGCACAAAACGGCTTAAAAAGCCGGCCGCATTGCTGGCACCACCGCTGCCACCACCTTTGATGGGACGGCTGTTGGCGGTATCGGCATAAGGCGAAGGGCATTGCTGCTGATGCCAGGGAGCCAGCGGCAGTGGCCAGGTCGGCTCCTGCACCAGGTTGGCATAGCCCAGCGCCCGCTGCTGCAACGCCGTATCCAGCGCAAAAAGTGCGTTGTAATCATTGCCAAGCGCCACCATAGCGGCACCGGTCAGGGTAGCGGCATCAATAATCAAAGGAGCGCCGGTTTCAGAGGCGTATAACAGGCCATCGGCCAGCACCAGACGGCCTTCGGCATCGGTATTGAGAATTTCAACCGTGGTGCCGTTTTTGTAGGTCAGGATATCACCCAGCTTGTAGGCATGGCCGCTGATCAGGTTTTCGGCGCAGCACAGCACCAATTGCACCCGGTGCGACAAGCCTTTTTGGATGGCCAGTCCCAGAGCAGCCGCTACAGTGGCCGCCCCCCCCATATCGCATTTCATATACGACATGGATTCACTCGGCTTGATGGAATAACCGCCACTGTCAAAGGTAATGCCTTTGCCCACCAAAACCGCATCGATAGGTGCATCGGCGTTGCCGGTTGGGTTGTAATCGAGCACCAGCATTACCGGCGGTCGCTCGCTGCCCCGACCCACGCCATGGATGCCAACCCAGCCTTCGGTGAGTAATTCCTCACCACGAATGACGCGATGGCTTATGGAGTCCGGTGCCAGCGGCGTTAAAAATTCGATGGCTTCGTGGGCCAGCGCTTCGGGTGATAATTGCTCCGGTGTTTGATTGGTGATCTGACGAGCCCAGCCAAAACAGCTGGCCAGCTGCTGCAGTTGGGTCGCCTCTTCCCCATACCACTGCACACCATTCAATTTTTTTGCCGAGGTAAAGCCCAGATAAAAGGCCCATTGCAATTCCAAAGTCCAGCCGTCGCCGCTCAGCTCTACCTGTTCAATGCCCAGGCCGTCGAGCTGGCGGGCTGCTTTTTGAATGCTGCGCGCTGGCTGCTTGCTATCCAGATGGATTTGAAACCCTTCAGCCGTCGGCGTCAGGCTAACTTTTTTGCCCCACTTTTCTGCGGCCACATCGGGTTGCAACGAAATACGAATCATATCCGTCATAAAAAACTATCCTGTATCAGCTGAGGGTACTTAGTAGGGTGATTGTACCATGTCGCGGCAAAAAATCAGCTCAGCGCACATCGGTCCACGAAAACAGATGACGTACGGATGTTCACTCTGTATACTTCTGCGTCTTTAATTTGCGATGTGCTTGATATTCTGTTATGAATATCCGCCATTTTTGCTTGGCTGTATTGTACAGGAGATGACTATGCCAGAGGGCAAAGCAAACAAACCGCTGGGGTTATTGGCCTTAGCCGGAGTGGAGCCTTATCAGGAGGCTGTGGGCGAAGAGTACATGAACTCCAAGCAACGGGAGCACTTCCGGAAAATTCTGGATGCGTGGCGCAAACAATTGCGCGAAGAAGTGGATCGCACCAAAACTCATATGGCTGATGAAGCGGCCAACTTCCCGGACCCGGTCGATCGTGCTGCCCAGGAAGAAGAGTTCAGTCTGGAGTTACGCGCCCGCGATCGTGAGCGTAAGCTGCTGAAAAAAATTGAGAAAACGCTGCAGAAAATCGAAGATGACGATTTTGGCTACTGCGACACCTGCGGTATCGAGATCGGCATCAAGCGGCTGGAAGCACGGCCAACGGCTGATATGTGCATCGATTGCAAAACCTTAGCAGAAATCAAGGAAAAGCAACTCGGCGGCTAAGATGCCAATGCTTGCCTCTCCCCCTGTGGGCCGGTTTGCTCCATCCCCATCCGGCCCGTTGCATTTTGGTTCACTGGTGGCAGCTCTTGCCAGCTACCTGCAGGTTAAATCCAGCCAGGGTCTGTGGCTGGTTCGCATGGAAGATATCGATGAACCCCGCTGCCAACCTGGCGCGGCCGACACTATTTTGCGCACTCTGGAGCAATTTGGTCTGTTGTGGGATGGACCTGTCTGGTATCAGAGCCAGCGCAAGGCCCGTTATCAGGCCATCTTTGAGCAGCTGCAACAGCAGGGACTGCTGTATGGCTGTGATTGCCCCCGTAAGTCCATTACTGCCATGGGCGGTCTTTACAATGGCTATTGCCGCCACCGGCAGCTCAGCAACTCCCCCTCACAACCGCTGGCCTGGCGCTTGCACTGCCCCGCTGTTGCTACCGAATTTACCGATCTGGTGCTGGGCAAACAGCAGCTGGATCCGGTTTTTTGCGAGGAGGATTATGTCATTAAACGCCGCGACGGCCTCTTTGCCTATCAATTGGTGGTGGTGGTCGATGATATGGATCAGGGGGTCACTGAAGTGATGCGTGGTGCTGATCTGCTCACGATGACCACACGCCAGCAGCAACTGTTTGCTTTGCTCGGCGCAACAGCACCCCGGTACGGCCATATTCCGCTGGCCAGCAGCAGCCCGGGCCAAAAGCTCAGCAAGCAAAATCATGCGCCCGCGCTGGATGCCTGCCAGGCCGTACCCTTGCTGCTGCAGGCACTGCAGTACCTTGGCCAGCCAACACCGGCTGAACTGCAGTCGGCTTCGGTCGCCGAGCTGATTGCCTTTGCCGTCAGCAACTGGCACCTCGAGCTGGTGCCCAAACAGACAGAAATCCTGCTCAATTGATGACTGTGGTGCTTTTTTATTGCACGGTTTGGCATAAAATGCGGTAAAATAACAGCCTAACTATCTCAATGCTGCCAAGGCAGCCTATTATTACGATTCAGGAGCTTGCCATTATTTCCCGTGTGCTCGATTTTTGCCGGCGCAATCTGCGTAAGGGCAACAAAGCTGAGAAAAAAACCGCTTTGGTATCACCTGGCGTCTTGCCTCCGCTGAAGCGGCTTAGCCGCGACCAACACCCGATTTCTCGCAAACAAATCAGCCCCAATGCGCTGAAAGTGCTGTATCGATTAAAAGACGCAGGCTTTGAAGCCTATTTGGTTGGTGGTTGCATTCGCGATCTGATGCTGGGGCTGGAGCCCAAAGACTTTGATGTGGCTACCAATGCCAAGCCGGAAGAAGTACGGCAAGTGTTTCGCAATTGTCGGCTGATTGGTCGGCGTTTTCGGCTGGCACATGTCTTATTTGGTCGCGAAGTCATTGAAGTCGCTACCTTCCGTGGCCACCACAGCCAGCCGGATGAAAGTGAAGAAGGCCAACATCAGCTGTCCAAAGCCAGTGAAGAAGGGCTGATCCTGCGCGATAATGTCTATGGCAGCATTGAAGAAGATGCCGAGCGCCGGGACTTTACCATCAATGCGCTTTACTACTCGATCAACAACTTTGAAGTGCTGGATTTTGCCAATGGTATCGAGGCCATTGCCGAACGTAAAATTGAACTGATTGGCGATCCTGAAACCCGTTACCGGGAAGATCCGGTGCGCATACTGCGCGCCATCCGTTTTGCTACCAAGCTCAATATGCAGATAGCCCCAGGCACTGCCGAGCCGATCCCACAGCTGGCGTCTTTGTTAAAAAGCATCCCGCCAGCCCGTTTGTTTGAAGAGTTCCTGAAACTGTTTTTGGCCGGCAAAGCCTTCGACAACTTTATGCTGATGAAGCAGCACGGCATCATCAAGCAGCTGCTGCCGTCTTTACACAAAGCCATTGCTCAGGAGCCTGAAGGCAAGGTCTTTCAGTTGGTCAGCCAGGCACTGCAGGATACCGATCAACGGGTTGCTGACGATAAACCAGTGACACCAGCCTTTTTGTTCGCTGCCTTTTTGTGGTATCCGGTTGAAATCCGCAGCCAGACCCTGCAGCTGGAAAGCGGCTTGCCGCCGGTGGATGCACTCAATATTGCCATGACGGAGATATTAAGCGATTTGCAGCAGCGTATTGCACTGCCAAAACGCTTTAGTCTGGTCACCCGCGATATCTGGTCGCTGCAAAACCGGTTGGCACGCAGTCGCGGTAAGCGGGCACTGACTTTGCTGCAATTGCCTAAATTCAGGGCCGGTTACGACTTTCTGCTGCTGCGCGCCAAAGCCGAAGGCGGCGAGTTGCAGCAACACGCCGACTGGTGGCAGCGTTTCCAGCAGGAAAATGAAAGCGGTCAGCAACAAATGCTGCAACAAGCAGGCCCCGCAGCCGACGGCCCATCCGGCAAAACCCGGCGCCGGCGCAATTACAAACGCAAGCGCAGCAGTCAGCCAAAACCATGAGCGTACAGAGCAAGCAGCGTTGCTTTATCGGCCTGGGCGCTAACCTGAATGAACCAGTGGCGCAACTACAACGTGCCATCGCAGCGCTGGCCGGGCTACCGGCATCAAAGCTGGGCCAGGTGTCGTCCTTGTATGCTTCCAGGCCGATGGGACCACAGGATCAACCCGATTACGTCAATGCCGTGGCCGAACTGCATACCGAACTGGCCCCATTGCAGTTGCTGGATGCCTTGCAGCAGATTGAGCAGCAGCAAGGCCGGCTACGTAAAGCCGAGCGCTGGGGACCGCGCACGCTGGACTTGGATCTGCTGCTCTATGGCAATGAACAGCTAAACTCTGAGCGCCTGACGGTGCCGCATTACGGCCTGGCCGAACGTGAGTTTGTGCTCTACCCTTTGCAAGAGATAGCAGCCGACCTGCAGTTACCGGATGGCCGCAGCATTCACGGCTTGTGCCAACAGGTACCCCGCCGAGGATTAACGGTGGTGACTCCGGCACCCCGTTAAAACAAACTTGCAGCGCACCCCGCTTTATGACAAGGTGCGCAGCGGATTGATTGAAAGAGGTCAGAGCAGATAAATGGCTAAAATTACCACCGCCGTACTGCAAAAAATGAAACAGCAGGGCGATAAAATCACCTCCTTAACCGCCTACGATGCCAGCTTTGCCAAGCTGTTTGCCGATGAAGGCGTGGAAGTGCTGCTGATTGGTGACTCGCTGGGTATGGTGCTGCAGGGCCATGGTGATACCTTGCCTGTGACCGTGCAGGACATCGCCTATCATACCCGCTGCGTCCGTGCCGGCGCGCCCGATGCCTTTGTGATTGCCGATCTGCCCTTTATGAGTTACGCCAGCACCGAACAGGCCTTTGCCTCCGTTACCCCGCTGATGCAAGCCGGTGCCAATATGGTGAAGCTGGAAGGCGGCGACTTTCTGCTGCCTACTGTGCAGGCGCTGACCGAGCGTGGTGTGCCGGTGTGTGGCCATTTAGGGTTAACCCCCCAATCGGTGCACTTGTTCGGTGGCTACAAAGTACAGGGCCGCAGCAACAAACAAGCCGATGCCATGCTGCGTCAGGCCCAAGCACTGCAAGCAGCAGGTGCCCAGTTGCTGGTATTGGAGTGCATCCCGGTAGAGCTGGCCAATCGTATTACGGCAGCGCTCAGCATTCCGGTGATTGGCATAGGTGCCGGTGCTGGTACCGATGGCCAGGTGCTGGTGATGCATGATTTGCTGGGCATCAGCAGTGGCTATATCCCAAAATTCTCGAAAAACTTTTTGCAGCAAACCGGTGAAATCCGCTCGGCCATCCGCCAGTACGTGGCCGATGTAAAAAGCCAGAGCTTCCCGGCTGCCGAGCACAGTTTCCAGTAAACCATGAAAACCTTAACCACCATCGACAGCCTGCGGGCTGAGATTGCCAGCTGGCGTAAGGCTGGCGAGCGCATTGGCTTTGTGCCAACCATGGGCAACTTGCATCAGGGCCATTTACGCCTGGTGGAGGTGGCCAAACATCAGGCTGATCGGGTTATTGTCAGTATTTTCGTTAATCCGATGCAATTTGGTGCCAACGAAGATCTCGACAGCTACCCCCGCACGCTGGAGGATGATTGCCGGGCGTTGCAGCAGCTGCACACCGATGCGGTCTTTACCCCAACACCGGAGCTGATTTATCCGCGCGGCCTTAGCGAGCAAACCTTTGTGGAAGTGCCCAAACTGGGCGATCACCACTGCGGTGCCAGCCGGCCCGGCCATTTCCGCGGGGTGTCTACCGTGGTCTGCAAACTGTTTAATCTGGTGCAGCCGGACATCGCCTGCTTTGGCCAGAAAGACTACCAGCAACTGGCGATTATCCGCCAGATGGTTGAAGACTTGTCTTTTCCTATCGAGATCATTGGCGTGCCGACCGAACGTGCGGCTGATGGTTTGGCACTCAGCTCCCGCAATGGCTATCTTACTGCAGAGCAGCGCGCTCAGGCGCCAAGGTTGCAACAGGTGCTGCAACAAGTGGCAACTCAAATCAAAACGAGCGATGCCGATTTTCGCAGCATTGAAACCGCTGCCAAAACCCAGCTCGAAGCCGTCGGCTTTATACCGGACTACCTGACCATCAGCGATCGCAGCAGCTTATTGCCAGCCGAACACCGGCAGCAACCCCTGGTGATCCTGGCCGCCGCCTGGCTTGGCAAAACCAAACTGCTGGATAACCTGGAGGTGTAAGTGGCTGAGTTCTGCCTGGTGATGACCACCTGCCCCAATCAGCAGGAAGCGGATCAAATCACCGCTGCACTGCTTAAGCAACAGCTAGCGGCCTGCATTCAGCAGCAAAGCGTCAACAGCCACTATGTCTGGCAAGGCAAGCTGGAGCAAAGCAGCGAAATCCTGCTGCTGATCAAAACCGCAGGCCACTGCTACCCAGCGCTGGAAGCCGAAATCCGTAAGCTGCACAGCTACGACACTCCGGAGATAATCCAGCTGCCGATAGAAGCTGGCTTTGCCGATTACCTGCAGTGGGTCAAAGATAGCTGCCGCTAGAACATCGAGTGAAAGTGATTCCTGTGCAACAGCGCTGCGTCTAGCAAGGCGCAGGCACAATCCATTCAGAGCTAATTGACGGATTCGATGGTCTCAAAGCTGCAGGCAATAACACTGCCTCTTACAGTTCGCTCTGCCGCAGCTAACAACTCCGCTCGACGCTCAGGCGTCAAAACGGTCTTAAAGTCGTCGCTTTCAATGTCGTTAAGTACCTGCGTTTCATCTTGATCCAGTTTCCTGATCACCATACTTAATCCTTTGGCTTTTCTCTTGATAGATTTATCTTTAGTGATTTGTTGTGATTTTTTAGTTTGAAATACAACACAACCCCAAAAGCTGCAACAATCAACAAGACAAGAGCTAGTTTTTTATTGTCGGAACTCTTAATATCAGCGTATTGAACAAAGTCTGAGTAGGAAACAATCGCTTCTTTTCCTGAACGAATTTCCCACACCTCATAACGACCAGAGCTCAATACCCGGATCTTGGTGCCAGGCTCAAGTTCGGTTAACTTTTGCCAGGTGCCGGCAACTCGGAACTTACGATCACCAACATGAAGATCATAGAACACAACACCACGCCTGTTGTAAGTCTGGCGGATACCATGGTATTCGCCATAGTACGAGTGCAATACTGAATAGCTTGGTACTTGATTTCCCGTAAAGAAAAAAGGCAGTAGCACGATGATGGCTATTGAGCAGTACAGCCAATATTTTTGCTGTGCTGCTGACTCTGGTTTTTTTAACCAGATAATTTCTTGGGTGGAAGATTTCTCTGCAACAGATTGTTCTTGCCGTTTGGCAATCCAATGATCCAGTTCTTTTGCTCGCTCTGGATAACGCTCTGCATTCAGATGTTTTTTAGCATCAATTAAGCTCGCTAATGAATATCTTGAATAATCAGGTGCACCAAAAAAGCCCGCCAAGTTGAGTTCCTTCTATATAACCCAAAAAAAAGGAGAGTCCTCACCACTTTTAATCTTAATTGACTCATTAATCAACAATAAGAGAATTGATTCGAATAATTATTGAAAGTGGAGTTAACTATGGCTTATTAACAGCTGAAAAACAGAGCCCACGCACTGGCATCCCGCTCATGCTGTTGTTGATAGTTCAGGATGCTGTGCATAGGTTTTTTAGACTCCAAATAGGTTGCACTTAACCTAATCAGCTTTTATCTGAAAGTCTTTGGGCAAATTTCGCCAGTGTTCTTTTAACTGACGCTGGTGCTCGTCATTCATTGGCAGATCCTTGATGGCTTCTGGCCACAAGGCTCTAGCCTTTGTTATCACATCATCCAGGTGTGGTTTGATAGCCCGCCATGGGATCCCTGCCCGGTCTGCCCACCATTGAAAATTCGCCAGTGAAACATCGTACCAGGCTTTGGTTTTCCCTAAATTGAGCGCAAACTGCCTTTCACCATCCATATAGACACTGGTGGTTAGGATATCGTAGGCCGGGGAAAGTCTTGGCGTGACTTGATCTGCATAGAGCAAGCTCCAATTTTTCAGGTGCGCATCGCCATTGGCGAGCAGAATATTCACCAATAATCGTCTGGCAAACTGTTGTGCATCCGCCAGGCCATCGCCAGAAAAGTCATAGAGAATCTTGCCGATTTGCTCATAGCTTGCCGAGTTGTATTTTTCGTGAGGATACTTCACCAATACCTGAGCAAAATCTTCCATGTGAATACGCGTATCCTGCTCGCGGTCAAAACGCTTGATCGCAAAAGCCAGCTTTTCATCCGGCAAGTTAATTTGCGGCAAATTATCCAGTTTATTTAGTTCAACCAGTTTGATATCAGGGATATGGATGCCAACCAATGCCGCTAGTCGCATCGCAGTGTACTCGTTTAACGGGACATCTTTGTGCCTGGTCGATGGTGTCTTTACAATCCAATCTCCCAGGATATCCCCATTGGCAAGATTGTAGCGCCCATCCTTTTCCTTCATGGAGAATTTCATCTGAACCCCGGCCAAAGAAAACTTGTTTTCCTTTGCACCTTTGTCAAATTTTACCGCTCTCACTTTGCCATGCGAGCTCAGTACAGTTGCTGGCACCTCTTCCGGATCCATAGGTTCAGCTACCAGGGCACCAGGCAAATCGGCTCCCAAACAGGTAAGAAGATGGAATTCCTGATCGACATGAACTTTAAGCCCCTGCGCGATCAACTCCCTAAGCGCGCCTTCTGGCAGTAAATTAGACAAGGTAGGGTGCAATCGTTGGTTTCGCGACCAGGGTTCTGACATAAGCTTTTCAGCTTTTGGGAAAGCTGGGTGAGTAATCAAACTAAATGTCGGGCGATGAATATCGTGTTTAAACGCCTCGGTAAAACTCAAAACATTCTTGCCGCCCTGATAACCAACCAGATAACCCACCAAGTGGTTATGCAACCTCAGCCTGAGTACCTTGACCTCTTCTGCATAGCTGGCACTCACTGGTCATCCCCCAATAAATCCTGCCATGGATCATCAGAGAGGCTTTTCTTGGTCTCCTCGTGATCTGGCGCTGAGGGTCGTTGATCAAGCGCTGAAGGCTTTTCCTCCAACAGCGCCAATACGGCACTAAGCTTATCTTTTGGGATCAGCAGAAGTTCACTGCTTAAGCCCTTAGCTATCAGCTCCAACGTATCCAACCTGGGGTTTCCCCTGGACTCGAGGCGCTGGTATTGCTGGCGTGAAATACCAACACGCAACAGCATATCGTTTTGCTTAAGACCGAGCGTTAAACGCCGCTGCTTTATCTGCTGAAGTAAAGATGTCATCTAAGTAGTCATATAAGTTGCTTTTCCGTCATTAAGAAACATGCTAGTTGCCTAACACGCAAAAAGCAACAAATGCGTTGCTTTTTGCGTAAGTCCAACAAGGATTGAAGTAGTAACTGCTGCCACGCCCTAACTTTGCAGCAGCTGCTCCAACACATGCTGCAGGATGCCGCCGCTGCGGAAGTACTGCAGCTCGGTGTCGGTGTCGATACGGCATCTGACCTGAAAGCGTTTTACCTTGCCATCGGCGCTTTTGGCTTCGACGGTCAGTTGCTGGCCAACGGTTAAATCCGCATCCAGCTCTGGCAGGCTAAAGCGCTCTTCGCCGGTCAGTTGCAACACCTCGACATTTTCACCGTCGCTAAACTGCAAGGGCAGCACGCCCATGCCAACCAGATTGGAGCGGTGAATGCGCTCAAAGCTTTCAGCAATGACGGCTTTAACGCCAAGCAAACGGGTGCCTTTGGCTGCCCAGTCCCGGCTGGAGCCGGTGCCGTATTCTTTGCCGGCCAACACCACCAGCGGCTGCTTGTCTTGTTGGTAGCGCATGGCCGCATCGTAAATCGCCAGTTGCTCACCGGATGGAAAATGCCTGGTCTCCCCGCCTTCCACCCCGGGCAGCAGGTGATTGCGGATGCGGATATTGGCGAAGGTGCCGCGCATCATCACCTCGTGATTGCCACGGCGTGAGCCGTAGGAGTTAAAATACTGTTCGGCCACGCCTTGCTGCTGCAAATAACGACCGGCTGGCGAGCTGGCCTTGATGGCCCCGGCCGGGGAAATATGGTCGGTGGTAATGGAGTCGCCAAACAAGGCCAGCGCGTAGGCATCCTTGATCGGTTCTATGCGCACCGGCTGGCCAAAGTCGGCAAAAAAGGGCGGCTGCTGGATGTAGGTCGAGCTGTCATCCCAGTGGTAGGTGCGATCCTCGGTGACCGGCAGCTCTTTCCAGTGGGCATCGCCGCTAAACACATCGGCGTATTGCTTACGGAACATGGCACCATCCACCAGGGCGACTGCCTCGGCGATTTCCTTTTGGCTGGGCCAGATATCTTTTAAATAAACCGGGCCATGCTTGCCCTCGCCGATAGGGTCTTCGGCTAAATTGATCAGCATGGTGCCGGCCAGCGCATAGGCTACCACCAGCGGCGGTGAGCCCAACCAGTTGGCTTGCACCTGCGGATGAATGCGACCTTCAAAGTTGCGGTTGCCCGATAGCACCGAAGCCACCGCTAAATTGCCCTGCTCGATGGCATCACTGATGGCATCCGGCAAGGGGCCGGAATTGCCGATGCAGGTGGTACAACCATAGCCCACCAGATGAAAACCCAACTGCTCCAGCGATTTGGTTAAGCCAGCTTTATCCAGGTAATCGGTGACCACCTTGGAGCCCGGCGCCAGCGATGTTTTCACCCAGGGTTTAACGTTAAGGCCATGCTCAATGGCTTTTTTCGCCACCAGGCCGGCGGCCATCATCACACTGGGGTTGGAGGTGTTGGTGCAAGAGGTAATGGCGGCAATCACCAGATCGCCATGCTTCAGCGCATGCTCCATGCCGGCAATGGCCACGGCCTCATGTTTGTTTTTCAGCTGCTCCAGCTCCAGCTGCATCACACCTTTGATATCCGGCAGGATCACTTTATCCTGCGGCCGTTTCGGCCCGGCCAATGCCGGTTTCACCGTGGCCAGGTCCAGCTCCAGCACGGCACTGAATACCGGTTCTTTGCTGGCATCGTGCCATAACCCCTGCGCCTGGCAGTAAGCCTTCACCAAAGCAATTTGTTGCTCTGAGCGGCCGGAAAGCGCCAGATACTTCAGGGTTTCTTCATCCACCGGGAAAAAGCCACAGGTGGCACCATACTCGGGAGACATATTGGCAATGGTGGCCCTATCGGCCAGCGGCAAGTGCGCCAGCCCATCACCAAAGAATTCGACAAACTTACCCACCACCCCCTTGGCCCGCAGCATCTGAGTGACCGTAAGCACCAGATCGGTGGCGGTGCTGCCTTCCGGCATCTTGCCGGTTAACTTAAAGCCCACCACTTCCGGCAGCAGCATCGAGACCGGTTGCCCCAGCATGGCCGCTTCGGCTTCAATGCCACCCACACCCCAGCCGAGCACACCCAGGCCATTGATCATGGTGGTGTGTGAATCGGTGCCTACCAGCGTATCCGGGTACACCCAGGTAGCCCCATCTTTGTCTTCGGTCCAGGCGACTTTGGCCAGGTATTCCAGATTGACCTGATGGCAAATGCCGGTGCCGGGCGGCACCACCCGAAAATTGCGAAAGGCTTTCTGGCCCCAGCGTAAAAAGGCATAACGCTCGCGGTTACGCTCCACTTCCAATGCCACATTGTCACCAAAGGCTTCGGCAGTGGCGAATTTGTCGACCATCACCGAATGGTCAATCACCAGATCCACTGCGGATAACGGATTAATCAGCTCCGGATCGGCGCCGGCTTTAGCCACCGCATCGCGCATCGAGGCCAAATCCACCACAGCAGGTACGCCGGTAAAATCCTGCATCAGCACCCGGGCTGGCCGGTACTGAATTTCCCGGCTGGAGCTTTTATCCTGCAACCAGGCCAGCATGGCGGTCAGATCCTCGTAGTGTACCGTCACACCATCCTGATGGCGCAGCAGGTTTTCCAATAGCACTTTCAAAGACAATGGCAACCGGCTGATATCGCCCAGGGTTTCAGCTGCTTTGACCAGCGAGCAGTATCGGTACTCCTTGTCCCCCACGCTCAGACGGGCATCGCAGTGGATTTTCTTTGCAGTCATAACCTTGCTCCTTAATCGTGTGCTGGCCAATGGGAGTAGCGTGCGCAGCTGTCTGTTCGTATCATGGCAACAGGTCTATCAGCTTAGTGGACAGATGACGGCACCGCCAATCCAACTACCTATTTATGCATGGGGTCAGTTCCAGTATTGTTCAACCGTGATATGGCCGGGCGAGCTGCGCAGGTTTTTGCGCAGGCCTAAGATTTCAAGCTCAGCCCGTACCGCTTTAATCATCTCCGGGTTGCCGCACAGCATCACCTGACTGTCGAGATCGAACTGAGCGCCAGCGGCCTGTTGCAACTGCCGGTTTTGAATCAGCTGCGGCAAGCGCGCTTGCAGCGCCTCGGGATGCGACTCACGGGTCACCACCGGCTGATAATGGAATTGCCCGGGGTAACGCTGCTGCCAGCTGGCGATACGATCGCGGTACACCAGGTCTTGCACCTGCCGCACGCCATGCACCAGCACGATGCGCTTAAAGCGCTGCCAGGGCTCATCCGTGGCCAGCATCGATAAATAAGGCCCAATGCCGGTACCGGTAGCCATCAGCCAGAGCGTCTCGCCTGCAGGCAGTTCATCCAGGGTGAAAAAGCCGGTCGCTGGCTGGCTGACCCAAAGCCGATCACCGGCTTGTAAGGCGTGCAGCCGCGGCGACACTTTGCCGTCGGCGACGGGGGTGAGTAAAAAATCCAGCCGGGTATCACCAGGGGCATTCACCAGCGAGTAGGCACGCTGCAGCCGGCCTTGTGCTGTTTCAACCGCTAAGCGGACAAACTGGCCGGCGATAAAATCAAAACCAGGCAATTCCACCCGCAAACTGCATAAATGTGGATGCCAGGCGAAATTTTCTGCAACTGCTGCCTCTAACCATTGTGCCATCATGGCCTCCTGTGCTTTATAAACCCAGCCTAAAATACCCGACTAAAATAGTCAACTACTCAACCAGTTTCATCCATTCTTATTTAGAAACAATATTTTGCAAAAGAGCCAGCCTTTTATTGGGCTGGATCAAGAGCGGTCACGATTCGTTGCTATACTCTAGCAGAATCATGCCAGGAGGGATCCGTGCTTAAAATTTTGTTTGGTGTTGCCCGCTTACCGTTTTTAACCTTAACCGTACTCTGCATCGCGCTGGCAGCGACCGGCAGTTGGTATCAGCAAGGCAGCCTGTCCATCGGCTTACTGCTGTTGGTCCTGCTGATGGCGCTGGCGGCGCATATCAGCGTCAATGCCTTTAACGAATACTTTGATTTTCGCTCCGGCTTGGATTTTCTAACCCGGCGTACCCCTTTTAGTGGCGGCAGTGGCACCCTGGTGGCGGCGCCAGAGCAAGCCCAGCTGGCACTCTGGCTAGCCATTGGCAGTTTGCTGCTGGTCAGTGCCATTGGCCTTGCACTTAGTGCGCTGGTCGACTGGCGCTTGCTGCTGCTAGGCCTGCCTGGGATTCTGCTGATTTACAGCTACACCGATTACATCAACAAATCGCCGCTGCTCTGCCTGTTGGCACCCGGGGTTGGCTTTGGCGCTTTGATGACGCTCGGCGCTTATTGGGTGCTGGCCGGTCAGCCCGATGCACTGGCGCTGAGTTTATCGGTCTTGCTGGCACTGCTGATCAGCAACCTGTTGCTGCTGAATCAATTTCCGGATATCGAAGCCGACCGTCAGGTGGGCCGCCGTCACCTGCCGATTGTGCTGGGCCCGGCTAAAGCGGCCTGGGTGTTCAGTGCCTTGCTGCTGGCCTGTTATCTGCTGCTGGGGGTGTCCGTCTGGCAAAACTGGCTGCCCACAGCTGCCTTGCTGGGTGTGCTGACATTACCACTGGCAGCGCATGTCGCCTGGTCGCTGCATCAACAAAGCCGAAGCCATACCAGGGGCCCGGACCAACTAACCGCGCTGCTTGGCAAAAATGTGCTGTTAACCCATGCTTTGCCCGCCCTGGTGTTGCTGGGCCTGGTACTGGCGAAACTGCAAGGAGCAGCCTGATGCATGACGCTGTCAAAACACTCAGCACCGATGTGCTGGTAGTCGGTGGCGGTGGTGCTGGCCTGCGCAGTGCCATAGCCGCCACTGAAGCAAACCCAAAGCTGAAGGTTACCCTGCTGTCCAAGGTGTACCCAATGCGCTCGCACACCGTAGCTGCCGAAGGTGGCGCTGCCGCCGTGACCATGGCGCACGACAGCCTGCAGGCCCACTTTGACGATACGGTGGCTGGCAGCGACTGGCTGGCCGAGCAAGGGGTGGTGGATTACTTTGTCAAACACGCCTTTGATGAATTGGTGCAGCTGGAGCACTGGGGCTGCCCCTGGAGCCGGCAACAAAGCGGTGAAGTGCAGGTACGGCGCTTTGGTGGCATGAAAACCGAGCGTACCTGGTTTGCTGCCGATAAAACCGGTTTCCATATTCTGCATACACTGTTTCAAACCTCGCTGAAGTACCCACAGATTAGCCGGCTGGATGAATACTTTGTGCTGGATTTGCTGGTGCATGACCGGCACTGCTATGGCGTAGTAGCCATTGAGATTGCCAGTGGCGAGCTGGTCCAGATTAAAGCCGCCAGCGTGATTCTGGCGACCGGCGGTGCTGGCCGGGTCTATCAGTTTAATACCAATGGTGGCATTGTCACCGGCGATGGCATGGCGCTGGCCTATCGCCATGGTGTGGCACTGCGGGATATGGAGTTTGTGCAGTACCATCCCACCGGTTTGCCTGGCTCTGGCATCCTGATCACCGAAGCCTGCCGCGGTGAAGGCGGTATTTTGCTGAATAAAGATGGCTACCGCTATCTGCAGGATTATGGCCTGGGCCCGGAAACCCCGCCTGGCCAACCGCAGAACAAAACCATGGAGCTGGGGCCACGCGATAAACTATCCCAGGCATTTTGGCACGAGCAACAACAAGGCCGCACCATCCAACATCCACAAGGTGAAGTGGTGCATTTGGATCTGCGTCATCTGGGCCAGCGCTTCCTGCTGGAGCGGCTGCCTTTTATCTGCGAGCTGGCTAAAGCCTACGTCAATGTCGATCCGGTCAAAAGCCCAATCCCCATTCGCCCAGCGGTGCATTACACCATGGGTGGTATTTTAACCGATACCAACTGCGCCACCAGCATTGCAGGCCTGTATGCGGTGGGCGAATGCGCCTCGGTTGGCCTGCATGGTGCCAACCGGCTGGGCTCCAACTCTCTAACCGAACTGCTGGTGTTTGGCAAGGTAGCAGGGCGTGAAGCCGCGCGTGTTGCCAGTGAGTCGCATCCGGCTGCTACCGAAGCCTTGCTCAGCAGCCTGACCGAACAGGCGCTTACCCCATTGAAAAGACTACACAACAGCAATGGCACCGAGCGCTGGCACGAGCTGCGCCAACAGTTGGCTGAAAGCATGGAGCAGGGCTGCGGCATTTATCGCAGCGAAGCGGGCCTGCAACAAACACTCAGCACCCTTAACCAACTGAAACAAAGCTATCAGCAACTGCGCCTTGGCGATACCGGCAAAGCCTTTAATACCGAACTGTTGCATGCACTGGAACTTGGTTTTGGGCTGGATGTGGCCGAAGCCATGTGCCAGGCAGCACTTGAGCGAAAAGAATCGCGCGGTGCCCATCAGCGTCAGGAGCCAGGACTTACCAAGCGCAACGATGAGGATTTTTTGCGCCATAGTCTGGCTTTTTATCAAACGGGATCCGCAGCCCGGATTGAATGGCAGGCGGTGGATACCAGTTTGTCGCCACCAGCTGAGCGCCGCTATGGTGGCCAACAACAACCTGACAACCCGCCAAAGGAGAGCTGCTAATGCCAACCCTAGAGATGCGATTGCAACGCTACCGGCCAGAGCAAGACAGCGCACCGCACTGGCAAGACTTTCGCGTTGAGTACGACGACAGCACTTCGGTGCTGGATGCGCTGGAGCAAATCAAGGCCGAGCAGGACAGCAGCTTAAGCTACCGCTGGTCGTGCCGGATGGCGATTTGTGGCTCCTGCGGTATCATGGTCAATGGCGTGCCCAAGCTGGGCTGCAAAACCTTTTTGCGCGATTACCCCAAGGGCCTGCAACTGGCACCCCTGGGTAATTTTCCGGTAGAAAAAGATCTGATCGTGGACATGTCGCGCTTTTTGGAACATTTAACCGCCATAAAGCCTTATCTGATTGCCGAGGCCGCACCACAAGGCCAACCCCACCGTCAAACCCCTGCCCAGCTGGCGCGCTACAAGCAGTTTTCCAACTGCATCAACTGTGGCCTTTGTTACGCTGCCTGCCCACAGTTTGGCTTAAAACCGGACTTTTTAGGCCCGGCGGCTATTGCGCTGGCGCATCGTTACAATCTGGACAGCCGCGATAGCGGCAAGGCTGAGCGCATGGCACAGTTAAACAGCGATAATGGCGTCTGGGGCTGTACTTTTGTTGGCTACTGCTCGACCGTCTGCCCTAAGGGGGTGGATCCTGCTGCGGCCGTCAATCAGGGTAAGATAGCATCGACGCTGGATGGGGTGATCCAGTGGTTTAAGCCCGCCAAGGAGCCTCGCAACAAGGAGCAAAGCAAATGAGCCGAAAACCCTATCAGCCGCCGATGCCAGCCAGCTGGTGGCTGAAGCATCCGGCCTACCGCTTTTACATGCTGCGCGAAGCCACCGTAGTGCCACTGCTGTTCTTTGTCGCCAGTCTGCTGTATGGCCTCTATGCCTTAGGCCAGGGCGAAGCGAGCTGGCTGCACTACCTGGCTTGGTTACAACAACCCTGGGTCATCGCACTAAATAGCCTGGCGCTTGTGGCCAGCTTGTTTCATGCCTGGACTTTCTTTGCGCTCTTTCCACAAGTGATGCCGCTGCGCTTTGGCAGTCGTACCCTCCCCGCCTGGCTGATGGTCAGTGCCCAGTGGGCCGGGGTGTTGCTGGTTATTCTGGCGCTGTGGTGGCTGTTAGGAGGTGTGGATGCGCACCAATAAGCAAGACACCCCTCAAACAACCCCACGCCGCTCGGATGAACCCATCTGGTGGTCACTGTTCAGTGCCGGCGGTGTTTGCGTGGCCATGCTGGTCCCGGCCATCGCTTTGCTGGTGTTGCTCGGCATCCCGCTTGGGTTAGTAAGCGCCGAGCAGCTCAACTATCAGCGCTTGCAGGCGCTGGTGTTTCATCCGCTGGGGCTGGGGGTGGTGCTAGGGGCTATGGTGCTGCCACTGTTTCATGCCATGCACCGCATTCACCACGGCTTGCACGATCTGAAACTGGCCCATGGCCGCCTGGCGAAATGGCTGTGTTATGGCAGTGCTGTACTGCTCAGCAGCTTAGCACTCTGGCTTTGGCTTACTGTAAGCATGGCCAGCGGTTAGTTGCACTGGTGTATCTGATGAAGCAAATCGATCCATTCTTTGACGGCGGCTGGCATTTCAATCTCAATACGGTCGGCTTGCCCCAGCTGACTGCGATGGAAGCGCCACTCTCTTTGTAAATCATCCAGCTGCTCTGCCACTTGTTGCTGTTCCTCCACCGTCAACTCCACATCTGCCAACATAAAGAGTGGGTTACCTTGGCGAACAATCTCCAGCACGGGCGCCACCCAAACATCAAACTCCATCAGCGCACGAATAGTGACCAGCAACTGCCTTTTATCACTTTCAAAAGACTCTGGTAAGATGCCATCTTCATTCTGGTAACGCTCAAGTTCTGCCTGATAGGTAAGGGCCTGGAAAGCAAACATCATCGGCACATTATGCAGTGCCGCCTGATAGAGCCAGAAACGGGCTTTGGCGTATTCAGGTACCGGTATGTCCGAACCATCGTGCTCAGCAAAGTCTGGCCAAAGCATTGGAAAGGCATAATAAACCCCCAAGGCCCGCATAGCCAAAACATCCCCAGCCTGAGCTGCCAACTCAATTGCCGACAGATCCTGATGCTGGTAATGCTCATCCGTCCAGTTGAAAAAAAGCAATTCATTGCGAGCCCAGTCATCAGCCAGAGGCCGGGACGGATGCTCTTCGAGCAACGCATAAGGTGGGCATTCCGTGGTAGCGATGGCAGCGGGTGCATCATCAGAGGACTTCGCATCAGTTGCCGTAACCTCCGCGACGACGATAGCGCCCTCTTGCTTGGCATCAAGGTTATCAGAGGTAAACGGCTTTGCTTCATCCTCAGTAAAAATGAACGGCTCAGCCAATTGGGGTTCGGCAGACAGCTCTGATAACTCAAACCAGACAGGGCTTGGCTCTGGCTGACGTACCCACCAGGCCAGCAACGCCAGCACCAGAGCCATCAACAATACCAGCCATTTCATCCAGGCCTCCTTACCCGTTCCAATTGATGCCAGCTCAGGCGGCCAGCTCTTTCACCCACTGCATCAGTTTGGGGTACACCTGGCGGCTTTGCCGGGCAATCTCGGTTTGCTCCTGCAAAATATCGTGCAAAATATCCTGGGTGGTCAGCGGGTTGGCCAGCACCACCCGAAACACGATCATTTCCTGGCGTTGGTACTGCTCGGGCGTTAAGCGGGTCCGGGACACAAACGACTTGCCCTGTTCACGTTGCCGTTTCTGGATAAACTTGGTCAGACTGTTCAGCAGCTCGTTGATTTTCTCGCGCTGCTCCGGGCTGGCTTTATGCAAAGCCACTTGCACTTCGGCCGGCACATAACGGTAGGTCAGCAAACACAGCTCCGGCTCGGTGATCAGCTCAAAGTCGCTATGTGCTTTTACTAAACCAGCAAAGTAACGGGCTTTTTCCAGGCTGCGGTTGATCAAAATCTCATAGCCATCCCGGCCAATGACCTGCAGACAGGCATGCACCAGCATCGCCATGCCAGGGCGGGAGCCTTCCAGCGTCTGACTGCCCAAATCTTTTGAGCCTTTCCGTAAAATGTACTCAGCGTGGTGCTCGATGGCGTGGGCACTGGAGGGATCTTTAAACACCACCATGCCGGCGCCCATCGGCACATACATCTGTTTGTGGGCATCGATGGTAACGGAATCGGCCCGTTCAATACCGCTTAGTAAGTGTCGGTATTTTTCCGACAACAAGGTTGCTCCCCCCCAGGCCGCATCGACATGGAAACAGCATTGCAGCTCTTGCGCCAAATCAGCCAGCTGATGCAAAGGATCGATGTTGCCCGTCTCGGTAGTGCCAGCCACGCCAATCACCGCCAACACGCGGATATTTTTCGCCTGCAACTCAGCACAGATACGGCGCATCTCAGCCATATCAACCTTATTGTTGCCATCGGTTTTCACGGCAATTAAATCATCGCGGCCAAGGCCCAGCACATCGGTCGCCTTGCCTAGCGAGTAGTGGCCTCGCTCAGACACCAGCACCGCCAGGCCATCGTAGCCATAGTGCTTCATCGCGCGGAACAAACCTTCACGGGCGATGCCACGAAAATCACCATCTGGCCCCAATAAGCGGTTACGTGCTATCCAAAGCGCGCTGATGTTGGCGATGGTGCCACCCGAACAAAAAGCACCCAGCGCATGATTGGCACTGTGCATCCACTTGGTGTAAAAACCGGCATCCTGCTGATACACCAGATGGTGCATCATACCCAGCACCTGGCGCTCCAGCGGAGTAAAGGCTTTGGAGGTTTCGATTTTGACCAGGTTCTGATTCAGCCCCACCATCATTTTCGACAGTGGCAGCACAAAGTACGGCAAGGCCGAGGTCATATGGCCAATAAAACTGGGCGAAGCGGTATGCACCGAGTGCGCCACCAGCTTTTCCATCATGGCATCGGCGTAATCGGAGACAAATTGTGGTGCCAGCGGGATCTGAAAGTCCTGAAAATCACGCTCGATTTGCCACAGCGGTTTTTCCACCGCCACGATGCTTTCGCGCAGGAATCCGGCCAGATTCTGCGAAATGTTCTGCTCAATTTTGCTGAGCGTGGAATCCGGCGCTTCCGGCACGGTAAAAATCCGCCAGAGTGCTTCTTCCGATGCTGTCGCCTGCCGTTTACTCACATCTATCCTGCTCGTTGACTCCGACTCTTTGGCCGGTATGGGTGCCACAAAAAAGGGCATTCACTTTACTGCATGCCTTGCCAAAAGTCTGCAAAAAAACTAGCTTCGTAAACCAATGCCTTTGTTGATTAAGACCATCGCATAACTAAACAGTAGCACAATCAACAGCAGCAAGAGGCCAAAGGCCAGCCACAGACTGACATCACTGATGCCTAAAAAACCGAAGCGAAAGGCATTGACCATGTACACCACAGGATTGAGCGCCGCCACCTGCTGCCAGAAACCAGGCAGCAATTGCAACGAGTAAAACACCCCGCCCAGATAGGTCAGTGGCGTCAGTACAAAGGTTGGGATAATGCTGATATCGTCAAAGGTTTTGGCGTAAACCGCATTAATCAGACCGCCCAGAGCAAACACCATGGAGGTCAGCAACACCGTCAGCACGATGATACCGATGTTGTGCAACTGCACACTGACAAAGAGCAAAGACACCAGGGTGACAATCAACCCAACCAGGATACCGCGCGCCATGCCGCCACCGATATAGCCCAACACAATGATGTAATTGGGCACCGGCGCGACCAGCAGCTCTTCAACATTGCGCTGAAACTTGGCGCTGAAAAACGAGGAGGCGACATTGGCGTAGGAGCTGGTGATCACCGACATCATAATCAGGCCAGGTACTATAAACTCCATGTAACTGAAGCCCCCCATCTGACCGATGCGCGAGCCAATCAGGCTGCCAAAAATCACAAAGTACAGCGTCATGGTGATGGCCGGTGGTACCAGGGTTTGCACCCAAATGCGCAGGAAACGGTTGGTTTCTTTTCTGAGAATGCTTTTTAGCGCGACCAGATAGTTGGCTTTGGAAAATGTCTGCTGACTCATGCGCTGTGCTCTCCCCGCCCTTGCTCGACCAATTTGACAAACAGCTCTTCCAGCCGGTTGGCTTTGTTGCGCATCGACAGTACCTTGACCTGTTGTTCGGTTAAGCGGCTAAAGATATCGTTTAAGCCGGCTGATTTTTCCACATCCACTTCCAGGCTGTGATCATCCAGTAGCCGGAACTGAAAGCCGTCCAGCTTCAATTCGGCCGGGTTGGTATCAACATCCAGCACAAAAGTTTCCTGACTTAACTTGCTAAGCAAGGCTTTGATGCTGGTGTTTTCAATGATCAGCCCCTGATCGATGATGGCGATGTTGCGGCACAGCATCTCGGCTTCTTCCAGATAATGGGTGGTCAGGATTATGGTAACGCCCTGCTGGTTGATACGACGTAGAAACTCCCACATCGAGCGGCGCAGCTCAATATCCACCCCGGCGGTCGGCTCATCCAGGATCAGCAATTTGGGTTCATGCATCAAAGCCCGGGCAATCATCAGCCGGCGCTTCATGCCGCCGGACAGCTCGCGGGCCCGGCTGTTACGTTTATCCCAAAGGCCCAACTGGCTCAGGTATTTCTCTGCCCGCTGCAAAGCCAGCTTTTTCGGCACCCCATAGTAACCGGCCTGATGCACCACAATTTGCAGTACGGTTTCAAACTGATTGAAATTAAACTCCTGCGGCACCAACCCGAGTTGGCTTTTTGCCAGCTCCAGTTCCTGGTCAATATTGTGGCCAAACACCTCGACGGTACCGCCGGTTTTATTCACCAGAGAAGTAATGACGCCTATGGTGGTGCTTTTACCGGCACCGTTTGGCCCGAGTAAGGCAAAAAAGTCACCCTGTTTGACTTCCAGATCGATGCCTTTGAGCGCTTCGACCTTGTTTTTGTAGGTCTTGCTCAGTTGCTTAATATTCAGTGCCAGTGTCAATGCGTTTCTCCCTGATAACCCCAACGGGCCAACAGTTGTTGTTCCAACCCCAAATGATCCAGCATTCTGGCCACCATAAAATCCACCAGATCGTCAATTGAGGTTGGGTTGTGATAAAAACCAGGTGCTGCAGGCATAATGGTCACGCCCAGCCGGGCCAACTTAAGCATATGCTCCAGATGAATGGCATTGAGCGGGCTTTCCCGCGGCACCAGGATCAGCTGGCCACGCTCTTTGAGCACCACATCGGCCGCGCGCTCAATCAGATTCTCACTAGCGCCATTGGCAATAGCGGCCAGGGTACCGGTTGAGCAGGGGCACACCACCATCTGTTTGGGCGCGGCCGAGCCTGAGGCTACCGGTGAAAACCAGTCGTCTTTGCCATAGACTTTCAGTAAATGGGGCGGACACTGCAACAATTCAACCAGTTGTGCCTGGCATTTCTCCGGTGCTGCCGACAGCTTGGTGCAATGCTCGGTCGCAAACACCACCCGGGCGGCGCTGGAAATCAGTAAATGCACCGTCACCTGCTGCTTGAGTAAACACTGCAGTAAGCGCCAACCGTAAGGCGCACCGCTAGCGCCGGTGAAAGCCAGAGTGATTTGCTGTGCTGTTTTATCCGACATGCTCTGTTTCCCTTAACTCGATGGCCTGACGCAGCCGTTGATGCAAGCCGCCAAAGCCGCCATTGCTCATCACCAACACCTGATCCCCGCTGGTGAGATTGTTCAGCACCGCCTGTTCCAGCGCAGAAAGTTCATCAAACAGCATTGCTTTATGACCCAAGGCCGCTGCCACCTGCTGCATGCCATCGGCGGCACCTTTGGCCTGAAAAATAAACACCTGATCGGCAGCGGCCAGCGCTGCCGGCAATGCCTGTTGATGAACGCCACGTTTCATGGTGTTGGAACGCGCTTCCAGTACGGCCAGAATACGGCTTTGGCCCACTTTGGCCCGCAGCGCCTGTAAAGTCGTTTGAATGGCGGTGGGGTGATGGGCGAAATCATCGTACAAACGCACCCCACCCGCTTCGGTAAGAAGCTCCAGCCGGCGTTTGGGTGCCTGAAAACTACACAGTGCCTCGATAGCAACGCTGACCGGCACACCCACATGGCGGGCAGCAGCCAGTGCCATCATGGCGTTATCGACATTGTGCTGGCCCAGTAAGCCCCAGTGCACTTCAGCTTGCAACTCCCCCTGCAGAAACACTGAAAAAGCCGAACCATCGGCTTTAAGCAACTGGCTTTGCCACTGTGCTTCCACCGTCTGTGCGCTGCTTTGAGCCGCATAGCTTTGGCGCTCGCTCCAGCAGCCCTCGGCCAGCATCTGTTCGATAGCAGGTTGTTGCGCTGGTGTCAGGATCAGGCCACTGGCAGGTACTGTACGGATTAGGTGATGAAACTGGCGCTGAATGGCCGCTAAATCGGGGAAAATATCCGCATGATCGTATTCCAGGTTATTGATCACTAAAGTGCGCGGGCGGTAATGCACAAATTTGGAGCGTTTATCAAAAAACGCCGTGTCGTACTCGTCGGCTTCAATAACAAAAAACGGGCTTTCACCCAAACGGGCAGAAACACCAAACTGCGGCGGTACCCCGCCAATCAAAAAACCGGGTTGTAAGCCTGCCTGCTCTAAAATCCAGGCCAGCATGCTACTGCCGGTGGTCTTGCCATGGGTGCCAGCCACCGCCAGTACCCAGCGCTGCTGCAACACCTGCTCCGACAGCCACTGGGCACCGGAAGTATAGGGCAATTGCCGCTCCAGCACAGCTTCCACCGCCGGGTTGCCACGCGATAAGGCATTACCGATAATCACTAAATCAGGGGCTGGCTCCAGCTGGTGCGGTTCAAAACCATTGGTTAGCTCGATACCCAGAGCTTCCAGCTGAGTACTCATCGGTGGATAAACGTTGCTATCCGAGCCAGTAACCCGGTGGCCCAGTGTATTAGCCAGGGCAGCGATGCCGCCCATAAAGGTGCCACAAATTCCCAGAATGTGAATGTGCATGCCGTCAACTCTTAATGCAGGTGATGCCCATTGTAACAAAACTGCGGCTTGCTGCGATTGAAACTGCAATTTTGGCAAAAATTCTTTAAACTAGCAGGTAAAAAGACAAGTACCTCACCTACACAGTAAAAAAGGAATCCCCCATGCGCCGTATCTCCCCGGTCCTGCAGCAAGACGGTGTCGATAGCGACCTGATTTCCCTGATTAAAACCATTCTGGCCGCCTGCCGTGAAATCTCCTTTCGCGTTAGCCAGGGGGAGCTGGCCGGTGTGCTTGGCTCAACCTTGTCTGAAAACGTCCAGGGTGAAACGCAGAAAAAGCTGGATGTGATTGCCAATGAATTACTCAAAGAAGTGATTCTGGAAACCGGCGTGGTCAAAGCCATCAGCTCGGAAGAAGAAGACGACATTATCGCCGGTAACCCCAGAGGCCGCTATCTGGTGACCTTTGACCCACTGGATGGTTCTTCCAATACCGATATCAACAGCCTGATTGGTACCATTTTCTCCATTTTACCAGCACCAGCCGATAAAGAGGCTGACGATGCCAGCATGTTCCTGCAACCTGGCACGGCCCAGGTTGCGGCCGGTTATGTGCTGTACGGGCCTTCCACCATGCTGGCTCTGACCACCGGCAAGGGTACCAGGATGTATACCCTGGATAAAACCTACGGCGGCTTTTTGCTGACAGAAGATAAAGTCACCTTGCCGAAATACACCTCAGAGTTTGCCATCAATATGTCGAACCAGCGGTTTTGGCAGACGCCGATGCAAAACTACATTCAGGATCTGCTGCTGGGCAAAGAAGGCCCGCGCGGAAAAAATTACAACATGCGCTGGATTGCTGCCATGGTCGGTGATGTGCACCGTATTTTGTGCCGCGGCGGCATTTTTGCCTACCCAGCCGACAACAAAGATGCCAACAAGCCTTACAAATTACGGCTGATGTACGAAGCCAACCCGATGAGCCTGCTGATTGAACAAGCTGGCGGCCTGAGCATCACCGGCACCGAGCGTATTTTGGAGATCCAACCAGACGACATACACCAGCGGGTAGCAGTCATTTTGGGTTCGCGCCATGAGGTAGAAACCTGCCTTGGCTATCACCAAAAGGCCGCTTTAGCCCAGCAGTGACTGGTTAAGACCAATTGAGGATAGCCATTTTGATGGCTATCGCTATAATAGCCGACATTTCATTCACCAATTAGGACACCACCATGAGCTTAAGCGATGTAACTGCAGGCAAGAACCTGCCCGATGAAATCAATGTCATCATTGAAATTCCGGCCAATGCCGACCCTATTAAATACGAAGTAGATAAAGACACCGGCACAGTTTGGGTAGATCGCTTTATGTCCACCCCGATGTTCTATCCGTGCAACTACGGCTTCGTCAACCAGACGCTGTCGCTGGATGGTGATCCGGTCGATGTGCTGGTGCCAACGCCGTACCCGCTGGTGCCAGGCGCGGTGATCAAATGTCGTCCGGTTGGTGTGCTGAATATGTCGGATGAGTCCGGTGAAGATGCCAAAGTCATTGCGGTACCGGTCAGCAAACTGACCAAGCTGTATGATCATATTCAGGACATCAACGATGTGCCAGAGCTGCTGAAACAGCAAATTCAGCACTTCTTTGAGCGCTACAAAGAGTTGGAGCCAGGCAAGTGGGTCAAAGTTGTTGGTTGGGCCGACGCAGCAGCTGCCAAAGCTGAGATTCTGACGTCCTATGAGCGTGCCAATAAGGCGTAATCGCTCCCAAAGCAGGGGCTGGTTTCAGTCCCTGCTGTTTCGTTTGCCACCTCACCGCACCTGGCAAGCATTTTTTGTTAATTTTTTCTACTTTCAATGCCGCGCTTCACAACTTTCTGACTATACTGATAAAACAATAAGCAACAGCCCCCCCGAAGTGACAGAGGCTAACACTCTATGGAATTCCTGAAGCAACTATCCATTGCAAAAAAAATCTACCTGATCCCACTCATTGGTACCATCAGCTTTTTAATTTACCTAACTCTGGCAACCAGCACAGCGCAAAATAATGCCCGTACCTTAGAAAATACCAGAGATGTGCAATTCCCTGTCTTGCAGGCCGCAGAAAACAGCCTGGTGTTGCTGGAGCGGATCAGCGAATCGCTGGCCAGTGCCGTTACCACTGGCGACGAAGACTCACTGCAGATGGCGCAGCAGTTTTCCCAGCAAATGAGCCAGAGCTTGCAACGCGTCAGTCAGTTGGATCAGCGCTTTGCTCAGGAAGTACGCACCATCAATCAGAGTTTTGATACCTACTACCGAGCGGCTTATACCATCTCGGAGGAAATGGTCAATAACACCGCTGACTTTACCACCTTAGCTCAGCGCAGTGAGCGGATGAATGAACATTACGAACAGACCTTACAGTTGTTGTCCAACTTTCGTGATGTGAAAGAGGCCGAATTCACCGAGGCCATTGATGCCGCTAGTGAGCAAGCCTCCCGCCTGATTATGGTTGGTATGCTGATGGGCCTGATCACCACTGTGGTGCTGTTTGGTACTGCCATTCCAATCGTAACGGGTATTCGCAACAACCTGAACAGCATCATTGCTTCCTTGCGTGATCTGGCAAAAGAAGATGGTGATCTCACCGTGCGCATCAAGACACAGAGTAAAGATGAACTCGGTGATCTTGCATACTGGTTTAACACCTTTATGGAGAAACTGCAGGGCATCGTCAAAGATGTGGTTAATACCGCTTTACCGCTGTCATCGCTGGCAAAAGATTTAAATGAACTCACTGAAGATACCAACAAAACCATTCAAGTGCAGCGCCAGGCGGCCGATCAGGCCCGCCAGGCAGTCGATCAGATGAACCACAGTGTGATGGCAGAAGCCAGCAGTGCCAATGAAGCTTCGCATGCCGCCAATGACTCAGGCGAAGCGGCTAATCGAGGCCAAAATACGGTTGAGCAAACGGTAAGCAACATTAAGCGACTGGCTGGCAACGTCCAGGAAGCTTCAACAGTGATTACTCAGCTGGAAAATGATGCCAATAAAGTAGGTGCTGTATTGGATGTGATCAAAGGCATCGCTGAGCAAACCAACTTGCTGGCGCTCAATGCAGCCATTGAAGCTGCACGTGCCGGTGAACAGGGCCGTGGTTTTGCGGTGGTAGCCGATGAAGTTCGCACTCTGGCATCACGCACCCAAGCATCTACCGAGCAAATTCAGAAAACCATTGAGCAATTGCAAAGCGCAGCCCGCTCGGCCGTGCTGAAGATGGAGCAAAGTACCAGCCAGGCCGATGAAAGTGTTGCCTCTGCCAATCAAGCTGGCGAAGCTTTAACACTGATCACCCAAAGCATCCATCAAATCCGCTTAATGAACCAGCAAATTGCCGATGCCACCGTTGATCAACAAAAAATGGCAACCACCATTGTCAATCATGTCGATGAGATCTATACCCATACGGAGCACAGTTCGAGCAGTGCCAATAACATTGCCAAAGCCAGTAGCGAGTTGGCCAACCTGGCACAGAGCCTGGAGCAAGTCGCACGCCAGTTCAGGGTATAATGATCGCTCACAAAAAAACCGGCAAACGCCGGTTTTTTATTGGTTTGTCTATCCCGCTTATTTTTTCTGCTGCTTAATAAAAGCTACCAGCTCATCTTTTGCCATTGGTTTGGCATATAAAAAACCTTGCACCTCATCACAGCCCATCGCCAGAATCACCCGTTCCTGCGCCACTGTTTCTACCCCCTCGGCAATGGTATGAAGACCTAAGCGCTTGCCTAGATTAACAATGGTTTCAGCGATAGCCGCGCCATTAGGTTTTTCAATATCATTGACAAAAGCACGGTCAATTTTGATGCGATCCAGCGGCAGCTGCTGCAAATAACTGAGCGATGAAAAGCCAATACCAAAATCATCAATAGCTACTTTGATGCCAAAACTTTGCAGCTCTTTTAAAGCAGAAATTACCACTTTAGGATCGTCCATCACGACCGATTCTGTAATTTCCAACTCCAGCAACTCCGGCTTGACCTGGTATTCAGTAACACAGTTGATCACCGACTCGACAAAATGTGGGCTGCGAAACTGCGGCATGGAAACATTCACTGCAATGCGTAACTCCTTGAAGCCCATCCTCTCCAGTTCTTTTAACTGCATACAGGCCTGTTGCAACACCCAGGCACCAATTTCGACAATCAGTCCGGAGTACTCAGCCAGCGGAATAAACACCGCAGGGGAAACGAAACCACCACCTTGCTGCGGCCAGCGCAACAAGGCTTCCATGCCTATCGCCTTGCGGCTTTTCAGACAGATCTGGGGCTGAAACCACAGCTGCAAGCGATCCTGAGCAAAGTCCTGCCGTAAAGTTCGCAGTAAAGCCAACCGTTCAGCGGTTTCGTCTTCCATCTGTTGCTGATAAAACTCATAATTACGGCTAATATTTTTCTTTGCCCGGTTCAGCGCAATATAAACATGCTTTAAGATGGTCAATCCCTGCTCGCTGCTTTCGGACAAGCGGCAAAAACCATAGGTGGCGTCTACCTGCAGGCTATGCTCCGAAGCCTGAAATGGCTCCAGGAAAAGTGCATCCAGCGCTTGCGGTGTTAATACCTGCTCCGAGCCAATCATACCGAACACATCGGCACCGATACGACCGATCTGAGCGTCATTGCCAAACTCCTGTACCAGGCGCTGGGTGATAGCAATCAGCAACTCATTGCCAACCTCCTGCCCCAAGCCATCATTGACATCCGAGAAGTGATTAATATCAATCAAAACAGCGACGCTATCTTGAGCGCCAAGCTGTCTTGTATCGGCCAGCAGGCAGGTAAATTCATTGCGATTGGGTGTTTTGGTTAGAGGGTCAATGTAGGCTGCATGCCGTAACTGCTGGAACAAAGTGACATTTTCATACCCAACAGAAATATTGCTCAGAAATACTTCGATCAACTGACGGTCAAAATCTTCGATAGCACGGTTGGTTTCAAGATATACCGCAGCACCATGGTGTTCAGCACCCAAATAAAGCGTCGTATCTTTTTCGGTAAAAATATTCCGCTTACTGCGCAAGCAATCGTTGATTTGATGAATGATGCGCTTATTGTCTATCCGTTCGAGCCGACATTTGATAAATGGAGCATAATGACCAGCAGCGCCAAGTACATAGATGCTATCGGCATTGCTACCATCATCTTCTATTTGCGCACAAAGTACCCCTTCAGCATCCAGACCAATCAAGGAAGCAATCTGTGTCACCACACCTTCAGAAAACTCATGCAGCGAGTGCTGCTCCAGCAGGTTGGCACCTGCATTGATAATTTTTTGCAAGCCAATGCGATTCTGGTTAATGGTACGAATTTGCTGATAGGAACGAATCGATGCGATAATAGTGGTAACGAGTTTACTTCGGGTCAGCTCTGTTTTGGTCTTGTAATCATTGATGTCGTATTCTTTGATCACACTTTCTTCTGGTGCATAACCTGGTTGACCGGTCCGAAGTATGATGCGGGTATCTTCCAGTTTGAGTTCATCCCGAATCTGCTCCACCACTTTCAGGCCAGCATCATCGGTTTCCATCACTACATCCAGCAGCACCAGTGCGATGTTGTCATGGTTCCGCAAAAACTGCACAGCCTCTTTACCGGAATAAGCATGGTGAAACACCAACTTACGGCCTTCCACAACCACATCAGAAAGTGCAAGCTTGGTAACTGTATGGATCTCCTCATCGTCATCAACAATAAGTAACTGCCATTCACCAACCGTATGGTCTGTTGCTTCCGATGCATCTTCATCGTCTGCCAGGAACAGGAAATCATCTGGGTTTGCTTCAGGCACCATGCACAATCCTTAGTTACTACTAGAATTAGATTTAGAGAGCATTCTCAATACGAAACTCCTCAATTAATAATATACAGAGTTCCGTCAATCGCAATGTATTACCGACTCTATCGTTATAAATATCACTGAATTACTCGCTTTGCCACCTTGCAGTACATCACAGGGCCAGAAAATAAGCTCAGCTGACAGAGCTTGCACTTCAGCATGACAACTGCCAGTATCAAGAACAGATCAATAAAACTGTGTGTTGTAATGAGTAAGCTGACAATACCCAAAACCAGCAACCAGCCCGTTGTTGTCTCAACCCCGGCACAGACTATCAACAAGCCAGCCAGTAAAAAAGCCACAGGCTCAACGAGCAGCGCAAAGCGATCGCAGCGTTTTTTTGCGAAATACCGACGACTCACTGCCTATGCGGGGGTACAACTCAGCCAGCAAACCGGGCTGGACTAGCTGCCTTTATCGCAACGCTTGCAACGTCGCTTACGGATGCAGCAAGAGCGTCAGCAGCTTAATTTGGAACGGATTATAGCGTTAAGTGCTGATTATGCACCCGAGCAAGTGATAGAAACAGAAGTAGATCCAGATTGGTTTCATCATTATTGTGAGCTGGCACTCAATATCGCCAACCCGAGTATGCAACAGCTGTGGGCAAAGATCCTGGCCTGTGAAATTGCAGCACCAGGTCAGTTTTCGTTAAAAACCCTGTATATGCTTAAGCAAATGAGCCACAAAGAAGCGCTGGCACTGCAACAGGCAGCAAGTTTATGCTGCCGAAATAGCAGCGAAGGATCGGGTCGTATCTATTTTGGTGTGTTTCGACGGCCATCGCTGTTCCAGTTACTGACTGGCCGTGGCAAGGCACTGCTTAATCTGAGCCAATATAAGCTCAGTTATCCGGCTATTCTCAGCCTGATGGACACCGGACTACTGCACCATGCTGAGATTGAAAGTGGTGAGCTGGCAAAAGGCGATAGCATTCAGCTCTGTATTCAGCAACAGCGATTGCATTGCACTGCCAGACACAATGGCTTGGTATTGCAATATTACAAATTCAGTCCGCTAGGGGATGAGCTATTACCCTTGCTTCATTTGCAACCACAACCGCACTACCTGGAGGCACTGCAACAGCTTCTTAGCAGTCACTTTGAAGTCAGCCGGATCCGGGCGGACGAGGACGACACCACTTCATCAGATTAGTC
Organism: Alkalimonas amylolytica; assembly: GCF_900107845.1. Taxonomy (GTDB): domain Bacteria; phylum Pseudomonadota; class Gammaproteobacteria; order Enterobacterales; family Alteromonadaceae; genus Alkalimonas; species Alkalimonas amylolytica. The sequence goes on from NZ_FNRM01000001.1 coordinate 275,799, forward strand.
AATTTAGGTGCATCGAGCGGCTTTATTACCACATCATTCATGCCAGCTTGTTTGAACAAAGCAATTTCATCCGGTAATGCATGGGCGGTAAAAGCGAGGATAGGCACCTGCTGGTAATTCGCTAATTGCCGAAGTTGTCGGGTTACCTCTACTCCGGAAAGATCGGGCAACTGAATGTCCATCAAAATTAAATCGAATACTTGTTGCTGACATAACTCCAATGCTTGCAGCCCTGTCATAGCCGCAGTAAGTTGCAGCGGAAAGCTAGCCAGCATTGCCTGAATAAACGCTTGATTGGTTTCATTGTCATCGACCACCAGTAATCGCACCGCAGCAGGCGAATACGCCTCAAGCTGCTGCAAAGCAGTGGCTAATTCTGATGCCGTCTGTGGCAAAGGCAACACCGGTGATGAAGCGAAAGGCTGCCAGCTATCCAGTTGACTGGCCGTTGACAGAGCAAGACAGCCTGGCCTTGCTAATAGACTTTGGTAGCCATGGGCCTCCTGATGCTGTGGCTCAGGCAACACTACCAGCAGCGGCTCGGTGGGCTCAGATTGTGCAGCCTGCCATTCGCCAAGGCTGTGGTGATGCTGTAGTTGATGGCAAACCAGCTTCAGGCTTTGCAACTGAGCAGGGGATATCAGCTTAGGTTCAGCCAGCAGATGAACTTTAGCAATCTGACTGGGTGGCGCACAGGGCTCATAGCGGCAGGGGATACAAAGCTCAATCGAGCTACCTAACTCATCAAGACACGAGGCCGTCACCTGAGCAGATAACTGCTTACAACCAAAGCTAAATAGCTGAATATCAAGTGCCAGTTCCCTGGCAGGTAGTTCAGTTGCCATCTCCAGTTGCTGGCATACATCAGCCGGTAAGGACTCTCCTTTCAGTAACAACAGAAAGTGCAATTCCTGCTTTGCAACCGCCAGCCGCCATTGCAAACTCAACTGGCTATGGCAACTGTGCTGTGCAGCCAAACGTAACAATGCCCGACAACACAGCGCCAGGCTATCGGCTGCCAGATGCAGCTGATATTCACTTGCCAGATTGTCCTCTTCCAACAACAACGTCTGCTCAGGCTTTATAAGCTGACGCCATTGTTCAGCTTGCTGTGCCAGCCAGTCGGGCAAATAGCTCACCTGTACAGCCACAGAACCCTGCCGTGTATAGAGTACATCTTGCAGCAAGGAAGACTGCCAGGGTTGCGCTGTCTGCACCAGCAAGCGTAACAGCTGGTTGGTTTCTTGCTCTGTCTGGGCTTGCTGCTGGCTCAGTTGCTGCATGACCTGCTGCGCTTGCTGTTGTTGTTGCTGCAAGGCTACTCTGGATTGTTCGATGCCCTCCAGCTGCCTGGCGAGCTCCTCCCCTTGCTGTGCGTGAGCTTGTTGTTTCTGCTTCATCCGCTCTGTGAGCTGATTGAACAACCCAGTCATTGGATGCTGTTGCGTCAATGGCACGTCAGGCTCGCCTTCAAGCCAACATATCATTGCCTGCTTCAGCTCTTGATAGCTTTGCTCTAACAGCAGGCGCTGCCGGTTCGAGCGTCGCCAAAGCCACAGCAACAGCAAGCAAGGCAAACAGAGCCAGATAGCAAGCTGCCATAACCAAAGGGCCCAGGGGAATGGTGGATTGCCTGCTTCCAGCAGCAAATACCCCCTTACCTGCTGATCGAGCAATAAAGGCTGGCTGGAAAGGATCCGGCCGTGGTGCAACCACAGAATTTGGTGCTGGTCGGCAAACCAATCTTGCTCCGGCTGCTGCAATAAAGTACTTAGCCCAGTGGAGCTGATCACGTCTTTATTTGCATCCAGCAAAGTGATGGACAAAACAGGAAAACCAGCATGATGTTGTGCCGTGGAGTAGAAGGCATTGATATCCTGCTCGGTATCATCCAGCAGCAGCAAAGTCGTTGCTTTCACCAACAACTGATTCATCATCGCTAGTTGCTGCTGAAAATCTTGACGTACCTGATGATGCACCTGATAAAACGTCAAAAAGGTGGTAAACATCAGCACCGACAGCATTCCAATACCAAGCAATCGATTCATCGAAGCATCCCCACAAGCAGCATAACAGTGGCCGCTACACTCAGAAGCTCAGTTCTAGCCCTAAAAAGACGCCGGAGTAATCCATGGTGCTGGATAGCCCTTGCAAATTGTCGAGCTCCAGTTTGCTGTCACGATAACCAAGCCGCAAGGCTCCATCCATCATCATGGTATCCATAAACTGAAAAGCGAAGCCCGCCGATACATCGTGCGCCTGATGCCGGCCTGGCGTAACCCCACTGGCCTGTGCAAAGAATTGCCAGCTAGTACCAACCAGGTTCAGCCGTGTCGCAGCATACAACATCGGAATACTGCCTTTAACACTCTGCTCACTTCGAAGTGCGGTCTGATTGCTAACTTCCGCAGTTCCATCAATGCGCTTGACCATGGCACCAAAATCCAGCTCAAACAAATTGTTATCGAGTAATTCGTAGTAAAGCACCAGATCAAGGTGCGACAGGTCTAGTTTGGAACTTAGCTGGGAGCCAATCGGGAAACTTTGTCCGGCCAGCGCGAAGGTTTGCGCTAGCTCAGCCCGCCCCAGATGCTTCAGGCTCTGGTAACGTACAGCCAGGTTTGGCAGTAATGGTATCGGATGCTCCAGAGCCAATCCCAAGCTCAGCTGATTCTTACTGCTAAAATTTTGAGGCAGGCTGCTCCCGGTCTGGCCAAAAGCACCATCTGCGCTGGCTTGCCAGCTATCCAACTGCACTTTTACAGCAAGAAAATCTGCCTGAACCGGAGTGCTTAACAGCAAAGGCAAGGCTAAGAAAACAGCAAATTTAGCTTTCATAACACCTTCCTTTAACGCCTGGGCGGCATTACTAAACGGGCATCCAGCTGCAATTGGCTACCGTCATCAAATTGCAGTTGCAAGGGTACAGACTGATTCTCTTCCAGCGACTGCTGCGGCTCAAACAACATCAAATGCAAACCACCGGGCTGAAGCGCTACTTTGCCAGACGCTGGAATATCAATTGCATCGACCTGCACCATCCGCATCATGCCATCGACATGCGTATGCGTGTGCAGCTCAATCCGGGCAAAGGCATCCGATTGTACCGCGACCAGTTGGCGCATCTGCTCACTTGGGTTGCGCAAAGTCAGATAACCCGCAGTGACAGTCCGGCCAGGCATAGGCACACGCACCACCACCTCATCGGCTTCGATACTCACAGGTTGGACGGCGGCAACAGGGGGAAGGAAAAAAAGAAAACTGCCAAGCAGTAATAAGCCAAGTGCTTTCATAGAACCCTCTTTATGATGAAATACAGAGGACTACAGCATATCCTTTCTACTGTCAGGGTACTAGTCTTTGCCTTGGTACAGTGAAGAAAAAGTCAATCGGTTAAGCCCGTACTGCAATCATGGGCTTAACCTTCCCGATTTGATAACAGCCAAGAGCATACAGCGACCAAAGGGATCATGCTCAATACTGGCGTCAATAACAACAGTAACAGTTGGTCGGCAAAAGGCATTATTCAGCAGCCTCTTCTTTGCTTTGCTCAGTAGACAATTCAGCTGTTTCGGTAACTTTCGGTACCAACTGCTCCATCATTTGCTGCAGGTTTTCTTTCACGGAATTACGCAATTGCTCTTGCAGCTCGGCGGCTTGCTTTTGCAGTAAATCCGCCATAATCTGGCTGACAGAGACCTCATTCGCTTGCACAGGTGCAAAGGCAGTAGCGCAGAATACAACAGCAGCAGTTAGCATCATTTTGGTGTTCATGGTCGTTCTCCTTGGTTGTTTGGTCTAAATGACAACCTAGGTAATTCAAGAGGCGTGCCAAGTTTTTAAACTATTTTTTCCCTCTATAAATCAATAAGTTGAAACATGATTATAAATTCAGTAGTGAGCCTGAGGAGGCGAGCAGTTTCTTCAATAGCGAATTTAACCACTGAATTGGTCAAATTCACTACTGGATGGGGGTTTGCGGAATGCCAGGCTTAGTGGCGCACGTGAGTCAATGCGGATAACAGCAATTCAGGTCCTGATTCCGGCAAGTGGCCGCGCTCGGACAGGGTACGTCGCCACTGCCTTGCCCCTGGCACGCCTTGAAAAAGCCCCAGCATATGACGGGCAATCTGCCAGAAACGTGCACCCTGCTGCATTTGCCGCTCAATATAAGGGATCATCTGCTCTACCACCTCAAAAGGTGTTTTGGCAAAAGCAGCCTCGCCATAGAGCTGCTCATCAACCTGGCTTAACAACCAAGGATTGGTATAAACCTCACGGCCTACCATCACACCATCCAAATCGGTCAGTTGCTGCTGGCAGGCCTCGATGGTTTTCAGACCACCGTTTAATGAAAAGCTTAAATGCGGATAATCCCGCTTAAGCTGATGCACCCGTGGGTAATCGAGGGGTGGGATTTCGCGGTTTTCTTTTGGGCTTAAGCCCTTTAACCAGGCTTTACGGGCATGAATGATAAAGTGCTCACAACCGGCGGCAGCACACTGCTCGATTAAGGTGGTTAAAAACTCGTAGCTGTCTTGCTCGTCGATGCCAATGCGGGTTTTTACCGTCACCGGAATATCGGCCTGTTGCCGCATTTCAGCGACGCAAGCAGCAACCAGCTCAGGCCGCGCCATCAAACAAGCGCCAAACATGCCATTTTGCACCCTATCCGACGGGCAGCCGACATTGATGTTCACCTCGTCGTAGCCGCGCTCAGCAGCGATTTTAGCGCAGTGTGCCATATCGGCAGGATCCGAACCGCCCAGCTGCAGTACCAGTGGGTGCTCTTCTTCGTTGTAGGCCAGGTAATCGCCCTTGCCATGAATAATAGCACCAGTAGTGACCATCTCGGTGTAAAGCACCGCCCGCTGCGACAGCAAACGGTGGAAATAGCGGCAATGCCGATCAGTCCAATCCAACATCGGGGCAATGGAAAAGGTGTGGTTAATGGCGGCGGTCAAGGCAATCTCTCGGGCGACAACAAAACAGCTGGCTATTTTACCATTGAATGACTTGGTGCTAAAGCAGCTAAAATTGCCGGATGCAACTTTAGAGCACTATGTTAAACTGAATGGAGTGAAATACAGGAGCCTGCAATGTCTGTTGAAGTTCTGGTCGATAAAGCCCGTTTAGTGTGCATGCAAAAAGGCAGTCGTTTTACCGCTATCCGTGAGAAGGTGTTCCGCCTGCTGGCAAAAACTGAGAGTGGCGTTGGTGCTTACGAGCTGCTGGAAGAGCTAAAGCAAACCGAGCCAGGTGCCAAACCTGCCACCATCTACCGGGCACTGGACTTCCTGACTGAGCAAGGCTTTATCCATAAAATCGAATCCAGCAATGCGTTTATGCTGTGTCAGCACTTTGATCATCAACACCCTGCGCAGCTGCTGATTTGCGAGCAGTGCGGTCATGTCACCGAGCTGCACTCGCATAGCCTGGATCACGCTTTTACGGAACAAGCTGCTAAAGAAGGCTTTAGTATCAGCCGACAAACCATTGAAGCCCATGGCATTTGCAATCGCTGCAAAGCGAACCATTAAGCTGATTTTGCCGTATCTGAAAACTTGTGTATTGGCTAAACTCTATTACGCTTAACCAATAACTTGTTGTCAATTATCAACATTAACCTGACAGGCCTAATTTTCATGAACGTTGAATTCGTTAATCCATTTCTGTCGTCTCTGGTCAATGTGCTGGGCACCATGGCCAATACCAAGATCGTCCCTGGCCAGCCACGGCTGAAAAAAGATGAGGTGGCGCGGGGTGATGTCTCCGGCCTAATCGGCATGGTGGGCAGTGAAACCAAGGGCTCCTTTTCCATTACCTTTGAAGAATCACTGGCGCTGGAAATTATGTTTCGCATGCTGGGCGAGCGGCCAGCAAAAATTAATGAAGAAGTCACCGATATGGTGGGTGAAATCACCAATATGGTGACAGGTGGCGCCAAGCGGATTCTGGGTGAGAAAGGCTATGAGTTCTCGATGGCCACCCCTGTGGTCGTCTCTGGCAAAGAGCACACCATTACCCATAAATGCGATGGCCCTAAAATTCTGATGCCCTTTACCTCTGAGTTTGGCAAGGTGCATATTGAGGTTAGCTTTGACAATATGGGCGGTTAAGCACCGCCCTCGTAGACAAAATCTACTCTGGGGGTAATGTTGCACAGCAGCTCATAGGGAATGGTCCCAACCAGGGTCGCAATCTCTTCCACCGGCAAGCCCTGCCCCCATAACACCACTTGTTCGCCTGGCCTGATGATGGCATCCCCAATCTCGACGGTGAGCATATCCATGGAAACCCGCCCAACAATCGGAAAGCGCCGGCCTTGCATCAGGACCGGGGTGCCATTAGGAACATTGCGCGGATAGCCATCCCCATAACCAATTGCCACCACAGCCAAACGGGTTGTTTGCTGCGCCTGCCAGGCCGAGCCATAGCCAACAGTTTCTCCGGCGGCAATATCCCGCACTGCGATAACCCGGCTGCACAGCGTCATCACCGGCTGCAAGCCATGTTCAGAACCTTGCTTGCCAAGCAAAGGCGAAACACCATACAGCATTAGGCCAGGTCGTACCCAGTGGCCATGGCTTTGCGGCCAGCCAAGCACGGCAGCAGAGTTGGCTAAGGAAACCTCCCCGGCAAGACCTTGCGACCAGGTACTAAAGCGTTGCAGTTGCTCGATGGTATCCGGGCATTTTAGATCGTCCGCGCAGGCAAAGTGCGACATCAACCGAATGCCAGGTAAGCAGTTCGGGCTTTGCGACAAGGACTGCCAGGCGGCCTGGTAGTGCTCTGGCGGCAAACCAAGCCGGTGCATGCCGGTGTCCATTTTCAGCCACACCCGGATCGGTGCATCCAGTTCGGCGGCCAGGATAGCATCGATTTGTTCTTGTTGATGCACCACCACCTGCAAATTGCTGGCAACGATTTGTGGCAGCTCGTCGGCATCAAAAAAACCTTCCAGCAAGACGATGGGCTTCACAATTCCGCCAGCACGCAGTGCCAGTGCTTCGTCCAGTCGGGCTACGCCAAAGGCATCGGCTTGTTGCAACTGCTCAGCAACTTGCAGCATGCCATGACCATAGGCATTGGCTTTGAGCACCGCCAGCACCTTAGCCCCAGGTACAACCTCGCGCACCCGCGCCAAGTTGTGTTTTAGTGCTCCTACATCAATCCGCGCTACCGGTTTACGCAGCATGCTTAATCCTCGTCGAAACGGTAGGTGCCGGCATAATTGTCAAAGCGCGAGTACTGACCATGGAAGGTCAGTCGGACCCGGCCTATCGGGCCATTCCGCTGCTTACCAATGATGATTTCAGCCGAACCTTTGTCAGCACTGTCGTCGTTGTAGACCTCATCGCGGTAGATAAACATAATTAAATCAGCATCCTGCTCGATGGAGCCGGATTCGCGTAAGTCCGAGTTCACCGGTCGCTTATCCGCCCGTTGTTCCAGACTACGGTTTAGCTGCGACAGCGCCACTACTGGTACCTTCAGCTCTTTGGCCAGTGCTTTTAATGAGCGGGAGATCTCGGCAATCTCCAGGGTTCGGTTTTCACTCATGCCTGGTACGGTCATCAGCTGCAGGTAGTCGACCATGATCATACTAAGACCACCATGCTCACGTGCTACCCGCCGTGCCCGGGAGCGCACCTCGGTCGGTGTCAGGCCGGACGCATCGTCGATGTACATCTTGCCTTTGGTGTTGAGCAGCTCAATGGCGGAGGACAGCCTCGCCCAATCCTCGTCTTCCAACTGGCCGGTTCGGATCCGGGTTTGATCGATACGGCCAATGGAGGCCAGCATCCGCATCATGATTTGCTCGGAAGGCATCTCCAGGCTGAAAATAAGCACCGGTTTATCGCTGGTGATAGCGGCATGCTCGCACAGGTTCATGGCAAAGGTGGTTTTACCCATGGATGGCCGTGCAGCAACGATAATCAAATCCGAGGGCTGCAGACCACTGGTCATTTTGTCCAGGTCGACATAGCCGGTGGAGACCCCGGTCACGCCATTGTGGGGCTTGCTGAACAGCTCATCAATTTTTTCAATAGTCTTGCTGAGGATGTCATGAATGGGCTCTGGCCCTTCGTTGGCATTGGCCCGCTGCTCCGCTATTTTAAACACCCGGGTTTCGGCAAAATCCAGCAACTCGGCACTGGTGCGGCCTTGGGGATCATAGCCGGCATCGGCAATATCGTGCGCCACACCTATCATGTCACGGATCACCGCCCGTTCGCGCACAATGTCGGCATAAGCCAGGATATTGGCGGCACTGGGCGTGTTTTTGGCGATTTCGCCAAGGTATGCAAAGCCACCTACGTCATCCAGCTTCTGGTTTTGCTCCAGAGCCTGCGATACGGTGATCAAATCCATTGGTTGGTTTTGTTCGGCAAGCTTGGTGAGGGCATTAAAAATCAGCCGGTGCGCCCGCAGGTAAAAATCCTGCTCCACCACTTTTTCCGCTACCCGATCCCAGGCTTCATTGTCCAACATCAAACCACCTAATACCGACTGCTCGGCTTCGATGGAATGGGGTGGCATTTTTACCGCAGCAACCTGCTTATCTTTTTGCTTTTGCATAATTCCAAAATACGATGAAGTGACCCCGCCATCCTACCCTGACCTTAGAGGAATAAAAAGTAGAGACATAAGAATTATGTATTTTGGAATGCGCAACCTATCTGAGGCATTCCACAAATGAGCTAGTTAAAACAGAAAGTTAGGCGAGAAGGTAACATTCATGCCCGTTCCCGATCTGATTGCTCGCCAAAACTAAACAAAGCCACTAACAAATCCGCCTCCGAATTTACCGGTGTGATTCACACATTTATTTACAAACAACAAACACACATTAGTATTTTAACATAAATCTTATAGCTCAATAGAGTAACACCAAAGTCGTTTCAACCCTGTGCTCGTCTCTCTGCTATAAGTTATACACTCAGGTAGTAACATAGTTACACCCTTTCGAGCTTTCCCCTCAAACAGCCAGTAAATACTAAATCCTAGAGATTGAATCTTTGTAGATAACGGAGACAAATAGATATTAGCATCAGGATAGTTACGATCAATGGTATCAACTATCTCTGAGATAACACCAGCGGTGGTAAAGGGATCGTTAGCTGGTGCAAAGTAACGATTATTAATCCATGCACTATCTAAAGCCGCACCGCCGCCATCAGATGCTCGTAAAGCACTTTGCTGGTACATATCAGGGCTTAATGATGGAAATGAAAATATAGGGTAAATAATCGCCCCTTCCTTGTTATCAGCAACCTCACCTATAAGTTTATGATCATAGCCAACATTAATGATTAAAAATTCTTGCCCGCTTTTATTACCATACAAACCATTTACAGGACGAGGCTCCCCTGTTGTTGCAGTAGTGAAAGTAGTATCTTCCTGCTTAGAGTAATATTTCGGTTCAGAGTATAATGCTGTAAATTCTTTAACTTCAAGATACGATAGTTTAGCAGTAAGGAAGATTAAAACATGGCGCATAAAACCAGTTGTATCTATACATATCTTCTTACCTTCTAAATCTCCTAACTCAGCAAGAATTGCCGTTACTTGAGAAATTTCGTCAGTCGAAGGTGGCGTTACTTTAATGCCCTCTGATGGGTATTCACCAATCGTATACTTATATTCTGGATGTATAACCCAAACCTTCTTCTCAGAGCGCACATCTTCGAAAACTTTATTAACTCTGAAACTTGAGTTATATGCAGATAGAAAAATATCAAACTTAGGTAATTCTTCAGGAATTTTATCCGTCCGAATAGGACGCCGATAATACAAAGAGTAATCAAGCATTTAAAATAAACTCCTTTGCGGAGTTGAAACTTCCCTTGCTACTGGCTTAGGAATGCCGTTCCACTTCATATCTAGTTTATTCAAAATTCTATCGAAATCATTCGATCCTTCCAAATCGAAAACTGATAATAGGGTTTCTCTGTTAAGACTTAGGTCGCCACGTCTTGAAATTGGCAATGACCATTTGGGTGCAAGCAAGGGGTTTAGCTGAATTTTCCTGTTAAGTTTTTGACTATTTCTATCAGGTCTACCTTCGTTCATTTCAAAGATCAAAGAATAATTTAACGCGTCTTGCAAAATTTTTTTAGCCGACACTGTTAAATCATCGTCTGAAAAACTAAATGTCAAAGGAGAAACTTCTGGAATATTCATTGAAAAACGAGCTGTACGCAGAATAGATGCTAGACGACTTACCGATGCAAGTGCTGTGTCAGAGTCTTTACCAAAATTCGTATCTGATTCATACATAAAACGAGCAGCTTCCATCACAGCTTCAGTTTGAAACTCTATAGGAAGAGACTGGCCAGATATAAAATCTATCCCACGAAAAGTGGAAATTTCGAAAGCTTTGCTGAGAATTATCAATAAATTTCGGGGATTACCTGACGCCATTTTAACAAATGAGTCAAATCCAGCATAAACTACACCTCTGTTGGAATTAGCTTCTCTGCAAACCTGCGCAAACAAATCTGAAGCATAATGTCCATACGCATTAGTGTAATAGTTTCTTGTGGATTTAATTGTTGGCGAAATAAAATTGTCAGCGTCGGTTCTTATAGTTTCAGAGAGTGGTAAAGGTTGAACACCTTTCTTCATCTTTTTCATGAAGACCAATATATTAAGTTTTTGAATTACAATTGGCAGACCTAAAGTAAGGTTATTAATAACTTTATAGCATAATTCAGCTGCCTCTGGGTTATCACCATTGGCATTCATGAAAGCATTTTCAAAAGATTTTCTAAATGATACTTCATTTACCGACAGGTTTAAGCGACTTATGGCGTCAACATAAAAATTAGAACTCTGAACTTCTTCAAAACATAAAGATGGGTCAAATGCTTCATTAGGTCCGACTACATTCGACCGAGGTGAGATACCTGCAGAAATTAACCTCTTAATAACAAACCTTTTAGCGAAATCAGGAAACCTTATCTCATCACTAAGTAATATACTATCCAGATACGTAGTCTTAAATTCAGCACCTTCGCGATTTTCCTCTCCGTCAGCTAAAGTTGCCTGAGTCTTTACCGCATAACGCCGTCCTGTAACACGAAATGTTGCAAGGGATTCGCCGTAACGAATCAAAGTATTTACTACTTGCTGTTGTCGACTAGAGAAGTTTTCAATCTCATCTATAAGATAAATAAGAGGAATATTTTCTAACTCCCTGTTCCACTTTTGCATTGCTTTGCTAATTCGAAGGCAAAGAGAGCCAATTGAAAAAGGGGCTTTAAGCTCAAGGTTTCCGCTAAACGCAGCATCATTCACAGCTTCATCAATATTTCTTCTTTGGAGAATTATCCAATTCCTGAAATCTTTAATCGATTGGCAATTATCAATTCCATCTCCAAATAGACTCTGTTTAATCTCATTGAGGAAATTGCTGTCATTAAAAACTTCTTCTGTGGAAGTATCCCGGATGTCACATAAGGCATCTAAGACACCCTCCGCTAACTTTAACTCCAAATAGACGCCAAAAAGCTGTTGCCAGTTTATGGGAATATTGGAGCTTGCTTCGAATCTAGTTGCATCTACTCCAGTTGCTCTAAGGAAAATGGCTAGAAACTTGTGCTTTTTTAAGATTGAAACACCGCTTTCACCTTGAGAACGAAGTCTTACTACTGGGTAAGAATAATATCTAAGTAAATGAGTTTTCCCCGTTCCCTTGCCACCTAGAATAAATTTTGAGACTTTTGAAGTTGGCTCAATAATAGTATTTATAATTTTTGCTGAACCAAGATCTGTCCATAAAGAATTGATCTGCTTGTCTGTAAAATCTGAAGCTCTTGCAAGTGTAAATGGGTTATCTGTCACCATTAGAACCATCCAAATAATTAATACTCTTTATGATATCTAAGAAACGCTGGAGCCCAAGGTAGATCCTTAACGTCAGCCCAATAAATTGGCGGCACATTGTCCGGTGTATTGTGCGAGAAACCAATAAGCAACTGACCGTTTTTATAGCCCAGCGGATGATTAGGCCAGATCCTTTTACCGTAGCTCTCAGTTATTAATGACATTTTCTCTTTATCAAACCAATTTGGGCATGTTGCGAAATATCGAGAGCCTTCATCGAAGGCTTGAAAAGAGCTATCAAGTTCAAATAAACACATCGCCTTCCCATTAAAAAGTTTCTGATTATTTAATTTTTCTAATCCAGACGTAGTTGCAAAGAGTGACATAAATCGAATGTCTAAGGTTGGATTTGATTGCCGTAAACCACTCAAATATTCACTCAGATAATCAGTCACTTGAGTTCCAGAGCCAACTAAATCGTCAAAAAATACTAGCCTGGTAATATTTTGACCTCGAAAATCAAAAACAACTTCATTTCTATCTTGAGCCTTACGATAACTCAGAGTTGAAGCGAGATCTGCGAATAAATCTTTAGGTAAAGAGTTTACTTGTCGGAAATAGTACAGTAAATGAGCTCCACTTTCTGACGGATTACCAACACCTATAAAACGGGTACTTCGAAGTTCTGCATCGAACGCATTATCGATTATTTTTTTGTCTAGAGTTCCACCTGAGTTGCGACGGATTCGCTGTCTAATTGGTGAAAAAAAGTGATCCCTATATAAGGACTTGAGCATTTCACGCACTAGCCTTTTACCAAAATACATAAATCTTGAAATCGCGAAAATGGCGTACAACTGCTCTTCATCACGATCAAAAAAGCTTCCATCAAAGTTTTTTAGCCAAGCATCAATCCCAGCCCAAGAGACTTCCTGATCCCAAGCATGGTTTATTAGGTTTCGAAGCTTAGATTCGAGGATTTTCTTTTCCATAATACTAGTTATTCACTTTGAAAAAACCAGGACACTCTCTCGGGATATAACTGACGCAGTTCTGTTTCTTTTTGTCATCAATCCACGTGACTTAATATGATCTATTAGACTGAGCTCTAAATTTAGCCCAAGAGATGTCAAAATAGTCACTATAAATTCGTCATTTCGAAGAGTCTCATTACAAACTTGGTTATTACCTGTAACTATAACAATGTGACCATTCTCCGAAGTTACACGTGCCATTTCCGCAAGGGCATCTTTCATTTCAAGTAGATATTGACGAGTGATAAATCCTCTGAGCTCGTTTTTTGCTTTTATTTTCCCAACAACATCTTCATAAGAATCAGGAAGTTCACCTTGAGGCATAACTCTCCTAAACTTGGGCGCGTGTTCTCTACCAATTGATTGATCCTCTAAGACGGTAAGCTTATCAGGCTCTATAAGGCCAAGCCAATTGAGAGAGATGCTTGAAGAACGAATATATTTCTGAGCACTGCCGTATGGGGGAGAAGTAACAATCAATGGGACTTGAAAGTTTTTTGTACCTAAACTATCACAGGCGAGTCGCCTTGCATCCCTGCTAATAATTGATGCTGACGCCCTGTCACTATTAAAGCGATTAGCAGATGCAACTCGCTCAATGTTTGCTAACGATATCCTTACAAATTCTTGGAGTGGAGAGGATTCTTCTAACCATTTTAGTTTCGAAATTATTTTATTATTTGTTGCATCGCTAAACCGCTCTCTAGTTTTCAACCTAACAGGTACTGATATAGCGGGATCGGCATTACTAAAGCGTTTAGCGGTGACTGAGAAGCAGACTCTAAAGAAATCTCTAATTTCATTACCTTTTACTTCCATAACAGCTCTGAGAATAATTTCCAGAGCTTTCTTTCTCTCAGCTGAATACCAAAGATTACTATTAACTATAGCAATCTCTGGAGCACTCCTGTATCGCTTACACCTATAAGTAATCGCCTGAAGCTCCTCGGACAATTCCTGTACATCATAGTTAGTTGTCTTAACTTTAGTAATCAATAATGCTAAGGGATTAGAATCGGAAACATATGGGGTACAACCTGCTAAAGATGCCTCAAGAGCAACAGTACCAGAACCACAAAATGGATCTAAAACTGCTTTTTCATTTTTGAACAAAGTAGATGCTTTGACAAAAAAGTTGGCTATATGTGGAATTAACTTTGCGGGGTAGGTATGAATTTGATGAGTATACTGGTCACCTAACTTAACCCATTCTACTAGAGTTCTAAAATCGACCTCAAGAGGTAAACCAGAAGCACGAAACTTAGCTATTAAATCCCTGTAGATTTCCGAAGAATCCTTGATTAACGATTTGGTTTTTGGCACCACAACCTTACCTTCGTCATCTTCAAATTTCAAAACTGCTCGCCTATTAACCAAATTCATTCTCTGGAACGACGCAAAATAATATTATTGATGATTGTATCTAGTGCAGACGTACGAGACAAATGTATTCTGTCAATTAAAATTTGATAGTGCTTGCAAAAGCAATATTGCAGGAAAAATGGTGCCTAGGGTCGGACTCGAACCGACACGTTGTTTCCAACGGTGGATTTTGAATCCACTGCGTCTACCAATTTCGCCACCCAGGCACTGGGGGAAAACGCAGTCATTATACGATGGCTTTTGTCACACGCAAGCGAATTTATCCATCGCCTTCATTGTTTGGCTATAAAATCACCGCTATAACCGCTGTTGTATGCGCAATTGCGATAAATGCTATGCCTCTGGGTAAACCGTAGCGCGGGATCCTCTACCGATCGCTCACACCGGGCAGACCATTGTAGCGGTAGCCCCCTATCCAACCGGCTGCTAATCATCCGCTGCCGAGGGTATATCTATACCCGCTGGTTGCCAAAGCTCGATAGGGTTGCCCTCCGGATCATGCAAACGCGCAAAACGCCCGTTGGGGTAGGTTTCTGGATCCAGCTGGACTTCGATGGCACTGGCAGTAAGCTGCGCGACCATTTTATCCAGATCCAGCACCCGGAAATTGAGCATCCAGGCTTGCTCCGGCTTGCCAAAATAGTCGCTATCGGCCGGGAAAGGAGCAAATACGGTCGGGCCTTTTTGCTGCCACCAGGGCGATTGCTGATACGTATCAGGGACAGGATCAATCCCAAGATGCTCTGTATACCAGCGCGATAAAGCGGCTGGGTCTTTGGCTCTGAAAAAAATGCCTCCGATACCGGTTACTTTTTCCATGTCGCTGCTCACACCATTTCGATGCTTCTACTATAGACCAGTTAGCACCATCTGGCGGCTGATGACATCCATTAAGGCGCAGCCGACAACTGACTCTCTATCTGCTCCACAATCGCCTGCTGGCACACCGGACAAAAGTGGTTGTCGCCCATATCCAGCAACATAATGCAGGCCAGGGCCGGTCGGTAGTAATGCTCAGCGCTGTAGTTGGCGCCCAGAAAAGCACCCACGACGCCCTGATGCGGCTCGGCTGTTAAGGTCGACATCTGCCGGTTTTGCATAAACGCCTGCTGGTTCCAGGGTGTTGGAATGGGAATGCCTTCGGTGGCAAGATGCTGCCACTTTAAAGGGGCTAACCCCGCCTTGCTGGTAATATTGGGCTGGTAAGGCTCAATGGTCCCGTCACTGCCGGCATAACCCGGGGTATCGTGAAAGTATTCATCCGCCAGGCCAGCCAGTGAGTGCCCGAGTTCATGCAGTAATAAAAACTCCCGCCTTGGGTGAAACGCCGGGGCAATGGCGTAGGTTTGGAAAATGCCACTGCCATGATAATCACTCGAATTAGTCAGGATCACGATGCTGTGATAGGGCACAGCCATAGCGGCGTTACGAATGGCGTGAACTTCCATACTCAGTGCATAGCGCGGCATGCCCAGGGCATTGGGGTTAACGGCAAAACGGGTATCCAGCGGCTGCCCGCCGTTGCGAAAGCCAATGCCACTGTCGGTGGACGGCGTCATCACTGCATGCACCTGCATACGTGGCCGCAAACGATCAAAAGGGGCGTACTGAAACAACGCCTGGCTTAGTTCGCTGGCCGCCTGAAAAAATGCCTCGACCTCACCAGCCTGAAAGCCTTCGGCAAGAAATACCAGGCCATAGGCCTGCTCCTCCGTATTTGCCGCCTGCAACAGCCGGATGCTGTCTGTGGCAGGAGGCATAGGCGCAGGCTGCGCTTGCGAGGGTAAATCCAGTTGCCAGACAGCTTGAAAAGGTTGGCCGGGCTTATCCAACTGCCGGCGAAAAATTTGCAAACGTGCTGGCACCTCAGGGGCAGGAAAACGCAGTGACTCTTCAAAATAACGCTCGTTGTGACTGGTATCAGAGCTAAGCGACCAATCAGCAAATAAGGATGAATAGCTTTGAGCATAGAGCAGCTCCCCAGTAGCGGACTTTGTGATTTCAAAGCGGTAATCACCACGATTCAGCTTATCCTGTAAATCCACCGGGCCTTGCCATAGCAGGGGTTCTTGCCATAAACCGCTTTTCCGGAACTGTTCCTTACCACCCTCAAGGCCATGCAGCACATCCAATCTCCAGGTGGCTGGCGCAGCTGCATCCAGTTGTCCTGCCAGACACAATAATCCCACCAAAAACCAAAATTTCATCAATGCATCATCCCACACTGGCTATCGTTCATCTGTACCCAAGCTAGCCTGCATTTTCAGCAGCGCCAGCGACAAAGTCATCGGTAGCCGCCATAGATGCATAAGCGAAAAAAATCCCAGCCAAACCGTTTATAGCAAAGATACCGCGACTGATACCTGAAGCAGCACCAACCAGACCCATGACGCTGGTCGATATTTACTCAGTTTGCTATCAAAAGAGGCTGCTAAAAAAACAACACTATGCAGCACTAACAAAAACAAAATAACAACATCATAAGGAAGGAACAGCGATGCCCACAGTCAATAATCCATACCCGATCGTCCATTCCAGGCTTCGTTACCCCCGTTTGACGCTGGCCTGCTTGTCTGCCTTGCTAACCCTGCCAGCCCTCTCTGCCGAGAATGAAACCGGGCCAGATAGTGAAGCAAGGCCGGAAGTCATAACCATCACCGGCAGCCGTATCCGCCGCACCGACCTGGAAACCCATACCCCTGTGGTCAGCATCAGTGCCGAAGAGATCCTTCAGTCAGGGGCCGTAGATGTCAATCAGTTGCTGAATCAATTACCGGCAATGGTCCCCGCCAGCGGGACTGAAACCAGCAACGCCAGAGGCTATGCAGGAACCAGCACGCAGGACTTACGCGGTATGGGTTCCATTCGTACCCTGGTACTGGTCAATGGTCGTCGTCATGTACCATCCATTCCCGGCACCAGCACCGTGGATGTATCGTCCATCCCAACCGCTCTGATTGAACGGGTGGATGTGCTAACCGGCGGCGCCTCCTCAGTTTATGGCGCCGATGCAGTATCTGGCGTAGTGAATATTATTTTAAAACAGGATTTTACCGGCACACAAATGAGTGCTTCCTATGGTGCCACCACCAAGGGTGATGCCAATCGCTGGTACGGCACTCTGACTCATGGCCAAGCCTTTGCTGATCAGGCTGGCTTTTTTAATCTGCATGTGAGTTATCACACGTCCAAGCCAGTGGAAGGCAGGGATCGCCGTTACATTGCCAATGATTTAACCTACATCGACAACCCACTGGCAGGGCAAGAGGGGGAGTACGATTTTATTCTGGGCCGACGCACCCCACTATATTCCAGCAGTTATCGCACTTTTTTACTGGACGGTCGCCCCTACCGGCTGGATAGTTCAGCTCAACCTCAGCCGCTGTTACCAGACTCAGCCGAAGTGTTTGGCAACAGCACTACCCAGTTGGCCGCTTTATCGGTAGATGACACCTACGGCTCTTTCTATTCACGTTATGAGTGGGCACGCCTGGCCGTGCCATTGCAAAAACTGAACCTGAGCAGCAACTTCAACCGTGAACTCAGTGCCAATACCACCCTAACCGGTGAATTGAAGTATGTCCGTTCCAATTCAGAAAGCCGACTCAGCCCTCTGGTGGAGTATGGAGTGGCGCGACTGCCGGTTGATTATGCGTTTTACACGCCAGAGCAGCAGGCAGAAGTATCACAGAGCGGTCAGGGGTTATTGTTTGGTGGTTACTTTCCGGAAATGGGCCGGATGGGCAGCGACCTTCAGTACGATTTGTATCAGGCCGTATTGGTAATAGAAGGCTATACAAGCAACCAACATCGCTGGCAACTCAGTGCCCAGCATGGTGCAACCCGACTACAAACCACGCACCTGAACTCCTACCGGGAAGAGCATTGGCGTAAAGGCGTTTGGGGCAGCTTTCGGGATCCACAAAGCGGTGAAATCCGCAGTTGTGATAGCGATTGTGTCCCTATCAACGTGTTTCAGCCGCTGACAGAGGAAGCTATGAGCTACCTGAAACTGGATCCGCACCAGAGCAGCGCCAAACTGCAACAAAGCATCCTGGCAGCCAACCTGGATGGCGACTTATGGCAGTTACCTGCAGGTTACATTAGTTACGCAGCTGGCGTTGAACATCGTCGTGAACAAAGCCGCAGTACCCCATCGGATGTGCAATTGACTGGTATTGGCCCCAGCAGCATGCGCAGTGAACCGCTGATTGGTAAATACCATGTCAGTGAGGCCTATGCCGAACTGCGCCTGCCGCTACTTGATGGCCTGCCCGCAGCAGAGCGACTGAGTCTGGATACCGCATGGCGCACCGCCCGTTACAACCTGGCTGGTACCAACCACAGCTGGAGTCTGGGCCTGGACTGGATGCCATTCGAGACCTTAAAAGTTCGGGCATCGCGCGCTAAAGCAGTGCGAGCTCCGAACATCAATGAAATTTTCCAGCCGCAAAGCCAGTTCCGCAACTATGTGTTTGAAGTCTGTTTTTCCGCCTACCGTCAGCTGGGTTCCGAATACCGCGAAGCCAACTGCGATGCACTTGGTTTAACCGATCCGGCCAACTACTATTGGGATGCGCTCATTGTCACCACCGGCAATGATCAACTTCGCGCGGAACGGGCCTATACCTTTACCGGTGGTCTGGTGTACTCACCCGGCTTTATCGACAACCTTAACCTGACCGTGGATTACTGGGACATCAATCTGGTCGATAAAATTGGTACTTTACCCTGGGGTGAAGTCTACCCAAACTGCATGGACAGCAGCAGCCTGGATAATATTTTCTGTCAGTTGATTGAGCGGCGCGATGACCTGATGGTGCTGAACCTGTCTTATCTGAACCTGGCCCGCCACCAAACCCGCGGCATTGATTATGCGCTGGATTACCATTACCCCATCCAGCAGCTCGGGCTCACACTGGGCTTGAACAGCAACTGGGGCCGCCTGATTGAACGCAAACTCCAATCGGATCCGGCAGCCTCGGTTCTGGAGACCGTCGGCGGCATGGCCTTTCCTAAATGGCGTGGTCGCAATCGCTTGAGCCTAAGCTCCCAAAAAAGCAGCCTGAACCTGACGGCTCATTACATTGGCCGGCAAAAGCCCAGTATTTCCCGCGATCCGTCTCGGTATGAGGTCACGGAAACCGGCCGGGTTTGGTACCTTGATCTGACACTTAGCCACCGCCTGACCGAGCAGTTGTCACTGTCGGCTTCAGCCTTTAACCTGACGGACCGGCAAACGCCGCAGATCCCAGGTGCCAGCACCGGGGGCGCCAGCTGGGAAATGGGCTACACCGCAGGACTGTATAATACGCTAGGGCGCTACTACAGCCTTGGCATTCACTACAGTTTCTGATACATCTGGCCGGGGCTCTGATCCGCAGAGCCCTTATTTGATGAGAAAACATGAAAACTCTTGCCATACAGCAACCGATCAAACAATTACGCCAGCGTTTGCGCCTGCTCGGTCCGGCAGATATGTTGGTGATCGCGCTTCTTAGTACCAGCTGTGCTGTACTCAGCGCGCTGCATCAGCAAGTGTACCAGCCAGACATTAGTCTGAGTTATCTGCTGGCCAGCTTTACCGAATACGCCAAAGTTTTTAACCTGATTGGATTTTCTCTGGTCTTCATTTACCTGCTTCTGATGCCAGCTCCCAGCCAGTCAGTATCCTTTTATCGCATGGCAGCTATCGGAACGCTGACCTTTTTGCTCAGCTGGGCACTGAGCATGCTGCTGTTTCCCTGGGATAAAACCTTGCTGCCCCCGCTTTGGGAAGCAGCCACTTACCTCCTGCGCATTCTGCTGTCCTCCGTTTGGGTGATTTTTGTATTGCTGTATCTAAAAAACCGCTTTACCCAACCTCAGTTTCAGCAGCTGCAACAGCAGATTCACGAAACCGCTCAACAGCGGGATCAGGCCGAAATGGAGCTGCACCTGCTGCAGGCTCAGCTGGAGCCGCACTTTTTCTTTAATACCCTGGCCAATATGCACAACCTGATTGATTTGGATCCAGAGAAAGCCAAGCTGTTGTTGGAAGAGCTGACCAGCTATCTGCGGGCCAGCATTCCGCAATTTCGTCAGCCTTTTATTCCACTGGCCGAGGAGGTCAGCATCATTGAACGCTATCTGGCCATCCAGAAAATCCGCTTTGGCAGCCGCCTGGAGTACAAACTGAACATCAGCCCAAATGCAGCGGATGCGATGGTACTGCCGATGTCGGTACTAACCCTGGTGGAAAATGCCATCAAGCACGGTTTAGAAAAAATCACCGGCACAGGCCAGATCCAGCTGAGTGCTCGTATCGCCCAACAACAACTTCAGATTGAAGTCAGTGACAGTGCGGCCCAACCGCTGCAAACTCAGCAGGGTACCGGCCTGAATAATTTACAGGCCCGTTTGCAGGCAGCCTATGGCCAGGCCGGGCATTTTTCCATCCGGGTGCAACCAGGGCAATGCACAATAGCTCAGTTAGGAGTGCCACTGCATGGTTAAACTGCTGATCGCAGAAGATGAAGAGATCTTACGCCTTAGCCTGCAAAAAAAGCTGGCCAGGCTTTGGCCCCAAGCAAAGCTGGTGGCTCAGTGCAGCAATGGGGAAGACGCACTGGCGGCACTGGAACAACTGCAACCCGATGTCGCCTTTTTGGATGTACAAATGGGCAGCCTGTCCGGGCTGGATGTGGCCTGCTTAAGTTCGCATTTATGCCACCTGGTGTTTGTCACGGCCTATGATCAGTACGCGGTAAAAGCCTTTGAAGCCGGTGCCATTGATTACCTGTTAAAACCCTATTCCGATGCCCGCCTGCAACAATGCATTACCCGACTGCAGCAGCGGCTGCATCAACCTCCGGCGCGATTGGACCGAGCCTCGTTACAGCCAACCGGAGGCACTTATCTGAACCAGTTAAAGCTGCAATTAGGCAATAAAATCTGGTTGCAAAAAACCGAGAATATTTTGTACTTTCATGCCAGTGGTCGTTACGTCGAAGTGGTCACCACCGAGCGTGAATTTGTGGTACGCACACCGCTCAAAGAGCTGGAGAAACAGCTGGACCCTCAACTATTTTGGCGGATCCATCGCAGTACCCTGATCAATATTCAGCAGCTCGATCATGTCAAAACCCTGGATTCAGAGCAAATGCAAGCCTGGATGAAAGGCTGCACCAAGCCACTCGCCATCAGCCGAAGTGGTCAGCACCTGTTTAAGCCAACCGAATGGTCCAATGGATGAAACCTTGCATCCAGCTTACAGTCGCTCTGCTGCTGTGCGCCCTTTTGAGCCATTGCAGCCAGTTACCACCCACCCCGACATCAGAGCTGCTGCCCCCTTCCGCAGTAGCCGTTCAGCAGTTCAATCAAGGTTTTCGCGTACAGTTGACGTTAAACAGTATGGAAATGCAGTTGGCGCCCTGGGCGTTGCAGTTTGATGCTGTCTCGTTACATGATCAGGATCTATTGCCCTACATACGCATGCTCACGCAGGAGCTGGGCAAATACCCGACCGAGCTGCTTGAGCTATCCGGGCTGCAGCAGATCCTGCTGGTGCGAAATCTGTCGGTCGCCGGCCAGCCCAGATTGGCTGTGCCCGATTATGTGCACGAAGTGCTGATCTACGACATTGGTCACCACGATATGGCCTTCAACCGTCATGTGCTGCATCACGAGTTTTACCACATGCTGGAAGAAGAGCTGTATGGCTCGGCGTATTACCGCGATCCACTCTGGCTGCCACTAAAACCGGCTGATTTTCGCTACGGTAAAGGCGGGGCCTACGCCAGAGCCAGTGAGGATGCCGCTTTCTCCCATCCACTGCAGGGCTTTATCAACCGCTACGCCATGAGCGGCCTGGAAGAAGACAAAGCAGAGCTTTGGACCATCCTGTGGGCCGATGCCAGCTGGCGGCAGGTAAAACCCATGCTGCAGCAAGATCAGCTGCTACGCGACAAGCTGCAACTGCTGGTGTATCAAATTGGTTGTTTGGCACCAGAGATCCGTCCCAGACTAGCGCACCGGCTAAGTAAGCTCGATTTACCGTTTATCGCCTGCGCTCAAAAGGAGTAGCGCAGGCCCAGGCATGATTTGCAGCCCTAGCACCAAGAATACAGCCCGTAAGCTTAGGCGGTGGCTGTCGGCAAGTGAATACCGGCAATCATGCAGCGTGCAGAGCCACCAGCCGATTCAATGGTCGGTACCTGAATAGACACCAAGCGGGCTGTGTGTTCGATGCGCTGTATTTGTTCGCCCGTTAAGGCATTACTCGCCGTTTCGGACATCACCAGCAAAGGGCCTTGGCTGCCTGTGAGCTCAATGGCATTGGCGCAAAAAGATTGGATCTGCTGAAAGGATAAATCAATCACCTCACGACCACTTTGCTGAAAATAGGCCAGCAGTTCCGCACGCTCTGGCTCAGGCACCATCTGCAGGCAAATAAGGACAAACTGGCTTGCCACGCACATCATCACATTGGTGTGGTACACCGCCACCCCTTGCTGATCAAAGGCATTAAAAATCACCGGCGTCAGGTTAAGCTGCTGACACACCTTGCGCACCAGGGCCGGGCTGGTGCGTTTTGATACAGCGGCAAAAGCCAGGTGATTGAGGTGATCAATCACCAGTGAGCCGGTCCCTTCCAGAAACAGCTGTTGCTGAACGTAGCTCGTGTAATCAACCACTTCCGCGACCTGATACTGCGCCTTTAGCAGCTCAATGATATCCGGCCGAACCTCAAGCCGGCGGTTTTCAGCAAACATAGGGTAAATCACTACCCGGCCATCGGCATGGGTGGAAAACCAGTTGTTTGGAAAGACCGAGTCCGGTGTTATCTGCTGTTCATCCTCAAATAAGTGCACCAGCACGCCATGGCGTTCGAGTTGGCGGACAGCAGCACTGACTTCCGCGTAAGCTTGCTGTTTGGCATCGCGGTTGCTATTGCTGGTTTGATAAGCATTGTCCCGCATGGTCTGAGGGTTTGAACAAAAATGATGGGGCCGTACCATCACTACAGCAGCTGGGGCCTGCACAGAATTACGCATCAGGCATCACCTGCTTCGCTGAAAAAATCAATGACTGCATACCTTTCCTTTTCAATAAACCATAGTAAGCCCGGAAACTGCGCTATTGTATTCAGTTCAACTGCCAGACAAAATGGCAAAAATTACATTTTTTTGCAGCGCCTTGATCCTGTTTCAAATGACACTGCCAACCGGCCCTGCTGTGCGATATACTGAAGCACCATCAGCGGAGTGAACCATAAATATGCTGCGGTCATGTATTTTATTTGCAGTCTTATTGCTGCTTGTGAGTCTGGTGCCCGCCAATGCCGACAACCGGATCCTGGACGAGCAGCGCGAGCGCAACAGACAGCATCATGAAGACATGCTGGCGCACCCCGAGGTGGAGGTGTTGCCTTCTGGTCTGGGTTTTCAGCAGATTACCGAAGGCAGTGGTGCCAGACCATCGGAGCTAAGTTCAGTGCAGGTGTATTACCGCGGCCGGCTGCTAAACGGCGATACCTTCGATGCGCAGCTACCACCGGATGAGCCCATAGAGTTTATCCTGCATCAGGTGATCCCTGGCTGGCAGGAAGGCTTAAAACGAATGCGTGAAGGCGGCACCGCCCGGCTGCATGTGCCGCCACAGCTGGCTTATGGCGACCAATCGATGCCTGGTATACCGCCTTTTAGCCTGCTGATTTTTGATATCGAGCTGGTACGGGTGATCGGCTTTCGTCGTGATGAGCCCGTTCAAAGCCACGGAGCTTACCAATGAGCCGATTCCAACAACGCAATCACCCGCTGCGCGATCTGCTGGATCAGGAGTTGCGCCAGCGCACTTTCCCCGCCCTGCAGGCGCCTTGTCGGCTGTGTCAGTTTGTGCTGACGGTCAGCCCGAGCAGCCGCAGTGAAGAGTTTCAGCAAATGCAACAATTGGCGTTGCAGCAAGGGGCGCAACTAAAAGAAACCGACAATGATTTGAATTTGTCTTTGTACGGCACGACTTTACGCTGGGAAAAACATGGCGAATTCTCCAGCTATACCTTTATCCAGCCAGGCAGTGGCACTGAGTTATTTGATGATCCACTGGATTTCCTACCCGCCAAAGACTGGCTGGAACCTTTCCCTGGTCAGGTATTCCGGGTGATCCAGCTGAGTGTGCTGGACAGCAAGAGCTGCACCAAAGAGCAGGACATTGCAACGATGTTCAATCCGGATCATTGCATCAGCAGTTATCTGGCGGATCAAAAAGCCCGCATCTGGACCGATTTTCAAAAACATGCTGAAGGCGCTGGACGGATGCTGATGCAAGACCGCGGACTTAGTCCGGCTCAGCTCGGTCGTCTGGTGCAGCAATTGTTTGATCTGGGCAATTACCGCAAGCTCTCCTTGCTAGGCTGGCCGCTGGCCCGCAAAGCCATCGTTAAACTCGATACGCTGGAGAAACAACTGTCCTACATTACACAGCGCATTGAACAGGCCGAAGAGCACGACGAACCACTTTTGGCCGAAATGACCCGCATGGCAGCACAGACCGAACACCTGATTGCCGAGAACAGCTCACGGCTGCAAGCCAGTGCGGCCTACTACCAACTGGCGCTTGATCGGATCAAAAGCCTGAATGAAACACCCATTGATGGCCTGCTGTCGCTGCAGGATTTTACCGAGCGCAGGCTAACGCCGGCTTACCGCACCAGCGAGTCGGTGCTGTTTCGTCAGCAAGGTCTCTCCAACCGCCTGGGGCGCTGCACTGAGCTGCTGCGTACCCGTATCAGTTTGAAACTGGAACAGCAAAACCAGCGCTTATTGGCGTCGATGGATCAGCGCGCCCGGCTGCAACTAAAACTGCAGCATATGGTGGAAGGCTTGTCGGTGGTCGCCATCAGCTATTACGCCATGCAGCTGTGTCAGCATGGTATTCGCGCTTTGCAGTATTGGTGGCCTGATCTCAATAAAGAGCTTTGGCACAGTCTCAGCCTGCCATTGGTAATAAGTTTTGTCGCGCTGTTGCTGTACAGTTTTCGCCGACGATTAAAGCGTGCCGAAGCGAACTAATTTCGCAGCCAGAGCGGCTATGCTACACTCTGGCGCATCTAAAGCAGGTGAGATTGTGCATGTTTGAACAAGCGCCCAGGGCTGGTTTTGCCCGTCGTTTAGCCGCCATTATTTATGATGTACTGGTGCTGTGTGCGGTGATTATGGCCGCTGCTGGTATGGCCTTTGCGCTGGTGATTGGCCTGGAGCATACCGGCTTGCTGGATTTATCTGCTTATGAAGACACCGCCGCGTTTTTTGGTCAGGGCCTGCAGCGTTGGCTCTATTTGCTGTACTTATTGTCGGCCGGAGTTGGCTTTTATGCTTACTTCTGGCTACGGGCCGGCCAAACACTGGGCATGAAAGCCTGGCGCTTACTGCTACTGCAGCAAAATGGCCAGCAGCTGACGCCTGCGCAAGCCATACTTCGTGCCTTATTGGCTGTGGGTGGCCTAGGTAATTTCTGGCTGTTTCTGCGCTGGGGTAAAGGGTTGGCACTGCAGGATCAACTGACCAACACTCAGATGGTGCTGATCAGCAAAGAGCAAAGCAAGCAGTTGAATTTGTACAAAACAGCGCGTTGACAGCGGTTGTTGGATTGAGCCCCTGCTCTGCTGGCGGCTCAAACCTTTTTACGCATCAGATAAATCGCCAACACGATAAACAACAAACTCGGCAACACAGCGCCGAGCAGCGGCGGCATCTGGTACACCAGCGCCACCGGGCCAAAGACTTCGTTACTCATGTAAAAAGCAAAACCGGTCAGCACCCCCATGATGCCCCTGGCTGCCATGGTCACGCTGCGCAGCGGCCCGAAGATAAAAGACAGCGCCATCAGCAGCATGGCGATAATGGTAATGGGCTGAGTTAACTTACGCCAGTACGCCAGCTCGTAGCGGCTGGTATCCTGCTGATTGGCGCGCAGGTAGTCGAGGTAATCGCTTAAGCCCCGTAACGACAGCATCTCGGGTTTGATGGTCACTACCCCCAGCTTATCCGGCGTTAAGGTCGAGCGCCAACGCTGCTCCTGCCATTGATGCCGCTCTATCCGATCCGGATGAAAATGCAACCGGCTGACCTGACGAAGCACCCAGGCATCCTGCCTGAAACGCGCCGACTCGGCATAAATGATGGCTTCCAGTTTCAGCTCATCGCTAAACTCGTAAATCGCCACCCCGGCCAGATCGCCACTGTCTTTCACCTCTTTGATGTTGACAAAATCATCGCCATCTTTGGCCCAAATGCCCTGCTGCACCGCAAAGAGGTTGCCGCCAGAGATCGCTTTAATCCGCAGCTCTCTGGCCGCACGATCGGTCGCAGGTGCCCCCCACTCGGCAACCGCCATCACCACCAGCATCATCAGTACCGCTGTTTTCATCACCGCATTGATGATATTCAGTCGGGATAAACCCGCCGCCTGCATCACCACCAGTTCGCTGTTGCTGGCCAACAACCCCAAACCGACCAAACCGCCGATCAGAGCCGCCATCGGAAAAAACATGACCAGATCGCCCGGCATGCTGTACAAGCTAAACAGCACCGCATGCAGGGTATCGTAATTGCCCCGGCCAATGGCGCGCAGCTGATCCAAAAAGCGGAATAAACCGGACAGGATCATCAAAACCACCAGCGTCAGAGCGGTGGTGGCCAGAATGGTTTTACCCAGGTAAATATCCAGGATGCGGATCATGCGGTCGCCTCCCGCAGTCGACGCTGCCAGCGTCGCACCCAAGGGTGTTGCTGTGCCATTAAGGCCAGCCCCATCACCAAAGCACTCAGGTGGATCCACCACATGCCAAGCCAACCCGGCAACTGACCATTTTCCAACGCCGAGCGGGTGACAATCAGCAGCATGTAATACCCCAGATAGAGCCCAAGGGCAGGCAGTAACTTACCAAATTTACCCTGGCGCGGGTTCACCCGACTAAGCGGCACCGCAATCAGCGCCAGCAGCACAATCGATACGGGAATAGCAATCCGCCAATGCCACTCGGCCATGGCTTCAGGATCGTCCAGTTGTTGCAACAATTGCGGGGTGGTCAGGCTACTGAGTTTTCGACGACGATGTTCAACTTCCTGCTCACGGATTTGCAGCTGGTAACGGCCAAATTCGATCACTTCAAAGGGCGGTGACTGCAGTTGGCCAGCATAACGACGGCCTTGCTCCAGCACCAGCATCTGGGCGCCGCTGGCGTCTTCCTGCACAGCGCCACTTTGCGCATAAACAATGGAATGATACGGTTTACCGTCACGAATTTCGCTTTGCGCCACAAAAACGCGCGATAATTCACCGCTGCCGCGGGCAATATCATGCACAAACAGCACGGCGCGCTCATTGGAGGTTTGTTGAAAACGCCCTGGCACCAGCGAGTAGAGCCCAACATCGCTTTCCACCCGTTCCAGCACTTCGTATTCCCGCTCCATCGACCAGGGACTCAGCGCCATGCTGACCCAGGCCGCAGCAACAGCCAGCAGCAGCGACCAGCTTAATACAAAAACGCCGATGCGCCGCTCACTCAGACCGGTAGCATGCAATACCGTCATCTCGCTGTCGGCATAAATCCGGCCCAACGCAATGAAAATACCCAGAAAGGCACTGAGTGGCAGAATAATCAGCGCCAATTGTGGTAGCTTCAGCCCAACCATCGTGAATACCAGCTGCGCCGGCAAATCGCCTTCGGAAGCATCGGCCAGAATACGCACAAAGCGCTGACTCATGATGATGGTCATCAGGATCAGAAAGACAGCCAGCTGCGACTTGGCCACTTCTCCAATCAGATAACGGAAAATAATCAAAAAATGCCCCCTGAAAACCGGTCTTTTTGCTGAAACCTCGGCCGTTTTTGAGTAAACTTGGTGTTTATCACAATTATTATCGACGAAAGCGCCGCAAAATCCGAGCATTTTCTTACCCAGTCTGCATTTTTCATGGCTGCGGTTGCTTCGAGTCGGTCCAGTTAGAACCAGGAGTCAACATGGAGTTCAGTGTAAAGAGTGGCAGTCCGGAAAAACAACGTAGCGCCTGCATCGTGGTCGGCGTCTATGAGCCACGCCGTTTGTCCGCTGTTGCCGAGCAGCTGGATAAAATCAGTGAAGGCTATATCAGCAACCTGCTGCGCCGAGGCGATCTGGAAGGCAAGCCCGGCCAGATGCTGTTACTGCATCATGTACCCAATGTGCTGAGCGAGCGGGTTCTGCTGGTTGGCTGTGGTAAAGAGCGTGAGCTGGACGAGCGCCAATACAAGCAAATCATTGCCAAAACCATCAGCACCCTAAACGAAACCGGCTCGATGGAAGCGGTGTGCTTTTTATCCGAACTGCATGTCAAAGGTCGTGATATCTACTGGAAAGTGCGCCATGCGGTGGAAAGCGCCCAGGACTCGCTCTACGTGTTTGATCAGCTAAAAAGCAAAAAAGACGAAACCCGCCGGCCGCTGCGCAAAATTGTGTTCAATGTGCCAACCCGACGCGATCTGGCATTGGGCGAAAGGGCGGTTGAACACGGCCTGGCGGTTGCTTCAGGTGCCAAGCTGTGCAAAGACGTAGGTAATATGCCGCCCAATATTTGCACCCCGGCCTATCTGGCCGAGCAAAGTGTGCAACTGGCCAGCCAGCACAGCAAATTGCAAGTTGAGGTGTTAGGCCCAGACGAACTGTCGGAGCTGGGCATGAATGCCTATCTGGCTGTGGGCAAAGGCTCGGTCAATGAGCCGCGGATGACGGTGATGCGTTATCAGGGCGGTGCCGATAATGCCGCTCCTATCGTGCTGGTCGGTAAAGGCCTGACCTTTGACTCCGGCGGCATCAGCATCAAGCCAAGCGATGGCATGGATGAAATGAAATACGACATGGGCGGCGCTGCGGCGGTGCTCGGCGCGATGAAAGCACTGTGTGAACTGGAGCTGCCACTGAACGTAATCGGCGTGTTAGCCGCCGCCGAAAACATGCCAGATGCCAACGCCTATCGTCCCGGCGATATTCTGACCACCATGTCGGGTCAAACGGTCGAAGTACTGAATACCGATGCCGAAGGCCGTCTGGTGCTGTGCGATGCCCTGACCTATGTCGAGCGCTTTGACCCGGATGTGGTGATTGACGTGGCGACCTTAACCGGTGCCTGCATCATCGCCCTTGGCAAACACGCCACCGGCTTACTGAGCAATCACAACCCACTGGCGCACGATTTGCTAAATGCCTCAGACAGCAGTGGTGATCGCGCCTGGCGTCTGCCGCTGTGGGATGATTATCAGGAGCAACTGGAGAGCCCCTTTGCTGATTTTAGCAACCTGGGCGGACGTGCTGCTGGTACCATTACTGCCGCCTGCTTCCTGTCGCGCTTTACCCGTAAATTCCATTGGGCGCACCTGGATGTTGCCGGCACCGCCTGGCGCA
The DNA here is from genome assembly GCF_900107845.1 of Alkalimonas amylolytica. GTDB lineage: Bacteria > Pseudomonadota > Gammaproteobacteria > Enterobacterales > Alteromonadaceae > Alkalimonas > Alkalimonas amylolytica. Next base: position 305,470 of record NZ_FNRM01000001.1, read on the forward strand.
GTGGTGGTAAAGACAAAGGCTCTACCGGCCGGCCGGTCCCCATGCTCACCCAGTACCTGCTGCACCGCTGCGGTCAGGATCAGGACTAGATGCAGGTCCGCTTTTACCAGCTGGCGGAGGATGCCAAATCGCCGCAGCCGGATATTCCGGCGCACTGGCAACTGGCTTGCCAGCTGTGCGCTGAGGCCTACCGTCAGCAACAACGTGTTTTTATCCTGACCGCCAACGAGCAGGATGCACTTACCCTGGATGAGTGGCTGTGGCAATTTGAACCCGAGCGCTTTATTCCACATAACCTGCCGGGCGAAGGCCCGGCCCGCGGCGCACCAGTTGAAATCAGCTGGCAGCCGCCACGTCAGCAACGGCAGTTGCTGATTAATTTAAGCCGCGATGTGCCGGATTTTGCCCGGCGTTTCGCGCAGATAATTGAATTTGTTCCGGCCGACGAGCAGTTAAAAGCCGAGGCCAGAACCCGCTATAAACACTATCGTCAGCTTGGCATCACCCCAGAGATGATGTCCACCCGCTGATTTGCAGGTAACCCGATGGAAAAAACCTTTAACCCGAGTCAAATTGAGCAGGCCATGTACCAGGCCTGGGAAAGCAAAGGCTACTTCAAAGCTGGCAGCGATGACAGCCAGGATAACTACTGCATCATGATCCCACCGCCGAATGTCACCGGCAGTCTGCATATGGGCCATGCTTTTCAGCACACCATTATGGATGCACTGATCCGCTATCAACGCATGCAGGGCAAAAATACCCTGTGGCAGGTCGGCACCGATCATGCCGGTATCGCCACCCAGATGGTGGTGGAGCGCAAACTGGCCGCTGAAAGCCAGCCCGATCGTCATGCACTGGGCCGTGATGCCTTTATTGAAAAAATCTGGCAATGGAAAGCCGAGTCCGGTGGCACCATCAGCGATCAGATGCGCCGGCTTGGCAACTCGGTCGACTGGCAGCGCGAGCGCTTTACCATGGATGAAGGCCTGTCCAATGCGGTGCAGGAAGTCTTTGTCCGGCTGTATCAGGACGATCTGATTTACCGCGGCAAACGCCTGGTGAACTGGGATCCGAAGCTGCACACCGCTATTTCCGATCTGGAAGTGGAAAACAAAGATCAAAACGGTCATTTCTGGCATCTGCGCTACCCGCTGGCCGATGGCGCTGTTACGGCCGATGGTAAAGATTACCTGGTGGTCGCCACCACCCGGCCGGAAACCATGCTGGGCGATACCGCCGTGGCCGTAAATGCTGAAGATCCGCGCTATCAGGCCTTAATTGGCAAAGAAGTGCTACTGCCGCTGGTCAATCGCCGCATTCCGATCATTGCCGACGACCACGCCGATATGGAAAAAGGCAGTGGCTGCGTCAAAATCACCCCAGCGCACGATTTCAACGATTACGAGGTGGGTAAACGCCATCAGCTGCCGATGATCAATGTGCTGAGCACGCATGCCGCTATTCTGACCGAGGGCGAATGCTTCCACAGCAATGGCGAAGCCAACAGCGACCTTAGTGCCGCCATTCCGGCCGAGTTTCAGGGGCTGGATCGCTTTGTCGCCCGTAAAGCCATTGTTGCGGCCTTTGACGCGGCCGGCTTGCTGGAGAAAGTTGAAGCCATTACCAATACCCTGCCTTATGGCGATCGCAGTGGCGTGGTGATTGAGCCCCTGCTGACCGATCAGTGGTATGTCCGCACGGCGCCTTTGGCCAAAACCGCCATCGAAGCCGTAGAAAACGGCGACATCCAGTTTGTGCCCAAGCAGTACGAAAACATGTACTACAGCTGGATGCGCGATATTCAGGACTGGTGTATTTCCCGTCAGCTGTGGTGGGGCCATCGCATTCCGGCCTGGTACGACGACAGCGGCAAGGTCTATGTTGGCCGCAACGAGCAGGAAGTACGCAGCCAGCATGGCCTGGACGACAGCGTCAGCCTGCGCCAGGACGACGACGTGCTCGATACCTGGTTCAGTTCCGGCCTGTGGACTTTCTCCACCCTGGGCTGGCCGGAGCAAACGCCGGAGCTGGCGCGCTTTCACCCGACCAATGTGCTGGTCACCGGCTTTGACATCATCTTCTTCTGGGTAGCCCGGATGATTATGATGACAATGCATCTGATTAAAGATGCCGATGGCAAGCCGCAGGTGCCTTTTAAAACCGTGTACGTCACCGGCCTGATCCGTGATGAGAACGGCGATAAGATGTCCAAGTCCAAAGGCAATGTCATCGATCCGCTGGACTTAATCGATGGCATTGATCTGGAAGCCCTGCTGGCCAAGCGCACCAGCAACCTGATGCAGCCCAAGCTGGCCGAGAAAATCGCCAAGCAAACCAAAACCCAGTTCCCGGAAGGGATCCAGGCCTGCGGCACCGATGCGCTGCGCTTTACCCTGGCAGCTTTGGCCTCGACCGGCCGCGACATCAACTGGGATATGAAACGCCTGGAAGGCTACCGCAATTTTTGCAACAAGCTGTGGAATGCCAGCCGCTATGTGCTGATGAACACCGAAGATCAGGATTGTGGCCAGCAAGGCGGCGCCATGACGTTGTCACTGGCGGATGAATGGATCCTGACCCAGTACCAGCACACAGTGAAAGCCGTGCGCCAGGCGATGGACCATTACCGCTTTGACTTGGCCGCCCACACCCTGTACGAGTTTACCTGGAACCAGTTCTGCGACTGGTACCTGGAGCTGACCAAGCCGGTGCTGCAGCAAGGCGACGAAGCCGCCCAACGCGGTACCCGCCGCACTCTGGTCACGGTGCTGGAAAGCTTGCTGCGCCTAATGCACCCCATTATGCCCTTTATGACCGAAACTATCTGGCAGCAAGTGGCTCCACTGGCGGGCGTGCACGGCGACAGCATTATGCTACAGCCTTACCCCGAGTATCAGGCTGATGAAGTCAACGAGACGGCGCTGCAGGATTTAGAGTGGTTAAAACAGGTGATCCTGGCAGTACGCACCATCCGCGGCGAGATGAACATTTCCCCGGGCAAGCCGTTGTCGATTTTGCTGCGACAGCTTAGCAGCGACGAGCTGCGCCGGCTGGAGCAAAACCGCAACTTCCTGCAGGTGATGGCCAAGCTCGACAGCATTACTGTGCTTAGCAGCACCGATACCGCGCCGGCCTGTGCCGCGCAGCAAGTCGGCGCCATGGACGTGTTAATCCCGATGGCTGGTCTCATCGACAAAGACGCCGAACTGGCCCGCCTTGGCAAGCTGCTGGAAAAAGCCAAACAGGAACTGGCCCGGGTGGATGGCAAACTTGGCAATGAAAAGTTTGTCAGCAATGCGCCGGAAGCCGTACTGGAAAAAGAAAAAGCCAAACAGGCCGAGCTCAAACTCAGCCTTGGTAAGCTGGAAGCACAGGTCGAGGAAATCGCTGCGCTATAAAGCTGGTTTCCTCCAACAGACAACGGCAGCCTCGGCTGCCGTTTTTATTGCATCATTCAATCTTCGCAACACCAAAATACATTCAACGCCCTCACGCTAAACGATGAACGCAAATCAATAAGAAAAAACTCATGTTAATTTTTTAATTCTATTTATTTACTGAATTTGATAAAGTTTCACAAATCACAATCCACAGAGGACGTTTTGTGTGGCACCTACAACGCAGCACCTTAGTGTGCATCTTAGTGGGGTTGCTGGCCCTGTTTACCCACAACCCTGCGGAGGCCGGTATGTTTGGCTGGTTTAAACGGATTGATGTGCAGGTATCCCCAGAAATTAAAGGTGCTATCACTCTGCACGATAAGCCGCAAGCGGATATGGTTATCAAGCGCGGTACCTTCTTTGAAGACAGCTGGAGCTGGGACAGCACCCGCACCGATGCGGACGGCCACTTTTATTTTGCGGAAAAAACCGTTAAAGCCCGCGAGGTACTGCATGAACGCCAGGTGGCGGTGCGATTGCTGGCGCTGGATTACCCCACTAAGGGGGATGAGGACCTGTTTTTTAGATTAAGCTCATCGCACAATTTAAAAAGCCGCTCCAGCGATTTATTAACCGATGGTATGCACTGCGAGCTGAGTGCTGAGTACACCATGAGTTATCTTAAATCACTTGAATACCCCAATATGGATTGGCATGGCTTTCAATCCAAATGCCGCTTTTTGCATGCCGATAAAGTTATTGTATCGCAGGCAGAGCTGGATGCGGCAGAGCTTGAGGAGACCTGGAGAGGGATTCATAGCCTGCTTGCCTATATAACGCAAAACGCATCCGAAATGGATACAGATGACTTTATTCGCTTTCACGTCCGTAGTAGTGCTGAGAGTGGCCTAGCCATGCTACACAAAATTCGAGAGCTCGAAACCGATATAGACAAACTTAACACCCTGCCTAATTTTGAAAAAAAATTTCAGCACTATTTGAATAAACTGAACAAGGAAGATCAACGATGAGCATCCCTGTTTTAACACCCAATATAGCCGCAGCTTTGGCTGCTGATGTCTATGACACCATAGAAATGCCTGCAGGTGCAGAATTTACTCCCGCAACTGGAGTTTTAAAGACATTCTTTGATTTTAGCCGTCAGGGCGGTGCTATCCATGGCCGCAGTGGGGGCCTGTTATTCCGGCGCGACTCGGGCTTTGCGGTGATTGGTAAAGGGAAGTCGCTCACGCCCTATGCCAACTCGATTGCCATCGCCTTTCGTGGCACCCAAACCGGCTACGATTGGCTGAGCAACACCAACACCCGCACCGTCACTATAGAAAACCAAACCCAGGCCCATAAAGGCTTTTACGAGCTGTTTAAAAGCATGCGCCCGGCAATGGAGCAGCAGTTAAACCCGTTATTGCGCAACAATGCCCATGCCATTGTGCATTGCGCCGGCCATAGCTTAGGCGGCGCCTTGGCGCAGCTGGCAGCCATTTGGATTAAAAAGTTTTATGGCAACAAAGTAGCTTTATACACCTTTGGCGCCCCACGGGTAGGGCTAAAAAACTTTGCCCTCCAGGCACCAGGCAGCGTGGACGCCACCTACCGCTGCATTCATGGTGATGACCCAGTGCCACTGGCCCCGGTATGGCCCTATTACCATGCACCTTACAATGGCCAGGTGGTGCGCTTAACCGCCGATACCGGCATTCGTGTAAGCTCGCATAAGATGCGGAAGGTACCCCATTGTTACCAGAACAGTGCCCGTGGCGATTGGGCCAATCTGATTAGCCGCGAACGGCTGCAGCGCCAGGTTTTTCTGAAGCGTGAAGATCACCATAAAGTTACCTTTAGCGAATACTGGATGAACCAAATCTGGGATGCACTGACCACCCTGCTGCGCCAGTCGGGAGGCGCATCTGCGTTTGTGTTTGGTTTACAAGGGCTGGGCGCTGGTGTGCATAGCTTTTACGATAATCTGGCCATAGAGTTGGAAAAAAGTGGCATGAACCAACAACATAGTGTGCATTTGGAAGGACTACTGGCCTGTATGCTGGCCTTTGCAGGTAAAAGGGTGATAAGAGCCATTGAACTTACCGCCCGCTTTATCCGCTGGGTATTCCGGCAGGTGCTCTCTGTACTGGACCGAGCTGTGCGCCAGGCTATTCAGCAAGTTAAGTAAAACCCTGGCTTTTTTAACAGCCTGACAGCATCACATGCTTTCGTTGGTAACGCTGCCCCGACACCGTTACCAACCTAAAAACCGATTTATTGCTGCAAAAAAGTAAAAAAACTTCGAGTAATCACTTTAAACAGTGTTCCTGCCATTTAACCAGCCAGGGCCTTTGTTCTCGCTTCGCTGTTCCGTTTTTACTGAAACGCACCACGGCTAAACACCCATGGTTAGCGGCTTTGACGCCAGTTTGGTGCCCTTGCAATCTGTGGCAGCTGCTCTAGATTAGACAGGTCGGACATCAAACCACCTGTTCAGGGAAGCAGTATCGAACAACAACAATAAACGATAGAGGCTTGCATGAAATACATACTCTCTACCGCTGTTTTAGCGGCCACGCTCTGGCACAGCTCAGCCGAAGCCAGCGATTACCCCATTGTACTGGTGCATGGTTTTCAACCCGCCCAACTGGCCAGCAGACCAAACCAAACGGAAGTCGAACAGGATGGTGCCAACTACTGGCAAGAATTCTGGTTGCCCAAAGCCAGCGCCCGTATCGACTGGCCTTCGCATGAGCGCATTACCGGCCGGATCATCAGCGACTATGCCTGGCCGGTGCTACAGCAACTTTCACAACAAGGCACCTGCCACAGCGGCTGCATCTTTGTCACCCACTCCACCGGTGATCTGGTGACCCGTTACATTCTGGATCATCAGGCTTTATGGCTGCAAAATGCCGGCCTGCAACCGCTGAACATTGTCGCCACACTGGATTTTGCCGGGGCGGGTGGCGGCTCTGAGCTGGCCGACTTAGCCATCAATGTTGCGAACGGCGGCAGTTGGATTGATGCCACCCTGCGCTATGCCATCTCGCTGTGGCTCGGTGAAATTCCTTCACCTGGTAATCTGGGAGTATTGAATGATTTGCGCGTGAACAGTGCCCGCCAACTGGCTGCCTTTCCGGATGCGCGCATCCCACGCATTCGTATGGTTGCAGCCAGCAATGATTACTTTGGCACCACAGGTTTGTTCTTGCCTGGCACCGACGACGGTGTGGTTGCCAGCCACTCCAGCTGTGGTGCTGCAAATGTGGCCGCCTTTAACAGCTGTGCCAGCCAGCTGGGCTTTGATGGTAAGCTGGCGGCGCAAAGTCAGCCGGTAACCAGCTTTATGCCCTACCACTACCCAATGCTGATGAGCGATAACTACAGCCACAATGGCATCCTGACCGATCGTCAGCGCGGCCAGGTGACACTGGCCAATGCGTCGGTCAATTTTACCGATCAGACTGGCTATGGCTTTGACAGCGACGATATCAGCTCGGGCTGGTGGCTTTTCCGTTCCACCTATCGGGTAGTGCGTGGCTCGGATCAGTTCAGTTTATCCGAGCTGGTGTATCAGGAGTTACTGGATTGAACAAAGCTCTGTTACTGGCAGCTGGAACCCTCAGCTGCCTGTTGTTGGCATGGTGGCTGTGGCCATCTGCTGCAAGCGCCCCTGCAGCTGCAGCAAATACCCCAGCCGCTATCACCAAGCCAAGCCAGGCAGCAAGCCCGGTAGCGGTGGCGCACCCTCTGCCCATTCAGGCAGAGCCTGAGCAAGCGCCGATGCAGCAGCAACTGCAGTGGCTGGCAAGTGCATACGCCGATGAGATCGCCATTCCGGCTTATTCGCGCCCGCTGACAACGGCAGATAGCCAGTTGCTGGAACCCAACCGATTTATTGCCCAGCCAGTACCGCTGAAACATGGTGCCAGCGTCAGCCTGTTTCCCAGTCAGTACCGTTTTATCTACCCGGAGCCCATCCACATCAAGCTGCAACTGCAGGGAGTTTCGGCCCAGGGCGCTACCTTGCGTTTGCTGCATGAATGGACAGGGGAACAGCTGGCCGAACAGGCGATGCAGCCAGCACAGGACGGCTTTCAGCTGCAACTGTCCAGTCAGCAAAGCTGGGATGGCAGTGTTACCGCCGAAGTGCAATTGCATGGCAGCACCGAGCCATTGTTGCTTCGTACCGGCTTTGAAATCAGCGCGCCGGTTGCGCACATCACCGGCATAGCAAGCAGCTATGGGGAGGGGCCCGATATGGTGATCCCGGTGCAATTGCAGGCAGAACTGGCCGGCCATTACCGGCTAAGAGCGAATTTATTGACGGCCGGACGTCAGCCAATAGCCGTGCTGACGGCCAGAGCAGAACTGCCGTCTGGTAACACTACGCTGCAGCTCAGAGCACACCGCTCGGTGCTGCCCGACACAGACGAGCCTTTCTGGCTCACCACCTTTCAACTGGAGCGGCTATCGCCAGCCCCGGGGCAACCTACCCGTTACGGCGACTCAGCCGAGCCGGAGTTCCTATTAGAACCCTTCTCGCTGCACCAGTTGAGTAACGATCCTTACCGGGCTGATGAGCAAGAGCAACAACGACTGCGCCTGCTGCAACAACTGGCACAGTAACGAGCACTCAGCTCTGTTTTGGCCCTCGAGTGCACACCGTTTTCAGGCGCAACCAGCCGCCATCCAGCGCAAAAGGCTGCCAGCTTACTGCAATTGTCATCGCAATGTCATAGACTGCCGCTAGCATCCATGGTTTTTCAGCGCAGCTTATGACTGCGCCTTTGCAGTTAAAAAGACAGGTAGCTTTTATGACCAAGGCATCCAAAAACCCCTTATTTGATTTATCAGGCGCAGAGCCGCAAGCCAACTTCTCTGCCAACCCGGACTTTTCCGAAGTGTTGGATAAACGCCTGAACCGCCGCCGTTTTTTGCAAGGCAGTGTAGCACTGGCTGTGTCCGGCTTTTTAGGGCAAGGCTTGCTTGGCTGCAGCAACCAAAGTGCAGCTCCGGCCCTGCTGCAGCAACCAGCCGGCTTGCTTGGTTTTGATGCCATCCCAATCAATCGTTTTGATACCGTCACCGTGCCCGCTGGTTACCGCACGCAGGTGTTTTTGCCATGGGGCACGCCACTCACGGCCGATGCGCCAGCCTACCGGGCCGATGCCAGCCACAGCGCAGCCGATCAAGCGAAACAAATGGGCATGCACCACGATGGCATGCACTTTTTCCCGATCGATCTTAAAAAAGGTGGCCAAAGCTCGGATGAAGGTTTGCTGGTGATGAACCACGAGTACGTCGATCCCAATATTTTGCATGCCTTTGGTGGCAAAGGGATCCCTCGCGATCACGAAGAAGTCCACAAAGAGCTGGCTGCTCATGGCGTCTCCGTAGCTCATATCAAAAAGCAGGCCGATGGCACCTGGCAGTTGCTGCAAGATAGCACACTGAACCGTCGCATTACCGGCCATACGCCGATGGAATTGACCGGCCCGGTACGTGGCCACGCCAAGGTAGTCACCAAGTACAGCCCGGATGGCACACGCACCCGTGGCACCCTGAACAACTGCGCCCATGGTGTCACCCCCTGGGGCACCTACCTGACCTGCGAAGAAAACTGGGCGCTGCTGTTTGTGAATCATCAGCAACCGATGCCGCGCGAGCATCGCCGCTACAGCATTGCCGATGAGCACAGTATTTTGCACTGGGAAACTGCCGGTCGTAGCGACGATGCCATCAGCCGTTTCAACGCTACCCCTTTTGCCGACAAGGCCAGCGACGATTACCGCAACGAACCGAATAATTTTGGCTGGATTGTCGAAATCGACCCCTTCAATCCCAAAAGCACGCCGGTGAAACACACCGCCATGGGTCGCTTTGCTCATGAAGGGTTGATTTTCGCTAAACCAGAAAGTGGCAAACCGCTGGTGGCTTATTCGGGTGACGATGCCCGTTTTGAATACATTTACAAATATGTTTCGGCCAAGCCGTACGATCCGGCTACTGCAGGGCCACACTTGCTGGATGAAGGCACTTTGTACGTGGCCCGCTTTAATGAAGATGGCAGTGGCGACTGGCTGCCGCTTAAGATTGAAGATGCGGATTTTCAGGCCAAAGCCAAGGCTGCCGGCCATGTCTTTGACAGCCAGGCCGATGTGTTGCTAAACACCCGGCTGGCCGCCGATATCATGGGCGCCACCAAAATGGACCGGCCGGAATGGGGCGCGGTGCACCCGATCACCAATGAGGTGTACTTTACTCTGACCAACAACAGCCGCCGCCATAGCCCGGATGCCGCCAACCCGCGCGCCAACAACCACAGTGGCCATATCATCCGTTGGCGTGAAGGCACCAGCCAGCGTTTTGACTGGGATATTTTTCTGTTATCCGGCGATGCCTATACCTACACCCCAGCACACAATGCCATGCTTACTGAGCAGAATCATCACGCCTCACCCGATGGCCTCTGGTTCGATCCCAACGGCTTGCTGTGGATCCAAACCGATATGTCCGGAGCGCAGATGCGCTCAGGCCCTTTTGGCAACAATGCCATGTTAGCGGCTGACGTGAACACTCACACCATCAAGCGCTTTTTGGTCGGCCCGGTCGATTGCGAAGTCACCGGGGTAGTGATGACACCGGATTGCAAAACCATGTTCGTCAATATTCAGCACCCAGGCGAAGGCTCTGGCCCCTACAGTTTCAGCAGCACCTGGCCGGATCGGCGCACCAACCGCCCCCGCTCCGCCACAGTGATCATCACCAAAGAGGATGGCGGCATTATCGGTAGCTAACCCCTTTAAATTGCTAAAGATTTAAGGCATAAAAAAACACCGGCTCTGGCAAGAAATTTTCACTTGTCAGCCGGTGTTTTTTTGCTATGATTGCCGCGCAAAAAATGGCCTTGGCCAGCTTGTACTTGCGCTGCATCTTTTTCCCGCAACTCATTGCAGTTCGCGTTGGATCTTGGCAGGATAGTCCGGTTAGCTTTTGAGATGATTGCAGTTTCTCAGAGTCCGTGGCTGGAAAGAGCAAGGTTTCGTTCCGTGCTCAGGATCCTGCATCCCAGTTCACGGTTTTTTCGATCTTTTTCCGCCCGCCGGAATCAAATTGAGAGACGTCCTATGTCCATAGAAACCACTGCAGAAGCGTTAGAAGAGGTTGTTGATCCCCTGGCCGCTGCCATAGAAGCAGCTGTGGTTGAACCAAGCGCCATTAGTTTGCTCCCCCCCCTGGTGGTATTGATTGTTGCGATTTGGCTAAAGCGGCCTATCTTTGCCCTGATCATGGGCGCAGTGGCCGGTTTACTGTTAATTTCCCCCAGTGAGAGTCTGTTTACCTTTGCCGAAACCACCGAACGGGTGATGCAGGACGAAACCATTGGTTGGCTGATTCTGGTAGTCGGTGGCTTTGGTGCCTTGATCGCACTGTTGGTGCATACCGGCGGTGCCTTTGCTTTTGGCCGGGTAGCCCAGCAGTATGCACAAGGTCGCAAGCCTTCGCTGCTGATGACCTACTTCCTTGGTATGCTGATTTTTATCGACGATTACCTCAATGCGCTCACCGTTGGTGAAACCATGAAGCGCATCACCGACAAATTCAAAGTGTCGCGCGAAATGTTGGCCTATGTGGTTGACTCCACCGCGGCACCTATGTGCGTCATTGTGCCGATTTCCACCTGGGCAGTGTTCTTTGGTGGCTTGCTGGTAGCCAATGGCGTGGCGCCAGATACCGATCCGAACGGCATTATGACCTACATCTCAGCCATTCCCTACATGTTGTATGCCTGGCTGGCGATGATTATGGTGCCACTGGTGATCTTAGGTGTGGTGCCGCTGATTGGCCCGATGAAAAAAGCCGAACTGGCCGCCCGTGGCGGCGCCATTCAGCAGGATGCGCCGCAGCAGGAAACCCACACCGGCGATGATTTCGCCATGCAGGCGATGGAAGAAGAATTCGAGCATGCCGATCGCAAGCACGGCAAGCTGATTAACTTTGTGCTGCCGATGGCGATGCTGGTTGGCTTTAGTATCTGGTTTGAAGCCGCCATTTGGCCTGCGCTGATCCTGACCTTTGTTCTGACTCTGCCACTTTATATGGCACAGCGCCTGATGCCGTTCAATGAAATGATGGATCAGATGATGCACGGCTTTAAAACCATGCTGCCGGCTATCTGCACCGTGATTGCCGCCTTTACCTTCAAAGATGTCTGTGATCAGCTTGGTTTGCCACTGTACGTCATAGACAACCTGGCGCCTTATATGTCGGCTGAGATGCTGCCGGCACTGGTGTTTGTTGCTATGGCGCTGCTGGCTTTTGCCACCGGCTCGTCCTGGGGGATTTTTGCCGTTTCCATCCCGATCGTGATGCCGATTGCTTTGGCGGTGGATGCCAATGTGCCGCTGGTGATTGGTGCGCTGCTCTCTGCCAGCTCGTTCGGCAGTCAGGCCTGTTTCTACAGTGACTCGACGGTACTGGCAGCACAGGGCTCAGGTTGTGATCTGATGAGCCACGCCCTGACTCAGTTCCCGTATGCCTTAATGGCTGCCATTCTGGCCTTCTTCGGCTTTATTGCCCTTGGCATGATGTAATCCAGCTATCGCCAGACAGACCTGCTGTTTCAGAGGTCTGTCTGGTGTTTATCGATTGCCCCCCTATTTTGGGCGCACATCTTTTAGACGCACAGATAAGGGCCTTGGTCCGACAAAGCCGCTGCACGGATTGGCATCCTTGCCCAGCTCAGGTAAAGTAGCGCCATTTTTGCACTCCAGGAAGACAGGGCCTTGAAACCTCTTCATTTTTTCATCTCGCTACTAACACTCGGCCTGCTGCTGTCTTCATCCCTGGTCCTGGCAGCAACAGATACCAGACTGCATATTCCTGTACTGACCGATGGGCCAGCCATGGTACTGGATGGCACCCTGGATGAGCCGCAGTGGCAACAGGCCCTGCAAGTTCCTATTTATTACCTGACCGCCCCGCTGGATGAAGGCAAAGCAGAGGTTTATACCATGGGCTATCTGTTTGAAGATGGCCACACACTTTATGTCGCTTTCGATGCCCATGACCCCAATCCACAGCAAATCAGGGCAGCCTATCGGAACCGCAACCAGATTTGGGGCGACGATGTGGTTGGTTTAAAGCTCGATACTTACGGCAATCAACAACGCGCCTATCAGTTTTTTGTCAATCCTTTGGGCAGCCAGGCCGATTCGATTGAAAACGCCGTGACCGGCACCGAATCATCAGCCTGGGATGGCCATTGGCAAGCGATTGGCCGTATTACCGAGCACGGCTACCAAGTGGAAATGGCCATCCCTTTGCACATTCTGAATATGCCCACCACCGAAGGTGTCAAGCAGATGGCATTTGAACTGGTGCGCTTTTTACCACGTGACCAACAGCTGCGGATCTCCAGCGCGCCAATTAAACGCAGCAATCGCTGCATGGTCTGTCAAATGACCCCCATCACCGGTTTTGCCAGTGCCGAGCAAAGCCGCTCATTGATCATTGCCCCGGCGCTGGTCACCGGCATCGCGCAACAGCGTGATCTGGCCAGCGACCAGGGCTGGCAAAGCGAAAGTAGCACCGACGTAAGCCTTGATGTGAAATGGGGCATCACCCCGGACATGACGTTCAATGCCACTTTAAAGCCGGATTTTTCCCAGGTCGAAGCCGATGCAGCTGAGCTGACCATCAACAACCCTTTTACACTGTTTTTCGCCGAAAAAAGACCATTTTTCACTGAAAATGCTGACTACTTTGCCACTCCACTTAATCTGGTACATACCCGCAATATTGCCGAGCCCAATGCCGGTGCCAAACTCACTGGCCGTATCGAGCAGCATACTTTCGGCCTGTTCAGTACCGACGATCAACAAAGCACCCTGCTGATCCCGGGCAACCTGGGCTCGCGGATTGCCCGGCTGGAAGGTAGCAGCCAAAATCATGCTCTGAGTTACAGCTATGCGCCCAGTGCCGATCTGACCTTTGGCTCCTTAATCACTCAGCGAAGCGCCAGCGATTACCGCAATACGGTGCTGTCGGCAGACAGCAACTGGCGCATCAGCCCGCACGATACACTGAGCATCCAGTGGGTGGGCAGCGAGACCCGCTATCCCGAAGCACTTTCAGCACAGTTAACGGCCGAAGCGGCACTGCGTACCACAGCCGATAGCGCACTGCAGGGCCAGGGCTATCGACTGAACTACCTGCATCAGCAACGCAACTGGCACGCCTATGTTCGCTACCAGCATCGGGATGAGGACTTTCGCGCTGACTTGGGTTTTTTGCCAGAAACCGACTGGCAACAACTGGCCATCGGCGGCGATTACACCTGGTTCTTCGACAACCCACAGCGCTTCCATCGCTTTCGCATTTTGCATCATGCTTTTTACACCGAGAATGCGGCCGGCGATTTGCTGGCCAAAGAGATAGAAAGTTATGCCATCCTGTCCGGCCAGATGAACAGTACGCTGGAGCTGGGCGGCTTTGTGCGGGATCGGGTGGGCAACCGGCTGGATACCAGCAGCCTTAGCATCGCTGGCAATACCGAGCGCTTTCGCGAGCAAGGCCTGCATTTTTTTGGCGAAATACGACCGCAGCGGGATTTATCCACCTACCTGTACTGGCAGGAAGCCAATATACTGGATCTGACCAATCAGCGCCTGTCCGATCAACGTCGGCTGATAGCCAATGTTCAATACAGCGCCAATCAACATCTGCAGTTGCGCTTACGCCATACCCATACCGCTATGCGGTATGCCGCCGCTCAGGTCTTTACCGCTGATCTCAGCGATGTGCGGCTAACCTGGCAGTTTAATAACCAAAGTTTTCTGCGTCTGGCGCTGATCTACACCCAGATCGACCGCAACCTGGCCAATTATGAGACCGGCTGGCAAGCTGTCTTGAACAGCAAACAACGCACTCTGACCAGCCAACTGCTGTATTCGTACCAGCTAAACCCGCAAACCGTGTTCTTTGTGGGCTATGGTGATAATGCCATCGAAAATGATGAGCAAACGGAGCTAAAACGCAATCAGCGCAGTGCTTTTATGAAGTTTAGTTACGCCTGGGTTTTGTAGCAGCTTCATAATAGTGTCACTGTATTCAAACGCTTTTTTCTGGTTTTATGGTAAGCTTATACCCTTTCATGCTGTTGGTTGTTTAAGGAGTGAACCATGCTAACCATGCTCGCGCGCATCCTCAAAGTGCTGAACTCGGAAGCCTCGCCCTGGCAAATTGGCTGGGCGGTGGCACTTGGCCTTTGTGCCGGCCTGTTGCCGTTCGGCTTGCTGACGGTGTTGATCCTGCTGATCGCCTGTTTGTTTACCGTCAATCTGTCGACCTTCTTGCTGGTCTGGGGCTTTAGCAAAGCCTTGCTCTGGCTATTGGCAGCGCCTTTAGAACAGCTGGGCTGGAACATCGGCCAACAAGACTGGTTACTTAGCGTACTGAGCCATAGCGAAACCCTGCAACTGCTGCACCTGCATCACAGCCTGGTGTTGGCGGCCTTTTTGCTCAGCGTGCTGATCCTGTTCCCGGTCGCCTGGCTCACCACCCGGCTGGTGCTGAAATACCGCCATGTACTGATGCCTCACCTCAATCAATGGAAAGTGGTGCAACTGCTGAAAGCCAGCAAGCTGGCACAGCTGTATCAGAAAATGAATTAAAGGAGTGCTGTGATGATCCGTAAATCCGGTTGGTTGATATTTTTAAGCATACTCGGCGCCATCTTCCTGTTGGTTTATGTGTTTGCCGGCACTGCCATTCGTTTTGGCATGGTCTACAGCCTGGAAAAAGCAGCCGGGGCCGAAGTAAACATTCAGCGGGTGTCGCTGGGGTTGTTTCCGCTGTCGCTGACCATTTCCGACCTACAAATCACCGATGCCAAAGCACCCGAGCAAAACCTAGTAAGCTTTGCCCGCGCCAATGCCGAGTTAGAGCTGTGGCCGGCCCTGCTTGGCTATTACGTCATCAGCGATGTGTCGGTCGAGCAACTGGCCTATGGCAGCGAGCGCCGCCGCCCCGGTAAGGTGTTTCGCGGTGAGCTGGCCGATACCGAAGACTCCGGTTTTGATTTTGCCAGCCTGTTTGCCATTGAACTGCCGGATGCCGATGAACTTTTGGCCCGGGCCAATTTAACCTCCGTCGCCAAAGGTGAAGCCCTGCAACAATTGGCACAAAGTGAACAGCAGCAAGTGCGGCAATTGCGCCAGCAACTGCCAGATAGTGAACGGCTGCGCGAGCTGGAGCAGCAAATTAAAGCCCTGACCGATGGCGATATCCGCGATGCGGCCGATTTAGCTGCCAAAACCGAGCAGCTGCGGCGGTTAAAAGCGGAGCTCGAGCAAGACAAAGCCAAGGTCGAGCAGGTGAAAACCGCCCTGCTGCAAAGCCGCGAGCAATTGCAAAGCGCGGTGCGCGATTTTCAGCAAGCCACTCAGGCCGACTGGCAGCAAGTGCAGTCCTACGCCAATCTGGCCGATGGCGGCCTGGCCGGTATCAGCCAGTTGTTATTAGGCGATTTGTGGACCGAGCGCTTGCAGCAGCTGTATACCGTCTATCAACTGGTTGCGCCCTACCTGCCGGAAGGGTCACGATTGGAAGAGCAGCCCGAGCCGCGCGAGCTACCAGGCCGGATACTGCCGCTTAAGCAGCAGCCTTACCCAAACTTCTGGATTAAAAATGCCAGCATCAGCCTGCTGATTGGTGGCGGCAATGCCGAGCTTCGTATCGAAGACATTACCGCGCAGCATCATATCATTGATGCCGCCACCCGCTTTGTGCTGGATGTGCAGCAACTGCCGATGCTGCAGCAGTTCCGGCTGGATGGCAACTTTGCCATCTTCGACCAGCTGCAATCGGAAGTAAACTGGCAGCTGCAGGGCCTGCAACTGGCTGAGCGGGTATTTGGTGAAGGCAGCACCCGCTTTGGCTTAGAGCAAGCCTTGCTGAATTCGCGTGGTGGATTAAGCCTAAGCGGCACAGCACTTAGCCAGCAAGCCAGTGTAGCGCTGCAAACCCCACGCTTTAGCAGTGGCGACAACCGCTATGTGCAGCAGCTGACCCAGCTGATGAACCAGCAAGCAGAAATCCCGTTTCAGCTACGCGCCAACGGCACCGTTACCCGGCCTAATGTCCGGGTCAGCTCACCGCTGGATCGCATTGTGGCTGACGCGGTGATGGGCGAAGCCCAGGCCCGCTTTGCCGGTTTTGAGCAGGATTTACGCAGTAAGTTCAATGCCAAGCTGCCAGATACCGCCGGCGATCAGCAAGCCCTGCTCAGCCTTTTAGACCGCGAACAAGCCAGCACCGAGCAAATGAGCCAGCAGATTGAAACCTTGCTGCAAGCCCAGCTCGGCGACTTACGTGACCGGGCGCTGGACCGCATCCGCGGCCGGATTGGCGGTTAATCAACGACAGGCCCCAATGGCTGACATGGTACAGTCATTGGGGTTTTGCTTCCGGCAACGATTAACTTTGCCAAACAACATCACCTTCTTTGAGCAAGAAACGGACGTTTAGTTAAGTTTTGTTCTAACAAAGTCTGTTCTCAAACTCAAAGGATATAGAGCTTGCGCAGCTATAGACTAAACCTCAAGGCTAGGCAGCTTTGCCCTGACACCAGTTTATTACAGAGTCACCTAACTCTATCAAATTCCCATGAGATTCCATATGGATATCATGTCGCCGCACAAATGCATAAAACTCCTCAAACTCCTTCTCTAATGATTCGAATGCTTCCTTTGATAAACCTTCACCGGGTAGTACAACGAAAAGAGCTGCACCTTTACTAATTTTATTCTTTAGCGCAATCTCGACAGAACGAAACCCTTCATATAGCTGACTCTTTACTCTATAGGGATCTGCATAAGCTGCAGAAGCCAGAGTCGCAACACCTTCTTCTTTTTGGAATGGTAAATATAGTTTTTCACGCCCGAAAGAATCATTAATTTCCAGAAATGGGTTCTTTGGAACATGTCGTTCATAATCTAACTTTAAAGATTTCTTTAGGTATACCTTTAAAGACTCATAAGCGGTATCACGAGAAACTGGAGAAAACGGTTTTCTTTTCCCTTTAACAGAACGAGGTTTGCCCAATGTAATAACTTCGGAGTAGAGTCGCCCAACAATGCTCTGATTATCCGACCCTTGCGCAAACCCCCGATCATCAATAGTAATACCAGCGAGTAATTTACCACGACGATATGGATTTGCGCGCAGGCACTCCTCAACTACCTGGCATGCGAGCTCAGCATGAAATGCTGCATTACTAGAATCGAATAGACACTCCAATCGACTAAAATCATTTAATAGTTTAAGAGTCAGATCGCCTTCGCTTGATACAAAACCTACACCAATATTAAGCATCTCTCCAGTCGCAATATCGGGTTGCCAGCGAGCGGCGAACCAAGTTCCTTGAATACCAGCTTTTGGAGCTGCTTTCTCAAAGAGTTCTTCGAGACCGTTCATTTTACACCGCCATGAGATAGAAATTTGAGCTCAGCCGACTATGTCCATCCGCAGCTCTTATACGTAAAAAGTCATCAATTGCCTTGCGCCTAGATGAATCAGCAGATAGAAACTGCTCCCACCAATACTCAAGCTCATCAATAATGTTATTATAAGCATCTGAATGCTGAGTTGCTGCGACCGCTATCGCACGCTTTTGCGGCAATTTACCGTCTTGAACTATCTGAAGTATATCAACAAGAATATTTCTGTATTTTTCATGTGGTTGCAGATCAGATGCAGACCAATTTGGTTTTACAGGTAAATTCGAGTGATCAATCAAATAGATCTTACCTGGTCCATCGACCACAATATTCTGGAGATTACGATCAGTATTCGCTGCCCAGTCATCAAAGGCAATAGTATCGTTTAACTTCGGCCAATCTCGTAGCATCCCCATGACAGCGTTCAGCTGTTGGTTTGTAATCGGATCAGTGAGCTGGCAAATAGTTGTTGGCGTTTTCCCTGGCGCTTCGCTCACAACAAACGCATGAGGAAGGAAATCATCTTGATTTTCTATCAACCCTTTCGGAACCTTAATGATCCCTGCATGGGTAGGAAGTGGTAAGCCACATGATTTGGCCAACAAATAACCAGTAATTTCATTTAGCAAACCAAGGGGTAACGACTTATGAAACATTTTGAAGTATGTACGCCGAGATTTTCCATCATCCCAAACAACTGAGACTAGCAGTGTAGACGCCGTGCGCCCTTCTCCAACAATTTCGAATACATTTGCTAAACGACTTTCGTGGAGAACTTCTATCATTCTTTCCATGAGCCAATCCTAATTCATCAAGGCATCCAAAAATCTCAATGCCATTGTAGACCTATATCTTACTAATCACCTAAGTCAATCTGAATATAAACAACCAGTAACATTACCTAAACTACGAAATAAGGGTCAGGCGAAAATAAAGTTAGAATCCATCGCGATTTAGTCGCTTGTAAACGGCCATGTGGCACTGGCGGCGCTTAAAAAATCGGGGTCATAAAGAAATCGGGGGCAGATGAAAATAATATTAAAATCAAACCCTTTCAAGTGATGAAAGGCCGCATCCGCCAGTAAAGAAATCGGGGTCAGATGAAAATAATATTAAAATCAAACCCTTTCAAGTGATGAAAGGCCGCATCCGCCAGCACAAACTCTGCAGTTAAAGGTAATTAAAATCCCTCGAGGTCTAATCGCGAGGCTGCAGCTTTTAAACGACTATATGGCACAGGTGGCGCTTCACAAACCTGCGTGAACTGACCAAACTGGGCTGACGTCAATTCAATAGCCGCCTGCGCCTGCAAAATCTGCGGAGCATTGTCTCGAATAAGCCCAACCATAAACTCGGCCAGGGACGCGCAGCCTGACGCAGCCGCAGTGCGCTCCGCCAACTGCTTGGTTTCTGCATCCACCCACATTTCTATCCGTTCTCGGGGCCCTGCTGCCATGGCTTTCGCTCCTGTACAAAAAAAGCCTAAACCAGTGTAGGGTTAAACGGCATCATGCCACAATTTAATAGCTACTATTCTACCGATCCAGGCAGTAGCGCACGCCATTACTGCGGATGAGTAGCCAGCCACTCTTTCAGTGCGTTATTCATCCGGGTTTGCCAGCCTTTGCCGGTGGCTTTAAAAGCGTTGATGACTTCAGCGTCGAACCGTACTGTGGTCGATATCTTGGGGTTGTCGGATACTGGCCGCCCTCCCCGCTTCATCTTGTCCATGAAACTGGCTGGCAACACTTCTTCAGCAGGCCGGAATCTGGCCAGCTCTTCATCGGATAAATCTTCCCGCAACTCGCCGTCTGGCGTGGTTAATGGTTTATTTGCGGTTGCCATAGGCTTGTACCTCTCGTTTATTCGCCTTGCGAAAGCTGATCACACGAATACCGTCCGTTGTTATGGTAAACACCAGCGCATGTACACGCCCATCTAGTAACCCTAAAGCGGAGTAACGTACTTCGCCGTACTCTTTACGGTCATCCTTGGCAATTAAGGCTGTCTCGAAATCAAAGTATGCCACGTCATCAAAGGACAAATCGCGCTCTTGAATGTTGCGCTGGTTTTTAGCCGGGTCGTAACTAATACGCAATCGTCGCATCCTGCCGATCTTTTATACGGTTATTGTAGTAACAAAAACACCTCTCTGCAAGCTACTCCATATGCCTGATTCATTCAACCCAGTCTTCGCAAGTAAGCGTAATATCAGCCTTTCAGAGCGTGGGCAAGCTAGTCATAGGAAAAAGCACGGGCAGCCGGCAAGGCGGTGGTTAATAACAGCACCGGCAAGGCGACCAGCTGGGTTGCGATGGGCAAGCTGGCGGTAAAGTTGATCCAGAATATGGCCGACCAGCTGACAGCAAGTAACAGCACACTTATCAGGGCACGATGTTGATTGTTCATGGTTGCTCCACAGTCACAATGAATACGGAGCTCAGTGTAAAACTTGCACAATTGAAACAGCAGTGTCACTATTGATAAAAATAAGGTCGATAGTGACAAAGCATGAAAACCATCGCCATTCTCGCTCATCCCAACAGCATCGCCAGTGATGTGCTGACCTTGCTGGATTATTTTGAGTTTAGCAATGCACTCTGGCGCTTTTTGCAGCCCGAAAGCCAACAACAGCTGTTTCATGCCTATGTGGTCAGTCCCGACGCGAAGCCGCTGCAACTGCGCCATGGCCTGCAACTAGCCGTGCAGCCTCATGACTGGAGCCAGGCCGATGCCGCTGTTTTTACGCCGGGCTATGCGTATGATGCCCAAGGCCTGCAGCAACTGGTTGAGCAGTCCAGCTGTTATTATCCGAAGTTGCCTGCGCTGCTGGCAAAGGGGGCTCTGCTTGCTGCCAGTTGCACCGGCACTTATGCGCTGGCCGGCAGCGGTTTACTCAATCATCGGCAAGCCACCAGCAGCTGGTTTTTTAAAGATGTGTTTAAAAGCATGTTCCCACAGGTGCATCTGCAGCTGAATAAAGTGCTGGTCATGGATCAGCAACTGCTAACAGCAGGTGCCACCACCTCGCATCACAATTTGTGCCTGGCCTTGACCGAAAAACTGGCCGGAGAACAATTTGCCCGCCAGATGGCGAAACTGATGCTGACCGATCCGAATCGCAGCTCGCAACTGCCTTACATGGATGCAGACCTGCTGCCCGCCAATCCAGTCTTGGATCCGCTGATGAAACAAGCCCGGCGCTATTTGCTGGCCAATCTGGCCGAACCTTTCTCGTTGCAGCAACTGGCCGACCAACTGCATCTGACCAAGCGTACCTTGCTGCGCCGCTTTAAAGCAGAGCTGCAAGACACGCCCTTAAACTACTTGCAGCGTTTGCGCATTGAGCAAGCGAAGCGCCTGCTGGAAACGAGCCGAATGCCGATTGAACAGGTGGTACTGCAAGTCGGGTACGAAGATGTTAGCTCGTTCCGAAAGTTATTTCTGCAGTACACTGAGCTGACGCCTAGTCAGTACCGACAGAAGTTTCTGCTTGAACCGAACTGGAGCTGTTGCCCGCAAAATCTCGACTAAACTAGCCAGCCCGGCATTCATCTTGATGCAAATTGCTACTATTGTGGCATTACGCTACAATTATTGAAAACTCTACAAGGAATTCATGATGTCCACTGCCAGCATACGTCTTGACCAAGAGCTTATCGAGAAAGCAGCGATAATGGCCAAAGCATTGAACCGCACTACCCCCAAGCAGATTGAGCATTGGGCTAAGATCGGTGAAATGATGGAAGACAATCCAGATTTACCCTATGAATTTGTTCGACAAGCCATTATCGCCAAAGCTGAAAAAGAAGCCGGTAAACTGGAGGCCTACCACTTTGGTTAAGATTACGCAGGTTCTTCAAACACCATCATTCAAAAAAACCGTTAAAAAGCTGCATCAAAACCAAAAAGCGGATCTCGACCGTGCCGTCAAAGCACTTATCGAGAATCCGCTTTTAGGTGAACAGAAAAAAGGCGACTTATCCTTTCTTCGGGTTTATAAGTTCAACATGGTGAAACAACTGACTCTGCTGGGCTACAGCTACCAGGATGGCACAGTCACACTTGAACTGATAGCACTGGGTAGCCATGAAAACTTCCATCGGGAT
This sequence comes from Alkalimonas amylolytica, assembly GCF_900107845.1. Taxonomy (GTDB): domain Bacteria; phylum Pseudomonadota; class Gammaproteobacteria; order Enterobacterales; family Alteromonadaceae; genus Alkalimonas; species Alkalimonas amylolytica. The sequence continues at coordinate 327,472 of NZ_FNRM01000001.1, forward strand.
ATCAAATCGAGTTACTAGGTCGCAGCCTCTCCTTCAACCTGCCGCCATTTCTGAGCATCCAGCCCTTTCACAATCAGCCATAGCGCAAAGGTCAGCTCACCAAGAAACGAAAGCACCAGCATGGGAAATACCAGGCCGGACAGCGATGGTGTCCGGTCAGGCCAAGAGCGATCATCAACAGAGAGGAAAAACCAACACAGGTCTCAGCGTGCCGTGCTTGACTGGCTAACGCAAGAATCCCGCTCAATTACCTTAGGTTCAAACACCAATTGCAGCTGCAGCGACTGCTGCTGATAAATATGTTTTAACACCCAGCGGGCAGCCATTTGACCCATGGCGGCGATCGGATAATCGATGGTGGTGAGCTTGGGGTAGGTGTAATGACTGAGCATCACGTTATCAAAACCAATAATCGATAACTGCTGTGGAATACTGAGCCCCTGCTCGCGCGCTTCGGTCATGGCGCCGGAGGCCATTTCATCGTTGGCGCAAATCAGGCCGGTAAAAGCCAGTCCTTGCCCCAGCAAGTACTTGATGCCATCGCTGCCGCCACTTTCATGGAAGTCACCTTCAAACAAACGACGCTCATCCCAGTCAATGCCGGCTTCTTGCAACGCCAGTTTGTGGCCACGGTAGCGATCCTGGGCATCGGCCTTCCACAAAGGGCCAGAGATGTAACCCAGCTCGCGATGGCCTTGCTTAAGTAAAACCTGGGTGGCCAGATAGCCACCCAGCTTGTTGTTCAGGCTGATGCAGTGCCCTTCAATCGCCGGCACCTGGCGGTTAATCAGCACAAAAGGAATTTCCTTGGCTTTTAATTGCACCAGATACTCATCGGACACGGCTTCCACATGCAAAATCAAGGCATCGCAATTGCGGCTAAGCAAAAACTCAATGCCATCCCGCTCGGTCGCTTCTTCACTGTGGCCTGCAGCGATAATCACGTGCTTGCCGGCCGTGCGAAACTCGGCTTCGATGCTGCTGATCATGGCGCCATAAAAAGGACCATGCAGCTCGGACACCAGAATGCCAATGCTGTTGGAGCGGCTGGAAGCCAGCGACTGGGCAATGGAGTTGGGCCGGTAGCCAAGCTCGGCCATGGCCGCTTCCACTTTTTTCCGGGTTGACTCCCGCACCGGCGTATTCTTGTTCATCACTCTGGACACAGTGGCTAAAGAGACACCGGCCAGTTTCGAGACTTCGTAAATGGTTGCCATCAGTGGTCCCTGAAAAATCCCTGCACTAAGCGCTTTGAGTTAGCTTACCATGCCCGGTTCAAACTGAGCCAGTGCCAGCCTGACGTTGCTGCAAATCGTCCGCTACCTGGTGGACCCGCTGCCGGGTCAGGATGTAACGACTCATCACAGCCGCCACCAACAAAGAAGCAATGGCTGGCCAGATGGTAAAAGACCAGAGGATCCCTTGCTGCGTCTCCACCGTCTGGACCACATTGGGCTGGTACTGATGAAAAGCCAGCAGCCAGCCTGCCAGAGCACCACCGACCGCCAGGCCTAACTTAATGAAAAAGATAATGGATGAATACACCAGGCCGGTGATGCGGGTGCCGGTTTTCCAGTGACCATAATCAACCGTATCGGCCATCTTAGCCCACAACATCGGTGTTGCCATTTGCAAAAAGAAGCACCAGGCAAAGTACAAACCAAAGGCCAGCAGCCATTGCTCGGCACCAACAAAGAAACTGAGCAGGCAAATCAGCGCAGCGACGCACTGCAGACCAATGTAAGCGCGTACCTTATCCATGCGTTTACTGACAAACTGCGCACTGGCGCAGCCGAGGATATTGCCAATCATACCCAGTGTCATAAACCAGGTAATCCAGTCGTCCCGGCCGAGATAATACTTCACGTAATAAATCGCTAAAGTGTTGCGCAGCACCATGCCGGTTAAAAGCAGCACCGCGGCCACACAAAGTACCCGCCAGGCTTCGTTTTGCCAAAGCTGGCCTAGACTGCTGAAGAACTTCAGTTGCTGATCTTTGGGTGGCTGCACCCGCTCTTTGGTACCAAAGAAACACAACAAAAACAGCACCAGGCCAAAGATACTCATCAACAGCATGGTGAGCTGATAGCCGCGGGCGGCATCGCCCTGCCCCAGCCAGTTCACCATCGGAATGGTGCAGGCCGTCACCAGCAAGCCACCGAGCATACCAAACACAAAACGATACGACTGCACCGAGACCCGCTCATCCGGATCGCTGGTCAGCACACCGCCCAACGCGGAATAAGGAATATTAATAGCGGTATAAACCAGCATCAACAGGGTGTAGCTGACAAAGGCATAGATCACCTTGCCCTGCTCGCTGAAATCCGGCGTGGTAAAGGCAAGTACACTGACAAAGGCAAAAGGCAGCGCCAGCCACAGCAAGTAAGGCCGGTACTGGCCATGCCGGCTGTTGGTGCGATCAGCCAGCGCGCCCATCAAAGGATCGGTCACCGCATCGATCATGCGCACCAACAAGAACATGCTGCCAACGATGGCCGGCGAAATGCCAAAAATATCGGTGTAAAAAAAGGTCAGAAACAGCATCACCGTCTGAAAGATAATGTTGCTGGCGGTATCACCCAGGCCATAGGCCATTTTTTCTTTTTTTGTCAGCATACCCTGCCCTTACTGGCTTATCGCGCTGTGCGTTGTTGTTTATACCTGAACAGTTGCTGCAAGGCCAGACCACTGTCTTTGAGGATCCGTTGCTGGGTCGGGTAATCGACATAGACAATGCCAAAGCGCTTGGCATAGCCCTCGGCCCATTCAAAGTTGTCCATCAGACTCCAGGCAAAATAACCGGCCACCTGCACACCCTGCGCCATCGCTTGCTCGACGGCCTGTAAATGCTGCTGGAAATAAGCGACCCGCTCCGCATCCTGTACCCGGCCATCCAGCCCCCCACCCACCTGCAAAGTATCCACCATCGCCGCGCCATTCTCGGTAATGTACACCGGCGGCATCGCATACTGCTGCGGCAAGCCACAGAGGATCTCGGTCAAACCTTGCGGATAGATTTCCCAGCCCATATCGGTCAGGGGCGACACACTCGGCTTCACATCGCGAAACCAGCCGCTATTGGTCGCTTCGAACACGGTACGGGTGTAGTAGTTAATGCCAAGATAATCCAGCGGCTGGGCAATCAATGCCAGATCGCCTGGCTCAGTATCCGGCCGCTCCGTCTCAGGCAGTTCATCCAACAGAGCAGGATAACGCCCTTGCAGCAAGGGCTTAAGATACCAATGGTTGTGATAGGCATCGGCCATGGCCGCTGCTCGCTTATCGGCCTCGCTGTCCGATGCCGGATAGCAAGGGCTGAGGTTCACTACGATGCCGTTTTGTGCCGATGGGCAATTGCGTTGCAGGACCTGCATCGCCAACCCATGGGCCAACAACAAATGATGGGCTACCTGGCGGCCCTGCCGCCGGTTTTGCACACCGGGGGCATGAATGCCGGCTTCATAGCCGAGATAAGCACTGCAAAAGGGTTCATTTAAGGTGGCGTAAGAATACACTTTATCGCCAAATGCCCGGCTGACCTTATCGGCATAATCCTGAAACAGCCAGGCCGTTTTGCGGTTCAACCAACCACCTTGCTGCTGAATATGCTCGGGTAAATCCCAGTGATACAAGGTGACAAAAGCTTTGATATTGCGTGCTTGCAGAGCATCCAGCAACTGCAGATAGAAATGCATGCCTTCGTGATTGACCGAGCCATCGGCATGCAAAACGCGCGCCCAGGAGACCGAGAAGCGGTAGGCATCCACACCTAAACTTGCGATCAATGCGATGTCGTCTTGCCAGCGATGGATATGGTCACAGGCTATCTGGCCATCCGAGCCATCTTTGATACGGCCTGGCTGAGCACAAAAGGTATCCCAGATGGTCGGCAGCCTGCTACCGGCCCCGCCCTCAATCTGAAACGCGGCGGTAGCAACCCCAAAAATAAATCTAGAATCAAGTAGTTGCGATGATTCAGCTAAGGTTATTTTTTTCATAGTCTTATCGTTGTTCTCGTCAATGGCTGGCAAAAAAATCGACAAAAAGCATTGCCATCAGCCTGAGTTATGCTATAAATGAAAGCGCCTACATTTAGTCTAGACGGTCACCTGGTCAGCGTCAAATGCTTTGATGAACATTGAAACAATATCAGGTTACCAGCAACTCACCTCAGGGCGCACAGCCGCTGCTGGTGCATAACAATACAGAGACAGGGGGAACTTATGGCCACTGCACCAGTAATGGTTACCGAGGCTGAGCCGACAAAGCAGCCAGGGAATTTACGCTTTGCACTGACGTCACTTACATCGTTATTTTTTATCTGGGGCTTTATCACCTGCCTGAATGATATCCTGATCCCCTACCTGCAACTGCTGTTTGATCTCAGCTATACCCAGGCCATGCTGGTGCAGTTTTGCTTTTTTGGCGCCTATTTTGTCGTGTCTGTGCCAGCAGGCATGCTGGTGGGACGCATCGGCTACCAATCCGGCATTGTCACCGGCCTTTTAGTGGCAGGTGCCGGTTGTCTGCTGTTTTATCCGGCCGCCGCCATTCAGGTCTATGGCCTGTTTTTGTTTGCCTTGTTTGTGCTGGCGTCAGGCATCACTATCCTGCAGGTGGCAGCCAACCCCTATGTCAGTGTACTGGGTAAGCCTGAAACCGCCTCTTCCCGACTGACGATGACCCAAGCCTTTAACTCACTGGGCACCACAGTCGCCCCCTTCTTTGGGGCCTGGTTGATTTTCTCCGGCATGGACGTCTCGGCCGATACACAAGTCTCGTCCACCTCCGTGCAGCTGCCTTATCTGTTGCTGGCAGCATCCTTAATTGTGCTGGCGATTATCTTTGCTTGGATCAAACTACCCAAACTAGGCCAAAAGGACCGCAGCAACCCGATCCACTTGCAGGGCTCTGCCTGGCAGTACCGCCATCTGGTACTGGGTGCTGTCGGTATTTTTGTTTATGTGGGTGCTGAGGTGGGTATTGGCAGCTTCCTGGTCAGCTACTTAGCCATGCCCCACATTGGCGGCATGAGCGAAGCGCAGGCAGCCCATTACATTGCCTGGTACTTTGGTGGTGCTATGCTGGGCCGCTTTATTGGCGCCGCTGCCATGCAAAAAATCAATGCCGGTAAGGCGCTGGCGTTTAATGCTGTCTGCGCCGTATTCCTGCTGGCGATCACCATTTTAAGCGAAGGCAAACTTGCGATGTGGTCCCTGCTGTTGGTTGGCCTGTGCAACTCCATTATGTTCCCTACCATTTTCAGCCTGGCGATCCATGGTCTGAAACAGCACACCAGTCAGGGCTCCGGCATACTGTGCCTGGCCATTGTTGGTGGTGCTGTACTGCCTTTGTTGCAAGGCGTACTGGCTGATACCTTTGGCGTGCAGCAGGCGTTCTTACTGCCCCTGCTATGCTATATCTACATCGCTTATTACGGCCTGAAAGGCTGTATACCTCAATCGACCGCAGAGCAATCCTAAGGAGCTTCCATGACTTTTCTGCCGAACAATACCTCTGGCCGAATGCGGAGAATACCAATGGCACTTGTAACGGCCAGCATGCTGGCGCTGACTGGCTGTAGCCAGCAACAACCCAGTAGCGATGCTGCCCAGACGCAGCGAGGTGATCTCACCATCTGGCCAGTCATTGAAAGTCCGGTGGCCAAAGATCCGGCTATGGAACAAGCCATTGATGCGCTGCTGGCACAAATGACGCTGCCACAAAAAATTGCTCAGATGATCCAGCCGGAAATCCGCGATATTACTGTGGAAGACATGCGCAGCTATGGTTTTGGCTCCTTTTTAAATGGTGGTGGTGCCTTTCCAAATGACGACAAATATGCCACGCCGCAGGATTGGATAGCGCTGGCCGAAGCTATGTACCAGGCTTCCATGGATGACGCCATCAATGGCATCAGCATCCCGACCATGTGGGGCACCGATGCAGTGCATGGCCACAACAATGTGATTGGCGCAACCATTTTTCCGCACAATATCGGCCTTGGTGCAGCCAAGAACCCCGATTTGATTGAACGCATTGCAGAAGTGACCGCCCGCGAAGTGATGGCCACCGGCATTGACTGGGTGTTCGCTCCCACTGTGGCGGTCGCCCGCGACCCACGCTGGGGCCGAACCTACGAAAGCTACTCGGAAGATCCGGAGATAGTGCGCAGCTACTCAGCGGCTATTGTCAGAGGCTTGCAAGGCGCCGCCGATGCTGATTTTCTCAGTGATCGCCGGGTGATCAGCACAGTAAAACACTTTGTCGGCGATGGTGGCACCACCCATGGTATTGACCAGGGCGATGCCGAAGTGTCCGAGCAGGAGCTGTTCGACATTCATGCCCAGGGCTATGTCGGCGGTTTATCGGCCGGTGCTCAGACGGTGATGGCTACCTTTAACAGCTGGAATGGCAAGAAAATTCACGGCGATCATTATCTGCTCACCCAGGTATTGAAAGAGCGGATGGGTTTTGATGGCCTGGTGGTAGGAGACTGGAATGGTCACGGCCAGATCCCAGGCTGCAGCAACGCCGACTGCCCACAAGCTGCACTGGCCGGGCTGGATATTTTCATGGTGCCAACCGATGCCTGGAAACCACTGTACTACAATCTGATCGAGCAAGTAGAAAATGGCGTGATCCCAATGAGCCGAATAGATGATGCCGTGCGGCGGATTTTGCGGGTGAAAAAACGCGCCGGCCTGTTTGATAAACCAAGCCCGGCCAATCGCCCACTGGCTGGCCGACTGGAACTGATTGGTGCTGCTGAACACCGTGCGGTAGCGCGTGAAGCCGTGCGTCAGTCGCTGGTGCTGCTGAAAAACCAAAATCAGTTGCTGCCACTGGATCCACGCCAGCATTTGCTTGTTACCGGCCCTGGTGCCGATAACATCGGTCAGCAATCCGGTGGCTGGACCATCAGCTGGCAAGGCACCGGCAACACCAACGAGGATTTCCCGGGCGGCACTTCTATCTATGGCGGCATTGCTCGTCAGGTGGCAGCAGCCGGCGGCTCTGTTGAACTGAGCGAAGACGGCAGCTATCAGCAACGACCGGATGTTGCCATCGTGGTGTTTGGTGAAGAACCCTATGCCGAAGGCAATGGCGATATCGATAATCTGGAGTATCAGCGCGGCAATAAAACCGACTTAGCGCTGCTGCAACAACTGCAGGCCGAAGGCATTCCGGTGGTAGCGCTTTTTATCAGTGGTCGCCCAATGTGGGTGAACCCGGAGCTGAATGCCTCCGATGCCTTTGTCGCTATCTGGCTGCCTGGCAGCGAAGGCGAAGGGGTGGCGGATGTGATTCTGCGTGATGCCAATGGCGCTGTGCAGCATGATTTTCATGGCCGTCTGACCTTCTCCTGGCCAGCCACACCACAACAAGCCGTGGTGAACCGCTTTGATGCCGATTACCAGCCACTGCTGCCCTATGGTTTTGGCCTGCGTTACGGCGATGCCGACGTACTTGGCGACAGTCTGCCGGTTGAAGTCACTCAGGATGAAACCCTGAGCGATCTGGTGGTGTTTGAACGCGCCCCACGCAGCCCATGGCAGCTGTTTTTACACAGCGGTGAGCAGAGTGCTGCGGTTACCAGCAGTGTGCAGGAACTGCCGGGCCTGTACAGCCGTACCTTCGACCGACTGGTGCAGGAAGATGCCCGCCGCTTTGTATTTGACGGCGGCCAGCTGGCACGCCTGAGCTTTATCAGTGCCTTCCCGCGCGATTTACGCGGCTACGGTGAAGCCAACAGCCAGTTGGTGGTGGAACTGCAGCGTCAGGGCGCAGTACCGGATGAAGTCTGGCTGGGCATGCACTGCAACGCCGACTGCCAGGGCGCGGTGAATATTGCCAACGAACTCAAGGCTGCCGCTGACGGTGAATGGACTCAACTGGCAGTGCCGCTGCAATGCCTGCAACAGCAGGGGCTATCACTGCAGCAGGTGTTCTCTGCGATGTATCTGGAAACCGAGGGCGCACTGACACTCAGTCTGGCCGATGTAAGGATCGTCGCTCAGCAGCAAGCCGCTGACAACATCAGCTGCCCGTAAATGTAAAGTGCTCATGCTGAAGCGGGCTTTCGCATGAGCACTATTTTTAAATTGGTAACTTTTGAAATTTTTAACCGGCGCTGCATTGACCTTGGTCACAATTTGCACTACGCTCAATGTAAGCGCTTACATTTCAGCTTGTGTCACGATTGCTAATGACAGGTATGGCAACAAAACCAGGAACTCAAGTTATGACCACAACAACGATAAAATTAAAACAACTATCAGCCGCGTTGGTGCTTTGCGGCTTGATTGGTTGTGACGGGGATGTAAACACCAATTCCGACTTTACTGCGGTAGATCCGACCGAGCCAGTCAGTGACTGGCAGCTGGTCTGGAGCGACGAGTTTGAAGGCAACAGCATTGATTTGCGTAAGTGGACCTTCGAGGTCGATTGCCGGGGCGGCGGTAACGAAGAGCAGCAATGCTATACCGACAGCCCGGACAATGCTTTTGTTTCTGATGGCACCCTGAAAATTGTTGCCTTACCGGCGGAAGAAGCTGCAGCCAAACCCTACACATCCGCCCGCTTGAATACCAAAAACCAGGGCGACTGGCGCTATGGCCGCATTGAAGTGCGGGCCAAAATGCCCTACGGGCAGGGCAGCTGGCCGGCAATCTGGATGATGCCAACCGACTCCGTGTATGGTGGCTGGCCCAAGTCGGGCGAAATTGACATCGTTGAAGCGGTGAACCTGAAAGTCGCCGATGAAGATGGCACTATCGAGTCGCGGGTGCATGGTACCCTGCACTATGGCCGAGATTGGCCCAATAATGTTTACTCCGGCAAAGCATACACCCTGCCAAATGGCGCCAACCCGGCCGATGGTTTTCATACCTATGCCATTGAGTGGGAAGAAGGTGAAATTCGCTGGTACGTCGATGGCTATCTGTATCAAACGCAGATGGCCTCGCAACTGCGCTTTAACAGCCGCGGTGAAGTGGTCGGTTTACGTCACCGCGGTTGGTTTGCGGAGTACTACAATCAAATCACCGGTGCGCTGGAAACCCAGTACAACAATGCGCCTTTTGATCAGCGCTTTCACCTGATCCTGAACCTGGCAGTGGGTGGCAACTGGCCGGAAAACGTCAATAATGGCGGCATCGATGCCGATGCCTTTGCCAATGGCCAGGTGTTTGAAATTGATTATGTACGGGTGTACCAGTGTGCCTCCAACCCCAAAACGGGCAAAGGCTGCGCTACCGTGCGGGCTGGCTACAAAGATGAAAATACCCTGGTTACAGGCATGGCCCCAATCCCATCGCCACCATCGACCGGCATTCCGCAAAACCTGACCATTTTTGCCAATGGGACCACCAACCCTAGCTGGCCGGCCTGGGATTGCTGCGGCGGCTCAACGCCACAACTGGTTGAGGATAACGAACGTGGTAATGTCTACGAGTTCTTGGTAGGGGCTTCCCCAACTGTGAATGGCTTTATCAGCCGCTCCGCCTTTACTTCCAGCCCGGCAGCTTTTGATGCGTCGCCGATTCTGGAGACAGGCGCGATCCGCTTTGATATGAAAGTGGTCTCGATGCCCAACAACCCGTCAGCAGACTGGTTATTCAAAGTAGAAAGCAATGAGAATACCACCTTTGCCGAGCTACCACTGGATGCCAGTGTCGAAGGTATGATGCCGGTAAGCGGCCAGTGGCAGACCTATACCTTTTCACTGCAAATGCTGGCCGATATGGGCCTGGATCCAAGTGCCATTGATGTGATTATGGTATTCCCGGCCTGGGGAGCCGGCGAAGGCGCTGTTTACCTACTGGACAATGTTGAAATCAGCGGTGCTGACCAGAGCTTTCCTGAACTGGTGATCTTCGACAACGAGCAAAATCTGGATTGGCCAATGTGGGACTGCTGTGGTGGCAGCACCCCGCTTGAAGTGATGGATGATGAGCAAGGCCTGGTTGCTGAATTCCAGATTGGTGCAGCGCCCACGGTGATGGGCTTCATAGGCCGGGCGCCTCTGGGTGGTGGCAATCCATTTGATGCCTCAGCACTGCTGCACGAGGGTGTGGTGCAATTCGATCTGAAAGTGGTGAATGCACCAGCAAACCCGGATGCGGTCTGGAAGTTTAAAATCGAATCCGACAACACGGCCACCGAAGTCGAACTGGATTTAGCCGCTGGCAACGGTGGTCAGAACCCGGTGACTGGTCAGTGGCAAACCTATACCTTCAGCTTGCAAGCATTGTCCGATGCTGGCCTGGATCTGAGCGCCATTGATGTCATTATGGTCTTTCCGGCCTGGGGTACAGGAGAAGGTGCTGTCTATCGCATGAACCAGGTGCGGATATACAACCCCAATGCAGCTGGCAGTAACCTGGTGCTGTTTGGCAACTCGGTCCATGCAGACTGGTCCATCTGGGATTGCTGCGGTGGTTCCACACCAACCGTCGAAGTAGACGATGAAAAAGGTCCGAGCGCTCAGTTTGTGATTGGCAGCCAACCAACCGTGATGGGCTTCCTGGCCAATGAAGGCGTGTCTTTTGATGCCACCGCCCTGCTGGCCAATGGCGCTGTGAGTTTTGATTTGAAAATAGTTGACCTGCCGAACAATCCGGCTGCGCCCTGGCTGTTTAAGATTGAATCGGTTGGCGCTGCCACAGCCGTGGAGCTGCCTTTGATCGAAGGCGGTGATGCACCGGTTGCCGGTCAGTGGCAACGCTACAGCTTCCCGCTGCAGCGCCTGTTTGATGCCGGCCTGGATATCAGTGCCATCAATGTACTGATGGTATTCCCGGCCTGGGGTGAAGGCGATGGTGCTGTCTATCGCATGACCAACGTCGAAATCTCCAACAACTAAAACAGACCGACAAGAGTAGAATGATGATGAAAGCAAAAATCTTTTTGAAAAACCGCATCGCAGCCGCTGTCTCTGTCGTGCTGTCCACAGCTGCCCTCCAGCCAGTTCTGGCGGGCGAAAATGACGCTACCACGCAAGCCGACGCCATCGAGATCATTGAAGTACGAGGCATTCGTGGCAGCTTAGCGCGCTCCATGGATTTCAAACGGGAAAGCTCAGGCGTAGTGGATGCCATCTCTGCTGAAGAAATGGGTAAGTTCCCGGATACCAACCTGGCAGAATCGCTGCAACGTATTACCGGTGTCTCGGTTAGCCGTGCTAATGGCGAAGGCAGCCAGATCACGGTACGGGGTTTTGGCCCCGAGTTCAACCTGATCACCTTGAATGGCAGGCAAATGCCCGGCTCCGGTTTCAGCCGCTCTTACAATCTGGAGAATTTATCCTCCGAAGGGGTCAGTGCTCTGGAAGTGTATAAAACCGCTCGGGCTGAAAACCCAAGTGGTGGCTTAGGTGCAACCGTAAATATCGTCACCACACGTCCGCTGCAACGGCCAGGTGAACAGTTCGCTATCATGGGGAAGGCGCTGTACGATAGCTCCAATGAAAAAGGCGACGACATCACCCCTGAATTCGCTGCCGTGTACAGCAACACCTTCTTTGATGATCGTTTCGGTGCTGCCTTTACTTTTTCCCATCACCGCCGTGATTTTCAACGCCAACAAGCCAATATTCAGGGCTGGCAAGCCAATGTGCCTTTGCCATCGTTGGATAGTCAATTTGTTACTGATGCCCGGCCGCGGGATGCAGAAGGCAATCCAATCGGCAATCATTTCTTCCCGAAAGACATGAACTACAGCATCGAAGACTTACAGCGTGAGCGCACCAATGGTCAGCTTACTTTGCAGTATGCGCCTACAGATAATCTGACCTTGACCATGGACTACACCGCTAGCCGGGCAGTGACGGGCTTGGAAGTGATTGGTTGGGGGATTTGGAATGAATTTGGCGGTAACATCAATGCCTATGAGCTGGATGAGCGTGGCACTGCCATTTTTGCCGATATTGGTGGCAATGATGGCTCCTTTACTGCCAGCAAAGGCACCACCGAAGTAACAGCCCGCTCCATTGGTTTTAACGCCGACTGGCAGCTGCACGATGATTTCCGCCTGCAACTGGATTATCACGACTCCAACAACAAAACCGACAATGGCGCTGATAAAGGCAGCGGCAACTGGGGTCAGGTGATCTTAGGTTCAGACCAGCTGGTCACCAAGATTTACGATTACCGCACCGGTGATATCCCGCAGATGGAAATTTTGTGGCGTAACGGCACCAATGTACTGCAACCAGGTGAAATCGACTCCAACTTCGGCCAGTTTATCCACTCACCAGGCGAGTCGGAGATCAAGCAGCTGCAACTGGACGGCACCTGGTTTAACTCGCGCTTTAATCTGCCGCTGCTGGAAATTAAAGGCGGCGTTGCCCGTACCGAGCAAAACTTTGGCGGCTGGAATGCCTGGAGTGGTCTGCGCGGCGGCCCGGGTTTTAACCCCAGCTTTAAGGAAATTTTCCCGGACAGCATGTATACACTGAACAGCACCCGTAACTTCCTGGATCAATTTCAGGGCGGTGGTGCCAATATGTTGACCAACTATTACTACACTTTTGATTTTGACGAAGCGGTCGCACGGCAAATGGCTTTTTTAACCGCCGATGTGATGGGCAGCGATGTGTTTGTACCGGATGCCTACTTTAATGGCATTACCAGTCAAAGCTCGGTCAAAGAAGTCACCAACAGCATCTATCTGCAATCAGCCTGGGAGTTTGATATTGGCTCCTATCCGGTGCAATTAAATGCTGGCCTGCGCTATGAAGAAACCGATGTCACCAGCACGGTACGCCAACGGGTAGAACGTCAGGTGAACTGGGAAAGTGCATCCGAGTGGATCATGCAGTACCAACAGGGCGAAGATACCTTCTTGACCCTGACTGGCAAGCACGATGTGTTTTTACCCATGTTTGATCTGCGGGTGGAACTGACCGAGGATCTGATTGGCCGTTTCTCCTGGGGTAAAACCATTTCCCGGGCACCTTTGGGGGCTCTGGCTGGTGGCCGAAGTTTAAGCGGTAGTCCACGCCCTGGCGCGCGCAGTGGCGGCCAGGGCAACACCAATCTGCAACCCTTCGAGTCCAGCAACCTGGATCTGACCTTGGAGTACTACTACGCCGAAGGAAGCTATGCAGCCATTGGTTACTTTCGCAAAAACGTCGACAACTTCATTCAAACCACCATCACCGACATTACCATTGATGGCTTGCACGATATCCTGAATGGCCCGCGCTACAACCAGGCAGTGGCGGATATCGAAGCGCGTGGCGAGCAGGCCACCAGCACCGCCATTTTTGAGCAAATGCTGGCCAATGGTCATGGCAATGCCGATGGCCGGATTGAACCCACAGCACAAGATCCGCTAATCGTTTGGAGTATCAGCCAACCGCAAAATACCGACAGTAAGTCGGTCGATGGGGTCGAGATTGCCTGGCAACACCTGCTGGGTGACACCGGCTTTGGTTTTGGTGCCAATGCCACCTTTGTGAATGGCGATGTCAAGTTCGACACCGAAAGTTTGGAACAACAAGCGCCACTCAGTGGCTTGAGTGACTCAGCCAACTTGCAAGTGTTCTATGAGAAAGATGGTTTATCGGTGAAAGTGACCTACGCCTGGCGTGATAGTTATCTGATTGGGGTTGGTCAGGCGCAAGGATCCTCGGATGCACCACCACAATTCGCCCGCCAGTACACCCAATGGGATCTGAGTGTGAATTACGACATCAATCCGCAACTGACGGTATTCTTTGAAGGCATCAACATCACCAACGCCACCGAGCGTGGCTATGGCCGTTACGAAGAACAGTTCCTGTTTGCCCGCCAGTATGGCCCGCGCTACGCGCTAGGCGCACGCTATCGTTTCTAAGCTGCCGTCCCTGGCACCATGCAAAATGCCCGCGAATGCGGGCATTTTTATCGCTGTATCTTGGCTTCGTTAGAAATCGTCGTCCTCATCCTGCTCGTAGCCATCTTCGTCTTCGAAGTACGTGCCCCAACCATCGTATTCAATGCCATGTTCGGCCGCGACCTTCTCCAGCCGGATAGCATCGGCAGTGATGGCATCGGCATCCAGCGACTGTTCGCGAATGGCATCAAACACCCAGGCCAGACTGCCATCATCCAGTTCAATTTCTTCCGCATCGGTCACTTCAAACCCTAACTTAAACACCTCGACCGCCAGTTGCTCCAACTTCTTGAAGTCAGCATGGTAAAAGTGGTGCTCAATGGTATAAAGTGCATCCGGATCGCTGCCGTCTTCCAGCAATGCTGCGATGGTCTCTTCAGTAAATTCTTGCCAGTTTTCCATAGGGTTAATTCCGCGCAGTAAGACTTTGGGCAGTGTAGTCGCTGCTAAGCTCGCTATCAAGCTCGGCCAGCTTATCGGCCATCATTTGATGCACTTGCCTGGTCAGTGGACGAATTTGAGTTTCTGGAGTCACGGCAACTGGCTCCAGCATGGCAATGATGACCTTGCCATTGCGCCAGCGATTGAGTTTGATGTGGGCAGTCGAACTCATGCAAACCGGAACCACCGGCACCCCAGCTTGCTGGGCAATATGAAAAGCGCCGGTTTTAAAAGGCAGCAGACCGCGGCCGTAGCTGCGGGTACCTTCCGGAAACATCCAGACCGACAATTGCTCTTTACGAATGCGATCCACTGAACCCTGCATGGTTCCCACGGCCCGGCTGCGGTTGTCTCTGTCCAGCAGAATATTACCGCTTAGCCAATACAACTGACCGAAAAACGGGATCAGTCGCAGACTTTTTTTGCCGATAGTGACGGTGCGGTGCAACAAGGCATTCGGCATCAGAAACAAGTCGTAATTGTTCTGATGGTTAGCTACATAGACGCAAGGGTGGGCATCAGGCACCGCTGGATGCCGCCTAACCTCCACTTCCACACCAAAGATGCGGCCACACCAGGCATACCAGCGACCGAACAAGACCACATTATTGGCGTGAAAAGGCCGAAAGAGACAAATCAGCAGGCCAACCAAAGTGCTGAGCACAATAAAGCACAGCACCAACAACAAACGAACCACAGCAATCACAGGCAACTTCCTGATTCTTTAAAAAGCGCACAGTATAGCCGGATGCACATCACAGGCTGGTTTGATCACTGCTTGCGGCGGCGCCCGGCAACAACTCCATTTGATCAATGCGTTGCAAGCCACGCGGTAGCTTATTGCCCCGTCGGCCACGCTCACCACGATAATGCTCCAGGTCGGCAGCTTTTAAACTCAGCTTGCGCTTGCCCGCTGTGAGTACCACACCGCCATCGGCCGGGATCACCGTCATCAGGCGGACATACTCTTCCCGGCTGGCCGCTTTGGCAGACGGGATGGACAGCATCTTATTGCCCTTGCCTTTGCTCAGCTGCGGCAAATCCTGCACCGGGAATACCAACATGCGCCCTTCGGTGGAAACACAGACCACCAGATCCGTTTCCGGCTGACGAATGGGCACAGGTGGCAGTACCTTGCTGCCAGTCGGCAAGCTGAGCAACGCCTTACCGGATTTATTGCGGGTCAGCATGTCATCAAAGCGGCCGACAAAGCCATAACCAGCATCGGAGGCAAACAGCAGCAGTTGATCGTCTTTCGCCATAAACACATGCTCAAAGGCCTCACCTGCCACCAGGTTAAAGCGGCCGGATAATGGCTCGCCCTGACCTCGAGCTGATGGCAGCTCATGCGCTTCTACCGAGAAGCTGCGGCCAGAGCTGTCTAAAAAGGCCGCATTTTGGTTGCTCTTACCGCTGGCGGCCGATTTAAAGCCATCGCCTGCCTTGTAACTTAATGTGGTGCCATCGACATCATGGCCTTTGGCGCAGCGCACCCAGCCTTTTTCCGACAGCACTACGGTGACAGGCTCACTCGGTAGCAGTTCTTTTTCAGACAGGGCTTTGGCTTCACTTCGGGCCACGATCGGGCTACGCCTGTCATCGCCGTATTTCTCCGCCGCTTCCAGGATCTCTGCCCGGATCAGCTTGGTCAGCTTGGCGTTAGAGCCCAGGATACCCTGAAGTTTGTCACGCTCTTTGGCCAGCTCGTCCTGCTCGCCGCGGATTTTCATTTCCTCCAACCGGGCTAAGTGCCGTAACTTTAATTCCAGCACCGCTTCGGCCTGACGATCCGAGATGCCAAAACGTTCCATCAACACCGGCTTGGGTTTATCGTGCTCGCGGATAATAGCAATGACCTCATCGATGTTTAAGAAAGCAATCAGCAAACCTTCCAACACATGCAAGCGGTCCAGCACCTTATCGAGCCGGTACTGCAGCCGGCGACGCACCACATCACGGCGAAACACCAGCCAGTCTGTCAGAATGGCTTTTAAATCGCGCACACCGGGGCGGTTATCCAGCCCGAGCATATTCAGATTAACCCGGTAGCTTCTTTCCAGATCGGTGGTGGCGAACAAGTGCTGCATCAACTGCTCGATGTCGACCCGGTTCGATCGCGGAACCACCACAATGCGGGTTGGGTTTTCATGATCGGACTCATCACGTAAGTCGGTCACCATCGGCAGTTTCTTCGCCTGCATCTGGGCAGCAATCTGCTCCAGGATTTTGGCACCGGACGTCTGATGCGGCAGTGCAGTAATCACTACATCGCCATCTTCCAGCAGATAACGGGCACGCATGCGAATGCTGCCTCGACCACTTTGATACATGGCCACTATGTCGTCTTTGCTGCTGATGATCTCGGCATCGGTCGGGTAATCCGGCCCCTGAATGAACTGCATTAGATCAGCAATAGAGCTGTCTGGCTGATCCAACAGCAAAGCGCAGGCGTGGGCTACTTCCCGCACATTGTGCGGTGGAATATCGGTGGCCATACCAACTGCAATGCCGGTGATGCCATTCAATAAAATATGTGGTAAGCGTGCCGGCAGCACTTTCGGCTCGTCCAGGGTGCCATCAAAGTTAGGCGTCCAGTCGACCGTGCCTGCCCCAAGCTCTGATAACAATACTTCACTAAAACGTGATAAACGTGACTCGGTATATCGCATGGCTGCAAAAGACTTCGGATCGTCCGGTGCCCCCCAGTTACCCTGACCATCCACCAACGGATAGCGATACGAAAACGGTTGTGCCATCAACACCATGGCTTCGTAGCAGGCGGAGTCACCATGCGGATGGAATTTACCCAGCACATCACCGACGGTACGAGCGGATTTCTTGTACTTGGCAATATGGCTTAACCCAAGCTCAGACATGGCATAGACAATTCGGCGCTGTACTGGTTTTAAGCCATCACCAATATGCGGCAGGGCCCGGTCCATAATGACGTACATGGAATAATTGAGGTAAGCCTCTTCCGTAAAGCGGCGTAAGGACAGCTGCTCTACACCGTCTGCGGTAATGATGGTGTCGGTCATAACGACTTGGTTTCCTCTTGATCATGGGGAGAGTCTGGCGCAGTGTCACGGCGAGCCATGCGCTGCCATAGCAACAAAATAAACAGCACCAAACTGGTAATAGCAAACACTGCGGTCCAAAGCCACTGGATCAGGCGTTTGCGATCAGCTTCCAACAAACGCAAGGCCTGCAATTCATTATCTTTCAACAACAAGGCGCGTTCAGCTTGCTCTCGCTCCTGCGCGAAGCTTAGCCGTAAACTACTCAGAGCCAGTTCGCTTTCCTGATTAAACCTTTCCTGGAATAGAAAAAAAACTTCCTGCATCGACTCGTAGGCTTGCTCATACTGTCCGAGACTGGCCTGCAAATGTGCCTGCATAAATTCAATATTCAGTCGCATGGAGTCACTTTCGGCATCACTGAGTTGTTGCAGATGCTGCCTGGCTAGCATGAGTTGTTGTAGTGCCATTGAGTGTTGCTGCAAGCCGCTATAAATTAAAGATTTTTCATAGTAATGCACTATTTCGCTTAGTGGTGATTGCAACAAATGTTTAAATTCTTCGGCTTTTTGTATGTAGGTCAACGCTGCGCTGTAACGGCCCGATTCATGACTGCTGAGTGCTAATCCAAAATAGGCATAGTACAAATTCAATTGATCATCGTACTGCTGACTGACCGTCAGCATCCGCTGGTAAGTAGCAAACGCCTGCTCGTATTGCTCCAAAAAACTGTAACTACGTGCCAGATTGTACAAGACAGCTATCTTGCTTTTACGCCATCCCCTTTCTTTATACATGGCATAGGCTTTATCAAGGAACTGCACCCCTTCTTCTTCAAACGTGATGGTGGCATACAACAAACCGAGCTCTGCGTTGACTTCCGCTTCCAGCTCCCAATCGTCCAAGGTTTCGACCTGCTGATAGACCTGTTGCAGCAGCGCTAACGCTTCCTGATAGTGCTCCTGGCCACTTAAAGCTGCGGCCTGATTGATCACGCCCCTTAAGCGCAGCGATTCATCGCCCAACTGCTCAGCCAGTTTCATACCCTGCTGATAGTATTGCTGTGCTTCCAAGTAGTTGCTTTGCATCTCGGTAGCAAAACCAAGGTTGTACATCAACTCCACACGCAGGGTATCGGCCGCATCATCCAGCGCCAACCCTTTTTGAGCATAAGCCAGCTGCTGCTGATGCTGTCCCATCATGCCAAACAAGGTGGCAAAATCCTGATAAGCTCTGCGCTGCACTTGCCGGGGTAACGATGGAATGCTGTCTTCGTGCTGTTGCAACAACGCCAGCATAGCTTCTGGCGCTAGTCGCTTTTGCTCATGCACTTGCTGCAACCAGTTTGGCGCACCAGCCGGTACCGCTACCAGTTCCAGACAGTACAGGCCAAGCAGAGCAACCATCAGCTTTGCAATGATTTTCATCCGTACTCCAGCGAACAAACCTTGTTAACGAGCCAGTATACCTGCATCAGGCAGCTAGGCAAGAATCGCCTTGTCGCCTTTTTGCTCTAGCCACTGGCGGCGGTCGGTCGAGCGCTTTTTGGCCAGCAGCATGTCCATCAACTCCATGGTTTGCAGCTGGTCATCGATGGTCAGCTGCACCAGGCGCCGGGTGTTCGGGTCCATGGTGGTTTCCCGCAATTGCAGTGGGTTCATCTCACCCAGGCCTTTAAAGCGCTGCACATTGACCTTGCCTTTTTTCTTCTCGGCTTCAATCCGATCCAGGATGCCGTTTTTCTCGTCTTCGTCCAGCGCGTAATAGACATCCTTGCCAATATCGATGCGGTACAAGGGCGGCATGGCGACATAGACATGGCCGGCTTCTACTAAAGCAGGGAAATGGCGCATAAAAAGGGCGCACAACAAGGTAGCAATGTGCAAGCCATCGGAGTCGGCATCGGCCAGAATACACACTTTGCCGTAACGCAGCGCCGATAAATCGGTGGAGTCCGGGTCCATGCCAATGGCAACTGAAATATCATGCACTTCCTGCGAGGCCAGGATCTGGCCGGATTCGACTTCCCAAGTATTCAAAATTTTACCACGCAGTGGCATCACCGCCTGAAACTCACGGTCCCGCGCTTGTTTGGCCGAGCCACCGGCTGAGTCTCCTTCCACCAGAAACAGTTCGGCTCGCTGCAGGTCCTGCGCTGAGCAATCCGCCAGCTTGCCGGGTAAAGCCGGGCCGGAGGTGACTTTTTTCCGCACGACTTTTTTTGCTGCTTTTAGTCGTTTTTGGGCATTGCTGATGCAGAGCTCAGCCAGCGCTTCAGCTATTTCGGTATGCTCATTCAGCCACAGGCTGAAGGCATCTTTGACAATACCAGACACAAAAGCCGACGCCTGGCGCGATGATAAGCGTTCTTTGGTTTGGCCGGCAAACTGCGGGTCCTGCATTTTCAGCGATAAAATATAACTGCAGCGATCCCAGACATCTTCCGGTGATAGTTTAATACCCCGCGGTAGCAGATTACGAAACTCACAAAAATCACGCAGGGCTTCCAGCACCCCCTGGCGCAGGCCATTGACATGGGTTCCCCCCTGCGCTGTCGGGATCAGGTTGACGTAACTTTCGGTGACCAGCTCGCCGCCTTCCGGCAGCCAGAGCATAGCCCACTCCACCGCTTCCTGGGTACTGTTAAAGTTGCCAACAAAAGGCTGCTCTGGCAGCGCGACAAAGTCTTTCACCGCTTCAGCCAAGTAATCGCGGATGCCATCCTGATAACACCAACTGTGACTTTCTTTGTTGACCTTGTCTTCAAACTCGATACTTAGCCCTGGGCACAGCACCGCTTTGGCTTTTAACACATGCAACAAGCGTGGCACCGAAAAACGGGCGGAATCAAAATAGCCGGCATTGGGCCAAAACTGCACCCGGGTACCGGTATTGCGCTTACCCACCGTGCCGGTGATGGTCAGCTCCTGGGTTTTCGCACCATCGGCAAAAGCCATCTCATAGACATTACCATCCCGCCGCACAGTCACATCCACCCGGCTGGACAAGGCATTCACTACCGAGATCCCGACACCATGCAAACCACCGGAAAACTGATAATTTTTATTGGAAAATTTACCGCCGGCATGCAAGCGGCAGAAGATCAGCTCGACACCAGACACCCCTTCTTCCGGATGAATATCAACCGGCATACCACGGCCGTTATCGATCACTTCCAGTGACTGGTCTTCGTGCAACACCACTTTAATCTGAGTAGCGTGCCCGGCCAGGGCTTCATCCACGCTGTTATCGATGACTTCCTGCGCCAAATGATTCGGTCTGGAGGTATCGGTATACATGCCCGGACGGCGCTGCACGGGCTCAAGCCCGGTAAGGACTTCTATCGAATCGGCGTTATAGCTTTGAGCTGTCATGGTCGATACATTACCTGTTGTGTTCGAAATTCATCGGCTTGCAAACAAAAGCGCACGATAGCTGGCAATTGTTGCACGTAATTCTGATAGCTGTGATCGCCGCCCTGCTGCACATTCAATTGGCAGTGCTGATAAAACTGCAGGGCCTGACGGTAATCCAGTACTTCATCACCACTTTGCAGTAGTACCAGATAATTCGACGGCTTGGCAAGTACTGAAGGCTCCAGTTGTTGCAACTCCGTCATGGCGTGTTCCGATACCTCGTAATGGCATTGACGCACCGGGTGAAAATAGCGGCCCAGATGCTGGCGCAACAGTCGATAAGGAGCCACTGCCGGGTTAATTAAACAAGCACGACAGTCATGCTGCTCCGCCAGCCAGGTGGCAAGAAAGCCCCCCAATGAGCTACCAATCACCGCCGTTGGGACCCGACCGTCCAACACCTCGCTGACTTCGGCCAAAGCTTCGGTCGGGGTATAGGGTAAATCCGGCACCAACAATTCAATCTCCGGGTGGTGTTGCTGAAAATAAGCCCGGGTTTGCAGCGCTTTATGTGACTGCGATGAGCTGGCAAAGCCATGCAGATAGAGTATCAAACTCATGGCATGATCCTTTTAAAATCAAGCTGAACACTGCCATCGTGATGAAAAGACCATTCGCACCATTGCGGCCCTTGTAGTTGCGTTTGCCATTCAATCGTTTGCTGGAACTGCACCGAAGTCGCCGGACAACCGACCAACTCAATGCCCTGCTGGCGACGCCGATAGGCATGATGACAATGCCCATGCGCCAGACCGCGCACCTGAGGATACTGCTGCAGTAATTGCCAAAAAGGTTCCGCATCCTGCCAGCCGTGGCGATCGATTGAGCTACCAATGGGCCAGGGGTGGTGGTGTGCAAACAACCAACAAGGCTCGCTGTGCTGCTTCAGTTGTACTGCCAATTCAGCCCGGCGCTCATGCGGGAAGTAACCGGCAGGGGTCGGCCCTGTGCTGTCCAGCAGCAGCAATTGCCAGCCGGCGGCATGCAAAGATTTGTGAGGTAAAAACGGCGCTTTAGCCAGTAACTGACCAAGTTGCTGGCTATCGTCATGATTGCCGGGCAGCCAAAACACCGGCACTGGCACCTGTTGCATCAAATCCTGTAAATGCTGATAAGACGCCAGACTGTGATCCTGACTTAAGTCACCGGTCAGCAGCACGGCATCTGGCCAATTGCCGGCAAGCTGCTGCAACACAGCCTGCAACTGATGGTAGGGCGACACGCCTTGGTACAGCGCAGATGGCTCAGCCAATAAATGGCAATCGGTCAGTTGTACCAAACGAAGCTGGTCTTGCTTAGGGAAGTGGTAAGCCAACATCAAGCGCCCGCTGTCAACTCAGTACCGGCTCAGCGCGGAAGCCTTGCTGGCGACACAGCCGAAGCCAGTCACTGAGCAAACGGTTCACCTGACGTTTTTCATCCGGTTGCAGCATCTCGGTATTGGGGTAATCGTACACCGCTTTCAGGCCGCGGCGACCATGGCAGCTGATGACCTCGGCCAAGCGGGCGTCGTGATACAAACGCACATCAAAAGCAGGTTGCGGTACCGGCCAGTCACTCTGCTGCAGCGGCACAATGCGCAATACCGTGGTATAGGGGCAAACCTCCAGCACTTCGAGCCGGAAATAACTGGTATCGTCCAACCCTATCAGCTGGCGCTCACCCACAGCGTGTTCTGCAGGCAGCAAAGGGCTCAGCTGGGCGAAATTACGTTCGCACAAGCTAAGAAAGTCTGGCAGTTTTGGCCGGTACTTTGGCTTTGCTGTCATAGGTACTTTGAACACCCCTTGTCATTGGTCCCAGCCTGCTACAGGGTTGCACACAGTGCGCCGGTCAGGCGGGAAACAGCTGGTTATAATGCAGTGCCAGCCACTGCAATGCAATCACTGTCGCTGCATTATCTATGCGGCCTTCTTCAAGCCATTGCAAGGCTTGTGGCCTTGGAATCAGGTGCACCCGGATATCTTCATGCTCGTGTGCTAAACCAAAAATACCTTCGGTTGGCAAAGTGTCCAGTGTAGCAAAGTACAGCTGAATGCGCTCGGTGGTGCCTCCCGGGCTGGACAGATAACTGAGCATTGGTGTCAGCTCCGTTATGGTCAGCCCGGCTTCTTCACGGCTTTCCCGCATTGCCACCTCGGCCATGGTTTCCCCTGGCGCTACCATGCCAGCAATGATTTCCAGCAACCAGGGACTGGGCGATGATGCTAAAGCGCCGGCGCGAAACTGCTCGACCAACACGATTTGGTCGCTGGCTGGGTGGTACGGCAGCACGGCAGCAGCGTGACCACGCTCAAAAATTTCCCGCTGCATCCAGTCGCTCCAGCCACCACCGAACAATTTATGCCGTAAGGTGTAACGATCAATTTTGAAGAAACCCTGAAAAACCGTGCTTTGGTCGCGTATCTCTACATCTTTTACCGAAAAAACAGGATACTCTATGGCCTTGAATTCTGACATCAGCGTACTCACATTCTGTTACATTTGAAGGGATAACTTTACGGTTTACGATTTCACTCTCAAACCACAAACAGGTTATCATTTACTCAATTTGATTCACTCAGGATCCCCTGCTCATGCATAAAAAATTAGTCGCTACCCTGTTGTGCTCGTCGTTTGGCGTCTTTAGTCTGCCAGCTCTGGCTGACAACCTGCAAAGCGTTTATCAATTGGCCACGCAAAAAGATCCGGTGATCCAGCGTGCCGCGGCCAGCCGCGATGCTGCTGTTGCCCGTATTGATATTAGCAAGGCCAGTTTACTGCCTGACATTGGCTTTAGTACCAGTCTGACCCGTGCCGATCAGCGCGACTGGACCTTTGGTGATGACAGAACTACGTTAAGTGCAGGCTTTCGGTTGGATCAAAGCATTTATGACCGCCGTAACTGGCAAAACCTGGATATTGCCGAAAAACAGGCACTGCAAGCCCAGACTTTTTACAACAGTGCTGCTCAGGCTCTGATCGTACGGGTGACCGATGCCTACTTCAATGTGCTAAAGGCCAAAGATGATTTAACCTTCATCCAGGCCGAAAAACGCTCGATTGAGCGCCAGCTGGAACAAACGAAACAGCGCTTTGCCGTCGGTTTAACCGCCATTACCGATGTGCATGAAGCCCAGGCCCAGTTTGATAATGCGGTAGCGCGTGAAATTGCCACCGAAAACAATCTGGAAATCGCCCTGGAGCAATTGCGGGAAATCACCGGCCAATACCACAGCCAGCTGGCAGGCCTGAATACAGATTTATTCAGCACAGCACCGCTAAACCCGGCCGAGCCTCAGCAGTGGCTGAGTATTGCCGAAGAAAACAATTTCGAGCTGCAAGCCCAGCGTATTGGCCTGGAAATCGCCCGTATAGAAATTGATCGGGCCCGTGCCGGCCATCTGCCGACCGTTGGGCTGGAAGCCAGTATTGGCAGCAGCAAAGCCAGGGGTTACGATCAGAACTTTATAGAGCGCGGTACAGGTCCGCGCCAGGATAATAGCAACATTGGAATTACTGTCCGAGTCCCCATCTACCGGGGTGGCTCGGTGAACGCTGGCGTCAATGTGGCCCAGGCTAACTTTGTTGAAACCAGTGAGCTGGTGGAGCAAACCTATCGCAGCACGGTGCGCCAGGTGCGCAGCTCCTTTAACAATGTGCGGGCGCTGACCTCGTCCATCCGAGCCTTTGAGCAAGCCGTGGTCTCAGCGGAAAGTGCATTGAAAGCGACTGAAGCCGGTTTTGAAGTCGGTACCCGTACCATTGTCGATGTACTGGTCAGTACCCGTAACTTGTTCGATGCGCGCCGTAACCTATCGCGGGCCCGTTACGATTACATCTTATCGGTGCTGGATCTGAAACTGGCGGCTGGCAATCTGACCGAGCAAGACCTGGCCGATATCAACCGCGCCCTGACCTTGTAAAAGTTTCCTATCTTTGTCCACTGCAAAGAACGCAGCATATGCTGCGTTCTTTGTTTTGCGGCGCTAACCTTTTGTCTGACCATTATTTTCCGCTACAATAGCCCCTTTCTGACAAACTGAGGGTTTGGGGTGGTTAAAGCGCCGCAATTTCAATGGTCTTTTCTGCATCCCCGCTACTGGGGTATCTGGCTGGGTTGCGCTGTGCTGTGGCTAATCAGTTGGCTGCCTTATGCCGTGCTGATGAAGCTCGGCGATGGCATCGGCATTTTGCTGTTAAAGTTGCTTAAATCACGGGCCAAAGTTGCCAGACGCAATCTCGAACTCTGCTTCCCGGAAAAGACGGCCGCTGAGCGGGAGCAATTGCTGCAGGCCAATTTTAAAGAAAGCGGTCGCGCCCTGTTTGATACCATTATCGGTTGGTGGTGGCCTGCCTGGCGTCTGAAGCGCTTTGCTGTATTGAAAGGCTTTGAGCACATTCAGGCAGCACGCGAGGCAGGTAAAGGCGTGCTGTTACTGGCTTCACATATGCTGCACTTAGAAGCGGGTGGCCGTATCTTTGGCTTTAGCCTACCAAGCGTCGGTTTTTATCGTCCGCACAACAACCCCTTGATGGACTGGCTGCAATACCGAGGCCGTATCAAAGCCAACAAGTACATGATTGGCAAGAGGGAAGTCAAAGCTCTGCTCCAGGCGCTGGATGAAGGCGAAGTCTGCTTTTACTTACCGGATCAGGATTATGGCCGTAAAAAAGCCGAATTTGTGCCATTCTTTGCGGTCAAAGAAACTGCCACCACCACCGGCACCCTGCTGTTCGCCAGCAATGCCAACTGTCAGGTGATCCCGGTCTATACCCGCCGGTTACCGGGCAATCAGGGCTATGAAGTCGAATGCCTGCCAGCGCTGCAGCAGTTTCCTTCCGGCGACGATGCAGCCGATGTGCGCCGGGTCAACGCCTGGGTTGAGCAAGCAGTATTGCGTGCTCCTGAGCAGTACATGTGGTTGCACCGGCGCTTTAAAACTCGTCCCAATCCGGACGATCCGGGGTTATACTAAACCAAAGCCGATGCATGGCGAAGTACACGGGGTAAGTTCAATGTGGTTCTGGATCCGTAGTCTGATTATTACAGTGCTGTTATCTGGCTTGGTCTATTTGCTGTTGTTTCGGCCCGACTTTTTTAACCTGGAGCGTGAACAAAGCAATCGTGCTGCCGAGGGGCTGAGCAGCTTTTACGAACGCATCCGCGGTACCATCGCCGATATACAGCTCAGTGACTTTGTCATCAGCCTGCCCGATACCAGTCACCGCCTCACACAGCAACTGCAACAACGGGCTATGCAAGTCTCACCTTTGGCTGAAAACTGGCAGGGCCGTGAAACCGACCGCCGCTTTCGCGAAGGCGATACCGTCAAAACCAAACTGGAAGAATACGCCAGGGCCGAAGGCCTGGAACTCTACTGGACGCTGCCGCGGGATTATGTGGTAAAGCACTACTTTCAGACCAATGGCAGCATGACGGCGGCCATCAGCGAAGTAGCGGCGGCTATTGAACCTGATTTTCCCAGCCCCATCCTCAGTTATATTTGCCATAAAGAACGGGCACTGGTGATTACCGATCAACCCAACTCGTATGTGCAGCAAAACTGCCAGCTTTTAAGCCGGCGCTAACCCTTAAACAACTTTTGCCAAACTGCCTGTACTGCAGCCTTGGCATCCTCCAGCCCAGATAGCTCTGGTGGTAACACCGGCTGCAGCGTCAGACGGTGCTGCATGGCCCGCATCAACTGATAAGCCTGTTGCAGCGCTTCTACCTCGCCTGCAGATAAAAGCCCTGCCTCACTGGCAGCCTGCAGAATACGAATATTGTCGCTGTACTGATAAAGGCCAGCATGGCTGCTGGCATGCGCCAGTACCAGGTACTGGCTGATAAACTCCAAATCAATCAAGCCGCCATTGGCATGCTTGAGCTGCTCGTTGTCACTGCCATGGTGCTGGCGCAACTTGTCGCGCATGCCGAGCACGTCCTGTTGCAAGCTGGCAATGACACGTTCTTTGCTTAAGATCTCAGCCCTGATCTGTGAAAACTGCGCGGCAATGACAGTATCGCCATACACCAGACGCGCTCGCACCAGCGCCTGATGCTCCCAGGTCCAGGCTTCCGTTGCCAGATAGTCGCGGTAGGTATGCAGGTGAATGGCTAGTAATCCTGCATTGCCGGATGGCCGTAAACGAGTATCCACCTCGTACAGCACACCACTGGCGGTGCGGGTGGTACATAAATGCAGAATACGCTGCACCAGCTTCAGATAAAACTGTCTTGAGTCGATGGCTTTATCGCCCGAGGTGGGCGCCAGACTGTCGCAATTGTGCACAAACACCAGATCCAGATCGGAGCCATAACCAAGTTCCAGCCCCCCCATCTTGCCATAGGCCAGCACAGCAAAGCCCTTGTCACTGCCCATGGTTAAGCCTGCCGGGTAGCCATAACGAGCCACCATTTGCTGCCAGGCAAGCTCCACCACCTGTTCCATCATAGCCTCAGCCAGCCAGGTCAAATGATCGCTAACCTGCATAAGCGGCAAAGCACCACTGATATCGGCCGCCGCAATCCGCAACTGCTGGGCCTGTTTGTGCTGACGCAGGCTTTCCATCAACAGTTCCAGATCTTCTTCAGGTACACGCAGCAACCGTTGTCGCACTCTATCCTGGTAATCGGCTTTAGTTTGCACCTGATACAGCTGTGCCGGGTCAATCAATTCGTCCAACAAAATAGGGTAACGTGCCAATTGCTCTGTCAGCCACTGGCTCTGACTACACAGGGTCACCAGTTGCTGCATGGCAGACGGGTTTTCAAACAACAGCTCCAGATAAGCAGTACGGGTCATCACACTGCGAAAAACCAGCAAGATCCGCTCCAGCACCGAAACACCGGCCTGGTTGGAGGCGAGCAAATGCAGCACTTGAGGAATAAGGCGGGCCAAATAATCGCGGCCTCTTGGGCCTACCGCCCGGCGCTGAGACTCCTGACGAAAATCCAGCACCTGGGCCACCAGCTTGCCAGCCTGTTCGGCACTTAACCAGTCCACCTGCTCGGCCAACTCTTCGGCACTTTGCGCGCTGTCCCATAGCAGCCTGCCGACCAAGAGCTCATCCGGTTCGGCCGCCTCTTCCGGTTCAATCACCTGCAAAAATTCCTGGTGAATACGGCGCATGGCATCGGTAATTTGTTGCTGCAGCTCGCTCCAGTCGCTGAGCTGCAGCATCGCCAGCAGACAAGCTTGTTGCTCCGCCTGGTCTGGCAAAGTCTGGGTCTGCTGGTCATCCATGCCTTGCAATAACTGCTCGATCCGGCGTAAAAACAGGTAGTCGTTGGTCAGTTGCTGCTGCTGGATTTCATTCAGCAAACCATGAGCGGTCAATTGTGGTAACGCCTGCAAGATGGACGGTGTTTGCAATTGTGGAATACGGCCACCTCGGATCAGCTGCAGCGTTTGCACGATAAACTCCACTTCGCGGATGCCACCGGCTCCCAGCTTGATATTATCGCTGCGATTACGACGGCGGTTTTCCTGCTCAATCAGTTGTTTCATCCGACGCAGCGACTCGATGGCCGAAAAATCAATGTAACGCCGATAAACAAAAGGCCGAAGTAATTGCTTGAGCTCAGCACTGTACTGGCCATCCGGGTTCATCACCCTGGCTTTGAGCATGGCATAACGCTCCCAGTCCCGACCCTGCTCCTGATAATAATCTTCCATAGCGGCAAAACTCAGCACCAAAGGCCCGCTGTCACCAAAAGGCCGCAAACGCATATCGACCCGGTAGGCAAAACCATCGGCTGTGACCTGATGCAAAGCAGCGATCAACTTCTGGCCAAGACGTAAAAAGAACTGATGATGTTCGGTACTGCGCCGCCCGCCCTGGGTTTCACCATTGTTTGGATAGGTAAAAATCAGATCAATATCGGAAGAGAAATTCAGCTCACCACCGCCTAGCTTGCCCATGCCCAGGATTAACAGTGGCATCGGCTGGCCACTGTCGGTCAAAGGTGTGCCCCACTGCGGGGTTAATTGCTGATAGGCCCAGTGATAGGCACTGTTGATGCAGCGCTCAGCCAGTGCCGACACTTCCTGCAAAGCCTGAGCAATAGGTTTTAACTCTAGCAAATCAGCCGCCAGCAGCTGCGCGAGGCTGCGATGGCGAAACAGACGAATGCTTTTAAATACGCTGGCTTCATCCTGCTCAACCAAGCATGTCAGCGGATCGGTCACATCCAAGGGGGCAGCCAGTACACTATCATCCAACAGCAGTTGCATCAGCTCAGGTTGCTGCTGCAGGCAACGGCTTAAAAAAGGGCTGCAGCGACACAACCAGCCTAAGCGTTGTTGCTGTGGTTCAGTCAGCTCGGTAAAACCGGGCAGCTGCTGGCAGAGCGCCTGTGCTTTATTGAATGCATTCATTTGGGGTGTTACGGCTCTGCGTTTAGGAAGTACTCCGACAATGCCAGCAACAGCAAATTGTAGTCGGAGCCATAAAATAACTGCTGGTCGGCTTTGCTTTGCGCCGCTTTGGCAGATAACTGGGTACAAATCGGCTGCCAACGCTGCAAAGCCGGCTGTGTTTTCAGCCACTGAGCAATCCGGTTCAGCGCCAGTGAGACCGTCAACATGGCATCAGGACTCTGTTCTTGCATATAGCAGGCTTCATTGTGTTGCAGCAGCCGCAGCAGCAACGCTGGACTAGCTTCTGTTGGCAATGCCTTCACCTGCAGAGGTTTGGAGCCGGTCAAACGATAGCCGCGCTCGGCTTTGGATTGCACACCAAGGCGCACTGGCAAGGCCGCCACCACTTGCCGGGCCAGCACAAAGACCTGGCTGACATCACCAGATTTCAGTTCCAACTCCAGTTCACAAATTGGTTGCTGACTATCGGCAGTGACGATCTGTCCTTCATCCTGCACCAGCTCAATTTGCGTATTCTGTGCCAGCGTTAGCAACCAGGGCTGACGGCAAAAATCAGTACGGAACAATTCGGTCAACTGTTGCTGCAAAGCCTGAACATCGGTGTGCTCCGGCCAGATAGTGGCCGGAAAAGCTGCCAGCTGAGGCACGAGCTGACTGGCCTTCACGTTGTATTCCTGGCGGGCATGCAGGGCACCGTGCTGCTTCCCAGCCAATTTGATGGTGTGCTCTATATCATCGTTTTGCTGACGGCTGCGTAACCCCATACCATGCTGTTGGAACCAGTGCTCTGGCGTATCGTAGTAGCCATTGCGCAGATGTAAGGCCTTACCAGCTTGCAGCTGCTGCACCATGGGTTTTAACAGGATCTCCAACTCGGTAGCAGGCACCGATTGCAGCAAAAACTTCAACTCAATTTCCATCGCCATGGTCATTTTCCGCCAGCTCTGTTTCTGTTACCTTAAAATAACTGAGCAAGGCCAACAAGACTTTTCCTGCCAGACTTGTCAATTCGATCACAACTCCCTATCATCCTGATACGAACTCAGTAGAACCAAATGATTACCGTCACGGGATGGCCCATGTTCAGAACCACCGCTTTTGTCTGCACACTGTTGTTAAGTGTAGCTCTGATTTTTCCTTCGCACAGCTACGGCGACACTGCCGAACCCGCTTTTATCAGCGATGCCTTGTTTGTTTATGTTCACTCAGGACCAAGTAACCAGTTTCGTATTATCGGTACCGTCAATGCTGGTGATGCCATCCAGCTGCTGGATAGAGACGCAGACTCAGGCTACGTCCAAATTCAGTTTGAAGGCAATCGTCGTGGTTGGCTCCCAGGCCAATACGTTTCAACCTCACCCGGTATGGCGGTTCAGCTGCAACAGCTGAATGAGCAATTGGCTGAGCAACAATCGGAACTGAATCAGTTACAGCAACAAAACCAGCAGTTAAGCAGCGAACTGTCGGCCCGGACCGAAGAGTACAACCGGGTGCGTGATCAGCTGCAGGTTGCCAATAGTGCTTACGAGCAGCTCAAAATGCAATTTGATGCCGAACACAGCAGTGTGTGGCAAAACCCCAAAGTGCTGGGTGCTGCCATTCTGGGTTTTGGTCTGTTGCTTGGTTTATTGTTGCCATTGCTGATGCCACGGCGGAAAAACAGCGAACGTTGGATGTAAGTCGTAAGGCCTGTCTGCAAAGACAGGCCCTTTAAAGCTGCTCGTTGGCTTTGAGCGGCAGCCCCTCGTCTTTTTTTACCTGCTCTATCACCACATAGGTATGGTTTTTAATCACGCCAGGTAAGTCGACAATCTCGGCCAGAATAATGCGGTAGGCATCCATATTCGGCAAACGAAGCTTCAACAGATAATCAAAGCCACCTGCCACCATATGGCACTCCACCACATGCGGAATTTTCAGCACATCTTCTTTAAAGCGATCAAACACATCGCTGGTGGTATTATCCAGCGTGATTTGAATAAATACCGTGGTGCCAAAACCCAGCCGGCTGGCATTAAGCTGGGCACCATAACGTTCGATGTAGCCTTCCTGTTCCAGCTTCTTCACCCGGTCGATGCAGGGACTGGCGCTTAAGTTCACCCGCCGCGCCAACTCGACATTGGAAATGCGCCCTTCACGCTGCAGGGTTTCCAGAATATTCATATCTATCCGATCGAGGGCACGTACTTTCACCATGGGCAGGCTCACAGTAATTTTTAGGGCAATTTCGCCATTTGGCCGAATTATATCCGGTTTAAAGGCAAAATAAACCACCCTATTTGGTCAACTTTTTCCTAGAATGCGCGTCATACTTAGCTATGGTTTTTATCGGGAGGTTTTGATGTTATTTCGTGACTCACTGGAGGCCACCAACCCTCTGCGCCAAACAATTCGTGACTTCTACCGGGCCGATGAAGATCAGGTGCTGGATTTCTTACTGCCACAGGCCGATATTGGCAACAATGCCCGTAGCCGTGCCTGGGAGCGGGCCCGCCAGATGGTACTGGCTATTCGCAAAGCCCAGACCGGTAAAGGCGGCGTCGATGCCCTGCTGAATGAATTCTCTTTATCGACCGAAGAAGGCCTGGTGCTGATGTGTCTGGCTGAGGCCCTGTTGCGGGTTCCTGATAACAACACCATGGATCGCCTTATTCGCGACAAGCTGGCCAAGGGCAACTGGAGCTCACACCTGGGCAACAGCTCGTCGATTTTTGTCAATGCCTCGGCCTGGGGCTTGCTGATGACCGGCAAAATGGTCAACTACAGCGATGAGCGAAAAGCCCAGCAGTTTGGTCTGTTAAAGCGCACCTGTGGCCGCTTGGGCGAGCCAGTGATCCGCCAGGCGGTGCGCTATGCCATGCAAATCATGGGCACCCAGTTTGTGATGGGCACCACCATCAGCAGCGCCATTGAGCGTGCAAAAGAGCAGGAAAAGCGCGGCTACACCTATTCCTACGACATGCTGGGTGAAGGCGCCCGCACCATGGCCGATGCCGAGCGCTATTTCCAAAGCTATCTGACTGCCATCGAGACCATTGGTAAAGCAGCGGTTGGTAAAGGGCCCTTCAAAAGCCCGGGTATTTCCGTGAAGTTGTCGGCCATTCACCCACGCTACAAATTCGCTCAGCGCGATCGGGTTTTAACCGAGCTTATCCCGCGTCTGAAGCAACTGGCCGTAGCAGCCAAGCAATACAACATTGGTTTTACTGTGGATGCCGAAGAAGCCGACCGGCTTGATCTGTCACTGGATATTATTGAAGCAGTTTTCAGCGATCCGGCGCTGGATGGCTGGGAAGGTTTTGGCCTGGCGGTACAAGCCTACCAGAAGCGTGCGATTCATGTGATTGACTGGCTGCGTGAGCTGACCGAAAAAGTTGGTCGCAAGATGATGGTGCGGCTGGTGAAAGGTGCTTACTGGGATACTGAAATTAAACTGAGCCAGGTTGAAGGCTTGCACGATTTCCCAGTGTTTAGCCGCAAACCATCCACCGATGTCTGCTACCAGGCCTGTGCCAAAAAACTGCTGGCCTACCGCGATACCATCTATCCACAATTTGCCACCCACAACGCCTACACCGTGGCCACCATTTTGGAAATGGCACCGGATCGTAGCGGTTTTGAGTTCCAGCGCCTGCATGGCATGGGCGATGCACTGTACGATCAGGTGGTACGTGATGACAAAGTACCTTGCCGCATCTATGCCCCCGTCGGTGAACATGCGGATCTGCTGGCCTATCTGGTGCGTCGTTTGCTGGAAAATGGTGCCAACAGCTCTTTTGTCAATAACATCATCGATGAGACCATTCCGGTGGAAAGCCTGCTGGCTGACCCGCTGGAAACCGTGCGTAACTGGCGGCAAAAACGCAACCGGCAAATCCCACTGCCCGCTGATGTGTATGGCAGTGAGCGCCTGAACTCGCGCGGCACCGACATCAGCGACTGCGATCAACTGATCCCAATCAAACAAGCGATGGAATCCTGGCTGGCCGTCATTGCCAAACTGGAGCAGCCAATCAATGGGCATCCGGTCACCAATCCGGCCAATCTGGACGAGGTGGTAGGTTACATTCAATACGCCGATGCCGACGCCATGCAGGCTATCCTGGCCAGAACACAGCAAGCCTTTGACAGTTGGTCGCAAACCCCGGTAGCAGTTCGTGCTAACTTACTGCGCAAAATCGGCGATGCGCTGGAAAGCCATCAGGATGAATTACTGGCTATTTGCATCAAAGAAGCCGGTAAAACTCTGCAAGACAGCATTGCCGAAGTGCGCGAAGCCGTCGATTTTTGTCGTTATTACGCGGCCAGAGCGGAAGAGCTGCCCGAAGACAGCGAGGCGCGCGGTGTGGTGCTTTGCATCAGTCCCTGGAACTTCCCGCTGGCGATTTTCCTTGGCCAGGTCGCCGCAGCTATCGTCACTGGCAATACCGTGGTGGCGAAGCCTGCCGAGCAAACCAGTCTGATAGCAATCCGCACGCTGGAAATTATGCAGCAATGTGGTTTGCCTGAAGGTGTAGTAGAGTTGGTGATCGCTCCGGGACGTCAGGTCGGTGAGCACATCGTGCCAGACGAACGTATTCAGGCGGTGATGTTTACCGGCTCCACCGAGACCGGTTGCTGGATTGCCCGTAAGCTGGCGGAGCGGGTCGGCGAGCCGGTGCCTTTGATTGCCGAAACCGGTGGTCAGAATTGCATGATTGTCGACTCCACCGCTCTGCCCGAGCAAGTGGTGGATGACGTGATAGCATCTGGCTTTCAAAGTGCTGGTCAGCGCTGCTCGGCACTGCGGGTCTTGTTCCTGCAAGAAGACATTGCCGATGACGTCATCGAGATGGTGGTTGGCGCCATGAAAGAGCTGACTGTAGGCGATCCGGCCTTTCTGTCCAGCGATTTAGGCCCGGTGATCGATGCCAAGGCGCATGAGCGTCTGAGCAGCCATGTGCAGTACTTAAGCGATAAAGCCACGTTGCATTATGCCTGCCCGATCCCAGCAGGCGATCGTCACTTTTTCTTCGCACCGCACTTGTATGAGATCAGCGATCTGACCTTGCTGGAGCGGGAAGTGTTTGGCCCTGTGGTGCATGTCATCCGCTTTAAAGGCCCGGAGCTGGATAAGGTAATTGAGCAGATCAATGCCACCGGCTATGGCCTGACCATGGGTGTACACAGCCGGATTGAAGAAGTGACCGAGCGGGTCGCCCAGTCGATCAAAGCCGGGAATATCTACGTCAACCGCAACATGATTGGTGCTGTAGTCGGTGTGCAGCCATTCGGTGGCCGCGGCCTGTCCGGTACCGGCCCTAAAGCCGGTGGCCCTTTCTACTTAAGCCGTTTGGTCAAAGACAATCTGACGATAGAAGATGCCGAACTGACTGAGCAAAAGCGCTCCCTGTTGCTCGCAGAAACCACAAGCCGGGCGGTTGCTTACGCCATGCCAGCGGCGGCTACAGCCCAGGCCATTTGGCAGCAAACACCGATTGTGCAGCGCAGCTCGGTATTGCGTCAGTTCCTGGCCTCACTGGCCGCCAATACGGTGGTAGCTAAACTGGAGCCGGATCTGGAGCAGGTGATTTCTGTTGCCCGCAGTCAATTGCGGCTGATTGAACAGGAGCTTGCTCAGCCTATCCGCTTGCCTGGGCCAACGGGTGAAAGCAATACCCTCTGGCTGGAGCCTCGCGGTACCCTGGCCTTGCTGCGCGACGAGACAGCGGATTTCAGTCACTGGTTACTCAGTGCCCTGACAGCTATTGCAGCTGGCAATGCGGTGATCACAGCCGTGGAAGAACAAGACCTACCTGAAGCAGAAGCCGTGGTGAAAGCCTTGGTTCAAGCGGGCATGCCGGCTCATTTGATGGCAGTCATCAAGCTAACCAGCATGACCACCCTGCTCTCTGCACCAGACCTGGCGGGTGCCATCGTGCAATCCGGTACAGCCATCAAACCGCTGGCCGGTGAGCTGATCGCCAGTCGTGAAGGTGCGATTTTGCCGCTGATCACCACACCGGCGGATCATCGCTTGTTACATCGTCTGGTGACTGAAAAAACCATCACGGTTAACACCACAGCAGCCGGTGGCAATGCCTCGCTAATGACGATGGCGGATAATATCTAATTGTTCTCCTGAAATGCTAGCCATGTCATTTCGTGCCCTATTCCAGCCAGCCCAACCGGGCTGGCTGTTTTTCTTTCTGACGGCACTGGCCCCTACTGTTAATTTAGCGTTACTGAGCTACACTATAAGCTGACTTGTAGCAGTTTGAGGAACCTCAACCCTATGGCATTACAGGAAGTAACCTTGCAGCAGTTGCAACCGGGTGATTTTGTGGTGCGTGTCAGCCAGCAGACTGGCGATGTGTTGATCAAAGAAGCCGGCCTGGTGCGAAGTCAAAAAACCATAGAGCTGTTACGTAAAAAAGGCGTGCTCCGAGTCTTGATCGATCCTGATCTGGCCGCGCATAAACCACCCCCCTCAAATGACGATGCCACAGGGACGGATAGTCAAACCACCGAAGCCCCGGATGAGAGCGAATTCACTCGTGTCGACTTTTCCACCGAGTTACCCAAGGCTGAAAAAACCTGGCAGCAGCTCAAACAAAAGCAAAGCCGGCTGTTTGATAGCTGCCGTCGTCAGCAACCGATCGATTTGGAGCTGGTACAGGAAGTCAGTTGCGGCCTGGCGGATTCAGTCAGCCGCAATCAGGATGTGCTGCTATGTTTAAGCCGTATCGCTCAAAGCAGTGATGATTTACTGCAACATGCCATCAACTGTGCGGTCTATATGGCCGCTTTTGGTCAGCAACTGCAGCTATCGAAAGGTCAGCTGCAGGATCTAATCATGGCTGCTTTGCTGCACGATATGGGGAAAGTCACGCTGGGCGCAGCAACCAGCGATATCGACGCTATCCCGGCTAGCCTAAAACTGCTGGCACCAATGAACCGCTTACCGGCAGAAGTATCGTTATGGGTAGCACAGCACTGTGCTTATTTGGATGGCAGCGGCTCCCCTAAAGGTTTAAAAGGCCACCAGATTAGCCAGGGCGGCCGTATGCTGGCCATTGTCAATCAATACGATAATTTGTCGCACCCCATCGGTAAAAAGCCTCTGAATCCACAGCTTGCCAGCAAAAAATTACTGGAAAAAACGCCCGATCAGCTTGATAGTGAATTGACTCAGCGCTTTATCCGCTGCATCGGCATTTATCCACCCGGCAGTGTGGTGAAACTCCACAGTGGCAAACTGGCGCTGGTACTGGAAAATAATCCGAAGAAACCGACCCAACCCAAGGTCAAAGTGTTTTACCACAGCCAGCATCAACATCATTTACCGGCCAAAGTACTGGATTTGGCGAAACATCAGGAAGAGTACATCGACTACTGCATCGATTTGGAGCAATATGGATTGCAAGCCAGTAATTATCTCTGACTCACCTCGACCATTCACTTAACGCCGCCATACTGAACTCCTGCTGCCGATAGCGTAATACCACATGGTTTGGATGAATTTCAACCACCTGGATATCGGTGCTCAGCCACTGGCCTTGCTGTAAAGTACGGCCATTCACTTTCACCCAGCGCCGCGAGGGCACACTGGCAAACACATGAGCTTCAAAACGTATCGGCGGCAATTGCTGCTGCACCTGTGGCGCCAACTCGGAAATATCCCGGGCCGGGGCATCGTGCATCCGAACATGCTCACGGCGCGGCCCGGCTTGCTCCAGTTCATCCACTATCTGAGAAAAGCGTTGCTGCAGCTCTGCCGATACTTCGGTGGCTTCCAACTCATCGAGCGATGGCAAGGCAGCACGGGCAGGACGAGACTCAGGCGCTTCGGCAATAGCAAGTGGTGCAGGCTCCACAGTTACTGGTTCGATGACCGCTGTTCGCTCTGTAGCAGTGGCCGGTTTTACTGCCTCAGACTCGCTGGTGGTGACCGGCAGTTCGGATAAGGCCGCCAGGATCTGTTGCTGACTAGCCACCACCACTGGTTCAGCGCTCTGACCCGCTCCCATCGTTACCGCAGGCTTCTGCTGCATCCCCAGCCAATACCCTGCAGCCAGGGCCAGGCTAAGAATAGCCGCACCAGCCAGGACACCCAGCCAGAAAGGTGCTACCCGGTTGGACGCTGCAGTATTGGCAGCGATATTTTGTTGCTGTTTTAAAGCATCCATCAAAATGGACATCCGTCACTCCTGCAAAGCCGAACGCTTTGTCTTGCTACATGCCATCTACACTCTTGGTGTTAGCTGGCGAGGTATGCGACCCAATACACCTAGCCCAATACGCGGGCCAGAACAAAGCCAAGCCCCGCCATCAGCGGAACCAACGCCAGCAACCAGAGCCACAGTCCAGGCTGAAGCGCCGAAGCAGGACCGGCACTGGCCGGTAAAATTTCTCTGGCAGCCTGCTGCACTTCCGCTTTACCCACCAAGGGTTTCTGCCGGGCAAAAGCCGCCAACATGGCTCTGTCGGCCAGCAGGTTCAATAAACGCGGAATGCCCTGACTGCGCTGATACAACTGGCGAACTGCAGCAGCTTCAAACACAGGTCGCTCAGAGCCCGCCACTTTCAAGCGATAGCTTAAATACTGTTGCACTTCAGTTTCAGTCAGCGGCATCAGATGGTAACGCGCCGTGATGCGCTGCGCCAGCTGCCGTAAGTCAGACCGCTGCAATAATTGCTGCAACTCCGGCTGGCCAATTAAAATCACCTGTAACAGTTTACGACTATTGGTTTCCAGGTTGGTCAGTAGGCGCAGCTGTTCCAGCACCACCGGTTGTAAATGCTGGGCCTCATCAATAATCAGCAACGTTTGTTTGCCCGATTGATGATTCTTCAGCAAGCGGTTTTTAATTTTATCGCCCAACAGCTTCAAACTGGCATCGGATTTTTTGTAACGAATACGCAGTTCGTCGCAAACGGTCGCTAAAAGTTCCAGCTCGGACAAGGTTGGGTTTAAAATAAAAGCCAGCTCGGTGTTTTCGTCCAGCTCCTGCAGCAAGGCGCGTGAAACCGTGGTTTTGCCAGTACCTACTTCACCGGTTAACAGC
Source organism: Alkalimonas amylolytica (assembly GCF_900107845.1). Classification (GTDB taxonomy): domain Bacteria; phylum Pseudomonadota; class Gammaproteobacteria; order Enterobacterales; family Alteromonadaceae; genus Alkalimonas; species Alkalimonas amylolytica. The sequence continues at coordinate 365,643 of NZ_FNRM01000001.1, forward strand.
ACAAAACCACCAGCATCGCCGAGGCCATAGCGCAGGTGTGCCAATGCCTCGGCGTGGCGTCCGCTCAGGAACAGAAAATCCGGGTTCGGAGCAATGGAAAAAGGCTGACTGTGCAGGCCAAAAAAGCCGGTGTACATGCGCGCATCCTGTGCTTATCGCTGAAAAATTTCAGTGGTTCGGTATAATGGCAAAAAAAGCGACGTTGGAAAAGCCTGTGCAACTATATCTTGTCGGTGGTGCGGTCCGCGATGAACTGCTTGGTTACCCTTTTCATGAGCGGGACTGGGTCGTGGTAGGTGCGCATCCACAGCAAATGCTGGATCAAGGCTACCAGCAAGTCGGTAAAGACTTCCCGGTATTCTTGCACCCCAAAACCAAAGAAGAGTATGCGCTGGCCCGTACCGAGCGCAAACAAGGCTCGGGCTATACTGGTTTTGTGACCTACGCTGCGCCCGATGTTACGCTGGAGCAAGATCTGGCAAGGCGCGATCTGACCATCAATGCCATCGCCAAAGCCGAAGATGGCACCCTCATCGATCCTTATGGCGGCGTAGCGGATCTTCAGGCGCGGGTTCTGCGTCATGTCTCGCCGGCTTTCGCCGAAGATCCACTGCGAGTGCTGCGGGTGGCCCGCTTTTATGCCCGTTATTACCATCTGGGCTTTCAGGTAGCCGACGACACGCAAGCATTGATGCAACAACTCAGTGAGAGTGGCGAGCTACAGGCACTGAGTGCAGAGCGCATTTGGCAGGAGCTTAGCAAAGCCCTGAGCACCCGGCATCCCGAGGCTTTTATTGAGCTACTAAGACGCTGCGGCGCATTAAAGCAGCTGATGCCGGAGCTCGATGTGCTTTGGGGTGTGCCCCAGCCGGCCAAATGGCACCCGGAAATTGATACCGGCGTGCACACCTTGCTGGTGTTGCAGCAAGCCAGCCAATTGTCCGAGCGCATCGATATTCGCTTTGCAGCTTTGGTACATGACTTGGGAAAAGGCGTCAGCCCGCCTGAGCACTGGCCCTCTCATCATGGCCATGAGCACACTGGCCTGCCGCTGATCCGTCAGCTGTGCGCGCGCTTAAAAGTGCCGAACGACTGCCGGGATCTGGCGCTGTTGGTCTGCCAATACCATCAACTAATCCACCGGGCTGCGGAGCTGAAAGCCAGCACCGTCTTGAAACTGTTCGACGGCATTGATCTGTGGCGCAAACCCGAGCGGCTGGATGCGATTATCTGCTGCTGCATCGCCGATTTACGTGGCCGCACCGGCTTTGAAAAGGCCGACTACCCGGCGAAGCGGCTGCTTCCCAAACTCGCTGCTGCCGCCCAGGCCGTCGATGTCAAAACCCTGATTCAGCCAGGCATGAAAGGCGATGCCATCAAGCAAGCGCTGCAGCAGGCTCGTTTGCAGGCGATTCAACAGGCAAAAAATACATAGCTCATGACATAATTACCGGCAACCAGAACATCATACTGACCGCAGTAATACCGATAAGCGTCACTGCAGATCCCAGCACCATAACCAAAGTAACGCTCCATTTTATCCGCTCACTGGATTGACGCTGTGCCCAAAAAACCAGCTCTGCCACCAACATCGGCAGCAGATAACAGGCCACCGAGAAAAACAAATCAGCCGGACCATCCAGGGTGCTATTATTGCCCTTCGGTCCCTGATTCAGCATCAGCCAACCAAACAAAAATAGCCGGAATGCCCACACGGCATTGATCAACAAAAAACTGTGCACAGCCCAGCGCTGATGTGCTTTGAAGTTGCCCGCCCGGGCAAAGCGCCAGGCCATGTAAACAGCAATGGGGATCAGCAAACCATTCAAGGTAATACCTAAAGCGCCCAAATCACTCAGCCGGCTGCCACGAACCCAGCTCAGGTAAAGCCCGGTCAGCGCGCCAAGCAGACCCAGCGTTAGAAACATCCGGCCATTCCAACGATGTAACCGGGACAACTTACGGCGGATCTGCGGCACAAATTGCACGACCCCACCAATACTCAATAAAATAGCAGGCAAAATATGGCCAAAATAAATCAGGTTATCCAAACCAGCGCCGGCTTGATAACCATCCATATGCAGCCCCTGATTCACTGCGCTGTAATCGCCACTGACTACCGGAATGCCGTAACGGATCGCAATATAAAGGGCAAATAACCACTGGCCAATCAGTGCTAGTGCCAACCAGCACATCACACTGGTTGCTAATGCCGTGCTTGCCGTCGTGCTGATACCGGTATGTACTCTGTTGTTATACGATAGTGTATTCGAGCTTTGCTCAGTCATCTTTCTTCCTTCACCTTGCTAAACCACAAAGCATTAGCATGGCGTTTAAAGCACGCTGGATCGCGCCGAATTTGAAATTCGGCGCAGGGTTTTTGTAACAAATACCGCGTTGACGCGCAGAGAAACGAGCTGCTAGCATGAAGCGTCCGTGAAAAATGGAGTTCGCAAGGTGGCTCAGGTAATTTTCAGTGCGCTCTTACTGATCAGCTGCAGCTTGCTGTGTTTGCAACTTGGCGTGCGCAAAAAGCAGGCTGTGCATGTGTTGTTCGCTATTTTTTGCGGCTCGATGGCAATTTTTGCCCTGCAAGGTTTAGGCGGCGATGCGCTGGGTTCCTATCATTATCTGCTTGGCATGGCCCTTTGTTTCACCTGTAATGGCTCTTGGCTGGTCACCCGGGCTTTGTTCCGCCAGCAGAACGCCATCCAACTGGCTCATATTCTGGTTGCCGTCTGTATTGGCTTATTGATCGTTAGCAGCCAGGCGATTTTGCTGCTGCAATCACTGTGGCAGGATTTACCGCCAGCGTTACTCTCTGCCCGTAGCGTCGGCAGAGAACTGCTAATCTTGTTGTCTTCTGCCGTGCTGATGCTGACCCTGTGGGAAGCCTGTCGTGGTTTTAGTAAGGCGACTCAGCATGAACGCAAGCAACGTGTCATCTTTTTGGTCACCTACGGCGGTGCCATCCTGGTGTGCGGTGTACTGGCCAAAACAGTTCTGACAACGGCTCAACTAACTCAATGGCAAGCAGCGCTGAATGCGACAGCCGCTTTAAGCATTCTGCTGGTAACGCAATGGCTGATTTATCAACGCTTTGCTCGCGCGCCCTCGACGGCGGCAAAGCCACAGCACCTTACGACGGAGCAATCATCAGCAACTATGGCTTTACCGGCAACTGATCTGGAGCTTTGTCAGGCACTCACCGATCTCTTATTCCAGCAACAGTGCTTTTTACAGGCCAATTTGCGGGTGGCCGACGTGGCAAGACAACTGGATGTGCCTGAATACAAAGTCAGCCGTATACTCAAATCACAGTTTCATGCCAGTAATTTCAATCAGTTTATTAATACCCTGCGCATTGAATACGCCAAAAAACTGCTGGCCGATCCAGGCAAAGGCCACTGGCCAATTGTGGTGGTGGGATTGGAAAGCGGCTTTGCCTCTGTTGGGCCTTTCACCCGGGCTTTTAAAGCCATCGAAGGCGCTACGCCACATGAGTTCCGGCAAGCCACCACAGCAGGAACCACCGCTCCAACAGCAACCGCCTAAGGTAGCCTGTGATTGGCCTCGGGGACGAAATCAGCAGCACGCTCAACGGCCATGCAATGTCAGCACCAGCGTTCTGCCGCTGGCATGATCGCGGTGCTCGCCCAGATAAATGCCCTGCCAGGTTCCAAGATTAAGCCGTCCTGCCGTCACTGGCAGCGTCACGCTGCTGCCAAGCAGGCTGGCTTTGAGGTGGGCCGGCATATCATCGGGGCCTTCATCGGTGTGTTGATAATAAGGCTCGTTTTCCGGCACTGCCCGGTTGAAAAAACGCTCAAAATCGCCGCGCACGGTCGGATCAGCATTTTCATTAATGGTTAGCGACGCCGAGCTGTGTTTAATAAACACATGCAGCAGCCCCTGCTGCAGCGTTGCTAACTCCGGCATCGCGCGGCTGATGTCATCGGTGATCAGATGAAAGCCTCGCCGATAGGGCGATAACTGTAATTCTCGTTGCGTGTACTGCATTGCAATCCTGCCTGATGATTAGACTGGTCATAGTGTACAACAAGGAACCAAGCGGTGCTCAATGGCCAGGGCAGAATCACAGGCTACAAACAAAACGCGACACTTGTCGCAGATTCAGCTTGACACAACTGTGATAGGTGTCGCAGTATAGCTACACTTGCTGATTTGCTAACGTCATTCTATGCACCAACCTACGGCACCTGAACTGGAAATTCTGAAATTACTCTGGTCTAAACAACCACTGACTGCCCGTGAGTTGCATAACGAACTGGAGCCATTGCTCGGCTGGGGCTATTCCTCCACCCGCAAAACACTGGAGCGTATGGGCGTCAAAGGCTTTATCGCTTGCGAAGCGCATGGCAATAAAAACAGCTATACGGCACTGCTGGATAAGATGCCCACCCTGGCTGCTTATGCCCAGGATTTTGCCAGCCGGGTGTTTGAACTCAACGGGCCTTTACCAGTAGCTATGTTTGCCAACAGTAAGCTGGTCAATGCCGACGAAATCGCCGATCTGGAAAAACTGCTGACCGATTTAGCGCAGCAGAAACCCCGCTCACAGCAAGACAAGGACGCTTAAGATGGCACAGCAGCTGCTGATTTCATTGTTGCTATGCAGTCTATGGACAGTGCTGTTGTGGCAGGCCAGTCAATTCCTGCTGAAAAAATACAGCGCCTTGCAGCAATGGCCGCCCTTCTTCTGGTGCCTGCTTGGCTTATGCTTTCTCCCTTTGCTGCCGCTGCCTGAACTGGGCCAACAGTGGACTATTCCGTCGGTGCTACTGCAAGATACCCTGCATAGCATCCAAACCGAGACCGCCCAACCGCAGCACCCAGGCCTGATACAACCGCCAGCAAACAGTCAGTCGTTGTGGTGGTGGCTGCTTGGCTGCGTGTTTAGCATCAGTCTGTGGCAGTTATGCCGCATCGCCCGGCAATGGCAACGACTGCAGCAGTTGATCCGGCATGCGGAGCCGCTGCCAGCAACACGCCTGTTCAGCCCGGCGCAGTTGGCATTGCTGCCCCCTCAGCTTGAGATCCGTCAGACCGAGGCAGCCATCTCGCCTTTTATTGCGGGCTGGAGCCGCATGGTTTTGGTGGTACCGGCTTATATTTGGCAATTCACAGCGCAGCAGCGTCAGTTGCTGTTGGAGCATGAATTGGCACACCTGCAACGGCGCGATCCACAACAGCTGTTGCTGCTGCGCATACTGGTGGCTGTGTGCTGGTTTAATCCACTGCTACGGCAGATAGAGCAGGCTTTTATCCGCAGTATGGAGCTGGCGGTGGATCAGGCCGTGCTAGCCAGACAGCCTGATTTGGCGCTGCTTTATGGCCAGACGTTACTAAGCAGCCTGAAACTTAGCCAGGCCACACCCCAGCCAGCCCTCACAGCCGCTTTGATCCACACCAACACCGGGCACAGCTTCTATCAACAGCGTTTGCAACAGTTGTTTCAGCCCTGCTCAACCTTGTCTTCCTGGCAACGCTGGCGCATCCCACTCGCGGTGGGCGGCGCAGCCATGCTGCTGAATTTGGGCGGCGCTCAACTGAGCTACAGTGCCCCGCCAGAGGACTGGCTGCTGCCTGTTGGCCAGGTGCCGATAACCTCCGCTTATGCCACACAGCATCCGCTGCGGCAAAACCGGCCCCATCAGGGCGTGGATTTTGGCGCCGCACAGGGTTCTGACATCACAGCCGCGCAAAAAGGCAAAGTATTGATTGCCGATGCGACCAGTTTGCACAGCAGATACGGCAAGGTGGTACTGATTGACCATGGCCATGGTTATCAGACGCTTTATGCCCATCTGGATGATTTTTACGTCACTGCCGGCCAGAGCGTCGCAGCTGGTGAGGCCATTGGCACCGTTGGTGCCACCGGGCGGGTCACAGGGCCACATTTACACTTTGAGTTGCTGCGCAATGGCCAGCACCAGGATCCGGCCCGCTATCTGACATTGCCCTAGCGGTTATTTCTGCTCAAATAAATAAGGTATACGATTTTTTTCAATATCATGAAATTAGCTCTGGCAGGGCTCACGCATTACAGTGCCTTTGCGGTGTTATTAACCGATGGCCTGAAAAACGCCATTCCCAGGGAACATAAAAAATAGTTATGGAGCGCTCCCCCATGCCTGGACTCGTGTCTCAGCTTACTGCAAAGCTTCCTCAACAGCACCGCTGGGCCTTGCTATCGCTGGTGCTGTTATCAGCCACCATTGTGTTCTGGCCAAGGCCGTCTCACACGCCAGCTGCGGTATCGGCGGCATTGCTGCCGAGCCAGCTGCAAGCAAGCTGGCAGCCCTGGTCGCTGGAACAGAAAGTACAACGGCAGCTGCAGAAGTTGCAACAGGCGATGGCAGCAGAACTCTCTTCGCAATCCACAAATGCCCTGGTACGTCACTATACCATCGAGCCCGGAGACAGCTTAAGCCGGATCTTTTCCCGGCAGGGGTTAAGTCAGCAGCAGCTGCACCAACTGATGGCAGCCGATCAGTCGTTATTGGCACTGGATGTGATACGGCCGGGCCACAGCCTGACCTTCCAACTGGATAAGCAGCAACAACTGCAGTCGATGGAGCTGTTGCTGCATGCTGGTCACCGGGTGCTTTATCAACGCGAAGACGACGGCGATTTTAGTTACCAGGAGCTACTGAATGCCGGTGACTGGCACAGTACAACCCTGGTGGGTGACATTCAGGGCAGCTTTTATGTTTCAGCGAAACATGCTGGCTTAACCGATGCTGAGATTGCCACTGTCCAGCAGCTGTTTCGGGATCGGATTAACTTTTCCCGCGACATTCAGACAGGAGCCCGGTTTCAGGTAGTGCGCAGTACCAACTATGTCGACGACCAAGCCACGGGCCAAAGCCGGATTGAAGGTGTGCGGCTCTTTAATCGCCGCCAACAGCTCAGTGCCTTCTTGCACGACAATGGCCAGTTTTATGATGCCAACGGCGAAAGCTTAGAGCATGCTTTTATGCGTATCCCACTGGATCGTACTTTTCGGATCAGCGATGATTTTAACCCTCGCCGCCTGCATCCTGTCACCGGCCGGTTGCGGCCACACAATGGCACCGACTTCGCCACCCCTATCGGTACTCCGGTGCTAGCGGCAGCCGATGGCACCGTGATCCGGGTAGAAAACCATCCATTTGCCGGCCGTTACGTTGAAATTCAGCACCATGGACACTACAAAACCCGCTATTTGCATCTGGACCGGGCTCTGGTGCGGGCTGGTCAACGCGTTGGGCGCGGCCAGCGCATTGCCTTGTCGGGTGCAAGCGGCCGGGTAACAGGTGCCCATCTGCACTACGAATTGCATATCAGTGACCGACCGGTCAATCCAATGACCGCCACCATTCCATTGGCACAACCGCTGCCGGAGGACGGCCGTGCTGCTTTTTTCCAGCGCGTGGCTTTTATGGTAAAACAAATGGATGAAGAAACCTTATTGGCGCAGCAGCACTAAGCCAGCAATTGGCGTTTGATAATCATCGGAGTTTAAACAAACATACCTCCTTAATTCGAAAGGACCCATCATGAAATTAGCTATCGCAATACTGGCATTTCTCAGCCTGAACCTGCTGGCCACAGAACCTTTGGCTGAGCTCTCCTCCACAGGGACCAAAAGAATTGCCATTAGTTTTGACGATGCACCAACGCCAACACATGGTTACTTCACGGGTCCGGAAAGAACCAGCTTACTGCTGGAGTCCCTGGAAAAAGCAGGCATACAGCAAGCCGCTTTTTTTGCTGTTAGCGAGCACATCACTTCTGAGGGGCATCAACGACTGCTGGCTTATAGCAACGCCGGGCATATTATTGCCAACCACACCCATAGCCATCCGAACTTGAATAGCACCAGTCTCGCGTACTACCTAGCAGACATAGCGCAAGCAGATAGCGCCTTGCAACACTACCCTACCTTCAGAAAGTGGTTCCGTTTTCCCTACTTAAGGGAAGGCGATACACTTAGCAAACGTGATGGTGTCAGGCAGTACCTCGCTGACAATCACTACATCAATGCTTACATCACGCTCAACAATTACGATTGGTATCTGGACCAGTTGTTTCAACAGGCCATTCAGGCAGGGGAAGCGGTTGATCTCGCAGCCATGCGCAGTTTTTACGTGGATACCCTGATGGCAAGTATTCACTACTACCATGAGCTTGCACTGCAGTACCTTAATCGCTCGCCACACCATGTGTTATTGCTGCATGAGAATGACCTGGCGGCCTTATTTATCCACGATCTGATAGCTGAGTTGCAATTACAAGGCTGGAAAATTATCCCAATGGAGCAAGCTTATCAGGATCCTTTACTCAGTTACCAAAGCAGCCGCTGTACCAGACCATCCGCGAATTGGTACAGCAAGCACGCCAACAGGTCCAGCGCCAGATCAACAGCGCTATGGTACACACCTATTGGCAGATTGGCCGGCTAATTATCGAACAGGAACAGCAGGGTGAACAGCGCGCTGCTTATGGTAAACAACAGTTGGAACAGCTGGCTAGCAGGTTGACCGGTGAATTTGGTAAAGGCTTTGATGTCACCAACCTGCGCAATATGCGCCGGTTTTATCAGGCCTTTCCAATTCGAGAGACAGTGTCTACCGAATTGAGCTGGTCGCACTACAACCAGCTGGCCCGGTTGGAAGATCCGGCGGCACGTCACTGGTATCAGCAGGAAGCGATTCAACAACATTGGAGTGTGCGTGCTTTGGAGCGTCAGATCGGCACCCTCTATTACGAACGCTTGCTATCCAGCCGTGAAAAAGCTCCTGTAGAAACGGAGGCGCAAGCCAATACCTTGCCGTTGGCAGACAACCCCAAGGATTACTTGCGCGATCCTTATATTCTGGATTTTCTCAATCTGGAGACCAGTCGCTATCAGGAAGCCGATCTGGAGCGCGGCATTATTCAGAACCTGCAACAGTTTCTGTTGGAAATGGGCAAGGGTTTTGCCTTTGTCGAGCGTCAGCAACGCATCCGCACCGACGATGGCGACTATTACATCGATCTGGTGTTTTACAACTACCTGCTGAAATGCTTTGTGTTGATCGACCTGAAGCTGAACAAGCTCAGCCATCAGGACGTTGGCCAGATGGATATGTACGTGCGTCTGTACGAAGAACAAAAACGCTCGCCCGACGACAACCCCACCATAGGCCTGATCCTGTGCAGCGAACACAACCACACCGTGGCGCAGTATTCGGTGTTGAAAGACAGCCAGCAGTTGTTTGCCTCCCGTTACCTTACTATTTTGCCCAGTGAAGAAGAGTTGCAGCGTGAACTGGAACGAGAACGACGCAACATAGAGCAACAGATTAAAGAGCAGCGCGGTGAATACCGCATAGTGCAACAGCCTTCGCAGCTGAGTGGTTCGGTTTGAAACAAAAAGACCTGCCGCGGCAGGTCTTTTTAGGATTGCAGGTGCTGATTACACCGCTTGCTGAATAATCACATTGTCCGCTTTTTTGGTGTACTGCGGCATTTTGTGGAAATTCAGGTAGCGGTAAGTATCGGCCGCTGTCGCATCAATCTGCTTGGCGTACTCCAGGTACTCGGCAACGGTTGGCAGGCGACCAATGATGGAGCTGACGGCAGCCAGTTCAGCTGAAGCCAGGTAGACGTTCGCGCCCTGACCCAAGCGGTTCGGGAAGTTCCGGGTAGAGGTCGATACGACCGTGGAGTTCTCGGCTACGCGCGCCTGGTTACCCATACAGAGCGAGCAACCAGGCATTTCGGTGCGGGCACCGACTTTACCATAGATGCTGTAGTATCCTTCGTCGGTCAACTGGGCCTGATCCATCTTGGTCGGTGGTGCAATCCACAAACGGGTTGGCAACTGGCCTTTGTATTTATCCAGCAGCTTACCGGCCGCACGGAAGTGTCCGATGTTGGTCATGCAGGAGCCGATAAAGACTTCATCAATCTTATCGCCAGCAACTTCCGACAGCAGACGGGCGTCGTCCGGATCGTTCGGCGCACACAGGATAGGCTCATTGATTTCGCTCAGATCGATGTCGATCACGGCGCTGTACTCAGCATCGGCATCCGCTTCCATCAGCTCTGGCTTAGCCAGCCATTGCTGCATCGCCTGAATACGACGCTCGATGGTACGGCGATCGCCGTAGCCTTCGGCAATCATCCACTTCAGCATCACAATGTTGGACTCCAGGTACTCAGCAATGGACGCTTCCGACAGCTTGATGGTACAACCGGCCGCAGAGCGCTCGGCCGAGGCATCGGACAGCTCAAAGGCCTGCTCTACCGTCAGGTTTGGCAAGCCTTCGATTTCCAGAATGCGGCCAGAGAAGATGTTTTTCTTGCCTTTTTTCTCTACCGTCAACAGACCCTGTTGAATGGCGTAGTAAGGAATGGCGTGTACCAGATCGCGCAGGGTGATACCAGGCTTCATCTCACCTTTAAAACGCACCAGCACCGATTCCGGCATATCCAGTGGCATGACACCGGTAGCAGCAGCAAAGGCTACCAGGCCAGAGCCGGCCGGGAAGGAGATACCAATCGGGAAACGGGTGTGGGAGTCACCACCGGTACCGACAGTATCCGGCAACAGCATACGGTTTAACCAGGAGTGAATGATGCCATCGCCCGGGCGCAAGGATACACCGGCACGGTTCATAATAAAATCTGGCAAGGTGTGATGGGTGTCGACGTCCACCGGTTTTGGATAAGCGGCAGTGTGACAAAACGACTGCATCACCAGGTCGGCTGAGAAGCCCAGACAGGCCAGATCTTTTAGCTCGTCCCGCGTCATTGGGCCGGTAGTATCCTGCGAGCCGACGGTGGTCATTTTTGGTTCACAGTAGGTACCAGGGCGCACACCGGTCACGCCACAAGCTTTACCGACCATTTTCTGGGCCAAAGTGAAGCCTTTGCCGCTATCGTCTTTTGCGCTTGGACGACGGAACACCGTCGATGGGGCCAGCTTCAGGAACTCACGGGCACGGTCAGTCAAACCACGACCAATGATCAATGGAATACGGCCACCGGCTTGTACTTCATCCAGCAACACTTCGGTTGCCAAGCTAAATTCAGCGACTACTTCATCGCTGCCATGTCGGCAGACTTTGCCCTGATACGGGTAGATATCAATCACATCGCCCATGTTCAGGTTGCCCACATCCACTTCGATCGGCAGAGCGCCAGAATCTTCCATGGTGTTGAAGAAAATCGGGGCAATCTTGCTGCCCAGCACAAAACCACCGGCACGCTTGTTCGGCACATAAGGAATATCATCGCCCATAAACCACAGCACCGAGTTGGTGGCAGATTTACGCGAGGACCCCGTACCAACCACATCACCGACATAAGCCAGTGGGAAACCTTTTTCTTTCAAGGCTTCCAGCTGCTTGATTGGGCCACGTACCCCTTGCTCTTCCGGCTCAATGCCTTCGCGGCTGTTTTTCAACATCGCCAGCGCGTGCAGCGGGATATCCGGCCGTGACCAGGCATCCGGCGCCGGTGATAAATCATCGGTGTTGGTTTCACCGGTGACTTTAAATACGGTCAGGGTAATTTTTTCTGCCAGCGCAGGCTTGGCTTTAAACCACTCGGCTTCAGCCCAGGATTCCACCACTTGCTTGGCAAACACATTACCAGCTTCGGCTTTGTCAGTCACATCGTGGAAAGCATCAAAGATCAGCAAGGTATGCGACAAGGCTTTGGCAGCCAGTGGTGCCAGCGAAGCGTGGTCCAGCAAGCTGATCAGTGGCTCGATGTTGTAGCCACCCATCATGGTGCCCAGCAGCTCCGTGGCACGCTCTGGGGTCACTAAAGGAGAGTTGGCTTCGCCCTTGGCGACAGCAGCCAGGAAACCCGCTTTGACATAAGCCGCTTCATCCACACCGGGCGGAATGCGGTTTTCCAGCAGATCGACCAGAAAGGCTTCTTCACCCTGAGGTGGATTTTTTAGCAACTCGACGAGAGCTGCCACTTGTTCAGCATTCAGCGGCTTGGCCGGGATGCCTTCTGCCGCGCGCTCGGCGACGTGATCACGATATTCTTGTAGCACTGTAGTGTCCTCTTGGTCGTTGGTGACGCTGCTGGTTCAGGCTGAAACTGCGCTGCCTGCTGGCGTCGACTCTGGAATTGTACCTGCGTGATTATAAGAAATTAGCTGCCGGATTAACATTCGCCTGTGGTCGTATCCGGTTATAGCCGGTATAAACTGGCTGAATAAAATGGTTAGACCAGTTTAACGAAAAGTGCAGGGAGTGTCGGCACGCAAACAGGCAGCCGCGACGCGACTGCCTGTTAACCGATGGAAGTATAACAGAAATTCTTTACCAGATCTTGACCCGTTCCTCCGCTGGTAAATACATGTTATCGCCTGGCTGCACATCAAAAGCCTGGTAAAACTCCGGCATATTCGGCAGCACACCAATCACCCGGTAGTATGGCGGTGAATGTGGCCCGGTACTTAATTGGCGACGCAACGCCTCTTCACGGTAGTTGGAGCGCCAGATTTGCGCCCAACCGATAAAGAAACGCTGCAAGCCGGTAAAACCATCCAGCACCGGCGCTTCTTCGCCACCAAGCGACAGCTTGTAGGCGCGAAGCGCTACGGTCATGCCGCCCAGATCGCCGATGTTCTCACCCAAAGCAACATCGCCATCGACAAAAACGCCCGGGAAAGGCTCAAACTGACTGTACTGAGCACTTAAACGAGCACCGAGTTGCTGGAAGCGCTCTAAATCTTCGGCGGTCCACCAGTCACGCAGATTGCCATCACCGTCGTACTTGGCGCCCTGATCGTCAAAGCCATGGCCAATTTCATGGCCAATCACCGCGCCAATACCACCGTAATTGACCGCATCATCGGCATTCATATCAAAGAAAGGCGGCTGCAAAATAGCGGCCGGAAAGACGATTTCATTCATCACTGGGTTGTAGTAGGCATTGACGGTTTGCGGCGTCATAAACCACTCGTGACGCTGAATGGGCCCGCCCAGCTTGCCAACCATCTCATCGTAGCCGCGATGGCTGGCACGGATACTGTTGCCAACCAAATCATCGGCTTTAATGACCAGCTCCGAGTAATCCTGCCACTTATCCGGGTAACCAATTTTGGTGGTAAAGGTGCTGAGCTTTTCCAGTGCTGCCACTTTGGTTGCTTCCGACATCCACTCCAGCTCTTTAATCGACTCGCCAAAGGCCAGCAGCACATTATCGACCAACTCTTCCATTCGCGCTTTGGCGGCTTCGTTAAAGTGGCGCTCCACATACAACTGCCCCACCAGCTCACCCAACACGGAGTTGGTGGTATCCACTGCACGACGCCAGCGTGGTTGCTGCTCTTCGACCCCTTGCAGCGTCTGGCTGTAAAAAGCGAAACGACGATCGGCCACGGTTTCGCTCAGCTGCGGTGCAAAACTGTGAATGGTACGGTAGGTCAGATACGCTTGCCAGGTGCTAAGATCAGTGCTGCTCACCAGTTCAGCCAGCCCCTCGAAATAGGATGGCTGAGCCACAATCACATCCTGCTCCGCCGGTAAGCCAAAAGCTGCGGCATACGCTTGCCAGTCAAAAGCACCCATTAAGGATTTCAATTCATCGGCTGATTTTTTGTTGTAGGTTTTATCGGCATTGCGGCTGTCTAACCTGGTCCAGTGGTGACCGGCCAGTGCATGCTCCAATGCCAGGATCTGCTCTGCCGCAGCAGGCGCATCGGCAAAACCGGCCAGTGCCAGCATATCGGCGACGTACTCCTGGTAAGCCGCTTTTAGGCGCAGAGAATCCTCGTCTTCGTTAAAGTAATAATCCCGATCCGGCAGACCTAAACCGCCCTGAAACAAATAAACGGCGTATTGGGTCGACTCACGGGCATCATTGTTGACGTACCAGCCAAATAAACCAGCCACGCCATCACGCTGCAGCTCAGCTTTTAAGCCGGCCAGCTGCGCGCTGGACTCCAGTGCCGCAATTTTATCCAGCAAAGGCTGGATTGGTTGAATGCCCAAAGTATTTAGATGATTTTGGTCCATAAAGCTGTTGTAGAAGCTGGCCAGCTTGTGCTCGTTGGAGCCTTCAACCAAATCAGTGCGGGATGCCACGGCTTCAATGATATCCAGCACTGCCTGCTGGGCTTGCTGGTGCAAGATATCAAAAGAGCCGATGCGCGAGCGATCAGCCGGGATGGGGTTGTTCTCAATCCATTTGCCATTGACGGCGTAGTAAAAGTCGTCCTGAAAACGCACACTGCTATCAAAATTCTCCAGCTCCACCCCCGAAGTTAGCGCTGCTTGCGCAGGTACCGCAGCACGTTGCTGCTCGCCAACCGGCGAACGGTTGCTGTCACAGCCAGCCAAACCTAACGCCAAAGCGACGCTGAAAGCCAATACACTGAGTTTTTTCATTGTTATAAATCCTGTCAAGGTCGAGGTTGCGTCTAAGCATAGTACGAAGCTGGGCGCAGAAGCGCAAAAAAGTTTTGTAACAAAAGCTGACAAGCCAGTTACCTGTCTGGCAGCATTGCCTGACAGGCTTTGCTCCGCTACAGTGTCTTTCTAACAATAACAAAGCATACGTTGCACCATCGTTGAGAACCTAACTATCATGAATCAACCACTCTCGGCCTTGCCAAGGCCTACCCCACTGCACCGCTGGCTGGTGTTGCTGTTTGTTAGTCTGGCCATGTTTGGCAACTATTATGTCTACGACTCGCTCGGTCCGGTGATTGATCTGCTGCAAAGTGATCTCGGCTTTAGTAACCAGCAAACCGGCTTTTTGATTTCCATCTACAACCTGGGGGCCATTGTTGCGCTGTTGATTGGCGGCATTATCATCGACCGTTATGGCACCAAGCGCGCCTTGTTGCTGTTTGCCAGCATCTGTTTGCTGGGTGCCGTAGTGACAGCGCTAAGCCCTCGTTATGAAATCATGGCCAGTGGCCGCTTGCTGCTTGGACTTGGTTCCGAGCCGCTGATTGTAGCGGCTACTACGGTGCTGGCCAAATGGTTTAAAGGCAAAGAGCTGAGCTTTGCTTTTGGTATCAATTTATCGCTGTCACGCTTAGGCTCTGCCTCGGCCGATTGGTCGACCAACTTCGCCAGTCCACTTTATAGCAACTGGCAGGATCCCTTATGGCTTGCTACCGCCTTTGCCGGTATTTCGGTGGCCGCCGCCATGCTGTACTGGCTGCAGGAAAAGCGCTGCGAAGGTCGTTTTAATTTGGGCGTTACCGAAAAAACGGACCAATTAAAATTTAAAGAATTGTTTTTCTTTGGTCAGCGTTACTGGTACATAGTGGCACTGTGCGTGGTGTTTTATTCCACCATTTTTCCGTTCCGTACCTTTGCTATTATGTATTTTCAGGAAGCGCACGGCATGGCACGCGAAGCCGCCGGTATGCTCAATAGCATGATGATGGTATCGGCCATTATCGCCACGCCTCTATTTGGCTTGCTGATTGATAAAGTAGGCCGGCGAGGTCTCTTTATGACGTTGGGTTGTCTGATGATGCTGCCGCTGTTTCTGGCCGTCACTTACCTGCCAGCCGGTGCACCGGTGATGGTGTTTGGCAGTGCCATTCCACTGACCTTGTTGCTGGTGATGCTGCTGCTTGGCTGTGTATTCTCGCTGGTACCAGCGGCGATGTGGCCTTCCGTTGCCTATACCGTCGATCAGCGCCGCTTAGGCACCGCTTATGCCACCATGACGCTGTGCCAGCAAATTGGCTGGTCCATTGTACCGCCGGTGATTGGTTATCTGAACGATCTGAATCAGGCCAGTGCTGACAATGTGGCAGGCTATGCGCCTGGCATGTGGTTCTACACCGGCCTGGCCGTCACCGGTCTGGTATTTGCGCTGTTGTTATGGCGTCATGAAAACAAACCGATGGCAGAGCCAGGCCATCACAAGGAAACCGCCGCCGAGCATCAGCATCCGGGCTAAAGGGGATAAAATAATCAGCACGCCCTAGAAACCATTCAGTACCAAAGCGGCCAGCAAGCCCAGCAGGCCGCCAAAGAAACCACCCCACACCACCAGCCAGCCCAGATGCTCTTTGATCATCTGCTGCAGCATCTGCTTGACCAGTTGTGGGGTGAGTTCATCCAGCCTGGCCTCGACGATGGTTTCAATGTGCTGTTGAATTTGCTGCATCTGCTCTGGCCGCTCCAGCTGCAGTAAGACTTGCTGCTGGAAATCATCGGAGTCGGCAATCTCGGTCAGAGCAGCTTTCAGTTCCGAAATAAAAGGCTCGCGCAGTGGCAGCAGCACCTTTTTACCACCCACCATCATCAGCATCGAGCCAAAGGACGACTCTTCCACAACTTTTAACAGCGCATCAAAAGCCGGATCCAGCTCCACCTGCTCGATGACCGGGCCAAGCTCCAGCTTCATCGGCTCACCGTATTCATTGTGCTGATGCAAAAAGCGATCGATGTTGTCGCTGCTGAAAAACTGCGTCATCAACAGCTGTTGCAAACTTTGCTTTAATTGCTCAAAACGGGCCGGGATCACGCCAGAGCCATACAAACCCGGTACTTTTTCAAACAACATGTGCACGGCCAACCAGTTGGTCAGGCCGCCGGATAAAGCAAACAAGCCGGTGGTCAGCAACCAGGGCTGGGCCAGAGTAAAACCTGCGATGGTCAATGCCAGCGCCACGCCATTGGTCAACACACTTTTATTCATCAATGACTCCTAAGATAAAAAATACACGACTACGGACGCTGATCCTGCCAGCGCCCCCACTGGTAATACAGCCACTGGCCTAGCCGGCGCCAGGGCGCAAACGGAAAGGCAGGCAATGGCCGCTGATAACAGGGCAGGTTCGGGATGGATTGTCCCATCGCCTGCTCGGCCAGCCTTTGTCCGGCCAGGGCAGAAAACGACAAGCCACTGCCGCAATAACCGGCGGCGTAACTTACCCCGGCATAGCAGCTGTCCTTCGGCGCCTGATACAGATGCGGCATGTCGTCCAGCGAGACGGCCACCCAGCCGCTCCATTGATGATCGATGCCAATACCGTTAAGTGCCGGAAAACTGCGGCACATCGCTGCCAGCAAAGCTTGTTGATAACGTGGTTTATCGGCATCACGCCCTTGAATGGCCCCGCGACCACCGAACAGCAAACGACCATCGGGCAGTAAGCGGTAGTAATATTTGAGCGCCCGGGTATCCATCACAATGGGCTGGTCACGAAAACCACAAGCGTTTCGCTCAGCCGCCGTTAGCGGCCGGGTAACAATAATGCTGCTTTGTACCGGCAGTATGCGCCCATTGAGCAGTGGATGAAAATCTTTCGGGGTATAGCCATTGGTGGCAATCAGCACTTTTTTAGCCGTCACCGAGCCCTCGGGAGTCTGCAGCCGGTGCAGGCCTTGCAACGTCTGCCACCCCAGCACTGGCGAGCCGCCATAGATGGTAGCACCTGCCTGCTCTGCCAGCCGGCTGTAACCAAGCGCCAGTTGCAGCGGGTTTAACCCAAAGCAGTCCGGGTCCAGCAAGGCACCACAGGCCTGCTGATCGGCCAGATGCGCCTGCTGCAACTCAGCCTGGCTCAGATACTGCAGCTGCTCACCAAAGTACTGATTCAGCAGCTGTTGCTGCTGTTCAAACAAGGGTAAAAAGCGTGGCTGATGCGCCAGCTTGTAGTAACCTGGCGACTGAGCCTGACAATCGATAGCGCCCTGCTGGCAAAGGGTGGCCACCTGCTCAAAGGCCTGCCGGTATTCCCGGTAGCAGGCCTGGGCGGTTTCAAGGCCAAAGCGCTCAGTGAGCTGCACCGCCCCAAGCCGGCCGGTGCCTTTTAGCACAAAGCCCGCGTTACGACCGCTGCAGCCCCAGCCGGGCTGGTGCGCTTCGAGCACCACCACCTGCTGCGAAAAACGCTCGGCCAGGACCCGGGCAGCATTTAAGCCGGTATAGCCGGCCCCTATCACCACCACATCGGCCGTACAGTTTTGCTGTAAGGCCGGACAACTGGCCCTATCCTGCCCCAGCTCTGCCCAGTAAGATGCTGGATAAGGGGCATTGCAGCCGGGATTTTTATCCCGCAAGGGATCGTACATGACTGCTTAGCCAGCAAACCAGGTTAAGAAAATCACCAGGCCAATGCCCAGTGCCAGCCGGTACATCACAAAGGGCAACATGCCCATCCGGCTAATGATTTTTAAGAACAAGTGAATGCACACCAGCGCACTGAAAAACGACAGCAGCATGCCCATGCCAAGCGCAGGAATGTCGTATATTTGCGGGTTTTTAATTAATTTGCTGGTTTGGTAGAGCCCAATCAGCACAATAATCGGAATCGACATTAAAAACGAAAAACGGGCGGCACTGGCGCGATCCAGCCCCATCATCAGGCCGGCCGTCATGGTAATGCCAGAGCGTGAGGTTCCCGGAATTAACGACACCGCCTGTGCCACCCCAATCACCAGCACCTGACGCCAGCTTATATGCATGACATCGGTTTGCTGTTTGGCGGTGCGATCGGCGTACCAAAGCAAGCTACCAAAAATCAGCGTGGTGCAGGCAATCACCCAGGGCGAGCGCAACACGGTTTCAATCAGGCCGGAAAACAGCAAGCCGGCCAGGCCTGCCGGTATGGTGGCCACAATCAGCATCCAGCCCAAAGTGCCATAGGTACTGTGCTGACCGCGTAAGGAGTTGAACCAACCCAGCAAAATCTGTCCGACATCGCGACGAAAGTACAGCACCACCGCCGCCAAAGTGCCGACATGCACTGCCACATCAAAGGCCACACCTTGATCCTCCCAGCCTAAAATGGCTGAAGGCAGGATCAAATGAGCAGAAGAAGAAATAGGAAGAAATTCAGTAATACCCTGAATAATGGATAAAATAAGGATTTCGATGGTACTCACTTAGTCTTCACTCCATGAAAAAGGCACCGTCCACAACTTTTGCTGCTTCGGGTAGTCTTGCCATAATTGGCGATACGTCAGGCCACTGGGCGGATGGATTTGCTCCGGCACCAGCTCAGCCAACGGCCAGAGTACAAAGGCATTTTTGGTTATTTCATCACGTGGAAGTTCAATCGGCTGTTGGCAAACCTGCTGATCGTAAGTCAGCAAGTCCAAATCCAGCGTCCGGCCGGAAAAGCGAGCCACATTGCGCTTACGGCCATGACGATCTTCAATCTGTTTAAAAAGCTCAACGCAGGCTTCAATCGATAAATCGGTGTTGGCGCCAACCACCAGATTGTAAAAGGGTTCACCGTCAAAGCCGACGGCTTCGCTTTCGTACACTGAAGATATCTGCAGGGCACCAAAAGCTTGCCTGAGCTCACGGATCGCTACCCGAATATGCTTTTCCCGCTCGATATTGCTGCCAATGCTGATCAGAATAAAGGCCATCAACCAGCCTCCCGCACAATGCGCACACCAACGGTTTCAGCAGTCGGCACAGCACCAGGCTTGCTCACGCTGACCTGCACCCGACAGGTCTTAAAATTCTGCAACAACAAAGCGGCTACTCGCTCTGCGACGGTTTCTATCAGCTCTATGGGTTCGCGCTGCACCAGCTCGGTCACCTCGGTCGCAATCACACTGTAATCCAGCGCCTGGCGGATATCGTCGCTGGCGGCGGCCTGACGGGTATCGCACTGCAGCTCCAAATCCAGCTCCAGCCGCTGCTGAATGGATTTTTCCCATTCGTACACACCAATCACCGTATCGATGCACAACTTTTTAATAAAAACAGTATCCATCAGTTCATTCCGCAGCAGGTTCAGGGTAAGATGAAGACAGAAGCCAATTGGGTAGATAGCCGCCACCTTAAGATCAGGCGAGGCCGATCTTATCGTAAAAAGCCAGGCTGAGGAACCGCATTGATGACACCTATGATCCTGACACTTATGTTGCTGGCATATCTGCTGGGATCCATCTCATCGGCGGTGCTGATTAGCAAGCTGTTCCGGCTGCCTGATCCCAGGACCACTGGCTCCAACAACCCTGGTGCTACCAATGTGCTGCGCACCGGCGGCAAACTGCCGGCAGCGCTGGTATTGCTGTTTGATATCCTAAAAGGGACAATTCCGGTCTGGGGCTCCTACTTTTTAGGCGTAGAACCCTTTTACCTTGGCCTGATTGGCATTTGCGCCTGCCTTGGCCACATTTATCCACTGTTTTTTGGCTTCAAAGGCGGTAAAGCCGTCGCAACGGCGCTTGGCACCATGATGCCGATAGGGCTGGATTTGACCGGCCTTTTGCTGGCCAGTTGGGTGCTGGTGCTGGCCATCACTGGCTATTCGTCGCTGGCAGCCATTATTACGGTGGGCTTAGCGCCGGTATTTACCTGGTTTATCAAGCCGATGTATACCCTGCCGGTGCTGATGCTCAGCTTGCTGATCATTGCCCGCCACCACCAAAACATTGCCCGGCTGCTGCGTGGCAACGAAAGCCGGGTCTGGGATAAAGATAAAAATCTTAAAGAATAATCGTTAGATGGGTGACAACTGTTCCATCGGCCAGCGTGGCTGTACAGCAATTGCCAGATCCTGCTGTTGCCCTGCCACCAGACGCTGATGGCCGGCAAAGGCAATCATGGCGCCATTGTCGGTGCAGAATTCTTTGCGTGGATAAAACACCTGGCCACCGCGCTGTTGCAACAGCACGGCTAATTGTTGACGCAGTGAGGTATTGGCGCTGACCCCGCCCGCTACCACCAGACGGTTCAGACCAGTTTGTTGCAAAGCCCGCTCGCACTTCGCTACCAAAGTATCTACCACTGCTTGCTGAAATGACGCGGCAATATCGGCTCTGGCCTGATCATCGGTACCAGCTTTGGCAATGACATTAGCAGCAGCGGTTTTCAGGCCACTGAAGCTAAAATCCAACCCAGGCCTGTCCAGCATCGGCCGCGGGAAGCGATGCGCTGTCGGGTTGCCTGCAGTGGCCATCTTCGCCAGCAAAGGCCCGCCGGGGTAATCCAGCCCCATCAATTTGGCCGTTTTATCAAAGGCTTCACCAGCGGCATCATCAATCGACTCGCCCAAAAGCTGGTACTGACCAATGCCGGCTACCGCCACCAACTGGGTATGGCCACCGGAGACCAGCAGCGCCAGAAAAGGAAAGGCCGGCGGATTGGCTTCCAGCATCGGTGCCAGCAGATGCCCTTCCATATGATGCACCCCTATGGCCGGCTTTTGCCAGGCCAACGCCAGGCTACGACCAATAGCAGCACCTACCAACAAAGCACCTGCCAGGCCTGGTCCTGCGGTGTAAGCCACGCCATCGATATCGGCAGCGCTGCTGCTGGCTTCTTTTAACGCGGCCCGGATTAACGGCAGGGTTTTACGCACATGATCGCGCGATGCCAGCTCCGGCACCACACCACCGTAATCAGCGTGCAGCTTCACCTGGCTGTACAGCTGATGGCTGAGTAAGCCCAGCTCACTGTCGTAAATCGCTATGCCTGTTTCGTCACAGGATGTCTCAATTCCCAGTACCCGCATCGTTTCCTCCTGCCCTAAAACCCGCGAATTGTACTGGGATCCAGGATAAATCACCAGCGATCCACAGAATCCCTTTACAAGGCCCCCGGCTTTTGAGTAAAATACGGCACCATTTTTAATCGTATTGGTCGCTGACTGACCAGATAAACCGAGGTGAGAATTTAATGCCTGTTGTTAAAGTAAAAGAAAACGAACCCTTTGACGTAGCTTTGCGTCGTTTCAAGCGCTCTTGTGAAAAAGCTGGCATCCTGGCTGATGTGCGCGCGAAAGAATTCTACGAAAAGCCGACCTGGATTCGTAAGCGTAAGAAAGCTGCTGCGGTAAAACGCCACGCGAAAAAGCTTTCTCGCGAAAACGCTCGTCGCATCCGTCTGTACTAATCAGTACGAAAGACGTCACAGCGACGGCTGCGTTTCATTGCCTGGCAGGCAGCAGCTGTTCCCAAACAGCTTTTGATTGCATTGAAACGCCCCCTGCTTTCTGGCTGCAATTACGCAGCAGAGTCAGGAACTAGCATATGCTGACCACACCGTGCTTCCAGGCACGGTTTGTCTTTTTCTGAGCAAAGTGAAACTATCCAGTGGCCGGACAAATCCCGCGACAGTTCATTGATGATTTACTGGCTCGAACCGACATCGTCGAGTTGATCGATCAGCGCGTTCCTTTGAAGAAAAAAGGCCGGAATCATTCTGCTTGCTGCCCTTTCCACAACGAGAAAACACCGTCTTTTACCGTTAGCCAGGATAAACAGTTTTATCACTGTTTCGGCTGTGGCGCCCATGGCAACGCCATCACTTTTTTGATGGAGTACGAGCAACTGGAATTTCCGGAAGCCATCGAAGAACTGGCGGCGATGCACCATCTGGAAGTGCCTCGCGAAGGCGGTGGCCCAGCCAGGCCCAGTGGCCAGGCGGATGATTATACCTTAATGCAAAAAGCCAGCACCTTGTGGCAGCAGCAGTTGCAACAAGGCCCGGCCAGCGCACAGGCGCAAGCCTACATAAAACACCGGGGTTTAAGCGCTGCCACCGTGCAAAAATTTGGCATTGGGGTGGCACCAGATAGCTGGGATTTTCTGCTGCGTCAGCTTGGCACAGATAAAAAAATCCGCGATCAGTTGTTTGAGCTCAAGCTGACCAATCGCAATGAACAAGGCCGCGAGTACGATTTTTTTCGCAACCGCTTGATGTTTCCCATCCGCGATCGCCGTGGCCGGGTCATTGCCTTTGGTGGCCGGGTGTTTGACGATGGCACGCCCAAATACCTGAACTCGCCGGAAACTCGTTTATTTCACAAAGGCCGCGAACTGTATGGGTTTTATGAGGCTCGCCAGCAGCAGGAACGGTTGGAACAGGTACTGGTGGTCGAAGGCTACATGGATGTGGTAGCGCTGTCAGAGCAAGGCATCGACTTTGCCGTCGCCAGCCTGGGCACCGCCACCACCAGCGAGCATATGCAAACCTTGTTTCGCTATTGCCGCTCTGTGGTCTGCTGTTACGATGGTGACCGGGCTGGTCGCGATGCAGCCTGGCGCGCTCTGCAAAATGCTTTGCCGCAATTAAAAGATGGCGTGGAGCTTAAATTTGTATTTTTACCGGATGGCGAAGATCCGGATAGCATGGTGCAACAAGAAGGCAAAGACACCTTTTTGCAGCGCATAGCCGCTGCCGATAGCTTGCAACATTATTTCTTTGAGTACCTGTTGGCACAACACGATGCAGGCTCCGATGCCGGCAAATCGGCTTTGCTGGCTGAGGGAAAAGCCTTGATTGGCCAGATCCCAAGCGAATTTTACCGTGAACAGTTAAGCGACAAACTGCACAGCCTGATTGGTAAACCAAAAGGCGAAAAGCCTGCCCCGGGCAAAGGCAGCGCCGCCCGCTCTATGCCGAAGGCTCAAAGCATGACGCCGATGCGCCGCGCCATTGCCCTGCTGCTGCAGTACCCGACACTGGCCAATAGCATTCCTCAGGCGAAAGAACTGGCTGGTGCCAACTTAGCTGGCATGGAATTATTGCTGGCCTTGCAGCACAAAATCTTAGCGGCACCTGGCATCCGCACGGCTCAATTGCTGGAGCATTGGCGTGATAGCCAGGAATATCCGATACTGAATAAACTGGCGATGTGGGATCCACAGCTGGAACCAGAGCAAGTCGAACCAGAATTTATCGATACCTTCGGCGCCATTGAAGATCAATACCTGCAACAACGGTTGGAAGCGCTCGAGCGCACCGCCAAGCTGCAAAAATTAACCCCTGTCGAACAACAGGAATACGTATTGCTGCTAACAGCACTAAAAAGCAGAAAACCGCGATCGGCACCAAGCTAATTGCTGGCTAGAAATGCCGCAGTTTGTTATAATTGCCAGTTCGCAATTCGTTTATTAATTAACTTGAGTGGAAGAACAGCCTCTATGGAGCAAAGTCCTCAGTCGCAACTCAAACTCCTGATCTTGAAAGGTAAAGAGCAAGGGTACCTCACCTTTGCCGAAGTCAATGACCACCTTCCACAAGACATTATCGACTCGGAGCAAATTGAAGATATCATCCGCATGATCAACGACATGGGGATCCAGGTGTTTGAATCTGCCCCCGATGCCGATGATCTGATCATGACCGATGCCGCCGCCGATGATGACGCAGCGGAAGAAGCAGCGCAGGCCTTGGTCAGTGTTGATAAAGAACTGGGCCGAACCACTGACCCGGTACGGATGTACATGCGGGAAATGGGTACCGTCGAGCTGCTGACCCGGGATGGCGAAATTGAAATCGCCAAACGCATTGAAGATGGCATCAACCAGGTTCAAACCTCGGTTGCTGAATACCCTGAGGCCATTACCTATCTGCTCGAATTGTGGGA
Organism: Alkalimonas amylolytica; assembly: GCF_900107845.1. GTDB lineage: Bacteria > Pseudomonadota > Gammaproteobacteria > Enterobacterales > Alteromonadaceae > Alkalimonas > Alkalimonas amylolytica. The sequence goes on from NZ_FNRM01000001.1 coordinate 389,971, forward strand.
TAAGTACGAAGCTGATCAGATGCGGCTGAGTGATATTGTTACCGCTTTCGTCGATCCGAATGAGCTGGAAGAAGCCCCGGTTATTGCCACCAACATTGGTTCGGATGTGCCTGAGTCCAACAATGATGACGACGATGATGACGATGACGATGACGATGACGATGATGCCGATGATGGCGACAGCGGTCCGGATCCTGAAGTTGCACGGGTCAAGTTTGCTGAACTACGCGATCAGTACGACGTCACCCGCAACTCCATCGTCAGCAATGGCCGTGAGCACGATACCACCAAAGAAGAAATTCTGAAGCTGAGTGAAGTATTTCGTTGTTTCCGCCTGGTACCGAAGCAGTTCGATCGCCTGGTAAAAAACATGCGCGAAATGATGGACCGGGTGCGGGTGCAAGAGCGCCTGATCATGAAGCACAGCGTCGAGCATGCCAAGATGCCGAAAAAGGCGTTCGTCAAAGCTTTTACCGGCAATGAAACCTCGACCGCCTGGATCGACGCTGAAATTACGGCTAAGAAAGCGCATTCAGAAAAACTGACTGATTTCAAAGACGATTTGTATCGCTGCATCGAAAAACTGAAAAAGGTCGAAGAAGAAACCGGCCTGAGCATTGCCAAGATCAAAGACATCAACCGCCGGATGTCGATTGGTGAAGCCAAAGCGCGCCGGGCCAAGAAAGAGATGGTCGAGGCCAACCTGCGTCTGGTAATTTCAATTGCAAAAAAATACACCAACCGCGGCTTGCAGTTCCTCGATCTGATTCAGGAAGGCAACATCGGACTGATGAAAGCGGTCGATAAGTTTGAATACCGCCGTGGTTATAAATTCTCAACCTATGCCACCTGGTGGATCCGTCAGGCCATTACCCGCTCAATTGCCGATCAGGCCCGCACCATTCGTATTCCGGTGCATATGATCGAAACCATCAACAAGCTGAACCGGATTTCCCGTCAAATGCTGCAGGAGATGGGCCGCGAGCCAACGCCGGAAGAATTGTCCGAGCGCATGCAAATGCCGGAAGACAAAATCCGCAAGGTGCTGAAAATCGCCAAAGAGCCGATTTCGATGGAAACACCGATTGGTGATGATGAAGATTCGCATCTGGGTGACTTTATCGAGGACACCAGCGGCGAATCACCACTGGACTCGGCCACCATGGAAAGCCTGAAAAACGCCACCAACGAAGTACTGGCAGGACTTACCGCCCGTGAAGCTAAAGTACTGCGGATGCGTTTTGGTATCGATATGAACACCGATCACACCCTGGAAGAAGTCGGCAAGCAGTTCGACGTCACCCGGGAGCGGATCCGGCAAATCGAGGCCAAAGCCTTGCGCAAACTGCGCCATCCATCACGCTCGGAAGTGCTGAAAAGCTTCCTTGACGAGTAAACAACCAAGGCGCCTATCCGGCGCCTTTTTCATGCTTCCATCATTAAAATGTAGCAACCACTCGCACTGAGTCATCAACCATACTCAAGGGCACATAACCGATAATATTGGGGTTTTTAGCCACCAAAGTGAGTACTTCACTATCCGAACCCACTTCTTTCGGTGGTGTGCCCTTGCCGGTAAACACCAGCCTGGACCAATACGCCTTAATCTGACTCGAGGAACGTCCCAGCACCGCCTGATCAAAATGCGCCTTGGCGGGATGCGAATCGGCCAGGTTAACTGGGATAAAGGTTTCACCAGCAATGTCTCCGGAGCGGCCCATAAAAACACGGCTGATATCATCCTGACTGATTGCAGCGCCCTGGGATGGGTGCACAATCACCGCAATCTCAGCAAAGGCAGCTCCTTGCATAACCACAAACAGCGCCATCAATAGATTTTTCAACATAAGTCCTCCCGCCCTTTTCAGAACACCAGGTTGTAGTTTGCACTCAGTAAGGTGGTTGCCCCGACAAATTGAAACTCAGAACGATCAGAAAACCGGTTTATTTGAAACTTGAATGCACTTGAAGACGTGATGTCGTACCGCAAGGTCGCAGACAGATCTATAAAACGTTCATTTTCATAATCAGCATCTTTGGATTTTTCCCAAAAGCGGGCATAGTTGATAAACGGCGTCCAGGCGCCGATCCGCCTACCCACCCCAACACTCATAGCCGGTGCCGGTATGCTCAACTCTTCATCCCGACTTTTACGGGTATTGGTATTAAACTCCGACAAGATCAGCCAATCATTAAAATCTGCATTCAGCGCCAGACCAAAAACACGCTGTTTATCCGCCGGACGACTAAAATCTGCCGAGTCTGGTTTATCGGTGATGGAGTTATCAGACTGCAAATAGACAACTCTGGCGGTAAACCAATCTCGGGTCACTTCTAAATCGGCGCCCAAAATATTCCGCCAACGGATATCCTGGTTAACCTCGTCGTAAATACGGGCAAAACCAGATTTTCGCACGGTTTCATTGCCTGCAAAGGCACTGGCCTGGATCTCCCAATGCCCGGAGAAAGTAGCGTAGCGCACGCTGGCACCGTTGTAGTTACTTGCCTCCCAGCCATACAAAGCCTGTGTTGGACGAGCCCAGATGTAAGCCAGGCCGACATCCTGAAAATCTGAATAGTAATACAGCGGGATCCGTTTGCGGCCAACCTGTAAGGTAATTTCATTGGTTAGATCGTAACTCAGGTACAGCCATTCAAGGTTCACGCTGGAGTCTGATCCACGAGCTACCCCCTGGGCTGTCAGCGACAGACCGGGCTGAAAACGTACCGTTCCCTGCAAACCTAATCGGGTATCCTGCTTCCAGCCAATGTCACCTCGCTCATACAAACCTGCGGTATTAAAGTCGGAAATAAAGCAGGGACAGTTAAACCCTTCATAGTCGTAAGCGCTTTCTTTTTTATCAATGATAGTGCCTGCTCCAACGGTCAAAAAACCACCATACTGGAAGTCTACCGCACTTACTGTAGATGCAACAAAGAGCGCAGGAACCCAGACAAACTTAGTGCACTGCATAATTAAACCCTTCATTCAGCCGTTATTAAATTAGAGTTTAGTTAGATTTAGCCCATGCAACCAATAATTTGAAAGAAATAATGAAAGTAACACTTTTCAGGAACAGGTGAGAACCTGCAGGTTTTTGTATGGAAAATAGCCAGGCAAGCTGAAGATGCCAAAAAAGCCAGATGACAACACCGGTAAAACTTTCTATACTGCAAGCCGTTTTTCGCTTCGCTAAAATTTCTGCACAGATGGCCCTATAGCTCAGTTGGTTAGAGCGCTCGACTCATAATCGATCGGTCGCTGGTTCGAGTCCAGCTGGGGCCACCATTTTTAAAGGCTTGTCGTTTTACCCTACTTCCTGAAAATAGCTCGGTGCTACCTCTGTGCTACCGAGATACTACTAAACAAACTACAGCCTGTAAAACGTTAGGATAACCACCAAATCAAACTGGTCCGATGTGTTGACCGTCAACTATAGTTTATACTGTCGTTGTTAGCGTATAAACAGGACTCGAGAGAGTGCGCTAATGTCGCCTTATTAGATTAAGGTTACCGCCCAAGAGCGTGATACCCAAAGACCCTGATTAAACTAAAAAAGCGCCTTTTGGCGCTTTTTTAGTTTCTAGCGTTTATGTACCTTAATTGGTTTATTTGCTTTCGTGTTGTATGCAATAACAGAAAATCGAATCTTACCAGCCTTTGGGCTACTTCCTCTGGTTCTCAGGTAAGCAGATTGAACGTATAGCTGAAGATCGACACCTTTCTCTTTTGACTTCATGAGCGTAAAAAACACTTCATACTCCGAGCCTGAAGTGCTCCTTATTCTTAGAAAATTTTGTCGCCCCGTATGGTATACATGCCCTTCATCCAGGTTTTCAATGACCTCGTTCAGAAGCTTCGACCACTCGTACCTATCGAAACAAAAAGTTCTTACTTCTCTGTCGTCTGAATAATCCAGCTTAGGCTTTGTCTCATCCCTCATCACAGTAAAACAATGCAAACTATAAATAACCCTAATCCGATAAGGTATAGCAGGCTTAGTGTCTGTTGCAGCTTGTTCATAGAGCCATATTTTGGGATGTAGATGTTCAAGACTAAACTCATTCCCCTGATGTTGAAACGACTTCCAATAGATCACACGCTAACCTCGGTAACGTAGGGGAAAAATACCGCAAAACTCTTCATATACAAGCTACCTATGCTGTTTTTGTATTTCTGTCTCAACGCGAAGATTATCATGATCTAGAATTAACACTCTATAGCCATCAAATACCGCTAGACTTTTAGCTGACACCGTTACGATCTTACCTTCAGCAATCAAATCAGTACCAGAGAAAATCCTGGTACACCTTGCTTCAGGATGATCGCATTGAACAAAAGCTTTGATTTCATCAGCTGCCCGATTAGCCCCTACTGTGTAACTATTAAGTACCACTAAAACAGCAAATGCTATTATCGAAATAAACACTAGCGGCACTCCTACTCCAACCCCTGCAATTAAAGTCGGAACCATTATCCAGCCTAAATGCTCCCTGCCCCGATATTTCTCTTTCAAACGTTTCTTCCAAGATACCACTTGGAAGCTTAATTCATACATGCCATATAAAATGAAGCCATAAAGAAAAACAAATACACCTGCAGCCATGATCGTTGAAGCGCTAGTTGTCAGTTTTAACACCACAGAAAATATATGGATGAAGAATAAGAAAAATTTCACCAAGTACGCTTCAAATCCCAGCTCAAAATAGTCTTCGTTGATGCCATACCCCCCAAGATATCCAGCGTGATACAAGTAACCACAAAGGTACATAATAGGAATTACAAACGTCAGTGATGCTATGACGTAACTGAGAGTAAATTTCGAAGCTTGTTTTTCTGAACTATCCATCTTTCGATTACCTATCATGACACCTTAAGAGTTGAATAAGCTAAATGTATCAAATTTGTATATTGCTGACATGCTGAAGTTATATGCGTTATCAAAGCTATCAGTGAGTCGTCCCTACAAAAGAGGTAGGGACGACTCGAAGAGTCGCCCAGCAAGGCTCCTGCTCATGATGCCTTGCAACCAGAATCTCCCTCTCCAACAGTTGGGACAGAAGAGGGATGCTAAATTTCGGCTATTGCAATCACTGATCAATATGGTATCTTTATCTGGCAACTGCTCACTAAGAGCCAAACCAAAAAGGGCGCTCCCGCTGCCCGCAACACGTATCTGAAGGGCTACATTCGTAGCTAAGGTCTGAAAAGACCAAATCCAATATTATCGAAACCACAGTAGTCTGTGTTGCCTTCAGCAGAAGCCAGCCAGCTCAGCTTGTTTTGCTTCAGATCAGTTAGCCCACGTGTCTTTACGACAACTTACCCGGTTATGACCGTGTTTGTGGCTTTAAAACTCACCTAATTTGGCTGACGCCCCCTGATCTCCGGTTTCGATTTCCTTTCTTGTTAAACAACACTGGTCGTCAATCAACTGAAGGAAAAGAACATGAGTCAACTGGGCTATATGCTGAATTACATGGTTAAAACCACTCACAAAGAAGGTGGCTTTAACACCCGTGACAGCAGATCAAAACTGTTGAACCTTGCAGCAAAACAATTGCTAGCGAAAGGCTTCAAACTGCGAGATCCAAAAGGACTTAAAACCAAACACGTCAACTACCTGGTTGAAAAGTGGCAAAGCGAAGGTATTGCGCCAAAAACGATGAAAAACCGCCTATCTGCTCTCAGGTGGTGGGCTGATAAGATTGGAAAGCGTAATGTTGTCGCAAAAGACAACGACAGTTACGGCATACCCAGGGTTCGCAGTAACCCAATTGGTAAATCCAAACAGCTGGATCAGGAAAAGCTGACTCAGATACCCTGTGATAGACTTAAGCTATCACTGCGTTTGCAGCAACAGTTTGGTCTACGCCGGGAAGAAAGTATCAAGTTTGACCTCTCCTACGCCATGCGGAGTGATCATATTCGAATTAAAGGTTCCTGGGCTAAAGGTGGTAAATATCGTGAAATACCAATTACCCGACAGTCCCAACTGGATTTACTTAAAGATATTAAGGCCCTACCCCAATCAACGCTAATACCGGCTGATAAAAACTATAAGCAGCAACTAGAGCGGTATGAACGTGAGACCGATAAAGTAGGGCTAAATAAAAACCACGGCCTGAGACACCACTATACGCGAGAGCGCTATTTAGAGCTTACTGGCTGGCAGTGCCCTGCCGACGGAGGCCCAAGTCGGAGAGCTCTGTCAGCAGAGCATTACGCGATAGATACCGCTATCAGACTACAAATATCTAAAGAGCTTGGCCATGAGCGATTAAACATTACCTATTCTTACCTTGGTAGTTAGTCTTCTCTGTCATTACATCGTTGGCGAGTACTAATTTGGCCTGCCAAATTAGTACTCGCCAACATCTGTAGCTTTCCCATCGACAAAAACCCACTTGTGGTAAAAATCTCTATGGTTGCGTGAAATCTTGATAAACCCTTGTTTAATTTCAATAAGAGACGTTTCAGAAATTCCTGGTGCTTTTAAAGTGCCTATTAACTCCCAGTTCTTCTGTCTTGCTATATCTTTTTCAAAATGTGGTGGAAAATACTTATAAACCTGTAATTCAACATCTATCAAACCTGAACTGTTATCAAGTATCCCCAGGATAACTTCTTCAACCCCATCTGAGTCGATATCAGCCTGAGCAATGAAGTACCTATTGGACTTTAAGGGTGCTTTGTATTCTTCACCTGTTTCATAACCCAAGCTAAAGCAATGCTCAAGCCGAGTTCGGCTTCCATTGTGAAAATCGGCCTGGAAGGTGATATCACTTTGTTCAAAATATGCACGAACAACTTTGGGGTAATTCGTAAAAGATTGCTTCACAAGGTTTAACTTTACGGCACCGCCTCTGAACAGATCGTCATAAGTAAATTCAACCGCATTAAGCTTGGATTGCCCAGTCAAGAAGCTAAACCCTCTTTTTCTCAACCGTTTATGTTCATACCAAGGTAATAGTTCAGTCCTGATAAGCGGAGCGATACCGGTCATAGCAGCTAGAAAAACTATTAAGGGCTCTAAATTCGTTTTTGGGAAAAACAGCCAAATTATGGCAACTGAAACTACAAGTATAGATAACCAAAATGCAGGAGTTAAACGTTTCAAATTAAGTCCTTTAGAGTTTACCTAATTATTAGCCTTGAGTTTTCCAATCCATAATCACAGTTGCCAACTCGTCTTCTAGGCAATAGAAGAACGCAGTTGGCACCTCAAGCACTCTACTTAAAGCAATAACCGTTTTGAAATCAGGGGAGTGAACACCACGCTCATACTGGTTCATTCTGGCTGAAGCAGCAAAACGATCCATACCGGCCAAAATACCCAGCTGCTTCTGAGATAGCCCTTTTCGTTTTCTTGCCTGCTTTAACCGCTCAGGGAGCGGCGAACCATCGTTAGTATTCAATCTTAGTGTGAGACATTGGCTATTGAAAACTAAGATTGTCTTAGCTTTAATAGAGGCTGGATACTAAGGAATCCTTAGCAAATTTGGCATGCCAAATTTTTTAGAGCGAAAACGAGGGCTATGAGTGAAAATTACCTTATTAAGCTTAACCTGTGCGGCATTGCTGGCAGGCTGTGTCACGGTAACCAACAGCAAAGGCGAGCGATACGAGCTAACCAGGGACGGTTTAAATCCTATCGGCCCAACAAATACGAATCGGTATGCACAAGCTAAATTTTGTACCGGGCAAGTTGGATTAGAGCAAGTACAAACTAACCCTCAATTTACAGATGGAGCGTATGTAGGCTATTACAACGAGCATAACAATGTAGGTATCAGCCTGGATGAGTTTATCAATGCAAAAACCGCGAGAATGAATGAGTTCGACCGATCACGAAGTGAGCGTGCTTACCTGGAATACTATAACGAGCGCCAGTACATTCGGGAGTATCACCTTACAGGATTTGCAGAACTCGGTGAGTATGACTTTGATAAAGAAACCTTCCATCTTCACTTTTACAATCGCTATGAGATTGACCTCGGAGCAATGGGAGAGCATACATTCTGGTTGCAGTTGGAGAAATTTGCAGAGCTAAATGTGCCCACCAAACATGCTGAGGATTTCCTAAAGCAATTCACTAAAAAGCGGCCTGGCCAATACGAGATTGATCCATCCTTATCGGTTGCCCTCGGCGGCAGAAGCAACCAACAAGCCAACTCGAATAGACGGGTCCGCTACTATGCGTCTTTTTCACAAGCGGAAATGCAGGATAGCGAGCTGCATTTTCAACCAACCAAAGTGATCATCGAAAATATCGTTGGCGATTGCAGCTATGCATTACCGCAAACAAAAAACTAAGTAATTCTTAGTAAAAAATTTGGCATGCCAAATTTTTTTGATAAATCGGAGGCAGAAATGTGGGGTAAAGTATTAAAAGTAACTGGCTTGGTAGCCCTTGGAGTCCTTGATGTTGTGCTATCAAGCGATGATAGTGCCGATCAACACCAGCTGGATATGCTTAACGATGGTATGGGTAATATTAATGCTGATGGCGAAAGTATGACCCGGCAAGAGGCGGAGGATAAACAAGCCCTTGGTGAGCTGTACGATACCTACTATTAAATTTGGCATGCCAAATTTAATAGTAGGTATGTTGGGCATAGCCGACAAAAGTGTGGAGTGCGAATGAATCTTGAAAACCTGCAGCAAGTTGCTGAATTAAGGCCTTTTATTCCGGCTATTAAAGAGCTACGGCAGCGAATGGAAGGCATTGAGCTGTACAGGGAGCCATTGGCATTTCAGCTGGCCAATAGCTATCAGAAGGAGGAACAGCTTTATTTAGACCTGATGAAGCAGAAAATCTTTGCCTTTCAGATCACCAATGAACGAAATGAACATTGGGATATCTTAGAGGAGCCTTTTAATCAATTCGCTAGCAGGAGCGCTGAGCTAATTTTTGCTGCCAAAGGCGCATCCTCTGACAGGTTACACAATGGCTGATCGATTTGTGCGACTGGGGGCAAACTGGTTTTTCAAATATCACTCGTCACTAAATTTCTGATGCTTCAGCCTAGAGCTATAGCTGAAACCCAATTTTCTATGTCAATAAAAAGCTCGCCACACTGGCAGAAAGGTACTGAAAATGCCCAGCAAAAAATACTGGGCAAAGTACGTATCTCAATAAAATCTGATGATATTAAGCTGTTAGGTTAGTTGTGGAGTAAGGGGTAACAGCAGACTTCCACAGCCGGTAATATTTCACGCTAAGCGTCGGGCTTACTCACAGCCCATGATATGACATCAGATTTATTGATTGCGATTCTGATCTTGTCTTTCTCAATGTAAAACTCTTCACCAAGCCTCGAGAGTATTGTTAGCTCAGATACCTTACAAGGAGCTTCGGCCTCGAAACTCTGAATTACTCCCTGCATTTTTAACGGTAGACATGCTTCAGATTTAAAAACAACAGATGCATTTTTTATCGCACCAAATTTATAAATTTCCATTACCCTCTCAGGGATCCTGTGAAACATTTCAAAGGAAGAAAAAAGTATAAAAAATGCAGTCAGCCCAAGGACAGAATAGTAAATAAGCCCATTTTGAGATTTTCGCTTCATAATTGCGAGCAAATTAATAAATCCGATTGCGAAAGCTACTAAGAACCCGACAAATATTGAGCTACCTTTTGTAGTTTCAACTCCTGAGAAGGTGAGAATAGAAACGATATAAATTGGAAAAAAGGCTAAAAAAGTACAGCCTATCGACGTAAAAACCAACCTTCCGTACTCAGTAGCAAGTTCTTTACCTGTTAACTGAGATTTCTTATTTAAAATCCAACCAACTAATATCAAAACAATGAGGAAAACAGGTAGGTAAATAGGCTTTTCGGAAATGATCACCACCACTACACCGAGCCAAAATAACAAAGGAATTACAAACCACCCAACCACCCTAAGAAAATTTTTGCTACCATCCTCTTTTTCCCAATAGCGTTTGAACTTAGAGTCGTTTGACCAAGTCTCAACCCAGAAAACACCGGGGATAATCAGAGACACCATAAATAAAATAACAAGTAAGGTTGCAGTAATTGATGCAACAGCCAGAAACGTAACAGCTGATTGGAAATCTAAGTCGGGCATGTAACCAATATTAGAATAATATAAAGAATAGACAGCCCCGCCCAAAGATAAAAATGAAAACCAAAAAACAGTAGAAATATTACCGTACAAATATTGTTTTATTTTTGATGCATCCATGACAAACCCTTATTTAAAAATCAATAATCATTGATAAATTTTCGTTCCAAAAGGCTCTTTGTGCTTTGGTACTCCTCTAATGCTCTGTTAAACCCATTATTTTTATAACGCTTTTGCCGGATAGCTGTGCGCAACTGCTGGATCTTTGCAGTGCCAAGTGTTGCGACCATCACCCCTTCAATATCGACACAAACGCGATCTACCGTGTCTAGGTATTCCTGTTCGCGTAGTTCCAACATGACCTTTTCCAAAGTCAGCGCAGCTTGCAGGAGTCTGACCCGGTTTTTGCCCTTTGTAATTGTGGTATCACAGCTGAATGCACGGCGTGAGAAAATAAACACCAGCAGGTATTCAATGACATACTCCAGATCCAGAACGTCTATTTTGGTTGATGCTACTCTTGCCATGCTGAATACCAAATTACCGTTACTTAATTAACGTCTGAAAAATTTGGCATGCCAAATTCTCAATAATGATAAATAAATAGCTAAACTTTATTGTCAAATTCATTTTTGGCACTAGCAACGCTAGCTACAGACTTAGAATTCTTGGTCGGATTAGTTCAATCCTTGCCAAGACTTTACAATATATACTCTCATATTTTAGATCAGGTAATTAACAGCCAGATTGAGCTCTAAGAATATCCTCTTCAAGCATCAAAGATTGGATCTCAATGATTGCTTCGATTCCGGGAAGAATTTGGCCATGAGTTGCAGCTGCAACACTTTTTGCCAAAGCTATTTGTCCGTTGAGAACCATTTCATTTAATTGACGCGGTAATGATTGGACAGAAGTTTCCGATGCAAGCTCCTCAAATCGAAACAACTCTTCCGAAAGTTGTTGCTCAGTATTTTCACGCACAATTTGTTCAGCAACAGGACGTCCCTCAACTCCCAGGCCAAAACAACGTAAGTTATCGAGTTCAACAATGAGGTTAACTACACGCTCTGCATTATGGGCAAAAGAATCATTTAAACGAGGCACTTTTAAAATATCCAACCAGTCATCAACAGCGTACTGAAACGGGAATAGCGTACCTACACCTCCCACTGTAAGTCTTGACACCATCCAACCGTTGATTCTTGGGGCTATCCAGATGCGACGAGACTCACCAACAATATTACGAATCTGCTCGCCATTTTCTACAAGCCACACCGGCCAATCGACGGGTGAACTTATATCTACAATTATCAGGATTGCCAACGCAGGCCAAGGTAATGGGCTGTCCCAGTTCGGACGAGTATAAAGCTCAGCATTAATACCAACCTTTTCCAAATTGGTTCGCACTTGATTGATGTAACTGATTGATCTCGTCCGAAGCTGTTCATCAACTGAAAATTTCACTATTCGCAAGGCATTGCCAAGACTTGCTTTTCGGGCCTTTTCTGACCAAAGATGCACAGGATTACTACTGCATGAACCAGCCTCAGCTGCCAATAGGCGTAGCGATTCAATGACCCATTTAAGACGCTGCAACTGGTCGTCAGGTGACTTTCCAATTAACTCCCATGGCTCACTCTTTGCAAGCTCAACGCTCTTCAATAAATCTTCAACCCAAAAAATATAAGCCGCATAGTCATCAGGCAATTTAAGAAAGCGCCTGATAAGTTCAGACGAACAATTGAATAATATATTCTGGATTGGTGTGCTAAATTTTTCTGGCTCCTTTCCTGAAGCCCCATCGCGTGGTGGCGTCAATAGTCGAGAAGCATCATGTACTTCACCAAATTTAACCAAAATCTTCGACGGAGTTGCTTTGCGACGCAATGTGAAGTCAACAATTCGTTCCAATACAGGTACTAACTTCCCCAACAACTCTTCTGCGCGCTTAAGATATGCTGAGTAGCTCTCTGCCCCAACCAAACGTGCAGCAGCTTCAGTCCATAGCTGATTCCATTCAGGCAACGTAGTCGGTGGAGAATTTTTGCGAGGGATTCGCTTGGTTGCAATGGGAGGTCCTCCCTCAAGGCCGAGGGGTAGCCCATCAGCAGCAATAGCATCTACTGCAACCACTGTTACCGTTGGATCAAGACCAAATAAATGCTTACAGAGCTGCACAGTCTCCTCGTGTATATCTCTCTGTATGGAATCTGATACATGGAATATGGAACTACGTAATAACCGTCCCTCAGGAGCGGCCTCAACTTCAACTGGAGCTGCCCAAGATATCTCTTCTGGAACACGAGCTAGTAAACGTTTTAGAACTTCACCTTTCGTCCAAGCAACTGCAGTCTGATGATCAATTAATTGCACAGCACTCAGAAGATCTGCTGCTCCTTCAATATCTATATCATCGAATTGTGGGCTAATAGCTCTAAGTGCCGACTTAACGTACTCGGGAATAACGAGTCCTACCATTGCTGCTAGGTAAGCTCGAAGTTGTAACGGGTCTGCTTTTAGTATAAAAGCGTTTGTAGAGCTGTCCGATAGCATGGATAAAAGAGATAAACGCGGATCATCATGAGCACTACTTTTTAATTTGAGAGTCGCGGCTTTTAGACGCTCGGGAAGAGGTAGCGTGGAAAAATCTAAATCTGATACAGCAAACATTACTGCAAGATTGACTTGTGTTGGTTCCAGCCCAGCCGAAATCGCTTTAGGCAGCCATTCCCTCAAAGTCATTTCGACATGAACATGACCAAGGCCCGAGAATGCTGCAATTGCAGCAGCTGGGTCTTGGTCACATTCAATACGCTCAGCAATATGACTTATAAAATTTCCTGCCTCTGCTGAATAATTAATTCCTATATGGGCGATTAATAACTTCAGAGTATCTGATGTAACTGCATTAATTGCCTCTGTGACTGTGTCTGATATTAAAGGGGGTGGGCAAGTGTGACATAGTTCAAAAAGAACGGAGGATCGAAACTGATGTAATCCTTTTATTTTTCCTGAGACAGGTTCAGAAATAAGGTGTTCATCAGTTAATCGACGTAGTGCTCTATTCAGGTTTCCCAACGAAATACTGAGCACTTTAGCCAATCGGTTAGCTTCAATAGTGGCACCAGCCGAGCCTGCAAGTGCAGCGACTCTTAAAATGGCAAGCTCGTCATCGCGCTCCTCACGCAGCCTGCGTTCAACCTGTTCACTTAGAATGGACTTTAAACGCTCACCACGCGTCAGTATGTGTGTATATTCAAGTAAAAGCCCATTACTCCGAGACCACGGTTCCCGCCATCCACTCCACGATGTTTTCCCTTGAGCATAAAGTTGAGACCAGGTCCTCTCCGCTATCGTTACATTGCCTTCCAGTCGAATCTCAGCTGCGCGAGCCCTGGAGTCGAGCAGAAAAACGTCTTCTTCTCTAATGGAGCCTAATAACAACACTCCACCACTAAGCGAAAAATCCCGGGTTAGTTGATTCCAACAGTCGCTTAAGCCACGACCAACGTCATCGAGAATAAAGCCTATCGGTGCAGACGAGGATGCACGCAACATTTGTGCTAGTCGGATAAATAAATGAGCATCAGCAGCATGGCCTCGCTTGACTTCAAACCATCGGATGTTGTGCCGTACACATGCTGCTGCTTCCCACATTAATGCAGATTTACCAGTACCTGATGCACCTATAATCAACGCTGCGCCACGAGACTCCAGTGCAGAAATGACCTCTAAACGAGCTTCAGGCCTTTCGACAACGAGACCGGCAGCAAAATGGCTTGGACGCACATCGACGCCTTGATAGAAAGACGGATCATTAAATGGTGTGAGAAAATCAATTGCAGCACAGTAACCTTCCCGTAGCGCCTCTTCCATTCCAGCAAAATCCAGAAGTGGCTCCAGCCTGCTGATGGTTTCTTCCAAATCTGATACGGTAATACCTTGAAATCGGCCCCCTTTAACCAAGCCATTAGCATCAGCCAACGCACCAACTTTTTTTAACAGATCACTACAATAAATCTGAGCTGCTAAATGAACACAAGACCTGTTCTGCGTTACGATATCTAATGCAGATTCAGATGGTGAAGGCACTATACAAATTCTTGTGAGTGGAGAAAACAGTGAGGATCTGGGATCGCTACGAAGTGCTTTACGCAGCTCAGAATGTTCATCAACCCAATAGTCAACTGTTGCTCCGTTAGCAACAGGTCGTTCCAGGATCAATATCAAACATTTTGGTAAATCTTCACAGTCTTCGACCCGTTGCCATAAAGCCCGGATGAAACTTGCTGCGTCTGAAACTGGAAAAGGCCCCAGATGATCACGGCGGGATTTTACCTGTATCAACGAGCGGCCCTCTGTACAACGGATTTCATAATCATCTATCCCTTCTGGGATAATTTCTCCGTGCGGCAGTTCGTCTGCCCATGATTTAATCAGCAACCAAACTCCGACTGCATCTTGATAGCGAAAACCACGCCCTGCATGCGATCCCGATCGTGACATAATTATTAAATGACCTTATTTCGATTTGTGGAAACTGATATCAAGTTCCTTTTCTAACCATTGTAATGGTTTCACAGCACATTCCCACCTACCAAATGAGGGTTGCAGGTTTTAATCCTATATTTTGACTTTCCTGAACCCATATCCCTCGACATGAGCGCGTTCAGCAACGCGAGGGGCAGTGTTAAATAGCAAGTAGCGCTAGGTAACAGCAACGAGATCGAATAACATCAGAAAAGTCGAAAAAAGAATGTTGTTGGAGGCATCATGACGAGCCTTCATTTCTTCGAGCAACATTTACATCTCCATTTTCTCACTTTACTCGACCAAGCTTGTCAGCCCTACGGACAGTTATAGGGCAAATACTTCCAAAAATTTGGCATGCCAAATTTTTTATAGGCTAATTTATGTGCCTAGATCTTAATAGTCTAAAAACCCCGATTAATTGACCTGGGTTTTTACCAGCAATTTTATAAAAAATACTAATAATGGGAGGCACTTTGATTAACTAGTAAGGGAGGTGCTAATGAAACCCTTGTTTTACCGGATAGAAGAAGTTGCAGATTTGCTGCATGTTTCTAAACAAACTTTATACAACCACATTAACCACAACAAAAAATCGGCAAATCAGTATCCGATCCCTCCCCACATCCGGATTAATGGCCGGCTGCTATTTCCGATCAACGATTTTGACAGCTGGGTTAAAAACCAGCCCAGAAACTAAGGTGGGCTCCCAAGACAATACAATCTATTTCAAAGCAGTCATAAGATCAGCCATTGATGCCATCGACAAAATATCAACAATTTGTAGAGCCTTGATAGCTTGACATCTGAGGGAACATTTGGGACTTTAGGTACAAATTGGGTTTAATAATACATGGACGAGTATATGGCAGACGTATCAAATGACGTGGTTAATTGGCTAAAACAACAACCCATATGGTTACAGCTGATAGCAACCAAGTTAGTTACAACTGGCACCATATCAGACAACGATTTCAATGAAGCTATAAATTTATTAAAAGGTTTAGCACCGACAAATCCAATTAAATTTGATTGGGAACGTTTTTCCGTTACCCCAAATATCGCTGCTCTAAAGCTAACTTCAATATCCGATGTCCAAGGTATCGAAAATTTGTCGCCAAGGACACCATTGCAACTTGGTACTGGTAATCTCACAGTCATTTATGGGCATAATGGCTCTGGAAAATCCGGATATACCCGACTACTGAAAAAGGCATGTGGGAAACCCAGGGCATCAGATTTAAAATCAAATGTTTTTCTTCCAGAACCCGAGAAGCGAGGCTGTAGAGTCTCTTTTATCTGGGGGAATGATGAAAAAACGATTGCTTGGCCGGCAAACTCACTTGCAATCCAAGAGCTAACGGCTGTAGATATCTTTGACAACGACGAAGCCCTAAATTATCTAACAAAAGAAAATAACGCATCTTACATCCCCCCTTTAGTGGCACTATTCGAACGATTAGCCGAGGTCTGTGAAAAGTTAAAAACGTCGTTGCAGAACGAGCAAAATCAATTGACGAGTAAACTGCCCGATTTGCCACATAATTTTCAAAGAACAGAGCCAGGGTCAGTGTATACATCATTACATTCAGTTTTAAATACACAAAGAATTCAGAATTACCTAAATTGGTCTACTGAAAATGAGAGTGCATTAGCGCTAACAGTAAAACGTTTGAATACAGATGATCCTGCAACTTTGGCAGTCCAAATCAAAAATAAAAAGACCTCACTGGATAACCTGATAGCTCAGGCTAAGAATGTCTCACTTTTATTAAGTTCTGATAAATTAATTCATCTTAGAATTCTTAGAAACACTGCTATAGAGAAAAGGCGTATTGCAATAGAGACAGGGAATGTTGCTTCTGCAAAGCTTGAGGGAGTTGGCACTAAAACTTGGTTGGCGATGTGGGAAGCAGCGAGAGAGTATTCAGCAACTGCCTATCCAAAGCGGGATTTCCCTGTAAATGACACTGAAGATTCTCGCTGTGTATTATGCCATCAAAAATTGGATGATGACTCAAGAAAAAGACTTGATGATTTTGAATCGTATGTCAAAGGACAATTAGAACTCGCAGCACAAGCTGCCGAACTGGAGTATTCGACTGTACTAAATAGTTTAACCGCTCCTCCTTCACCAGAGCAGCTAAACATGCAATTGAGTGCCGCAGGTTTAGCCTCAGATGACTGGCAGCGTTTTTTTATTTATGTTTGGCAAGAATATCAAAAATGTCGCAATGCCCTTTTAAACCATGAGTCAACCGGAACGATAGAGTTTTCCGTTGATTTAGCTGAAACTCTGTCTTCACTAAATACTTACAGCAAACAGTTAGACATTGAATACAATCAGCTCGCTGAAGATGCAAAGCAGTTCGACAGGCAATCAGCCACTAATCAAAAAACGACATTAGAAGCTCATAAGTGGGTATCTCAACAGAAGGAGGCAGTAAAAGCTGAACTCGTTCGTTTAACGCAGTTTAAGCAATTCGAAACCTGGAAGGAGCAACTTAACCCCCGCAAGTTAACTATGAAAGCCGGCGAGCTATCTTAAGCGCTTATAACAAAAGCTTATGTTTCGAGATTTAACGACGAGCTAAAAAAACTTGGTGCCGAAAGAATTCAAGTAGAACTAGTAAAAACACGCGCTACAAAAGGCGCTGTCCTCCACCAATTAAAACTCAAGGGAGCTCAAAAGCAGAAAGTATCGCCTGAAAGTGTATTGAGTGAGGGTGAGCGCAGAATTATTAGTTTGGCAGCATTTTTGGCAGACGTTTCTGACAAGCCAATTGCTGCACCATTTATTTTTGATGATCCAATATCGTCTCTAGATCATGACTTTGAGTGGCATGTTGCAAACAGATTAGTGCAGCTTGCAACCAAAAGACAAGTTCTCATCTTCACACATCGCTTGTCACTCTATGGCGCACTTGAAGACGTGGCCAAAAAAATGGGAGACAAGTGGAAAAAAGATCAGTTTTCTCAGATATGTATTGAAAAATATGAGGGCGTATCAGGTCAGCCAGTAAACCAGGCAGTTTGGAATGCAAAAACTGAAACCGCCAATAACATTCTTATAGAGCGCCTTCACCAAGCGAAAAAAACAGGGCAAGAATACGGAGCTGACTCATATAAGGCACTCGCGCAAGGTATATGTAGTGATTTCCGTAAGTTACTAGAGAGAACTGTTGAAGAAGATCTTCTATTCGAAATAGTTAGAAGACATAGAAAAAGCGTGACCACTGATAACAAACTTGCAGCTCTGCATGTAATTAATCCCAGTGACTGCAGTTTAATTGATGGACTGATGACCAAATACTCATTCTACGAGCATAGCCAATCACAGGAACAGCCGACTTCTATTCCTAATCCCGAAGAACTAAGTACAGATTTAGAGCTTCTAAAAAGTTGGCGTCGAGATTTTGTGGACAGAAGGCGCAAAGCCCTATCCGACGTTTTAACATTCAATAAATAATTTGACCAATTAAATGGCCGACCCAATATAAAAATTAGAAAAAATAAACCGATACTTTAAATAAGGTATATTAAATGCAGAAAACACTTGAAAGGATAGAAATTGACAAACTTTTCGGGAGATTTGATTACTCAATAAAATTATCAGACCGAGAAAATAATATATCTATATTAACGGCACCAAATGGATATGGTAAATCTACAATATTAAAAATAATAAATAGCTTTGCACTTGGCGACCATTACTATTTTATTCGCGAAAACTTTAAAAGCATTAGATTTTACTTGTCTGATGGTGACATGATCGAAGTGATTCACTTAGAAGACGATCGTTCAAACAACCAAGTTACCATTAGAACAAAATCAAACTCTACCAAGGTTAAAGACCCTTTTGGCGACGGTGATGATAGGACATTCATTATAGAACGAAATTTTCCATTTTTAACAAGAGTCGGCCCCAGAACATGGAGGCATGATCGAACTGGCGAAACATTCAATCCCTCAGATATTTTATCAAGATATGGTGATCACCCTGTTTTTAGACGAAATCAGAAACGGGATGAATGGCTTGAAAAGCTTAGAAAATCAGTAAAAGTTTTCTCCATCCCTACAAACCGCTTAAAATCTGAAGAAGATTATGATGTAAGAGGACACTCAGCACAAAGAAATAGTTTGATGGTAGGTGCTCTTGCAAAAGAAATCCAAGAAAAAATGCAATCAGCCATAAGAAACCAGTTTGAGGAAGGACGAAAAAAAGAAACTAGTTTTCCTACAAGACTAATTGAATCTCTTAAAGGAGGTGTATCCTTATCACGTGAGTCTGTATTTGAGTCTATAAAGGCAATTCAAGAGTATGAAGAAAGATACGGAAGGCTTGGTCTTGTGCCACATACAGAAACAACTAAACAACTTAACGTTCATGCCGAATCTACAGAAAGTGCGGGAATGCTTGTATTAAAAACATATCTCGATGATATACGTGAAAAATTTTCTTCTTTAGAACATTTAGCACAGAAACTCGATGTATTTTGCAGTTCAATCAATAGACTAATTGCTTTCAAAACAGTAAGCACTTCAGCTGATGAAGGGATAATTGTAAGAGTAATCGATGGGGATAGAGATCCACTTTCTCTATCTGTACTCTCATCTGGCGAGCAACACCTAATAGTATTAATAGGGAAATTAGTCTTTAACACAAATCAAGGGTCACTTGTTTTAATAGATGAGCCCGAGATTTCTTTTCATCCTGAATGGCAAGAAAAATTCTTGTCTATTTTAGAAGAAATTCAGAAAGTTAATGACTTTACAGTACTTGTAGCAACTCATTCTCCTATTTTAATTGGTGACAGATGGGAAAGTGTCATCGAGCTAGCGGAACAGCATCAAGTAAATATAATTGGTGAATAACATGAGTACACTTAGAAGATATCAAAAAGATCCTCGAATTTTATTGAATAGTGCGCTTCATATGTTTCGCAGCAAAAAAATAATAACTACAATCGTTGAAGGAATCTGCGATAAGAGATTTCTTAGCCAGTGGACAAGCATTGACTCTGAGATAAGATTTGATGGTATGGATGGTAAGCCATTAGTTGAAAAAGCTTTCTTAGAATCTCAGAAAAAGCCGTATTGCGATTTTGATTTCTTGTTATTTTTTGTAGATATTGATTTTGATTACATACATCAAAAACAGTTGAACCTACATAATTCCTTCATTTACAATGCTTACTGTTCAGAAGAAAAAAAGTTGCATTATAATGATTTAGAGTGCTACTTATTAAATACCTCTGCGCTTGCAAAAGTTTTGGCCAACTTCGATATTGAACCTTACGAAGTAGATACTATTAGAGATAAACTGAAGACTGGGTCTCGTGCAATAGGTAGCTTACGTGCTGCTGACTATATAGCTCAAAGAAAATTTGGCCTTTCTAAATCTATTTTAAATGGTTTAGAAATTGACGATTATTTTGATCCATCCAATATTTTTATTAATCTCAAGGAGATTAAACAAGATCTACCTCGGTGGTCAAACTACAAGGAACATGTTGAAGATCTAGTTAGTATTGCTGAAAAACTTGATCGAGAGACACCCAATGACTGGTCTCTTTCGAGGGGGCACGATGTTACTAAAATGCTTTCTATGCATTTGGAGACCAGATCAAGAAGGAAGGTAACGACTGAGTCTATTGAAATGATGCTTAGATTAGCATGTGAAAAATTTGAGTTCGAAAATAGTCCGATGGGAAAGCGCTTCATTAAAACTGCGTGTGTAGCTGCTTAGCTTTAGTTGATATATAGCGGTCTGAAATACTAGCGGACCCAAGGTCCGCTAGTAATATTAAAAGTACACGAAAGTTACGTCTGAGCTAATACACTTAATACTGGTAGAGTTACTCTATACTTGAGTTTAAGTAACCAAGCTAGCCAGCAAAGTAAGCTTTTGCTCCTTGGTCATTTCAGAGAACAAAGCCTTGATATTATCCATGTCAGCCACAGGAGCTTCAACTGCAAGCCCAGCATACTGATTTATCCGCGCTACAATCCTCTGCGCAGGCTCTTTCAGCTCCTCCGCAGTGAGCACTGTGTAACCTGCGGTAACATCGTTACGGCCTGTCTTGTGATTTAACAGCCGCTTAATGGTATAGGTTCCAATACCCAGGCTTTCCGCAATTGAACAGTAGGTTCTTCTTAGGTCATGCAGGGTAAAGCTGAGGCCTGCTTGTTCGTTGATCTTTTGAATCACCTTTTTCGGCTCTGTAATGCGGCCCAAGCGATTTTTAGCCCCAAACACGAAGTCTGTTACCTTGTATTCCTTACGTCGCTTCAGAATGGCTTTTAACGGCGCGGTTATTGGCAACTCAAGATCATCATGGTTTTTGGTATCTCTCAGGATAAACAGCTCATCTTTCAGATAAACATCCTGCCATTTCAATTCCAGCAGCTCGGTGCGCCGCAAGCCTGAAAAGGCTGTAAACTCTACATAGTCACATACAGCAACAGTGAAATCCTGCCGGTATGCAATGGCTTCATCGCGTATCGTATTTATCGCTTGCAGAAACGGCTTTAACTGCGATGGTCGTAATCTCGTCTGGCGACGGGCAACGTTATTCCAGGCTCGTTTTTCAGATAACACCACGACAGGGTTTACTAGAAACAAGGTACGGTTGGCTGAATCTTTATATTCAGCCCTGGCAAAGTTAAACAAGGCTCGCAACGTGCGCATGGTGTAATCGGCTTGTGCCCTGCTCGACTGGCTAAGCTTCTGATGGCGTTTGTACACCATATCTTCACTGATATCGGCCATCCGCTTTTGCTGCCAATCTGCGAGGTAGCATTTCATTAATTGCTGATAGCCTCGCAAAGTGGTGTCTTTTAAATCACGCTGTTCAAGAAAACGCTGGAACACTTCTGACAGTTTGACCGAGGCTGCGCGAAACTGCCGCTTGCTGTCATTCGGGTTGATACCATCAGCCATATCCGCCATCGCTTTTCGTGCCAAGCGACGGGCGCTTTCTATGGTTAATGCCGGAAAGTCACCCAAGGTTACTGACAGCGGCGTTGGCCTGCCTGCCAGCTTCTTATACACACGAAAGGCCTTTTTGCCCGCAGTGATATCCAGCACTAAGCCTGGCATCTGTGTGTCATGCCAGCGGGTGCGTTTTTCGGTGACGGGTAAGGCTGAAATTTCAGCTTCAGTAAAGCGAATATGGTTGGTTCTGGTCATAGCTGTGCTACCTCTGTGCTACTTTCAATGCAAAATCGACGGCGTTGTTTTGCAACGCCTTTATGCATCAGAGGTAGCTAACCAAGCAATAAGCTGCTGAATTAGCTATGTAATTTAGTAAAAGTCTATTTCAATCAGTAAACAACGGTAAAACGCCTTAGAAGGCCTCATAATCGATCGGTCGCTGGTTCGAGTCCAGCTGGGGCCACCATTTCACACTTCGGTTTGCAGCTACTCCTGCCGCGCCCATTGCTCCAACCGTTCAATCAAGTACTCCGAATAAACTGGCTGATACAGCTGGCGCATGCTGCCATCGAGGTAACTTTGTTGCAGCGCCTGTTGCCAGGCTGCAATTCGTTCTGGGGCTACGTCCAGTGAAAAGGCGAGATACAGCTCCACTTCACGAATTTGTTTTAGCCGGTAAAGCCCGGTTCCCGCCTGTGCCTGCAGTTGCTTTTCGCGCTCCGCCACCACAGCATCATGCAACACCACTAAATCGACCCGACCGCGCAGCAGCATCTGAAAACAATCGCCATGGTTTAACGTAAGTACCAAGTTCTTTCCTTCGACATAACCATGATGCTGCAGTAGGTCAACATGAAGCGAATATCGGTATTCACAGGCAATCAGGCCAGCATTCAAACCCGTATCCAGCGGGTTCGCGCCTAATCGATCGGCCCGGCCATAGATAGCGGTCTGAACATACTTAAGCGGCCCAACCCACTGAAACCAATGCTCGCGCTCTGCGGTGCGTGCTGTTTCAAACAAAGCGATATGAGCGTCTTGGCGGGCTATGGCAAAAGCACGCGCCCAGGGCAAAAGCTCGATGTCAGCTGGTTCATTCAGTCGCTGTTGCAATTGCCGAATCAAGGCAACGGTCACGCCGGCCAGTTTACCTTCGTCGGTCAGGTACTGTCCTGGAGGATTGTGTTCCGTAAGAATACGCAGGTAAGGCGCTTCATTCTCAGCACGCACCTCTATCGCGTATAGAATAAGCAAAAACAGCCACCCTGCTTTCATAGCCTTCAACCTTCAAGGGCTCCGTACTTCAAGTATAGACTAAAACCCTTTGCAGCTTTGCATGGCGCCAGCAAGCTGATTTCTTTATGATGTGACAACGCTTGCAGCCATTGAAAAACAACCACAGGGCACTCTATGAAAATCATCGCCAAAAGCCTGGCCAAAGGCCTCGCTATCATTCTCCCTTTGGTCATTACCATCGAGCTTATCCGCTGGTTACTGACCACCATTGAAACCTGGTTGGCGCCAGTGCTGCAGTTGGTTCTGGCACTAGAGTGGTATATACCCGGTATGGCGACCGCTGCCTTTATTCTGATTTGTATAGCTATTGGGTATAGCGTACGTTGGCAGGGGTTTGCCTGGTTGTGGGAGGTACCTGGACGCATTTTGATGAAACTGCCAGGCACCAAGCAGGTGTACGGTATTATTCAGGATATGATGGAAGTGATGTCCGGCAAAAATTTTGCCGATGAATCAGTAGTGTTAGTGCAATTGCCACCATCAGAGGTTGCCTTGATAGGCATTGTCACCAAAAAAGGTGGCATTGCAGGGGATAAGATGTCTTCATTAATGAATGAAGACCAGCTCGCTGTCTTTATTCCTATGGCGTACAACATCGGTGGTTACACCATCATCGTGCCCCGCTCCTGCACCACCAACATCGAGATGAAGCCAGCTGAAGCCTTGCAGCTGGTGCTTAGCGGTGGTTTGGGCTCTGCTAAAATGGCAACAAAAGAATAACAACAAGCTGCATAGGCCCATTAAGCACGCTATCAAATGGCAAGTTATCTACGCAGTCATTGATAAGAAACGCTGCCGAATGATACCACTGACAGCGGTGAGTGGCACCACGATACTCAGCTCGTACGCCTGGCCAAAATCATCGTCCAGCGCCGCATCGTCAAACCAGATGGCATTGCCCACACTCAAGTACGATTGCAAAATCGGCGGCAGGCGGCAGCCATAGGGTTTGAGCAGTTGCTGCAGCTGGCGAATGCGCCCGTTAGGGTCCAGCTTTGCCCAGCCGCGGCTATCCAACGTTTGTCCTGCTGCGTAACTCAGGCCGGTTTTTGCCCTCATCATCGGCTGCGGCGGGGTATAGAGCTGTTGGCAAAATTGCACCATGCAGGCAATGGCTTCATTACCCAAGCTTTGATAAAGCGAGACATTGCCAAAAAAATACTGCAGCTGTGGGTGGATGCGGGCCAAGGCTCCCAGCCCGGCCCAAAGCGCAAAGAAACCCAGGGTACGGGCCTTGGCACTGGTATTGACCACCGAGCGGCCCAGTTCAATGCTATAAGGCAACACCTGGCGACAAAAGGTCGTGCTGTATTCAAACAACTGGCTGGTGCGCAGCAAGGCATGGCCATGCTCTGCCGCTTGCCAGCCTAACTGATACCGATAAATAGCCACCACCTCTTGCCGGGCCGGATCCCACACCAGCAACTGGTGATAGGCATGCTCGCCATAATCCAGTGCATCCAGATCGCGCGCGAGGTTACGCCCGGCGCCAGCACTGCGAAACATCAATTCGCGCAAACGGCCAATTTCCAGCATGGTCACTGGGATCCTGTCTGCCTGAGCGCTGAATACCAGCAAACCGCGCACGCTGGCAATTGGCTTTAGCTGTGCCAGCTCCTGTGCAATCAACTCAGCCGGCTCGGCGGCTGCAACTGGGCTTAACTGCGGCATCGGGTGCCTCCTGATAAATGGTCGGTAATTGATAGCAGCGGCGTTTCAGCCAGGCGATGCGCTGAAGATCGCTGTCGGCCAGAGCGTCCAGTTCAACGGCATGCATCGGAATATCCACATACAGCCGTGGTGTGCGGTTGGCTGGCTTTAACATTTCCCGCACCAACAACAGCATTTCCAGATTGGCTGTCATGCCAAGCTGATTGCGCAGCCAGGCCAGGCTATAAAACCAGCGGGAGTTATGATGTTGCAGATGCAACACGGTCAGGCTGCGTTGCTGCCGCCTGGCCAGTGTCACCGCCAGTTTGGCCCAGGCACCATCATCCAATGTACCTGTAGCCGACTTTCTGGCGGTGCGACCAGCCGGAAAAATCAGCAAAGGCGCATCGCTGGCAAAAGCGGCCTGCACCGCCGGGAGTGCATCTTTAGGGCGGGCAAACACCGGGATCGGCACAATGCGCCTGGCCAGCTGCTGCACTTCAGTAAGCGCTTCATTGGCCAGCACCTGCAAATTTGGATAGCGCTTTTGCAGCACACTGATCAGCAACAAGCCATCAATGCCTCCGGTCGGATGGTTGCAGACAAACACCGGCCTGTCTGCCGCCGCTGGCCAGCGGCAGGCGATGACGTCCGGAGTTAACTGCAAACGCTGCAGGGCTACATCGCAAAAGCGCTCAACCGGCAGCCGGTTGAGCAGCTCCAACCCCTGATTTAACGCCTTTTCCGCCAACAGCCAGCGCAGCAAAGCCCACTGCCAGCCTTTTAGTTGGCTCGCTAGCGTTGGGTTATAGCGGCTAAGCAGGGCCTGCACATCCAACCGGCTGCTAAAATAGTCTTCGGATACTGCAGGCTGTTTCAGCGGCAGTTCCAGACAGTGGCTGGCATCCGCCTGATGGGTGGACGGATGCCCATCCCAATACTGCATGCTGATCTTGCCTGCTTCGATAGTCAGTTGCGTGATGCTGACGGTCTGTACCTGGCTACGCTGCATGGCAATGCCGCTAAAGGCGCTGAATGGTCCGGGCTGGCGATGCAGTTGCTGCTGGGTTTGCAGTGACGGTGAGCGGGCCATCCCCCGCTGCCAATGCCAGGCTCTGAGCCTTGGGATCACCCCAGGTAAAGCACTGGAGCTGGATAACGGCGATGTCGGTGCCAGTTGCTGACGAAGCTGGCTGCCATCCCAATGCCACAGCAGCGGCTCCTGTTGCCCAACAAAGAGCAGCAAGCGAAAAGGGGCATAGCAGCGTAACTGCTCTGGTTGCAATAAAGCGTCCAGCACTTGCCAGTCCGAGCTATGCGCCAGTGCCCGTAGTAGCAGACCACGACTGCGGCGGATAGCGGCATCCGGCTGATACGCGGCAGCATAATCGTTGAGCAGACAAAACACCCAGCCTTGCTCATTGGCCGCTACCCAGCTGCCACCACCGTCTGGATCGATGGGCATGATGGCGTCCACACCCTGCTGACTAAAGCGCTGGGGCGCATGCGCCCGGGCGCGGATTTTTCGCTCATCCCGGTTAAACAGGATATGCAGCTGTCCTTGCTGGTACCACCAGCTCAGGGTGCACATCGTTTGTGATACTCCCGGGTCGAGCTGTGCACGCCAGCCTCCTCTGGCCAGGGGTAGCCCCAGGGCTCCAGCATGGCATGGATCAACGCCAGATGATGCACCGCATGGCTGGCAACAAAATCCAGCTCGCGCTGCAGGCTGGTGAAGGTGGTGCCTTCGGCAAATTGATAGCTCAGCTGGGTATCCAGCTCATCGGCTTCCAGGCACTGCAGCCAGGTTTGCAAGCGCTCTATCCAGTGCAGCGCTTTTTGCGGATCGCTTTGCGTGCCTTCATCGCGCAACCGCAGCCGGTAGTCCAGCTGCTGACTGTCCGATGCCAGCCACAGCTGCTGGTAGTGATCCAACACATGACGAATATGCTTGCCGACTGAAGGCTCACCGGGCCAGTCTTTGACCTGCCGGTAATGTTCAGGCTGCACCTGCCGTAGAATAAGACGGATTAAGTCCAACTGATGCAGGTTTTGTTCAATCACCGTCATGCGATTCTGTCCTTTGAATGGTTAAATCGTTTAGCCGCTGTTTGGCGGCGCTGTAGCTGGCGACCGAAAATGGCACCAGATAATTAAGCAGGGCCAGTCCAAAGCGCCAGGGCGCTTCGCCGGTAATAGCATCCCATTGATTGATCAGGTTCAGCAAAGTCCCTACTACCAGCGCCACCTTGATGGCATTTTTGCACACATCGGGGTGGCGCAGTTGTTTCAGCAAGGCTTTCATCAGCGTTCAAACCTTACCAACTGCTCCAGCGGGATATGCGATACCGACTCTTCAATCAACCGCTTAATTAATTGCTTATCCGCTTTAGGTTGCAGTTGTTCGGCCGAAGCTTTGCGACCGGTCGGCTTGATCGTCCATTGGTCGTGCTCAGCACACAACTCCATCTCGCTGTGACAGACACCACAAGCCAACAGATCACCCGGCTTGTCCTCGCTGTGTTGCAGTACCGTCGGGCCACAATGCGGGCAGATATGCAAGGGAATGCCATCATCACTGTGCCCCATAATGGCATTCAGTTCACCTCGTTCAGCCAACACCAGCAACTGGTTGCACCAGAACTGGTTAAACTGTCGGCCGGACTCGTCACGAAAGATACCAAGCACTTTATCCAGCGGCATCGGCTTGCGGTAGGAGCGTAAACTGGTCATCGCATCAAAGGCATCACAGACCCCGATGATGGCCGCATCGGTTGGGATCATGCTGGCAGTCAGTCCATGCGGATAACCACGGCCATCCGGCCGCTCATGGTGCAACTCGACTGCAGCGGCCACCAGATGCCCCAGCGGATGCCCTGCCAGCATGCGGCCACCAGCCTCCGGGTGCGTTTGGATCACAGCAAACTCACTGTCATTCAACTTGCCGGTCTTATTTAAAATTGCATCCGGGATGGCGACTTTGCCCAGATCATGCAAAAAGCCGCCCAGGGTCACCCGGGCGATATCGGCCTCGGGCAAACCACCGGCTCTGGACAAGAGATTGGCATAACGTGACACCCGCCACAAGTGCCCGCCGGTGTAGGGATCCTTGGCTTCGACAAACCAGGCCATCACCATCAGACTGGCCAACAGATCTTTGCTTAACTGACCGGCATCCGCCGGTAACGCTTTTTCTGCTTGAAACTGCTGAAACCATCTGAGCATGATAGCTCCCTGTTAAGTAAACCCTGCTTATCTTTTTGCATGAATCTTCAAAAGCTTAGCAAAAGACTCCCGCTTGACTGCATCGGCCAGATCATCTTTGCAAAAATACAAAGCCGTGCCAGCCTGCCCGGGCTGGGCAGAACCAATCACCTGCCCAGCGGCAGCAATGGCTGCCGCTGCGTGATGCTGCTGCATCAGATGCAGAATAGTCTTTTGCACCCGCTCCAGTGGCAGCAAACTGGCAAACACCACCGGCAGGCTTGGCTTAAGCTGACGTATTGCCAGCAGTATCTCTTCGGCCGATTGCGGCAGCGGCGACGACAAAGCCAAAGAAATAACGGCAGCATTAGCGTTGGCCAGTTCATCATTCAGCGCATCCAGCTGTGACAGACGGTTAAAACTAAAGCCCTGCTGCTGCAGAAAAGGAGCCATCTCACTAACAATAAAAGGATGGGGCCTGGCAAGTAAAATATGTGGCATGCTGTTTCCTAAGGTTAATTTGTAGTTGCAATGTCCGGCAAAGGCCTTAGACTGTCTACTGATTAAGCTTAGGAAGTTCTGTTGCTGCCAACAATGACCAAAACACCGGCCTTATCTACCGAAACACCAGAACCCTTAGAACAGTTGTTAGCACAATTGGCTTTTGGCTCGGAGCTACATTTTGAATCTGGCTTTTGTGACTACTGGAACCTGCTCACCACCAAATCCAGCAAAGCAGCCCTGCATGTGGTGACGCAGGGCCAACTTTGGATGGCGATTCCTGGTCGGCTTCAGGAACAAGTGCTACTGGAAGCCGGCGATGCTATTTTTTTCAGCCACAGTTTCCGGCATTGGCTAAGCGACGAGCCAGTGGATGAACACACCAGCGAAGTCGACTTTGCCAACTTCTGTGTGCCCGATCATGTTGAACGTGGTCTGGTCTGCTACGACATCGCGGTCGAATCCCCTCTCACCGCCAATCTGTTTCAGGTGATGCCGGACTACATTCACCTGCCTGCCAACCAGCAATCCGGCCGGCTCAGTCCATTAATCCAGCTGATCCGGCAGGAAGCCCAAGCCCGTCAGCCTGGTTATCAGGCGGCTATCAGTCGCTTGAGCGATGTGGTGGTGTTGCACTTATTGCGTCAGGTGCTCAGTGACGACAGCATGCAACAAGGCCTGCTGGCGGCACTAAAAGATCCGGCGCTACGCCGGGTGGTGCTGGCCATCATGGATGAACCGGGCGCTGACTGGACGGTAGAGACCATGGCCGCACTGGCATTTCTGTCCAAAAGCGCCTTTGCCGAGCGCTGCCATAAAGTGATGGCTATGACGGCCAAGTCCTTGCTGGATGAACTGCGGCTGCAACGCGCACGCTACTTACTGATCCACTCCGAACTGAGCCTGGAACTGATCGCTGAGCAAACAGGTTACCAGTCTGCCACTGCCTTTATCCGCTTTTTTAAACAGCATGAAACTCTGTCGCCGGGTGAGTTCAGGACTTTACATGCTTAAACTGCGATTTTAACGATCCAGCTTAACAACACGATCCAGCGAAAGCACACCGGGCCCACGAGCCAACAGGAGCAATAGGACACCAGCCCACCAGGCGGCCGGATTCCAAAAATGCGCCCAATCCGGATACACCGCCAGCTGAATAAAGAGCGTCATGCCCAGCAGGCCGAAGGCGGCAAAACGAGTGAGCAGCCCCAGGATCAACAGCAGTGGCAAGAATACCTCCACCACACCGGCCGTCACCGCCATGGTTTCAGCCAGCCAGATGCCCAAACCACCTTCCGTGTACTCCAGCGTTTCAGGATTACACAGCAATAAAGCGCCGGGCCGCACCGGATCGGGGCAAAAGAATTCATACATAAAGAGTTCATACTTGTTGGCATCAAATTGCAGAAAACCATCCCATTTCGACAGCCCGGACATTAAAAATACTCTGGCAGCCAACAAGCGCAGGGCCAACAGGGCAAAGGGCTCCAGCCAGCGCTCCAACCCTATTGCCATGCGGTGGTAGTAGCTTGTGAAAGCGCTCAATAATTTCATCGATTCCTCTCCTTAGTGTGACACAGCAGGCCCTGCGCCAGTGCATTAGCAAAACAGGTACTAAGATCAAAGCTGTCATCCACTGCAAGTGCAGCGGCAGCCGCCTCCCCCAGTGGGCAGTTCCCGTTGCTAATGGCCTGGAAAAAGGCCCACTCCGCGGCATTCAGCTGGCGGTGTTGCAGGCTAAAGTCAGCCTGGCGCCACAGCAGACGCTGACTGTGCTGCAAAAACACCGGCGCATGATCCGGACTACCGAGCTGATGGCGCTTTTGCAACCATAAGTCCCAGACAGTAAAGTTGCTTTCCAGCAGTTGCACACAGGGCCGCAACCCCAGCCGCAGCGTCTGAATATCCTGTCCTTGCTCAGCCAGCAGCGCCAGCTGCTCCGAACGGATGGCAGCCTGCTCGGCGGCCAGCACGCTATTTAGCCAACATCGCTCCAGCCGGGCTAAATCGGCCAGCCAGGGGCAATGATGCTGGGACAAACACTGCTGCAGCCAATCCGGAAACTGCTGCCCATACCAGGCCAGTACTGCATGAGCCGGCCGGTGCTCAAGCACATAAGCCCGTACCAGCTGTCGCAACTGCTCCGGTGGCAGCAGTGCCTGACAGACAGGGAAATTATCCAACACCGCCTGCACCGAGGCTTTGATGCTGCTGTTACGATACACCAAGAGCCGCCGCCATTTCGTTGGTGGCTCTGCCAACCAGGGTGCCAGCCGGGCTGCCTTCTCACCTTGCAAAAACTCGACAAACTGGGTTTGGAACAGCAAATCAGCCGGCTGCATGCAGAACCTCCTGGTAAGGCTGCAGCACTTTTGCTACCCGAGCCCGCTGCCGCAACAGCTCTTGTAAGGTAGGGATCTGATCATCCCACTCCAGCAACACCGGCCTGGCACCAAAGCGTTGCAAGGCATAGTCCAGTAACTGCAGCACAGCTTGGTTCGGTGGATGATCATGGCTATCAATCAACAGGGCATCCCCTTCCACCGGATCAGCCGAGTAACCGGCAATATGCAGCTCCCCCACCAACTGAGGCGGGATCTGATCCAAATACTGCCGGGCATCCTCGGCGCAATTGTTCTGGCTCAGATACAAATTGGTGATATCCAGCAGCAAGCCGCAGCCAGTGCGCCGGCACAGCTCCGTCATAAAGGCTGGTTCCGGCATCTGCTGCTTCAGACGCAGGTAATGGGTTGGATTCTCCAGCAAGATAGGTCTGGCCACCGCCTCCTGATACTGCTGCACCTTGCTGCACAACTGCTGCAAAGCCAGCTCTGAACGCGGCATGGGCAACAGATCAGCAAAATAGGCCTGGTCAAAAGCGGACCAGACCGCATGCTCAGAAATCAACGCTGGCTTGATTTGCTGCACCAGAGCCCGCACCCACTGCAAATGCTGTGGGTTCAATGGCTCCGGCCCGGCCAGCGATGCCCCGACCCCATGCAAGCTGATGGGGTAGTGCTCGGCCATCTGCTGCAACGCCGCCAGGCGGGCACCGCCGATAGCGCAAAAGTTTTCCGTATGCGCTTCAAACCAAAGATCGGCCTGCTCCGCTGTCAGCACCTCGGGGCTGAGCACTTCCGGATAGTGCTGCAGTTTCAGGCTGATGCCAGTAGCAAGCAACTCTGGTGGCAGGCTGTCTGCGTGAAAGTCTGCCATCAGGGATTGTTGCGATCCAGCTCAGAGGTGGATGCCGGACCATGCGGCGTCACAATGTACTCACAGGTACCTCGTGGCGTGTAAGTCCAGGCATTGCCCTGAAAATCGACCGTGGACGTCCCTTCACAGCTGGTGCCAGCTCCGGCCCGGCAATCGTTCTGCCCCGCCAGGGCAATGCCATAGCATTTGTCACGGCGGCCCCGTACCCGCTCGCCGGCCATCCATTTCTCAAAGTTTTGTTGCACTGACTCAGGCGCATTTTCTGCCAGGCTAAGCTGAGCATTCGGTCCAGCCTGTGCCACACCCACCACACTGGCCATAGCCACACCTGCCAGCAGTAATTTGGTTAAATTAGGTTGTTTCATGTGTATTTCTCCTGTTGTGAATACACTTAAAGTCTAGTCAGGTCGTGCAAGAGCCACACTAACCAAAACACCGCAGCAATCGACCAAAACACTTTAACCATCACTGAACAAAGCGAACCGGTGTTTTGGTGGATGCAACGGGTGCGGTGGTTGATGACGAAAATCCTTATTTCTCTCACACTGGTTGGCGAATCATCCACAACCTGAAGAGGACTTCATTATGAAAACCATGATTACTGTCGCTATTGCAGTCATCTCCCTGGCTGCAGCGGCATTTTTCCTGCTGACACCAGCCAATGCTTCCACCGAGCATCTGGTCAAACACAAACAAGCCTTTACTGAAACCGCGTTTCGGCAAGCGCAAGCTGAAAACCGGCTGATTTTGATCGATGTGTATGCACCCTGGTGCCCGACCTGTCGCCGTCAGCACACCGTATTGAATGACTATTTTGCCCAAAACCCCAACAGCGACATCCTGGTGCTGCAAGTAGATTTTGATAACCAGAAAGACTGGGTCAGTTACTTCAAGGCGCCACGTCAGTCGACCTTGGCGCTGTATCGTGGTGAAGAGCAGCTCTGGTTTAGTGTGGCCCAAACCCGTGAAAGTACCATCTTTGCCGAACTGAAAAAACACGACCAGGGCGCTGACTGATTATGGAGTTTACCGCCATCCCACTGGCACTGATAGCAGGCGTGCTGAGCCTGTTATCACCTTGCGTTCTGCCAATGATCCCGGCGGTGACGGCATCGGCCATGCGGGCCTCCAAAACCGGCGTCTGGTTTTTGGCGGCAGGTTTAGCCTTTACCTTTGCCCTGGGTGGCTCTTTGCTGACCTACCTGCTGCTCAGCGCCGGTTTATCGCCCGATATTATGCGTACCTTTGCCGCAGTCTTTATGCTGGTGATGGGGTTGGTGCTGGTGGTTGGCTGGCTGAATCAGCAATTTAGTCTGCTGTTGTCACGCCTGACCAGCCGGCTGCCGGCTGGCGGCCAGTTGGCAGACTCCTCAGACCGCCCAGCCTTTCAGTTTGTGATCGGTGGCTCTCTAGGTCTGGTGTGGTTGCCTTGTGTTGGCCCAACGCTCGGAGCTGCCATTGCACTGGCATCTACAGGCCAGAATATGCTGATGTCGTTTAGCGTGATGCTGGCATTTGGCCTTGGTACCGCTTTGCCATTGGTGGGTTTGGGGTACGCCGCTGGTACCCGACTGAACACCCTGCGTGCTTCCGGCAAAGTTGGGCGACTGTTGCTGGGTTATGCCCTGCTGCTGATTGCCCTGATGATCTTTACCGGTTTTGACAAGGTGATGGAGCTCTGGGCCATTGACTATCTGCCGGATTGGGTGACCACCCTTTAGTCCTTTGGGTGGTGGGGTGAACACCAGGCAGCAACCGACCTCGCCACCCTTTTTTGGAGACAACGATGAAGAACACAACACTATTACGAGCCGCCCTACTCATCAACAGCGCTTTCTCGGCGCTGAGTGCACTGTTGATGCTGCTTTGGACCGACACCATCGCCAACCTGCTCGGTTTGTCAACGCATGGCCTGCTGTTGCTGGTCTCTGCTGGTTTACTGCTATTTACCGCCGACTTGTTGCACCAGGCGCTGCAACCCCGTTTGGCCAGTTGGCGTGCCCTTTATGCCAGCATGGCGGATCTGCTCTGGGTTGTCCTCTCTGTACTGCTTACTGTGGTTTTTTATAGCGCCATACCCACAGCTGGTATCGTGCTGGTGATCAGTATCGCCGGATTCGTGCTGTTATTTGCCTTGTTGCAGCTTTATGGCATTCGTCAACTGCACCTAAACCCGGCTACCGGCCTGTATCGGCATTGTCTGGTGGTCCGAACTCAGGCGCCAGCAAGGCAGTTATGGCCAGTGATCGCTGATTTAGGAAGTATCAGCCGTTTCGTGCCGATGTTAGCGCACTCTGAAGTGCTCAATGATCTGCCCGCAGCTCAAGGTGCCGTCCGTCGCTGCACCAATCAGAAAGGACAAAGCTGGAGCGAGCTTTGCACCGACTGGCAGGAAGGGACCTCCTTTTCGTTACGCTTTCTGACCGATGAACCAGGCTTCCCATTCCCCGCCTCTGTCATGCTCGGCGGTTGGTCCGTGCAGTCAACCGATCAGGGCTCAGAAGTAACCATCTGGTGGGAGTTGATGCCAAAACCAGCCTGGATGGCTCCGGTGATGCTGCCGATGTTGGCTTTTGGTGCGGATAAAGATTTTCCTGGTGTGATTGCCAAAATGGCAGTAGCTTCACAGGAACAGTTGGAGGAACCCATTTCTCAATTCAGAGCAAGATTATTGCCGAGGCTTTGTTAGTTTCATAGCTTGCCGTAGACATCAGCGAATGAAGCAAGCTTGAATGATTTCAGGCTTGCTCTTTTGCAACGGCAATCGCGACAATACCAACTTTCTGACCTGTTTCAACATATTGATATGCTGCAGAAATTTGCTCCAACGGATACACCCGGTCGATAACCGCACGATAGCGAACATCTTTAAGGTAACCTGAGAGGTCAGTAAGCAGATTTTCTCTGATATCCGGGATTGCGAACCTCACCTTTTTACTGCCTGTAAGTGTGCAAAATAAAGCCAATAATGGGTTTTGCCAAAATCGTCCAACATCGGTGGCAGCAAAGCGACCGTCTTTTAACAAAAGATGCCGACACCGCCCATAAGAAGTTTTCCCCACCGCATCCAGAATGCTGTTAAAACGTTCTGGGGTAGCAGTAAAGTCTTGTGCCGTATAATCAATGACCACATCAGCACCGAGCTGCCGGGCAAGCTCGACTTGCGCACTCGCCACCACGGCAGTTACCCTTGCTCCCTGCAGCTTTGCCAGTTGCACAGCAGCAATGCCTATGGCCCCTGATGCACCATAAATAAGAATATGCTGCCCTGCTTGTACAGCTAAACTCCGAAGAGCGACATCTGCATACCAAGCACCTTCTGTAACAACGCAATCAAGATAACTCAAGTTGTCTGGTATCAAAGCTATCGGTGACTTTTCAGATAGGCAAATGTACTCAGCATGCGCCCCATAAGATGAAGGAGACATACCAAACACAGGATCCCCAACCTTAAAACGCTGCACAGCAGGCCCTGTTGCCACCACCTCACCTGAAAAATCCAACCCTAAAACCTGATGCTTGGGCCGAAACAAACCAAGTGCTAATCTCGCTATATACGGATAACCCCTCAATAAGCCCAGATCTGTGCGATTCACCGTGGTCGTCTGAACTTTTATTAACAGCTGATCGGCTGAAGGCTCAGGTACCGGCAAACCTTTCAGTTTCAGTTGGTCGGGGCCGCCATATCGTTCACAGACTACAGCTTTCATGAATTCATCACCTCTGCTTCAGAGTCTCATCTGCTCATTAAAACCACTATGCCAGCAATGGCTCACGACCGCTATGGTCGTTTTAAGTTATTCAGAACATCTCGTTTCCCGGCCAGACAACGGAACAATGACTTCGCAGTAAGACCTGCTTCCCGACGGCTGCTGGCTGCTTTACATCTACTTGCCAGCACCCTGGATCAATGGTTAACAATCTCGACTTCAAACACATTAAATTAACACCATTTATTTGCAACAAATAAACAGGTCGCGTTAGAATATTGCAAATTTTAACTTCAATGGAAATGAATAATGCAAGCAGAAGGTGTTAAAGTCTGTGCAGAACTTTGTGAGGACCAAGCGTTTATCCGCGTGTTAGATCAACTGGCGTCCAGTATTGCCATGAAAATTGGCATTGCTAATGATAACCTGAGCCGTGATAGTACCCGACAAAATCAGGAGTTAGGGGCAGTTATTTATCACCGTTCTGCCCGCAGAGGGTTATTGGGCATAGGCAGCAAGCCAGAGCGTTATGAGGTAAGCCGGGTTGGAACCGATGTCCCCCTACTGGCTAGTGTAGGTGTGCAAAATGGCTTTGCAACAAGCTACACCAAAATTTCTGAAAGCGAGCATGTGGTTGCGGTCGTCATTGGTCTGCCGTTAAATGCAAAATTGCATATTTTAAGCATGTCTAGTCATCAAAACTACTGGATCTCTTATGCAAAAAAGGTAGATAAGCCAGTTTTTCTGGTAGGGACGGGGCAAATGGCTGGTACTCGTTTTATCGTGCACAATGGGCAATTTAAACGTTTAAGGTAACATCATGGCGAACCGACTGCTTATCACAGTTTTTATTCTGCTATTTATGCAGGGGTGTAAGCCCACACAGCAGCAAACCGTATTTTATGGCCAACCCTATGTTTACGTCAGTATGTTTGAATTGTTGGTGCATACTGAGCGCTTTAACTGGCGCGACTTTATTATTAGAGGCTATTTGGCCGATGGCTATCTTTATCTAAGCCCTGAGCAGGCCAAGCATCGAGATACCAGTTATGCCATCGCCATTCACCCAGACTTATCGAGTCCAGCTATTAACTTTAGCGATTTTAACGAGAAGTGGGTTTTTATCAATGGAAGGCTGTTATTTGAATACGATTCAAAAGCTTATGCAGGCTACAGCACCCTAGTTGTCCGTGAAATTTCAAGCCGCGATTAAGGAACCCAAAGAAATGCGCAGACCATTAATTCAGACCTTAATTACTGCTGCTGTTCTGTACTGCCACTTCAGCAGCTATGCAAGTGGCAAGGATGCGCCACCGATTCAAGCTGCCAGTCTTCCCTATACTCAAACCTCGTTACTGCAATTAATTGCTCATCCAGAACGCTTCTACAATACTAACATCCAGGTGAGTGCTTTCTATTACTTCGACAGACTAACGATTAGTTTGGATTCATCTTTACGTGATGAGTTCAGAGTGAATTTAATGATCGATGACTATGAACTGAGGGGGAGTCAGTGCAATGAACAGTGGATTGTTCTTGAAGGCCATCTTTTACCCGTGTTTGATCAAGAGCGCAGGTATACCTATGGACGAGTCATCCCTGATCGCCTTACCATCAGAGAAAGTGGCGTTGTCTGCTGGCAACGGACTGAACCCTACCAATACCCACTGGTCAGCAACTAATTAATGCAGCAAACCAAGATTGGCACAGCCGTTTCAAGGAGCCCAACAGCATATGACTACATTTTTTCTTCGACTCGCAACCATCACCAGTACAGCCATCTTCGCCGCCAGCCTCGGGGCTGTTAACGCTGAGCCACCCTCGGTGCAAGCTGCCAAACTGCCTTATACCCAAACGTCCGTGCTGCATTTACTTGTGCACCCAGAGCGCTACTACAACCGCAATATCCGCGTCAGTGGGTACTACCTGCCATCGGTTGGTTTAACCATCAGCAAAGACGCACAATTGCAGTATGAATTTGCCGCCCCTTTGCTAAATGAAGAGACTGAAACCGGACTCACAGCCTGTAACCAACAATGGGTGGTGCTGGAAGGCCACTTCCTGCCTGTATTTGCTCAAGAAGAACGCACAACTCAAGGGCGTATTATTGCCGATCGTCTTACCGTCATGGCAAGCAATCAGATGTGCTGGCAGCGTACTACGTCTGTCGATCTCAAACAGATTAGCAGCTAATTCAACCATCAAGTTAAAAGCGGGTCACTGAGATTTAGCAAATCTGTGAGTGGCCCAGCATTCGGAAGTAGCAGGCTTCACTACTGCCTAAAGGTACGCCAGGCGTACCTGGCCGTGAAGAAAGCAAAGCCAAGGTGCAGTACAATGGAAAACCAGAAAATAGAAGGGTCATCCTGCAACGTATGGACAGGCCCGGCGAGAGCGGCGTGATGCAAACCAGGAGCAACACCTGTTATAAGGCCTTTCGCTGCCCGGTAAAAAAGCATCAGGGATAGCACTGCACAAACTGCAGCGATAAGGTAAGGGTCCAGCGCGGACTCACGGTATCTTTTGGGCATGCATTCTCCTGGCTAAACATCGTCTCATTTGCTGCGCTGTTCTGCAGGCAATTATACACCATCAACTTTGGAAAACATGCGGTGTTTCAGTTCCGAGCATTCGCCTGCTACACTGAGCCCTAACTAAAAAAGGTGCGGTAAAGACCCCGAGGTATGGTGTGCGCTTTTTGATCCTGACTCCAGTTTTACTATTAGCCATGCTGCTGGCAGTCTGGCCGGAGCATGCGCTGTTCACAGCACTGCCCTTCCCGCTCACAGCCTGGCTGGCGCTGGCTTTTGTTGCCTCGCTGGCGCTGTTGATGCGCCAAACCGATTGGCTGTACTGGCTGGCTTTTTTGGCAGGCCATTACTACGCGGTACAGCAAGGCTTGCAGCGCCCGATCAGTGAGCCTGCGGTTGCCCTGTTGTACAGTTACCTGCCAGTGCTAAGTGCGCTTTGGCTGGGCTTTCTGGTGCTGCTGCCCCGACCGCCTCTGCTCACTAAAGCCGGCATTGCCTTGTTCGTATGCTCAGCCTTGCTGCCGGTCTGTTTGTTGTATTTGCCTTTGCCCAACTGGCAGGATGGCCTGCCCGATTACCACTGGCTGCTGCAACCGGTGCTAAGCGCCAGCCCGTTAAGTTGGCTGCAAGCAACGGTCCTATTGCTGGTCGTTGCCATGTGGCTGGCCTTGCTGAGTTACCGCAACTGGCCCAAGCCGATGCTGGGGCAACTGGCAGTGCTGCTATGCCTTACGCTGTTTTATCTGTGGCTGGCACAGCCAGAACTCTCTGGTTGGGCCACCCTGATAGCCAGCAGTTGTTTGCTGCTGACCCTGGCGCTGCAAATGCTGCAGCTGGCCTATATTGATGAGCTGACCCAGTTACCGCAGCGCCGGGCACTTATCGGGCATTTAAACCGGCTCGGTAAGAAAAGTGCCGTGACCATGCTGGATGTCGATCATTTTAAGAAGTTTAACGATACCTATGGCCATGATGTCGGCGATCAGGTGCTGCGCCTGCTGGGTGCCATTCTGGCTAAACAACGCGGCATGACGGCTTACCGTTATGGCGGTGAGGAATTTACCCTGGTGTTTCACCATGCCAACCCGAAAAAGTTAAAGGAGCAACTGGAGCAGGTACGCCAGCAGGTGGCCGATTACCCGCTGGTGGTACGACAAGCCGGCCGGCCAAAAGACAGCGACACCGGCAAAAAACAACGCAGTTCGGGCCAAAAGAGTGGCGGCAGTAAAACAGTACAAATTACCATTAGCCTAGGCTGCGCCATCCGCCAGCCCGGTGAAAAGCCAGAGCCGCTTTTAAAAAGAGCCGATGAAGCGCTGTACAAAGCCAAGAAAAAAGGCCGAAATTGTGTCGTACTGACATCCAGCTAACAAAAAGCCAGGCAAAAGCCTGGCTGGTTTGAGGTCGTAGCACTGATCAGCTGGTTTTAAAGCGGGCCACTTGCTGCCCTAAGCCGCTGGCAACCCGCTGCAACGCAGCAACAGCACCACGGTTTTGCTGCATCACTACGGCATTATCCCGCGACATACTGGCAATTTGTTCAATGTGTTTGGCAAGCTCGGTCACTGCCGTCGATTGTTCATTGGTTGAGCGGGCGACATCACGCACATTGTTCAGCGAGTCCATCGCCTGACTGCGAATTTGCTGCAGCATACTGGCAGCATCATTGGCTCTGGATAGCCCTTCCGCTACTCTGGGTGCTGCCGTTTCCATCGAGGTAACTGCCAATTGAGTATCATCCTGCACCAGCTGTATCATGCCGGC
The DNA here is from genome assembly GCF_900107845.1 of Alkalimonas amylolytica. Lineage (GTDB taxonomy): Bacteria > Pseudomonadota > Gammaproteobacteria > Enterobacterales > Alteromonadaceae > Alkalimonas > Alkalimonas amylolytica. Next base: position 429,405 of record NZ_FNRM01000001.1, read on the forward strand.
AATTTCAGTAGTGGCTTTGCTGGTGCGCTCGGCCAGTTGCCGCACTTCATCGGCTACCACCGCAAAACCCCGACCAGACTCACCGGCTCTGGCTGCTTCGATGGCTGCATTTAGCGCCAATAAATTGGTTTGTTCGGCAATACTTTTAATCACATTGGCAATACCAGCAATTTCCTTGGAGCGCTGTTGCAACTCGCCAATTTTGGTGGCCGATTGCTCCACCGTCTCAGCAACAACAGCAATCTCAGTGGCAGCGTCTTGCACCAGCCGTGCGCCCTGATCCGACAAATCTGCTGTTTTTTGCGAGTTTTGTTCAGTTAAATCAACCACGCTGGCCACCTGCTTTAGGCTGACTGTCATTTGCTCGATACTGGCCGCCGATGCGGTGGATGAATGGGCCTGACGCTCGGTAGCCTCTAGCGCCTCCAGTGAGGCCTGGTCCAATTCATCTGCCTGAGCAGAGACCGTCGTGGCAGCATCAACTACTTCGCTCAAGGTCTGGCGCAGCTGCAACTGCATATTCGCTACGGCCGCCAACATGCTGTTTGGCAGACTGTCGCGGATCTGCGTTGTCAGATCGCCGGCTGCGATCTGGCTGACCAGCTCGGCGGCTTCATCTGGCTCGCCTCCAAGTGCCTTTCGCAGATAACGCTGAATCCAAACCGCCATGGCGACGCCGATGAAAATAGCCACCAGAGTGAGGAGCACCATGGTCAGGGCAAAGGCACCAGCCACGCCTTGCGCGCTGTCGGTTGCTTGCTGATTTTTCGCTTCCTGATAATCGATAAAAGCATTGATGCTAGCCAACCAGTCGACAAAAACCGGACCCGCTTGTGCCAGCAACAAACGCTGTGCTTCACTTTGCTGGCCTTGCTGGCGTAACCGAATCACCTGGCTGGCTAATGGCAGAGCTCTGGCTTCGACAGCATCGATTGCCTGCAACAGTTGCCGCTCCGTCGGGCTAACGCCATTACGCTGCGTAAAAATATCATCCATCAAGCGCCTGGAGTCGCGGTAAAAGCCTTCCAGCCGTTCGATATCACGTTGCAACACCGGGACATCACGCAGGTTCTCTACCAAAGTGACATCACGCAGCGAAATGGCCCTGTCGTGCACACTGCCACGAAAGTTAATGGCATAGCGCTGTTTCACCGAATTTAACTCGGTCATCTCGGTCAAGGTTTGATTGATACGCTGGACGCGCTCTACCCCAATCAGAGTGAGCCCCACCATCAGCAACAGCACGATGCCAAAACCCAGGCCAAGTCGCTTGGCCACCGTCATCGATTGCTTCTTTTGCATCACACACCTCATTACTACTTAAAGGCGACATGCCCATAATGAGGTGCACTCTAGCTGCAACAGTCATCCGTGACTATTGAATTAAACGCAAAGGCTCTTTCGAAAAAGACGACTGATCCGATGTGTTAATGTCGCCGTAGTGCAAAGCAATTCTTTTGGGATTACTTGGCCAACAATGGCGCTAACGCCTCTGCCAGCAAGGGCGCCATACTGATGGCATTGCTGGGGTGTGCGATGCAGTCGGTACTCCAGACGTGCCGCACTCCGGCTGTCTGGATGGCGCTAAGCGCATCGCCAGCGAAAAGAGCATGCGTCACGGCTACATCCACCGACGCCGCTCCGGTCGCCAGCAGTTGCTGACAGGCCCCGGCAAGGGTACGCCCGGAACTGGCGACATCGTCCATTAACACCAGCTGACGCCCTGTCACCGGCATATCGGGCAGCGCAATCACCACGTCTTTATCACCATGACGTACCTTGCTGCAGACGCCAAAATCACAGCCAATGCGGGCAGCTGCCAACTCGACCCATTGCCGTGACTCAGCATCCGGTCCCACCAGCAAAGGCTGTTGACACTTTTCGGCAATCAGATCAGCCAGTCTTGGCGCTCCGCTAAGTGCAATGGCATCGCCTTTGGGAATGGCTTCGCCTAAGTGGTCGATGCGATGCAGGTGAGGATCGACCGTGATCACCGCATCAAATAAATCGGCCAGCAAGCCGCCAATGATTTTTTGGCTGACAATTTCACCGGGATGAAAAGCAATGTCCTGGCGCATATAGGCCAGGTAAGGCGCAACCAGCAGCAGCTGCTGTACGCCAGCGCCTCGCAGATGCTTTGCCAGTAAAATCAGCTCAACCAGCTTGTCGTTGGGTCGGTCCAGGCTGCGGTACAGCACCAGTTGCTTTGGTGCATCGCCATCCGCAAAGGGTAAAGTTAGCTTTAGTTCCTCATCCGGAAATTGATGACGCTGGTAGCGCAAAAGCGACAGGCCAGCAGCTTGTGCCAAACGCCCGGCCGCCTCGGCTTCATCCGGGGCACAGAGTAGATAGCTCGACATCAGAATTTAATACTCCACATGCAATGACACCAGTTGGTCGGCCTGACCAAGCTGGTAACCGATACAGCGCTCACAGGCCTGACGGGCAAAAGCCAGCTCGGTCGGGTAAGCAGCATAGACCTTGTACAGCGGTTGGCCAGCTTCCACCGCGTCCCCCAGTTTTGCCAGTAAATCCACGCCCGAGCCTCTGGCACGTGGCGCTCCGGCGGAGCGGGCAATCCGTGCCAACTGCACATTATCAATGGCAACCACGGTGCCACTAACGGGTGCTGTCACTTCGAATGATAACGGCGATAGTGGCGGATGCTCAGGGTCAAAGTCACGCTGGCCCTGAGCGGCGATTATGGCCTGCATTTTTTCCAGTGCCCGGCCCGAGTCCAGAATATCCCGGGCAATGCCAAAACCATCCCCCCCACGTACATCCGGATCAAACTCCAGCATGCGGCCAGCCAGCCGCAAGGATTTTTGCCGTAAATCATTGGGCGCCAGCGGGTGATTTTGCAGGACCCGCATCACATCCCTGGCTTCCAGCGCCGGGCCTATGCCGTTGCCAATCGGCTGGCGACCGTCCGTAATCACCACATCGATGGTCAGCCCCATTCGTTTGGCGACAAACTCGAACAATTTACGCAGCCGCTGTGCTTCCGGCATGCTGCGCACCTTAGCCGTTGGGCCAATCGGAATATCCAGCAGCAAGTGACTGGAGCCTGCGGCTACCTTTTTCGACAAAATAGAAGCCACCATCTGGCCCGGCGAATCGATGGACAAAGGGCGCTCCACCGAAATCAGCACATCATCGGCCGGTGATAGATCGCTGGTACCGCCCCAGGCCAAACAGCCTCGATGGCGGTGCACTATCTCCGTTAACTGTTCAAACGGCATTTCCACGGCTGCCAGCAGCTCCATGGTATCCGCCGTCCCCGCTGGCGAGGTAATAGCACGTGATGAGGTTTTGGGGCATAGCATGCCATGCGCTGCCACGATCGGCACCAGCAGCATCGAGGTGCGGTTACCGGGAATGCCTCCGATGCAGTGTTTATCCACCACCGGATGTTCGTGCCAATCCAGCCTACGCCCCACTTTACTCATGGCATCGCTTAAAAAGAACACCTCTTCGCGGTCCAGCTCGCCCTGATTGCACGCCACTACAAAGGCGGTCAGTTCAATTTTGGAGTAGCGATGGGCTGCAATGTCTTTGACGATGTGGGCAAAGTCATCCCGGGTTAGGCGTTCACCGGCAATTTTACGATGCAATGCCGGAATAGAGTGTGGTGGCTCAGCCGGTGATACGGTGACTGCACCGCCGTCGGGCACTCCCAGCAAACTAAATGCCTCCTCCGACAAGCCCAGCTGCTGACCATTGACGATATTGACATCGTCCACCACGTTCAAACTGGCCAGTATATGCTTGCCGTTGGCAGCGACTTCCACCTTAGCCAATGCCTGAAAGCCCTCAGCGCGGTAGATTTCACAATCACGATGCAGGTAAGCAACGTTTTCATGGTAGGTATCAATGCCCACTCGTTTCAACGCTAATTGTTTCGTTGTATGCGGGCTTTTGTCAGCAGGTGATTTCATCGTAAAACTCAGCACCATAAAACAACTACTCTAGCTGCCTGACCGCCTGGTGCCAAGTTTTAATCCTGCCGCTAAGTTGATGCAGATCTAATTCTGTTGCTTGTATTGGGTGGGACAATAGGCTCTTAAAATGCCATCCGGTCGAAGCATGGCATGTTTTGTCACACGACCGCTGACGCGCTGACGCCAACGACGGAAGCTTGCAGCTTTGAGCTCCCGGCGCATAATACGAATCACCTCGGATTCAGTGAGTCCGAAGTTCTGGTGGATCGCTTCAAAAGGCGTCCTATCTTCCCACGCCATCTCAATGATGCGTGATAGCTGTTCTTCGTTAAACGAATGTGGCATGGTGTTGGTATCCTTATTTACGATGCAACCGATTACGGCTCGGGTTCGTATCTGGATGCATCATGCCAACAACCCTGAAGGCTCTTCCCATGCGATTGTTTTTTGCTGCTTTGATCTTGCTGGCAGGCTGCACCGGCACACCCAGCTCCGTACAACCAGTATCCCCCTTTGAGCTGGAGTCGTATTTAGGCCAGTGGCATGAGATAGCCCGCCTGGATCACCGCTTCGAGCGCGGCCTTAGCGAGGTCACCGCCCATTACAGCATGCGCGACGATGGTGGTGTGCGCGTACTGAATCGAGGCTACCACCAAAGCCGCGGTGAATGGCGTGAAGCCGAGGGACGTGCGTACTTCGCCAGTGATAGCGCGACAGGCAAGCTGAAGGTGTCTTTCTTCGGGCCCTTTTTTGCCAGTTACAACATTGCCAAGCTGGAGCCGGACTACAGCATGGCACTGGTGGTTGGCCATAATCTTAATTACGCCTGGATTTTAGCCAGAAGCCCCACCCCGTCTGCCGATGACTGCCTGCGTTACCAGCAAAAAGCTGCTGCCATCGGGGTGGATACTGAGGCTTTGATCTGGCTTAGTGACTGCCTAACAGCAACACAGCCGAATTAAGCCAGCCCTGGTATTGCCAATGCCGACGGTACGGCTCTGTGCTCTTGATAAGAAATATTACAATTTTGTACTTTCTCAAGGAGCTCTGCTGGTTCATAGTTTGTGGTACGGCTTGGGATGTGTGGCCGGAAGCGACAACCGCAAGCTGTCGCACAAGCGAAGAGGAACCACCGGATAATGGCAGGAATCTAACATGGCAATTGATACCTCAGGTGTAAAACTGGAAGACAGACCCATCGCCCAAGTACGCGAAGCCGTCATTGATCAGCTGATCATGAACTACAGCCACAGTGTGATTTCTGAGCAGGCCTTTGAACGCCGGCTCGATATTGCTACCAACTCCGACGATCCCTATGTACTGATTGAGCAAGTGGCGGATCTGACCTTAGAGCCGGATGCCAAGTACCGGGCCATGTGGTCACAAAACTTTGCTGCCTCTAACACAGCGCCCAGCACAGCCAAAACAATAAGTGCCAACGAATCGTCGGATAAAGACCGCCTGGTGTCAATCCTGAGTAGTGATGAGCGCTCCGGGCCATGGCGGGTGCCGCAACATCTTACGATTGTCAATGCACTCTCTTCCGTGGAGCTGGATTTTTCCGAGGCGCTGTTTGAGCACCAGCAGGTGACCCTGCAACTTTCCAACTGGCTGGGTAGTATCTCCATCAAGGTACCAGAACATGTGGCGGTGTTAAGCGATGTTAACAACATTGCCGCTTCGACCGACAACTCGGTTGGCTCCGGCGAGCCACGCAGTGGCAAAACCCATTGCATCCGCATTCAGGGCTATTCGGTGCTGGGTTCGCTGGATATTGCCATTAAACGCAGCCTGAAAGAGCGTTTCACTGATTTTGCCAACACAGTCCGCTCCGCACTTGGACTGGATAAAGCCTAACCTTTGTTGGGGCCTGTAAGGGCTGGCTTAGTGCCACAAAGCAGGATTAAGCCGGTAAAACTGCTGCAATTGCAGGTACAAATCAGGCTCTTGCTGTTGGAAGGCTAAAGGCTGCTCAAAGAATACTTCACTGGCAACGGCAAAAAACTCGGCAGGATTGGTAGCGGCGTATGGATCAAACAAGCTGGGCTGCCCCAAACTCAGTTGCTGCTGCAACCGGTTAAATGCCTGTTGAAATACCTGGCTCCAACGCTGGATATCGCCTCCCTCACCCAGTACAGGCGCGCCATTGGCATAACCTTTTTGCTGATCCAACTGATGAGCGAACTCGTGGATCACCACATTGTGGCCATCGAACGGATCGGCAGCACCTTTGAGTGAGTCTTGCCAGGATAAAATCACCTGCCCCTGGCCCCAGGATTCACCCAACAATACCCCTGCCCCGTCATGCATCACACCTGCACCATCTGGCTGGCGGTTCGGTACCACGAAGGCCGCTGGGTACACCAGAATTTGCCGTAATCCAGGGTAGAGATCATGTGGCCGGCCTAACAGCAACAAACAAGCCTGGGCGGCAATGGTGACCCGGATTTCATCATCCATCACCAGGCCGGCACAGCCGACAAAATCTTTTTCTGCCACAAACAGCTGGATCAGCTTTTTTAGCTTCAGTTGCAAGTCGGTCGGTAAAGCTCGAAAATAAGGCAGCCGGCGTTTTAAAATCTGCCGCCAGCTGTGTGGAAAAGGCTGTTTAAGTAACCGTTGACGCTGCCAACGTCGCCAGTAAGGTTGCCCCAGCAGCCAGCCAAGCAACAACAGCGTAATCAACGCCAGCAGAACCATTGCCATAAAAAGCACTCAGATAATCATGAACTGATCTGTACAATTGGGTAACAGCGTAAAAAAATCAAGCGGCTGCCCGCGCTGACAGGAGTAGATATGTTTCAATTATTTAAGCAATTGCTGGATCGCAGTGGTGCAGAGCCGGTTGCCGATTGCCCGGCGCTCAAGCTGGTAAACGAAGCGCAGTTGATGTCAGTAGTGCTGATGCTGGAAGTGGCGGCGGCTGACTTTCAGGATGCCAGTGCCGAACACGATTTGGTGCTTAATTACCTGACCGGTGAGTATCAGTTAAGCAAAACAAATGCCGAGGTGGTGTTCAGCCGGGCTAAGGAGTTAAGCAGTAATTCGGTCTGCCTGCACCGCTTTACTTCTAAAATGAAAGACCTGAGCTATCCAGAACGGCTGGATCTGCTGGAACAGCTCTGGCGCATTGCCTACCATGATGGCGAATTGGACCCACACGAAGAAGCCATGCTGCGTAAAATTGCCGATTTACTTTTTATTCGCCACAGCGATTACATTCAATGCAAACTGGCGGTACAAGCTTAACGAAACGGTTTTCCTGCCGTTTCGTTACTCTTCTTTTTTGCCAACAACTTCGCCTTCAATCACGCGATGCCCGGTCGGGCTCTGCTGATCCGCCTGCTGTTGATATTGCTGCTGAGCTTGATTGGCCGCCTGCTGAAAGGCCCGCATTTTGCGGCGATAACGCCAGTAAAACAGCGGAATAAGCAACCAACTTAACACCAGCATCAGCAACAACAGGAAAAAACCAGCCACCAGTAAGACACCCATGACCAGCCAGGCCAGAATACGCTGCAGTGGGCCTGCCGCTTGCTGCTGTCGCCAGATTTTTTGCCACTGGCCGTTTTGACGCTGAAATGAAAACATGATCCTACCTTTTCTTAAAGGCCTGCCAGCAAACATGACTGGAACACGGGCATCACCAGAGCACCCATTGTACTGCCTTAGGCTGAGCGGCTACTGAACAAAGCAGCCGCTGAAAAACTCTTGATATGGGCTAAGTACACGAAAAACAACTCAGGCTTGCCGCGCCAGTATACCAAGTTTTTGCATCGCCCGCTCCAGCTCCGGCTGCCAGCGCACACCAAAACTCAGCCGGAAGCAATTGCAAAACTTTTGCGAAGGCGAGAATAAGGTGCCTGGCGCTATGCTGATGCCCTGCTGCAAGGCCTGCTGAAACAAGCGACTGCAATCCGCCTGCTTAGCCAGCTCTACCCAGAGCACAGCGCCCCCCTGCGGATTGCTGACCTTGGTCCCTTCAGGAAAATACTGCTGCACCAGCGCCATCATCCGCTCTTTATTCAGTTTAAGTACCTGCCGTAGTTTTTTCAGGTTTCGATCGTAATCACCACTGGCAATAAACTCAGACATGGTCCACTGGTTGAGCAAGGAGGAGGCAAAGGACAGCGCCCGCTTTAAGCGCCATACTTCAGTGCCAAAACGCCCCGGTAGCAACCAGCCAACCCGGTAACTGGGCGCCACGGTTTTGGAAAACGAGCTGCAGGTCAGCACCAGCCCCTTGCGGCTAAAACACTGCGCCGGCCGGCCGCGGGCAGCGCCAAAATAGAGCTCACCATAGACATCGTCTTCAATCAGCGGAATGCCGCGCTGCTCCAGCATTAGCACCAGTGCTTCGCGCTGAGCATCTGGCATAAAAGATCCCATCGGATTGCTAATGGACGATGAAAAGACACAGGCACGGATAGGCTGATGCGCCAGCGCATGCTGTAAATCATCCAGCCAGATGCCATCGTCCGGACAAACCGGAATTTCCACTGCCATCATGCCCAGGGTTTCAATCAACTCCAGCACGCCAAAGTAAGTCGGCGACTCCACCGCGATCACATCCCCTGCTTTGGCTACAGCCTGCAAAGCGATGGCCAGCGCTTCCTGGCCGCCATTGGTGATGATCAGCTCATCCGGTTGCAAGGACAAGCCAACATCCAGATAACGAAAAGCCAGTTGACGCTTGAGCGGCGCAAAACCATCGATAGGGCCATAATGCATCACCTGCTGACCGGCCAGGGTTGTGACCCGGCGCATGGTGCGCAGCAAGGCTTTTTCTGAGGGCTGCGCCATACTGGGCTGGGCAATACCCAGCGGCAAAATGCCCGGTTGATGCACCGCCTGATAAAACTGCTCCAGCAAACTTTGCTGGCGCACCGGCACCGGCTCACTGCTCAGTGGCAAGCGGGCGGGCCGACACGTCGGCCGGTTTTCTGCCTTTAGGTAATAGCCCGAGCGGTCCCTTGCTTCAACCATACCCAGCCGCTCCAGCTCCTCATAGCCCTGGCGTACCGTTGGGATGCTGATGCCAAGCTGCTGACTGAGTTGACGTAAGGAGGGTAAACGGTCACCGACCCGCAGCAACTGTTGCTGCTGCAACTGCCGCACCAGCCGCACCACCTGCTGGTACAAAAACTCCGTTTGATCACGCTGAATCGCCAGGTTCATCATCACCTCAACTGTATAGGTCATATTTCTTTTTTTCTGTACATGGTGAGTATACAGAAATTCGCTACCATACAAAGGCCTGCTTAGCCCGCTTCGGAGATTTTATGCAAACCGCTTTGCTGTACTTGCTCACTGTACTGATCTGGGGATCCACCTGGTTTGCCATTGAATTCCAATTGGGTGAGGTAGCGGTTGAAGTATCCCTGGTCTATCGCTTTGGCCTGGCCGCACTCTTGCTCTGGCTGTGGTGTCTGTGGCGTAAGCTACCGATGCAAATGCCTGCACCCATGCACCTAAGTGTCGCCCTGATGGCGCTGCTGAACTTTGCCCTGAATTATTTCCTGTTGTATCAGGCCCAATTGCACCTGACCTCAGCAATGGCAGCCATTGCATTTTCAACCATGTTGTTGATGAACATCATCAATACCCGGCTGTTCTTTGGTCAGCCGATCGCCAAACGGATTTATGCTGGCGCTTTGCTTGGTATCGCCGGTATTGCCGTGCTGTTTGCGCCAGATTTAACCGAGTTGTCGCTGGCCAATACCAGCCTACTGGGTTTGCTGCTGGTCCTATCCGGCACTTTAAGTGCCTCATTTGGCAATATGCTCAGTGTACGCAACTCACGGCGTGGTCTGGCTATCTTGCCGATGAATGCCTGGGGCATGCTGTACGGTAGCCTGGCGCTGGCGGCCCTGGCGCTGCTAAACGGTAAAACCTTTACCATCAGCAGCGAGCCGACTTATTTGTGGTCACTGCTCTATCTATCGGTGTTTGGCTCGGTCATTGCTTTTGGCAGCTATTTTGCGCTGTTAAAACGAATGGGTCCGGAAAAAGCCAGTTACGTTATTGTGCTGTTCCCTTTAGTGGCTGTGGTGTTCAGTTCTTTGTTTGAAGGTTTCCAGTGGCAAGTGAGCACTGTGGTTGGTTTTTGTCTGGTGCTCACTGGCAATGCACTGGTACTCACTCCGTTTTACAAACTGAAACTGCTTTGGTTGCGCTTCAAGCCAGGCAAGCGCTTACCTGTCGTTACTTAGGGCTATACATAGTCTGTTACAAAGGTTCACAAAATGAATTCTTGATCGTTTTTTGAATCTGATTCAAAATATGTCACCTTTTCAAATGAGGTGGTTATGGGTACATCCGAACGCAAACAACGGGAACGGGAAGAGCGGGAGCAGCTGTTTCTCGATGCTGCTGAGCAATTGATTGCCGAAGAAGGCTTTCTTCAGCTGCAAATGGCCAAGCTGGCCAAAGCCTGTGATTACGCCACCGGCACCTTGTACCAGCATTTTACCTCGAAAGAGGATCTGCTGATGGCACTGATGGCCCGCCAATCTGCGCTGCACCTGGAACTGTTTGAGCGCATTGAGCAATGGCAAGCGCCCTCCCGCCAGCGCATTTTTGCCATTTGTGTGGCTGAGCAGGATTTCAACCAGCGCCAGGCCAATTACGTCAAGTTATCGCAGTACGTGATGACCGAAGCGGTGTGGGAAAACGCTTCCGAAGTCAGACGGCAGCAATTACTGCAGTGTGGTCAACCCATTTGCCGCATTGTCAGTGGCATCGTGCAACAAGCCATCGATGCCGGTGATCTGGATCCTCAGGGTGCCAGTACTATGGAGCTTGCTTATGGTACCTGGGCCTTGTGCCAGGGCAGTCATACGCTGGATCACACTCAAGGTCTGCTGGAAGCCTTCTCCATTCCTCGCGGACCTATGACCATGTACCGCAATATGAACCGGTTACTGAATGGCATGCAGTGGCTGCCGCTGCTGGATTTCAGTCAACCCAAAGTGCTGCAACAATTGGTGCAGCATATAGAACAGCATTTAGGGATTGCATAACAGCCTGGGAGTCTCCCCTGGCCCTGCATCGTTTTTTTTGAATCAGTTGGCTGCATGGCAGCCTATCAAGGAGTCATCATGTTTAAGCGCATGAGTCTGATGTTGCTTGCCGTGCTCATCGTCTTTGGCGGCATTTTTGGCTACAAAGCCATCGGCAATCACTTTATGAATCAGTTTTTCGACACTATGCCGATGCCAACCGCCAGCATTACTGCTGCCAAAGCAGAACCGGACCGTTGGGAAACCGCGATCAGCGCAGTGGGTAGCTTTGTTGCCAGGCAAGGTACTGAACTAACCAGCGAGACCAGCGGTATCGTACGGGAAATTTTGTTTGAAAGCGGTGCCGCTGTTGAACAAGGCCAGCTGCTGGTCAAACTGGATGACAGCATCGACCAGCCCGAGCTGGCCCGGTTGCAGGCCGCCGAGAAACTGGCACACATCGAGTTAAACCGCAACCAGCGCTTGTTTCAGGAGCGCAGCGTGTCCGAGCTGGATCTGCGTCGTCGTGAGAGCGAGGCCGAACAGGCAGCCGCTGCAGTTCGAATGCAGCAAGCCCGCATTGCGCAAAAAGAAATCCGTGCGCCTTTTAGTGGCATTCTTGGCATTCGCCGGGTGAACTTAGGCCAGATGCTATCACCAGGCTCGGCGGTGGTCTCACTGGAGGCACTGGATCCGGTCTATTTAAACTTCACCCTGCCAGAGCAGCGGCTGTCACAAATTCATGTAGGCCAGCAGGTCCGGGTGCGGGTCGATGCCCATCTGGAACAGGCGTTTGAAGGTGAAATCACCGCCATTGCACCTGGTGTTCGCCCTTCCAGCCGCAGTGTGGAAATCCAGGCCACACTACAAAACCCAGAGCACCAACTGCGCCCGGGCATGTTTGGCCGGGTCGAAGTGCTGACTGGTCAGGTGCAGGAGGTGTTGCTGGTGCCTCAGACGGCGATTCAGTTCAATACCTATGGCAATTCAGTCTTTGTGCTGCGCGAAGAGGACGGTCAGCTAAAAGCCTTCCAGCGCTTTGTGCAAACCGGCGAGACCCGCGGCGATTTAATCAATGTGTTGGGCGGTCTGGAGCCGGGCGATCAGGTGGCAACCTCTGGCCTGTTGAAGCTGCGCAACGGTGCGGCGGTCAAAGTCAGTGACAATGGCAATGCGCAACCAAGCGCAGAGCTGAACCCCCAACCGGCCAACCAATAAGGAATGTAAAGATGCGTTTTACCGACGTCTTTATCCGTAAGCCCGTACTGGCAACGGTGGTTAGTCTCTTTATTGTGCTGCTGGGGCTGCGTTCTTTGTTCGATATGAATGTGCGCCAGTTCCCGGAGATTAAAAATGCCGTGGTCACCGTATCTACCACCTACATTGGTGCCGATGCCGACCTGATCCAGGGCTTTATTACCAGTCCGCTGGAGCGGGAAATTGCTGCGGCAGAGGGCATTGATTACATTGTATCTACCTCTGTGGCTGGCATGAGCTCGATTGAAGCCTACCTGCGGCTGGATTACGATCCAAACGAAGCCCTGACCCAGATTGCCGCTCAGGTGAACAAGGTACGCTCCGAGCTGCCGGAAAATGCCCGGGATCCTGTGGTCAATCTGAAAGTCGACCAGGATGTAGCCGCCATGTACCTGTCGTTTTACAGCGAGGTGCTCGGCAATAACCAGATCACCGACTATCTGGTACGGGTGGTTGAACCTCAGCTGGCGACCATTCCCGGTGTGCAACGGGCAGAAATCCTCGGTGCCCGCACCTTTGCCATGCGGATCTGGCTGGATCCGAGCCGGATGGCCTCGCTGGGCGTGACCGGCAGTGATGTCACTCAGGCCCTGCGAAGCAATAATGTGCTGGCAGCGCTTGGCCGCACCAAAGGCCAGATGGTAGCGGTAGATTTAAATGCCGCCACCGATCTGCGCAGTGTCGAAGAATTTGAGCAACTGGTGGTTCGCACCGATCAGGATGCACTGGTGCGTTTAATGGACATTGCCGAAGTCGAGCTCGGTGCCGAAAGCTATGAGAGTTCAGTCAGTTTCAATGGCCTGGCCGCCACCTTTATGGGGATTGAGATTGCACCGGATGCCAATGCACTGGATGTGATTGCCGATGTGCGCCGCATTTGGGACAACGACATTATCCCACAGTTGCCGGAGGGGTTAAGTGCCGATATTCCGTACGACTCCACGGAGTACATTGAAAACGCCATCAACGAAGTGGTGGTGTCCATCGTGCTGGCACTGTTGATTGTGGTTCTGGTGATCTATGCCTTTTTAGGCTCGATGCGCAGTGTCATTATCCCAGCCATCGCGATTCCGGTGTCCCTGGTCGGTACCTTCTTTTTAATGTGGCTAATGGGCTTTTCCATCAATCTGCTGACCTTGCTGGCCATGGTGCTGGCCATTGGTATCGTGGTGGATGATGCCATCATTATGCTGGAGAACATTCACCGCTTTATGGAAGAAGGCAAGTCGCGGATAGAAGCGGCTATTTTGGGTGCCCGTCAGTTGGCCTGGCCCATCATTGCCATGTCCACTACCTTAGTGGCGGTCTTTATTCCGATTGGATTTGTCGGTGGGCTGACCGGTGTACTCTTTGTCGAGTTTGCCTTTACTCTGGCTGCCACGGTCATTTTATCCGGCGTAGTGGCGCTGACACTATCTCCTGTGATGTGTGCCTATATTTTAAAAGCCCACTCATCGGAAGCAGAAAAACCCCGATTGGAAGCCTGGCTGGATCGACGCTTTACCAGCTTACGTCACGGTTATCAAAAACAGCTGCATGGTGCTCTCAATTACCTGCCAGTGCTGCTGACCTTTGGCGCCATTGTGCTGGTGTCCTGTTACTTCTTGTTTGTCACCAGCCCATCTGAGCTGGAGCCAGCCGAGGATCAGGGCTTTGTGTTTTCAATTCTGTCGGCCGACAGCTATGCCACGCTGGATTATCTGGAGCGCAATACCAAGGAGCTAAACCGACTGCTGGATGATATTCCTGAACTGGAAAACGTATTTATCATCAATGGTATGGGTGGTACCAATACAGCCATTGCCGGCCTGGTACTCTCCCCCTGGGATCAGCGCAGCCGCAGCACGCAGCACATACTGGAAACACACATTCAGCCATTTCTGGACAAGCTGCCTGGCCTGAACAGCTTTGCCCTGGTGCCCCCATCCCTGCCCTCGCCAGGTGGTGGCCTGCCGGTGGAATTTGTCATTGGCTCCACCCAGCCGTTTGAAGCCCTGCAGGAAGTAGCACAACAGGTGATGGGCCGTGCCATGGCCAGTGGTCGCTTTATCTTTGTCGACAACGATCTGAAGATCGACCGGCCACGCCAGACCGTGCATGTGGATCGCGATAAGGCTGCCCTGATGGGTGTCAGTATGCAACAAATCGCCGCAGATTTAGGCAGCATGCTGGCCGGCGCCGATGCCGGACGCTTTGCACTGGATAACCGCTCCTACCGGGTGATCCCACAGGTCGAACGGGTTGAACGTTTAAACCCGGAGCAGCTGAAAAACTACTACACCCGCAACCGGGATGGCGAGCTGGTGCCTCTGTCTACCTTGATCACGCTGGAAGAAAGCGTGCAACCACAAGCACTGAAAGGCTTTCAGCAGCTGAACGCAGTGAAGATTTCTGGCCTGCCCCGCCCTGGTGTGCCTTTGGGCGAAGCCTTAGCCGTGCTGGAAGACATTGCCGCCGAGGTGCTGCCAGCCGGTTATACCGTGGATTACGCCGGTCAGTCACGCCAGTACAAAGCCGAAGGTCAGCAACTGGTGATCACCTTCTTCTTTGCTTTGATTGTGATCTTCCTGGTGCTGGCCGCCCAGTTTGAGTCCTTTAAAAATGCGGTGATCATTTTGGTGACGGTACCGATGAGTGTGTGCGGTGCCTTGATCTTTATCAGCCTCGGCTTTACCAGTCTGAATATTTATACCCAGGTCGGTTTGCTTACGCTGGTGGGTCTGATCGCCAAGCACGGTATCTTGATTGTGGAGTTTGCCAATCAGCTGCAACAGGAAGGGCGAAGCAAACGTGAAGCCATTGAAGAAGCGACCGCGGTGCGTCTGCGGCCTATTCTGATGACCACTGCCGCCACCGTACTGGCCATGATCCCACTGCTTATTGCCAGTGGTGCTGGTGCCGCTTCGCGCTATGCCATGGGGCTGGTGATTGCCAGTGGTATGACCATAGGCACGGCTTTCACCTTGTTTGTGGTACCAGCCATGTACTTGTTATTGGCGCGGGATCTAAGCACCGATCCGGATCACAGTGAGACCGTAACAGCAAGTTAAGCGTTAATTTTGGCCGGGGTTTTGCCCGGTTTTGCCCACACCAGCGACCTGTTCGCTGGTTTTTTTATCTTGAAATCATGAGATTAACGACGAGCCAGTTGCTGCATCAACCGTTGGCTGTGCTCCAGCACCTTGGCATTGGCTGTCGTTTTACTAAGCTGCAGATACAGCAGGTGGCACACATGTTGAGCACCAAGCTGCTCCAACAGTGGATCAAGTCGCGGGCTGCTGTCGCCAGCAAGCACATACAAAGGGGTTTGCACCAATAGGCTTAAAGGGTTGGTTTTGAAAGCAGTCAACGATATCAGCTGGACTTTCTGCGACTTCAGTCCGCGCGCCAGTCGCAACACATCCTGATTTTCACCGCTTTGCGAGATGGCAAAAAGCACACTCCGCTCAGACAGTTGAGCACTGTATTGCATTTGCACTGCAGGGTCCGGATGATAGCAAACGGTTTTACCCAGTTGCTGCAATCGAAAAGCAAAGTCAGCAGCTACCAAGCCGGAGCCGCCAAACCCTACCAATAAAATTTTATCTGCACTATCGAGCAGTTGCGTTGCCCGCGTTAGCGTTTTTTGTTCGTTGATTTCCAGCAAAGTACGGTAACTGGCCTGCAGTTGCAGCTGGAACTGCTCTACTTCAGCTAAGGGTGCTTTCTTTTGGTCACTACTCTCTTCCCGGCTCAAACTGGATTGCGCGACCAAAGCTTCGCTGACCGCCAGCTTGAAATCCGGATAGCCTTTGTAACCAACTTTCTGGCAAAACTTCACTACGCTGGATTGACTCACGCCCACAGCATCCGCCAATTGCTGCGATGAGTAGTCACGAAGTAAATGCGAGTTATCCAGAATAAAGTCAGCAAGTTTGCGTTCAATGGCAGACATCTGGTCTTGCAAACCTCTGATTTTCAGTAGACACACCATATTGTTTTTGTACTCGTGTTAAGCCAGGGCCAGCAGCGCTACTATAACCTGAACAGCCAGCTCCGGTAAACAATGTTAAAAATCTGGCATCTGATCCCAACTCAGCTGCTCCTCAATCTCAATACGACGACGCACCAACGCCGACTGCTGGCCGGATACCAGCACTTCAGGCACCAATGCCCTGGTGTTGTAGCACGATGCCATCACGGCGCCATAAGCCCCGGCCTGACCTATCGCTACCGCCTCACCCGGTGCAAGCTCAGGCAACGTTTGCCCCATACTGAAGGTATCACCGGTTTCACACACCGGGCCGACCACATCATAGCGTTGGCTGGCACGCTCTGGGTGGAGTTGCACCGGCCAGATAGCATGCACAGCACCGTACATGGCAGGACGCAGCAAATCATTCATCGCCGCATCCAGAATCAAAAAAGTTTTGCCAGGCCCTTGCTTGACATATTCTACCTGGCACAACAGCACACCAGCAGTGGCTGCCAGTGAACGTCCTGGCTCTAAAATCAGCCGGCAGCCTTTATTGGCAAAATGCTGCCGTACCAGCGCCATGTAATCGTCAATCGAAACCGCTTGCCGGGCATCCGGGTACAAAATGCCAAGACCTCCGCCAAGATCAATGGTATCGATGGTATGACCTAGCGCTTGCAAACGTTCCACTAATTCCAGCATACGCTGAAATGCAGCCTGGTAAGGCGCTAAGTCGGTAATTTGCGAGCCGATATGCATATCGACGCCCTGAATACGGATCCCCGGCAACTCTGCCGCCAGCGCATACACTTGCTCCACCTGCTGCCAACTGATACCAAATTTATTTTCAGCTTTGCCGGTGGCAATTTTTTCGTGAGTACCGGCATCGACATCCGGATTGACCCGGATAGCAATCGCAGCCTCCAGGCCAAGGGCTGTCGCCACCTCACTTAACCGCTGCAGCTCGGGGATGGACTCGACATTAAATTGCAAAATCCCGGCTTTCAGTGCCAGCGCCATATCAGTCTTGGTTTTACCAACCCCGGAGTAGACAATACGATTGGCAGCAAAACCGGCGGCCAATGCCCGTTGCAACTCACCCACTGAGACCACATCAGCGCCGGCACCCGCGGCGGCAAACAACTGCAATACGGCCAGATTGGAGTTGGCTTTGACGGCAAAGCAAATCAGCGCATCCAAACCGGTTGCTGCTTGCTGATAGGCCTGCAAATTGGTCAGTAGCTGGGCTTTGGAATACACATAACAGGGGGAACCGTATTGCTGCAACAAATCCTGAGCAGACAGCTGCTCGATATGCAGCTGTTGCTGCTGGTAGCCAATGGCCATGGAGGGACTCCTGAACGGGCAGAATTATTTATTCTAGATAATAGCTGTATAGAATAAATTATTCCACCCTAGTGCAGGGGTAATCGATTGTTTTTTAGTTATGGCATCAGGTTGGCGTCTTGCTGATGCTGAGTCAGCGCCTGGCGCAAAAAGCCGGCTTGCTGTGCCAACAAAGCGGCCGCGTCTGATTTGGCTAAACCGGTCAAAATCCGCAGTATCGCCAGCTTGGCATTGTAATCGGACTCACGCAGCATTTGTTTGGCCTGCTCATGGCTGCAGCCCGTGGCTTCAGCTACAATGCGCGCAGCCCGTACCAATAGCTTTTGATTGCTGGCATGCAAATCCACCATCAGATTTTGATAGACCTTACCACTTCGCACCATACTGGCGGTTGATAACATATTTAGCAGCAGCTTTTGGGCGGTGCCGGACTTCATCCGGGTCGAGCCAGTTAATACCTCAGGGCCTACCGCAGCGCACAAGGGGATATCAGCCGCCTCAAGCACCGCCGTATCGGGGTTGCAGCTGATGCCAATGATGGTAGCACCCAGCGCTTGCCCCTGCTGCATGGCAGCCACCACATAGGGGGTACGGCCGCTGGCAGCTATCCCTACCAGTACGTCTTTGGAAGATAAAGCGATCGCCTTTACATCGGCTACGCCCTGAGCAGCATCATCTTCAGCCCCTTCCACCGCTTGCAAAATAGCAGCTGGACCGCCGGCAATCAGTGCCTGCACCTGCTGTGGCGGGGTACTGAAGGTGGGCGGACATTCGGCCGCATCCAAAATGCCTAAGCGACCACTGGTGCCGGCACCGATGTAGATCAGTCGGCCGCCAGCAGCAAAGGCAGCGACGATGGCATCAACCGCTTCAGCCACTTGCGGCAGGATCCCGGCGATGACCTGGGCGACCTGCTGATCGGCCTGATTGATGCGTTGCAACAATGCCAGGGTATCCAGCTGATCCAGATCCATGCTGTCCGGGTTGCGGCTTTCCGATAAAAAGCTGCCCAGCTGTTGCAGTAATTGCTGTTCCTGCTGGCTATCCAGCTCTGGTTGCTTGCTCATAGCCGGGGCTCCGTTTTTTCCAGCTCACCACTGCGCCATTTTTTCGCCAGCAACAAGGCGCCATCCACCGAGGTGCCTGCCGCTGGAATGATGTGCTGGCGTATTCGCGCAGGCAGGTGTGGTATGGTCCCTTCTGCCAGTCCCCCCAGAATGACGATGGGTAAGCGCACCTCCAGGCAAGTCAGGTCGATCAGCTCCACCACGTCCTTCAGGTAACGGGCAAACACCTTGGCGGCTTGCGGGCAGTTCGCTGCCAGCGGCAGCACCAGTGGCGCCAGCCTGGAAAAGTCATTGACCGCGGCATGCTTGAGCCAGCCCAGGATGTTGGCCGGATCGGTGCCGATCACAGCGGTCACTGCTTTGGCGAGTGCAGAAGCAAAACCGCGGCTGCGGTCAAACTCATCCAGCACTTCGCGTACCGCCATTTTGCCTAAGATAGCGCCACTGCCTTCATCACCAATATTAAAACCCCAGCCGCCAAACTGCCGTTCTTCCCCGTTGGGTTCAAGCCGCATGCCGACCGAGCCGGTTCCAAGCGCTACCACCGCCACCGGCTGGCCATTGTTGGCGCCCCAGACCGAGGTTTTTGCATCAGTGGTGATCCAAAGCTGCGGGCATAGCTCTGCCAAGTGCAGCTCCAGCGATTTTCGCAGTTGCAAGTTGCCAGCCCCGGGCACCCCGGCCACCACAGTGACCTGATCCCCAGTACAGCGCGCCTGCTCAAACAGATTGCTGATCAGCTGATACAGGGTTGCGGCTGCATTGTTGTAGTCGTTGGTCAGCGAGGCTGAGCCCATTTTTAGTTGCCAACTGCGGCCAGACGCCAGATGCAGCAATCGGCCGAGGGTTTTTGTGCCACCGGCATCAATACCAAGTATAAAATCCGTCACGCTGCATCTCCTGTTGCTGCGGCTGATAACAAAGACTGCTGTGCTTTTGGCCTTCCCAAACAGCAGACAGCAAAGGCTAATAAAGTACCCAGACAAAGCTGCCAGGTAAAGCCCAGATCCCACTCAGCCAGGCTGGGGCCAAACCATTGCAGCACATAGGGCTGAAAAAACAGCGGCACTAAGAAACCACAAACCAGCGCCGCAGCCACACTTTGGGCATTACCGCGACGGGTGAACAACACGGTAAAATAAACGCCCAGTAAGCCGCTGTAAGAGAACACCATTACACTTAGGGCAAAAGCCAGCAATGGCATATCACTAAACTGCTGCCAGTAAAAACACAGCACCGCCATCGCCGACAGTGCCGTTGCTGTCAGCAGCATGCCAAACTGGCCGGCGCGCACAAAGTGTCGCTCAGAGCTTTCTGGCTGGTGCCGCAGCCGCCAGGGCCGGTACAGATCTTCCACCAATACCGAGGACATCGAGTTCAGGCCAGAGGTCATGGTGGAAAGCGCCGCAGCCACTACCCCGACAGTGACCAAACCGCGCAAACCAGCCGGCATTTCATTGAGTACAAAGTACATAAAAACCGTGACGGTTTCACCGGCAAAACTACTGGCCAACGGAGCACCGCCTTGCTGCATCAGATCGGGTCGCAGATAAAAGATATAGAGCAACATGCCGATGGCAATAAACAACAGCATCACCGGAATAATTAGCACCACCGATAACAGCATGGCTCTGGCGCCCTCTTTGGCAGTTTTACAGGTCAGCACCCGCTGGGTCATGTCCTGATCCAGCCCAAAAGCCGCAATGTTCAACAACACAAAGCCGGTAATGGCCGACCAAAAGGTAAAAACCCCGGAGGCACCAAAATCCAGCGAAAAATCCAGCAACTGCAACTTGGAACCAGCGCCATCGAGCGGCTGCCTGAGCGCCGCTACCATGGCAGCAGGTTCGGCCGGGATCAGCCACAGCAGGTAGATCAATACGGCCAGCGCCGCCAGCACATAGACAGCACACTGAAACGCATCGGTGTAAATCACCGAACGAATGCCACCCACCACCGAATAGGCCAGGGCGCCAAAGGCCAACAAGACAATGGACAACACCACGCTGCTGGCTTCAATGTTATGAAAAATCACCATCGACACCGCAATCGCTGCCATGTAGAGGCGGGCCCCACTGGCAAAGACCCGGCCAAACAAATACATGCTGCCAGCCTGGCGCTTGGCGCTGCCACCAAAGCGTTGCTGCAGTAAGCCATAGACGGTGCTCACCCTGGCCTGATAATAGCGCGGGATCAAGTAGATGATCACCACGAAAGCCGCAAGAAAGGCACCGATATTGGTGGCCAGATAGGTCAGATCGCCACGAAAGCCCTGATCCGGCCCACCCAAAAAGGTAGCCGCCGACTGGGAAGTCGCCATTACCGAAATAGCCACCGCCCACATCGGCATCTGATTACCACCAAGAAAGTAATCACGGGCATTGCCGGCGCGGCGCTGACTTAATACCCAGCCCATGGCAGCCAGCAGAACAAAGTAGCCGGCAAACACCAGCCAGTCTAGCGCTGTCAATTTTATATCCATCGGTTGTCCTTTTGTGCTGCGCGCTCTGTTGCGCCATGCTTCGTGTGCTGCATGGTGTGGCTATAACCCCAGCATGGCCTGATACACCAGGCTCATCACGCTGCCATACATGCCGGTTTGGAATCGATCACCGCTAAAATAGTAGCCGCTGCCATCCCGCTGGATCGGTGAATGCTTTTTGTTGGTTAACAGCACCACCAGCAAATCGTACTGGGGATCGATCAGCGTGGCAGTGCCTGTCCAGCCGGTATGACCAAAAGCATATCGACTGGCATAAGGGCCAAAATGCCAGTCCAGATCGCCACCAACCGCCGTGCGCCAGCCGAGGCCAAAACGATGATCCCGGCTCGATGGCCGCACAAACTGCTGGATCACCGGCTGGCTAAACACCGGCAGATCGCCATAACCACCATGTTGTGCCAGCATCATCAGCACGGCCAGCTCGCGGGCTGTGCTGAATAAACCGGCATGGCCAGCCACCCCAGCCAACGAGTAAAAGGCTTTTTCATCATGCACTTCACCGCGCAGTACGCCCCGTCGCATCGCCGGAAACTGCTGGCGTAAGCCCCCTCTGGTGTTGCCATCCAGTTCAGTAGCTGCAATCCGACTGGCCGAAATGCCTTTTTGCAACGGATTGAACATCGTACTGCCTAAGCCCAGCGGCTGGTACAGTTGTTGCTCAAGGTAGCTGTCCAGCGCCATGTCAGCCACCCGTTCTACCAGAGCCCCCAGCAGCATAAAACCGGTATCGCTGTAGACAGCGCTTTGGCCTCGTGGCCGCTCAAAAGGCACCTTTTCTATCAACAACTGCTTAGTACGCGCAGGCTCTATCGAATAAAAAGCAGCCCCTAAACGGTTATCAGGCCGGAAGAAATGCAACTCCGGGCCATAGCCAGCCGTGTGATCCAGCAGATCCCGCACCAGCCGCAGCTCACGACCATCCCCCTGATACTCCGGCAGGTACTGCACAATTGGTGCATTGATATCCAGCAGGCCATCGCTGACCAGCTTCATCACCGCATAAACGGTTGCGTACATCTTGCTGTTGGAAGCAATATCAAACAGCGTATCGGTTTGCATCAGCTCGGGCTCTGCCAGGGGCTGTCCGGCACTGTCGTAGCGCTTGGCATAGCCATAGGCCGTTTCTTTAATCACCCGGCCGTTTTTGGCAATGAGCAGCACCGCCCCCGGAAAACCAGCCGCAACTTCCTGCTCAATCAGTGCATCCAGTTCAGCCAGCCGCTTTGCTGAGAATCCGGCTTCGTCGGCAGAACCCTCTACCAAGCTTGGGTAATCAAAACGCAAACGAATAGCGGCCCCAGACGGCTCGACAGCTGCGACATGCAATTGATTCAGCCCATCGCGGGTGTACTCGGCCAGTGACAGTATCATCGGCTGCTTCGATAGCTCAGCGGGCAAAGCCAGCTCACGACCATTGATCTCAATGCGAGCCGCCGTAGCTTGCTGCAAATCCAGCCAGAGTGCACCCTGGCCCTGATAGCTGTAAAAAATTCGCTGGTCATTGACCAAAGTACGCTGACTGCGCTGCTCTGGCAGCTCGACACTTAGCTGAGCCGGTTCACGTACCCGGATATCCCAGTCGCTGCTGGCCATCGCAGGCCAGACGATGGCCGCCAATGACAGCGCTAGCAACCCAAGCCTAACTAATTGCTTAGCCCGCTGATCAGAGTCAGTCATTCACGCGCCTCCCTGACTACCAAGTCTGGCACAGTCAGTCGAACCGGCAACTCCCCATGCATGGGGGTATGCCCCAGTAAGGCTTCGGCAACTGCCTGATAGGTGGGTCCATACAAGAGACCAGACCCATGCTGTTCAATGCCATGATGGTAGGCCAGCATACTGATATCACTAAAGGGCATTAAAGGGATAAGCTCATAGGGCGTTCCAAAGCCCAGCAGGATTACCTTTGTGTCAGCGTGCTTGGCCGCCTGCAGCACCTGTGCACTGGCTTGCATCGCAGCAGCATAACTCATTGCAGGGCGCTGCTGGCTGGCTGCATCGGCCATACCGCCCAAGTCAACCAAGCTGGCCAGCCGCTGCCAACCAGCATGGATCACCAAATCAGCCTGCTGACTTAGCTGCAGTGCCTGCTCCGGTTGCCAGTCATCAAAGCTGGATTCTGTCCAACGCAACTGCTCTTTGGCCTGCTCTGGCCAATGCTGGCTCAGAGACTGCCTGAGCATCCGCGCCTGCAACGGAGTAGCGGCCAGTAGATGGATGTGTGACAACTGCTCAGTTACTAAAGGCAGCATGCCAGGCTCTGCATGCAGCAGCGTCAGTGCCTGCCGGGCCAACTCCTGTTCTAACTCCCTATGACGCGGTTGACCAAGCTGCTGACTTGCCGCCTGATACAAGGCACTGCGATCAACAACAGGCTGGGTGTTTGCCAGCCAGCGCTGTTTTACGCTGCGGATGCGCTGCCAGGACGTTTCCAGTTCGGCGGCACTGAGCTCTCCTTGTCGCACCGCACTCGCCAGCTCAGCAATCAAGGCTTTGAACGCCACCAGATCTTCTGGCCGCCTGATCGGATAGGGCATCAAAGCAATATCAGCTCCGGCAGCAAAGGTTTCTTGCACTGCCTGGATGGGCGTAAAATAGTGACTGATGGCTGCCATATCCAGCGCATCGGTAATCACCAGACCTTCAAACCCCATCTGCTGGCGCAATAAATCCGTCAGAATTGCGCGCGACATAGTAGCAGGTCGTATCATGCTCTGCCCTGCTGTACTGAAGATGGTACTGGCATCCAGCGCCGGATACTGAATGTGCGCTGTCATAATCATCGGTACTTCGGTGTGCTCTATGGCCCACTGAAAAGGTGCTAAATCCAGTTGCTCAATGTGAGCATGTGTATGGCTCACCAACGGCAAAGCCAGATGACTGTCGAGATAGGTATCCCCGTGACCAGGGAAGTGCTTCAGCGTGCCCAACACGCCTTGCTGTTGCATACTGCTAAGCAGCGCAACTGATAACTCAGCCACGGGCTGAGGGTGCTCACCAAAAGCACGCACATTGATCACCGGATTGGCCGGATTGCTATTCACATCCACCACAGGGGCATGGTTGGTATTGATGCCCAGCACTGCCAGTTCTTTGCCAAGCACCGTCCCGACTTGTTCGGCATAAAACACACCATGCCGCGCATAGGTCGCCCCTATCGCCATGTTGCCGGAAAAACCGGTACTAAAACTACGCGGGGTACGAAATACCCGGCCGCCTTCCTGATCTACCGATATAAAAAGCGGTTGACCAACCGGGGAATTCATAGCGGCTTGCTGCAAGTCCTGCGTCAGATCGATGATCTGCTCTGGCGTTTGCAGATTCTCGGCAAATAAAATGACCCCACCCAGACCAGTATCGCGAATCAGTTGCCGGAGCTCATCCGGTAAACGGGTCACTGGCTGACGACAGGCTTCTTCGCCTGGCTGGGGGCAAAAATAGCGCACATCAATCATCAGCTTCTGAGCGATTTTTTGCTCCAGCGAAAGTTCAGTTTGCACAGCAGTCAATCCCAGATAAAGGCCAATACCAGCTATAGTAGCAATCCAGCCAAAATGCAGTACACGTTTTTTCATCAGCAACCTGATAGTGCAGAAATTTTCAGCACACCATAACAAAGCCTTTCGGTTTCCACAACGGCCATTATTCCAAAAAGAATAGTGTAAATTGAATTTTTTATTCCTAATGAATCCTTCTTTTAGTGAGATTCTATCTGACATTGATGAAAAACAGACCAAAGAATCAGCAGGAAGCATTTTACATTGGAATAATTTATGCTAATGTTGCTGTATAAATAGAATATTTAATTACACCGCTGTGGATAGCTGATGATCACTGATGGTTTTTTATTTCTGACGGTTTTACTGCTGATTGCTGCAGCTCTGGGGTTGTTGGAGAAATACAGCGGCTGGCGCCTCTTTACCATTTTACCTGGCATTGTGCTGCTGTATTTCGGCGTGATGCTGGCATCCAGTTTAGGCCTTTGGAGTCAAACCGACAGTATTCGGGCAACCTACAGCGCGGTTCGCAATAACTTGCTACCTGCCATGATTTTCCTGATGTTGTTGAAAAGTGATTTACGAGCGATTGCCCACCTTGGTCCCCGCATGTTGGGGGCCTTTTTTACTGCTGTAGTCACTATCATGTTAGGCTTTGTGATCACTTTTGCCCTGTTTCATCGCTGGTTGGAACCCGATAGCTGGAAAACGTTTGCTGCCTTATCGGGCAGCTGGATGGGAGGCACCGGCAATATGGCCGCCATCCAATCTGCATTGGATGTGCCAGACAGCCGCATGGGTTACACCTTACTCATGGACTCGATTGACTATGCCATCTGGGTGATGATTTTGTTGGCGCTGGTACCCTTTGCCGGCCTGTTTAATCGCTGGACTAAAGCAGACAGTAGTTTGCTGGCAAAAGCAGGCGAGCGCCTGGCGCTGCAGCAAGATGAGAAAGCCGTGACACAATTAAATTTATTGGTACTACTGAGCCTGAGCTTTCTGGTCTCTGCTGTCAGCCAACACCTGGCAAGCTGGTTACCAACCACCGCTTTTTTAACCACCATGACCTGGACCATTCTGTTGGTTACCCTGGCCGGTGTGTTAGCAGCCATGACCCGACTTGGTAAGCTATCTGGCTCGGTGGAGTTGTCACAAATCATGCTACTGGTGATTATCGCCTTGATTGCCTCCAGAGCCGACTTTGCTGATTTAGCCAAGGCCCCCATTTATGTGACCGCAGGTTTAATGATCCTCTGCATTCATGGCGTGTTGATGGCGCTGGTCGCCAAGTTATTTCGGTTGGATTTATTTACTTGTGGTGTGGCCTCACTCGCTAATATTGGCGGGGTGGCTTCGGCTCCAATACTGGCAGCGGCTTACTCAAAGGCGTTGATCCCGGTTGGTGTATTAATGGCCATGCTGGGTTACGTGGTCGGCACAGCGGGCGGCCTGTTGGTCGGTAAAATGCTGTCTTGGCTAGCCTGATTACAACGCAGTCATTATAGTGGTATAGCAAGCAACTGCTTTCTTGCGCTCGAGGTTTGACATGAAAATAACTGATATCCGTTTGGGCATGCTGAAAGTGCCGCTGAAAACGCCGTTTAAAACGGCACTGCGCACGGTGCATGAGATTGAAGATGTCGTGGTGATCATCGAAACCGATACCGGCCATGTCGGTTATGGGGAAGCGCCGGCCACCGCCGTGATCACTGGTGACATTCATGGCTCCATCATTGAAGCCATTCGCACAATAATCAAGCCCAAGCTGATTGGTCTCGACATCTCCGATCTGAATCATGTCACCCGGGTGATTCAGGGCTGTATTATGAAGAATTACAGCGCCAAAGCGGCGGTAGAAATTGCTATCTACGATTTGTTTGCTCAGCTGTACGGTGCCCCTTTGTACAAAATGCTGGGCGGCGGAGTGCCGAAACTGACCACCGATCTGACCATCAGCGTGGATTATATTGATAAGATGGTAGCGGACTCGCTCGAAGCCGTTGACCGTGGCTTTGAGACACTCAAAGTAAAGGTAGGCAAAGACATTGGTGTTGATATCGAGCGGGTAAAAGCCATTTATGCCGCGGTAGAAGGCCGGGCGCTGATCCGGCTGGATGCTAATCAGGGCTGGACGGCCAAAGAAGCCGTGTATGCACTGCACAAGCTGGAAGATGCCGGTGTGCGACTGGAACTGGTAGAGCAGCCGGTGAAAGCACTGGATATTGATGGCCTGAAATACGTGACTGACCGAGTGCATACGCCGGTAATGGCCGATGAAGCTACCTTCAGCCCTCGAGAAGTGATTGAGCTTATAAAAATGCGCGCCGCCGATATCATCAACATCAAGTTGATGAAAACCGGCGGTATTTCCAATGCGATCAAAATTGCTGATATCTGCTCTTTCTACGATATGCAGTGCATGATTGGTTGCATGCTGGAAACCAGCATCAGCGTATCTGCAGCCGTCCACCTGGCAGTGGCAAAATCCGATGTGATCACCAAGGTCGATTTAGATGGGCCTTCGCTCTGTGCTTTTGATCCTGTTGAAGGCAATGTGCTATTTGAGGGTGCTGATATTAGCATTCAAGACACGCCAGGCCTCGGCATTCGGAGCATCAAAGGCCTACAAATGTTAGCTTAAACGGCACCTCCCTGCCGATACCACCGCCGGTAGCCGCAAGGTTACCGGTTTTTTTGTGTCAGAGACCGATGCATTCAACCAAGTGACCAGCTATCAGGCAAAAAAAACCGCAGCACCAGGGCTGCGGTTTTACTCGTTTCATGGCTCTACCTTAGAAGGTGTACTCTACCAATAAGGTGTAAGCACGGCCACGAGGATCGGCCACACGAGGCTCCCAGGCTGAGCCAGCTGCCGAGTCCATATTGTGTGACGAGAATGGTGGATCTTGGTCAAACAGGTTCTTAATCCCCATGGTAATTAGGGTATTCTCCAGACCACGGTAAGTCAGACTGTAATTATAGGTGGTGTAGCTTTTCACCCGATAATCAAAGTTTGGTGGGTTGTGGACGCCACTGGCAATCCTGGCAAAGACCGCACTTTCATAACCATGACGGTAAATTTGCGTCAGGCTGTGCATAAAGTCGCCATGGGTATAGCTGAAATTGACTGTATGTTTCCACTTGATAGGCAGGTTGTTGTTGTAGACAAACTGACCTACTAGATTCTCGCTGTAGGGCAGTGTATCCAGCGCTTTGGTTTTAAAGCTCTGCAGGTAGTTACCATTTAACCGCAGCCGCCAGCTCCCGCCGGCCAGTTCACCGGTCAGGTTGGCATCCACTTCAATACCACGGGTTAAGGTACCGCCCGAGTTAATAAAACGGGCATCAATGGCCGTGATCTCACCTGCACTGTTGCGGATAAAGTTGTCCTGGAAGGACTGGTAGTTTTGCAACAACACATTCTGGGTCGCAACCCGAATGGTATTGGTACGCTCAATCTCCCACCAGTCAACACTGATGTTGAAATTATCGGTAGGGACCAATACCACTCCGATGCTCTTTTGGGTGGACTCTTCCGGCTGCAAATCCACCTTACCACCACGGATCAGGTTTGGTTGAATCGATTCACACCCAGGGGTATCACTCACCTGACCATCCGGACAACGGGTCGGATCAAACCAGGTATCGACCGTGATCGGCTCCGAGCGCTCGCCTTCAAACAACTGGTTGAAGTTTGGCACTTTAAAGCCAGTGCTGTAAGCAGCACGCACCATCACCTGCTCAACTGGCTGGTACTTTAACGAGACTTTTGGATTGGTGGTGCTGCCAAAACCACTGTAATGATCATAACGGCCGGCCAACGTCAGATCCAGGTTGTCCAATACCGGGAAATACACTTCCGCAAAGACCGCCTTGATGTTACGACTAACTTTATCCAGCGCATTTTGATCATCAAACGGCGCTAATGGGACGGTCCGGCCAGGCTCTAAATCCGAGCCATTAAAGCGGTATTCCTCACGGCGCAAATCGGTACCGACCGCAGCTTGAATAAAACCACCTGGCAGTTCCAGCCCTAAATCACCAGAAATGATAGCATCAAGTTGTGTTAAGGTTGTGGTGCCATCATACAGTTTTACACCAGCAGCAGAGGCGGCCGCTAAGCCATCCAGCGCTGCTTGTGATTGCTGACCTGGGAACATGAAAGGATCCAAAGTACCACTACCCAACAGTGTTTGCAGTTGATCCAGATAGTAGTAACCATCCACCAGTTTCGTTTTGGAGCTATTTTCTGAACGCGACAGGCCAATGGTGTAATCGTAATCAGCGACCATGCCCTCAAAAGCCAGCAAAGCCCGGTAGGAAGTAGTGTCGGTGTCGAAAGTCCGAGGTCCACACTCAATACAACGCCAACGATAGGCAATGGGAGCTCCATAGTTCAGACCATCGTAGCCAAAATAACCACCCAAAGTATGGAAAATACGGTCATAATTAACTCCGGTACTTGGGTACCAGGTCGATGGATTGAACTGTGCTGTCGCCAGCGCACTGGAACTGATCTGATATTGCTCAAAACTCTTTCTGGATTCAACATGAGCGGCGGATAGCTCAAAAAACATTTCATGGCTATCGCCTAAGTTAAACGAGAGCCGACCAACAAAGTCCAGGCTCTCCAGCGGCGACTGCAGCATGCGGTGGCGGCCATACTCCCAGGCACAAGCATACTGAGACTGAGGCGACCATGGGTACAGGTTCGGATCAAAGCGCCCCATAAAATCGCCACCGGCCTCACAACCCGGACCACCCGGTAAAGCCAGAATATTGATTGCATCCTGGCGGGCTACAGGGCTGTTTGGATTAGGGTCAATCAAGCCAGAGCCTATCAAGCCTGGCGCTGTAGCAGTGCTGACATTAAAAATGGTCGCAAAAGGCGTACCACGCGTATCCGGCGATAAGCCCCTGTCCTCCTGGAAGGAGTTGGTGAAATCACGTTGGGTGCCACGAATGCCCAGGTTACGCTTGGCGGTAATGGTACCAAAGGCGTTCCAGCCATCCTGATCAAAATCACCAACACCAAAAAGTGCATTGGCACGATAGATATGGCCTGCACCCGCCTCGGTCACATCGGCAAAACCAGAGACCTGGGCACCCGTATAATCACGGCGGGTAATAAAGTTAATGACCCCGCCAATGGCGTCGGTGCCATAAACAGCAGAGGCGCCATCACGCAGGATCTCTACACGGTCCAGGGCTGCAAATGGAATGGAGTTTAAATCGACACTGCGTCCTTTTAAGCCGTGCGGTGCCAAGCGACGACCATTGAGTAAGACCAAAGTTGCATCCGAGCCCTGACCACGCAGGTTGGCGCCCGAATTGCCATGGTTAGCACGGTTATCCGCCGTCGATATGCCTTCGTTACTGGCCATATTATCGACGCCATTACCGGCAATGTTGAGTTGCATTAACAACTGCTCACCCGAGGTAATACCGGCGGCATTGATGTCTTCACGGGTGAAGACGGTAATAGGTAATTCACCTTCCAAGGTCGTACGTTTGATACTGGAGCCGGTGACCCGAATTCGTTCAACGGCGTCTTCGGCCTCAGCGACAGACAGATTGTCGTTCGCTATCGCGTGTGTGCCTAGCCCGGCCAAGGCTAAACAACCGATTAATGGTTTCAACTTCACGTGCATCTCTCCTAACTGGTCACCTGGATTTCTTATAATGCGCTGTTCGTTTTCCGAACAGTTTTAACATAGCAAAGATTCACGCAATTTGAAATAAATTATGCTGAATAATTTAAAATCAAAGAATATTTCATTCCTAATGTAGGGTAAGGGCATGTTTCAAATAGGAATAGATAATGACGCCAGCTAAATTATTTCAGCTGCAGCTAAGGAAACTCAGCGTTTTTCATTGCCAATTGGACGGCTTTTTTATGCAAAGCTGCTTCATTTGCCGTAGAATGTGCCGCCAATCATCTGCCGGTTGTCAAAAGTCCTGAACTGCATGCTGTAAGGAGTCTTTCGTGGAATTAGTTGTTTCGTCCATCTTTTTTACGTTTATCGTACTGGGTCTGACTTTTGGTCTGAGCTGTCTGATTTATGCCTGTTTGTTGCCGGCTGGGCTTAGCCCAGAGCGAAAAATGGAAGTGCGCATCGAGTTCGCCATTTTCAGCGCAGGAAGCTTTGCTATGCTGGCGGTGATGCTGTTTGCGATGTGCTATCACTAAGACAGGCGTCATCGGTTGCTCCCTCATCCAGCTGGCTTTGGCTCCCGGCTGGATGCAACTCCAGCCGGGCTTTTTCCAATAGCTCTGCATCCAATTCACTTTTTACCGCCACGCCTAGCTCTTTAAACTCAGCAGCTTGCTTAATCAAGTTACCCCGACCGCTATACAACTGACCAAAGGCTTTGTCATAACTTTCACGCGCTTTATCCAGCTGTTTACCCACGCCCTGCATACTGTCCAAGAACAACTTCAACTTGGTGTAAAATTTCTCAGCCCGATTGGCCAGCTCAGCGCTGTGTTTGCTTTGATCTTCAAAACGCCACAGTTGACGCACAATATTAAGGCTAGTGAGTAAGGTAGTCGGGGTCGCTACCAGCACATTGCGCTCAAGCGCTCTTTGATACAACTCCGGATCGTATTTCAGTGCTTCGACATAGGCCGATTCAATCGGGATAAACAGAAACACCACTTCCGGTGAGTTTAACCCTGCTAGCTGGTAATAACTTTTATCTGCCAGCTCCGTAATGCGATCCTTCACCGCCTGACAGTGCTCTGCCAAGGCGCGAGCCCTTTCGTTGTCGTCTTCCGTATTGACATAACGCGTGTAAGCAGCGAGTGAGGTTTTGGCATCAACCACCATATGCCGCTGCTGTGGCAAATAGATAATGGCATCCGGCCGGCGCTTGCCATCGTCACTGTCGAAACTAACTTCGCGTTGGTAGTCGATTCCGGCGCGTAAGCCAGAGTTATCCAACACATTCTCCAGCATCAGCTCACCCCAGTTGCCCTGCACCTTCTTCTGCCCTTGCAACGCCTTGGTCAATTGCTCAGCCTGATCGGTAATGCGGTTATTGAGTTGCTGCAGATTAATCAACTCTGTTTTCAGCGCGCTACGCTGCTGCAGCTCTTCGCTGTGAATGCGTTCCATTTTGTCACGAAAACCTTTCATATCCTGCTGCAATGGAGACAACAGCTGCTGCAGCTGCTGCTGGCTCAGCTCGCTGAACGCCTTTCCCTTGCGCTCAAGCACCTCTTGCGCCAGCAACTCAAACTCCTTTTTCAACTGATCACGGCTGTCTTTAATCAGCGCCAGCTGTTCCGCAAAATGCTGCTCCTTCGCGGTGAGGGTACTGTGCAAGCGGTCGTGCTGCTCTTTCACCGCCAGGAAGTCACTCTGCAATGCCTTTTGCTCAGCTTTTTGCTGCTGCAATGCCTGTTTTAGCTCAGCAAGCTGTAGCTCGCGTTCACGCAGCTCAATCTGGCGTACCTGGACCAATTCGCGGCTACGCGCAGCCTGCTCCGTTTGTGTCTGAAGTTCCTGCTGATGCTGTTGCTGCCATGCCTGCAGCACCAAACGCCGCTTATGCAGCATTAACAACATGGCTGGAAGCAGCAACACAATCGCTGCGGCAAAGCCAGAGAAGACGTAAAGGTAGAGTTCACTCATGGGATGCAAGCTAACGATTTTAGATAGCCACTATGCTGACCTATATCGCACCAGACAACAAGCCGTTATCACGAAGGTTTGGTTTGATGCTGAAAGATTGATCTAGATCAATGAATCCCTAAATTAGATTGATCGTTAATAGGGACAAATTGGTATAAGCTTTCAACAAATAACCATTATAAAAGTAAGGACTTGATATGCGCAGGAATCAGGATGTCACTCAGCGCGAAGCCAACTTTCCACGAGATGCCCATCTTATCACGACCACCGATAAGCGCGGTGTTATCACCTATGCCAATCCAGAATTTATTGCCGTCTCCGGTTATCAAAAAGACGAGCTGCTGGGTAAAAATCACAATCTTATACGTCATCCTGATATGCCAGCAGCAGCCTTTAAAGACATGTGGCGCACTATCCAAAGTGGCCATTCCTGGCGTGGCGCCGTCAAGAACCGCTGCAAAAATGGCGATCATTACTGGGTGGATGCCTATGTCACTCCGGTAATGAAGAATGGCGAAATTGCCGAATATCAGTCCATTCGCACCGTATTACAAACCGAGCAAAAACAGCGGGCCGAACGTTTATACCAACAGTGGCGGCAGAAAGAGCTACCAAAGTGCATCAGCGCTTCACCTTATCAAACTGTGAATTTGTTATTACTTGGGTTACTACTGTGCTTGCTCGGTAGTGGTGTTGCTTTGTTTTTCGTTGCCGGCTGGTGGTCTTTTCTGATGGTACTGCCTGCCATCATGACTTGGCTGCTTATTCGCTATCAACAGCAGCAGTGCCGACGACTCCTTCAAATCGCCGATAAGACCTGTTTCAACCCGGTGATGAGCTGGGTCTATTCTGGCGGTGTCGATTTTAAAAGCCGGGTATCTTTTGCTCTATCCACCCAGCGTCAGGAAAACCGGGCACTGATGGCTCGTCTGGTCAACAGCTCCGGTTACCTGCATCAGGCCAAGGAGCAGGCCGCTACCGCGATAACCAAGGCCTCGATACAAAGTTTGCAACAGCATCAATCCACGGATGGATTTTTACAACAACTCGCTCAACTTAGAGCCCAACAAAGTCAAGTGGATGCCGCCGTATCAGAGATGGAGCAGTACACAGGCGAATCGGAACAGGCAGCACTAGCAGGTAATCAGCAATTGCAGCAGATGCTGGCAGCCAGCCAAAGTATGCAGCACCAACTGAATGAGTTAAGCCAACGCTTTGCCGAAGTCAATAAACAAGGTGAAGCCATTGCCAAGGTGGTCAAGGTTATTCGCGAAGTCGCAGAGCAAACCAATTTATTAGCATTAAATGCAGCCATCGAAGCAGCCCGTGCTGGCGAAATGGGACGGGGGTTTGCTGTGGTCGCTGATGAGATCCGCGCCCTTGCCAGCCGTACCCATCACTCTACCCATGAAATTCAGACCATTATTCACCAGCTCTATCAAGGCATCCAGCAAGCCGATCAAGCGCTGCTTCAAGGGGTGAGTGCCTCAGAGCAAACAGCACAAAGTGCAGCAAGTACTGCAGCGGGTATGACGCAAATTCAACATGGTATCAATACAATGCGAAGCAAGGCGCGTCAAATCAGCCAAGCGAGCCTGCAGCAGCTCTCGACAGTCGAGCAATTGAACGTTGAAACGCAAAAGTTGGCAGGGTTAGCCCAAAGCTCAGCCCATGCTGCCGATGAAGCAAAACAACAAGGTGATCTGCTCTCTGTGCAACTCAATCAGCTAACCACATTGGCACAACACTTTTTGCACGCTCAACAGAAGGCACTTACCAATGCTGACTGACTTACCGAACATTCATCAGGACATTGTTGAACAGCTGGATTATTTTATCAGTACCGTAAACACAGATTTCCGGCTACTGACGCTAAACCCCTTTGGCAGAAAACTGTGTGGTATCGCTGCAGAACTAAATTTAATGCAACATCCACTCTATGTGCATCACTTTCACGATAAAGAGAATTACCACTACCTGCTCAACACAGTGTTTCCGCATGTACAAAAACATTCGTATTGGCAAGGCCCACTCTGCTTTTTCGATCAACAAAAAAACTGCATTCCTACCCAGTTAAAAGTGCTGGCACACCGCGATCTGGCTGGCAACATTATCAGCTACACCGGCATAGCGCATTCACTGCCTAGCCTGCCCGAGCAAACCCTGGATGAATTGAACAAACAGATATTCGATGATGCTATTGAAGGCATTATGGTGACCGACGCTCAGGCACGGATCCTCAAAGTCAACCCAGCTTTTACTTCGATTACCGGCTACAAGGCTGCAGAAGTGATTGGCAAAACACCGGCTATTTTGCGTTCTTCGCACCATGGCCCTGACTTTTACCGCCAGATGTGGCAAACCATTGAGAAAAAAGGCTACTGGCAAGGCGAAATCTGGAACCGAAAAAAAGATCTGACGGTGTATCAGCAGTGGTTAAAAATTTCACGCGTGCAAAGCAGCGATGGCGCCTTGAGCCACTATTTGGCTGTTTTTCAGGATCTGAGCGTTATACGTTCCAAGGATCAGCAAATTCATCAACTTGTGAACTTTGATCGGCTCACCAGACTGGGCAACAGAGAACTGCTGGTAAGCCGTTTTCCACAGACACTGGCACAATGCAAGCAACAAAAAAGCAAACTGCTGATCTGCTGGATTGATGGCGGCCAGCTCAGTGATGTGAATCAGCAGCTTGGTCTGACTTATGGCGATCGCCTGATCCAGCTGCAAGCAGAACGCTTGCAGCATCTGGCTGGGCCAGAAGATACGCTAGTACGAATTTATGCAGACGATTATATCCTGTTGCATCAGACCTCAACCAATTTAAGCCAAAGCAATAAACTGATCAGTCGTTTGCTGGAGGAGTTAAAGCAACCAGCCAGGCTCGGCGATGAAATTCTGCTGCCTACTCCGCATATTGGGGTTGCCTGCTACCCAGAGGATGGCGAGCAAGAAGAGGATTTATTGCATGCGGCCGAGTTGGCGATGTTTGCAGCCAAAGAAAAAGGGGGACCCTGTCT
Organism: Alkalimonas amylolytica; assembly: GCF_900107845.1. Lineage (GTDB taxonomy): Bacteria > Pseudomonadota > Gammaproteobacteria > Enterobacterales > Alteromonadaceae > Alkalimonas > Alkalimonas amylolytica. Next base: position 464,633 of record NZ_FNRM01000001.1, read on the forward strand.
AAATTTCTACAACAGACAAGCCGGTGCAGACTACCACCGCAAAGCACTGATTCGTCAAAAGCTACTGACAGCCTTGCAAGCGGATGAGGTGCACTTGCAGTTGTATTTCCAGCCTAAAGTAAAACTGAGTAATGGCAGCCTTGCCGGCGCAGAAGCCTTAATACGCTGGCAGGACCCGGAGCTTGGGGCCATTTCCCCGGCCGACTTTATTCCGATTGCAGAACAAAGCAGTCTGATTATTGAATTGGACCGCTGGGTGGTCAAACAATTATGTCGGCAACTGGTTTCCTGGCAACAGCAACATCTTAGCGTGCCGGTGATTTCATTTAATATCTCAGCCAGGCATTTAGTAGAGCCGGACTTTACCAGCTGGCTGCTGGCTTGCCTGCAGGAGTATCAAATTTCGGCTTCAGCGCTGGAAATGGAAATTACCGAAACGGCCCTGATTGATAACGAAGCCAATGCCATCAGCAAACTGCAATTGTTAAAAGACAACGGCATGAAAATAGCCCTGGATGATTTCGGTACCGGCTACTCCAGTTTGTGTTACCTAAAAAACATGCCCTTGGATACCGTCAAAATTGATCGTTCTGTAGTGTCGGATCTTACCACCAACGCCAAAGCCTTGTGCATTATTAAAAGCATTCAATTGCTGGCCAGCGAGCTGCAGCTAGGGCTCGCCGTAGAGGGTATTGAAAATCAACAGCAGCACCAGATCCTTGTAGAGATCGGTTGTCCGCAAGCGCAGGGTTACTGGTACGCCAGGCCCATGCCAGCCAATCAAATGGCGTTGCAGTTAAGCGGTAGCCTTTAAAGTCATGCCGCTTCCTATTACACTGAAGCTTTGACGGTTTAGCAGGATGCAACCATGCCACCTATTTTTATCATTCTGGCCTTACTCTTTGTTGCCCTATTTATTTTGGTGACGGTGTTAGAAAAATACGGCAAACGCCGTAGTGACGAAGAGCTGAGCAAAATTACCCGCTATATTTTTCCACTGGTGGGTATCGTGCTACTGGCGCAGCTGCTTTATATGCTGTTTCGCTAACTATCTCAGCCAGCGAGCTAGCAGCCGGTTTTGACTTGCCTGTCGGCCGCTGGTGCGTTGCAATGGGCGCATCCCGATACAGGAGTTTACTGATGTTCCGACTTTTCCTTGCACTTTGTCTGTTCTTGCCACTAATGCTGAGCGCCGAGCCCCGTGGTATGCAACCCGAGGATTACTACCGCTTTGTATTTGTCGCAGACCCTCAGCTGACTCCCAATGGCCAACAGGTAGCTTTTGTCCACAGCACCATCGCCGATGATAAGCGCAGCCGCCACAGCAACCTTTGGCTGGTAGCTACCGATGGCAAATCGGAACCCCGCCAGCTCACCTTTAGCAACAAAGATCGCAGCCCACGCTGGTCACCGGATGGCCGCCAGTTGGCCTTTCTTTCAGGCCGCGGTGATGGACAGCAGCTCTACCTGCTACCGATGGCCGGTGGTGAAGCGAAGGCAATCACCCGATTAAAGCAGGCCAGCATTCGTGATTTCAGCTGGTCACCGGATGGCAAGCAGCTGCTGCTTACCCTTGCTGCCGACCCCGCCATCGAGGATCCAACGGCAGAAAAAGCCAAAAGTGACGCACCTGAAGCCGATGTGGTGGTCATTCGTCATGCTCTGTATAAAAGTGATGGCAGTGGCTATCTCAACGAGCGTCGCTCCGGTCTTTGGCTACTGGATATCGGCACCCAGCAGCTCAACCGTCTAACTGGCGATGCCCGCTGGCACGATCACTCCGCGCAATTCTCTCCCGATGGCAGGCAAGTCGTCTTTGCTTCCGATCGCAGTGAAGATGCTTTGGAAGGCAGTATGCAACAGGATTTGTTTGTACTGGAGCTAAGCGATGGCAACCTCTCCCGTCTGACTACCCTGCCCGGCCAAGCCAGCTCACCGCAATGGTCGCCGGATGGCCGTGAACTCTTGTACCGCCATCAGGCCGATTACTTTGAGCCAGAGCAGCTGTTCATCCACCGCTTAAGCGATGGTCACAACAGACGCATTGCCAAGGACTGGGATCGCTCAGCCTCCACACTGCACTGGCCGGAGCAGGGCCGGATCTTGATGGGTGCCGATCACTTGGGATCACGCCCTTTGTTTGAACTCCATTTGCGTCGCGATCGAGCCAGTATCCGTCTGAGCGAGCAAGGCAGTGCAGGCAGCTTTAGTTTTGCTGCCAACGGCAAGGCTCTGAGCTACCTGTGGCAGGATGAGCAACACCTGCCGGAAGTCTGGTTCCAGGATGGCACCAAAGCGCCACGCCAGCTGACCCGATTCAATCAGGAGCTTCTAGGCGAGCTGCAGCTGCAATCATTGCAATCTTTTTGGTTTGAACACGAACAAGGCCAAAGCCAGGGCTTTTTGCTCAAACCTGTTGATTGGCAAGCCGGTCAGTCGTATCCGCTGGTCCTGAACATCAAAGGCGGCCCAGGTGGTATGTGGGGCCATCAGTGGTTCCATGAGTTTCAGATGATGGCCGCCGCTGGCTATGCTGTGGTGTTTACCAACTACCGTGGTAGCACTGGCTACGGCTATGCGCATCAGAACGCGGTGCATGCCGATTACGGCGGTGTGGATTACCGCGACAACATAGCCGTCCTGGAGCATGTGTTGCAGCAACACAACTGGCTGGATAGCTCGCGGCTATACCTGACTGGCGGCAGTCATGGTGGTTTTTTAACCAACTGGATCACCACCCAGACCGATCGCTTTAAAGCCGCGGTAACCCAGCGCAGTGTCAGCAACTGGCTGTCTGAAGCTGGCACCCAGCAGTATCCTCCCAACTCGATGCGCCGCGAATTCGCCGGCACTATCTGGCAGAATTTCGAACTATACTGGAACCGCTCACCATTAAAGTATGCCAATCAGGTCCGTACCCCAACGCTGATCATTCACAGCACCGAGGATCACATCACTCCTATTGGCCAGGGCGAAGAATGGTTTTTCGCGCTCAAAGCCAATGAAGTGCCGGTCGAGATGGTGGTATTCAAAGGTGAAGGCCATAGCCTGTCCAGAAATGGCACCCCGGTCAATCTGGTAGAGCGGCTCAAACGCATCCTGGAATGGTTTGAGCGGTATGCCGACTAACCTAAAGTGGTGGAGGCCTTATCGCTCAGCGAATGATGCGTCCTTGTGGCAGTCGTTAGAAGTTGTGCCCCAGCGATAAATACCAGGAGTCAATTTGGCTGCGCTCATCACTTTGGGCGCGGCCATAGCCAAAGAACAGTGGCCCCAGCGGACTATCCCAACCCAAGAACAAACTACCTGCCCAGAGCCAGGCATCGGTTTGATGCGCCTGATTCAGGTTCAGCACATCGTCCTGCACCCGGCCCCGCTCAATCGAGCCGCCGATATACCAGGGCATGTTTAAAAACGACAGCTGTGGTTGCGTCAGTTGATATTGATAGACCAGGCTGCCAAAGCTGACCGTACTGCCATACAAATACTGATGCGGATAACCGGATAAATTTAAGAAGCCACCCAAACTAAACTGCTCCAAAATCAATGCAGGATCATCATTACGATAGCGCTGCCAGCGCCAACGGCTATGCAACCGATGCGCCTGCCAACTTTTGGCGGCTAGTATATCCAGGCTTAACGTTCGGCTGCTGCCACGCTCAGAACCGGATCGATCTTGCAGCCATTGCACTTCCGAATTTAGCCGAATGCCCCGCCCCGGGAAATTGATGTTATCGAGCGTATCCCAGTGCCCCTGCAGCACAGGGCCCTGTCGTTGGTAGGAAATACGCTGACCGGCCCCAGTGTCATGGAGCGAACCCGGAGCCCGGTAGCGACCCACGCGGCGAGTCCAGCCACTGGCTAAGGTCAGATGATCACTTGGATGCCAGCCGGCCAGCAATGTGCTGATGAACTCACTGTGATTCAGATCGCCCAACGAGCGCCGATTCTCATCCTCCAGCACCTGCCGCTCACTGAATGCCGCCAAGGTACCACGAACAAAGGTAGCAGGGCCTCCCAGGGGCCAATACAACTCAGTGCTAATCAGTTTGTCGCTGCCGATACCGAGCTCCGAATACCACTCGGCGCCGAGTGGGCTTAGATTGGTATACAGGTAGCTGGCGGCAAGTTGGTAGTGGTGTTTGTTCTGAAAATCATCTTCAAAGCGCAAACGAAAATTCAGATAACCAGGCCCCCAGCTTTTTTCCTGCACCTGCACCTGTAGCTCGGTAGTGTCGTCATCTAAAATAGTAAGTTGCTGTGAGACCCGCTCAAACTGATCCAGGCCATACAAACGCCGGATGCCTTTTTCTACCACCTGACTGTCGTAAAGCTCCCCAGGTGCTATGCCCAGACGCTCTAATAGGATGCTATCGGCCAGCGCCGAATGATTGTGCAGCACAATCCGATCGATCGACTGTTCAGCAGACTCAGGCAATCGATGTGCCAGCAACCACTGATGGTAATACTCTGCCGGCACGGACAGCTGATGCAACAAAGGCGCTGCTGCCGCTGTCTGATAGCCGATATCGGCCCCTGTTAGCAGACGGTCAAAATCAAGCGTACCAATGCCACTCAGCTCAGGTTGCAGTAAGATATCTTGCTCCGTCAACAAGGCTAGCTGCACTGCCAACCCACGACGAACCAAAAAGTTGGTTAACTGCTCAGACACACTAAAGGCATCGGTCAAATCTTCTTTTTGCAGCAAAGGGGCATCAATGCTGACCGCTATAATCCGCTCTGCGCCCAGGGCTTTGGCGACATCGACCGGCAGATTGTTAGCTACTCCACCATCGACCAGAATGCGTTGATTGATTTCCAATGGGCTCACCACCCCTGGGATCGACATCGAAGCCTGTACCGCTTGCAGCAAACTCCCTTCCGCCAGCACTACCGCTTCTCCGCTGACCAAGTCAGCCGCCACCGCCCGAAAAGGGATCGCCAGCGCATTAAAATCCAGTTGATTGGCCTGCAGGCCATAAGCCCGTTGCAACAACTCAGCCATGGCCTGACCATGCAACACCCCTTTAGGCAGATGCACGCCATCGAGCCGCACGCCTAATTCCAGTTGGATCGGGTAAGCATCACGCTGCTGTTTGCGCCGGGCCGGCATCTCATGGCGCTGTACCCGATCCTGAAAGCCTTCGCCCCAGGGCAACTCGGTTAAAATACGCTCAATTTGATCGGGGCTTTTGCCACTGGCATACAAACCACCGACAAAAGCACCGATGCTGGTTCCTACCACCAGATCGACCGGGATTTGTTGCTGCTCCAGATACCGAATCACCCCAAGGTGGGCACCACCGCGGGCACCGCCCCCGCCGAGTACCAGCGCTACACAAGGTCGCCCCTCTACCTTGTCACATGGCCCAACCGGGGACTGCAGCTCTGTTGCCTGAGCACTCTGCTTTGCCAGACTCAGAAAGAAAACGCCTGCCAACCAACAGGTTTTTTTGTGTTTTACCATGCGGTTAAGTTGTGCTCCAAATGAAAATCAATTTGTCATGATGAACAGAACCTTGCTAAGGTTAAGGCAGCCACTACCGCCATATGATGAGGTTTCACGATGACATCCTGCCTGAGAGTCTTTTGCGCCTGCGCCTTAGCTAGCTTAGTGCACTTCAGCGCTACTGCCAATGACTGGCGAATCACCGTTGTGGATCAGGCTGGCAAGCCTTTGGACGATGCAGTGGTAGAACTGGTCGCTCTCGACGCTGGCTCCGAGGCCGTTGCAGCCGATGTGCAACAAACCAGTATCAGACAACAAGGTTTAAACTTTGTGCCTTTCGTCTCAGCCGTGCAGGTCGGTACCGAGATCGACTTTCCCAACCTGGATCGTACCCGACATCATGTGTATTCTTTTTCCCCTGCCAAGGTGTTCGAGATCCAGCTGTATCATGATCGTCCAGAGCAACCCATCGTATTCGATCAAGCGGGCATCGTCGCACTGGGCTGCAATATCCATGACTATATGGAGGCTTATGTCTTTATCAGCGAAAGCAATCTGGTGGGGGTAACGGATCCGGACGGCCAGTTTCATTTCAGTCAGCTCAGTGCTGGGCGATATCAGCTTAGGGTATGGCACCCTTTCCAGTTGGATGAAATGCTCACCGTCATTATTACCCTGGACGGCAGCAGCGAGAGTGCTCAATTCAGCTTAAGCGTGCAACACCGGCCAAAACAACCCACGCCGCAACGTGGTTTTGGTGCATGAGTTATTTCGCATGCTGAGTTCTTTACGCCATCGCTTACTGCTGGTCATTATTACCTTGCTTGGCGCACTGGCACTGGCTACCGCACTGGCCAGTCTGACCGCCATGAAACAGGACAGTCAGCAGCAGGCACGCCAGGTCTTGCAAGTGGGTGCCAATGTCTTTAGCCAATTGCTGTCCGACCGCACCTTACAGCTCGGTCAGTCGGTACAGGTACTGGCCGCTGATTTTGGCTTTCGCCAGGCGGTGGCCACCTCCGAGTCGGCTACCATTCAGTCGGTATTAGAAAACCATGGCAGCCGGATTGATGCGCAGTTGGTGCTGCTACTGAGTCCACAAGGCGACTTACTGGCCAGCACCCGTAGCGAGCTCAGTGAACACCAGCTCAGTCCTTTGCTGCAGGCCGCACAACAAACGTCTACCAGCATGCTCAGCACTATTTTGCCACTGACTGAACAAGCCTACCAATTGGTGCTGGTGCCGGTGCGGGCACCTAATATCATCGCCTGGGTTGGCATGGGCTTTGTGCTGGATGACGCCCTGGCTGAACAGCTCAAAGCCATCACAGGTCTGGATATTAGTTTTGTACGGCACACCGCAGGGCAGGATATTCGCTTACTCACCTCCACCTTAAACGCGCAGAGTGAAGCGGACTGGCGGGCTGACACTATGGCCTTAGCCGATTTAACCGATGAGCCCTCTGCCAGTCAGGATCAGCGTTATCTCACGTTAAGCAGGCCCCTTGAACATGCCGAGCTTTGGGCCTTGTTGCATTTACCAAACAGCCGCTGGCTGCTGAACTACCAAAGCATGCGCAGCCAATTGCTCGGGATCTTCGGAGTTGCATTGACGATAGCCTTGCTTGTGGCATTTTGGCTTGTCCGCAGCATTACCGAGCCGCTGCAACAGCTGACCAACTTTGCCAGACAACTTGGGGAAGGTAAAACCACGATCGATTTACCACAAGCCCGCGGTGAGGTGGGTGTGCTCAGTAACACCTTAAGTCAAATGCAGCAACGGTTGGCTGAACGGGAACGTTTACTGATCGAGCAAGCCGAGCAGGATGCACTCACTGGCCTGTATAACCGTAGCGCGGCCGAATGCTGGCTAAAAGACTTTGCCCGGGAGCATGCTGGCGTCCTGCTACTGCTGAATATTCGCAGCTTTCGCCATATCAATGATGCCTTTGGCCTCGATACTGGTGATCAACTCTTGCAGCTGCTGGCAGGCCGTATTCAACAACTTTCACCTACCCCACTGCTCAGTGCCCGGGTTGGTGGCGATGAGTTCCTGCTGGTCTTTGCGGAGTTGCCAACCGCACTGACAGAGTTAATGGCCCCACTGCAAGCACCTTATCAACTGCAACAGAGCAGTATCAGCTTGCAGCTGACGCTCGGCTATTATCGCTTTACAGCGCACACAGCTGAGCCTGTTGTAGTCAGCACCTTGCTACGCCGGGTCGATATCGCCAGTGCCAATGCCAAGCAGCTAAGTGAAGGCATTGCAGGCTACCAGGCTGGTCAGGATGAACGCCACCTGCGTGAACTGACCATTATCCAGGACTTACCAGCCGCTTTGGCCGCCGATACACTGAGTATCTGTTACCAGCCCAAAGTATCGCTGCGACAGCAAAACTGCCGGGCAGCAGAAGCCTTAATCCGCTGGCAGCACCCAAGTCTGGGTTTTATCCCACCAGACGAATTTATTCGCTTAGCCGAACACACCGGCCATATCGAGCTGGTAACCGACTGGATGCTAAGCAAAGTGATTGCGCAGGCTGCACTATGGCAAAGCAGTTACCCTGGCCTTAAGCTGGCGGTGAATCTTTCACCGGTGGATCTGATCGATGAGCAGTTGCCAGCACGTATCCAACACCTGTTGGATCAAGCCAGGGTGCCGGCTAAGGTGCTGGCACTGGAGGTCACCGAAGGTGCTGTGATGCAAGACCCGGAACGGGTCATTCGGATCCTGCGTCAGTTGGCAGAGCTGGGTATCGAGCTGGCGATTGATGATTTTGGTACAGGCCACTCATCGCTGGCCTATCTGAAATTGCTGCCCGTGCATGAAGTAAAAATCGACCGGGCTTTTATCAAAAACATTGAGCACAACAGCGATGATGAACTGATTGTCGAAGCTACCAGCCGTTTAGCCAAAGGTTTAGGCTTTCGGGTCACTGCCGAAGGACTGGAAAACCGCGAAGGTCTAGCCAAATTAATGACACTGGGCTGTGATACCGTGCAAGGTTATTATTTCGCAAAGCCCATGCCTGCATTGGATTTTGAGCGCTGGCTGCAGCAGTTTCAACAAACAGCCGTCGATTATTTTAGCGAGGACCGTGCATGAACAACCTGGTGATGTGTGTTTTTTTTGCTTTGCTGGCACTGCCGGTTCAGGCAGGCAGTCGAGTGCTGGCGACAGGCGGGGCAACCACCATTGAAGGCAGTGCCGGTGGTGGCATTGTGCCTTGGGCGGTTATCAACGGCTATGGCAGTGATGATGAATGGAGTGTGCAGGCTTTTGGTAGCCGGGTTGGAGTCGATGACTTTACCCTGCACTCAGCCGGTGTGGGGCTAAGTTTTGATAATCGCTGGGAGCTGTCCTATGCACGGCAACAATTTAAGCTCGATACCATTGGTGGCCAATTGCGGCAGGATATTGTAGGTGTCAAGTACCGTCTGGCTGGCCAGTTACTCTATACCTCCCTACCCCAAATCAGCCTGGGCCTACAGTACAAGCGCCATCTGGACTTTGAGCTGCCCTCCCTGGTCGGAGCCCACTCCCGCAGTGGCGTTGATCTGTACCTGGCGGCCAGCAAGGTCTGGCTGGATGCCATTGCAGGCCGTAACTTGCTGCTAAACGGCACCATCCGTGCCACTCAGGCCAACCAGACGGGTTTACTCGGCTTTGGCAACGCGGACCAACAGCGTCATCAGCTGATGTTTGAAGGCTCCGCAGCTCTGCTGCTGACACATCACCTGGCCGTCGGTGTTGAGTTCCGCCAAAAACCCAATCGGCTGGCATTTGCCGATGAGCAGCACTGGCGTGATGTTTTTGTCGCCTGGTTTGTTAACCCAAACCTGTCGGTAACAGCAGCCTATGTTGATTTAGGCGACATTGCTGGTCTGCCTTCGCAACAAGGCTGGTATCTCTCTCTAGAAGGAAGCTGGTAATGAAGTCTCTGCTTATTTTACTGAGTATGGCCCTGCTACTGGTAGCGTGCAGTCAGACACCTAAGCCTAGCTTATATCAACAACTGGGCGAAGAAGCCGGCATCACTGCAATTACTGATCACCTGCTCCATCAGATTGAACATGACCCACTGATCGTCCACCATTTTCGCGATACAGATATCCCACGCTTCCGGCGTTTATTGATGGAGCAACTGTGTGAGCTCTCCGGTGGCCCTTGCGTATACAGCGGTGCCACCATGGAAGAAAGCCATACTGGCCTCAACCTGAACACCCGCGATTTTGACCGGCTGGTCAATCACCTGATCAGTGCCATGCAACAGCAAGGTATTCCCTATGGCGCACAAAATCAGTTGCTTGCCTTGCTGGCCCCGATGTACCCAGAAGTGATTGGCCGCTGAGCCCTTCTTTATGGCTGACGGATCAGCTTAGCTGTGAGGCGCCGGCTAAGCGGGGCAAAAATCAGCACCAGTGGAAATGCACAAGCATGAGCCACCAGATAAGCTTTCAGCCAGCTCAGTAAAAAGCCACTGAACCAACCAAGATTCAGTAGGGTCAGTATGCCTGACATCAAAAAAGCCATAAAGCCAGACATAATAAAAGCAAACACCAGCGGCTGAAATTTCGTGGGCAACATAAGCAATACCTGATAAAAACGGTATTATAGCGCAGAAGAATTGGCAACTACACAGCAGTTTCTACCCGCAGCCTTGGCTTGATACAAAGCCTTGTCGGCAAGCTGCAATAACTCGGTCAGGGTTTGTCTCGGTTGCAGCTCTGCTACCCCGATGGATAACTGCAAGGGTAAGGTTTGATTGCGGTAACGTATCGGGTGAAGCTCCAGCTCTTGCTGAATACGCTCAGCAACTTGGACCGCCTCCTTGGCCGGAATATCAGCCAGCAAAATTACAAACTCCTCACCACCGTAGCGGGCAAATAAATCATAGTCTCGCAACTGCGACTGAATATGCTGACAAATATACTGCAACGCTTTATCACCAGCCAAATGACCATGAGTATCATTCAATTGTTTAAAAAAATCGATATCCAACATCAGCAAGCTGCAAGCTGCACCGGTTCGCTGCTGATGTTTGAGCACCTTGACAGCTTGCTGCATAAAATAGCGGCGGTTGGCAATGCCAGTAAGAACATCGGTGTTGGCTTGGCTTCTAAGCAGCTGCTCTGCTTGTTGCAGAGCAAACTGCAAGCGCTTTTGTTCCGTGATATCTTTGGCATGCAACAAGATGGCCCCCTCCGCATTGCATTGTTCTGACATCAAATACCAGTGTCCATTGACTGTATCGGCTTCAAAAATTCGAAAGGGAACACTCCGCCGGCGTTGTGCTGCATAGAGCAACCAATCATCCAGATCGGTTGCTTCAATATTTAAACCTAATTGTTGCTGGTGGCAGTGGCGAATAATCTGCGCAAAACTCATGCCTATAAGCTGCTGCAACTCAATGGCAAAAATTTCCCCCAGTGCTGGATTGGCGAATACCAGCTGATCCCTGGCATCAAAAATGCCGTAGCCATCGCCACTGACATAGAGGAAATCAACAAGGGCTTTATGCATTAGGGCCGCCGTTTTTGCATAAAAATACAGACTACTTCAATACTAGCTTACGTCATGCAAAGCAGTTAGGATCATGCCATACCAATATTTCTTAAGGCACTTATGACCTTCACAGCTGCTTTTCTAGATGCAGGCTCAGTTGGCAAAGCGGTGTTAAGTCCTTTGCAACAGTTGCCGATTCAACTGAAGTTGTATCCCAGCACTGACCCAGAACAAGTGCTTCTCCGATTGCAAGGTTGCCAGATAGCCATTGTTAATAAGGTAGTACTGGACGAAACCACTCTGCGACAACTGCCAGAGCTGCGTTACATCGCTGTCACCGCGACAGGCACCAATACTATTGACTTGACTGCCGCGGCCGCAGCTGGCATCAGAGTACAAAACGTGGAAGACTACGCCAGCGCTGCCGTTGCCCAACATGTTTTTGCCTTATTGCTGTACTTTACCAACCATTGCCATGCCTATCAGCAGAGCGTGCAGCGAGGCGACTGGAGCAAAAGCCCACATTTTTGCTTGCTGGATCATCCGATGCAGGAATTAGCAGGACAAACCATGACCATTCTGGGCTACGGCACACTCGGTCAAGCCACAGCAAAGCTGGCGCAAGCTTTTGGTATGCACATTTGTATTGCTGAGCGGCCAGAGAACACCAGCTGCCGTCCAGGGCGAACACCCTTTAAACAAGCACTAGAACAAGCCGATGTGCTGTCATTGCACTGCCCACTGACCATGGATAATCATCATTTGATTGGCGCCGAACAACTGGCATGGTTAAAGCCAACAGCCATCCTCATCAATACCGCCAGGGGCGGCCTGCTCGACCCTGCGGCCTTGCTGAGTGCTCTGCAGCAAAATAAGCTGCAGGCTGCAGCACTCGATGTCCTGGAACAAGAGCCACCTGCCAGTGATCATCCGCTATTGCAACACCCTCATCCCAGGTTGCTGATAACCCCCCATGTCGCCTGGGCAACACAGGCTGCACGCAATCGGCTGATTGCCAAAACTGCACACCAACTTGACGATTGGCTGAAGCAAGAAGCCGGATAAAGCTGTACAGCCCTCCTAAACTGACGCACAATGACCATAATAAATTTATGACACCTGCTTGATGCTTATGCATGCTGCTTTTATCCTGCTGCTGTTATTTTTCCTGAGTATTGGCCCTGCTTTTAGCGCAGCGCCCGAATTCAGATCAACTCTGATCCGCCAGGATCCGGAGCGTTTCCTTGAGCAGGCCCTGCAACAACCAGCACAGGGCTCCAGCAGCTACTGGCTTGAGCTTGCCTATGCTCAGATGCTGCTGAATCAAAAGGAAAGTGCCTTGCTCAACATTGAGCAAGCCATTGAGCTGGCAGTTCTGCTGGATGACCATCCGCTGTATCAGGCTCAGCTGTATCATATCAAAGCCCAAATCTACGGCCGTTTGTATCGCAATACCGAGCTGGGTATCGAGGCTTTACTGCGAGCAGTGCAATGGCTTGAGCCCTTGCAGGATGAGCGGGCACGTAAAGAAAAAAACGAGCTGTATGAAAGCCTTGCTCAAGCCCACCTGCAGAACAGCGATTACCCACAAGCCATCTACTATGCTGAAAAAAGTCTGGCCGAAGCCTTATTACCGCAACAAGAGTTAAATGCTCATTTTTTGTTGGGGCGTTTGCATCTGCAAATGAACCGAATCAATCAGGCTTTTGCCCATCTCCAATCCACTCTGGAACTTGCTACCCAACTGGAGGCCTTTCATGCCTACCCATTGGTCCAGTTACGTTATGGTATTGGCTATCAAAAAATGGGACTGCCCGAACAAGCACTGCAAGCTTTTATGCAAGCAAAAGAAGGCTTTGCCAAATATCAGCACGAACGTAGTTACATCAATAGTCTTTTACGGGTAGTCAGTGTCCAGCTGGACCAAAACTGGTTCGATGAACACACATACGCTTATCTGCAAGAAGCGCTGCAATACAGTCACCAGCATGGTGATGCATACAGCATAGCGGAAAGTAAATTTTACCTTGGGCAATGGTATCTACTGCATCAAGATCAAACTCTAGCCAATGACTATTTTGAGCAAGCGATCAGTATTGCCTTTCAAATCAACAACCGTGACTTATTGAACAGAGTGCAACTGACGCTGGCAGAAAGTCTGGTCCAGCAGCAGGAGCTTGAGCATGCGGAGCAGCTGTTTCAGCAACTGGCTATTCAGCCAGAGGATCACAACCAAGCCTTATTTTTGCGCTACCGGTATGCTGAATTGGCTGCCGAGCTAGCAGCTTGGAAACACGAATGGCAGCACGCTTTCCAATACAGCCAGCTGGCACGCGCACTGCGCTTTGATGATTTGCATGAGCAGTACAATCTAAAACTGGACTATTTGCATCAGAACAATCCAGCACCTTCAACGACAAGCCCGCATCAAGCCACACCTCCTCTTTATTGGCTGCTCAGCACCTTAACTGCCTTGTTCTTGCTGACGGGGGCAGTCAGCTGGCTAGCATGGCAGCGGCGTCGCCAGCAAGCCACTCCAAATCAGCTGATTTTCTCCAGACAATGGATCCAGTTCAGTGAGAAACTTGCGGCTGAGCAACGACAAAAGCAACCATTGCAGTTGATGGCCGTGACGTTACGAGGTTGTCAGCAGTATAAGCAGCGCCATGGTGAGGTTCAGCTACGCAGGGCCTTGGTTAGCTTGCTACAAAGCCTGAATTCACCTGAAATTATTCAGATGACCATTCACAGTGATGTACTTTGGTTGGGCCTGAGCTGCCAAGATGATAAACTAGCGGCACTGGAACAAAAAGTGCTGTTGCATTTGGGACAGCAACGTAAAGCTTTAACACCCACCCCTCAGTTACAAACCCTGGTGTTGCCTTTGCAGGCATTGTTGGGCCAACAATTCAAAGCACAGCATCTGCAGGCACTGCGTGAAGCGGTTTGGTTGAGCTGGTACCTGGCAGAACAGCTCAATCCAAGTGATGATAACCTTTATTTGCAACTCAAAGTGCTGGAGCAACGCCCTTGTGAGTGGATGGCAGAAAACATTCGGCAGGATTTACTCAATGCGTTGCAACTGGGCAGTATTGAGCTCTGGCAGCAACAACGCTTGCTCAATACCAGCATCAAAGAGCTGCTGGACTGACACACATCTGGTCCTGACACTACTCGTGAAACAAACGCATCGGCCCTGGTAAGCTGATGGATTTCGTCGTTTTATCGCGTGGACACTGCCACGACAACTCAACAGCTTGCAACGCTAAAGTATCTGCAGCCGAAGTGCCATTTCCGTAGCGGGGATCGCCCATCACCGGGTGGCCGACAGCAGCAAAGTGACGACGGATCTGATGTTTCCGACCAGTTTGTAAGTCAACTTCCAACCAACTCAGACCGCTCTCGAGCTGTTTGCAAACGTGAAAACGCGTCACGCTTTCTTTGCCATCCAGTGTCAGCCTGATCTCCCCGGTATTTTTCTGAGCATCCGATAACCAACCTTGCACCGCCACATGGTATAGCTTCTTAACCTGCCCCAGTTGAAATTGTTGACTCAGGCTGGCCGCAGCCTTGCCATCATGCGCCAGCAACAACAAACCGCTGGCTTCACGGTCCAGCCGATGCACCAGAAATACCGGACGCTTAGTTTGCAGCTCGGCCTGGCGCAGTAACGACACATGATCGCCCCACAGACTTCCCTGTGACAAGACTCCTGCGGGCTTCCACCAGACAGAGTAGGAGCGCTGATCCAACAGCAACTGGCTGTTTTCCGCTGAGCGTTGCAGGATATCTGCATCGTAATGCAGCGCCAGTGTTTGCCCAGGCTGCACTTCAGCTTGCGCCCTACGCAGCCTTTTTTGTTTTTTACCCTGCTGCAACCAGACAGCGCCTTTTAGCATGGCATCTTTCAACCTGCCCTTCGATAACTCAGGCACCTGCTCAGCTAAAAACTGGATCGCCACAACTCTCTTGTCAATCAGCCAACTGCGGCTTAGCTTGGTCACCTTCATTCCTTATAGTTCAGCAGGGATTCATACCCTTCATTCTATACCTGGTATTGTACGCAAGAGTGAAAGGAAGGAATAGCCATGAAATTGCTACTAAGTGTCTTGCTGTTTTTCTCCACGGTTAGCCTAAGCGCTGAACAGCCTATCAGTACCACGACAGAGCAACGTGGCTCTGAACAATCAGAAGCCATGAGTGATACATCCGAATGGGTCAGCGCACAAAGTTACAGTACCGATGTTTGGTTTCACCGCCTTGAGCTGGAGCTTAGTGGCGATATCAACAACAACGGCTTTTATCATCAGCTGTATCTGAAGTTTGATGCAGACACCAATCGCTCCAGCCAACCCGTGTGGGCTGAGTTTAGCTTGCAACGCCCTGGCCGGGCAGAGCAACTCTTTCATATCAGTTCGATTTTTACTTTGTACCGTCAAAGCCGTAATGACTGGTTTGCCATCGATACCACCCTGGAAGAAAACTATCCAACCGACTATTACGACCTGATTATTCGTCTGTATGATGCCAACAGTGGCTGGTTAGTGGCGGAAATATCCGGCTATGACGAGCTAATTCTGGCTGACTTGCCGCTGGAAGATTACCGACGCGATCAGCAGGTACTGACGGTGGTAGAAAGCTATGGGGGAAGTCTTGGTGTTTTTGCCCTGTTCGGGCTAAGCTTACTGCTCTGGCGACAAACAATAACAAGGTGCAAGTGAGCCGAATTCTAGCGCTTTCTCTCTGTTTTTGGTTGCTGGTTTGCCTTGCCCCATCGGGAACAGTAGCAGCCAGCATGCAACTGCAACGTAGCAGCTCTCAGGATGGCGAGTTGCAGTTCCACTATCGCTGGCAACAGCAGGGTCAGACGGTAGACTTCTCATTTCAGCTCCCAGAACAAAGTGTGCAACAGCATCTGAGTAGCTTTCGCCGTTACTCACCGCAACTGGCCAATACCTTGATGCGACAGGCCCTGCAGCAGGAGCTGGGTAGGCGTAACACAGCTGGTATGCAGGTAGAGTTGCCACCAACAGGCTCCCCTTTCCCTCTAAAGGTCAAAGCCCGCCGAGCTGCTGATGCACGCGAACTTCAGCAACAACTAACCGCTCAGCTGCAACAAGCCAGGCAAGACTACCTGCAGCAGATTTATCATACCGAACTGAGGCTCCAACCCAATCGGCAGGTCATTATGGTGGATCATCAGCGCATTCTGGCCGACAGCCTGCAAGACTTACTACCCGTCGCTGGCGCACTGCAACAAAAGTTTCCTTACACCACCACCCGCGAAATCAGTCAGTTTCTGCTGGACTGGCTGCAGCGCATTCCTTATCAATCACTCAATGAGCGCAGTCAAAGTTCTGCTGCTGGCTTTTTACCCCCGCTGCAACTGATCCAGCAGCACCGGGGCGACTGTGATAGTAAAGTGGTGTTGATGGCAGCCCTTCTCCGCTTGCTGCTGCCTGATGTCCCCCTAGTGATTGTTTACTTACCTAACCACGCAGTGCTCGGCATCGGCATGCAAAGCCAGAGCAGTGATCAACAGCTGCGTCTGGATGGACAAAACTTTGTGCTGGCCGACCCAACCGGACCGGCCTTGCAACCGGTTGGTGAAATTACAGCACGCTATCATCTGTATCTGCAACCGGGTATCGCTAACTACCGAAGACTATAGATTCTCTTCAGCAAAGGATGCTAAGCGGCTTCGTACCACCCCATTCAAATTAATGGTGGCACTTCCAGGGAAGTGCTTAAAGCGCTCCACAATATAGGTTAAGCCCGAGGTGACAGCCGTCAAATAATTGCTGTCGATCTGGCTGAGGTTACCCGAGCAAATCAACTTTGTGCCTTCGCCACAGCGGGTAATAATGGTTTTTAATTGGGCCGCACTTAAGTTCTGACATTCATCCAAAATAACTATGGCATTCTGAATACTACGACCACGCATAAAGTTGACGGATTTAAACTGGATATTGGCTTTATCCATAATGTAACCCACACTGGCATGAGGATGCTCGTCTGTTTTGTGCAGCACTTCCAGCGAGTCGGTAATAGCCGCCAACCAAGGTGCCATTTTCTCTTCTTCAGTACCGGGCAAAAAGCCTATAGATTCAGCAATTTCCGGCGTATTTCGTGTCACGATGACTTTGTCGTACACGCCCTTTTCAATCACCAGCTCCAGGGCTGCGGCCAGCGCAATCAGGGTTTTGCCACAACCCGCAGGGCCTGTCAGGATCACCAAATCCATGTTGGGATCGAGCAAAGCTTCCAGCGCCATCGCCTGATAAATATTTTTGGGGGTTATCCCCCAGGCATGACGGTGCATCATGCGCTCATAGCCCAGGTCCCGAACCCGGATTTGATGTTCATTGATACCAACCACCTGACCGGCAAAAGACTCGGCTTCATCAATCAAAAACTCATTGATGTAGGCGTCAGGCAACAATTTACGCTCCAGTAAATGCAAAATATCCCGGTCTTTTTGTTCGGTTTGACATTCTTTTACCTGGCTCCAGAACTCACCTGGAAACCGGTAATAGCCTTTGTAGAGAAAGCGCACATCGTCTATCAACTGATCGGTGCGGTAATCCTCCACCAGCTTCAAGCCTGCACCTTTGGCTTTTAGTCGCATATTGATGTCTTTGGTAACCAGAATCACTTTTTGTGGGCTGCGCTCACGCTGTAAATACAAGGCAGTATTGATGATCAAGTGATCATTTTCTCCACCTGGCAAGCCCGGCAACTCATCTTTCAGATGATGATCATTGATGATGGTCAGATGACCCGATACCTTCTGCTCACCATGCAGTGGTAAAGCTACCCCATGCAACATTTGCTCTGGGCTGGCATCGCGCAATACATCCTCCAGCGCTCGTATCGCCACCCGGGCATCCCGGCTAACATCTTTGTTGCGGTCTTTAATATGGTCCAGCTCTTCCAACACGGTCATCGGAATAACGACATCATGCTCCTGAAAGTTTAAAAATGCGAAGGGCTCGTGAAGAAGTATATTAGTATCAAGCACATATATTTTTTTACTTCGTTTTCTCGCCATGAATATCTCCTTGAGGGCGCAGAGGGCAGCTAGCAAGCTTCCTATTAAGGATAGTGGAAGCTGTCAGGGACGCTGGCAATTTTCAATGCAACCGAACAAAAAACCAGCAAACAGTGCATGACAAGCCTAAGACACCCTCATGACCAAATAATGACAGCGATGGATTTCAGGATGCAGAACAGCCGATTTCGCTGTACCATAGCGCCCCCTGCTCGTTACTGGATACATCATGTCGTTTGCTTTAGGTCAGCGCTGGATTAGCGAAAGTGAATCCGATTTAGGTTTAGGCGCAGTGGTCGCATTGGATGACCGCTCAATCACCATCTTGTTTCCTGCCAGTGGTGAGCAACGTTGCTACGCCAGACAGCAGGCTCCATTATCCCGTATTCGCTTCCTGCCAGGCGACCGGGTACGAAGCGCCGAAGGCTTTGAGCTGGTCATCAGCCATGTCGAAGAGGTTACTGAAACACTGGTGTATCATGGCAGCCGCGTTGATACCCACGAAAGCATCCAACTGCGTGAAATCCTGCTCGATCACTTTCTGAGCTTTAGTCAACCACAAGACCGCATGTATGCCGGCCAAATCGACCGGCTGGAAGCCTTTAGTTTGCGTTATCAAAGTCAGCAACAGCTGCATCGCCTGCAACAAGATCCATTACGGGGGTTGTCCGGTGCGCGTATTAGCTTGATACCACATCAGCTGTACATTGCGGAGGAAGTCGCCAAACGACATGCACCCAGGGTAATGCTGGCCGATGAAGTAGGGCTTGGCAAAACCATTGAGGCAGGCCTCATCCTGCATCAGCAGTTGATAAGTGGCCTGGCCCAGCGTGCGCTTATTCTGGTACCTGAATCCCTGCAACACCAATGGTTGGTCGAAATGTTGCGCCGTTTTAATCTGACGGTGGCTATCTTTGATCAGGAGCGTTGCGAACAAAGTGCCATCGATCAACAAAATCCGTTTGAAACAGCGCAAATCGTTTTATGCAGCTTGGAGTTTTTGAGTAATGCACCTGAATGGCTGGCGCAAGCTGTTGCCGCCCCCTGGGATTTGTTGGTGGTCGACGAGGCGCATCACCTCAGTTGGGATGCTGACACCCCAAGCCTGGCTTATCAATGCGTTGCCAAGCTTGCGGCGCAAATCCCGGGTATGATCCTGTTGACCGCAACCCCGGATCAATTAGGGCATCGCAGCCACTTTGCCCGCTTACAGCTGCTCGATGGCGATCGTTTTTACGATTATCAGGCTTTTTTAGCACAAGAAGCGCAGTTCCAACAGATAGCTATGTTGGCCGACCAGTTGCTGCACCAAGAGCCACTGTCAATTGACACGGCGGCAGCCTTGCACCAGCTGCTGATGGATCCAACCCTATCGGCGCCGCTGCAACAATTGCAACAAGCAGGTCTTACCCTGAGAGAGCGTGAGCAACTGCAGCAAATAATTCTACAACCGTTACTGGATCGCCATGGCACAGGCCGGGTTCTTTTTCGGAACAGCCGCCGCACCATCGCCGGCTTTCCGCAACGTATCCCGAATTTTATTGGGCTTGATATGCCAACTGCATATCAGCACAGTGCGGGGCGGTTGTTGCACACTGCCTCCGAGCCAAACGAGCTAAGTGCTTTACTGACCCCGGAGCGCCTGTACAGTCAGCACAGCCAAGCCCCCGCCTGGCATGAGCTTGACCCGCGGATTGATAGCCTGATCCAACTGTTAAAGCAGCATAAAACAGAGAAGTTCCTGCTGATCTGTGCTCATGCTGAAACGGCCATGGAGCTGGACAAAGCATTAATGCAACGCGAGGGTATTAGAGCAGCAGTGTTTCATGAGCGCATGAGTATCATGGAACGGGATAAAGCAGCAGCCTATTTTGCTCAGCAAGACTACAGTGCGCAAATTTTGCTTTGCTCAGAAATAGGCAGTGAAGGCCGTAATTTCCAGTTTGCGCACCATTTGGTATTATTTGATTTGCCACTGAATCCCGATCTGCTGGAACAACGCATTGGCCGGCTCGATCGGATTGGCCAGCAGCAGGATATCCAGCTACACATTCTGTATTTCAAACAATCGGCTCAGGATTACCAACAACAATGGTACCATCAGGTCCTCAATGCCTTTGCACACACCTGCCAGACAGGTGCTGCTGTGTTTCAGCAAACAGCCGCTTTATTCTGGTCGCTGCTACAAACCCCCGGCTGGCAACCTGAACAACTGGCGCAGTGGCTGAGTCAAAGCGCTGAGCTGCAACACCAGCTGCAACAGCAACTCGAACAGGGCCGTGATCAATTGCTGGAACTAAACTCTTCAGGTGGCGCAAAGGCCAACGCGCTGAGTCAGCAATTAGCAGCGCTGGATAATCAGCCCGATTTGGCACTGTTTATGTGCCAAAGCTGGGATCAGTTGGGTGTGCAACAGGAAGAACGCTCCGATACCTGCTTGATCCTTAAACCGTCCGAACAACTGGAAGATAGTTATTGCCCTGGACTGCACGACGATGGCGTGAGTATTACCTTCGATCGCAGCACGGCTTTGGCTCAAGAGGACATTCAATTCTTAAGCTGGGACCACCCGATGGTACTGAGCACTCTTGATTACCTGACGGAACAGCAACGAGGCAATAACAGCGTTGCCCTGTTGCACAATCCAGCGCTTCCCGCCGGTAGTTGGTTCCTGGAGTTAATTTATCTGGTTGAAGCCAGCGCACCAGCCAAGCTCCAGTTAGGTCGGTACCTACCAGTCACACCAATCCGCTTGCTTATGGACCCCCAAGGGAGGGATCTGGCAAAAGCAGTCTCCTTTGCGCAACTGGAAAAACAACTGGCACCACTTGCCAGGCAAGGGGCGGCAAAAGTGGTCAAAGCATTGCGTAAACAACTGGATATCACGTTGACACAGGCCGAACAACTGGCACTGCAACAACTGCCAGCCATTCAGCAGCAAGCCCAGCAAAGCATGCAACACGCCCTGGGGGGGGAGGCTGAGCGCTTACAGCAACTTCGTCAAGTGAATCCCGCGGTGCGCCAGGAAGAAATTGCTTATTTACAACAACAGCAAACTGACCTAAGCAATTACATTGCCAAAGCCCGCCTCAAGCTGGATGCCATCCGTTTGGTGGTAGTCAGTCATGACAGGCCTTAAGCCAAGATGTTGATGGATTACCAGCCCCCCTTACAGCCTTATCTGGATATTCAATATCAGGATGAGGATATTCTGGTATTGAATAAACCGAGCGGCTTGTTATCGGTACCCGGTAAAGCACCAGAGCATCTGGATAGTCTAAGCTGGCGAGTGCAACGGGTTTTCCCGACAGCCCGGGTGGTCCATCGGTTGGATATGGCAACCTCAGGCTTAGTTGTCATGGCCATGCACTTGCAAAGCCAACGGCATTTGAACCGTCAGTTTGCCGAGCGACAAGTGCAAAAGCGCTATATTGCCTGGTTGGAAGGCCAATTAACCATCCAGAAAGGTACCATCGAAGTTCCCCTTATTTGCGATTGGCCCAAACGCCCACAACAAAAAGTGTGCTTTTTACATGGCAAGCCGGCCTGCACCCACTTTCGGCTCCTGACCCATAACGATACAGCAAGCAAGGTGGCACTCATCCCGGTGACCGGTCGCTCGCACCAACTGCGGGTGCATATGCAGTGGCTTGGACATCCAATTATTGGTGATAAATTTTACAGCAAACAATCTACACCTTCTGCGCAGCGACTCCTATTGCATGCAGAGTCACTGGGGTTTCGTCATCCGGTTCACGGCAACTGGCTTCAATTCCATAGCGACTGCGTATTTTAACTGAATACGCTCACAGAAATCGTAATGCCAAAACCATAAAAAACTGCTACACTTAGCGCATTTTGTTAACCTAGGGTTCAGCTTCCTTGCTTAAGATAGCTGTGACTATCAGAAACTGTTGTTTTTCAGCATTTGCCTGCTTTATTTACGGGATTGGTTTGTTAAATAACCAATTTCCCTATAAAATTGGCAAGTAAGACTTCACCTAAAGGAGAAATGGATGAAACGTAAAATTTGTTCAGTAGCTGTAGCTGTTGCTTTGCCAATGATGGCCGGCACTGCTTATGCTAACACCCCATCAGCCGCAGAGCTGCAAGAGCGCATGTTTGGTTCTGTGTTTGCAGAATACTACATGCCAGATCGTAAAAAAACCCGCGATGTTGAGTTCGATTACCTGACCCGTGGACCTGGTGTAGGTCTTGAGCTGGGTTACCGCTTTGATGACAACTGGGCAGTTCGTGCCGATTACGCTCGCCAGCGTCTGAAAAACAAGTTAACTGGTGATCGTATTACTGGCAACCGTTTTGGTATTGATGCTATGTACCATTTAAACGATAGCAACATTTACCTGGTCGCTGGTTTAAACCGTCATACCATTGACAAAACCAACTCTGCCAACGTTGGTATTGGTTACCGCGCTTTCCTGAATGAAAATGTGGCTTTCTTTGCAGAAGCCAACCGTTACCAAGGCCTGAATAAAGGCACTTGGGCGGATGCAGGTATCAAAGCAGGTTTGACCTATGTGTTCGGTAGCTCTTCTGCTGCAGCGCCAGCACCTGCTCCGGCACCGGCACCAGCTCAGCCAGCCGTGGTTGATTCTGATGGTGACGGCGTACCAGATCATTTGGATCAGTGCCCGAACACTCCACGCGGCCACAAAGTAGATGAGCGTGGTTGTACTGTGTATCAGGAAGTTCAGCAACGTGTTGGCAGCGCAGAAATCCGTGTTCTGTTTGCATTCGACTCTGCTGAAGTATCCCGCGAGCAACGTGCTGATGTTGCCCGTCTGGCGGATTACCTGAAACGTTACCCAACAGCTACAGTGGAAATCGAAGGCCATGCATCACGTATTGGTGCCGCCGATTACAACCAGCGTCTGTCTGAGCGTCGTGCAAAAGCAGTTGCTGATCTGTTGGTCAACACCCATGGTATTGAGCGTTCACGCATCAGCACTGTCGGTTACGGCTTCACCCGTCCGCGGATGGAAGGTGCAACCCGTGAAGCACATCGTGCTAACCAGCGTATCGAAGCTCTGGTTACTGCCCGCATTAAAGAGCCGGTAATGCGTTAATCGCTGCTCTCTTGCCTAAAAACCGCTGCCAGTCAGCGGTTTTTTTTTAATTTTTTTCCATGCTGGCCGATACAAGGGACTCTAACCACATACTCAGCCGGAGCTTCAGATGCAATCATTTGGTTTCGTAGTGCTTATGCTGTTGCTACTGTCTGGCCTCACAGCAACAGCACAAACCCAACCAAATTGGCTGCAGGCAGATCTACAGCATTACCTGCCAGAGTGGGAGCTACGACTTCTTGGTGAAGTACCAAACGCTTTATTGGTTGTGCATCGGGAAGGCATGACACCCTATCAACAAGGAACACTGGTTTTATTGCCGGATCCAAGCCAGCATCCTGCCTCACCACGCCAAATCAACTTCCTGCGCCAAGCAATGAATGAGCATGGCTGGTCGACCGTTGCCATCCTTCCAAACTATCCTGTCAGTTCAGACTCTGCGACTGAAATAGACCATGACGAGACGTTAAATCATTTCCAACAGCAACTGCAGCTGGTACTGACTCAGCAGGATTGGCAAGCAGGTCACCTGGTGATCCTGGCACAAGGGCAAAGCGGTAGCTTACTCAGCCAGCTGGATTGGGCCCAGCTGCCCAGACAACCAGAAGCATTGGTATTCCTTAGCAGTTACCATACCGACCCAGCCAGTAATCGTCAGTTGGCGCAACGGATCGCTCGCCAGACGATCCCTGTACTCGATCTGGCGCATCATCACGATCACCTGCATATAGCCAGTACCTTTGAGCTGCGACGACAATGGAGTCAGCGACATGCAAACTTAATGTACCGTCAGCGCTTGCTAACAGGCCATGCCGAGCTGGAAACCACGCAACAAGTGATGTATAAAGAGGTGTATGGCTGGCTCAGCTATCTCGGACTATAATCTGTAGCGAGTGTTCCCCAACACATTCTTTTGGTATCAGTGATGAAAAATACAACCCGTATCCTGTTTACTCTGGCAGGCCTAGGCCTGTTGCAAGCGTGCTCTTCCCCTGCTCCCGTGGTCATTGTGCCGATCGAAGTGATTCCGGAACCAGTCAGCAGTGTTGGCAGTACCATGACGTTGATTGAGCAAGCTCATATTTGCCACGATGAAGCAGAAACACGTCGCCTGGCGGCCAGCTCCCAGTTACGCGCCATGGCTCGCTACCTGGCAGAGCTCCTGCCAACGGATCAATGCACCATTCACTCAGTAACCAGCGAAGTGGTGGTGCTGGAAGAATCCGAAGGGTACCGTAAAGTCTCGCTGGAAAGCTCCGAAGTGTTTACCTTTGATAATTACCTGCTGCCAGCCGCAGCAACAGCGGCTCAACCATCCCCGGCTCTGCCCGCGACGGTATCCTGCTGCTGATCCAACCGACTGTTTAATCGGGCCACCTGTTGCTGCAGTGCGGTTAGCTGCTGCAGCAACTCAGTGTGGTGGTTCTCTTGCTGCTGATGATCTTCTTTTCGGGTTTCGTTGGTCATAATTTCCAGAATCACCCCCACCATCATATTCAGAAAAATAAAGGTGGTCAGGAAAATAAACACGATGTAGTAAATCCAGCTAAGCGGATATACCTCCATGGTGTCGTACATTACATCAGTCCAATCCTCAAAGGTCGCGACCCGGAACAGGGTCAGCATGGAAATCGCAATATCCCCCCAGAGGAATTCATCAATCTGCGCAAAGAAAATAGAACCTACTGCCGCAAAAATATAGAAAATGATAAACATCAACAGCGCGATATAGCCCATCTTAGGGATGGCTTTCAGCAAAGCATTGATTAAAAAGCGCAGCTCCGGAACAATGGATACCAAGCGCAGCACTCGCAGCACTCGCAGCAAACGACCAATGACCACCATCTCACTGTCTGGCAGCGGAATCAAGCTGGCCACAACAATTAAGGTATCAAACAAATTCCAACCGTCATGAAAGAACCTTTTTTTCTGCTCAGCCGATAAAAAACGGATGCTGATTTCGACCAAAAAGAATAAGGTAATCGCCACATCAAGCACACTGATGCCTTGTTCAAGCCACCCGGGCAGGCGATAGGTTTTAGCGCCTACGGCTAACGCCGCAATGACAATAACCGCAATCACAAAACCTTGAAAGTAATGGCTTTGCTCAATTTTTTTCAAACGCTGCAGCCAACTGGCATCCATTTGCATGCACGCTACCTCTGAAAAAGTAAATGAAAAAAGTAATCAACGCGCCCGATTTTGCTTGATAAGCGCATAGGCTGCCTGTATCTCTTGGGTTTTTTGCTTGGTCAGCTCCAACATTTCCTTCGGCATCCCCTGAGCGATTAATTTATCCGGGTGATGCTGCGCCATCAATCGTTTGTAGGCCTTCTTCAACTCAGCTTCACTGCAGTCATCGGATACACCGAGTAAAGCATAAGCATCCGCCAGGCTCGAGCCCGACGGTTGTGTGCTTCGACTTTGGTGTCGACGATGGGTAAAGCGAGCCTCCGCTTCATAGCGCCCAAGGATTTGTTCAAACTGCAAGGCTGAAAAATCCAATTGCTCTGCTATAAGACTCAAAAGCGCCCGCTGCCGTGGGGTGATTTTGCCATCAGCCAAAGCAATGCCGAGTTGAATTTCCAAAAACAGCATCAGCACATCAGGCCGGTTACGGTATGCCTCTTTTAATTCCTGCAGTTGTTGTTGCCAGGGGAAGTGGCTGGCCTTGCCATCCCGAAAGGCATCTTGTGCCTCTTTTCGCTGAGCAGCGTTCAGGCCAAGCTGCTCCATAAAGTGCTGGGCCTGACGAATGTGGGCCGGGGTCACCACACCAGATGACTTCGCCAGATGTCCCATCACGGCGAAGGTACTGAACATAAAAATGCCCTGCGCTTCTTGCTGATTGCGGAATAAACGCTGGAAGCCACCCTGACGTTCAAATTGCCGGCTAAGCGCCCGATCAAACCAATGCCCTATCAATAAACCGATAAAGAGACCGGGTAAGCGCAAAATAGCCATACCAAATAAGGCTCCAAGAATTTTACCCCACACCAGAGAACTCCTTCAGAGCCTTGGGAAGTTTTCCAGCTAAGCAGATAGTCAGACAACCCCCGTATAACAGCCAGTATCTAGAATCAAATGGTAGCCATTATACCAGTACTACGTGACTGTACCAGTCTCTAACATAGCGTTTGTGCGGCTTGGCAACAGAACAGCATAGCGGGGTACAACAATTTGCTTTATCATAAGCACTCGCGCATTCTTCCAAAGACAGATCAAGGTTTAACAAACAGATGACGTTTCGCTTGACCAGCCTGGCGATAGGCTGCCTGATGGCCCTACTTTGTGTTCAGCCCTCTGGTATAGCTGCAAAAATACCGGAAACGCTATCGGAAGCGACACCGTCCAGTTGTTATGCGCCGCTGGTTCAACCTGCAGCGTTTGCCAAGCTTGATCGTACCAGCAATCAGGTGCGTATCGAGTCCGAAGGATTGCGGCTTAGCAATAATCAATATGCCAGCTTTGATGGGGCTGTTCAGGTCAGCTATCGTGATACCTTGTTGCAAGCACCTCAAGCAAGTTACGACCAGAGTAGACAACAAATTCTGGCTCAAGGAGGCATTGATTATTTCAGCTCCGCCATTGCCGTGCGTAGTCAACAATTTCAAGCTGATCTCGCCAGTAATCGGGTCGAATTATCTGAAGCGCATTATCAGTTGGTTGAGCAGGCAGGCCGAGGGGCGGCGGAGGTTCTGTCAGTCACTGAGCGACAGCTAGAATTGCAGCGCGCCAACTTTACTGCCTGTCCGGACGGGGATAACAGCTGGGCTTTGCATGCAAACCGCATTCAACTGAATGCCGATGAAGGCTGGGGTGAAGCCTGGCATACCGTATTTCGAGTTCATGATGTTCCAGTCCTTTATTTGCCCTACCTGTCATTTCCTATCTCCGATGAACGTCGCTCAGGCTTACTTTTGCCCAAGGTGAGTAACTCGCAACGGTTGGGGGTGGATTTAGAGTTACCCTATTATCTGAACCTGGCACCACATTACGATATGACGTTAACGCCTCGCTTGATGACGAATCGTGGCTTTCAGTTAAAGTCTGAGTTTCGTTATCTGACGGAAGCGCATCAGGGACTGATGCATCTGGAATACATGCACAAGGATCAGGATAGATCAGAGCTGGGCAAACGCTACCTGGGGCACTATCAGCAACTTAGTGATTTAAACCCTCGCTGGCGCGCGACTGTCGATGTGACCGAAATAAGTGATGATGCATATCTCACCGAGCTGGGCTCCGATCATGTTAACCCCAGCGATACGCAATTACTAAAGCAAGCGAACCTCTCTTATTTTGGCGATCAAATGCTAGCACGCTTGCAGTTGCAGGGGTTCTCAGTACTGGGCGACTATGACAAAGCTTATATGGCGGTACCTCAACTGGAAGTTCGGGCAGCAGAGGCCCTGCAACTTGCCTGGTTTGAATTCGATTGGCAGGCAAACTACGCCCACTTTCGCAACGATGCCGCCCTGATCCATTCTGCGCATCGCACCCATCTGGAACCAGAGCTCAGGCTGCCCTGGATCACTCCGGGTGCAGAGTTGGTAGCCGAGGCCAGCCTCATGCACACCCGCTATCAACAGAACAGCCATCATTTTTTATCGCAAGAAGATAGCCGGGTTCAACGTACCTTGCCAAAACTCCGCTTGCGTGCTCAACTTAACTTTGAGCGTCCGTTGCAAGGCGGCTCAGAAGGCGGCATCCAGACATTGGAGCCACAGCTGCAATATCTTTATGTACCTTACAGAGACCAGCGCAACATAGGCTTGTACGACACCACCCGGCTGCAGGATGACTACTATGGACTTTTCCGTCAGAACCGCTTTTCGGGCCTGGATCGCATTAACGAAGCGAATCAACTGACCTTAGGCGCTACCAGCCGAATTTATGATGGCGCTGATCGAGAGCTGTTTCGTTTTAGTCTGGGCCAGATTATTTTTCTGCAATCACCCACAGAGCAGGATGATCCCCACCAGCAAAATCTGACCGGTATTGAGTCGATGCTAGCAGCGGAGGCCATGTGGCAATGGCACCATCGTTGGTTTGTCAGTGCCGGTGTGCAGTACGACAGTGACAGTCGCACTCTGGTAAAAAGCAATGCCACCCTGGATTATCGGGGCAGTGACAAAAAGCTGTTTCAGTTGAACCATCGATACAGTCAGGCAGTCTCAGACTACGAAATCAGTCAGCTTGGTTTACTGGGTACCTTGCCAGTTGCTGATGAATGGCAACTGGTAGCCAGTTATTATTACGACCTAAAACGCAGCCAGTTACTGGATGCGCATCTCGGGTTACAATTTGAGTCCTGTTGCTGGGCAGTCCGTGTTGTCGCAAGGCGACAAATTATGGCAGAACTGGGTAGAGAGCCATTTGACTTCGCTGCCCCCAGACGCTTTGATCACGGTATTTCGCTGCAATTTGTGTTAAAAGGCTTTGGTGATAATGCTGGTTTTGCCGTCACAGACATGTTATCTAATGGCATCTTCAGCTATCGCCGTCCATATTTATTGAATAATTAGTGTAGGGGTTTATGAGATTATTGTCCTGTATTGTACTTGTCGGTTGCTTGCTGTCCGGGCCTCAGAGCCATGGCGCTGAGCGGGAGATCGATCGGATCGCAGCCATTGTTGATAGTGGTGTAGTGCTTGAGTCCGAAGTCCGGGAAGTCGTGGATCGCGTGAAGCGGAATGCTGCCTCACAGGGCCAGGGTTTACCCTCGGATCAAGTATTACGAGTACAGGCCTTGGAGCGCCTAATACAAACCAGCTTGCAAATGCAGATGGCCAATCGTATGGGCCTGCAAATCAGTGATGCCCAGCTGGATCAAACCATTCAGCGCATTGCTGCAGGCGAAGGCATGAGCTTGGATCAGTTCAGGGTGCAGGTTGAGCAAGAAGAAGGCAGCTATCAGCAATTTCGTGAACGTTTGCGCGAAGAGATCACCACCAACGAAGTGATGCGCAATGCTGTTCAGCGCCGCATTTACATCAGCCCGCAAGAGGTTGAAAGCTTACTACGGGTGATGCAGGAACAAGGAGCCACATCCGAACAATACAACATTGGCCATATTTTAATTGGCTTACCCAATCAAGCCAGCACCGATGATATTGAGCAGGCCCGTCGACAGGCTGATCGTGTTCTCGAGTTGCTAAGAGAGGGAACTGATTTTCGCCAGCAGGCCATTACGTCATCATCAGGCAGCCGAGCCCTTGAAGGCGGTGATATGGGCTGGATGAACATCAATGAAATGCCAACCTTGTTTGCCGAAGCCATCCGCGGTAAGCGTCGTGGCGACATGATAGGCCCACTTCGTTCAGGCGCAGGCTTTCACATCCTGACCATCTTTGATATCCGGGGTGAGAATGTCGCTGAAATCGAGGAAGTTAAATCACGCCATGTGCTGATCCGGCCGTCCATTATCTTAAGTGAGGAACGCGCCCGTGATAGGCTAGCCCGCTTTGTCACAGATTTCCGTAATGGCAATGTCAGCTTTGCCGATTTTGCACGCGAGCATTCAGAAGACCCTGGTTCACGCAATAATGGCGGTGATCTGGGCTGGGCTGAGCCTGATATTTTTGTGCCTGAGTTCCGTGATACCTTACGCAGCCTGGATCTGAATGAAATCAGTGAGCCATTTCGGACTGAACATGGCTGGCACGTGGTACAAGTGCTAGAGCGCCGCTCGGTCGATGCCACGGCGGATCGGCAACGTGAGCAAATCTACCGAATGATTTTTAATCGCCGCTTTAGTGAAGAGTCTACCACCTTCCTACGTGAGCTTCGTGATGAAGCCTACATTGAGGTTCTGGATTAAAGCATGACGCAGCGTCTTGGTATTACTCCGGGCGAACCGGCGGGCATAGGTCCTGATTTAGTACTGCAGCTGGCCAGTCGTGACTGGCCGGTTGAACTAGTGGTCTGTGCTGATGCCGAGCTACTTCAGCAGCGGGCGAAGCTACTGGGGCTGCAGGTCGAGTTGCTCCCCTATCAACCGGACCAAGCGGCCCGTCCACAAAGGGCTGGTAGCCTGACACTGGCTCCTTTTCAAACTGCTGAAGCCGTAGCGCCGGGTATCCTGAATGAGGCCAATGGTCCTTATGTAGTTGAAACGCTCCGTTTTGCCGGGGAGCAAACCATCGCCGGAGCTTTTGCCGCTATCGTAACCGGCCCGGTTCATAAAGGTATCATCAATCAGGCTGGCATCCCGTTTAGCGGCCACACCGAATTTTTTGCTCACCAGTGCAACAGCAGCCACGTCGTGATGATGCTGGCGACAGAAGGTCTCAGAGTCGCACTGGCAACCACTCATATCCCGCTGGCTTATGTCGCGAAAGCCATTACCAGTGAACGTTTGCAAGTGGTGCTGCAGGTTTTGCATCAGGATCTGCAGCAAAAATTTGGTATTGAGCAGCCCCGTATCTATGTCTGTGGCCTGAATCCTCACGCAGGTGAGAATGGTCATCTTGGGCGCGAAGAGCTGGATATCATGATTCCTACCCTGGAAATGTTGCGACAGCAAGGTATGGACTTGGTAGGTCCCTTACCGGCTGATACCTTGTTTCAACCGAAATACCTGAACGATGCCGATGCCGTGCTGGCTATGTATCATGATCAGGGTCTACCAGTACTCAAGCACATGGGGTTTGGTAAGTCGGTCAATATCAGCCTGGGTTTACCCTTAATTCGTACCTCGGTCGATCACGGCACAGCCCTTGATTTGGCAGGAACTGGCCAAGCCGATCCAGGTAGCTTGCTGCATGCCGTCGAGCAGGCCATTCAACTTATTCAGCGTGCATCTGCTCGCACCGCCGGAGCAACCTCAAGCCTATGAATCAACCCGAACACAAAGCCAGAAAACGTTTTGGTCAGAACTTTTTGCACGACCCCGTCGTTATCGAGCGCATTGTCAAAGCCATCCGACCACAAGTCGGTGAAATACTAATAGAAATTGGCCCTGGCCTGGGTGCTATTACCGAGCCGGTGGCTGAACGCACAGATCGACTCACAGTCATTGAGCTGGATCGGGACCTTGCTGCACGCTTGTCGCAGCACCCATTACTGGCAGATAAACTAACCATCATCCAAACTGATGCGATGAAGTTTGACTTTGCCAGCCTGGCTGAGCCGGGCAAGAAGATGAAAATCTTCGGTAATCTGCCGTACAATATTTCTACCCCCTTACTGTTTCATTTATTCCACTTTTGTCCCTTGATTGAAAACATGCATTTCATGTTGCAAAAAGAAGTGGTACAACGCATGACCGCAGCTCCCGGCAGTAAAGCATTTGGCCGTTTAACGGTAATGACGCAGTACTATTGCGAGGCCTTACCTGTAGTAGAGGTAGGCCCCGGCGCGTTTAAACCTGCTCCTAAAGTAGACTCCGCTGTGGTCCGACTCCTGCCTCGCAACCGCCCTGAAACGGAGCAGGTGCCAGTGCACATTTTAAACCAGGTCTGCCTGGAAGCCTTCAATCAACGCCGTAAAACGCTTCGCAATTGTCTGGGTAATCTGGCTACGGCCGAGCAACTTGAATCCCTTGCTCTTGATCCTGGGCAACGTCCGGAACAATTATCGGTTGATGACTTTATTCGCATTGGCCGTTGGTTAGCCACGCAACAGGAAAGCAAAGCCTCATGAACCCAGCAGACATACGGGTGACAGCAGAAACCTTTTACATTGCCGCACAGTCCGTGCCTGACGAGCACAAATATGTGTTTGCCTACAGCATCCAGATAGAGAATACCAGCACTGAAACCATACAGCTTCTTCGCCGGCATTGGTTAATAAGCGATGCCAACGGCAAGCAAGTAGAGGTCGATGGTGAAGGCGTGGTTGGTGAACAACCCGTGTTGGCGCCCAGTGAAAGTTACAGTTACACCAGTGGTGCTATTTTGGAAACACCGGTAGGCACCATGCAAGGCCACTACATTATGCTGGATCAAAACCAACAGGAGTTTCAGGTGGCGATCCCACTGTTCCGCCTGGCACTGCCCAATATTTTGCATTAACAGGGACCATTGTGGCTAGTTACGTCATTGGTGATATTCAGGGTTGCTATGACCAGCTGCAGCATTTGCTGACTGCTATTGATTTCAATGAAAAACAGGATCAACTGTGGTTGTGTGGTGATTTAGTTGCCCGGGGCCCAAAATCACTTGAAACACTGCGTTTTATCCGCGCTCTAGGCTCTGCAGCGGTTACTGTTCTTGGCAACCATGATTTAAATCTGATTGCCAGTGCCTATGGCTACGGCCGCATTAAAGTCAGTGATCAGCTGGATAATCTGCAACAGGCAGCAGATTTTGACGAACTTATTCATTGGTTAACCCAACAGCCACTGATCCATAGCCCAGATGAACAACACTTACTGGTGCATGCTGGTATTCCGCCAGGTTGGGATCGTACTCTGGCTCTCGCGCAGGCCCAGAGAGTGTCTGAAGCACTGCAACAGGATGCAAAGTCACTAACAGCCACTATGTATGGCAATGAGCCCAGCAGCTGGTCTGCCTCAGACAACCAGGATGATCAACTGCGCTTTACCATCAATGCACTGACCCGAATGCGGTTCTGCCATCCGGATGGCAGGCTGGAGTTCAAAGAAAAAGGCGAGCCCGACAGCAACAGCCCACTCAAACCCTGGTTTGATTTTTGGCCACAGCAGGCTACCACCACGATTTTGTTTGGTCACTGGGCGGCATTAAATGGCACCTGTCTTCACCCAAAAGCCATCGCGCTTGACACAGGCTGCGTCTGGGGGAATCTCTTAACCGCCTATTGTATTCAGACAAAACAGCGGTATAGTGTCAACGGATATCAGAAAAAAACCATGCTGATCGACTAATACGGCTCTCAGCTTGCTATAGCCTTTGGTATTCAGCATGAATTTAGCTAAACTAATGGCTGATTCATCAGACTTTTTTCTAGAAATGTCTGACTGGCCAGTCCATCGGGAGTTTTTATGAAGTTAACTGTAGCGCTCAGGGTCATTGGTGGCTTCGGCATCATCTCCTTACTACTGCTGATCATTGGTATCTCAGCATACTTTAGTCTGAACAGCATCAATAACTCCACCACCCAGGTCAACAACGTATCCATTCCAGCTCTGGAGAACAGTTCGGCGTTGCAGAGCCAGTTTGTTATTATGAGCAAAATTAGCCTGCAGGCTTTTTATGCCGATGAGCTGGATGAGATCAGTCGTTTCCAACGCCAGTTTAATCAAGAGCGCGAAACCTTCAATCGCTCAGCGCAGAACTTACAGCAGGCGATTGAAAATGAAGAAGAACTAAGAGTTGCCTACACCCAGGTACGTGACGTCTACAATCAATTCCTACCAGCCAGTGATCGTTTATTTGATCAGCTAACCAATCGTCTGACTTTACGCGACAACCTGAATCAACGGATGGAGGCGCTGGAAACTGCATCCGACGACGCCGCTATGTTTATTCTGGATTTTACCGATGTCCGCGATGTACGCACTCGGTTTCCAGATGCTTATGAGTCAGCAACTCAGATTGAAATGGGTCTGAATACCTTGATAAGTACAGCCGTCGATCTGATTCGTACCGAAAACCCAGTCATTGCTAATACGGTAGCGAATGAACTGAATTTTCGCTTAGGTGAGTTAACTCAAAATTTTGCCACTGTACAACAACAAGCTGGCAGCCTTGATTTAGTTTCTGATTTGGCAGAGAAAGTAGCAGAAATTGAACAACTTTTATCTGGCAGTAGCGGACTGATCCGTTTGAAAGAACAGCATCTACAATCGATTGAGGCTGCAGAGACTTTACTTACCCAGACAGATCAGCATACCAATGCAGGCTTAACGCAACTGAATGCGCTGCTTAGCCAAGCCCGCAGTGCAGCCGACGATATTCAGCAAGCTTCTGCCTCGAATGTCAGCAATGCGGTAACCTTCAACTTTGTGGTGATGTTTATCTCTGTGGTGCTGGCGGCTGGTATTACTATTTGGACAGTTCGCAGCATAACCCAACCGCTGCACCGGGTTAATGAGATTCTGGGCATCGTAGCTTCCGGCGATTTGACTCGTAAGCTCGAAGTGAAAGGCCACGATGAGTTTGCCGAGCTGTCGCGCAATTGCAATAAGGTCATCGACAGCCTGCAACAACTGATTAAAGGCATCATTTCCCGCTCTACCCAGCTGGCAGCGGCCTCAGAACAAACCTCAGCGATCACGGTTCAAACCAGTGGCGCCATTAAGGAGCAAAAGTCTCAGGTTACGCAGGCTGCGACCGCTACCACTGAGATGAGTAGCACCTCACAAGGTGTCATGCAAAGCGCTGGCGACGCCCTGGCTGAAATTAAGAATGCCGATAGTGAAGCCGAACGCGTTAAAGGGATCTCACAAACCAACAAGCAAATCATTACCGAACTGTCGCACGAAGTTGAGCAAGCCTCTTTGGTCATTAACAAGCTGCATCAAGACAGTGCCTCCATTGGTAGCATTTTGGATGTGATCCGTGGTATTGCCGAGCAAACTAACTTGCTGGCACTTAATGCTGCCATTGAAGCTGCGCGGGCAGGCGAGCAAGGCCGAGGCTTTGCCGTAGTTGCCGATGAAGTCCGCTCGCTGGCCAGTAAAACGCAGGCGTCAACGCAAGAAATTCAGGCGATGATTGAAGTGCTGCAAAAAGGTGCGCAGAATGCGGTAGAAGCCATGAAGAAAGGTAAGAAGCAAGCTGAGAACTGTGTTTCTCAGACCGATATTCAGGACAAGGCGCTTGATTCGATTACCCATGCAGTGCACCAGGCGCGGGATATGAGTGAGCAAATCGCCCATGCAGCAGAAGAGCAGAACCAAGTGGCCAATGATATCAGCCAGCTGCTTGAGTCGATTGTATCCATTGCTGAAGAAACCGCATCGGGTGCAGAGCAAACCTCAGACTCCAGCCATGAAGTTGCTCGCTTGGCTGAGGAACTAAGGCAGTCAGTCGATCAGTTTAAAGTCTGATCCAGGCTGCTCCGCCCAATAAAAAATCCGCCGATTGGCGGATTTTTTATTGGGCGGAGCCTTGCTATTAGCTGCCAGCACGATCCTGCAGTGACGCAAACAATGGCGTATCACCAAAGCCATTGGCCTGTGCCCACTCTATATCGCCTGAGTCAGCAATTTGCGAGCCCGGTAACTGACGAATAATAAATTCGCCAACATCATTCGCATTACTGCGAAATGCATGCCGAACCAGGCTTTCACCATTACAAACAACACCATCGTATATATTACGCAGTCGTAAACGGTAGTCACTTAATACTTTCCGAAAGCGATTGCGATCATCTGCAGCCACGTAGTCACACATGGAGGCGGCCAGTTGCTGATCGGCTGAAGCTACAGGTGCAAACACCATGGCTCCGGCAAGCACAGCACTACAAACCAAAGTAGGCAACAACTTCATCTACGTCTCCTCAAATACACATCAGCTTTGAAATCATAGTAGCAATATGTAGCAGCCTGCGCAAATGTTGATCAGCTAAACCACTCGTTGCAGAGTAATAAATTGATACGCATATGGATTTTTGCTATCAGCTGGATGCTTTTCTTCCCTAAGCAACTGCCAGCTGGCAACAGCAAGGTAATCTGGGAACCAGGTATCGCCTGGCAACTCAGCATCAATCTCTGTCAGATAAAGTCGCTCTGCTTTTGGCAGACACTGCCGATAGATTTCCGCCCCACCCATCACCATTATTTCTTCATCTGCGCTGGTTGCAGCTAAAGCCGCATCCAGGCTATTAAACCATTCAGCATCAGTGCTCTCAGGCGCCAGCTGACGGCTTATCACCAGATTACGGCGGTTTGGTAAGGCGCGACCAATGGAATCATAGGTCTTACGGCCCATCAGCACGGTTTTACCAGTGGTAAGACGCTTAAAGTGCTGCAAATCGGCCGGCATATGCCAGGGCATATCGTTATCCAATCCGATCACCCGATTGTGTGCCATAGCAGCGATCATCGAAATCATGTCGCCTCCTGCTAACGCTGGTAAATGACTTCGACCTCGTAATCATCGTCGTCGTCATCATCAAAATCGTCATCGCTGTCGTCGTGTGGTTGATGTACCGCCTGACCATGCACCGGCTCATCATCATGCCATTTAAACTGCTCTGGATCCGCAACGTCCGCATGTTCTTGCTCTCTGGGCAATTCATCCAGATAATCAAATACCGCTTTGGCCAGCTCTTTAGTGCCGGTACTGCTAGCAGCAGCAATGCTATAGACTGGGTTCTGCCAATCAAGCGCAGCGACCACCTTAGCTTGGATCTCGGCCAACTCATCCTCGAGTACCAAATCGGTTTTGTTAAAGACCAACCAGCGCGGCTTATCAGCCAGCTTCGTGCTGTACTTTTGCAGCTCCTCAACAATCACTTTGGCGTTATCCGCCGGATCCGACCCATCGGCTGGCAACACATCAACCAGATGGATCAGCAGGCGACAGCGCTCCAGGTGACGCAAAAACTGAATCCCCAAGCCAGCACCTTCGGAGGCACCTTCAATCAATCCTGGGATATCTGCGATGACAAAAGAGCGATGGGCATCCACCCGTACCACGCCCAAATTCGGAACCAAAGTGGTAAAAGGATAATCAGCGACTTTGGGCTTAGCCGCTGATACAGAGCGTATCAAGGTCGACTTACCAGCATTGGGCAAACCAAGCAATCCCACATCCGCCAGCAACATCAGTTCCAGCTGCAAATTACGGATCTCACCGGGCGTACCATTGGTTTTCTTGCGCGGGGCCCGGTTGGTACTGCTGGTAAAGCGGGCATTGCCAAGGCCATGCCAGCCACCTTTTGCCACCCGCAATCGCTGACCAGCTTTCGTCAGGTCACCAATCACTTCGTTGGTATCAATATCAATGGCCCGGGTACCGACCGGCACACGTAGCTCAAGATCCTCACCACGTTTACCCGTGCAGTTCTTGCTCATACCGTTCTGACCACGTTCAGCGCGGTGAAAACGTTCGAATTGATAATCTACCAAGGTATTCAGATTGGTATCTGCCACCAAATACACGTCACCACCATCGCCACCGTCGCCACCATTCGGGCCACCTTTGGCAATAAATTTTTCGCGCAGAAAACTGATTATTCCGTTCCCACCATCGCCGGCTTCTACCCGGATCACGGCTTCATCAACAAATTTCATCTGTGGTTACCTGATTCAAAGAATATGGGGTGCATCACGCTATGCTCAGCACTAGTATATACCAAAGTACCCGCAGCAAAACCTTCGCAGTATGTTTCACGGTTAGCAGATACAAAAAACCCCGCACCAGGGCGGGGTCTTGTCGCAGCAGGAAGCTTATTCAGCAACAATGCTGACGTATTTGCGATTGTGCTCGCCTTTGACTTCAAACTGAACTTTGCCGTCAGACAGTGCAAACAAGGTATGGTCACGGCCAATTCCTACGTTAGTACCGGCATGGAACTTGGTTCCACGCTGACGAACAATGATGTTACCCGCTAAAACAGACTCACCACCGAAGCGCTTAACACCTAGGCGTTTAGCTTCTGAATCGCGACCGTTACGGGTACTACCTACACCTTTTTTACTTGCCATGGTTTAGTACTCCTCGATTACGCGCTGATGCTGGTAATTTTCACTTCAGTGAACCACTGACGGTGGCCCATCTGCTTGCGTGAATGCTTACGACGACGGAATTTCACGATCTTGATTTTATCGTGACGGCCATGACTGACCACTTCCGCAACCACTTTGCTGCCTTCGACAACAGGGGTACCAATGCTGATGTTCTCACCATTTGCTACCATCAAAGGGGTAAATTCGACTGTGGCGCCGGCATCTAAATCCAGCTTTTCCAGACGCAGGGTCTGACCTTCAGTCACACGGTGCTGTTTACCACCACTTTGGAAAACCGCGTACATAGTTAACTCCGTACAAAGCACGCCTGTGCATAATAGAAGAGGCGTGTTAATTCAATTCACAGGGCGCGAATTGTACGCAATTTCCCCTGACCTCGCAAGTGCAAATTCGAAAAAGATCCCTTCGCTGGCAAAAGGATCCCGTTTTGCTTGGAGTCCCTCTGGCCCATGGTGTAGAATTGCGGCAATTTCATCCCTTTAACAAAGCGGTTTTTTGATGTTACCAGAGCAGATCCGGCAGTTATCTCAGGACGATATGACTGCAGTCAATCAACATATTTTTTCCCAGCTGACATCGGATGTAGCTTTAATTAACCAGCTAGGCATTTACATCGTCAATAGCGGCGGCAAACGACTACGTCCATTACTTACCACGCTCGCTGCCCGCGCAGTCGGTTATCAGGGACAGGATCATATCACTCTGGCGACCATCATTGAGTTTATTCATACTGCTACCCTGTTGCACGACGATGTGGTGGATGAATCCACTCTTCGGCGCGGTAAAGAAACCGCCAATGCCGTGTTTGGCAATCAGGCCAGCGTGCTGGTCGGTGATTTCCTCTATACCCGTGCGTTTCAGTTGATGGTATCGCTAAGACGTATGGAGGTGATGTCCATTCTGGCCGATGCCACCAATAAGATCGCTGAGGGTGAAGTATTGCAGCTGATGAACGTACACGATGCTGACACCAGCGAAGACAGCTACCTGCAGGTCATTTACTGCAAAACGGCCAAGCTGTTTGAAGCCGCCACCGAGCTGGCTGCGATTTTGGCGGACCAACCTGACGCAGTGGTAAAGGCCATGCGCGCTTATGGCGTGCATCTTGGCACCGCGTTTCAGCTAATTGATGATGTGCTGGATTATCAGGCTGATCAGGCTGAACTTGGCAAAAACATTGGCGATGACCTTGCTGAAGGGAAGCCAACTCTGCCATTGATCCATGCGCTGAAACATGGCAATGCGGAGCAGCAAGCCCTTATTCGCAGTGCCATTATCGATGGCAATGGCCTGCAGCATTTGGATGCCATTATGGCTGCAATGCAGCAAACGGATGCTTTTGGCTACACCCGCCGTAAAGCTGAGCAGGAAGCACAGAAAGCCAAGCAGGCGTTGGATGCTCTTTCCGACAATCCTTTCAAAGCAGCCTTGTTGCAGCTGGCTGATTTATCGGTCGGACGTTCCAGTTAAAAAATATCGGCCTTTGCTGGCAATTGCCAAATTAAGACTATACTGAAACAAAGAGCTAAGCCCAGCTCTTTGTTTCCCCATTCAATTTGATGAGATGCCCATCATGAAAAAAGCAATCTTTGCCTTAGCCCCCTTGTTACTATCCGGTATGACCTTAGCGGATCCTCAAGCCGAGATGGTTTGCAGCATGGTGCAACAAGATGACCGAAACCAGATGCGTCGTTATCTGTCTGACAACCGATTGAACTTACGCAATATATACGATGGGATCCGTTGCAACGACGAGACCTTATTGCAATTTGCCATGCGTAATGAGTCATTTGAAATAGGCAGTTTCATTGTGAAACAGATGCGCTCTGCTGCACTAGAGCAGGCAGGCTATATCGAGTGGGCCAATAACAACGGCCTGGGTCACTCACCGCTGGTCAATGAAGTTCGCACCCGAATTGGTCAATAAGAAGTATCGCTGGCCGAGGCTCCTCGGCCAGCGATAAGGCAGTTATTTCGCCTCTGGCCGCATATGTGGAAACAGGATTACATCGCGGATCGAAGGTGCATCGGCCAGTAGCATCACCAAACGATCGATCCCAATGCCCTGGCCTGCAGTCGGCGGTAAGCCATGCTCCAGTGCAGTGACAAAGTCCTCGTCGTAAAACATGGCTTCATCATCACCGGCATCTTTTTGTTTCACCTGCTCAAGGAAACGCTCGGCTTGATCTTCGGCATCGTTTAACTCGCTAAAACCATTCCCTAGCTCACGGCCACCAATAAAGAATTCGAAGCGGTCAGTTATGTCCGGGTTATGATCGTTGCGCCTTGCCAGTGGGGACACTTCCGCCGGGTATTCGGTAATAAAGGTTGGATGACGCAGCTTGGTTTCTACCAGCTCGTCAAACACTTCCATCAGAATACGACCGTGGCCATAGTTGGCTTTCACTTCAATGCCAAGGCTTTTCGCCAGTTCAGCGACCGCTTCACGGCTTGCCAGCTGCTCTTTGCTTACCGTCGGGTTGTAGTGCAAAATAGACTCAGTAACCGACATGCGGGCGAACGGCTTGCCGAAATCGAAGACTTCGCCCTGATACGGTACTTCGGTCGTGCCCAAAATATCCAGTGCCAGGCCCCGGAACAACTTTTCCGTTAAGTCCATTAAGTCGTTGTAATCGGCATAAGCCCAGTAAAATTCCAGCATGGTGAATTCTGGGTTATGGCGGGTCGACACCCCTTCATTACGGAAGTTACGGTTCAGCTCAAATACTTTTTCAAAACCACCTACCACCAGCCGCTTTAAATACAGCTCGGGGGCGATACGCAAAAACATTTGCATATCCAGTGCATTGTGATGTGTTTCAAACGGCCGCGCTGAGGCGCCGCCCGGAATGCCTTGCAACATTGGCGTTTCCACTTCAAGAAAACCTTCATCGTTGAAAAAGCGACGGATATAGGCCACCGTTTTACTGCGCACCAAAAAGGTTTTACGCGATTGCTCGTTCGAAATTAAATCCAGATACCGTTGACGATAACGGGCTTCATTATCGGTTAAACCATGGAATTTATCTGGCAGCGGCCGCAGAGCTTTGGTCAGCAAGCGGATATCCGTCAGCCACACCGTTAACTCACCGGTTTGGGTTTTAAACAAGTGGCCGCTGGCACCGATAATATCGCCCAGATCCCACTTTTTAAATTGCTCGTTGTACACACCTTCTGGCAAGCTGTCTCGGGCGACGTAGAGTTGAATTTTGCCACCCATATCCGCAATGGTGGTAAAGCTGGCCTTGCCCATGATGCGCCGGGTCATGATACGACCACCCAGGCTAACGGTGATTTTTTGTTCTTCCAGCGCTTCCTTGCTCAGGTGCCCATAGGTGGCAATCACATCGCTGGAAATACTGTCGCGCCGAAAATCGTTCGGGAACATAAAACCGTCTTCGCGCAGTGCCGCTAATTTATGTTTTCGCTCAGCAATCAGCTTGTTAACGTCCTGAATTTCGTTATCTTGATTCTGCTGTTCGGCCATTTTCGATTCCTGAGTCATGTAAGTTATAGCGTAATTGAACTTATAAGCCGGCTTTTAAGCTGGCTTCGATAAATTTATCCAGATTGCCGTCCAGCACCGCCTGGGTATTGCGGGTCTCAACACCGGTCCGTAAATCTTTAATGCGGGAGTCATCCAGCACATAGGAGCGGATCTGGCTGCCCCAGCCGATATCCGACTTGCTGTCTTCCAGCGCCTGCTTCTCAGCATTTTGTTTTTGCAGCTCCAGCTCGTACAGCTTGGCGCGCAGTTGCTTGAAGGCATTGTCACGGTTTTTGTGCTGCGAACGATCACTTTGGCACTGCACGACTGTATTGGTCGGTAAGTGGGTGATCCGAATGGCCGAGTCGGTACGGTTGACATGCTGACCACCGGCACCTGAGGCTCGGTAGGTATCAATGCGCAAATCGGCCGGATTGATTTCAATCTCGATATCATCGTCAATTTCCGGCGCCACAAACACCGAAGCAAAAGACGTATGGCGACGATTGCCAGAATCAAACGGGCTTTTACGCACCAGCCGGTGTACACCGGTTTCAGTGCGCAGCCAACCGTAAGCGTATTCACCACTGAACTTGATGGTACAGCCTTTAATACCTGCTACATCACCATCGGTGACTTCGTACAGTTCCGGATGAAAGCCTTTGTCTTCGCCCCAGCGCAGGTACATCCGCATCAGCATGCTGGCCCAATCCTGTGCTTCGGTACCACCCGAGCCCGACTGAATATCCAGATAGCAGTCGGATGCATCGTGCTTACCAGAGAACATACGGCGAAACTCCAGCAACTCAAGCTGTTGTATCAAATCGGCCAGCTCTGTCTTGGCTTCTTCAAAGGTATCCTCGTCGTCGGCTTCCACCGCCAGCTCCACCAGGCCTGCCACATCCTGCACGCCTTGTTCCAGCTTCTGGATGGTGCTGACCACTTGTTCCAGTGCTGAACGCTCTTTGCCAAGCGCCTGGGCTTTTTCCGGCTCATTCCAGATGGCTGGGTCTTCCAGTTCGCGACTTACTTCTTCCAGGCGTTCTTGCTTGGTATCGTAGTCAAAGATACCCCCGAAGCACAGCAGTGCGCTCGGTAACGTCTTTGATACTCTGGTGGACTGGGTTGACTTCAAACATGGACACTGAACCTTGCTACGGCAACAAAAAATTGGCGTGGATTGTAGCAAATTTCCACGTCAAGGGCAGTAGTTTTCGCCGTTTATACGGCCATCATATGCCGTACCAGCAATTGCAGGTTTTGTTGCTGGCGAAATTCGTTCACATCCAGCTGATACGCCAGCCGAACCCGCTGCACATTCACATCAGGCCAGCTGCTGCGATCGGCATTGAACCAGATAGCATCCACTAATTGACCTGAGCTATGCTGCAACATCAATTTCAGGTGCTTATCGGCCAGCACTTTTTGTTGCAGCAGGCGAAAATCGCCCTCGAACACTGGCTCCGGGAAGGCTTGCCCCCAGGGACCCGCCTGTTGCAGCAACTCGGCAAAGTCGAGCGCCAGGCAATCCTGTGGCAACTCACCGTCGGTCAACAGCTCCGCCAGCAACAGCTCATCGCTGACCCAGCGACTGGCTACATAATCAAGTGCCAATTGAAAGGTTTCCAGCCGGTCGGCATCAATGGTTAAACCCGCTGCCATGGCATGGCCGCCAAACTTTTTCAGCAAGCCCGGATACTGACTGGCGATGGCTTCGAGCATATCGCGGATATGCAGCCCAGGAATGGATCGGGCCGATCCTTTTAATTCACCGGCATCGCCCTCGGCAAACACGATGACTGGCCTGTGGTACTGCTCTTTGATGCGGCCAGCTAAAATCCCAATCACCCCCTGGTGCCAATCGGCCTGATACAAGCACAAACAGGCAGGCAGCTCCGCTTGCTGCAAGGACAACTGACGCAAAAATTGCTGCGCTTCCAACTGCATACTCTGCTCGATAGCCCGTCGCTCCACATTCAGCTCATCCAACCGGGCAGCCAGCTCGCGGGCTTGCCCAAGCTCAGGAGCCAGCAGGCAACTGATGCCAAGCGACATATCATCCAGCCGGCCAGCGGCATTTAGCCTGGGAGCCAGTGCAAAGCCAAAGTCGCTGGCAGTCAGCCGGCTGGCAGTGCGGTTAGCCACATCCATCAGCGCCTGAATACCAGGCCGACAGCGGCCAGAGCGAATACGTTGCAGGCCCTGGTGCACTAAAATGCGGTTGTTGCTATCCAGCGGCACTACATCAGCCACCGTACCCAGCGCAACCAAATCCAGTAACTCAGCCAGATTGGGCTCTTGCAGGTCTTTTTCCTGAAAATAGTGCTGCTCGCGCAAACGGGCGCGTAAAGCCAACAGCAAGTAAAAAGCCACGCCTACCCCGGCCAGGGCTTTGCTTGGGAAATCACAGCCCGGTTGGTTTGGATTGACGATGGCATCAGCAGCTGGCAACTCGCTGCCGGCCAGGTGGTGATCGGTGACCAATACCTTTACCCCAGCGGCTTTTGCAAACGCAACCCCATCGATGGCAGAGATACCATTATCCACCGTAATAATTAGCTCTGCGCCCTGCGCCACGGCAAGCTCGGCAATTTCCGGGCTTAAGCCATAGCCATATTCAAAGCGGTTCGGTACCAGGTATTCCAGGTATTTAAAACCAAAGGCTTTTAAACCCGCCATCAATACCGCTGTGCTGGTGGCACCATCGGCGTCAAAATCACCGACAATCACAATATGCTGCTGGCTTTGCAGTGCCTCAATCAACAAATCACTGGCCTCGACCATGCCTTTTAAAAGCTGCCAAGGCAGTAAATCGGCCGCAGTGCGGCTGAGCTCTTTCACATCCCGCACACCACGGCTTAGATACAAACGTTGCAACACAGGATGCAAATCACCGGCTAAGGTCGCGGCTGGGACAGTGCGTTGGCGGAGCTGCTTAGTCGCCATATCAGTTCGTCAACTGCTGAACCAAGGCTGCTACTGGCTGATAGCCTGGGATCATCTGGCCAGTCGGCAACAAAATCGCAGGGGTACCAGTGACACCAAAGGCCTGTCCCAACTGGTAGTGGTTAGCAACCGGGTTACGGCACTCAATGGCACTCACTGAACGGCCTGCTTTGGCTCTGTCCATGGCACTGTTTTTATCGCGCGAACACCAGATAGCTTCAAGCTCTTTGCCGGTATCCGATCCAAGGCCACCACGAGGGAAAGCCAAATAACGTACCGTGATGCCCGCTTTGTTGTAATCGGCAATTTCCTGATGCAGACGACGGCAATAGCCACAGCTGGGATCGGTAAAGACGGTTACCACATGGCGCTCATTTTTGGCTTTGTACTCAATGTAATCGCTGTGCTGCTCAAGCTGCCGCTGACGAAATGGCCGCATTTGCTGCTCGTTGACCAATTGGCGGTTTTG
The DNA here is from genome assembly GCF_900107845.1 of Alkalimonas amylolytica. Lineage (GTDB taxonomy): Bacteria > Pseudomonadota > Gammaproteobacteria > Enterobacterales > Alteromonadaceae > Alkalimonas > Alkalimonas amylolytica. The sequence goes on from NZ_FNRM01000001.1 coordinate 509,251, forward strand.
AATATCAAATACGTTGCCTTCAAAAAAGAAGTTGCCGTCGTTGCTGACAAAAAACAGCCCGCGATTGGTAAACACTTGCACTAATCCATCCACTGGTGATGGCGACATCGAATCGACCTGCAAGCCAAGCTGGGTCAATTGACGGCTGATGTTGGCTTCATCATAAGCAGAGGTCACTTCTGCCAGCGTTGCACTGCTCCACAAGCCAAGTGCTGCAAGTAAGATTGAAAATCGAAACATGATGCTTCCTGTACTCTAAGTTAATCCCAACGCTGATAGTTAACCGCGAGGGTGATGTTGTTGATGCAAGTCCTTCAAGCGGGCCTGCGCGATATGGGTATAAATTTGGGTGGTTGATAAATCGCTGTGCCCGAGTAACATCTGTACGACCCGTAAATCCGCACCATGATTCAGCAAATGCGTGGCAAAGGCATGACGCAAGGTATGCGGTGACAACGGGTTTTGAATGCCCGCTACCTTAGCGTAAAACTTGATCCGATGCCAGAAGGTCTGACGGGTCATTAACTGGCCACGGCTGCTCGGGAACAAGACCTCTGTCGGCTGATTTAGCAAATCGGGCCTGGCTTCAGCTAAATAACGCTGCAGCCAGTCCATGGCTTCTTCGCCAATCGGCACCAGCCGCTCTTTTCGGCCTTTGCCCTGCACCAGCAAAACTCCCTGGCGTAAATTCAATTGCCGCAGGGTCAGCCCCACCAATTCGCTGACCCGAAGCCCCGCAGCATAGAGGACTTCGAGCATGGCTTTATCACGAAGCCCTATGGTTGCGGTCAGATCGGGCGCGGCCAGCAAGGCTTCCACTTCAGCTTCCGACAAGCTTTTCGGCAGACTCAGTCCCAGCTTGGGATTCAGGGTTTGACTGAGCGGATGATCGGTACGCTGACCACTGTGCTGCAGCCAGCTGTAAAAACGCCTTAAGGCACTTAATAAACGCGAGGTGCTGCGTGCGCTGTATTGTTTATCCTGCCGATGCGCCAGATAAAACTCAATCTGCTCTGGCTGCGCCTGCAGCAAGTCTGTCCCCGCCTCATGCTCAGCCAAAAAAGCCGTGAACTGCCGGATGTCGCTGCTGTATGCACTGAGCGTATGAGCACTGGCGGCCGACTCCAGCCACAACTGCTGTAAAAATTGCTCGATCAATGGATGCTCTGGCTGCGCCACCGCGATTCTGCTCTTGGATGAAAGACTTTCTCAACAATCAGTGTACCGCGAACAGCACCTCAGTTTCCATCCTGACAGCCGGTTTCTCACACAGACTTGCTCAGGTAAGTCTTACCTTGCTTTTGCCTGCGTGCCGCTTTTGCTACACTTGGCCCCTGTCTTGCCTGATCCGAGAACCTGACCCATGCAGATTGGTCTTTTTTATGGCTCCACCACCTGCTACACCGAAATGGTGGCGGAAAAAATTCAGCAATTGCTGGGACCTGAGCTGGTCGCACTGCATAACCTGAAAGATACTCCACTGAGCCGGATGCAGGATTACGATATTCTGATCCTGGGCATTTCCACCTGGGACTTTGGTGAACTGCAGGAAGATTGGGAAGCCTGCTGGGCCGATATCGCCGGGCTGGATCTGAACGACAAAGTCATCGCGCTCTATGGCATGGGCGATCAGATTGGCTACACCGAATGGTTTCAGGATGCGCTTGGCATGCTGCATCAGGCTATCAGCCACAACCGTTGCGATCGCATTGGTCTCTGGCCCAATCGGGGCTATGAATTCGAAGCCTCCAAAGCTTTAACCGACGATGGTCAATGGTTTTATGGCCTGGCACTGGATGATGAAAACCAGTACGAACTGACAGATGAACGCTTAAAGCAGTGGGTCGATCAGCTGCTGTCTGAGCTGGAAACGTTGTAATCGCTTGGGCAAAGCCCAGGCTAGAATTTCAGGTAAAAGTCTTTTAACAGCTGGCGGTAGGCCTTGGTATAGTGGCCATCGGCTTGCTGAATGCACAAATGACTGTGCTCAGGCACCACCGGTTGCCGACTCAGCTGCACCAGGGCCCGACGCACTGCTTTGTGCGGATTGGGCTGTACCTGGCATAAACACCGCAACTGCCAGCCACTCATCTCAGCCGCCTGCAACAGCAAGGGCAGGCCGTCAACCGGAATCACCAGGGCAAAATCTGCATCCTCGCTGGCCAATTGTGCGGCTTGTTGCATTAACTGTGGCCAGGGCAGGCTAGCGCTGTGGCGCGCCAGCTGGCGGGCTGGCTCCCTGGCTGGCAAAGCCTGATGAAAATAAGGTGGATTGCTCAGCAGCAAAGAGTAACGCTCTGCCGGCTGATAGGTTAGAATATCCTGCTCAAACACCTGAATAGCGTCTGGCCAGGGGCTGGCAGCCACATTGATACGGCTTTGCTGCACCGCACCGGCATCCAGATCCAACGCGGTAATGGGCAGAAGACCCTGACTGCGCTGCGCCAGCATCAGGCTAAGAATGCCACTGCCGCAGCCAATATCCAGCAGGCTGCCGGTGGCAGGAATACGGGCCCAGGCCCCTAGTAAGAGTGCATCGGTGCCTACTTTCATCGCGCAGTGCTGATGACCGATGAAAAACTGTTTACATTGAAAACCTGCTGCCATAATCCCTCCGGGGTGAAGTGTATCTGGCCGCAGTCACCTTGTCATCCGCCCGGCGGTTTTGCACCAAGAGCGGCTTTACACCATGAGCGGCTTTACACAAGAGAGCAATGCATGCAATTTGATGAGTTTGACCTGGACCCGGCCCTGAACCGGGCACTGCAAAAATGTGGTTTTAAGCAAGCCACCCAGATCCAGCAAATGGTGCTGCCCTTTGCGCTGGAGGCTCGCGATATTCTGGCTTGCGCCCCGACCGGCACCGGCAAAACGCTGGCGTTTTTGCTACCTGCAATCCAGTATCTGCTGGATTTTCCGCGCCGCTCACCCGGCTTTGCCCGGGTATTGATCATGACGCCTACCCGCGAGCTAGCGTATCAGGTGCATCAGGAGATTCAGAAACTGATCCAGTTTACCGAGCTCAATGCCGGGGTGATCACCGGCGGCAGCCACTACGACAGCCACACCGATGTACTGACCAAAAACAACGATTTGCTGGTAGCCACCCCAGGCCGCCTGATTGAGTACCTGGATAAAGAAAAATTTCAGGCCGAACACATCGAACTGCTGATCCTGGATGAAGCCGATCGCATGCTGGATATGGGCTTTATCGGTGAAATGAACCGCATTGTGCTGGAAGCAAGGCAACGCAAACAAACCATGCTGTTCTCGGCTACGCTGGAAGGCGCCAATCTGGAGCGTTTTGCCGGCCACTCACTGCAGGAACCGGAGCGGATTGAAGCCGAACCACCACGACGCGAGCGCGGCAAAATTACCCAGTGGATCCACCTGGCCGATGATGTCAACCACAAGCTGGCACTGCTAACCCACCTGCTAAAGCAGCCTGAAGTACAAAAAGCCATTGTCTTTGTCAAAACCAAAGAGCGCCTGGCGCAACTGACCGGCCAGCTGCAAACCGCTGGCATTCGCAATTGCTGGCTGCAAGGCGATATGCCATTGGATAAACGCCAGCAAGCCATCTTCCGCTTTCGGCAAGGTCAGTCCCCGGTGCTAATCGCCACGGATGTCGCTGCCCGCGGCCTGGACATCGACGACATTAGCCATGTGATTAACTACGACATGCCACGTACCGCCGATATCTACGTGCACCGCATTGGCCGTACCGGCCGGGCCGGTAAAAAAGGCACCGCCATCTCGCTGGTGGAAGCGCACGATATGGCAATTCTTAGTAAAATTGAGCGTTACACCGAGCAAAAGCTCAAGCGCCGCTTTATTGAAGGCTTAAGACCGAAACACAGAGAAGCCAAGGTGCCGGTGAAAAAGAAAAAAGTGGCAGGTAAGAAAAAAGCAGCGAGTAGCAAAGCGAAAAAGTAAAAGCGACTTGAGCAGCAAAGCTGCGGCATAGGCAAACTGGCACTAACGGGGACGGGACTGCTGGCTTTCCATATAGCGCCGCAGTAATTTGTTAATGCGGGTCTGGTACCCTTGTCCCTGGGATTTGAACCAAAGCAGTACGTCCGCATCCAGCCGTAAGGTCACAGGCTGCTTGGGCGGTACTTGCACTTCTGCGTTCTGAAAGAAGGCATCGTCCAACTCGGCAATGTCACTGGTATCAATGTCCTTGTCTTCCATCTCAGACAAACGTTTCCAATCAGTTTTGGAGACTTTGTTCATAACGGCGTACCTCGTATTTAGTCGCTTTTCGGGCAGAAATGATACGGATTACATCACCCTGTCGCTCCGTGTAAACCACCACGCCGATCAGGGCATGTATCCAACCGATAGCTATCCAGCGCTCCTCACCATACTCCTCCCGCTTGTCCGGCATCGCCAGCATGGGGTGATTAAAGATATCGGTCACATCAGCAAAGTCGATGCCATGCTTGCGGATATTGACCAAATTTTTGGCATCATCCCACTCAAAATGCATGACAATTACAGTATTGACATTTGTACATACATTTTAGTTCCCTGGTTTGGATAAGTCACGTTCTACTTTGAACATCTCTATTCTTAAAACGTGAGAGGATCCCTAGTTTTGCGCTGACCTGCCCAACTCAAGGTAAACAAATTAGCTGGTCAAGCCGATAACACCATTGATGATCGTGATAAAAGGCCGGTTCCCCGGTATAAGGATTTTCTTGAAAAGCTGGCAGAGACTTATCATCAATGTCACCCATATCATAACGTAAGTACCGCTGATACAAATGCAATAACGAATCAGTTCGAATGCGTTCCAGTGCGTGCATATCAAGGCTGATTATGAATGACTCTGTCACGCTACTTCCAACGTAGTTGCGGTACCTTCGCAGCTTACTTCGCAAAGCAGCTAGCAGATTTGTGGCTGTGGACTCCTCCACAGAGCGCCTGGCAAGTACTTCGAAGTACCACTGTTTGGGATCCATGATTTCTGTACCGGATCCATCCCAGTGATTTTGGTAAAGCCAATTTAGTGAGAGGTTGGGTTTTAGCATGAGTCGCTTCCAAATGCCACGACCATCAAGGCCTTGCGCTTCAAATGCATCTTTATGGACGAACAGTGTTTCAGCAAGCTCAAATTTCTTGCTGCTTAGGGCTGTAAGCTCATTGTGATTTAATGGCGTAAGTTCCATTGCAAGTTCTGGCAAAGGTCCTGAATGATGCTGCTTTAACTCATACGCTAATGGTAGAAATAGCGTATCGACTTTGTGAAAAAAGAGCGATGATACAAACAGGCGGGAAGGCACATTGATCAGTTTGCGCTGCTGCTTTACCCATACCGTTAATTTTTGTTCTGCCAATTCGAGCTGAGATTGCTGAATTAGTTGAAAGATAGCAAGTGCGTAGATCCGTTCAAGCGCAAGCAAGCCCACCCAATTGACGCTAACATTAAGCTCATCGATTGAACGAATGTTGCTTAACTGCTGCATCTGCTCATAGTGTCTCAACATTCCCTCAAAGTCTTCCAGCAGCTGATTGATTTCTTCTTCGTGCTCAATCAAAAAAGCTCTGCACTCACGATCTATCAGTTCGCATAACAGTGGATGTTGATACAGCGCATCCAACATATCCAATTCCGGCCAACGTCGTCTTGGAGTAAAGAGATCAACCCTTTCCGCCGAGACATACAGCTGCAGTATCTGCTGCTCATCCAATAATGGTTCAGCCAATCGCATTGCTTGGATGTAATAATTATCAACCTCTGGTCGCTGCGAGCCTGTAATTTTTAGCAGCTCTGGTACCTCCGGCCTCAGTTCATCATCAACCAGCAAAAAATAAGTCGAAGGCAACCAGAGAAGCAGCAAAAGCAGAAAAATGGATAACAGACAATTAGGCCGCATCGTGGGTAACTCAGGCAAAAGTTTAAGTCTATTGGATCATCGAATTCACATCAAACAATTTATATTTAAAATAAACATAACTTCCATTTAATGCCAGGGTAGATGAATTAGGGCTTTAGGGTGCTATCTAACCAAAAAATACATAGGGATGTATCGGTATCTGACCGCTTTTAAAAATATACCCGACTTATTCCCCCGCCAGACGGCGGGGGTTTGTTAAATGGCTATTTAAAACTGCACCCAAAGCGGAGCGGTACAAAGCCCGTTCTGTTCGCACAGCTGATAAGTGACGCCTGCAGCACTGGTTTTAAACTGATCGTTGTAACGACCAGGCCGCGTCAATACCGCGACCGTTTCACCATCCCGTTGCAGCAACAATGGTTGGGTCGCACTGTCCCAGCGCAGCTGAACCAGCGTAGCGCCTGAGCGGCCCTGATTTACCCGGATCAGTTCCAACTGAGACTCGGTATCGTAGGCCAGGCCGGTATGCACCTGAATATCGCAATCGGATATCACCGACTCCACCCGATAACTCTGCTGCTCCAGCACACCGTAGCAACCGGTCACTTCAGTGATTTGCCAGCCATCCTCCAGGCTGATCTGAAACTCAGCTGGTTCACCGGCGATCACGTAGCGCTCGGCCGGCGTTACGCTGGCGCCCTCCATCGCCTCTGCACGTAACAGAAAACTGGTGTAGTAAAGGTATGGATTAGTTGGATTGTAAGCCTGGCTGTAAGGCTGACTGCCATCAATACTCAGCCGGATAGGCCGTACATCCGAGCTGTTGCTGAATAAATCGTATTGATCACCAGCCACCAGGCGGTGCCGTAGCAAATCGTGGATGATGACAGGTTGACCACAGTCGGTTTGAGCAAACACCGTCTGTTCATCGGCCCGCAACACATAGACTGCGCCGGTGCCATCCACGATGCCAGTGCCATCGGCACCAACAAATAAAGAGGCTCGCTCATCGATGGATACCGTGCGCCCTTCCGCGCCCAGATGCGCCAGCAATACGGCAGAACGCCCCATCCGGTCGCGATTGGCAAAATGGGTATCATTCAGTGTGCCAGCCAGTTGTGGGAATTGCAGGAAATCACTGCTGATATGGATGGAGCTATCACAAAAATCTGCAACCAATTCGCGGCTGATGGCATTCGGACGAGAGCCCGGATCGTACACAAACTCGCTTAACACCATGCTACCGGCAGAAGTACCGCCAATCACTCCCCCCTTGCTGTACACGTATTGAATGGCCTCCTGCACCCGGGTGCCTTGCCAATAATCGACGTAGGTGGATTGATCGCCGCCAGCCATCCAGACAAACTCGGCCGTGCGAATCGCCCAGTCAACATAATCGCTGTTGGCTTTATCACGGGAATTGACAATGATCGACTCAACCGAGGCCGCTTCTGTCAGCTCCATAAAGTAATCGTTGTAGCCATCTGCGCCAGACGTGCGTAACACTACGATATTGCCGCCCTGCAAATGTGGCCGGATCCGCTGACTAAAGGCAGCATCCACATCGGAGCCACCGCCCATCAGCAGTAAAGCAGGGTTGTTGGCATCCAGTGCTATACAGACATCGCTTGGGGTGCCCGTCAGGTAACTGGTGATGTTGTTGGGCTTGGCCGGCCGAAAGCCGTAACCGCAATCCACTTCATCAAACACCTCGGGCTCTGCCAGCGTCACAGTCAGCTGATAATTGGGTGAACCACTCCAACGGTTTACTTCAATGTAATAGCGCCCTGCTTCGACATTGCTAACCGTACCTACTTCCGGGTTCATACTGGTGGCACGCCTGGCAATATCCTGGTTAACCCCGGTACGGCTGGCTTCATAAAAATACCAATCGGCATCGGCTCCGGACTGGTGACTGAGCGTGATGGTCACATCACTGAGCTCTGGGATATCAAGAAAAAACCAGTCACTGCTGTCGGTGCGGCTGACACTGCCACTGACAGGCACATTGTCACAAATCGGACCATTTGCTGCACTGGCAGAGTTATTGGGTTCTGTTTCTTCGGTGATGCACGCAGCCGACAGAGAACCGGCAGCACAATACAGCATAGCTGTTATCGCAATGATCGCTTTCATTTTATTGCTTCCTGAATTGTTATTGTGGGTATACCAGGGCAAAGCCATGGCAACAGGCACAGGCCTGGTCAGACAGAGCCTGTTAAGGTGCTACGAAAAGGAGGAGGTTATTCGTCGAACCACTCGGATAAGTGGTAATCGACCGAGCAGGCATGCAAACCACTCAGCGAGTAAGCCGGGGGGTTAACGACATCAATTAAGCATGCTGCAATCATGACAAGGCAAAGGTTCACTCAAAACAGATTGGATAAATATTCGCCATCTTGTATAGATTGTCAAGCAGTATCACCTGAACTGTCTTGCTCCATGCCGCAAACGACAGGCACAAAAAAAGCACCCGTAGGTGCTTTTTTTGTTGAGCGCAGGCGTGATTAACGCTTGCCCACCATGCTGAAACGCTTTTTGAAGCGGTCAACACGGCCACCAACGTCCAGTACTTTTTGCTTGCCGGTGTAGAATGGGTGGCAGGCAGAGCACACATCCAGGTGGATGTCTTTGCACAGGGCTGAACGGGTTTTAAACGTATTACCGCAAGTACAGGTTGCAGTAATTTCTTGGTATTCCGGGTGAATTCCTGGTTTCATGGGTTACCTCGTTAAGGCCGTATCGCCACCTGGTCGCTAAACGCCGGGCACCATACGCAGTTACAGTTCAATTAGGGCGCGTAGGGTACTCGATCTGCGGTATGCTTGCAAGATGTGGCTCTAAAATATTCACCGCTTTTATCGGTTGCGAAGCCAGGGGCTCGGTCGATACACTAACCCTATGTTCCAGACTGTGGTGACCACACCACGATAAACGAGTACCCACACCAGTGTCTGTGATCCGGATAGCTCTGCCCGTACCCTTGCGCCAGTCCTTTGATTACTTGCTGCCTGCAGGGATTGAGGTGCAGGTTGGCTGCCGTGTCCGGGTGCCCTTTGGCAAACGCGCGCTGGTAGGGATTGTCTGGCAACTGCAACCGGCCGATGCTTTTGCCGAGGATGCGTTAAAACCTATTATTGAGCCACTGGACGCTGCGCCCGTGCTGTCGGAACATCTTTGTCAGTTGCTGTCCTTTGCTGCCGATTACTACCACCATCCACTGGGGGAAGTGCTGATCTCCGCCATCCCGGCTTTGCTGCGGGAGGGTAAACCGCTTCCCACTGGTCAGTCGCTCAGCTACCAGCTCACCCAGGCAGGTGAAACGACCGCAGAGGCAGATTTAAAACGTGCGCCTAAGCAGTTGGCGCTGTGGCAGCAACTGCAACAAGGGGCCTTAGCCGCTGATAGCATCACATCCGAACAACGACCGGCGCTGCGAGCGCTGCTACAAAAGCAGTTGGTCACAGCCATCGAAGTACCTTTTGCCCCCTACCCGGCATTAACGGCTGCCAGTGCCGGTTTAAAGCTGACCACCGATCAGGCACTGGCGGTCAGTGCCATCGTCCAGGCGCAAGGCCGTTTTCAGCCATTTTTGCTGGAAGGTATTACCGGCTCAGGTAAAACCGAAGTGTATTTGCAGAGCATCGCGCCTTTGCTGGCTCAGGGCCAGCAGGTGCTGGTGCTAGTACCAGAGATAGGCTTAACCCCGCAAACGCTGGCGCGTTTTGCCGATCGTTTTGCTGTGCCGGTGCTGAGCTGGCATTCCGGCTTAACCGATACCGAACGCCTGGGGTGCTGGCAGCAAGCAGCCACCGGTAGTGCTGCTATTGTGATTGGCACCCGCTCGGCACTGTTTTTACGCTTTGCCAGGCTTGGCCTGATCGTGGTGGATGAAGAACATGATGCCTCGCTGAAACAGCAAGATGGCTTTCGCTACCATGCCCGCGATCTGGCCATCAAACGGGCCGCACTGGAGCAGTGTCCGGTTGTCCTTGGCTCAGCAACTCCCAGCCTGGAAAGCCTGCACAATGCACTGCAAGGCCGCTTTCAGCTGCTAACTCTCAGTAGCCGGGCCAGTGGTCAGCAATTGCCGACCCTGGAGCTTATTAATTTGCAGCAACAGCCAGTGCAATTTGGCTTGGCCAATACCACCATCCAGCAAATAAAACACACCTTGCAGCAAGGCTTTCAGGTGATGCTGTTTTTAAACCGGCGCGGTTTTGCCCCGGCACTGTCCTGTCAGGAATGCGGCTGGGTGGCGGATTGCCAGCGCTGCGATGCCAGCATGACCTGGCATAAAAGCGATCGCCAGCTCAATTGCCATCATTGTGGCAGTAGCCGGCCAGTGCCGAGGCAGTGCGGCCATTGCGGCAGTACCCGGCTAGTGCCGCTCGGTCAGGGTACCGAGCAATTGGAAGCGCAGTTGCAACCGATGTTCCCGGATTACCCCGTGGTACGACTGGATCGGGACAGCACCAGGCGTAAAGGCAGCCTGGCCGAGGCATTGCACCAGATCACCCAGGGCGGGCCCCAGTTGATTGTTGGCACCCAGATGCTGGCCAAAGGCCACCATTTCCCGCAAGTGACTTTGGTGGTGATTGTCGATGTGGATGGCGCCCTCTTTAGCAGCGACTTTAGGGCCCCGGAGCAGCTGGCACAGCTGATCACCCAGGTTGCCGGCCGCGCAGGCCGTGCCCGGCATGCCGGCAAAGTGTTGCTGCAAAGCCGTTACCCGGATCACGGCATGCTGCAGGATATCCTCCACAACGGCTACGACTCCTTTGCCCGGCTGGCACTGACCGAACGTCAACAAACCTTACTGCCCCCCTATCAGTTCCTGGCGCTGTTTCGTGCCGAATCGCATCAGGATGAACTGCCCAGGCAATGGCTGCAGCAACTGGTTGAGCTGGTGCAAACCGAAGCTCCTGAAGTACAACTGCTGGGCCCGATACGAGCACCATTGGAGCGTAAAGCGGGTAAGTACCGCTGGCAGTTGCATTGCTACAGCGCCAGCCGCTCAGGCCTGCACCAGCTACTAAATCAGCTGATTGCCGCCAGCCAAAGCTGGCCACTGACCCGCAAACTGCGCTGGCAACTGGATGTGGATCCGGTTGATCTGTCTTAATCCCTGCTCTGTATAATCTCGCGCTCAGCAAGCAGCATCCGGCTAGTACGGATACGTTGAAACGCAAGCCGGCAAGGTGAAGTCATTTGCTATGCTTATGTTTAGCTGATAGCTTAAATTTTGCGTACTCCTATTTTGTAGACGCTTTTAGTGCGCTGCTCGTAAGCTAGTCTCAATGGGCATCACCAACAGATAAGGTACTTACTATGACATTAGAAACAATTCGTTTCGGCGGCGACGATATCGAAAATTCACTGGCAAAGATGGATGACCAGAGCCTTGATAAGCTGGCCTTCGGTGCCATCCAACTCGATGGTAGTGGTAAAATCATTCAATACAATGCGGCAGAGGGAAGCATTACTGGCCGCGACCCTAAAAGTGTGATTGGTAAAAACTTTTTTACCAGTGTGGCCCCCTGCACCCAAAGCAAAGAGTTTCAGGGCCGTTTTAAAGAGGGGGTGCAAAACGGCAATCTGAACACCATGTTTGAATACGTTTTTGATTACCAGATGAAGCCCACCAAAGTAAAAGTCCATATGAAAAAAGCTATTTCTGGCGACAGCTACTGGATTTTTGTCAAACGGTTGTAATGCCATGTCAGGGCGGCTCATCAGCCTGAAACGCTGAGCAGCCCTGCTCACACCATCCAGCCTTATACTTCCGATGTAGGATCTGAAGATGCCACACTGGCTTACAGTCACAGACTGCAGAGCTGTTTTGCTCGACCTGGTGCGAGCAGAGCTTAGCGCTTACCGCGGTTCAACCATCCCCGATGGACAAAAGCCGCCAGAGCTGGACTCGTTGGAGCGGTTGCATCTTGCCGGCTGCGTTAACGAGTTTTTCCGTTTGCATGAAACCGGTGCGGAAGATCGATTGCTCATGACCAACAGCCTGGATGAATGGGCCACTTTGGTAGCAGCAGCCATTAGCACCACCTCGGGGCTTACTTTCAGAACCTCGGGCAGCACGGGCTCTCCTACCTCTCACCTTCATAGTTGGCAACACATTGAAGCTGAAGCCGCTGCATTGGCCGAGTGTCTGGCAGCAAAGCGGCCCATCCAGCGCGTGGTATCCTGGCTGCCGCTGCATCACCTCTACGGTTTTATGGTGGCGGTGGCATTGCCAGCCTGTGCCGGCATCCCCCGCAACTATGGCAGCAACCAGGCTTTGCCTGAGCTCAGAAGCGGTGATCTGCTGGTGACGGTTCCACCGCGCTGGGACTTTTTGGCTCGCTCGGGTAAAACCTGGCCGGCCCAGGTGCTTGGTGTCAGCTCCACCGGCCCCTTAGCAGATACCACAGTGGCCAGCTTGCTGCAGCATGATTTGACCGGTTTGCTTGATATTTACGGCAGCACAGAAACGGGCGGTATCGCCACCCGCTGGTGGCCCGAATCAAGCTATCAACTGCTCGCCCACTGGCAGCGCCTTGACAGCCAACATATCAAACGCAGGGGTGACACCAGCGGCACACCACTGATGGATCAGCTGCACTGGCTAAGTGAATGCACTTTTCAGCTGCATGGCCGTTTGGATGATGTCATCAGCATAGGAGGTATCAATGTCAGCCCGACCCGGGTTGCTGAGCGTTTACGCGCCTTAAGCAGCGTGCAGGAATGTGCCGTTCGCCCCACAGGTCCTGATGCACAACGACGTTTGAAAGCCTTTGTGGTACCTGCTGTCGATCCAGCAATAGCTGAGCAAGATATCGCCAACACGATCGCACTCTGGCCAGCGGCAGAGCGCCCAATAAACATCACTTATGGTGACGTCATTCCAACCAATGCCATCGGCAAGCGTACCGACTGGTAGCCGTTGCCAGGGGAAAAATGCTATGCAAGATGAGCAGTTCACACTTGAAGCCGTTGAGGCCATTGCCCTTGGCCGCCAGACCTTAGTATTGTCTGAAGCACAACAACAGGCAGTGTCCGCAGCACACCAATTCCTTCTGAATGCCATCGCCGGGCGCCAGCGTATTTATGGTGTCACCACCGGTTATGGCCCCTTAGCAACCACAGAGGTGGATCCCAGGCAATCGGCCCTGTTACAACAAAACCTGGTGTACCATCTCTGCAGTGGTGTTGGTGAACCGCTGGCTCGTCCGCATGTCCGCGCCATGATGGTCGCCCGCATTGCCAGCCTGGCACTCGGTCACTCGGGAGCCAACCCTGCCTTGCTTCAGCGCATGCAAGCCTGGCTAGCGGCGGATGTCGTGCCTGAGATACCGTCGCAAGGCACCGTAGGTGCCAGCGGCGATTTAACTCCACTGGCACATTTGGCCCGGGCACTCAGTGGCGGCGGCCGTGTCAGTATCCAAGGCGGCCCCTGGGTGGACAGTGCTGCGGCACATCAGCAGCTGGGTTGGCAGCCACTGGTATTGCATGGCAAAGATGCCATTGCCTTGGTCAATGGCACCTCAGTGACAGCTGGCATCGCGGCTTTAAACGCCACCGCGGCTGAGCGAGCCGTGAAGCTGAGCACCTTGCTGGTGTTGCTTTACTCAGAGCTGCTGGCAGGTCATCGCGAAGCCTTTCATCCAGCCATTGGTAAAGTAAGACCCCACCCTGGTCAACAGCAACTGCACCGCTGGCTCTGGTCACTATCGGCCAGCAGTCAGGCGTTAACACCCTGGCAAGCTGCCCCTGAACGACTGGCGGAAATGCCAGAGGATATCGCGCAGAACCGGCCACTGCTGCAGGATGCCTATACCTTACGCTGTGCGCCACAAGCGTTAGGAGCCGTGCTGGACGTAGTCTGTCAGCATGCCAGCACTGTACGCATTGAACTGGGCTCCGTCACAGATAACCCACTGCTACTGGCCGATGATCAGCTGGTGCTGCATGGTGGCAACTTTTTTGGCCAACACCTGGCCTTTGCCAGTGACCACCTGAACAATGCCCTGCTCCAAATGGCGCTTTACAGCGAACGACGCATTGCACGTATTACTGATCCGCTGAAGAATAAAGGTTTACCTGCCTTTATGCAGCCACAGGATACCGGTTTACACAGTGGTTTCATGGGGGCTCAGGTCTGCGCTACCTCCTTGGTCGCTGAGCTACGTAGCCAGGCCATGCCTGCCTCCATTCAATCGATCCCAACCAACGCCGATAACCAGGATATAGTGCCATTAGGTACCATAGCGGCGCGGCGTGCCAGCAGCAGCTTAACCCAGCTCTATCAGATCCTGGCCATTGAAGCCTTAATTCTGGTGCAGGGCGCCGAGTTAAAAAACAGCGAATCGCTTAGCCACGCCTCGCAAGCCTTGCGCCACTGGATCCGCAACCTTGCGGCACCGCTGCAACAAGATCGCCCACTGGCCGAAGACATTGCCAAGGTTGCCGCATCCCTTGCCGACCCGGATCAAGTGAAGCCTTTGATGGCTTTATTGGATATAGCCACTCCATAAAGCCGCACTATCCTTCAGACAAAGGCTCGAGTTAGCCCATGAAGTAGCTCCGACCGACCGGTTCTGCGGATGCTGATTGCACTGCTGTCCCCTAAACCGCTAGAATAGCCATTGATTTGATGTTGGAGTACCAGGCCCGCCATGCCAAGACGTGATTATGTGAAAACCGCCCGCCCACAAGCCAAACCTCGTAAAAAAGCGCCGGTCAAAGCGCCTTTTCCCTGGCTGCTGCTGTCGGTCACGGCTGGGCTGGTGCTTGTCTTTGGCTGGTTTCTCTGGACCATTAACCAACAGGAGCCGGTGACTAGCACACAGCAACCACCTGCAGTAGTAAAAGACGAATTACCCGAGCGTCCAACTGAAGAGCCCTACCAATACATCCGTGAGCTGGAAAACCGCGAGGTGGTGGTGGAAGTGCGTGAGCTGGAGTCGCGCGGACCATTTCAGATGCAGTGCGCTTCCTTTCGCAGCGAACAACAAGCCGATGCGATGCGGGCACAGATTGCTTTTGCTGGTTTTTCTTCCAATATCCGCCGCACCGAAGGCAGCAATGGTGTCTGGTATCGAGTGGTGCTGGGCCCTTACGACAGCCGCCGCCAGGCCGAAGCAGATCGTAACCGGCTGCGTCGCAATGGCATCAACAGCTGTCAGATTTGGAACTGGAACTGATAGCAGACCAGCTTCCCCCTTGAAAAGCACTGACTGAGCCCTCAGATAGCTTTCATCTGAAATGCCATAAGGGCTCACCATGACTACCATAGTTTCTGTCCGCCGCAATGGCCAGGTCGCGCTAGGCGGCGATGGCCAGGTTTCGCTTGGCAATACCGTAATGAAAGGCAATGCCCGCAAGGTGCGTCGCCTCTACCACGACAAGGTGCTGGCTGGTTTTGCCGGTGGCACCGCTGATGCTTTTACTCTGTTTGAACGCTTTGAAGCCAAACTGGAAATGCATCAGGGTCACTTGATGCGCTCAGCGGTTGAGCTGGCCAAAGACTGGCGCACCGATCGTATGCTAAGACGCTTAGAGGCTTTGCTGGCAGTAGCCGATGCCAACACCTCGCTGATCATCACTGGCAACGGCGATGTGATCCAACCCGAACATGATTTGATTGCCATTGGCAGTGGCGGCCCTTTTGCCCAGGCTGCCGCCACTGCCTTGCTGGAAAATACCGAATTAGCTGCCAAAGATATTGTTGAAAAAAGTCTGACCATCGCCGGCAATATTTGCGTATTTACCAACCAGCATCACACCATTGAACAGTTATAAGCAGGTTACCTTATGTCCGATATGACACCCAGAGAAATTGTGCACGAGCTGGATCGGCACATCATCGGCCAGCATCAGGCCAAACGCGCTGTCGCCATTGCCCTGCGTAACCGCTGGCGTCGCATGCAGTTACCTGAAGCGTTGCGCCAGGAAGTGACGCCGAAAAATATTCTGATGATAGGCCCGACCGGTGTTGGTAAAACCGAGATTGCCCGTCGTTTGGCAAAACTGGCCAATGCCCCCTTTATCAAGGTTGAGGCCACCAAATTTACCGAAGTAGGTTATGTTGGTAAAGATGTGGAAAGCATTATCCGTGATCTGGCTGACAGTGCAGTGAAAATGCTGCGCGAGCAGGAAATTGCCAAAAACCAGTACCGGGCCGAAGAAGCCGCTGAAGAGCGTATTTTGGATGCGCTTTTACCAAGAGCACGCGATAACTGGCAAGATGACCAGCCAACCGAAAACAGCAATACCCGCCAGGTGTTTCGTAAAAAGTTGCGCGAAGGCCAATTGGACGACAAAGAAATCGACATCGACATCGCTCAGCAGCAAATCGGCATTGAAATTATGACGCCTCCTGGCATGGAAGAGATGACCTCGCAGCTGCAAAGCATGTTTCAGAATCTGGGCAGTGAGCGCAAGAAAAAGCGCAAGCTAAAAATCAAAGATGCCTTTAAATTGCTGGTTGAAGAAGAGGCCAGCCGCTTGGTAAACCCTGAAGAACTGAAGCTGCAAGCCATTGAGCTGGTTGAGCAAAATGGCATTGTCTTTTTGGATGAAGTGGACAAAATCTGCAAACGGGAAAACACCGGTGGGCCGGATGTATCCCGCGAAGGCGTGCAGCGTGATTTACTGCCGCTCATTGAAGGCTGTACCGTCAACACCAAGCACGGCATGATCAAAACCGATCATATTCTGTTTATCGCCTCAGGCGCTTTTCAGATGAGCAAGCCATCGGATCTGGTGCCAGAGCTGCAAGGCCGCTTGCCAATCCGGGTGGAGTTATCCGCGCTAACAGCCGACGATTTTGAGCGGGTTTTAACTGAACCCAAGGCCTCACTGACCGAGCAAAGCATTGCTATGCTGGCCACCGAAGGGGTAAAGCTGGAGTTTACCAAAGATGGTATCCGCAAGCTAGCCGATGCGGCTTTTCATGTCAATGAAAAAACAGAAAACATCGGTGCCCGTCGTCTTTATACCGTGATGGAGCGTTTGCTGGATGAAATCTCCTTTGAAGCGGCTGATCATGCCGGTCAGAGCGTGCTGGTAGACGCAGCCTATGTCGACAAACATCTGGATGCGCTGGTGCAAGATGAAGATCTAAGTCGTTTTATTCTGTAACCATGACCAACACCGCCCTCGTGCGCAAGCTACATTATCACAAGCGTAGCAAGCAGTTGGAGCTGCACTTTGCCGATGGCAGCAGTACCAGCCTTGCGGCCGAATTTTTACGGGTGCATTCCCCTTCGGCCGAAGTGCAGGGCCACGGCAATCCGGTGTTGGTGGTTGGCAAGCAACAGGTAGGCATTGAGCGACTTGAGCCAAGTGGCCATTACGGCGTGCGGATTTGCTTTGACGATGGCCATCAAAGCGGTATCTACCGCTGGCCCTACCTGCAGCATCTTGCCAACCATCACACTGAGCTGTGGCAGCAGTATCAGCAACGACTGACAACCGCTAAAGCGCAGCAAGAAAACGTCCCCATTCGATTTATTGATGCGGCAAACAGCAGCAAAGGCCATTCAAACTAACTTGGCGGGCCATCAGTCTGGTGGTCCAGCTTCTAGCTCTTGCCTATCACCGTACAACCGTTGCCAGGCCTGCTGCAGACGCTCAGCCACTGCAGTGCTGGTGGTTTTGCTGGCAGCCAGATAAGCGTCCGAGCGGGAGCCTGGAACAGGCAGCAACACCTGTACAGCGTCACTGGTTAACTGATAGGGCTCTAATAGCTCTGGCAACAGATGGGGGTTCTCAACCACCGCATCAACCCGGCCATTCATTAACAACTGCAAGGCTTCATCGGTACTGGCAGTATAGAACACATCCAACTGCCCGAAATGGGGTAAATCCGGTAATAGTGGTACAGCCGCATGATTGCGAGGCAACGCCAGGGATAAGCGCTGCTGTTGCGACAAGCTGTGACGCAAAGACACCAACTGACCGCTTTTTACCAAAACAGCCAACTCAAAACTGGCGATACGGCCAATCCATTGAAACTCTGATTCCCGTTCCCTGGTGCGTGCTATCGCATAGATCAATACATTGGGTTCAGACCGGGCCAGTTGATACGCTCTGGCCCAAGGGTAGATAGCAAACTCAGCCTCTACACCCGCCTCGGTCAACAATCGGCGCACCCAGTCGGTATTGCTGCCAGATACAACCCCCTCCTCCAGAGTCTGATAAGGGCTCATCGGGGTTGTCACCGCTTTTAACGGCTCGGCCTGACACCAGCCAAACAATCCCACAGCAAAAGCCACTAACAATAGCCGCATCTCATCGTCCCTAATTCAGTGCATGCCTTGACTATAGAGCTGTCCCTAAAAATGTCAACTCAGGCTTTAAAGCGATCCACCGTCTGATGCAGGCGGGCGGCTTGCATCGCCACTTCTTCACTGATTTCAGCATTGTGCTGCGCATGCTGATAGGACTGCACCGAAATATCACGGATTTTTACCACATTCTGGTTCACCTCGGCGGCCACCTGGCTCTGCTCTTCAATGGCTGCCGCTATCTGGGTGGTCATATCCATGATGCCACTAACATCCTCGGTAATTTGCTGCAATAGCTGCCGCGCTTGCTGCGCCTGCTCGGCACTGGACAGCCCCTGCTCACGACAGTGCAACATCACCTGCACAATGTCCTGAGTTCGGCCTTGCAGGCCACCAATGATCTGCTCAATTTGCCGGGTTGATTCCTGGGTGCGCATGGCCAGATTCCGCACCTCATCCGCCACCACAGCAAAACCACGGCCCTGCTCTCCTGCCCGGGCCGCTTCAATAGCGGCATTAAGCGCCAGTAAATTGGTTTGCTCAGCAATACCTCGGATCACATCCAGTACCGAACCAATGGTCTGGCTGTCTTGCTCCAGCGCCTCGACCACTTGCGTCGCATCCTGCAGCTCTGCTGATAAGCGCTGAATACCGGCGACGGTTTTTTCCACTTCCTGCTGACCATGCTGGGCATTGTCGTTGGTGCTACTGGCTCGGCTGGCTGTGCTTTCGGTATTCCCGGCAATCTCATTGATAGTCGCGCCCATTTCGGTGACTGCGGTCGCCACCATATCGCTTTCCTGCTGTTGCAGCTGCATGCCGTCGCTGGTTTCATTGGTGGACTTGGCCAGTTGCTGAGTGGCAGTATCCAGCATTTCCAGTGCCTGATTAACGTTGTTGATTAAGTCTTGAAAGTCGCCAATCATGCCATTCACATCGGTGGCCAGCAGGGTCATTTCATCATTGCCCTCAACCTGAATACGCTGACGAAAATCATTGTCACGCCGGATCAGACCTACCGTCTGACAAACCGCCAGGATCGGCTGCAAAATACTGCGACTGGTCAAAAACACCAGGCTGAGTACCACCAAAAGTACCAGCACAAAAAAGCTCAGAGCCAACCACTGGGTACGAGCCACAGCTGCGGCAATCGCCTGGCCGGTACCATCGGATAATTGCTGCAAACTTTGCTCGGTGGCATGAATGGCGCGGCGCATCTCACCCTGCAACCCTGAGTTTTGATCAAGCCCAGCCTGCTGATACGCCGATACCAGGTTGGAAAACGCCTGCTGATACGCCGCTAACAATTGCTGTACTTGCTGGCGGCTAGCCGCATCGACAATGCCAGTCTGTATGGCGCGTTGCAGGCTTTGAGCATCCTGACCAAAGCGCTGGTAATAATCGGCATCTCGGCGCAATAAAAAATCTTTCTCGTGCCGGCGTAATTGCAGTAACTGCGCCATCAGGCGATCATCTGAACGTTGCTGGATAATGCTTTCAATGTGCTGTGCTGCCTGGCGTAATTCACCTTGCAAGCCCTCAGAAGGGGTTAACCCCATCAACTGATATTGTCGCACCAGAGCAGCAAAGCTTTGCTGGTACCGTTCCGTCAATTGGCTGAACTCCTGCAGTGGGCCTCGATCAATGCCATGCCGCTGTAGGCTTGCATCCAGAGTGTTGGTCAATTGCTGCATGCCACTGTAGTGTTGCTGCATCCGCTCCAGATAACGAGCCTCATACCGAAGCAAAAAGTCTTTTTCATGGCGGCGAAACATCAACACATCGGTATTCAATCGCTGCACACCCTCCTGCGCCTCTGCCAGGCTAGTCAACTGACTGCTTTGATAAAACAACAGCCACAACATCACCAACATTGCCAGCACCAAAGCTATGCCATTCGCCATCAAGCGCTGTTTAATACTAAATTGTCGAAACATAATCTCTCCAGTCAGAGCACTCCTGAGTTCATGAACAAGAATAGTGAGTAATTTCTAATGCTGCGCGTAAATCAAAGAAAAAATTGATGCACTACGAAGATTCTGCAGATAAAGGACAAACTGTCGGATAAGCGCTTGAGCTGTCACACAGGCCAGTTATACTATGGGTTACCCGCGCTGTTCATCCGGAGCCACCCATGGAATACAATACCTCTGAATTATCCGATCTCTACGCCGACTCAATCGATGTAGTCGAGCCCATCTTCAGCAACTACGGCGGCCGTCGCTCTTTTGGGGGCCAGGTTCGGACCGTCAAGTGCTTTGAAGACAATGGCCTGATTCGTCAGGTGCTGGCTGAGCCAGGTATTGGCAAGGTGCTGCTGATCGATGGCGGTGGCTCGACCCGTCGGGCTTTACTGGATGCTGAACTAATTTCACTGGCCAACAGCCAGGGCTGGGAAGGGATTGTTTGTTATGGCTGTGTGCGGGATGTTGATGCGCTGGAAGACTTTGATGTCGGTATTCAGGCCATCAATGCCATCCCGGTAGGTGCTGATGATAAAGGTTTTGGTGAGCTGGATGTACCAGTCAACTTTGCCGGTGTTACCTTTTTACCCGACGATCATCTCTATGCCGATAATACCGGCATTATTTTATCGCCCGACCCACTGGATATTGAATAAATCATGGCACTGCTGCGCTACCAGGCCGAACGGCTCCAGGCCTGGTTCAATACCCGCCCAAAGGAGCAACGGCAGGGCCAGCATTTGCTGCTGCTGGATACATCACTGCCGCTCACCGAGGCATTGCAACAAGCCCGGCAGCAGGGCGCCCGCTTTGCTCTGCTAGGGATACCGGAAGATATTGGCCCCAGAGCGAATCTGGGCCAGGGGGGAGCCAACTTAGGCTGGCAAGCTTTTTTGCAATGCTGGCTGAGTCTGCAAGCCAATCAATTTACCGACACAGCAGGCCCAATTCTGCTGGCCGGTGAAGTGGACTGCGGCGATTTGCAGCAACAAAGTCAGACGCTGGATAGCAGTATACCAGAACAGCTGCAACAATTACGGCAGCTCTGCGCCGAGCTGGATGTGCGGGTAGAACAAGCCATCCAGCCCTTGTTTGCCGCTGGTTTTGATGTGATGGTGATTGGTGGCGGCCACAACAATGCCTACCCCATCATCAAAGCGCTGGCCAAACACACCGCTATGCCTGTCAACTGCGCCAATCTGGACCCTCATGCCGACTTCCGGGCACTGGAAGGACGTCATAGTGGCAACGGCTTTAGCTACGCCAAAGCAGAGCAATTACTGGGTCAGTATTTTGTGCTTGGTCTGCACGAATTAAAGAATAACAGAGACAGCCTCACTGCACTGCAGCAAGCAGGCGCTGAGTTTATCAGCTTGCAAAAGTTAAGTCCCAGGCTAGAACTTTCCTTTGCCGAGGCTTTGGATCAATGCGTTGATTTTGTCGCCAATGCGGAAGGGGCTATTGGTATTGAGCTTGATACCGACAGCATTGCACTGATGCCGGTTAGCGCTTTCACCAGCAGTGGATTGTCAGTGCAAGCAGCCGAGCAATACGTCTACCAACTGGCCCAGCTGCCTCGCTGCCGCTATCTCCACCTGGCAGAAGCTGCACCGGTTCGGCATCCAGCTGGGCAAGCTGCTGGTATGCAGCATGCCGGGCAGGTGCTGGCTAGCTTGAGCTACGCCTTTATTCAGGCGAGAGCTGCGCTGCCGGACCAGACGATTGCTGCCACTGTCTAAGCCAGGGCTGTATGCCTGCCAATTCAAAGGGCCGGGAGTAATAAAACCCCTGCCCCCTGGTACACCCCATGCGCAATAACTTCTGCTCCACCAGCTCTTCTTCAATGCCTTCGGCCACCACACCTAAGCCAAGATTTCGGGCGATATCGATAATGGCTCCGGCAATGGCGACATGGGTATCGCTTTTATGCAAATCATTGATAAAGCTGCAATCAATTTTAACGTGGCTAATGGGTAGCTGGCGCAGATAGAACAATGAAGAAAAACCGGTGCCAAAATCATCCAGCGCCAGCTCAACCCCTAGATTTTTCAGGCGCTGCAACATAGTAATGGCCTGCACAGGATCATCGGTTAAAGCCCGTTCAGTCAGCTCCAATACCAGATTAGCAGGCTTCACCTCATGCTCGTGCAACAACGTGTGCAGATAATCCACCAGCTCATCCTGCAGTAGATCTTTACTGGATAGATTGACCGCGAGCTTCATGGTCGGAAAATCGGCTTTTAACGCAGCCAGGCTGGCAATGGCATGTTGCAGCACCCATTCGGTCAGCGAGTAGATCACCCCCAGCTCTTCAGCTGTTTCAAGGAAATCCTCCGGCGCTAACAAACCCAGACGAGGGTGTTGCCAACGAACCAGCACTTCAAATGCCAGCAGTCGGCGTTGCTTCAACTCGATCTGAGGCTGTACATAAAGCATCAGTTGATTCTGTTCAATGCCCTGACGCAACTCAGCCATTAAACGTAGCTTGCCATCCGTGTAGCTGAGTAAAGAGGGATCAAAGACTGCATTATCTGGCGCTTGCCAGCGATGATGTTGCAGCGCCAGATACGCTCGATCCAACAATTCATTTAACTGACTGCCGTGCTCGGGTAAGCAGGCGATACCACTCACCAAATGATAACTCATGGCGCTGCTTTGCAGCATCAGCGGCTCTGTTACCGACTGCTCCACCTGTTTGGCCACTTGCTCAGCCAGATAGGGTTTGGCCGTAACATCCGCCCAGGCGACAAAATCAACGCCACCCAGATGACACAACCGAATGGCTTTTTGCTCACGCCATTCCAGGCACAGTAAAGCCTCGTGCTGATGCAGCTGCTCATTGATGCGATGCGCCAGCTGCATCAGCAACAAATTACTGTTCTGATAGCCCAACGCTTCGTTAATTTGCTCAAACTGAGTGACTTTAAACAGCAGTAACGCAAAACGTTTGCCGTCTGATTGTTGCAACAACGGCTTTAATTGTCGGCGCAACAGTTCCTTATTTGGATAACCACTGATTTCATCATGCAGCAAGGAATGCTCTGGCGCGGTCGCCGGTTGTTGCCGACGCAGTTGTTGCTGCAGCACCCGGATCCGCCATAACAGCAACAGGATCACAACAACCAGTGCCAGGGGCCACCACAATAACCAGGCCGGTATAGTCGCTGTTTCGGCGATTGTCGGCAAAGGGCTTACCAGCAAGCAGGCAGTTAAAACGCGCATTTTTTACAACTCAGTAGCATTCATCCGCCTAGCATAGCTGCTTTCGGCTAATTGTAAAGTGAGCTCTAAAGCTGTATCGGCTGCCCTGCGATCACCAATTGTTCCAGGGGATCTACCCCTTGCTGATACACCAGTTCAGCCGGTTGTTCCATGGCATAACAGGCAAAATTTGCCCGGCTACCAACTGCCAGGGTTCCAACATCGAATAACGCCAGAGCTTTGGCTGCATGGCGTGTTACCCCCAACAATGCTTCTTCCGGCGTTAAGCCAAACAGAGTACAGGCCATATTCAACATCAGGGGCAGGTTGCAAAAGGGCGACGTACCCGGGTTCAAATCTGTTGCCACCGCCATCGGCACCTGATATTGGCGCAACAGCGCTATCGGCGGTTGCTGGGTTTCTTTTAAAAAGTAATAAGCACCGGGCAGCAAAACGGCGACCGTTCCAGCCTGAGCCATGGCCTGCACCCCGGCTTCGTCCAGATACTCGACATGATCAGCCGACAGACCGCCAAACTCAGCGACCAAAGCACTACCACCCAGATTGGACAACTGCTCAGCATGAGCTTTGACTGGCAACCCCAAGGCCCGGGCAGTTTCGAACAGGCGGCGGCTTTGCGCCACACTAAAGCCAATGCCCTCACAAAACACATCGACTGCATCTATCAGACCCTGGTGATGCAGCTCAGGTAGCATGCTCTGGCACAGATAATCCATGTAAGCATCGCTGTCAGCGAACTCCGGCGGTAAAGCATGGGCGCCCAGAAAAGTCGTGTGAATACGGATCGGGTGCTGTTTATCCAGCGCCCGCGCAACGCGGAGCATTTTGCGCTCTGTTGCCAGGTCCAGTCCATAGCCGGATTTAATTTCCACTTCGGTTACCCCCTGTGCCAGCAAGGTATCCAGCCGGCGCTGACCCAGCTCAAACAGCTGCTGCTCAGTGGCCTGCCGGGTAGCCTGCACCGTGGAACGGATACCACCACCGGCTTTGGCAATGGCCTGATAACTTGCACCATGTAAACGCAGTTCAAACTCGTTGGCCCGGCTACCACCATAAATCAGGTGAGTGTGGCAATCGATCAGCCCAGGCAGCAGCCATTGACCGCCAGCATCGTACACAGCCGCACAGGAGGTATCAAAGACCGGCAAAGCACTTTGTGGCCCCAACCAGGCAATGCGACCATCCTTCACCGCCAAGGCGCCATTCTCAATGGCACCATAAGGCCCTAGTTCTGTTTGCATGGTGGCCAGGTTGGCATTAAGCCAAACCGCATCAAATTCTGTCATGGCACTGCTTCCTCCATTCGTTGCCGATTGCTGATAAAAATAGTGTACCGCAAAAACTTGTATATACAACCAAGATCAGCTATTTTTATCAGCACCAGTCGCATTCAACGGATAGTCACCGCATGGCCGTCGCAAAATTTGCCGAAATAAAAGATTTTATGCTGACCCAGATTGAAATCGGCGCCTGGCCGGAGCACAGCCGGGTGCCGTCTGAAAATGAATTGGCCGAGCAGTTCTCGGTCAGTCGGATGACAGCGCGCCGAGCTTTACAGGAGCTGACCGAGCAAGGCATTTTGTATCGCACCCAGGGGGTTGGCAGCTTTGTTGCCGCGCTTAAGTCGCAGTCCTCCTTGCTGGAAATTCGCAACATCGCCGATGAAATCCACAGCCGCGGCCACAGCTACCGGGCGCAGTTGCTGCAACTGACCGAATTGCCCTGCCCGGCCACCGTGGCCGCTGCCCTGGGCTTGAAACACAACGAACAGGTGTATTTCTCACTGATTGTGCACTTTGAAGACAGCCACCCGCTGCAACTGGAAGCCCGTTACGTCAACCCAAGGCAAATACCGGAGTACATCCAGCAGGACTTCGCCCAGATCACCCCCCACCTGTATTTGAGCCAGGTGGCACCGCTGACCGAAGCCGAGCATACCGTCGAGGCAATATTGCCCGACAGCTTCACCTGTCAGCATCTGCAGTTAAAAAAACCGGAAGCCTGCCTGCGCTTAACCCGTCGCACCTTTAGCCGCGATGGCGCTGTCAGTCTGGCTTATCTCACGTCTCCCGGCAGTCGTTACCGGCTGGGAGGCCATTTAAATTTCGCGCCAGCAGGCGCAACGAGGAGCTAATCATGTCTGATCCACGTTTAGATACCACCCGGGTGATCCGGGCCACTACAGGGCCTGAGAAAACCGCCAAAAGCTGGCTGACCGAAGCGGCCAAGCGCATGCTGATGAACAACCTGGACCCCGATGTGGCTGAACATCCGCAGTCACTGGTGGTGTATGGTGGCATTGGCCGGGCAGCACGCGACTGGGCCTGTTTTGATAAAATTGTTGAAGTACTGGACCGGCTGGAAGACGACCAGACTCTGCTGGTGCAAAGCGGCAAACCTGTGGGCGTGTTCCCTACCCACCCGGATGCGCCACGGGTGCTGATTGCCAACTCCAACCTGGTGCCAGCCTGGGCCAATTGGGAGCACTTTAACGAGCTGGATAAAAAAGGCCTGATGATGTACGGCCAGATGACTGCCGGCTCCTGGATTTACATTGGCTCGCAAGGCATCGTGCAAGGCACTTACGAGACCTTTGTAGCCATGGCCAAACAGCATTTCAATGGCAATGCCAGTGGCAAGTGGATCCTGACCGGTGGCCTGGGCGGCATGGGCGGCGCTCAGCCACTGGCCGGCACCATGGCAGGCTTTCATATGATTGCCTGTGAAGTGGATGAAAGCCGCATTGATTTCCGGCTGCGTACCGGCTATGTCGATGTCAAAGCCACCAGCCTGGATCAAGCCTTAGCGCTGCTAGAACAAGCCAAAGCATCCGGCAAGCCCACTTCCATTGGTCTACTGGCCAATGCTGCTGATGTCTTTGCCGAGCTGGTGCAGCGCAACATCATCCCGGATGTAGTGACCGATCAAACCTCCGCCCATGACCCACTGAACGGTTACCTGCCACAAGGCTGGAGCATGAGCGAAGCAGCCGAGCGCCGCCTGCAAAGCCCGGAGCAAGTCGTCAAAGCCGCCAAGCAGTCGATGGCAGTGCAAGTTCAGGCTACGCTCGACATGCAGAGCAAAGGCGCAGTAGCGGTCGATTACGGCAACAACATCCGCCAGATGGCTCAGGATGAAGGCGTACAGAATGCCTTTGACTACCCGGGCTTTGTGCCAGCTTACATACGGCCTTTGTTTTGTGAAGGCGTAGGCCCGTTCCGTTGGGTCGCTCTGTCGGGCGATCCGGACGATATTTATAAAACCGATCAAAAAGTGAAAGAACTGATCCCGGACAATCCACAGCTGCACCACTGGCTGGATATGGCACGCGAGAAAATCCACTTTCAGGGCTTGCCAGCCCGTATTTGCTGGATTGGCTTAAAAGATCGGGCTCGCATTGCGCTGGCTTTTAACGAGATGGTGAAAAGCGGCGAATTAAAAGCCCCTATCGTCATTGGCCGCGACCATCTGGACTCCGGCTCGGTCGCCAGCCCGAATCGTGAAACCGAAGCCATGCTGGATGGCTCGGATGCAGTCTCCGACTGGCCACTACTGAACGCCTTGCTGAACACCGCCGGTGGCGCCAGCTGGGTTTCCCTGCACCACGGTGGAGGTGTCGGCATGGGCTACAGCCAGCACTCAGGTGTGGTGATCGTGGCCGATGGCACCGAAGCAGCCGCCAAGCGGCTTGGCCGGGTGCTGTGGAATGATCCGGGCACCGGCGTGATGCGTCACGCCGATGCCGGTTACGATATCGCCAAAAACTGTGCCCGTGAGCAAGGGCTGGATTTACCTATGCTGAGCACCAAGGAGTAAGCCATGACCACCCCATTTACCCTGACACCTGGCCAGCTCAGCCTGAGCCAATTGCGCCAACTGTGGCAGAGCAATCAGGCCATTGCACTGGACAAAGCCGCCTACCCAGCCATTGCCGCCTCGGCCAAAACCGTGGCCGAAGTGCTGGCCAAAGGCAAAACCGTCTATGGCATCAACACCGGCTTTGGTCTGCTGGCCAATACCAAGATCGCACCGGATCAACTGGAGTTGCTGCAGCGCTCTATCGTGTTGTCGCACGCAGCCGGCTATGGCGAGCTCATGGCTGACCAGACAGTGCGGCTGATGATGATTTTAAAGGTCAACTCGCTGTCGCGTGGCTATTCTGGCATCCGGCCAGAAATTATTGATGCGATGATTGCTATGGTCAATCAAGGCGTTTATCCCTGCATTCCGGCCCAGGGTTCGGTCGGTGCCTCCGGCGATCTGGCGCCGCTGGCCCATATGGTGCTGCCACTGATTGGTGAAGGTGAAGTCCGTTACCAAGGTAAGCAAATGCCAGCCAAAGCAGGCTTACAACTGGCTGGCCTTGAGCCGGTAGTACTGGCGGCCAAAGAAGGTCTGGCGCTGCTGAACGGCACCCAGGCCTCCACCGCGCTGGCGCTGGAGGGCTTATTCAAAGCCGAGGATTTGTATGCTGCCGCCAGCGTGATTGGTGCACTCAGCGTGGAAGCGGCCCTTGGCAGTCGCTCACCGTTTGATGCCCGCATTCATGCCATCCGTGGTCAGCAGGGTCAGATCGATGCTGCCGCCATTTACCGCCATCTGCTGGCTGAGCGCTCCGAGCTTGGCGACTCGCATCAGGATTGTGAAAAGGTGCAGGATCCTTACAGCCTGCGCTGTCAGCCGCAGGTAATGGGCGCTTGCTTAACGCAAATCCGCCAGGCGGCTGTGGTGCTGGAAACTGAAGCCAATGGTGTCACCGACAACCCACTGGTGTTTGCTGAAGAAGGCGATATCCTCTCTGGTGGTAACTTCCACGCCGAGCCGGTGGCCATGGCGGCCGATAATCTGGCGCTGGCGATTGCCGAAATCGGCTCCTTGTCGGAGCGACGGATGGCACTATTGATCGATGCCAGCCTCAGCAAACTGCCGGCCTTTTTGGTCAACAATGGCGGCGTCAACAGTGGCTTTATGATTGCCCAGGTTACTTCGGCCGCTTTGGCATCGGAAAACAAGTCGCTGGCCCACCCGGCCAGTGTCGACAGCCTGCCGACCTCGGCCAATCAGGAAGATCATGTCTCAATGGCCACCTTCGCCGCCCGGCGGCTGGCCCAGATGGCCGACAATACCCGTGGTGTACTGGCCGTCGAGTACCTGGCTGCGGTGCAGGGCCTGGATTTTCGCGCACCGCTTCAATCCACCGAGCGGCTGGAGCAGGCCCGGGCGCTCTTGCGCGACCAGGTCAGCTTTTATGCGGAAGATCGCTACTTCGCACCGGATATCAAGGCCGCCGCCGAGCTGCTGGCCAGTGGCCGTTTAAGCAAGCTGTTGCCTGCAGCCATGCTGCCCAGCCAGTAAGCGATTAAAGCACGAATACCGCACCCCATGCACCAAGCTGCAAGCCGGCAGTCGCACTGGGGTGCTTAGTGGTAACAAGCGGGTAATGGCCGCCTTGCCAATGGCATCGCGGCTATCACTGCGCTCTGTCTGGTAATAAAAGTTCAGGTAGGGTTGTTCCTGATACAGCTGCAGATAAGGGTAACCGGTAAGACGCCAGTTCGCCTGAAAGGATGGGTACGCCGGGTTGTCACTTTGAAACATGATGCGGCGTCAAAAAATTCTGGCCTTGGCCGTGCTCCGCCAGAACATAGGTTTCATCTGCATGGCATACAAAAAAACTATCAGCAGTATGATGAAACTGTTGGCATAGCTTTTTAAATCATAGCTCTCCTAAATAAAACCACATTTAGTTCCCTTCGTTAAATGATCTACTGCTTAGAACCGTTATTTAGGTAAGATTGATTTCAATCTGTTTGAAAGCGCCAGTGAAAATGAATCTGAGATTTCACCTGATACAATATCATCAAGCCATAACCACGCACCATCTTGATTACACTCTAAAAAATATACATCACCATGTTTATCAACGAGAAGATCTAAGCTGCCAGTAAATAACCCCATCTCATCCATGAAGTCATTAATTTTCACTTTTATAGACTCGTCAAGCTCACACGGGGTAAAATCTAGAAAACCGATTCCTTTTCTCCAATCAACTTTCGTTAGTGAATGCACTTGTGATTCAATTTTGAATGAAAACAACTTGCTACCAACGAAAACAACTCTAAGCTCAAACTCTTTTTCAATCTCACATTGGAAAAAGTTTGGCGAGCAGACTAGATCCTCAGAGGAGGCATCTTCAAAATCAGCTTCACTTACCTGCATAGTCATGACCTGATGGAAGTATTCTTCCCCCTCATCATTAAATGCTCTATTCCTACCTCCGGACAGGGATTTGATGATAGTCCCTCCCTTATTCTCACCCAGGAATGTTGTGATTGAATCGATTGAGTTTGTGACAATTGAAGTTGGAGTTTTAAATCCTGCTCTTGCGGCAACTTTTTGCTGGTAGGGTTTAATCATGCATAGCCTTGATGATAAAGAGTTTATTACTCGACTACCGTTAAGCCCGGAAATAAGCTTGAATAAAGCTTTCCACTCCTGAGCCAACCAGTACACCTCTTTCTCATTAGCAAAAAATTTATAACCCGGTGTTCCTGGTATTATCTTTTCCCGATTCCAAACAATATAGTTTTCGGGTAAAAACATGCCACCGACTTCAATATAACAACTGTCATCAGAAAAATATAGCGAGAACATTGTGCCGTCTTGATAGTCAAGAATAATTACCGGTACTCTTTGTTGCTCCAACTTACTTGCAACTCTATCAACATGAGGATCATTTCGTGTTCCAAGTATTAGAATACAACCAGCTTCTGCACTCACAATCATTCTCCCGAACGCCATCACTATATAATTAAAAAGCCTTGCAACTTCTGTTACAAGGCATGGCTCTATCATGGGCTACTTAGTCATCACAACCATCAGATGCCATATTTCCACCAGGGCCACCGGTTGTATATGTCGGCCATGAGCATCTTTTACTACCCGTAGCATCACTCCCTCCTACAACCATTTCTAACTGATTCTTATCTAGCTCTTGGTAAAGTTCCATAGTTTTTAAGTCATCTTTCTTTTGTTGATTAATTATAAAGGACATAATTACTTCCTATCTTGAGGATTATAATTCACGCAGTTCCGCTGCGCACGGATTTGAGTTCATCTCAAATTCTTCTATACGTTATACCTCAATATCCTTCGGCGCTTATGGGGTATAAGCCAATATATAATTGAAATGATCTTACTTATTGATTAGTTTGGCTGTAAATTTTTATGCCGCGTATCGCCACTTATATTTATCCCTTTTATCAGGTATTCCCCTGTTCTGAGATACAACCAAGCGGTTGACGAAGCATCCTCCAGCAACACCAAACCGGCAGGCACAGCATCTGCTTGTTCATCGCTGTAATATGCAGATATCAAGCAAGGCCATGTCTCATTACAAAGCTCGTTACCTACATCAATAGGTTCTCGAAGTCCATGGAGCCTCAACCATGCTGGCTTATTTGTAGTTTCATCCATGCCAGGCGCATGAATAATAGTAAAATCAACATTATCTGGTAATGCACTCCAAGGGTGGTTTTTTTCATCCAAAAGGACATAGGGCTCACTAGAAGCCTCAAAGTGCTTGCAACCTGTTATTCGGGAGGTTTGATCAATAGAAAGAATCGGCTGACTTATTTTTTGCTGCAGCCTTTCTGCCATCCAGCCATCAGTTTTGTGAATATGCGAATAACCTGAAATTATAGCCACTTTAGTTTCAGGATTAATGCCAATGAACTCGGCGAGCACTTCAGCTTGGTACTCTTCGCGCTGCTCTCTATTTTCTGCACCGGCCAAATCAAATGGTAAAAGTTTAAAACCTAATGTTATTGCCTCTCTTACCAACTCACCCATCACAGGCTCTCGCAAATAATAACCTTCTTGCCCGGTACTCAGAGGATACCCTCTTGCTTGTAATACTTGGATGCTTGCTAAATCCAGGTGCGGGTTCAATCCTTCCATTGCTAGTACAGAAAACCCCAGCTCTTTTAATACCGGTAAAATCCTAAGAATGAATGCTCGGGATGCTATCCTGGTGTGCGACTCATTAATCAACACAACCTGTCTATCTGCTATCAGTTTAGGCAAAACAGATAGAGCCTCATGGGAATATAATTCTTTTATTGGACAGCTTTTCTGACGACCAAATCCAGGATGAACTTTGTACTGCCTCTCCTCTGCCTGTGAGTATTCACCAAAAAAAGTATCAAAAACCGCCAACTGCTGAGCACTAAACCAAAGCTTGTGAATAGCTACATTGTCTTTCTCTATCTCTCTATAGAGCTCTTTCAGCCTCAGATAAGTTTCCAGCGCAAAGTTATCCGCTTCCTTTTTTTCTATAACGGATACAAAATTATCAAATGGGGATGCTAGGTTTTCCTGTATATGCTCTGCACTAACACTGAAAGACAAGAGGCCAGCTAATAAAAAATAGTTTACCCACCGGAGCTTGGCATATTTCGTTATTGGCATTGACTCATACCCTCCATAAGATCTGGATGCAACTTTGCCGGCACATCACGATGAAACCCAAACACGGTTTACACTCCTAAAGCAACTTTTATTGTCGACAGTAGCTCCGTGGACATCAAATTCGAATGAGACTGTCATAACACTTGGGAGTGAGTCGAACAGCAAGATCAAGTTTTCCTTTCCAATGGCTGTAAACGATTTAGAAACAACTTTTGCATGCTTATCACTTTTATGAGTCAGAACAATTACTTCAGGCGCCACTGTAAATAAACCAAAAAGTCAACATTAATTTATAGTACAACACATGAGCACCAAAAAAAAACACAAAAAAAACAATATCGCAAAATTACTGCATAAAAGATCTGCCATAAATTGATTAATTCATTTAAAATCAAATGCATATCTCCTACCCTTAAATTCTCATGCAACACAAGCAATACTTCAAAAAGCAACTCATAAGTCTCTTATAATGACTTTTATGCCACAATTTAGTCACCTATGGCTTAATGCAGAATTCCGATACCTTTGAATACTAAATAGATTGAGGTTTTTACTGGCTAGACGATGCTATTGGTTGATGCGACCTGAACAAACTACTAGCTCTTCTGGTGAATGATGGCAGTATGGACAGCGACTTTTATTGCCACACAGCAAAATCAGCAGGACGACTTCATCTGGCTAGACCAGTTCGCGAAGATTTGTTATGGTCAGTGCAAGCTATAATTAAAATACAAAGCAGCTGAGAACTTACCATGACCCTTACCATCGCTCATCGCATTATCCTTGGATTTGGCTTGATTGTGCTGTTACTGGTGGTTGCCAGCGGGTCAGCCTTGCTTAGCTTTCTATCGATAGAAGAATCGACCCGCAACGTTAACGAACGCGCCATTCCCACCCAACAACTAAGCAATCAGGCGCAAATCCAGCTACTCAGTATGGCCAATGCCAGCGCCCAGGGTTTTTCAGCCGAGCAACCAGCGCTGATCAGTCAGCAGCAACAGCTCTTTACCAAGGCAGATAGCGGCCTGCAGCAGCTGTTGCAGCAAGCAGCAGAGCTAACAGAACAACATCGTGAGCTGCAACAGACCCTGCAACAAGCTGAACAGCAAAGCAGCGCCTACCGCCAATCCGTGCAACAGATGTTTTCACTCAGGATGGAGGTTGAACAAAGCCGTGCTGAAGTGCAGCAGGTATTCCAGCAATTAGAACAGCAATTGGACGCCCTTGGCGCCCTGTTACTGGATTTATCCTATCTGGATGGTGCCGATAGCGATACGCTGGAGCTGATAGAAGGCACCGCCGGTCGTATTGACGGTCAGCTACTGGGCCTAATCAATACCTTACGGGAAGTTGCCAATGCCAATGAGTTAACTCAATTACAGCGCAGCGAAGACAATATCAATTTTGCTTTTAGTGATATGCAGGTCAATATCGACTATCTGGCTCAGTTGGTGGCAAGCATTGACACTGGCGGGCTTTGGTTGGATTTTGAAGCGCAGCTGCAACAACTGGAGCAACAGCTGGTGCAGCAACAAACATTGCTGAACCTGCAACTGCAGCGATTAACACAACAACAAGCAGCGCGTCAGCATCTAAACCAGGCAGAACTGGAGTTTGCCAATGGCATCAGTGCCTTGCAAAAGATGGCCAGTGCCGCTGATCAGCAGGTCAGTCAACTGCAGCAAGCCGTTAGCCGCACCATTTCACAAGGTAATTGGCGCAATGTCATCATTTTGCTGGTACTAATCGTGCTAGCCACAGCCATTGCCTGGGTCACCATCCGCGCCATGCTGCAACCACTGGCTAAAATCAATCTGGTGCTGGGGGTGATGGCACAGGGCGATCTTAGCCAGCGCCTCACCATTCAGCGCGATGATGAGTTTGGCAAGCTGGCAGTGAACGTCAATCAACTGGTTGAAGCACTTAGCAGTCTGGTGCTGCGCATCCAAAACTATGCCAGTGAGCTCAGCCAAAGCGCCCAGCGCTCTGGCACGGATGTACAGGATATTCGTGAAGCCCTGCAACAGCAAACCAGCCAAATCGCCAGCATTAACTCCAGCACGCACCAGCTCAGCGAACAAAGCCAGCACATTACCGAACAGGCAGAGCAAGCAGTGCTAGAGATGCAGCAAGGCATGCAGCATAACCAACAGGTGCATCAGCTGTCCGAGCAAAACAATCAGCGCATTGGCCACCTGGCAAAACAGCTTCACAGCATCGATGAACTGATGCAGCAGGTAAATGAGCAAACCAAGCAAATTGGCAGCATTTTGGATACCATAGGCAGCATTGCCGAACAAACCAATCTGTTGGCACTGAATGCAGCCATTGAAGCAGCCAGAGCCGGCGAGCAGGGGCGCGGCTTTGCGGTGGTTGCCGATGAAGTACGCACCCTGGCGGGGCGCACCCAGCAAGCGACCAATGATATTCAGACCATGATAGAAACCTTGCAGCAAGGCACCAAAGCAGCCGTACAAGCGGTTCAGCAAGGCAACGAAGATGCTAGTCAGTGTGTTGAGGAAAATCAGGCATTACTGCAAGCATTGCAGTTTATTCACCATGCCATCACTCAGATGCACGGCATCAATGCCAGCATCGCCGACGCCACGGCCCTGCAGCTTAGTCAGGGCGGGCAAATCAGTCAGTCGATGGAAGTGGTGGTACAGCTGGCGCAAAACAGTACTGAAAAAGCCAGCAGCACCCTAGCACACAGCCGGGATGTTACAAGGCTGGCATCAGAACTGGAGCAAGCCAGTGCGGCTTTCCGCTTGCGTCAGTAGAGCCGAGCGGCCGCTGAAGCCCTGCTTCAACATATCCGGCTGGTATTCAAGCAGCTCAATATTTGCTTCGCGGGCGAAAATACGTACCTGACTGGTAAAGCCCTGAAAACTCACTAGCATTCCCTGTCGACAATCATGACTAAGCATCTGCTGGAAGCGTTCACGTAAGCACTCCATCGAGACCATATTCTCAGCATCGGGATGAAAGTACACCAGGGTCTTTCCGGCCTTACTGTGCCAGAAAAATACTTCGTTATCATCATTACAGGCGGGCTCAATGTCACCTTGTTGTTGCAGTTGTTGCTTCAGGCGACTGAAAAAAAACTCCTGCTGCTCGAATCGACTCTGTTCACGTTGAAATCGTTTCGGAAGTGCCAACCAACGGTTGCCTGAGTCCATTTCGATAAAAGCGATCAAATTAAACATCAAAGCCGACACAAACAGCAGGACAAACGCCCACAACAGGAAAGTGGACCAAAACTCTGATAACACCAGAGCTGACTGGGAAAACACGATGGAGTGTTCTGAAAACAACAAGAACAATGCACCTGCCGCTATCCCTAGCAAGGTACTGATGGTAGACAACAACAACCATTGACTGCGCATAACAACTCAACCTTGAGTGGCAAATACTGTAAGGGTGAGTATGGGGTGTTAACGGGAACTAGTCCTGACAAAAGCCTGATAAAAGTCCGATAAAGTCACTAGCGACCTGATAAATGTGTGTTTAAGAGCACTCAAGCACCGCATGCAACGCCGATGGGTAACGATAGTGAAAGGGCAACTGCCGGCTTATACGATGGGCCAGTACCCGGCGCTGACTGGAACCAGCAGCACCAACGGTCAGTGCAGGAAGTTGCAACAGCGCTCGGGCTTGCTGATAAAACTGCTGGCGTGTGACCAAATCCGGACAGCTCAAATTGTACAGCGACGGCCAGGCTTGCTGCTGCAGAATAACCCGCACGGCCTCAATCACATCGTGACTATGCACCATATTCACCGGAGCATCTGGGTCATCCAGCACACCACTGCGCAGAAACTTCCCTGGGTGTCGGCCAGGCCCTATCAAGCCAGCAAGCCGCAAAGTGCAGGTTGGCAAGGCTTGCTGTAGCAGTTGTTCGCCTTGATACAGTAACTGCGCTTTGGCATCGCTTGCGGCCAGTTGACTTTGCTCATCGACCTCATCACTCAGGCCATTGTAAGCGCCGGTGGAACTAAAGTGCACACAAGCCAGGCTATCAGCTGCCTGCACCAGCCTGGCCAAAGACTGCAGACTATCCAGATAACCCGCCCCGCCCTGTTTACGCCAACCGGGTGTAATGGCGCATATCACCACCGCTTGCTGAAACTGATCCATCAACGTTTCCGGAAATGGCAATGACAGAGGCAGACTGAGCACCTGGCCTGAAACAGAGCCCGGCAGCTCCGCTAGAGCGGTCTCTGACTGGCGGGTGACCACCAGCTGGTGGCCATCCTGCTGCAAAACAGGCAGCAGTTGCCGGCCGAGCCAACCGCAACCCAGCAAAATAACTTTCATTGGGTTCTCCGTGGCAGCAGCGCCTTGTAATGGCCTTCAAACAAAGCCACGACCTTATCAGCACTCAATAGCTCGACCTTGATGCGCTGACTGGCATGCAGCCCCTGGCGTAACACCGTTAAATCGCCTTTGGCACTTAGCATGGTGCAGCGTGTCTGCGGCTTGTGCTGCATTGGTTTGAGATAACGAATATGCCCATCGACTAACACCAGATCAGCCTGCAACGACAACGCCTGCAACTGCAGATGCAACAAGCCCCACCCCGTCAATGTGGCCAGACTGTACAAGCTACCGGCAAACATGGTGCCATGCAGGTTGATATTCGGCTCCAGCGGTGCCTGACAGCGTAATTCAGTGCCATCAAAGGCGGCAATCTCTAATTGCATAAAGCGACTAAGCGGTATTTGCTGATGCCAGCTTTGTTGCAACTGTTGGCAACGGCGCTGCCAGTCTTCAACAGAGCCTGGCAGACGCAAATAGCGATGCATGCGGTAATGCGCAATGCCAAACTGACTGGGTGCTTCTTGTTGCATGCTGTACCCAAGCCGCTGATAAAAACCCAAGGCAGTATCGCGGGCATTTAGCACCACCTCGGTACAGCCTAGCACCAGCGCCTGCTGTTCAAGCTCAGTCAGTAAGCGGGCACCAAGTTGCTGGCGCTGATACGCCGGGTCCACGGCCATGTACCGAACTTGCGCCTTACCATCATCCAGCTGATGCAAGCGACCCACGCCGATCAGGCGATCTCCGTCCATCAGCATGCGATGATGGCTCTGATGCTCCAGCTCATCACGTTCTGACCCAAGAGGCTGCTGCCAGGGGGCTCTTAGCTGTTGCCAGCGGAACTGATAGTATGCCTGCCAATCGGCGTCATTTCGCGGGATGTGCATGCGAATGGCCATGGTTTACCCGCTTTTGCTTTCAAGTAAGAAAGTGACCGGGCCATCATTGACCAAGGCTACCTGCATATCGGCCGCGAAACGACCACAGGCCACGTTCAGATTATGCTCTTCGCAACGCTCGATAAAGTGCTGGTACAAACGCTGTGCCTGTTCTGGCACGGCAGCCTGAGAAAAACTGGGTCTGAGACCCGTGTTGGTATCCGCTGCCAGCGTAAACTGCGACACCACCAGCAACTGGCCTTTCACCTGCTGCACATTCAGATTCATTTTACCGTTGTCATCGCTAAATACCCTGTATTTACAGACTTTATCCGCCAGAAGTGCCGCACTTAGCTCCGAATCCGCCTGCTCTACCCCCAGCAGTACCAACAGGCCCTGTTCAATCTGCGCGATTGGCTCCCCGGCCACGCTCACACTGGCACTACGCACCCGCTGAATTAAGGCTTTCATTCACAGCACTCCTCCGTTTCACTGGCTTCATCTTTCATAAGCTGCTCCCAGTCTTTCAGATAGGCGGTCAGCTCAGCACCCACCAACACCACCAGCCAGCTCAGATAGACCCACAAAAATAAGATTGGGATCAAGGCCATGGCTCCATAGATCACCTGATAGGATGGGAAATGAGTGATATAAAGCGCAAAACCATACTTCAACAGTTCAAACAACAGCATGGCCAGCAAGCCACCAAAGAAAGCATGCCGGATCCGGACCTTGGTATTAGGCACCACCAAATACAAAATACAAAATGCCAGCCAGGACATCAGATAAGGGACCAGCCCTAACAAGAAACTGGACAAGCCGGGCGTGAAGTCATCAGCAAAGCGGGTCAGGGTCACCAGGTAGGAACTAACCGCAATGGAAGTACCAAACAAAATAGGGCCGAGAGTCAGGATCATCCAGTAAATGGAAAAAGAGATCACTGGCCGTGGTCGCTTGTGGATGCGCCAGATTTTATTCAGGGTTTTATCAATGTTATGGATCAGCAACAGCGCTACCACGATCAACGCTGTAATACCAACAGCCGTCATCCCGCGGGTATTGCCAATAAATTCATTCACATAGTCTTTGATTTCATCGCCGCGCGACGGCACCACATTGGCATAAAGCAGGCTTTCCATGCTTTGGCGAAACTCCGCAAACATTGGAAAAGCACTTAACATAGAGAACATCACGGCAATAAAGGGCACCAGCGATAACAAGGAAATATAAGCCAGGTACCCGCCAACCAGATTGATCTGATCCTGCTGACAACGCTGGATATAGCCTTTGATAAATAAATGGCTGGTATGGATGAACTCTCGCCACTTGATTGCCTGCACCAGACCACTCCTTTGCATGAGGTTAGCGTCCATAGTATAAAAAAAGCCGGGAACTAACCAGTAGTTCCCGGCTCTTCAAGCCTGCTTAGTCGTTATCCGAGTCGCAATTTAAGCGCCTGATTGGCGACTGGCTCGTTTACGGTCGTTCTCTGTCAGGTGACGTTTACGAATACGAATAGAGGCTGGGGTGACTTCCACCAGCTCGTCGTCGTCAATAAATTCCAGCGCCTGTTCCAGCGTGAATCGGATCGGTGGTACCAGGTTAATGGCTTCATCAGTACCCGATGCCCGTACGTTGGTCAACTGCTTGCCTTTTAAGCAGTTCACCGTCAAATCGTTGCTGCGGCTATGAATTCCAATGACCTGACCTTCATAGACTTCTTCGGCATGGCCGATAAACATCCGGCCGCGCTCCTGCAATGAGAAAATAGCGTAACCAGCCGCTTTACCCATGGCATTGGCGATCATCACACCATTATTACGCAGTCCAATGGTACCGCCTTTGAATTCACCATAGTGATCAAAGCTGTGGTACATCAAGCCGGTACCAGAGGTTAAAGTAATGAACTCGGTACGGAAACCAATCAAACCACGACTAGGCACCACGAAATCCATCCGTACCCGGCCTTTACCATCCGGCTGCATATTGGTCATTTCTGCCTTACGCTCACCCATTTTTTCCATAACAGCACCCTGATGCGACTCTTCACAGTCGATGGTCAGTTGCTCATAGGGCTCCATTTTGACGCCGTCCACAGTTTTCATGATCACTTCCGGCCGTGACACTGCTAATTCAAAGCCTTCACGACGCATGCTTTCAATCAGTACACCTAAGTGCAATTCACCACGACCTGAAACACGGAATTTATCACCATCTTCGGTTTCCTGAACCCGCAGCGCCACGTTGTGTTTCAGTTCATTTTGCAGACGCTCTAAAATCTGACGCGAAGTGACAAACTTGCCTTCTTTGCCAGCAAAAGGTGAGGTATTCACCTGGAAGGTCATGGTTACGGTTGGCTCATCGACCGTTAAGGCAGGTAAGGCTTCTACTGCAGTCGGCGCACAAATGGTATCGGAGATTTTCAGCTCACCCAGGCCGGTAAAGGCGA
Source organism: Alkalimonas amylolytica (assembly GCF_900107845.1). GTDB lineage: Bacteria > Pseudomonadota > Gammaproteobacteria > Enterobacterales > Alteromonadaceae > Alkalimonas > Alkalimonas amylolytica. Next base: position 548,680 of record NZ_FNRM01000001.1, read on the forward strand.
CTATGTCACCGGCAGTCGATTCGGTGGTATCAATCCGCTCCAGCCCAAGGTAACCAAAAACCTGACCAACTTTACCATTGCGTTTTTTGCCATCAGCACTGACGATGGTCACCTGCTGGTTAGGGCGCAAGGTTCCACGCTTAATCCGGCCGATACCGATGATGCCAAGGTAGCTGGAGTAGTCGAGCTGTGACACTTGCAGCTGGGTGTCACCTTCCGGATCCACATCCGGCGGCGTCACATTATCCACGATGGCCTGGAACAATTCGGTCATGTCGGTTTTTGGCTCGTTATGATCCAGTGTTGCCCACCCATTCAAAGCCGAGGCATACACAATCGGGAAGTCCAGCTGCTCATCGGTCGCACCCAGGTTATCAAACAGGTCGAAGACCTGGTCAATTACCCAATCCGGCCGGGCACCAGGACGGTCGATTTTGTTTACCACGACAATAGGCTTTAAGCCATGCGCGAAGGCTTTTTGGGTCACAAAACGGGTTTGTGGCATAGGGCCGTCTACGGCGTCTACCAACAACAGCACCGAATCGGCCATTGACAGTACGCGCTCCACTTCACCACCAAAGTCGGCGTGACCAGGGGTATCCAGGATATTAATGTGAAAACCGTTCCAGCGCACGGAAGTGTTTTTCGCCAGAATGGTAATGCCACGTTCTTTTTCCTGATCATTCGAGTCCATTACCCGCTCTTGCAGTTTGGCACGTTCATCAAAGGTACCGGATTGCTGCAGTAGTTTATCTACCAGCGTGGTTTTGCCGTGGTCAACGTGCGCAATAATGGCAACATTACGTAGTTTCTGAATATCGGTCGCGGTAACGCTCATGCTTTCTCTTTCCTCTGTGGCACCCTGTGACCGTCAACGTGACCACCAGGCAAACAACAAACTCTTTAAATAAGGGCGCATATTCTACTCTGTTTCGCGTCAAAGAAGAAATAAACTCGGATTTTTTTCCCGTTGGCGACCGAAGCGCCCTGCTGGAGGCCAGAATTGTGCTAGGCTGGTATGCACCAGCATGGCGAATAGCCGCACCAAACTGGTGCGCCACAGCAGTGCAGAAGCATTGAATACGTTTTATCTATCTGATTTTAAAGGTACTGAATGAATGGCACATATCTGGCATCTATTCGGTCGATGAAAAATTTTCCTATGGAACCAACTGGAGGAACCCATGGCTGCATCTGTAATGAAGATGATTGAAGAAAACGAAGTGAAATACGTCGATTTACGTTTTACCGACACCAAAGGCAAAGAGCAGCACGTCACCGTGCCGGTTAGCCAGATTTCGGAAGATTTCTTTGAAGACGGTAAGATGTTCGACGGTTCTTCCATCATGGGCTGGAAAGGAATCAACGACTCTGACATGATCCTGATGCCAGATCCGGAAACCGCTGTGATGGATCCTTTCTTTGAAGAAAGCACCCTGAATATCCGCTGCAATGTCATCGAACCAGGCACCATGCAAGGCTATGATCGTGATCCACGATCCATCGCACTGCGCGCTGAAGAATACCTGAAATCAACCGGCATCGCCGATACCGTGCTGTTTGGTCCGGAACCAGAGTTTTTTATGTTCGACGACATTCGTTTCCACACCGATATGTCTGGATCTTTCTTTAAAATCAACGATGGCGAAGCTGCCTGGAACTCAGGTGCCGAGCTGGCTGATGGCAACAAAGGCCACCGTCCGCGGGTGAAAGGTGGTTACTTCCCACTGCCTCCTGTTGATTCATCACACGATATCCGTAGCGCCATGTGTACCGTGCTGGAAGAAATGGGGCAGGTGGTGGAAGCCCATCACCACGAGGTCGCCACGGCAGGTCAGAACGAAATTGCTACCCGTTTCAATACCCTGACTAAAAAAGCCGATGAAGTGCAAACTCTGAAGTATGTGATCCACAACGTAGCAGACATTTATGGCAAGACCGCTACCTTTATGCCAAAACCATTGTTTGGGGATAACGGCTCTGGTATGCACTGCCACCAGTCACTGGCCAAAGACGGCGTTAACCTGTTTGCCGGCGACAAATACGCAGGCCTGTCTGAAATCGCCCTGTACTACATTGGTGGTATCATCAAGCATGCCCGCGCCATCAATGCGTTTACCAACCCATCGACCAACTCGTACAAGCGTTTGGTGCCGCACTATGAAGCACCGGTGATGTTGGCTTACTCAGCCCGCAACCGCTCCGCTTCGATTCGTATTCCGATGGTACCAAGTGCCAAAGCGCGTCGGATTGAGTGCCGTTTCCCGGATCCTGCAGCCAACCCTTACCTGGCCTTTGTTGCCCAGTTGATGGCTGGTTTGGATGGTATTCAGAACAAAATCCATCCTGGCGATGCGATGGATAAAGATCTGTACGACTTGCCAGCAGAAGAAGCAGCCAATATTCCACAGGTAGCTACCTCTCTGGATCAGGCGCTGGATGCACTGGATGCCTCACGCGAAATCTTCACCAAAGGCGGTGTGATGTCAAACGACATGATTGATGCCTACATCGCAATCAAGCGGGAAGAAGCGCGTCGGGTCAATATCGCCATTCATCCACTCGAGTTTGAACTGTACTACAGCGTCTAAGCACTTTCCTTTGCGTTAAGCCCGCCAGCCAGCGGGCTTTTTTCTGCCAATAGCCTGACAACAGGTCCTGCCTGCACAACAAATCTGGTCAAATGATGAAAACAGGCGTACAGTTAATGAAGAAAGGTTGACCAAATCAGCGACAGGATCCAACACTGTGATAACACGACTACTCACCTTTGTGGTTTTGCTTCTGCTGTGTTTCCCCATGCCTGCAGACGCCAGTGGCAAAGTCTATGTCTGGCGTGATGCCAACGGCGTGCTGGTGTTTTCCGACAGCCCCAAACCTGGCGCTGAAGAAGTCAACCTGACCACCCGGGTCAATCTGATGGAAGCTAGCGAGCCGTTTCGGTCGCAGCAACAAGAAAAACCTATCCCATTCACCATTGAGATTACCAATCCCGAGCAAGAAGCCACTATTCGCGATAACACCGGCACTGTGCATATCACCGGGCGAGTGCTGCCACGCTTTACCCGTGGATTCCAGGTCGCACTGAAGGTCAATGGCAACCGTTATGGCGCCCCGCAAACCAGCACGACTTTCGTGCTACGCGATCAAGACCGCGGTGAATATCAGCTGCAAATGGAGCTTCTTGATCAAAACGGCAAGCAAATTGCACTTAGTGAGATCATCACCTTTTATTTGCACAGAGCAACGGTGATATCCCCTAGATAGGGCATTTGTGATGCATTTTTCAGCGGACTAACGTACACTGGCATCGCAAGTGCACCATAATGGTGCGTGAGGATTGGCCGTGACCGAATCAGGACAACAGTCGAGTACAACCGTTTCTTTTAAACCTGAGCAGCTCAGCGAGCTACTTAGCACCGCTGTATTGGTGCTGGACCGACAGCTGCGGATCTGTTTTTACAATGCCGCCTGCAGTCAGGTCCTGAGCATCAGCGCAAAACGGCTGAGTGGTCAGCCATTTCCTGAGCTATTCCAATACTGTGAGCTAGGGAAAGAACCTCTGCTTAGGGCCCTAGAACAACAAACCAGCTTTGCCATCAGTGATGTGCAAACCATATTGCACGATGGGCATCCGACCTTGCTGGACGTATACCTTAGCCCTTTTGAACATCAACAGCAGTGGTATTTACTGTTGGAAATTCGCCAGATTGAGCGGCAACGAAAAATCAGCCAGGAAAATGTGCAGCAACATCAGCATCATGCAGCCCGCGAGCTGGTTCGCAATTTAGCTCATGAAATTAAAAACCCGCTTGGTGGACTGCGCGGTGCCGCCCAGTTATTGGAATCCTCGCTGTCCGACGAACAAAAAGAATACACTCAGCTCATCATTGCGCAGGCTGATCGGTTGCGTAAGCTGGTGGACCGCTTGCTAGGACCCTATCGACCACCACAGCAGCAGTTTGCTAATTTGCATCAAGTGATTGAGCGGGTGTGTCAGCTGGCCCAACTGGATAACCCGGCACAAGTCCGTTTTCAACGCGACTACGATCCAAGCATCCCGGTGTTTCGCTTTGATCCAGAGCTGATAGAGCAGGCCCTGCTCAACATTGTACGCAATGCGCAGCAAGCTCTGGATCAAGGTGGCCAAATCCTGCTGCAAAGCCGAATTTTGTATCAACACACCTTGCATGGCCAGCGGCATAAGTTAGTGGCTGCTATCAAGGTGATCGACAATGGCCCCGGCATCCCGGCTGATATTCGCGACACTCTGTTCTATCCCATGGTCAGTGGCAAACCGGGTGGCAGTGGCCTTGGCCTTACCATAGCTCAAACCCTATTGCACCAGCACAGTGGCTGGATCGATTGCGACAGCTGGCCTGGTCATACCGAATTCACCTTGTACCTTCCCATCAGTGACACAGAGGAAACCGCATGAATCAGGACGTATGGATCATTGATGACGACAACTCCATTCGCTGGGTGCTGGAAAAAGCATTGCAGCGAGCTGAGATCCCCTGCGAGAGCTTTGCCAGTGCCGACTTGATGTTGCAGCGGCTTAACTACTACCAGCCAGCCGTGGTGCTCTCCGATATTCGTATGCCGGGCACCGATGGCATGGCCTTGCTGGCCCGTTTGCAACAATTAGCCCCGGAATTGCCAGTCATCATTATGACCGCCCACTCGGATCTGGACAGCGCCGTCAATGCCTTCAAACGTGGGGCCTTTGAATATTTGCCAAAACCCTTTGATATGGACGAGGCCGTAGCACTGGTAAGCCGGGCCCTGGAGCATAGCAAAGCCAGCCGGAAAAAACACAAAGTCAGCCAGCCACAGCTGCTGCCGGAAATCATCGGCGAAGCCCCGGCCATGCAGGAAGTGTTTCGCGCCATTGGCCGGCTCAGTCGTTCCAGCATTAGCGTGCTCATTAATGGCCAGTCCGGTACTGGCAAAGAGTTGGTAGCGCAAGCGCTGCACAAGCACAGCCCGCGCAGCGACCAGCCTTTTATTGCGCTCAATATGGCAGCCATTCCAAAAGACTTGATTGAATCCGAATTGTTTGGCCATGAAAAAGGCGCCTTTACCGGTGCCGCCAATGTGCGCAAAGGCCGCTTCGAGCAAGCCGATGGCGGTACCTTGTTTCTGGATGAGATCGGCGATATGCCGCTGGATGTGCAAACCCGACTGCTACGGGTACTGGCCGACGGTCAGTTTTACCGGGTGGGTGGTCATCAGGCTATCGGTGTCGATGTACGTATTATTGCTGCCACCCACCAGAACCTGGAGCAATTGGTGGCGAAACATTTGTTCCGGGAAGATTTGTTTCACCGCCTCAATGTCATTCGGGTGCATCTGCCCAGATTAAAAGAACGGCGTGAAGATATCCCGGCATTGGCCCGGCACTTTCTGCAACAGGCCGCCCGCGAGCTGAATGTCGAGGCCAAGCAACTGAGCAGCGAAGCCGAAAAATTTCTACAGCAACTGGACTGGCCCGGCAATGTGCGCCAGCTGGAAAACACCTGTCGCTGGCTCACCGTGATGGCAAGTGGTAAGCAAGTGCTGATAGCCGATTTACCACCTGAGCTATCAGGGCCGCCATTGCAGGAGAGCGAAGTGCTTTGCAGCACAGAGAGCTCCAGCGGCTGGCAGGACAGCTTTCGGCACTGGATGCAGCAGCAATTAAAGCTTGGCCGGATGGATATCTTAAATGAAGCCAGCCAGCAATTGGAAAGCATCGCCTTGCAACAGGCGCTGCAGCACACCCATGGCCATAAACAGGAAGCGGCCCGCTTTTTAGGCTGGGGCCGCAATACGCTAACACGTAAGTTAAAAGAGCTGGATCTAAGCTAGTTTTAACTGCTGGTGTGCCGCCCAGATCGCCGCTGGGTCTGGCGCTCAGACTTTGATTGCTGCCACTGTTCACGTTGCTCAGGGGTCAGCAGTTGCCACAGCTGGTGGCGAAATTCCAGCATGGCTAACTGGTGCTCAAGTTGCTGTTGCTGGCGCTGTTCCAGCAGCAAGCGCGCAGCCGTGGCATCAAAATTATCGGCCTGAACCAGTTGCTGCAGTTGTTGCCGCTGTGCACGCTGCTCAGCCCGATCGCCATGCTGTGCCCGCTGTGCCTGGCGTAATGCCTGCAGTTGCTGCGTTTGCTCATCCGAAAGAGCCAGTTGGCGATACCCATGCCCTCCAGCTCCATGGCGGTGGTATCTACTGTCTTGCCGGCTGAAGTCTTGCTTCATGCCAGCGCGCTTGGCGCTGTGCTGCCAACGCTTGCCATGGGGTTGCGGCTCTGCAGTCACGGACTCTGCCGCCAGCTCAGTGGCCAAAGTTGGTACTGCTGCCATACTGAGCGAACTGGCCATGAATAGCGAAATTAGTGTGGTTAGTTTCATGATTTGTCTCCTTTGCCTGACGATTTCAGATTAACAGGCTGAATGCAAAGCAGTGCAAAGGCAGTGTAAAGATTCAGTAAAGGCCTGTTCGCTGTGCCGGGATGGCGTTAGACTGATACCAGTGCACTGAAGAGAAGTAAGCCTGATGAACCGCATTCTGATGATCGATGACGATGTCGCTCTGACTGAGCTGGTCAAAGACTACCTGCAGCTGGATGGCTTCGAGTTTGATGCCAGCCACGATGGGCCGGCCGGCCTGGAGCGCGCTAAAAGCCAACAGCATGACTTGCTGCTACTGGATGTGATGCTGCCAGGCATGGATGGTTTTAGCTTGTTGCAGCAGCTGCGCAAAACCAGCAATTGTCCTGTGTTGATGCTGACTGCCCGTGGCGATGAGATAGACCGAATTGTTGGCCTGGAACTGGGTGCTGATGATTACCTGGCCAAGCCGTTTAACCCAAGAGAGTTGGTCGCACGTATCAAAGCGATTTTTCGTCGCATCGAACTGGTGCAGCAGAACAAAGAACGCCAAGTGACCACCATCACAGTGCACGATCTGCAACTGGATAGTGCCAGCCATCAGCTCACAGTACAACAGCAACTAGTGCAACTGACAGCCACCGAGTTTCAGCTGCTGGATTATTTGATGCGGCGGATGGGCCAGGTCATCAGCAAAGAAGAATTAAGCAAGCAGGTACTGGGGCGCAGCCTACAACTGCATGATCGCAGCCTGGATATGCACCTAAGCAACATTCGTCGCAAACTGGCACAGCACAGTGCGCAAGAATACATTCAGACATTGCGCGGCAGTGGTTTTCGCTTTGTGCCGGAGTCTGATCCATGTTAAAAAACCCGCTGCACTATTTGGCCAGCCGGATTTTTCTCTGGTTCTGGCTGGTGATCCTAGCCACAGTGGCAGCCACCTTACTGATTGCCCGAGGCCTGCCCGAGCAAACCGAGATCCGGCGACTGCCGCCACCAATGCAGCACCAGTTGCATGCGGCAGCCCGCTTTTACAGCGATGCCGACTCACTGGCTGATTTACTGCAACGCCTTGAGCGTCGCCGCCAGGGTCGCTGGCTGCTGGTAGACCCAGAGCAGCAGCAAGTACTCAATCCGGCAGGGTTACCAAGGCAGTTTGACCACAACTGGCTGACCGAGCTGTCTGATCTAGAGCAACCAAGACTACTGCATCACTCCAATCTGTTTCTTGCTGGCCCGGTCGCCATCGAGGTAGAAGGCCGTGCTTTGGTGTTGTATCAGCAGCGGCAACGCCCAGAACAACCCTGGTGGCAACTGAGCGCACTGCCACAATCCTTGTTATTGCTCAGCTTATTTCTGATTTCTGCCATTGCCAGTTTGTTTTTGGCGATTTCCATTACACGGCCACTGCGCGAACTGTTGCACAGCTATCAGTGCTTTGCTGCTGGCGAGCTGGCTCAGCGTAGCAGCAAACTGGCACAACGCAATGATGAACTTGGAGCTTTGGGCCGGGGGTTTAATGCGATGGCAGAGCGAATTAGCGGCTTACTCCAGGGGCAGCAGCGCTTGCTGCGCGATGTGTCGCATGAACTTCGCACCCCTTTAACCAGAGCGCAGCTGGCGCTGGCATTGGAAGAGCGTCAGGGAGAAGGCAAACAGCTACCACGTTTGCAATACGAGCTGGAGCAAGTGGATGCCCTTTTGGATGAACTCCTAACCTACAGCCGACTCAACAGTGGTCATTATCCACTTGAGCTTGAGCCACTGGATCTATCCGAGTTATTGCAGCAACTGGTAGACAGCAGCCAATTAGAAGCACAACATAAACAACAGCAAATCAGTCTGGACTGCCCTGCACTGGTCGAGCGAATGGCTGACAAGCGCTTGCTTAGCAGAGCACTGGAAAATATCTTACGCAATGCATTGAAATACAGCCCTGCAGGCAGCACCATCCATTGCCAGTTAGGCGAAAACGCAGCTCAGTTACAAATCAGCATCTGCGATCAGGGTCCTGGGGTGCCGGTATCCGAACTGGAGGCTATCTTCACGCCCTTTTACCGGGTCAGCCACAGTCGCAGCAGTAAAACTGGCGGTTTTGGTCTTGGTCTTGCAATCGCCGCTGAGTCTGTCCGCCTTCATGGCGGTAAGCTGCAAGCTCGGCTAAATCAACCCGCGGGGCTTTGCCTGGTGCTGACCTTACCTGGAAACTGCAGTTCAACTGTAAAGGAGCCAATCGATGCCAACAAGTGACCAGTCGAACACAGAGAACCCAGTGCAGCAAGACTGGTTGCATCACTGGCAACCATTATGGCAACAAATGCAGCACGAAAAAATGCTCAATCAACGCGGGCAGGTCTTGCACTACAGCTGCTTCCGACTGCCGAACGCGACTACAGCTATCGTTATCAGTGCCGGTCGGATCGAAATGGCCGTAAAATACAGTGCGGTGATTTTTGAGCTGGTGCAGGCCGGCTACAGTGTCTACATTCTAGATCATCTGGGACAGGGTGCCTCAGCGCGTGAGCTGAGCAATCCGCATAAAGGTCATATCGGCACCTTTGATCATTACAGCGATGACTGGCAGTTTTTTATGCAGCAAGTCGTCATCCCAAGCCAACACCAACGCTATCTGGCTTTATGTCATTCGATGGGCTCCGCGATCTTTGCCAACTACTTGCTGCGCTATCCACAACATCCATTTGCAGCTGCCGTGCTGTGCTCACCGATGTTTGGTATCTACTCAGGACCTATCCCTTTTGCTGCCGCCCTACCAGTGATACGGGCGCTGCGCTGGATCAACCGGCAGCTGTCGGCTCAGAGCTGGTATTTACCCGGTCAGGGCAATTACCGGCCCGATCCGTTTCCTGCCAACCGCCTCACCAATTGCCCCCAACAGTACCAATGGCTGCTTTCGCTGTATCAGGCCGAACCGACTCTGCAACTCGGCGGCGTGACGCTCGACTGGTTGTTGGCCGCCGATCAGGTGATGCAGCGTTTGGCAACGACCGGACACAGTATTGAGCTCCCTCTACTGGTTCTTCAGGCAGGTGCTGATCGGGTGGTGGATAATAAAGCACAACAGCGGTTTGTTGCGCAGCGGCCCGAGCTACGCGAACTAAAAGTTCTGACTGGGGCTAAGCACGAGTTACTGCTGGAACAAGCCAGTATCCGGAAACAGACCATGCACGCAATACTGCAGTTCTTTGCCCACTATCGGACAGTGCAAGAATGACACCGGCTCTCAACTCCCGCCAACAAAGCCCTGCTGACGCCAGGCCTCGTAACTGATAATAGCGACCGCATTCGCCAGGTTCAGGCTACGGCTACTTTGTTGCATCGGAATACGAATACGCTGACTGGCAGGAAAGGCATCCCTAATGGCATCCGGTAAACCCGAAGTTTCAGAGCCAAACAACAGCACATCGTCTTGCTGGAACGCCACCTGATGGTAGCTATGACTGCCTTTGGTGGTGCAGGCCAGGATCCGACGCGACCCGATAACTGCCTGAAATTCAGCGTAATTGGCATGCCGGTGTACCCGGGTCAGATCATGGTAATCCAGTCCAGCCCGGCGTAGCTTTTTTTCCTCCAACTCAAACCCCAGCGGCTCTATCAGGTGCAGCTGAGCGCCTAGGTTGGCGCATAAACGGATGATATTTCCAGTATTTGGCGCAATTTGTGGCTCAAAGAGGGCGATTTCAAACATAGAACCTCAATAATGGTGGAAAAGACCTTTAAAAAAGCAGAAATATAACAGATAAAGGGCAGACTGACATCCGCTCTACCCATTAGCTGTAAAGGCTTTTGACAGTAAACGTCACTTTAGTTTGCACTAAAATACTCTTTTCGATTTATTGTCTGGAAAACTGCATTAAAAGTTGCAATCTTTTGGCCGTCAGCGCTATAGTTAACGTTCAGATTTTGGTCAACACAGGGATGTTGTTACTATGGCGCAGCTCGGCCGCATTTTTTGCACTGCCACTCTCCTCCTTGTGAGCGGTCCTGCTTTTGCCTTTCCCGTCTCATCCTCCACAGTCCCTTTTTACGTGTTGCTGCTCATCTTTGTTGTGCTGAGTCTCTCGCTCTGGTTCAAATTGCATCGTGCAAATCAAGTCGCCAGCCAGCTGCATAATTTTATCCACCAACATCAGGATGCCGTCTGCCTTCTGGACGCAGAACTGGACATCCAGCAAGTAAACCCTGCATTTTGCCGGATTACCGGCTTTCGCAAAGAACAGGTCATTGGGCAGCCCCTGAGAGTATTTAACAGCCAGGGGGAGCCTGAAGACATTGCTTACACTATTCAAAAGTCCCTGCTAAAACGCCAGTTCTGGCACGGTGATATCTGGAGCCGCAAAGCCAACCAACAAGTATTTGCACTGGATTTATCCATCAGTTGTTTGCGACCGGCTACCAAATCCAAACCAGCTTTGTATCTGGCAACCTTTGCCGACATCAGCACCCGCAAAATGAATGAATTGGAATTGCGCCGAGTCAATACCAAGGATCCTGGCACCAGACTGCCCAACCGGGCTGTGTTCATGGACTATCTGGAACGTGAGCTGCAATCAGTCACAGAACAACACCCAGTCTTTGCGGTGATGATCCTGCAACTCAATTCAGACGCAGATAACATGCCACAAAATCTTCCTTTGGTTGAGTTAGCCACAGCGATTCGCTCGCAGTTACCAACAGGGGTGTTGCTGGCCCGATTAAGCACCAACGAATTTGGCATTTTGTTGCCAGCTTACCTGGCCAGTCAACGATTGGATCTGCACTGTTATCGACTGGCCCGCCAAGTCATGACTGCACTGGAGCGTTCAACCGTAGAGCCGGCCCTGACACCTGCGATGGGAATCGCCTTGTACCCGAATGATGGTCATAGTTACGATCAATTGTTACGAAGTGCTGATCATGCCCTGCAGCGAGCTCGTTCAGCAGCCTCCCCTATTCAACTTTTCCATCAGGCGTCCCTGCCACGCTCCAGTGATTCATTTTTGCTTGAACAAGAGCTGCAATCAGCCTTGGAGAATCAGGAAATACGACTCAGCTTCCAACCCAAGCTGTGTGTTAGCAGCAATCGGGTCACAGGTCTGGAAGCTTTGGTGCGCTGGCAGCACCCACAGCGAGGATTGCTGTTACCTGCTCAGTTTCTGAGTATCGCAGCAGAAAGTGATAGCATCATTCATCTGGACCACATGGTATTGCAGCAAGCCTGTGAGCATGTAAAACACTGGAATAATACGGGTTTAATGCGTGGTCGACTCGCCTTGAACATTGCCAGCAGGACATTCTTTCAACCGGATTTTCTGCCTTATTATCTGCAGCAACTACAACAACACAATCTTCAGCCAGAGCAGTTTGAGCTGGAATTGGACCAGACCATCCTGGAACAACAACCCGAACAAAGTAAACGTATTTTGCACAGCGCCAAAGAAGCCGGGTTTTTCCTGGTGCTCGATCGTTTTGGATCCGGTTTATCTGCCTTGCAGCACCTACGTGATTACTCCTTCGACCAAATCAAAATTGATGGCAGCCTCATCCAAAAACTGGAGCAATCAGAGTTGGATCGCAATCTCACAGCCAGTCTGATTCGAATTGCAGGCTATCTGCAGCTGGGGGTAGTCGCCTGCCAGGTAGAAAACGAGATGCAGGCTTATCTGTTGCATGTGATGGGCTGCGAAACCATTCAGGGGCATGTATTCAGTAAAGCGGTGCTACCTTCGGAACTGGCTACAGTCATTGCCCGAGAATCCCGAGCCATTCGCCAGCAAACAGGCTAATTGCTTTTTGACCAAAAAAAACGCGCTGTGACTGACAGCGCGTTTTTTATTGGCTTTGCAAGCTTAGTTAAGCTGCGATGCTTCACCTGCTTCAGCCTGACGCTGTTGCACATACTGAGCAAACAAAGCATCAAAATTTACCGGTGCCAGGTTCAGCTGCGGGAAAGTACCCCGGTTAACCAGGTTAGAGACAGCCTCACGTGCGTACGGGAACAAAATGTTCGGGCAGAACGATGCCAGCATATGCGCCAATTGGTTTTCAGGCAGTTGCGCAATGCTGAAAATACCCGCTTGCTGCACTTCACACAAAAATGCCGTTTCTTCACCCACAGTGGTGGTAACCGTCAGGGATAAAACCACCTGATAGACATCATCTTCCAGCTTATCGCTACGGGTATCTAAATCCAACTTTACCTCTGGCTTCCACTCTTTGCGGAAAATAGCAGGCGCATTTGGCGCTTCAAAAGAAATGTCTTTCACAAAGATACGTTGAATGGCAAATTGCAGTGCCTGTGGGTCCTGTTGCTCGTTTGCAACGCCGTTTGCTTGTTGTTCGGCCATGATAAGTCCTAAAATTCTAAGTCAATAATTAATCTAACAGCGGGTCCAGTTTACCGGCTGCATCCAGAGCAACCAGATCATCGCAACCGCCAATGTGCTGATCATTGATAAATATTTGCGGTACCGTGCTTCGTCCGCCCGCTTTTTCAATCATCTGTGGGCGCAATTCAGGTTGCACATCAATGCGAAACTCCTGAAAATTGACCTTTTTACTGTTGAGTAATGCCACTGCGCGTACACAATAAGGGCAATAAGCTTTGGTGTAAATAGTTACGTCTGCCATGAGTTCCTCACTTTGCGCGAACAACTGGCAGGCTTGCGCCAAGCCAACTGTTCATTCCACCTTGCAGCACTGTCACCTCGCTGCAACCTTGTTTTGCAAGTGCAGACGCAGCTTTTTGTGCTGAAACGCCAGCCTGACATACCACAATAATGGGGGTGGCTTTCAGCTTTTCAAGGCCTTTGGCCTGGCCTTGCACAATGTCGTTCAGTGGCAGGTGTTTCGCAGCTGTGATATGGCCTTTTTTGTAGTCAGCCTCCGGGCGAATGTCCACCACCGTGGCGTTCTGCCGGTTTACCAGCATGGTCAGCTCGGTGGGGCTTACCAGTTTAATGCTGGAAAAACGGGATTTGATCATGCCGAAAATCAACATAAATGCCAGCGCAGCCCAGATCAGACTTAATATAAGGTTGTTACCGATAAACTCTATCCACTGCTCCATGACGCTCTCTTGCACTCTTGCCAAATTGAAAGAGCAAGAGTATATACCCAAGTAACCTCCAGATGCTAGTTTCAGAGTCGCTTCAGGGCTGCAGCCGGCAGAAAAAACAGGTAAGATAAAGCATTCAGATTGACGCATCATCCAATGGAGAAACCGACAGCATGAGCATGGCAAAAAAACCGTTAGTATTGATGATTCTAGATGGTTGGGGTTACCGTGAAGACAAAGACGCCAATGCCATTGCTCAGGCCAGCACCCCTGTGATGGATCGACTGTGGCGGGACTACCCCCATACCCTGATTTCAGGTTCGGGTATGGATGTTGGCCTGCCCCATGGTCAAATGGGTAACTCCGAAGTTGGCCACGTCAACCTGGGTGCCGGCCGGGTGGTTTATCAGGATTTTACCCGGGTCACTAAAGCCATCGAAGATGGCAGCTTCCAACAAAACACAGTGTTACAGCAAGCCGTCGCCCAGGCTGTCGAAGCGGACGGTGCTGTGCATGTAATGGGCTTGTTGTCACCTGGCGGTGTGCACAGCCATGAAGACCATCTACTGGCGATGCTGGAGATGGCCAGAGCTCAGGGTGCTAAAAAAGTCTACCTGCACGCCTTTTTAGACGGCCGAGATACGCCTCCACGCAGTGCCGAAGCCTCCTTACGGCGTGTTCAGGACTACTTTGAGCAAGCGTCTTGTGGCCAGATTGCGTCTATTGTAGGCCGTTATTACGCCATGGACCGAGACAACCGCTGGGAGCGTGTAGAGCAAGCCTACCGCCTGCTGACTCAGGGCCTGGCCGAGTACCAAAGCGGCGATGCCCTCAGTGCTTTGCAACAAGCCTATCAACGTGAAGAAAACGATGAGTTTGTGAAACCAACCGCTATCACTGATGCTGCCGGCGATGTGATCCGGATGCAGGATGGCGACAGCCTGATCTTTATGAACTTCCGGGCCGATCGTGCCCGTCAACTAAGCCAGGCTTTCATCAATGCAGATTTCTCCGGCTTTGATCGTGGCCAGCGCCCGAAACTGAGCCAGTTTACTATGCTGACCGAGTATTCCGCTGATCTGGCTGCGCCAGCGGCATTTCCGCCAGAGAGCCTGGATAATGTGCTCGGAGAGTGGCTTGCCAAGCATCAGAAAACCCAACTACGAATTTCTGAAACGGAAAAGTACGCTCACGTTACCTTCTTTTTTAGCGGTGGCCGGGAAGACGTGTTCCCCGGCGAAGAACGCATTTTGATCCCCTCGCCGCAGGTGGCTACCTACGATCTGCAACCGGAAATGAGCTCGGAAGAATTAACCGATCAGCTGGTCGCCGCCATTCACAGTGGCAAGTACGATGTGATTGTTTGCAACTACCCCAATGGCGATATGGTGGGCCATACCGGTATTTTGTCGGCAGCCATCCAAGCTGTTGAGGCGGTCGATCACTGCATTGGCCGGGTGGTAGAAGCATTGCAGCAGGTAGGAGGCGAATGCCTGATCACCGCCGATCATGGCAACGCCGAGCAAATGACTGATCATCAGTCCGGTCAGGCACATACCGCCCATACCAGCTGTCCTGTGCCACTGATTTATGTGGGTCGTTCGGCAACAGCAGCCAGCAAAGGCATTCTCAGTGATATAGCCCCAACCATGCTACGACTGATGGACATGGCCATACCCGCCGAGATGACAGGCCACAACCTGTTTGAACTGAACTAACCCATGCCAGCGCTTAAGCTGCTTCTACTGACTAGTTTGCTGCTGTTTACCACTGCACTGCAGGCTCAGGATCCCCGCGCCAGCTCAGAGCAAGAGCTGGCCGAGGTGCAAGAGAGCATCCGCCAGACAGAACAGCGACTAAAGCAACAACAGCAGGCGTTACAACAAGCCGAACACCTGCTGCAGCAAGCGGATCGAACCCTTGCCACTGCCAGTCAGCAAGTACAGCAACAGCAACAAGCCCTGGGTGATACCGAGCAACGGCTGCAACAACTGGTTGCCGAGCAAGCACAGCTAGAGCAAGACTTTGCCAGACAACAGCAGCAACTGGCTGCGCAACTGCGTAGTGCGTATCAACTGGGTCAACATGATTATACCCAGCTGCTACTCAATCAACAGGACGCCAGTCAGCTGGAGCGGGTACTCACTTATTACCAGTATTTTAACCGGGCACGGATGCAGCAATTAAGCGCGATCCGCAGTACCGCAGCCCAATTAGAAAGCGTTCAGGCAGAGCTGCAATCCCGCCAGGAACTACTGGAACAACAACTGCAAAGCCTGCAACAGCGCCAGGAGCAGTTGCAACTGGCCCGCACCGAACAACAGAGCACGGTTCGTTCGTTACAACGCCTGCTGGAAGAACAAGGCCAACAACTCAGTTATCTGCGCCAAAATGAAAGCAGCCTGCAAGCGACTATCGATGCCTTAAAAGCCCGGGCCCAACAAGTTCAGCTCTCTGGTTTAACCGCGCTTAAAGGCCAATTGCAATGGCCATTACAAGGTCGGTTACTGCAACGCTTCAATGAATTGCGTCAGGGTGGCTTGCGCTCTCGCGGCATCCTGATTGAAGGTGCAGAAGGCAGTGCAGTTAGTGCCATTGCTAACGGCCAAGTGATCTACGCCGATTGGCTTAAAGGTTATGGTTGGGTGCTGGTACTGGATCATGGTGAAGGCTTTATGAGCCTGTATGGCCACAACCAGAATTTACTTAAAGAGCCTGGAGAACAAGTGATGGCGGGTGAGCAAATTGCTCTGGTCGGTCGCAGCGGAGGCCAGGCAACACCGGGAGTGTATTTTGAGATCCGTGACAAGGGTGAAGCGGTCAATCCACAGAGCTGGTTGCAGAGTCGTTAGCAGCAGGCGGCCATTCGGTTAAATGGTAAAATTTGGACTTTCCCTGGTCAAAAAACGACTTATAATGAAAAAAACGAGCTCGAGGTGAAGTGCTAACCAGTGCTCTCGCCACCAACAATAAGAACGAACGCGACCTGTGCACGGATTACTAAAACTGCTTTTGCTTTGTTTGCTTGTCTGCTGCACCAGCGTAGCGGCCAAACCGCAAATTGCCATTATCATCGATGATATTGGCTACCAACGCAGCGATCTGGATATGGTGCGTCTGCCCTACCCTCTGACCATCGCTGTATTGCCTTTTACCCCTTATGGTCAACAATCCGCCCAGCTGGCCTACAGCCAACGCAAAGATGTGATGCTGCACATGCCGATGCAGGCCAGCAACGGCAAAGCCCTAGGCCCCGGCGGTCTGACCCGCGATATGAACCGGGTAGATTTTACCCGCCAGCTCAGCTACGCCCTGCAAGACATTCCTTACGCCATCGGCGTCAATAACCATATGGGCAGCCTGCTGACAGAGCTGGACCAACCAATGAGCTGGCTGATGCAGTATCTAAAACAGCGGCAATTGTTTTTTGTCGATAGCCTGACCACCGTCCATAGCCGGGCCCGCTTTCAGGCCGAACAGCATGGCGTCACCAATTTAAGCCGGCATGTGTTTCTGGATAACGATGTCAGCGAAGATGCCCTGCAGCAGCAATTTGACCTGCTGATCCGCATCGCCAAACGGCACAACAGAGCCATTGCCATCGGCCACCCTTACCCCGAAACCTACCGCTTTTTGCAACAGCGTTTAGCCGAACTCCCCGAACTCGGAGTCGAGCTGGTACCCATTTCAGCCTTTTTACCCGAACATCACCGGGTGATTGCCGCCGGCTACACCGCTCCGGCTATCGCTGCGCTGGAATAGCAAGCAGCCGGACTGCCATATCAAAAGCGCTTCGTTAGCAAAACACATGGCAATGGTTCAGTCACTGGCCTGCAGCAAATCATGAAACTGTTTACCAAAATTAATCATACCAGGCTTGAAAGGATCCAGCCCTTGCGAAGAAGCAAATTGCAGGGCGTACGCATGTGCCTCATCAGCGACAATACTGATGATTAAAGCGTCTTCAAAGTCCGCCACCGTTTTTCCCATTGGCCGCAGATAGGCGGCTAGTTGCTGCTTGTCTACAGCAAACGTTTGTAGCTGTTTTTCAAGATCCGCAAGACTACGATCCCTGATCTGCTCCAGCGCAATATTATGGCTATGCGTTACACTAAGATTAACCTCAACCACATTCAATTTAAGTAACACCAAACCCAGCACCACCAGCAATCCAAAATAAATGCCCTGCCGTTTTGTCATCAAAACATCCTCTATTTATCAAATAATAATTAGCTCATGAGTTACCGATTGGATAATGACTCACAATAAAAGCTTTGCGCAAAAAAAACCACCGCATGCGGTGGTTTTCAAAAAAGTAGTTCTACTCAGCTCATGGCGGCTTGCAATTTTTTCATGGCATTTTTTTCCAGCTGGCGTACTCGCTCGGCGGAGACCTGGTAACGCTCGGCCAGTTCCTGCAGCGTCATCTTGCTTTGTGCCAGCCAACGCGCCTGGATAATGTCCTGGCTGCGCTCGTCCAGCGTGCGCAGGGCCGCATGCAGCTGGTCGTGGGCCATATCACCGGATTGCTGGTCCTGCACCTGGCTAGCCAGATCCGAGCTTTTATCTTCCAGGTAATAAGCCGGCGCGGTGTAGGCCTGGTCGTCATCGCCTTCTGGCGCGTCGAATGGCATGTCGTAGTTGCTCATGCGTGATTCCATCTCGCGCACTTCATGCTCAGCCACGCCTAAAGATTCGGCCACATGCTTTACTTCATCCTGGCTGAACCAGCCCAGGTGTTTTTTCGATTTACGCAGATTGAAAAACAGTTTGCGCTGCGCCTTGGTGGTGGCAATTTTCACAATGCGCCAGTTTTTCAGTACGTACTCGTGAATTTCGGCTTTGATCCAGTGCACCGCAAACGAAACCAGACGCACCCCAACAGAGGGGTCAAAGCGTTTAACCGCTTTCATCAGGCCAATGTTGCCTTCTTGCACCAGGTCGCTGACCGGCAAGCCATAGCCTGAATAGCTGCGGGCAATATGCACCACAAAACGTAAATGCGACATGATAAGCTGACGGGCGGCTTCTAAATCACCATGCTGATGCAAACGCTCAGCTAAGCCCTTCTCTTCTTCCGCGCTTAACATCGGAATGGAGCTAACCGTCTGGGTATAGGCTTCAAAGCTGCTGCTTGCGCCTAAGGTCAGGGTCATAAGTTCAGATGATTTTGTCATGCTGGGCTTCCATCCATCTCAAATTGAAAAGTATCTTAGCACTCTTTGACGGAGAGTGCTAATTTTAGTTTCCGCTTTGTCAGAATTAATTTGTCTAAGGCCTGGATCTTCATAGCCATCAGTAATATACGGCAGGAAAAAATTGCATTACACTGGACTGACGACGGAAAAGGGCTCCATGCTATGTACGGTTTTGTAGCGCGCCAACCTATTTTTGATAAAGAGCTACAGCTGCTTGGCTATGAGCTGCTGTTCCGGGATGATGATCACAACCGCTTTCCAAACATCGATCCGGATGAAGCCACCAGCCGATTGCTGTCTGAGCAACACCTGCTGTATGGCCTGGAACGTATTACCGGCAATAAACTGGCTTTTATTAACTTTGCTGAAGACAGCTTGCTGTACCAATTTCCAACGGCACTCGATCCAAGCAAAACCGTGATTGAAATTCTGGAATCGGTGCACTTTAGCAGCGAACTGCTCACCGCTTGCCGTGAGCTGCACAAACAGGGCTATCAGCTGGCACTGGACGATTTCACTTTTCATTCACAGTGGCAGCGCTTAATGCCTTATATCAGTTATCTGAAAGTCGACATCAGGCAAAACCCTATGGATGGCCTGGCAGCAAAGCTGGCAGAACTTAAGGACTTTCAGGGTAAATTTCTGGCCGAAAAAGTCGAAACCATGGCTGAGTTTGAGCAACTGCAACAGTTGGGCTTTGATTATTTCCAGGGGTATTTCTTTGCCCGGCCTGAAATGCTCAAACACAAACGCCTTGGCCATCACCAGATGCACCTGCTGTCGCTGATTGCCGAAGCGGCTGAGCCGGAGCTGGATTTTGATAAACTGGTGCAGATCATGGAGCGCGATCTGGGGTTATCCTACAAGCTGCTGCGTTTTATCAACAGCGCTTATTACGCCCGCTCTAAGCCAATTCAGTCGCTTAAGCATGCCATGGTGTTCATGGGCGAAGTGGAGCTGAAAAAGTTCATCGCTCTGGTTGCTCTATCCAATCTGGCAGAGCATAAGCAGCCCGAACTGCTCAAATTATCCATTATCCGTGCCCGTTTTTGTGATCTGGTAGCCAAAGCCGCAGGCCACACTGAGCTGCAATCCAGTGCTTTTTTGACTGGTATGCTGTCATTGATTGATGCCCTGCTGGAGCAGCCGCTGGATCATGTGTTATCCCAACTGCCGCTGGAGGAGTGCATCAAACAAGCTTTATTGCAGCAGCAAGGGCCGCTCGGCCAACCACTGAAACTGATCCTGGATTACGAGCAAGCTAACTGGCAGCGATACGAAGACGTTGCTGACCAGCTGCTCCCGGCCAAAACCGATATCCGGGCTTTGTACCTGGATGCCCTGGATTGGGCCGAGCAGCTGCAACTCTAGCAAAACCTCTAACGTCAGGGACCACTGGGCTCAATGGCGTGAATATGACGACTGACAGAAATGTAAGAGCCCGCTAATCCCAGCAACACCGACAGTAACAACAACGCCAGAAACTCGCTAAAACTCATTGTCATCAGGGTGAAATGACTCTGGTATAAATCGGTGATCTGGCCGATAGCCCCTTCCAACCACCACACCATCAACTCCACCACCAGAAAAGCCAGCAAACCGCCAAAAACGCCAAACCAGACGCCGGTGTACAAAAAAGGTCGCTGGATAAAGGCATCGGTGGCCCCGACCAGCTTCATCACTTCAATTTCTTCTTTTTTATTGATAATGGACAAGCGAATGGTATTGCCAATAATCAATAGCACTGCGGTTAGCAGCAACAGTGCGATAGCCAGCACCGCCTGGCGCATGAGTAGCAAGATAGCATCCAGCCGTTCCAGCCAGGCAATATCCAGCTTGCCAAAATCAACAATCCGCTCTTGCTCTATGCGCCTGCGCAATTGTTCGGCTGCCTGCGGCTGGGTATGGCGTGGCAATACCAGAATCACATTGGGCAGCGGGTTATCATCCAGCAGTTGCAGTGCCTGACCAAAGCCCGATACTTGCTGAAACTCTGCCATAGCATCGCTTTTGGAAATAAAACGCACCTGCTCGATATCCGGATCAGCACTCAGCATGGTGACCAGTGTGCTGATTTGGGTATCGCTGGCGTCATCTTTGATAAAAAAACTGATCTCGGCGGCCTGAGTGAAGCTACCACTGATACTTTGCACGTTTTTTACCAGCAAATGCAGCGTCGTTGGCAGGGTCAGGCTGACACCAAGCACCGCTATGGTCATCAGCGATGCCAGCGGTGTGCGCCACAGTTCACCCAGGCTGCCAATGCACTGACGCAGGTGCTGCACCCAAAACATCAACCAGCGCTGCAATGGATGGATCTGTTTGCTGCTGGCACCAGCCGCCCGACCGGAAAACAGAATACTCACAGTGGCTCCTCGTATTGCAATAAGCCATCATTGATCATTTTGCCCTGCTTTAACGTCAGGGTACGGTACCGCATCCGTGCTACCAGGCTGTGATCGTGGGTGGCAATCAGTACCGACACACCAACCTGATTAAAGGCTTCAAATACCCGCATAATGTCTTTCGACAACTCGGGGTCAAGGTTACCGGTCGGTTCATCAGCCAGCAGCAGAGGTGGCTTATTTACAACAGCGCGGGCAATGCCTACCCGTTGCTGTTCACCACCGGACAGGGTTTCCGGCAGGCAGCGCACTTTATCAAGCAAACCGACTTTATCCAGCGCCGCATGCACCCGCTTGACCATCTCTTTGCCGGTAAAGCCTTCTATCACCAAAGGCAGTGCCACATTATCGAACACGGTATGTTCCATCAGAAGGCGGTGATTCTGGAAAATAATGCCGATATCACGCCGGATAAAAGGCACCTGCGAGCGACGGATGCGCTTTAAATCAACATTGTTGATCAACACCCTGCCACTGGTAGGACGCTCGATCAGGCTGATCAATTTCAGCAAGGTACTTTTGCCAGCTCCCGAGTGGCCGGTTAAAAACGCCATTTCGCCTTTGGCCAGCTCGAAACTGATGCGATCCAGCGCGATAAAGCCACCGGGATAACTTTTACTGACCTGATCGAACGTCAGCATACTCAGGAGTCCTTGTTAAACAGTGCCTGGATAAAGTCGGTGCTGTGAAAGGTACGCAGGTCATCGATCCCTTCACCGACCCCAATATAACGGATAGGGACCTTAAACTGATCGGCAATGGCAAAGATCACCCCACCTTTGGCGGTACCATCCAGTTTGGTCAGGCTGATGCCGGTTAAAGGCACCGCCTGATTAAAAATGCGCGCCTGACTTAACGCATTCTGCCCGGTGCCGGCATCCAGCGTCAACATCACTTCATGCGGGGCATCCGGCTGAATTTTTTGCAGCACCCGAACAATTTTCTTCAGCTCCTCCATCAGGTGCGCTTTATTCTGCAGCCGACCGGCCGTGTCAGCGATCAGCACATCAGCTTTGCGGGCTTTCGCGGCTTGGTAGGCATCGAAAATCACCGAAGCGCTGTCGGCGCCGGTATGCTGCGCCACCACCGGGATCTGGTTACGCTCGCCCCAGACCTGCAATTGCTCGACTGCCGCCGCACGAAAAGTATCCCCAGCAGCCAGCATGACGGTTTTGCCCTGCTGCTTAAACTGCTGCGCCATCTTGCCTATGGTGGTGGTTTTACCAACCCCATTAACACCAACCATCAGGATCACGAAGGGGCCATCCTTGTTGTCAGGTACCAGCGGTTGCTCGACATCCTGTAGCAAGGTTGCCATATCCTGCTGCAACTTCTGATACAGCAAGTCGGCATCTTTTAAGGCTTTGCGATCGGCGTGCTGAGTCAGTTGGCTGATTAGTTTCTGGGTGGTTTCCACTCCCACATCGGCCAGCAGCAACTGAGTTTCCAACTCTTCGTACAATTCATCGTCAATTTTCCTGCCAGAAAATAAACTGGCCAGGCCCGCCCCCAGGTTCTGACTGGTTTTGCTCAGCCCTTGCCGTAAGCGAGCCAGTAGACCTGGCTTATTGGCCTGGACTGGCTCAGGCTTACTTATCGTTTGCGGTGCAGGCTCAGCTTCAGAGCTGTTTGCTGGTTCGGCTTTTTCTTCAGTCTCTGAGCTTTGCATTGGCTCTGGAGTTTTGTCGACGGGCTCAGGGTTGTCGACTGGCTCAGGGCTGTCGACTGGCTCAGGGCTGTCTGCCGCCTCAGTTATCTCTGCTGGTTCAGTGCTGTCGGGCTTTGGCGCTTTCTTGCCAAAACCAAGCCAGGAGAAGAGTTTGGATTCTTTGCTCATAAGTCGGTGTCAGTGCACTTCAGATCGGGTAAAATTGGTGGTTATACTAGCATCTTCACTGACAGGCATAAACCATTAGATGAGACGACCAGCTGCAGCCAAAAAACCAGCCAGCCCGGGGCAAATCCGGATCATCAGCGGCCGCTGGCGGGGCAGGAAAATTCCGGTCGCCGATGCCGAAGGACTCAGACCCACCACCGATCGGGTGCGGGAGACTCTGTTTAACTGGCTCATGCAGGAAGTTGCGGAGCAGCGGGTCCTGGATTGCTTTGCCGGCAGCGGCGCTCTGGCGTTGGAAGCCTTGTCCCGTGAGGCCAGCTTTGCGTTGCTGCTGGAAAAAGACCGGCAGCAAGCTCAGCAACTCCATAGCCTGTGCCAGGGTCTCGGTGCCAACGCTCAGGTGCAACAAACCGATAGCCTGCACTATTTGCAACAAGGCTGTAGCCAGCCCTTTGATCTGGTGTTTATCGACCCACCGTTTCGTCAGCAACTGGCCGAGCCATGCTGCCAATTGCTGGAGCAACACGGCTGGCTCAGTGCCGAAGCCTGGATCTACCTTGAAACCGAGAAAGAGCTACCCTTGCAGGCGGTACCAGCCAACTGGCAGCTGTACCGGGAAAAAATCGCCGGCCAGCTAGCCTATCGTTTGTTCCGCCGTCAGCCTTAACTTTTCTTCTTAGCCTTCGGCTTACCTTTCCCGGCTGGCTTACCCGGCCGGCCTTTGGCTGCCGGTTTGGCTGCGACCGCCTTGCGCCTGGTACCTGCTGGCTTTTTCGCGCTTTTAACCACCACCTTACCAGGCAATGGTGAGGCCGGATCTTTGTCTTTGGCTTTGCCCTTACTACGGCGCGGTGTACCGCTTTCTTCCAGTGCAAGATCGATGGTGCGACTTTCTAAATTCACCGCCATCACCTTGACCTTGACCAGATCGCCCAGCCGGTAGCCCTGACGGGAATGTTCACCCATTAGTATCTGGCGCTCGGCATCGAAATGGTAGTAATCGTTTTTCAGTGAGGTCACATGCACCAGCCCTTCGATGTACAGCTCGGTTAACCGGATAAAGAGGCCAAAGCTGGTGACGGTGGAGACCACCCCATCGAACTCCATACCCAGATGATCCTGCATGTACTCGCATTTCAGCCAGTCCGATACTTCACGGGTAGCATCATCAGCCCGACGCTCAGTCATCGAGCAGTGCTCACCAAGTTGCTCCACCTGCTCAGGGCTGTATCGGTGAGCACCTTTGGTGCGCTGACCTTGCTGCTGCAAGATTGACTTAATGCTGCGGTGCACCACCAAATCCGGGTAACGCCGGATTGGCGAGGTAAAGTGCGCATAGGCAGGCAATGCCAGGCCAAAGTGGCCTTGGTTGTCGCCCTGATACACCGCTTGTTTCATCGAGCGTAATAAGGTGGTTTCAATCAGCTCGCGATCCGGCCGATCGGCCAATTTAGCCAATTCCTGCACTAACTGCAGCGGCTCGGGCTCATCCGGCAAGGTGGTTTCAATGCCAAGCTCGGCCAGGAAACGGCGGAAGTTGGCAAAACGATCCGGGTCAGGTTGCTCATGCACCCGATACAGCGCAGGCGTTTTGTGTTTCTCGAGGAAGCGCGCCGCAGCCACATTGGCCATGATCATACATTCTTCGATCAACTTGTGCGCATCGTTGCGGTGCACTGGCACAATCTGTTCAATTTTACGATGGCTGTTAAAGATAAAGCGGGTTTCCACCGTCTCAAATTCAATGGCACCTCGCTGCGCCCGGGTTTTCGCCAGCCGCCGGTACAGGCTGTACAAGGTTTCCAGTGCCGTCAGATTTGCTTCGTACTGCTGACGCAAAGCAAGATCGCCCTGCAAAATCGCATGGACCTTGCTGTAGGTCAGGCGCGCTTTCGAGTTCATCACCGCTTCAAAAAAGCGGTAATTCATCAATTTGCCATTGGCACCGATGTCCATCTCGGCCACCAGGCAAAGCCGGTCCACATGCGGGTTCAGCGAGCAGAGCCCGTTGGACAGTGCTTCTGGCAGCATAGGCACCACCTGATCCGGGAAGTACACCGAGGTACCACGTAATAAGGCTTCCTGATCCAGTGGTGTATCCACCTGCACATAGCTGCTGACATCAGCAATAGCCACCCACAGACGCCAGCCGCCATCATCACGCGGCTCGGCATACACAGCATCGTCAAAGTCGCGCGCATCTTCACCATCGATGGTGACAAAAGGCATGGCGGTTAAATCGACCCGGCCTTCTTTGTCGCCCGCAGCAACCTATTCGCCATAGTGGCTGACCTGTTTGCTCACCGCGTCTGGGAATTGGTGCGGGATTTGATGGTTGCGAATTGCGACTTCGATTTCCATACCAGGCGCCATATGTTCACCCAGCACTTCCAACACCCGGCCAACGGCATTCACCCGTTTGGTCGGCCGCTCAGTGATCTCAACCAGCACCACCTGGCCATGGCGCGCTTCGCCCTGGGCACCTTCAGGTACCACAATATCCTGACCAATGCGCGGATCATCCGGCACCACCACCGCCAGTGCATAATCGCGGTAATAGCGACCGACGACCGCTTCAGTGCGTGGTTCCAATACCCGCACAATACGAGCTTCAGTTTTTTGGCGGCCGCGGCTGCTTTCTGTCAAGGTGGCCAGTACCCTGTCACCATGTAGCAAGCGCTGCATCTCATGGTTTGGAATAAACCAATCCGGCCCGCCTTCATCCAGCTTTAAAAAACCAAAACCATCGCGATGACCAATCACCCGGCCCTGCTTCAGGTCCATTCGATCGACCAAACCATAACGCCGGTTCTTGGTAAAAATTAACTGGCCATCGCGCTCCATAGCACGCAGCCGTTTTTTTAAGGCGAAAATAGCATCGTCATCGGTCAGCTTTAACTCGGCAACCAATTCCTCAAAATAGGCAGGTTGTTGCCGCTTTTCGATGTGCTCAAGGATAAACTCACGGCTTGGGATCGGGTTGTCGTACTTTTCCTGCTCACGGGCAAGGAATGGATCTTTAATGGTCATGCATGACCCTTCTGTAACCTAACTAATCTTCAGTGTAACACCTTCAGCGTATCATTGTATGACATTCAAGACACCGGGCGGCGTGCCCGTTGCACCACCCGATCAGGCATCCGCTGTTCAAACTTACGCAGTAACTGGCTGATTTTCTGATGCGTTGTTCTATCCGCAGTCACGGAATGGTGCAACCAGCGATAGACCTGCTCGTAATCGCGCGGGCTGCCAACATCTCCAAGCAGGATCTCCGCCAACCGAATAGTAGCAGGTAAATTGCCAAGAGCAGCCGCTTCACGCAAATAGACGATGGCTTTTTCAGCATCGGGCTGCACAAAACGGCCGATGTGGTAATAACGCCCCACTTGCTCCAGCCCCTCCGGCAAGCCCTGAGCAGCGGCATCCTGCATCAACTGCCAACCCCGCTCAATATCCCGCGGCACACAAACCGCATAAGCGAGCATATCGCCCCACAAAAACTGATAAGCTGGAAGTTTCATAATATCCGCACGGGCTTCAATATCCCGTACCAGCTGGCAATCGTCGTCCTGTACCCGGCGCAAATGACTGTTGGTTCGGATCAGTGCCAACAACTCATCCTGGGTATACAGCTGCACGGCTTCCAACTGACGGATCCTGACTTCCTCTGCCCACCCAAGGCCACTTAGCAACATACTAGCGAACACTGCAGCACATAAAAACCGTCTCATCTTATCTCGCCTGGCTGGTTGATTGCAGAGCAACACCTCTGCACTTTTGCTACTTAGTATAAAAATATAGCAAAAAAAAGGCCAACTCTGTTGGTTGGCCTTTTTTACGCAGCTTCAGCGATTAGTGCTCATTCCACTGTTGCCAGAATGGCTGTGCCAGGTTTTGCTTAGGTGCCATCAGTCGCACCGGGCCTTCCGTTTGCAGCAACAAGGTGTCAAATAACTGCTGTGAGCTATCCGAGCAGCTACCGTTCGCTACATAATACAGTGCCTCCTTTAACAAGGCTTCTGAAGTGACCCCCCAATCACCTGGAATGGTTTCCCGGGCAGGGCAATTTGGCATCAGACCTTCAAAGTAGTCACCAAAACCGTCCGCATTCACTGTCTGGAAATTCACCGCAAACATCACCTGACGACCCGCATCGAAAAACTCCGGCTGTTGCCCAACGGGTTTGCCACAAGTTACCTCACCAACTTGCACCACATCGATAAAAGGAGATAAGGAGTTAATTAAAATTTCGCTAGAAGAACAAGAACCAGGCGTTGTGAGGACATACACGCGCTCTAGCCCTAGGGAAGTAAGATTCCTCAGCTCCACATTGCTGAACTGGGATGTTTGATTTTTATGGCTATTCTTATCATTGTAAGCAAAAGTCACAAACGTTTTCCCTTGCACCGCCGGCCAGGCAATTTGGGATGCAAGCTGGCTAGCCACCCGAATGAGGCCACCGCCGTTGTAGCGGACATCCACGACTAACTCATCAATACTTTGCTGTTTGAAGTAGCTAAATGCTTGCTCCAGTTCAGTTTCCGAGAGCTCAATAAAAGAATTAAACACCAGATAACCAACCCGCTTGTCTGCTTCTTCAATCACAGAGCGATGCAACACCGTATTGGTGGTGACTTCTCGCTTGATAAAATCGGATTGCATGACTGTGCCATCCGGTTTGGTCCAGACAAAATTGCGCATCACGCCATCATCATTCGGGCCAAACATATCGTCATTGGTGGCACGCCCCGCATCTATATCGGCATACCACTCGGCAATCGACTTGCCTTCAATCTCAGTGATGCGATCTCCACGACGCAAACCGTTTTCAGCAGCCGAACCATCGTCATAGACGAAACGAACCAGCAAAGCGCTGTCGTTATCGACGATACGGAATGACATGCCAAAGCCAAAAAAACGCGCATCGATAAAGCGCGACTGATAGTCCGCTGCCGACATGGTGTAGCTAAACCTGTCATTCGGCGCACTTAGCGCCTGCACCAACTGATTGGTGGAATTAAATTGTGTCAGATTGACCGTTTGTGGCATCTCGCGGTACCACAGATACTCACGATGCATCAGACAAAAAGCCTCAGCATTGGCCGTTACATACGAAGGGCAGTTGGCACCTGAAAATTGACTTTGGTTAGGTCCCGAAGGCGGTGGACCACTGATCGCACCAGAGGAACCTGAGCCTGAACCACCACAAGCAATCAACAAAAGTGATGCCAATACAACAAGATACAACTTCATTTTACTAACCTCATCTTTACCTGGTCTGCTATGATATAAAAAAAGCCGCCCAAGGGGCAGCTTTTTCAGAAACCTTAGATTACAAAAGTTAGGCCTTCGTAAAGGGGTGCCGTAAAGTAATCGTTTCATTTCTGTCCGGACCGGTCGAGATAATATCAATCGGCACACCGGTCAGTTCTTCCAACCGGGCAATGTAATTGCGCGCAGCTTGTGGCAAATCATCAACCGACTGACAACCAAAAGTACTGTCCTGCCAGCCTGGCATGGTTTCGTACACTGGCGTAACCTGCTCATAGCCCTCGGCTGCCAACGGCGGTACATCCAGCACGTCACCAGATGGCATCTTATAGCCGGTACAAATACTGACTGTCTCCAGCCCATCCAGCACGTCCAGCTTAGTCAGACAAAAACCGGAGATGCTGTTCAGCTGTACCGCCCGACGCACCGCGACCGCATCGAACCAGCCGGTGCGACGTTTACGGCCGGTAGTGGCACCAAACTCATGGCCTTTGACACCAAGATGCTCACCAGCAGCACAGTGCAACTCGGTTGGGAATGGACCTGCGCCAACCCGGGTGGTGTAGGCTTTAACAATACCCAGCACATAGTCCAGGTAACGAGGGCCAAAACCACACCCTGTAGCAACACCACCAGCAGTAGTATTGGACGAGGTCACGTAGGGGTAAGTACCGTGGTCAATATCAAGCAAAGTACCCTGGGCACCTTCAAACATAATGGCCTTGCCGTCGCGCCGTGCTTTGTCCAGCAAGTCGGTGACATCAGCCACCATGGCTTTCAGTGTATCGGCAATGGCCAGCGCATCATCCAAGGTTTTCTGATAATCAACCGCTTCTGCCTGGTAGAATTGCGTCAGAGTAAAGTTGTGCAGTTCCATCACGGTTTTAAGCTTTTCAGCAAACAGCTCCGGGTTGAACAAGTCCCCCACCCGCAGGCCTCGACGCGCCACCTTGTCTTCGTAGGCTGGGCCTATGCCACGACCTGTGGTACCAATAGCTTTGGCACCACGCGCTTTCTCACGGGCAATATCCAGAGCAACATGGATGGGCAGGATCAATGGGCAGGCTTCGCTCAGTACCAGGCGGTCTTTCACCGGGATACCTCGCTGCTCCAGCATGGCCATTTCTTTTAGTAGCGCTTCCGGTGATACCACCACACCATTGCCGATCACGCAAGTGACGTTGTCACGC
This sequence comes from Alkalimonas amylolytica, assembly GCF_900107845.1. GTDB lineage: Bacteria > Pseudomonadota > Gammaproteobacteria > Enterobacterales > Alteromonadaceae > Alkalimonas > Alkalimonas amylolytica. The sequence continues at coordinate 578,012 of NZ_FNRM01000001.1, forward strand.
AGAATGCCTGACGGGATAAGGTGCAGAACCGTTTTCTCACCACCAATTACCAGGGTATGACCTGCATTATGACCGCCCTGATAGCGCACCACATAGCTGGCTTTATCAGTTAACAAGTCAACGATTTTACCTTTACCTTCGTCACCCCATTGGGTGCCCAACACAACGACGTTTTTGGCCATGGTTCCTACAACATGGAAAAAAAATAGGCGTGGATTCTACCAAAACTCTGAGCAAACTGCATCTGGATGGCTGAAAAAAAGTCAGTTACTTGTCGTAAATCGCTCCAGACAGCGCAAATCGAACTGTTCAGCGCATTGATAAAGGGCAAAACCAAAACGCAATCGGTTGCCGCGGTAATCCGTAAGAATATGATGTTGCTTAAGAAAATCAGCCAACGCAGCAGCAGCATCAGCTGTTGGCAGAGCAAAGGTGAAAAAGTGACCGTGGTGCTGCAAATCGCGCTGCAACAGCTGATCATTGCTCAGTGCCGTCTGCGACAAGGCGCTGAGTTGGTGTAAAAAGGCCTGCTGCAGCTGCTGCACATACTGATGAATGCGGCTGACACTGAGCTGCTCGCTGTCCAATAAACGCAGCACCGCATGCAGACGGAACAGAGCACTGAAGTCCATAGTAGCGCCGGCAAAGCGAAAACCGTTGGTACTGTATGGCACCCGCTCACAGCGCTCTGCACTTAAAGTACCGAACTCAGCAAACCAACCCGTGTACAGCGGCCGGTATTGGTTGTGCTCAGGGCAGAGCATAAAACAGCAGCCTTCTCCCGCCTGAGCATACTTGTAACTGCCTGCTAAATAAAAAATACGTGACTCAATGGCCGACAAATCCACTGGCAAAGCCATAAAGGCATGGTAACCGTCAATCGCTATCATCGCTTGTGACACAGCGGCTAACTGCTCAACAAAGGCTGTTAAATCTGCCAGTGCCACACCGGAATTAAAAAACACCTGGCTGCAGAAAATCAGCTCAAATTCTTGGCTGGCCGCTGCCGCAACAAAACGCTGCTCAAAGTCAGCGAAGGGTTCGGTTGGAATCACCGTCAGTTGCACCAGATTCTCTTCCTGCAGCCGGCTCACCTGGCGCTGGAAACTGTAAAACTCGCTGTCAGTCGTCAGGATCCGGATGGGTTGGCGCCAGTCAAAGCAACTAAGCAAACGCATCACCAGCTCATGGGTATTGGGGGCGAACACCAGTTGTTGCGGCTGTTGGCTGCTCAGCTGGGCAGCCAGTAATTGCTGCGTTTGCGGCAACACCTCGCCAAAAATCGTTTGCCACTTTTCATCGGAGCTGCGCGCGCTTAAGTCCCAGTAGTCCAGCATAGCCTGACGGGTGACATCCGGCCAGAAGTGGTGGGAATGACTGGCAAAGTGTTGCTTGCCCTGATGACCCTGCAAAAAGTGCTGATACAAATGTTGATACATAATGATTTACCTAACAAAAAGGCCCCGCGGGGCCTCTTTTTTATGTACATAGTTTATTGACGTTGTATCGTCTTCATGTGTTTGAAGAAGTCGCTGTCCGGTTGAATCACCAGCACATCATCTTTACTACGGAAGCTGCGTTTGTACGCCTCTAAGCTACGGATAAAGGAGAAGAACTCTGCATCCTGGTTGTAGGTATCCGCATAGATGTTAGCGGCCTGCGCATCCCCTTCACCTCGCACAGTGCGTGAGTTACGTTCTGCATCGGCCAGCATAACCGTGATACGGGCATCGACATCAGCCCGGATCTTCTCGGCTTCTTCCATACCGCGTGAGCGATGCTCACGGGCAACCGCCTGACGCTCTGCCCGCATCCGGGCAAAAATGGAAATACTGATTTCATCCGGCAGGTTGATTTGCTTCACCCGCACGTCAATCACTTCAATTCCCAGCTCTGCTGCCGCAATACCTGCTTGCTGCAGGGCGCTTTCCATCAGCTCGGTCCGCTCACCAGAGACAATCTCCGGAATGGTACGGGTACCAAACTCGGTCCGCAACCCGTTGTTGATGTACTGCTTTAACAGCACTTCGGCTTGTTGGGTGTTGCCACCGGTACTTAAGAAGTACTGACCAAAGTCACGAATACGCCATTTAACGTAGCTGTTGACCAACAAGTCTTTCTTTTCCGCGGTCACAAAGCGATCGGCCGGATCATCCAGTGTCTGTACCCGCGCATCCAGCTTACGCACAGTTTCAATCATCGGAATTTTAAAATGCAGGCCTGGTTCAAACACCCGCACATCGCCGGCAGCATCACGCTGAATCTTACCAAACTGGATCACAATGGCCCGTTCACCTTCCGGCACCACAAAGAGTGCCGAAGACAGGATCAGGCCGGCAACCACCAGGATTGCTACAATTAAATTTTTCATGCCTTAACGTCTCCCATCACGAGTTGTGGTGCCACGAATGCCATCCTGCCGCGGAGCGGTATTTTGCGAGTCCTGCAAGGAACGCGGCGGCGTTACTGGCAAGGCGCTGGACGAGCCGGAACCACCCGCACCACCTTTTAACATTTGATCCAGCGGCAAGTACATGATGTTGTTGCCGCTGCTCACATCGATCAAGACTTTGGAGGTGTTGCTGTACACTTCTTCCATGGTTTCCAGATACAAACGCTCACGGGTTACGCGCGGTGCAGCCAGATACTGAGGCAGCAACTGCTCGAACCGAGCCACTTCACCTTGGGCACGTAAAATCACCTGTTGGCGATAGGCTTCAGCTTCCTGCATGATCCGGTTCACCTGACCACGGGCACGTGGTTCAATTTCACGGGCATAGGCTTCTGCTTCACGCACAAAACGTTCCTGATCTTCCTGCGCCGCTATGGCGTCATCGAAAGCATCACGTACTTCCTCCGGTGGACGGGCGTCACGGAAGTTGACATCCACCAGTGTCAGACCCATTTGGTACGGAGTAATGATGGTTTCCAGTTCCTGGCGGGTGTTTTGCCGCACCACTTCCCGGCCACGCGTCAGGATATCATCCATCAGCGAGTGACCAATCACAAAACGCAAAGCTGCATCGGTCGCTTCCTGCAGACTGTTGTCTGCGTTCACCACCGAGAACAGGTAAGAGCGCGCATCAAACACCCGGTACTGAATTTCAAAGGTCACCCGCACCAGATTCTGATCCTGGGTCAGCATAAAGCCATCGGTTCGGAAAGAGCGCACACTGGCGATATCGACCGGTCGCACCTGATCAATAAAAGTGGGTTTCCAGTGAATGCCAGCCCCAACCTCGTTATGGTACTGACCGAATCGCAGAATCACTCCCCGCTCGGATTCCTTGATGGTGTAAAAGCCGCTGAAAGCCCAGACCAACGCCGCAACAATAGCCACCAGCAATAGCAAGGTAGATACAGAGCCGCCACCAGAGGAACCTTGGTTGCCCCCGCCAGAGCCGCCAAAGATGCCACCAAACTTCTTACCAAAATTACGAAACACTTCATCTAAATCGGGCGGGCCCTGATCACGACCCCCTTGTTTCCAAGGGTCGTTATCTTTGCCATTCTTGCCCGGCTCATTCCAAGCCATGGTCTACTCCACTCACTATTGCAATTTGGGTTAATGTATCAAAAAAGCGGTTCGCTGACGATATAGTTTTCCAGCCTGCCTTTACTTTGCTGCAGCAAACGGCCCCAGTCGGTCGCTGAAACACTGATGCGCAGTTCCGTTGTACCCTGCTCGGTAAAGTGCTCCTGTTCAACAGCATGCAATTGATGCAAGCGCGCCCGCCAGACACCAGCATCAGCCGGCAAGGATAGTGTTAGGCGTAAATAGTGCTGCGCCAACCGCTGCCGGATAGCATCCAGCAAGAGTGGAACCCCTTCCCCGGTTTGTGCCGACAAATACACTGCCTGTGGTAGGTCGTCTTCATCACGATCAATACGGGGAACCAGCGCACACTGATCAATTTTATTCCAAACCAACAGTTGTGGCACCTCAGAGGCCCCAATTTCGGCCAGCACTTTTTGCACCTGTGCCAACTTCGCTGGATAATCACCATCGGCATAATCCACCACCAACAGTACCAGATCAGCATCCTGAGTTTCCTGCAAGGTGGATTTGAATGCGGCGACCAAATCGTGAGGCAACTCACGGATAAAGCCAACGGTATCGGCCAGCACGACATCACCAAAATGAGCCAGCTCCAGACGGCGCAAGGTAGGATCCAAGGTGGCAAACAGTTGATCTGCCGCATGAACATTGGCCTGCGTCAGGCGATTAAACAATGAGGACTTGCCAGCATTGGTGTAACCCACCAGTGCCAACACAGGCACTGCAGCTCTCTGCCTGGCCTGGCGGCCTTGCTCGCGCTGCTTTGTCATTTTATCCAACCGCTGACGCAAAGCAGTAACACGCTGACGCAGCAAGCGCCGATCCGTTTCCAGTTTGGTTTCGCCCGGCCCACGTAAACCAATGCCGCCTTTTTGTCGCTCGGCATTATCCCAGCCACGCACCAAACGCGACGATAAATGCCGCAGTTGCGCCAGCTCCACCTGCAGCTTGCCTTCGTAGCTGCGGGCCCGCTGCGAAAAAATATCCAGGATCAGGGTGGTACGGTCAATTACACGGCACTGACAACAACGTTCCAGATTGCGAGTCTGCGCCGGACTCAGATCGTGATTAAATATAAGGACCGTCAATTCGGATGCAATGACTTGATCTGCCAGAGATTGTGCAATGCCTGAGCCAACGTAATAACGGCTGTCCGGTCGCTGTCGACGACAACGCACCGTATCCACCACCTCGACACCCGCCGAGCGAGCCAGCAATACAAGTTCGTGCAAAGTTTCCTGCTGCCTTTGCGCAGAAAACTCGACCTGAACCAGCACTGCCCGTTCCAGATCCATGACCGATGGATCCGGGCTTTTTGGCTCTGTTGCTGCGGAGGGTTTAATCGTCTGCTTCGTCAGAGTCGCTCCCGCTGTTGGCGTGAGCCATCATGGTGTTCACTGCCCGCGAAGGCACCACCGTTGAAATGGCATGTTTGTAAACCATTTGGCTGACTGTATTCTTTAACAGAATGACGAATTGATCAAAAGACTCAACCTGTCCCTGCAATTTAATACCATTGACCAGATAAATAGAAACCGGGATACGCTCCCGCCGTAAAGTGTTCAGGAAAGGATCCTGTAATGATTGGCCTTTTGCCATGTGCCGCATTCCTTATTGTTATAAGTCCGCTTGATCTATGGATTCATTTAGATTTTTCAAGTTAAACAACTGACTATTTTTTTGCGTCCCGAGTTTAGCTTAGCGAAGTTAACACCGCTTGCAAGTTTTCCGTCAGTTTTGCTTCAGTTTTCAACCAGTTTACATTCTGCCAGCCCCGCAGCCAGGTCAATTGTCGCTTGGCCAGTTGCCGGGTAGCGGCAATTCCTTGTTGTTGCATCTGCTGGTGATCAATAGCACCATCCAGATAATGCCACATCTGGCGGTAGCCTACACAGCGCATCGATGGTAATTGCAGATGCAAGTCCCCCCGCTGCTTTAGTTGTTGCACTTCCTGCTCAAAACCAGCTGCCAGCATTTGCATGAAGCGTAATTCTATACGCCTGTGCAGTTCGCCCCGATCGGTCGGGGCTAACGCAAATTGCCGTACCGGAAAAGGTAAAGCGCTGCCTTGCTGTGCTGTCAGCTCCGTCATGGTCTGACCGCTGATGCGATAGACCTCCAATGCACGATTAATCCGCTGGGGATCATTTCGATGTATCCGAGCAGCTGAGACCGGGTCAATGACGGAAAGTTCCTGATGCAATACCTCCCAGCCTTTTTCCTGTGCCTCGTGCTCGAGCTCAGCCCGGATTTGTGGGTCTGCCGCTGGCAAGGGCGAGATGCCTTGCAACAGCGCTTTGAAATACAACATGGTACCGCCCACCAGCAGTGGCAAACGGCCGCGCTGCTGGCTGCGCTCAATGCAGGCCAATGCATCGCTGCGAAAATCGGCGGCAGAATACGCCTCGGCCGGATCTTTAATATCAATCAGATAATGGGGTGCCGCTGCCAGCTCTTCTGCGGACGGCTTCGCTGTACCAATATCCATACCCCGGTAAATCAAGGCACTGTCGACACTGATGATATCAACCGGCCGCTCCGCCGCCAGCGCCAACGCCAAGGCTGTTTTGCCGGATGCCGTTGGTCCCATCAAAAACACAACCGGAGTTTGCTCTGGCATCTTATTGCTCCAGCGCCTGAATGGCCGGGTTGATATCGATGGCCACAGTGGCAGCTTCTAATCCATCACCCAACAGCTCTGGCTGATAGTGTATAAGGGTATCGACCTGAAGCCAATGCGCCTTTAGCAGTATATCGAAAGCACTGGCCAAATCGGTCTGTTGCAATTGTTGGAAAAACGGCAGCAGACACTGTTGCAGTGGGCTGCGTTGCAACCAAAGCGGCACGGCCCGCACAATCAGCAACTGATCACGCAGCAACAAATCAAAGCCCAACCCTGCCAGCGTATCAGCCAGCTGTTGCAATAACATCACCTCTGCCGGGCTGACGGCCAACCGCATCGGTACCAACAAGGTTTTACTTGCAGGGCGCTCGCGCGTCCTGTCCTGGCACAACAGCGCCATGGCTTTCGCCACCCTACGTAGCTGGATGCCCTCATCGCATTGCAGCAGCACAAAACGATTTTGCACCGACCAAGGGGTCGCTGCAGCCGGCGCTGATGCACTGAAGGTTGCGCTCTGCGGCGACAGCACGTAAGGAGCCTTGCCCGTATCCTGCAATTGACCGACTGCCGACTGCTGGCTGCCTTGCTGCAAAACATCCAGGTACTGCAACTGGCGCGCAACCTCGGCCTTTGCCGGTTTTACTGGTGGCTTGTAACTGAAAACGCTGTGGCCGCTTCGGGCTGGCGTAGCATAACCAGAGCCGGACGCCGAATGTCTTCCAACAGCCGGTTCCACTTCTGCTGACGCAGCATTACCGGCCGCCTGCATACCCTGCAATGCCTCTGGCTGCAGCTGCGCCAGAGCATTACCAAGTGCACTGGCGACGAAGTCATGCACTAAGCGTGCCTGATGAAAACGCACCTCATGCTTGGCCGGATGCACATTGACGTCCACTTCTGTCGCAGGCAGCTCCAGATAGAGCACAAACACCGGTTGTTGCTCGGCGCTCAGGTGCTCACCATAGGCCTGACGGATGGCATGATTGAGCAATTTATCACGCATCATCCGGCCGTTAACATAACTGTACTGGCAGCCGGATTGCCGCTCGATGGCTGCAGGCGGTAACAACCAACCCCAGAGCTTCAATTGCTGGTGTTGGTTTTCAATCCAGCAAGCGCTGTCGGCAAAGCGACGGCCACACAGACTGGCCACCCGCTGCAATTGTTGGGTGGCAGTGCTGGCGGCTTTTAAACGCCGTACCGGCTGGCCGTTGTGACTGAGTGTCCAACTCACATCAAAACGACTAAGCGCCAGCCGTTTAATCAGCTCATCAATATGGGAAAACTCGGTTTTTTCGCTACGCAAGAATTTACGACGGGCCGGCGTGTTGAAAAATAAATCCAGCACTTCGACCGTACTACCCACTGGGTGAGCGGCAGGCCGCAGCTGCACCTGCATATCCCGCCCTTCCGCATTCGCTTGCCAGGCGGTGTCCTGACTAGCCGGTCTAGAGGTCAAACTTAAACGGGCCACCGAACTGATACTGGCCAGGGCTTCACCACGAAAACCCAGGCTGAGTATGCGCTCCAGGTCATCCAGACTGCTGATTTTACTGGTGGCATGGCGGCTTAGCGCCAGGGTGAGTTCCTGCTGAGCAATACCGCAACCGTTATCCCGGATGCGGATCAGACGGGCACCGCCTTTCTCAATATCAATATCGATTTGGCTGGCACCAGCATCCAAGGCATTTTCCACCAACTCCTTCACCACAGAAGCAGGGCGTTCGACTACCTCTCCCGCCGCAATCTGATTGGCTAGCTGCGGCGGTAAAATCTGAATTGGCATTAGTCTGGGATCCGCAGCACCTGGCCGATACGGATGGTATCGCCATTGAGCTGATTGTGTTGCCGCAAGGCTTCTACCGATACGTTGTAACGCTGGGCAACCAGCGATAAAGACTCACCGCGCTCGACCCTGTGCTCCCGCGAGCGATGCTGCGCAAATAAGGAGTCGGCAGGCGGTGATTCGCGAAAATGCCGACGCAGGCCCTGGAACATGGATTGCGCCAGGCGCTGTTGATGCTGAGCAGTGCGAAGCTGTTGCTCCTCCTGCGGGTTAGAGATAAAACCGACCTCCACCAATATCGATGGGATATCGGGCGAGCGCAGAACCGCCAGGCTGGCTGCCTGAGGCTCACGCCGGTGCAGCCTGGTGATCTGCCCAAGCTCAGCCAGAACATGGGTTGCAGCCTGGTGCGCCGACACCATCGAATGATTCATCGACAAATCCAGCACGGTTTGTGCCAGATAGCGCTCCTGCGTTGAGTCGCGGATAATTTCACCAACCCCACCCAGCAGCTCAGAGTGACGCTCTTTTTGCTCCAGCATCCGACCGACCTCCGAAGTAGCCCGGCGCAGGGACAATACCCAGACCGCTGCACCACGCGGCTGTGGCGAGGTAAAAGCATCGGCGTGAATCGAGACCAGCAAATCAGCCTGCAACTCACGGGCAATATCAGTCCGCCGATTCAGGTGCACAAAATAATCGCCGGTGCGAACCAGCACGGCTTTCATGCCTGGTTCGTTGTTAATTAACTCGGCCAAACGTCGGGCTATCGGTAGCACCAGGTTTTTCTCAAAAGTGCCGGCAGGTCCGATGGAACCTGGGTCCTCTCCCCCATGGCCAGCATCGATGGCGATGATAATATCACGACCAGGCTGGCGCTGTGCACGGGCCTGGGCTACGGGCAGCTCCCGCTGCTCGCCTTTAAAATCAACCACCAGGCGATGCCCATAAGGCCCGGTCGGTGGCAGGCTAAATACGTTGGCAGAGGCTTTTTCCGACAAATCCAACACAATGCGCAGCGTTTGGTTGTTGGCGGTATAACTGGAGCGGATATTTTGAATCAGGCTGGCATCCCCACTGGCTGCAGGCAGCCGGCTCTGTGCTTTGTGCTGGCGCAGATCAATGACAAAACGGTGCGGATTCTCCAGTGCAAAGCTGCGCTGATCTGGCGCAGCAGCTAAATCAAATACGACCCGGGTATTTTCCGGCGATGGCCAAATCCGGATACTTTGCACTTCATTGCTGGCTGCCGATAGCGAACCAGTCCAGCAACACAGCAGCAACCAAAGCCAGTGTACCTTTTTCTTATCGTTCTTCATGCGCACTCATCGTTGTTACTATTGAACGGCCCAGCTCACTCTGTCCGTGGATACTCAGCGTTCGTAACGGCTCGTCAACGTCAGCCTGATAACTTAGCGCTAGCACCAGGTCCGGTTCTGGCAAAAAGCCTAGTCCACGCTCCGGCCATTCAATCAGGCAAATCGCCTGGTCGCTGAAATAGTCGCGACCCCCAATAAATTCAAGCTCTTCCGGATCTGTTAACCGGTATAAATCAAAATGATAAATTTGTCTAGTCGCCAAATGGTACGGCTCTACCAGAGTGTAAGTGGGACTTTTCACTGCGCCCTGATGCCCCAGCGCCTGCAGCAAACCGCGACTCAAGGTGGTTTTACCTGCCCCTAAAGGCCCCTGTAAAAACAACACCGCCTGCTCTGGCAGCAAATGAGCCAGTCTGGCAGCAACTTGCTGGGTCACAGCTTCATCCAGTAACGAGATCTGAAAGCGATTTACTGCCTGCACGCGATTTGCCTCTACCATTTAGCTGCTCTGACCGCAGATTTTAACAAAAATTCCGCCCAACTGTTATCCCTGATGGCTGCGGCACGAAAGATTACCTACCAAAGGTGCTTATGCTACCATCGGTGCATTCATCCTTTACCTCACTACGGCATGAGCTTAGCAGCACTGGCAACACGCATTAAAATCTGGGCCAAAGAGCTTGGCTTTGCCGACTGTGGCATCACCAATACCGATTTAAAGCGGGAAGAGCCACGCCTGCAGGCCTGGTTGGAGCAGGAATTCCATGGCGAAATGGATTACATGGCGCGCCACGGCATGGTGCGCGCCCGCCCGGACGAATTGCTTCCCGGTACATTGCGGGTGATTTCAGTGCGGATGGACTATCTGCCTGAGCGGGCAGCCTTTGCCAGTAATTTAAAAGACCCAAGCAAGGCTTACATCAGCCGTTATGCGCTGGGGCGCGATTACCACAAGGTGATTCGTAAAAAACTGAAACAACTGGCTGAGCGGATAGAGCAGGAAGTCAGCGAGCTGGGTTACCGACCTTTTGTGGACTCAGCCCCGGTGCTGGAGCGACCGTTGGCGCAAAAAGCAGGCCTAGGCTGGGTGGGAAAACACAGCTTGCTGCTGAATAATGAAGCGGGCTCCTGGTTCTTTCTGGGCGAGTTGCTGGTCAATCTGCCACTGCCGATTGATGAACCACACCCGGGGGATTGCGGCAGTTGCGTAGCCTGCATCACCAGTTGCCCAACCCAGGCCATCGTTGCCCCCTTTGTGGTGGATGGCCGGCGCTGCATTTCCTACCTGACCATCGAGCTAAAAGGGGCGATTCCATTGGAGTTTCGGCCACTTCTTGGCAACCGCATCTATGGCTGTGACGACTGCCAGTTGGTCTGCCCGGAAAACCGGACTGCGCCTTTGAGCCTTGAAGCTGATTTTCAAATCAAAGACCATTGGCGCGATCAAAGCTTACTGAGCTTGTTTGGTTGGGATGAACCCACCTTTTTGCAGCGTACCGAAGGCAGCCCAATTCGCCGTATTGGTTTTGAGCGCTGGCAACGCAACCTGGCAGTGGCACTTGGCAATGCGCCTTATTCTGAGGATATCGTGCAGACGCTGCAACAAGCGCATGCCGGTGCATCCGCACTGGTACAAGAGCACATCGACTGGGCCTTGCAGCAACAGCAGAAAAAACAGTGGCTGGAGACCTCGGTCCTGCCACGGCAAACCGAGCGGCTGGTGCGGATTGTGAAAAAAGGCTTGCCCCGCGATGCCTGATGCAGTGTCAACTGCACGGCGAAGCAAAGAGCAGAAAGCAAAAAAGCAGCCAGAAGGCTGCTTTTTCAGAATTTGGAGCGAGTAACGAGGTTCGAACTCGTGACCTCGACCTTGGCAAGGTCGCGCTCTACCAGCTGAGCTATACTCGCATTGTACATCAGGGCTGGTGACGTTCCTGATGCCGCGCATTTTACAAAAACCAGCGGCCAATGCAAGCCCTTTATTGCGGAATTTTGAAAAAATGCGTGCGATAGGTGACTAATTCACCGATGGAGTCCCGGATATCATCCAGCGCCAGGTGGCTGCCCTGCTTTTGCACTTGCTTTAAAACCTCCGGGGCCCAACGCCTGGCCAACTCTTTCACAGTACTGACATCCAGATTGCGGTAGTGAAAATAAGCTTCCAGCTCAGGCGCATACTCCACTAAAAAGCGCCGGTCCTGACCAATGCTGTTGCCACACATCGGCGACTTGCCGGCAGGCACGTACTGGCGCAAAAAGGCCAGCGTTTGCTGCTCAGCCTCGGCCAGGCTGACTGTGCTGCGACGGCAACGCTCAGTCAGGCCACTTTTGCCGTGCTGCTCAACACACCAGGGATCCATGCCATCCAGCACCGCGTCCGGCTGCTTGATTGCCAGCGACGGTCCCTCGGCCAGTATCGTCAGCTGACTATCAGTCACGATGGTGGCGATTTCCAGAATTACATCTTTTTTCGGGTCCAATCCGGTCATTTCCAGATCCAGCCAGATTAAATTGTGTTCACATACTGCCATTGCGGTTTCGCCTCTCAGCTGCGCCAAAGCGCCGGATACTTTTTAACAGAACGATTTAAGGGTATCATACACCGCAATCCACACCTCGCCTAGTCGGCTCATAAGCGAACGACCGGTGATGAACAGGCGGAATCGAGTGAGCTCCAAACGACGTTTAACCAAACAACAACAGGCCCGTATCGCCAGGCACAACCAACAGCGGCTGGATACCAGCAAGCAGGAAAGCAGCGGTGATGACGACATCTATTTAGCCGCCGAGCCCGGCCTTATTCTAAGTCGCTTCGGCAAACATGCCGATGTTGAAGCTGCTGATGGCAGCGTGATCCGCTGCAACCTGCGCCGCACCTTAAACTCGGTAGTGACAGGCGATCGGGTTGCATTTCGCCGGGTCCGTCAGTCACAGGGCAGTGTCGATGGCATCATCGATGCAGTCGCCGAGCGCGACTCGGTGTTGCTACGGCCAGATTTTTACGATGGTTTAAAACCAGTGGCAGCTAACATTGACCGCATTGTGGTGGTATCGGCGGTGTTGCCGGAGTTTTCAGCCCAGATCATCGATCGCTATCTGGTGGCGGCCGAAGTCACCGGTATCCCGCCGGTGCTGGTACTGAATAAAACCGACCTGCTGAGTGATGAACAGCGGCACGCCCTGCAGCAACAACTAGAGCTGTATAGCAAGCTTGGCTATGCCACCTTGTGGCTTAGCGCCAAGCGGGGAGAAGGCATGAGCGCGCTGCTACAGTTGCTGCAGGAAGGCACGAGTATTCTGGTCGGGCAATCCGGTGTGGGTAAATCGTCCATTATGAATGCTATTTTACCTGAGTTGGCGCTGTCGACACAGCAGGTCTCGGATGTATCTGGCCTGGGTCAGCACACCACCACTGCCTCACGCCTGTACCATTTACCCGCTGGCGGCCAGTTGATTGACTCGCCCGGTATTCGTGAGTTTGGCCTGTGGCATTTTAGTCCGGAGCAGGTCACCGCTGGCTTTGTCGAGTTTCAGCCGTTTCTTGGTCGTTGCAAGTTTCGTGACTGCAAACATCTCAAAGACCCCGGCTGTGCTATTCTGCAAGCAGTAACCGATGGCGACATCAGCAAACAACGTTACCAGAGCTATCTGCGCATTCTGACCAGCATGGCAGAAGACAAACCAAATCATTTCTAACGTCAAAAGAGCCTGTTATGGACCAAGTAAAAATCATCCTGCAATACATTCTGCCTAAGCACCTGATCTCGCGGCTGGTCGGTTATCTGGCAGCTGCCCGGCTGGGCTTTTTCAGTCATATGCTGATTAAACTTTTCATCAAAGCCTACAAAATCGATATGACCGAAGCCAAATACGAACAGGCGCGTGATTACCGCAGCTTCAATGAGTTTTTCACCCGGCCATTAAAAGATGGCATCCGACCGCTGGCGGAAGCTGCCGATATCATTGCCCACCCGGTCGATGGCACCATCAGTCAACTGGGCGCTATTACCGATGGCAAGCTGGTGCAGGCCAAAAAACACAATTATTCGCTGCAAACGCTGCTGGGCGGCGAAGCTGAAACCGCAGCGCCTTTTCTAGGCGGCCAGTTTGCCACTATCTATCTGGCACCCAAAGATTACCATCGTATCCATATGCCCGTCAGCGGGATCCTGCGGGAAATGATTTATGTGCCAGGTGATTTGTTCTCCGTGAATCCTCTGACCGCAGACAATGTACCCAATTTGTTTGCCCGCAACGAGCGGGTAGTGACTATCTTTGATACCGAACTGGGCCCAATGGCGCTGGTACTGGTAGGCGCGACCATTGTGGCCAGCATTGAAACGGTTTGGGCCGGCACCATCACGCCACCAACCGGTAAAACGGTGCATCGTTGGCAGTACCCGGCAACAGGCCCTACCGCTGTGCGGCTGGAAAAAGGCGCTGAAATGGGTCGCTTTAAGTTGGGATCCACCGTTGTACTGGCGTTTGCACCTGAACAGCTGGAGTTTTTGACCGAACAGCAGCCAGGTAGTATCACCCGGATGGGGGCTCCCTTTGCCAAGCTACTGACGGCAGATTAAGCTAAGCACATGCATCACGTTAAGGAGCCTGTATGCAAATCATTGCTCATCGGGGAGCCAGTGGCGAGTTTCCAGAAAACACCCTGCTGGCGATAGCTCAGGCAATTTTGCAAGGCGCCGATGCCATCGAGGTGGATGTGTATGCAGTTGAAGGTGAGCTGATCGTGATTCACGATCCCAAGCTGGAGCGCACCACCAACGGCAGTGGCACCATATACCAGCACAGCCTGGCTTATCTGCAACAGCTGGATGCCGGTGAGGGTGAGCCCATCCCTACCCTGTGGCAGGTTCTGAAGCTGGTACAAGGCCGCTGCTGGCTGAATATCGAGCTCAAAGGCAAGGATACCGCCAAGCCACTACTGGCCTTGCTGGCGAGAGCTGAGCAAGAGCTTGGTTTGTCGCTCAGTGAGGTGCTGGTGTCGTCTTTTAACCATCACCTGCTGTTGCAGTTGAAACAGTCTTTGCCACAGCTCAGGCTAGGTGCCCTCACTGCCAGCCTGCAAGTGAACTACGCCCAGTACGTGCATGATTTAGGCATGTATTCCGTGCACTGTGATCTGAACTTCATCGACCAGCAGCTGGTGCATGATGCCCACCAACTTGGCTTGAAAGTCTTTGTCTATACCGTGGATGGACTGGATGAGATCAGCGAGATGCAGCAGTTGGGGGTGGATGGTATCTTTACGAACTATCCGGCACGCAGCCGGATTTGGGCATTCGAAGCCGAATAAGGCTAGCTTTGCAGAGGCTCTGCCTCATCTTTGCATGCCACGTCCGTTTTGCAAGCGGTGCAGCGCTGGCATAGCCGCATATTCAGCACATGCGCCAGTACCACAAAGGCAGCACCTATGGTCAAGACAGCTGGCTCCCAGTGGTGACCAAAAATATCTTTGTGCCAGTAGATAAAACCGCCTAAAAACAGCGAATAGAAGGGGTAGAGTTTACGGTGGTAACGATGAAAACCTGAAAACAGTGCAATAAAACCCAGCACCATAGTCAGCAGCAAAGCAGCGCGTTCAAAGCTCTCGTTGGCCAGAAAGCTAGCACCAAGCAACGGCAATACCGGCAACAGCACAGGCAGCATAATGCAATGCACCGCACAAAGCGATGTCAGCGCAATCCCCGCTTTATCCAATACGTTTCGTCCCAGGCTAAGCACAGCAGTTACCACTCAATCATCAATAGGAATGAGATGATATAACAAATCGGCAAAAAATGAAATATGAACCGGGCACAAGCTGCTGCTTGCGGCCTGGCTTTATGGCATAATCCGCCCCATTATAGAGGATGAGATCGCAACCATGGATCAACTGCTGGACCAACTGGATGCCAACCTGAAAGAGTTGTACCGCAAAGCGCTGGATGCCGATCAGGCCCTGGACGCGCTGAAACAACAAGGCAAGGGAAAGTATCAGGCCATTTTCCCGGCCAATGCCGGCTTTCAGGTGCAAAGCGCCCGCTTTATGCCTTACTTAGCTGAAACTGCCGAGCTGGTGGCTGCCATGCGTCAGAGCCAGCAGTTCAGTACCGCCACCTTGCAACGCGCAGTACAACAATTAAAGCAATTGCATCAAACCCTGCAAGAGTTTCAGCAGGCTTTAAAACACCACTAAGCAAAACGGCGAGCCTAAGCTCGCCGTTTGCATGACCAATGCAATTTACTGGCTTACTTTAGGCAGCTTGGCCTGATGTGCTTCAATTTGTGGCATCAAATCGCGTTCGAACCAACGCTTCAGCATGGTGTACTCGTAGCGCAGGTCCTGATGCCGGGGCCCTACCATACGAGGGCTTTGTAAAAACCCCATATCACGGATGTTTTCATCACCAGCTGCCACCTGCTCGCCATAGCCATCCCGCAATACGTGGGTAAAGGCTACTCGCGGTGAATAAAGATCTTTCACTACCCGAATGTCCTGCCCCGTACGGGTATACATCGGATTGACATCCCCCGCCAGATCAATGTCTGTCACCGTCACCTGCCACTGATACCCTTCTGGCAACTCAGCGGCGAACTCCTGGAAAATTCGTTCAAAGCCGGCCAGAGTTCGCTCACGAAAACGCGCCCGGCTTTCATTGGCCGGCCGAATATCGGTGAATTTCTCCGGCTCCTGGAAAGTAAGGGCTAAGTTGGATGCATCCTCCGCCAGACCATGAAAGCTTGCACTCATCAGCCCAGCCAGGGCACCTGCCATCATTAGTTTGCGCCAAATAGGTGTGGTCATTATTGCCTCCAATTAATAGCACGCTTAGCTGCGTAGCCCGATGACACAACGTATCGAGCCTGACTAAATTCTAGTCAACTTTATATGACTATAGACTGAATTGGATTCATTAAGTTGTCATTTTTTGTTATTTATTGTGCCAGCTGACAAGGCAACAGCCAAAAGAAAACCCGGCACCAAAGCCGGGTCTGATGGCGAGACAAAGCAATCATGTTATCGCTTTCTTTTGCTCCAGAACTGTCGAGATATCTCATTAAGATCATCGGACAAATGAGCGACCGCCGAAACGCTGGTATGATTGTTCTGACCAAAAACCACATTGTCATTGGCTGCATCACGAATACAATTCACCCCACGGTGAATGTTGTTGCTCATCACCCCCTGCTGCTCGGCTGCAGCGGCGATTTGCACATTCATCTCGCTAATTTCATTGACTTTTCGGCCAATACTTCTCAATGCTAGCGCTGCTTTCTCAGCATCGCCCACACAGCCATTGGCCTGCGTACTGCTCTGCGTCATTGCTGTTACAGCAGTGCGGGTACGGAGCTGCAAGCCATCAATCATTTGCTGAATATCGGCTGTCGATTGCTGCGTACGCCCTGCCAGGCTGCGGACTTCATCGGCTACTACAGCAAATCCTCTGCCTTGCTCGCCAGCTCTTGCAGCCTCAATCGCAGCATTTAATGCCAGCAAATTGGTTTGCTCAGCAACGCCTTGAATCACCTCTAGCACTCCGGAAATTTCGATACTTTGCTTTTCTAGCTCGTGAATAACTTGCGTTGCCTTTCCTAACTCCAGCTCCAGCTGTTTGATCGAGCTACGAGTGATCTCAACTAAATGCTCACCTTGCGACGTTTCCTGATCCGCCTCTTCAGCAGCATTGGCTGCAACCTGAGCACTGGTAACCACTTGCTGAATACTGGCAGCCATTTGTGTCACAGCAGCAGCCATTTGATCCGTTTCACTCTGTTGCGCTGCACTGGCTTTGTTGCCAGCCATCACTTGCTGCAACGAGCTTCGGGTATGCCTGGTCAGTTTATCAGACGCATCATTAATACGCCCCACTACAGCGCCCGTCTCCGCCTGCAACATGCGTAAAGCAAACTCAATGTCGCCCAACTCATCCATGCGATTGGTATAGAGTTTCTGGCTCAGCGGATTATCCGCGATAGATTTGGCCATTGCTTGCAACTTTTTCAAAGGGCTTAACCAGTAACTTACTGTGGCCGCGATCAGCACCAGGGGCAGTACCACACTGCTAATCAGTTGCAACCAAAAGCCATTCAGAGCAAAACTGCCCGCTTGGCCAAGGGTCAAGGCAAAAGCAGCCCATAACAACAGCTTGGTCCGGATAGAAAACCTTGCTTTGGTAGGCGCCGCTTTCCCTGATTTCAGCTCGGCATAGCTCTGCTCTGCCCGACTTATTGCTTCTGGGCTGGCTTTGGTTCGCACCGACTGGATTTCAGTGATCTCGCCATTCTTTGCTATGGGGGTGACATAAGCACTGACCCAATAATGATCGCCATTCTTGCAGCGATTCTTGACCAGGCCCATCCAGGAATTACCGGCTTTGATGGTAGACCACATATGCTGAAAAGCAGCTTCCGGCATATCAGGATGCCGCACCATATTATGCGGCTGTCCAAGCAGCTCTTGCTCGGTAAAACCACTGATCTGGATAAAATCCGAGTTCACATAGGTGATACGGCTATCCGGTTTGGTGGTGGACAAAATATTCGAGGCATCACTCAAGTGCACCTCACGATTGGTTACAGGTAAATTACTTCTCATGGGACAAACTCAGTATGGCAGAATGCCATTGATGGGAAACAGACCTGTGCTCAAACACAAGCTGTTTGGATGGTTCATAGCTGAACTTGGGCGCAGAATATTTGAGCAATATAATTGCTGAAAGTGAATTTAATCGATTAAGTAAATCACTTTTTTGAATGATGAATCAAATCAAGGCTTGGCAAAAAACCACCAAAAGTAACCTATAAAAAACCCGGCGCGAAGGCCGGGTTTTCAAGGGTTCAGACGGGGTCTGAGCGCATGTCGGGTAAGGAACAACCATTGCTGGTTGTCCCTCCCCTAAGAACCGTACGTGCGAGTTTCCCCGCATACGGCTCAAGTCTTTATAAGCCAATACCTAAGTCTCGACCAGCGAATGAATCATATGCATTTAATGCATAAATTAGACGAAGATTACAAGGTCAAATAACCATTGAACTTCTGCTAAGTTACATCACGCATTAAAGTAATGATTCAATTGCATGCTGACCAGAGAGCGTTAACTGAACATTCCCGTAAAACTCACCATTTCTCGACGAGAAGTTCGCTACCTTAAGATATCCAGCTAACGTCAGCTCTCTGAACTCACGGAAATACTTATACTCGCCTCCAACCATAGGTGGTAAAGAGTCATCTAAAGTATCCTTAAAAACCGCAACATGCTCTTTTGTTAGCACCATGTTTTATTCCCCTTTAAAATCAATCGCTGTAACCATAAGTTTACAGCATGCAAAGGACAAGTGCAAACTTAAGTTTACACTGAATAAATGTGCAATTGCCGATGACAATTAGGGTGCAGCAAAACTAAGTTATCCAGCTCATCCGCTTCGCCTTTTACCTTTTCCACGACATGGTGAATATGCCATTTCGTTTCCTTGGCATTAGAGAACCCCGCATTGACATATATATAACAATACATATAATTTCATATTTTAAATGGAATTAATTTTATGAACATATCTAAAGCAAAAAATAAACTCCTTAACATAAGGGGTCGTCTGTTAGAGAATCACAGCTCTGCGGTGATGGAGCGGGTTGAAATCGCCATGTTTTATAACTTTTTCTCCGATAGTGAGCTTTCTCTTGGAACTATCCGTAATATACTTCGATCCAAAGCTATGGCAATTATGACAAGAACCCACCTTATGGATGACATCAGGATTGTATGCCTTGCAGAAAATCTACATAAGATTGCGGAGGCAGTCGCAGATCCAACTGGATTCGAAATGGAGACAGCAGGCAAAGTGTTTGAACAAGGAGCCAACAATATGCCTGGCCGTGCTGGTGCAGCAATAAGAAGCTTGGGTCGTGCAAATCAATACTTTGCCACCCACTTATCGTTAAAGACCATGACGAATGTGACTGGTGTCGTTCTTGAGTTAATGTCTGAGCCTCGTAGCTTTGACTTTTGGCGAAATGATCATGAAACTCAGATGGTCAGGCGCCTTGAGAGGGCTGGGTTCCTATGAAAACTTTAGGGTTATTGCTAGCTTGCATGGTCACTTTGAATGTTACCGAGTCAATTCATGCACCTATTCCCTCACAGCTTTGCAGTCAGCAAGACTCTATGTTTGCGGGTGCATCCATTATCTACTCTGAGTGTCAGGATGACATCGATGCCATTGTGGTGCATGGCATTCAAAGTAGTCACAGCTTCGAAGCACTGTTGCAATTCGCACAAAGCTATCAAAATGAGCAAGTCGCCCTTGATGAGGCCATCACAGATCCGTTATTTGACGGCTTAGTCGTTGCATTAACACCATTCGATCCGGCAATGTCCATCAGCCACGATGAAGTGAGCACTATTGAGTTTTCACTCAGTGATAAAGCTGTATTTTTTATTCGTGAAACCGGCCGCTGGCAAGTGATCACTGTACTACCGGCTAACAGCTCCCAATACTGACTTGTCCCAATAAAAAACCCGGCGCGAAGGCCGGGTTTTCAAGGGTTCAGACGGGGTCTGAGCGCATTACATCATGCCGCCCATGCCACCCATTCCGCCCATGCCACCCATATCTGGGGCAGCTGCTTCGTCTTTTGGTACTTCGGTCACCATAGCTTCGGTGGTGATCATCAATGAACCAACAGAAGCAGCGAACTGCAGTGCAGAACGGGTCACCTTGGTAGGATCCAGGATACCCATTTCCAGCATGTCGCCGTAGGTTTCATTGGCAGCGTTGTAGCCGTAGTTGCCAGAACCATCTTTCACTTTGTTCACAACCACAGACGGCTCTTCACCGGCGTTGGCCACGATTTGACGCAGTGGCGCTTCCATCGCACGCAGAGCGATTTTGATGCCGTGGTTCTGGTCTTCGTTTTCTGCCGTCAGGCCAGCCAGCTTGGCTGCAACACGCACCAGAGCCACACCACCGCCAGGCACCACGCCTTCTTCCACCGCAGCACGGGTTGCGTGCAGCGCGTCTTCTACGCGGGCTTTTTTCTCTTTCATTTCAATTTCAGTCGAAGCACCGACTTTGATTACGGCAACACCGCCAGCCAGTTTGGCCAGACGCTCTTGCAGTTTTTCTTTGTCGTAATCGGACGTCGCTTCTTCGATTTGCTGGCGGATTTGCTTGACGCGGCCAGCAATGGCGTCTTCGTCACCGGCACCATCGATGATGGTGGTGTTGTCTTTAGTCAGTACCACACGCTTGGCAGTACCCAAATCTTCCAGTGTGGCTTTTTCCAGCTCCAGACCGATTTCTTCAGAAATCACAGTACCATTGGTCAGTACCGCAATGTCCTGCAGCATGGCTTTACGACGGTCACCGAAACCAGGTGCTTTCACCGCGGCTACTTTAACGATGCCACGCATGTTGTTCACGACCAGAGTCGCTAAGGCTTCGCCTTCCACATCTTCTGCGATGATCAGCAATGGTTTGCCTGCTTTGGCCACGCCTTCCAGCACCGGCAACAACTCACGGATGTTGGAAATTTTCTTATCCACATTCAGGATAAACGGGCTTTCCAGCTCAACCTGGCCAGCTTCCTGATTGTTGATGAAGTAAGGTGACAGGTAGCCACGGTCAAACTGCATACCTTCAACCACGTCCAGCTCGTTGGCCAGCGCCTGACCTTCTTCTACCGTGATCACGCCTTCTTTACCGACTTTGTCCATCGCATCGGCAATGATCTGGCCGATTTCCGCATCTGAGTTGGCAGAAATAGTACCGACCTGAGCGATTGATTTACTGTCAGCACAAGGTTGTGACAGATTTTTTAGCTCTGCAACCGCTTCAATCACGGCTTTGTCGATACCGCGCTTTAAATCCATTGGGTTCATACCAGCGGCAACGGCTTTCACACCTTCGTTGATAATGCTTTGTGCCAAAACAGTGGCGGTGGTGGTACCGTCACCGGCTTCGTCGTTGGCTTTAGAAGCAACTTCTTTCACCATCTGGGCGCCCATATTCTCGAACTTGTCTTCCAGCTCGATTTCTTTGGCGACCGACACACCATCTTTGGTGATCAGCGGTGAACCGAAGGATTTATCCAGGATCACATTGCGGCCTTTCGGACCCAGAGTGACACGAACGGCATTGGCCAGAATATTGACGCCTTTCAGCATTTTATTGCGGGCATCATCACCAAAACGTACTTCTTTTGCTGCCATTTTCATTTTCCTCTAAATTCAGTTAGTGCAATGATGGATTAGGCTTCAACTACAGCCAGGATATCGTTCTCACTGACGATCAACACTTCTTCACCATCAATTTTTTGCGTCTTAACGCCGTAACCATCGTTGAAAATCACAGTGTCGCCAACTTTGACATCCAGTGCTTTCACATCACCGTTATCCAGAATACGGCCGTTGCCTACGGCGATAACGGTACCACGGGTGGATTTCTCTGCGGCAGAGCCAGTCAGAACGATGCCACCAGCTGATTTGGTTTCAGCTTCCTGACGTTTGATGATGACGCGGTCATGTAAAGGACGAATATTCATGCTCTATCTCCTAAAGCGAGTTTGCGTTTTAACATGGGTTGTTAAATTGGGTTGCGCTGTATATGGGGTAAGCAAAAACTGAATCCAAGGGGGCCCGCAAAAAAATTTTCTTCTCCGTTGATTTTTTGCGCACTGTTTTTGCTAATGGTGGCGACAAACTGGTATTGTATCGCCAATCGCAAGACCAGAACCTGCCAGGCAACGTATAGTTCGGCCTGACTGGAATGAAGAAGAGAACCCATTGATGTTACGAGCTTTACTCAGTTGCCTGTTGTTGTGCTGGTTAGCGCTGTTACCGGCCCAGGCCAACGACAGTGTATTGGCTGCCATTACCGGCGAGTCATCACGTTTTTTACCGGTAGACCAGGCCTTTCAGTTTGATTTTCGTCAACAGGACGATGAGCTGCTGCTCAGCTGGACCATTGCCGACGGCTATTACCTGTACAAAGAGCAATTCAAATTTGCCGGCATTGCGGTCAGCTTTTCACACCCCAGCTACCCGGCAGCCATGACCATTGAAGACGAGTTCTTCGGCGTGACCGATGTGTACTACCATCAGGTTATTTTGCGCCTGCCCTTATCGGATATTGGGGAGGATGCTGAATTACGGGTACGTTATCAGGGCTGTGCTGAAGCCGGCTTTTGCTACCCACCCACCACCAAAACCGTACCGCTAAGCCCTGTCACCGGCAGCACTGCCAGCAATGACGTTGCAACCGCCTCATCGTCTGCTCCAGTATCCAGCCAGAACACCCTGGCGGAGCGCCTGGCAGGCTCCGGCTTTTTACTGACGCTGGGGGTGTTCTTTTTACTGGGACTGGGGTTGGCTTTTACCCCGTGTGTCTTTCCGATGTACCCGATTTTATCCAGCATTATTGTCGGCCAGGGCAAGGATCTGTCCAATAAGAAAGCCTTTACCCTGTCTTTTGCCTATGTGCAGGGCATGGCGCTGACCTATGCTTTGCTTGGCCTGGTAATTGCCAGCCTCGGGGTGCGTTTCCAGGCTATGCTGCAACACCCGGCGATATTGGTGCTGGTAAGTCTGTTGTTTGTGCTGCTGGCGCTGGCGATGTTTGGCGCTCTGAATTTTAGTCTACCCAGCGCCTGGCAAGCGAAAGTAGCGGCCATTAGCAACAAACAGCAGCGAGGCTCGGCCAAAGGTGCTTTTGTGATGGGCAGCTTATCCGGCCTAATTGCTTCCCCCTGCACCACAGCCCCACTAACCGCTGCCCTGCTGTACGTCGCACAAAGCGGCGATCTGCTGCGCGGTGCTATTACGCTGTATGTACTTAGCCTTGGCATGGGCTTGCCACTGCTGATCTTGGGCAGCTCGGGCGCCAAGCTGCTGCCTAAAGCCGGCCAGTGGATGTATGCGGTAAAAAATATCTTTGGTTTCTTGCTGCTGGCGGTGCCGGTCTGGTTATTGGATCGCTTTGTGCCGGGCTGGGTGACCCTGCTGCTGGGTAGCCTGCTCGCCATATCTGCCGCTCTCTATCTGCATTATGTGTCGCAGCAACTGAGCAACCAAAAAGCCCGGAGCGCGCTCTGGTTGCCGGCTCAGTTGCTGCTGATCCTGACCGTACTCGTTAATGTGCAACTGCTTTGGCCACAAAGCGCAAACACCTCGATGGCAGGGCAACATACCCCTGGTCAGTTCCGGCTGGTGGCTGATCAGGCTGAACTGGACCAGGCGCTGGCCGAGGCCAAGGCCAATGGCCAGGTGGTACTGTTGGATTTGTATGCGGAATGGTGCGTGGCCTGCAAAGAGTTTGAGCTGCTGACCTTCCCGGCCGAGCAAGTCCAACCTTACTTGCAACAAATGGTGCTGCTGAAAATTGATGTCACCCGCATGACCCGGGCCAATCAGCAGTTATTGGACCGCTATCAGGTGCTGGGCCTGCCCACTCTGCTGTTCTTTGATGCCGATGGCAATGAAATGACCCAATCCCGTGTGACCGGCTTTATGGCAGCCCGACCTTTTGCCCGTCACTTGTCCGCCATCCTTGATTAAAGGGGCGCTTAACGACAACAAACTGGTCTTTTCCTGCTGATTAGACCAGTATTTTGCTGCCATTTGTCACGATTTCACTATAATAAGCCGTTAAATCGGAACCAAGCGCACGTTATTTACTCATAAAGTTCGAGGCAGCTGGTTATTCTTGCTGCTTCAGGCATAATGCAGAGAACTAACGTGAACGTGCAGGAAATGTGCAGCTTATGGTGAATAAAACGCGGATTCTGTTGTTAAATGGCCCTAACCTGAATATGTTGGGCGTGCGCGAGCCTTCTGTCTATGGCAAGCAAAGCCTGGCCGAACTGGTGCAACAACTGCAGGATTTTGCCACTGGCCTGAATGTGGAACTAAGCCACTACCAGAGCAACGCCGAACACGAGTTACTCGATCGCATTCATCAGAGTTTGGGCCAGGTTGACTTTATTGTCATCAACCCGGGCGCCTTCACTCATACCAGCATTGCCTTGCGCGATGCCTTGCTTGCGGTGGCCATTCCCTGCATCGAAGTGCACCTGAGCAATGTGCATGCCCGCGAGCCGTTCCGGCAGCACTCGTATCTTTCGGACATTGCCAAAGGCGTGATCTGTGGCCTTGGGCCACAAGGTTATCGCTTTGCCATTGAGGCGGCAGTGTCTTTTACGCAATCCAATCCATCCACCTAGAATGACAGGTTAAACCTTTATGGACATTAGAAAAATTAAGAAACTGATCGAGCTGGTTGAAGAGTCCGGTATTTCTGAGCTGGAAATCACCGAAGGCGAAGAATCGGTTCGCATCAGCCGTCAAAGCACAGCGCCCCAGCAGGTTCACTATGCAGCGGCACCAGCCCCTATGGCTGCTCCTGCTCCGGCAGTAGCTCCAGCGGCTGCCCCAGCCGTTGCCAGTGCTCCGGCAGAAACCACAGGCCACCGGGTACGTTCCCCCATGGTTGGTTCTTTCTACCGTTCGCCTTCGCCAACCTCCAAGCCATTTATCGAGGTAGGCCAGAGTGTGAAAGTAGGCGATACCCTCTGCATCGTGGAAGCGATGAAGATGATGAACCAGATCCAGTCCGACAAAGCCGGTGTGGTGAAAGAAATTCTGGTCCAGGACGGCGAGCCGGTGGAATTTGACCAGCCCCTGGTTATTATCGAATAAGCAAAAAAGGCCAAACCTATGTTAGAAAAAGTCTTGATTGCCAACCGGGGCGAAATTGCACTGCGCATTCTGCGTGCCTGCAAAGAGCTCGGGATCAAGACGGTCGCCGTGCACTCCACGGTCGATCGTAACCTGAAACATGTGCTGCTGGCCGATGAAACCATCTGCATCGGCCCAGCGCCCTCACCGAAAAGTTATCTGAATGTGCCGGCCCTGATCGCAGCGGCAGAAGTCACCAATGCCCAGGCCATTCACCCAGGCTATGGCTTTTTAGCAGAAAACGCCGAGTTCGCGCAGCAAGTGGAAGAAAGCGGCCTGGTCTTTATTGGCCCACGGCCGGATTCCATCCGCTTAATGGGCGATAAAGTCTCAGCCATCGAGGCGATGAAAAAAGCCGGCGTGCCCTGCGTGCCTGGTTCCGACGGTGCGGTCGGTGATGATGCCGTCAAAAACAAAGCCATTGCCAATCGTATCGGCTACCCGATCATTGTCAAAGCTGCTGGCGGCGGCGGTGGTCGCGGCATGCGGGTGGTGCGCTCCGAAAGCGAACTTATTAGTTCCATTGAGATGACCAAAGCCGAAGCCAAAGCTGCCTTTGGCAACGACATGGTATACATGGAGAAATTCCTGGAAAACCCACGCCATGTTGAGGTGCAGGTTCTGGCCGATGGTCAGGGCCATGCCATTCACCTGGGTGAGCGCGACTGCTCGATGCAGCGCCGCCACCAAAAAGTGGTGGAAGAGGCTCCGGCCCCTGGCATTACTCAGGAGCTGCGTGACTTTATCGGCGGCCGCTGCGTCGATGCTTGCAAGGTGATGAACTACCGCGGCGCCGGTACCTTTGAGTTCTTGTTTGAAAACGGTGAGTTTTTCTTTATTGAAATGAACACCCGCATTCAGGTGGAGCATCCGGTCACTGAAATGATTACCGGTGTCGATCTGATCAAAGAGCAGTTGCGCATCGCTTCTGGCTTGCCGCTGAGCATCAAGCAAGAAGACATTGTGATTCGTGGCCATGCCATCGAATGCCGTATCAATGCCGAAGATCCAGCCACCTTTATTCCATCGCCAGGCACCATTACCCGCTTCCATCCGCCGGGTGGTTTTGGCGTCCGCTGGGACTCGCACATTTATGCCGATTACACAGTACCACCGAATTACGATTCGATGGTTGGCAAGCTGATCACCTATGGTGATAGCCGCGATGTGGCCATTGCCAAAATGCGCAATGCCCTGAGCGAACTGCTGGTTGGCGGCATTAAAACCAATATCCCGCTGCACAAAGATATTATGAATGATGCTGGCTTTTGCAAAGGCGGCACCAATATTCATTATCTGGAAAAGAAGCTCGGCTTATAAACCTGGCTACCTCCCTTCCAAACAGGCTCTGCGGAGCCTGTTTTGTTTTGATGTCCTCATGACCCTGCTTTTTTTCGGCTTTGTCGCTGGCTGATGATAGAATACCGTTTTTTACAGCTGAACCATGAGAACCGCCATGCCCTGGATCCAACTTCGTATTCAAACCACCGAACATCATGCCGAGCAAGTCAGTGACATGCTGATTGGCTGGGGTGCCCAGGCCGTGACCTTTATCGACAGCAAAGACACCCCCATTTACGAACCGCTGCCCGGCGAAGTGTTGTACTGGCAGGACACCACCGTGATGGGTTTGTTTGAAGCCGATCATCCCATGCAGGCAGTATTGGATAAACTGCGGCAAACGGCTTTGTTTAAGCAGGGGCTAAGCTACAAACTGGAACAGCTGGAGGACAAAGACTGGGAGCGCGAGTGGATGGATAACTTCCACCCCATTCAGTTTGGTGAGCGGCTCTGGGTCTGCCCCAGCTGGCGCGCAATTCCTGACCCAGGTGCCATCAATGTACTGCTGGACCCCGGCATTGCCTTTGGCACCGGCACCCACCCCACCACAGCCCTTTGTATGCAATGGCTGGATGCGCATATTGAGCCGGAACAAACCGTGGTCGATTTTGGTTGTGGCTCCGGCATTCTGGCCATTGCCGCCCTAAAGCTTGGCGCCAAACGGGTCGTAGGCATCGACATCGACCCCCAGGCCATCCAAGCCAGCATGGCCAATGCTGAGCGCAATGCAGTGGCCGATAAGCTGGAGCTCTATTTACCCAAAGATCAACCTAGCTTAAACGCTGATGTGGTGGTAGCTAATATTTTGGCAGGGCCTCTGGCCGAGCTGAATCAGATCATTGCCGCTTACGTGCGCCCTGGCGGCAGCCTGGTGATGTCCGGTATTTTGCCACAACAGGCAGAGCAGGTAATGGCCGCCTACCGCGATCGTTTTGTATTCGATCCTGTGGTGGAACAGGACGAATGGATACGCCTGAGCGCTCGTAAGCACAGTGTTTAACGGAAAAACAGCTCCGATCACCGTTGAGCAGCATGAAATCAAGGCGAAAGGGACTGGCCATCTTTAGCTGTTTAATGTTATGTTATAACAAATCATAACATAACACCGGAGATTTGCTGTGCGCACTTCAACCTCTTTTCCTCTGGCAGCCACCCTGGCACTGGCCAGCGGCTTACTGCTGACCGGCTGTAACGACAGCCACACCTATCTGAACACTGTGGCCGAGGATCAACACGATCATGGCCATGACCACGATCATGATCACGGTCACCACAGTACCGAAGGTGGTCGTTTGGTCATCACCGCTGCGCCACATCATGATGATGATGATCACGACCATAACCACCATCATGTCTATGTGTTCGATTTGCATGACAATGAAATCATCGCCGAACTGGAAACGGAGCACGAAGTATCCCAACTGTTCGCCAGCCCGGGCTTTCGGTTTGCCCTGTTAAATCAACGCAGCGAAAACATCACCCAGATACTCGATGGCGGTCAGTGGCAGGAAGATCATGGCGATCACATGCACGACTATGTGCAGGCTCCAGTCATGCTTAGCTTTGAACTGGAAGGCCCGGCTCCTACCCATTATGAGGCCCATGAAGGCCTGGCAGCACTATTTTACGATGGTTACGCCGATCCACAGCAAAATGCTGCTGTATTCGTATTCAACGATGACGATCTGGCCCATGGCCGCATTGGCGCCAGCCTGACGCTGGATATCAACCAGCACGGTACCGCTGAAGTTCGTGGCGACTATCTGCTAACCACCTACCGGGCCGCCGGTACTGCGACCACCTTGCCAAGCCAGGTTGAGCTGTACCACCGCCATGACGATCATTACGATTTTGAAATTCGTTTCAATGAGCCGTGCGAACGCTTGCATGGCAGCTATTCAATTGCAGATTACACGCTATTCGGTTGTGCTGATGGTGTACTGTTAGTGGAACAACGCGGCACTCAGTTTCTGGCCAGCAAAATTGCCAATGCCGAAAGCCTGACTGGCCGTATTGGCAGCTTTAGTGGCCATAATCACCAGCATGAAGTGATTGGCTATGCCGGCCAGGCCATCTGGATCATTGATGCCATTCACGGCAGCATGCGTGAGCTGGATTGGCGTGGCGACAGCGAGGTAACCCGACTTGCCTCCGCGGTGGATGCTCATGGCGAGCATTATGCGGTGCTGGATAGCAGTGGCACCCTGCATGTGTTCGATTGGGAGGCCGATTTCGCTTTGAAAGACAGCCTGGCATTGATCGAAACCATCGACAACAACAACCGGCCGCGCATTGCCATCAATCAGCAAAATGAAACCATTTACCTGACCGATCCGGTGGCAAAGCAACTGGTGGTGGTTGATTTACACAGCCTGACGGTTGAGCGCATTTCGCTGGATTTCGAGCCAGCGCTGATCACCTGGCTGGGTGTCGCGGACCCATCGCACGATGAGCATGATCACTAAAGGGTTCTAACCCTCCCGGTTTCCTGCACCTTCGTTCCTGAGTGTTGGATATTGGCGCCGCCTTTGAGTGGCGCCTTTTTTATCCCGATGTCAGACCTGGCCCGATGTTGGCCAAAATTCAAGCAGTTAGCTTTTGTCAAGGCGTCAGGGCGCAATAAATTTCAGAATTGTTTAAATATTAGCCTTTGCAAGGCGGGCAAAAATCCGTAAACTTGCGCCCCCTGAGGGTAAGAGCTGTGCGAGCTGAGCGAATAAAGTGCGAATCGGTCCCTATCAACTGCCGAACAATGTAATTTGTGCCCCTATGGCAGGTGTCACGGACGTTGCCTTTCGTCAGCTGTGTCGTCGATTTGGTGCAGGCCTGGCGGTGTCGGAAATGCTCTCCAGCAATCCGTTGGTGTGGCAGAGTGAGAAATCACAAAAGCGCATGACGCATCAGACTGAAAGTGGCATCCGCTCGGTGCAGATTGCCGGGGCCGATCCGGCACAAATGGCTGAAGCCGCACAGTACAATGTTGAGCTGGGTGCCGATATCATTGATATCAATATGGGCTGCCCGGCCAAGAAAGTGAATAAAAAACTGGCTGGTTCTGCGCTACTGCAATTTCCGCAATTGGTGGAACAGATCATCCAGGCCGTGGTCCAAGCCGTGTCGGTGCCAGTGACACTGAAAATTCGCACTGGCTGGCATCCGGATCACAAGAATGGGGTGGAAATTGCCCGTATTGCCGAAGCCAATGGCATACAAGCGCTGGCGGTTCATGGCCGCACCCGTGCTTGTATGTACAAAGGGAACGCAGAATACGATACAATTCGCGCCATCAAACAGGCCGTCACCCTACCGGTGATTGCCAATGGTGATGTAACCTCACCACAAAAAGCCAAAATGGTGCTTGATTACACCGGCGCGGACGCCATTATGATTGGCCGCGCAGCCCAGGGTCGCCCTTGGATCTTCCGGGAAGTGGTTCACTTCCTGGCCACAGGGCAGGAATTAGCGCCCCCTGAGCTTTCGGAAGTCGAGTCTATTTTGCAAGAGCATGTGCAGGGATTGCATCAGCTCTATGGCCAGCACTTGGGGCCACGCATCGCGCGTAAACATGTTGGCTGGTATCTGGCCGAGCATGATGCAGCCGGTGCATTTCGTCGAGAATTCAACGCCATCGAGCTGCCTGAACAGCAGCTGGAGGCGTTAACTATGTATTTTCATCAACTAGCAGCAACTTAAGTAAAGAGAATCGCAATGTTTAATGAAACTGTTTCTTCGCCTTTTATCACCAATGCCCATGTGCAGTCTCAGGAAAAACCACAAGCGCTGAGAACCGCTGCTCAAAAAGCCGTTGCGCACTACCTGCAACAACTGAATGGTCAGGACGTCAATGATCTGTACAACCTGGTGTTGTCTGAGCTGGAGCGTCCTCTGCTGGAAGAAGTGATGAAATATACCCGTGGCAACCAAACCCGTGCTGCCAACCTGATGGGTATTAACCGCGGCACCCTGCGGAAAAAATTAAAACAGTACGGCATGAGCTGAGACTGATGCAGGGGCACCGCCCCTGCTTAAAAGCACCGCAAGGTGCTTTTTTCGTTTTAATCGCCCCCGTTTGAGCAACAGAGAATCAAAAATGACTACCTATCGCCCTATTCGTCGTGCACTGCTAAGTGTGTCGGACAAAACCGGTATTGTTGAATTTGCCAGCGCCCTCCATCAGATGCAAGTAGAGATCCTTTCTACCGGCGGTACCGCCAAGCTGCTGGCTGAGCATGGCATTCCTGTACAGGAAGTCTCCAACTACACCGGTCACCCGGAAATCATGGCTGGCCGCGTTAAGACGCTGCACCCGAAAGTGCATGGTGGCATTCTGGCACGCCGTGGTCAGGACGAAGCCGTGATGGCTGAACATGGCATTGGTGCCATCGATCTGGTGGCAGTCAACCTGTATCCTTTTGCCAAAACCGTGGCCAATAAAGATTGCAGCCTGGAAGATGCCATTGAAAACATCGATATCGGTGGCCCAACCATGGTGCGTGCTGCGGCGAAGAACCACAAGGACGTTACCATCATTGTCAACGCCAGTGACTACGCCACCGTATTGAGTGAAATGAAGACCCATCAGGGCGGCACCACCCATGCCACCCGTTTCAGTCTGGCGATTGCGGCTTTTGAGCACACCGCCCAGTACGATGGCATGATTGCCAACTACTTTGGCACCATGCTACCAGCCTATGACACACCGGCCGAGCCCGCCAGCCGCTTCCCACGTACCTTCAACAGCCAGTTTGTGAAGAAGCAGGATTTACGCTACGGCGAGAACAGCCACCAGCAAGCAGCATTCTATATCGACCCAACGGCTCAGGAAGCATCCGTTGCTACAGCCACTCAGCTGCAAGGCAAAGCGCTGTCGTACAACAACATCGCCGACACCGATGCCGCGCTGGAGTGCGTGAAAGAGTTCAGTGAGCCGGCCTGTGTCATCGTCAAACACGCCAATCCATGCGGGGTAGCCATTGGCGATAGCATTCTGGCTGCTTATGAACGTGCGTATCAGACCGATCCAACCTCGGCCTTTGGTGGCATCATCGCCTTTAACCGCGAGCTGGATGACACTACCGCCAAAGCCATCATCGACCGCCAGTTTGTCGAAGTGATCATTGCCCCTGCTGCCAGTGAAGCAGCCGTTGCCGTGATTGGCAGCAAACCGAATGTACGCTTGCTGGTTTGCGGTGCTTTCAGTGCCCCAGCGCCAGCAGTGGATATCAAGCAGGTCAATGGCGGTATTTTGCTGCAAGACCGCGATCAGGCCAGTGTCAGCGAAAGCGATCTGAAAGTGGTGACCAAGCGCCAGCCAACTGAGCAGGAACTGAGTGACTTATTGTTCTGTTGGAAAGTAGCTAAATACGTCAAATCCAATGCCATCGTGTATGTCAAAGACAGCATGACCATTGGCGTAGGTGCCGGCCAGATGAGCCGTGTATACAGCGCCAAGATCGCGGGCATTAAAGCTGCCGATGAAAAACTGGAAGTAAAAGGCTCGGTGATGGCCTCGGATGCTTTCTTCCCGTTTCGCGATGGTATCGATGCCGCTGCTGCCGCTGGTATTACTGCGGTGATCCAGCCAGGTGGCTCAATGCGCGATGCCGAAGTGATTGCAGCAGCCGATGAGCACGGCATGGCCATGGTATTTACCGGCGTGCGTCACTTCCGTCACTAACCCTTGTTTCCGCTCTTCAACGGCAGCCTCTGGCTGCCGTTTTTATTTACCCGGCCACCACTTCGGCCGAACCGGCTGATCTATACTAGAAGTCTTTCAGAGCAAGCAAAGGAAAACAGAATGCATCACGAACGCTGGCGAGTGCTGATCCATGGCAAAGTGCAAGGCGTGTTTTACCGGGCATCAACCCAGCAACAAGCCCGGATGCTGGGTTTAACCGGCTACTGCCAGAACCTGGACGATGGCCGGGTGCAGGTGGTGGCCGAAGGCATGCCGGATCAGTTGCAGCAGCTGCTGGAATGGTGCTGGCAAGGTCCGGCCCAGGCAGAAGTTACCGCCATTGATGTCGATAAAGACTTACCGACGGACGAATGGCAGGATTTTCAGATCCGGCACTAGTTCAGGGATGATTCAGGGTTGCCACATAGAATAAAGATGTATAACAGTCTTCGAGGATAAGTCGATGAAATCGTTACCCGCAAGCTTTTTAGCTGCCAGTATGCTGCTACTCGGTTGTACCGAACCAAATGTGCCATTCAGTGCTGATGAGGCGAGTACCGCACCTGTGGTGGATCAGGCCCACAATAGCCGCAATGCGCTCGACTGGGACGGCCGTTACGAGGGGATTTTGCCCTGCGCCGATTGCGAAGGCATTCAAACCAGACTCACGCTGCAGCAGGATGGCCATTTCCAATTAGAAACCCGGTATCTGGGTAAATCCGAGCACCTATTCCGTGAGCAGGGCGCATTCGAGTGGGACAGCAGTGGCCAGATTATTCGTTTGGAGCGATCTCAACCAGGCAGTGACCAGTTTTTTGTCGGGGAAAACGTACTCTGGCAATTGGATATGAATGGGCAGCGCATCACCGGTGAATTGGCAGAGAATTACAAGCTGCATAAAGCACCACCAGCTCAACTGGCAGCAAGCCCACTGGCCGGTACCAGGTGGCAGCTGACCGAACTGATGGGCCAGCAGCTGCCAGACGATAACCCAGCCTATATTGTCTTTAGCAGCACGGAGCCTAGAGTCCATGGCAATGCCGGATGCAATCGTTTCTTTGGTGGCTATGAGCTGAATATGGAGCACATGCGGCTGCGTTTGTCCGGTATTGGCATGACGCAGATGGCTTGCTTGCAAGATACCATCGAACCGGAGTTTTCCCAAGTGCTGCAAAGCTTTGATAACTTTAACCTGACCGACGACAGCCTGACGCTAAACCGAGCCAGGATGGCGCCACTGGCGCGCTTTACCGCCGCAGGCCCTGCCGGGAAATAAGCTGTTTTGCCTTGGGAAGGGTAAATGACAACGTTGTCATTTACCCTTAATTCTGCTATGTTAGCAGCATAAAATTCCACCACCTGTTTGCCAGGTGGTTATGCTGTAAACAACACAGGAAGCCTGTTATGCAGATTGTGATCCAGCCTAGTGCTGATGCTGTTGCTGAGTACGGTGCCGACCAGTTCAGTCGCTTGCTGAGTAAAAAACCCGACGCGGTGCTGGGGTTGGCTACAGGCTCGACCCCGGTTGCACTGTATCAAAAGCTGATTGCACGCTATCAGGCTGGCAAACTGAGTTTTGCTAAGGCAACCAGTTTTAACCTGGATGAATACTTAGGTCTGTCGCCCGAGCACCCGCAAAGCTACCATTACTTTATGCAGCAGCAGTTGTTTGCACTGATTGATATCCAGCCAGAACAAACTCATGTGCCCGCAGGCGATGCCGCCGATCCCATCGCTGCTTGTCACGACTACGAAGCCAGGATTGCAGCGGCTGGCGGTATCGACTTGCAGTTGCTTGGTATTGGCCGTAATGGTCATATTGGCTTTAACGAGCCCTCTTCTGGCCTGCGCTCGCGCACCCGGGTAAAAACCCTGACCCAGGCCACCATCAAAGACAACGCCCGCTTTTTTACCGAGGGCGAGTACCAGCCGCATTTGTCCATTACCATGGGCATCGGCACCATCTTAGATGCCCGCAAAGTGCTGCTGCTGGCAACCGGTGAGGCCAAAGCCGATGCCGTCAAAGCCATGGTGGAAGGGCCACTTAGCGCGGCCTGCCCGGCCTCCGCCCTGCAACTGCATCAGCATGCGGTGGTGGTGCTGGATGAAGCGGCTGCCAGCAAGCTAAACGATCTCGCCTTTTACCATCATATCGAGCGGGAGAATCAGTTGCTGCTGCAGCGGTTGGGGAAAAGCTAACACACCGCCTGATGGCTCAGGCAGTGTCAGTTGTGGTGCTTAAGCGGACGCCTTCTAAATAGGCATAGAGTTGCTCGGTAAAAAAACCATGCATCAAAAAACGCTGGCTGAGATTCCAAGGGCCCACCAGATAATGCGGATGCTTGTTGTAAGCCATCTCGGCTAGCTTGGGGTTACCAACCAGATCACCGATACGCAATGCGATGGACTGATCCAGATTAAAGCCATTGATGGCATCACGGTATTGTTCCCGCGTGAGCAGCAGGCAAAATAAACACATAAAAAGTGCATGCGCGCTTTCAAAATCCAGCCACTGTGTCCACTTCTCTGCAAATTCAAAGTCCGCCATTTGCACTGGCTGCCAGTGCTGCCAGCTCAGTTGTTCCACCGGCAAGGGCTTGGCTGGATGGTGCCAGGCACCAAGCTCTGCGAACAAACGAAACAATTGCTGATCATGCTCGACAAAACTGGCATCCCGCATATCATCGATGCTTTTCGGATAGAGCTGCACCGGCTGGTAATCCTCAACCGGGCTGTTGGCGGCCAGAAAGTTCAGCACATTGGATTCGGTGGCATAGTGGCGTAGGATCAACAAATTGGCTTCTTTACTGACAAAATGGCGGCAAAACCAACAAATCAGCCGCTGCAAACTCTGGTGCGCACTGAACTGAGGCAGCGGCAAGCGCTTAAAAAACCAAATCAGGTGCAACAGGATGGCAAACACAAACTGCAGCAAGGGCCGGATGCCCCAGCGCAGCGGATTTTGCAAATCTTTTAACCATAAATCCAGCGCAGTCTGCTCAATAGGCAGTGAGTTATCACGGGCAATGGCTTGCAAATAGGCGCTGGGTTTACTGGCCATGTTCCACCTCTTCCAATTGCAGGCAATACAGCCTGGCAACAACTTTAGCCGTGCGGACAATGGCCGCCAATTGCTCTGGCGTGCTGCATACCCGATCCAACAGCTGATACAGCTCCTGCATATGGTGCTCGTCCTGCGAGCCGTGGTAGCGCATAAAGCGGGTACAGTTGCTATCACAGCCGGTGGCCTGTTCGATTTGCCCGGCCCAACTGGAGGCCATTTTCTGACCCAAGCCTTCAATAATCCACATGGCACCGACTAAATCGACCGGATTCGGCTGACTGGCCCGATACATAATAAAGCCATGCAAGGCTTCCGAGCCGATGTTAGCCGCTCTGGTGGCTGCATGAATGGCCGCCAGCTGGCCGCCTGCGGCGACAAAATCCTGCTCCAGCATTTCATAATCCCGGTGCTCATCGCGGGCATGGCCGATAATGGCAGAGCGTACATCGCTGTATTCGCGATCAAAGCTGGAGGCGCAACGACTGATCCAGCGCGAACCCTCAATCACTTGCTGACGCCAATGCAGCAACAACTTTTGGTAATCGTCCAGCGAGAACTGGCCACGTTGCAGGCGCTGCAACAAAGGGATACGCCCGAGCTGACGCTCGAAATCAAACCAAACACGCATCAGGGCCTGCAAACCTTGTTGGGCAACCTCACTCTTAATGGCTTCCGACATCCGGCTCTCCTTGTTCAATCCATCACGGTTAACTGCATATAGACCGTATTAAAGCGGCCGCTTTCTGGCACCATGCACAAAATAGTATCACCCGGCTGATAGCTCTGAGTTCGTCTGAATTCATCCAGCATAATAAAGATTGAAGCACAACCCGTATTGCCTCTGTGGTACAGGTTGCTGTACCACTTCTCTTCCGCCAACCCCACTCCGGCTTGTTGCATCATGTCAAAAATCTTACTTTTGAAGTAATGCGATGAATAATGACAGAGCACGTGATCAACACGTTCAGGCTGAATAAGGCCTTCAGCAATAAGTCGCAAGTAACCATCGACCCCCAGCTGCACAATAGCATCCAGTACCCGAACATCTTGCCTGAGTAACAAAGCACCGGCTGCCTCCGCCTCGGCGTAGCTCGGGTAATCTTGCCAGCTACGATTTTCATTGGGTGCCTGCCCCACGCTCATACACACCGGGTAGGCATCGGCATGGGAAAAACCCCGGATCCAATCAATGCGAAAACTGCCTGCTCTGGGACTACTCTCCAGCAACAAAGCCCCGGCGCCATCGGACAGCATCCAGCGTAAAAACTCTGCATTAAAATCCAGCTCGGCTCCAGCCACTTCGTACCGTCGCGCTTTAAATAACCGCGAGGTCAGTTCGCTGGCCACCACCATGGCAGTACTGTGCTCACCGGCCAGAATACCGGTATAGGCTGCTTTGAGCGCCATCATGCTGCTGGAGCAAATACCATGACTGGTATGCAGCTCCACATCGGCCAGCTGCAACTCGGCCTGCACCATAGAGCCAAAACCAGGCAGTACCAGATCGCCCTGACTGGTCGCAGCACTGAGCATAGTAAGTTGTGATTTGCCGATAAAGCTGTCTGCTAAGCAATTCTCAACCGCTTTGGCAGCCATACCACTGTTGGAAAACAAGGTGCGATGCTCTGCATCGATCGCATAGTGGCGTTGCTGAATGCCATTGGATTGCAAAATACGCCGCCGTAACCGGCTTGGCTTGCCATGCACCAAGCCGAGGATCGACTCCATCTCGTCATTGCTAATGGCCGGGCCCGGCAAAAAGTGCCCGGTACTGCTGATGTACACACTCACGCTGCTGTCCTTTTCTGCAGATAGACCCGGACACAACGCACGTTCTCTTCCAGATAAGGCAGTACGCACACCAGCAGCATAAATCCAAGGTAATACAGCAAGTAACTATCCCCACCATGGGCATAAGGCATGCGCTGGAACTGAAACTGTCCTTGCCAGTCCAGAGTGACCAGTTGGATAAATACCGGGAAGTTGATCACGATAATCAGCAACAACATAAACAGCGGCAAGGTGGCCAGATAATTGTGGGCATGCATTTCCCAGATACTGATGTGTCGTCTGGGCGCTGCATAATGCACATCGTAATGTGCCACCAGTTCATGTGCCAACCAGGCCAGCAGACAAATCAACATAATCAGCACATTCACCTGAAACAACAGGCACAACAAAATAGGAATCGCCATTTGGATCCCCATCAATGAATGCACCAGCGATTCCTTCACACCAGAAGTGTGCTCAATGTGGGTAGCCCGATGGCAGCACCAATCAATAAAGCCTGCAACCCCCCATAGGGGAAGGAATACATAGAGCATCAACTGAATTAATAAGTCACTGGTTTGCAAAGCGACTTCATCCTTTGAATAGCTTTTTTCTTTATACTAAATGAAAGGTGACAACTTGCCCAGCACCGGTTGTGTGTGAGGCCATGAAAGCTACGACAGCACTTCGAGTTGCACTTTGCCATGGCCACATCCAACCACCGTTAGGAGGATGCAGCCAATAGGCTTTTGCTACCACTTATGGCATGATTCGAGGCCCCCCCTA
The DNA here is from genome assembly GCF_900107845.1 of Alkalimonas amylolytica. Classification (GTDB taxonomy): domain Bacteria; phylum Pseudomonadota; class Gammaproteobacteria; order Enterobacterales; family Alteromonadaceae; genus Alkalimonas; species Alkalimonas amylolytica. The sequence continues at coordinate 615,665 of NZ_FNRM01000001.1, forward strand.
AGACAGGACTTTTTGATGCCAGCCTATCGCTCAAGCGCGTTGTTTATGGCCCTAACATGGCTGGTTACGGCTGCACAGCCAGCAGCCGGCATAACGGAGCCTCCTGAAATGCCCACGAATACACCACTGACGAAGCCAGCAGAGAAGGTGGTGCCGCTGAACCATCTGCCCGCACTGCGGGGCGACTATTTTAAGCTGCACTCCGAAACCGTTGGCCGTGCCTTTCATATTTATATCCGTTTGCCAGAAGGCTACGACAGCAACGCCGATACCCAGTACCCGGTAGTCTACCTGCTGGATGGCGACTCTTTATTTCCAATTCTGGCGGCGAATCATTTATTTCTCACCTATGACGACCAGTTGCCGGAAGCCATCGTGGTTGGCATTGCCTATGGTGGTTTTGCACCGGAGATAAATAAAAGGCACCTGGACTTTACCCCTGGTGCAGCGGATGGGGTAGCTGGCGAGGGAGCAGCCGCTTTATTTGTGCAGTTTTTAAAACATGATCTGCTGCCCGAAGTGGAAAGCCGTTACCGGGCCGATGCCAGCAGGCGTGTGCTGTTTGGACAAAGTCGTGGGGGGACCATGGTACTCTACTCAGCTTTTACCGAGCCGGATTTATTCTGGGGCCGTATTGCCAGCAATCCGGCCTTTCGGCCTGGTAGCGAATTCTTTTACACCACACCTGCCAGCGCCAGTCGCAATGATTTACACCTGATGGTCACCAGCGGCACAGCCGACCGGCCGCAGCTGGTTGCCGACGCCAGAGCCTGGTTCGCTCACTGGCAAAGCCTTGACAAGCTGCCATGGCAGCTAGAGTTAAAGGTAATTGAAGGGGGTACCCACGCCGCCGACAGCCCGGCCAGCTACCGCAGCGGCCTGCGCTGGCTATTTCAGCTGACGACAGAGCAAGCGCCGCAATAGTAACCATAAAAAAACGGCCACAGGAGTGGCCGTTTTGGAGAAGACAGTAACGCAGCTTAACACCAGTTCAGGATCACTTTACCGGATTGGCCGGAGCACATAATATCGAAGCCTTCCTGATAGTTATCGACTGGCATTTCATGGGTGATCATCGGGCTTAAATCGAGGCCGGACTGAATCAGGCTGGCCATTTTGTACCAGGTTTCGAACATCTCGCGGCCATAGATGCCTTTGATGATTAAGCCTTTAAAAATCACCTGATTCCAGTCCACCGCCATATCGGATGGTGGAATACCGAGCATGGCAATTTTGCCGCCATGGTTCATGGTGCTCAGCATGCTGTTAAAGGCCGAAGGCACACCAGACATTTCCAGGCCTACATCAAAGCCTTCGGTCATGCCCAGCTCTTTCATCACATCGGTCAGCTTTTCTTTGCTGACATCCACTGCTCGGGTCGCCCCCATGTCCAGCGCCAGCTGCAAGCGGTATGGATTGACATCGGTAATCACCACGTGACGAGCACCGACATGGCGGGCAACAGCCGCCGCCATAATACCAATAGGGCCAGCGCCAGTAATCAGCACATCCTCGCCGACCAAATCAAACGACAGCGCGGTATGGACGGCATTGCCGAAGGGATCGAAAATTGAGGCGATGTTGTCCGGGATATTGTCCGGAATTTTAAAGGCGTTAAAAGCCGGGATCACCAGGTATTCGGCAAAAGCGCCAGGGCGGTTCACCCCTACCCCTGTGGTGTTGCGGCACAGGTGCACTCTACCAGCACGGCAGTTGCGGCAATGACCACAGGTGATATGGCCTTCGCCGGAGACACGGTCGCCAACCTGGAAGCCACGAACCTCCGAGCCCATGCCTTCTACCACACCGACGTATTCATGACCCACCACCATGCCATGCGGGATGGTGTTTTGCGCCCACTCATCCCATTTGTAAATATGCACATCGGTCCCACAGATGGCAGTTTTTTTGATGCGGATAAGCACATCGTTCGGACCTACTTCCGGCTTCTCCGTTTCGGTTAACCAGATACCAGGTTCGGCTTTGAGTTTGGCTAAAGCTTTCATTGAATGACTCCCATGTCTTTACCAATGCGAATAAAGGCGTCAATGGCCTGGTCCAGCTGCTCGCGGCTGTGGGCAGCCGATATCTGGGTACGAATACGGGCCTGGCCTTTTGGTACCACCGGGAAGGAGAAACCAACCACATAGATACCTTCGGCCAGCATGCGCTGCGCCATCTCGGCCGCGACTTTGGCATCACCCAGCATCACCGGGATAATGGCGTGATCTTTGCCAGCCAGGGTAAAGCCCGCTGCCTGCATGCGCTCACGGAAGTAACCGGCGTTTTGCCACAGCTTGGCCCGCAGTGCATCGCCTTCGGCCAGTAAGTCCAGCACCCGGATCGATGCCGTTACAATAGCTGGTGCCACCGAGTTGGAGAACAAATACGGCCGTGAGCGCTGGCGCAACCATTCGACGATTTCCTTGCGGGCCGAGGTGTAACCACCAGACGCACCGCCCAGGGCTTTGCCAAGGGTACCGGTGATAATATCCACCCGGTCCATGACGTCGCAGTATTCATGAGTGCCGCGCCCCTTGGCACCAACAAAGCCAACCGCATGGCTGTCGTCGACCATCACCATGGCATCGTATTTATCGGCCAGATCGCAGATGGATTTCAGATCGGCAATAACGCCATCCATCGAGAAGACCCCATCGGTGGCGATCAGTTTAAAACGGGCGCCATCGGCCACCGCCTGCTGCAGTTGCTGCTCCAGCTCAGCCATGTTGTTGTTGGCGTAGCGATAACGTTTCGCTTTACATAGCCGCACCCCATCGATGATGGAAGCATGGTTCAGCGCATCAGAAATAATGGCATCTTCCGGGCCAAGCAGGGTTTCAAACAGACCGGCATTGGCATCAAAACAGGAGGAGTACAGAATGGTATCTTCCATGCCGAGGAAACTGCTGATTTTTTGTTCCAGTTGCTTGTGAATGTCCTGGGTGCCACAAATAAAGCGCACCGAGGCCACACCAAAACCATGGCTGTTCAGCCCCTGCTGCGCGGCCTTGATCAACTCCGGATTATTGGCCAGCCCTAAGTAGTTGTTGGCGCAGAAGTTCAGCACCTCGCGATCGCCAACCTGAATGGCAGCGCTTTGCTGCGAGCTGATCAGGCGCTCTGCCTTGAACAGGCCCTCGCTTTTAACGTCATCGATTTGCTGTTGTAAGTGCTGCAAAAAAGCAGTGGCTGGCATAAAGGTCTCCTGAGAAAAACGGCATGATTAGTCATGAATACTGCATATTGTACTGACTCGGCCGGACTTCTGCAGTGTTTTTCACAGCAGACCTGTTGGCAAAACGAATGGTTGTAAAGTTCGCTATACGCTGACGCTTTCTGACTGGCGGGCCAGCCGCTGGTAGTGCTGTTGCAGCTGCAGTATTCGCGGCATCGCTGCCGGGCTGGCATAGGGCTTGAACAACAACAGGACTTTCAATACCCCCTGATAGACACTGGCCTGATCAATGATTTGCTCCGGCGCCTGAGTTTTCAGGTAGCTGATCCAAAAGGTCACCACTAGTTTAATGGTATGGGCAAACTCGCTGGTTTCCTGCTCCGGCATCTCAATCACGCCGGCCTGACGCAATGCATTCAGCACCCGGATCACCCGGGCCAGTACGTGCTCCTGCACCGACTGATACTCTTTGTGCAGCGCCGGATCGCGCGCCAGGATATCCGGCAGGTTGGCGTAGAAAAAATGAAAACGCCACATCAACTCAAACACCACATCCAGATAATTGGCCAGCGCATCCAGCGCCTCGGCGTTATCGCCCGGTGGCTGGATACGACTTTCCAGCAAACGGGTATACTCTTTAAAGATATGCCGCAGAATGTCTTCTTTATTGCGGAAATGGTAATACAAATTGCCAGGGCTGATGCCAAGGTGGGCAGCAATGTGATTGGTGGTTACCTGACGCTCGCCCTGCGCATTAAACAGCTCAATGCTGGCCTGCACGATTTTGTCTTTGGTGCGAAGTTTCTTTTCCATCCTGGCCTGTCTTTGTTGTTTTTCTTTGGACTGTTTTCTTTGTATAGTAACGCTAAACTGACTAAAAACTCTAGTCACCATTTTCCTGACCACTGGATGCCTGTTCACTGATGAATATTACCGCCATTTACCCCGGAACTTTCGACCCGCTGACCAATGGCCACGCCGATCTGGTGTTGCGTGCCGCCCGTCTGTTCAGCACCGTGCTGGTAGCGGTAGCCGCCAACCCCAGCAAGAAGCCACTCTTTACTCTGGGTGAGCGGGTAGAGCTGGCACGGGAGCTGTTTGCCCCATATACCAATGTGAAAGTGATTGGCTTTTCCGGCCTGCTGGCAGATTTAGCACGCGAACAGGATGCGCAGGTGCTTATTCGTGGGGTGCGGGCGGTGGCCGATTTCGAATACGAGTTTCAGTTGGCCAGCATGAACCGCACCCTGAACCCGAAACTCGACAGCATCTTTATGACCCCCTCGGAGAAAAACACCTTTATCTCTTCCACCCTGGTGAAAGAAGTCTGCCGCCATGGCGGCGATGTCAGCGGCTTTGTCTCCCCCAAAGTCGAGCAAGCCTTGAAAACCAAGTTTGGCAAATAGTCTTACGGATGGTGAAGGGGCTATTCAACTTCCGCAGCACTATCATTAGGTCGTAATTGCCGCTGCAGCCCCATGAGAAAGTTGCGCAGGATCTGGTTTTGGCACTCGCGGTAATTTTTATGCTCTGGCTTGCGGAAAAAGGCACTGAGTTCATGTTTGCTTAGGTTGAAATCGACCAGCTGCATAATCGCCAGAATCTCTTCCGCCTGCAGATTTAACGCAATGCGCAGCTTTTGAAACACCATGTTGTTGGTGAGTTTGGCTTCCGCTTTCGGCTGCTCACCCTCGCGCTTGCCGCGCTTTAACGCAATCAAGCCATTCAAAAAGGCGGCCAGTTCGTTATCGGCCATGGGTACAAACCCCTCGTCCTCTTCTTTTTTTAGCCAGGCAGCCACCTGTTGCTGACTCACGCTTACTTCGGCTAAAGCAAATACCTCAATCAGGGCACTGTTTTTTAAGTCAAATACATAGCGGATACGGCGCAGAATATCGTTGTTGGTCAAAATAGATCCTAGTCTTAGGTAGGCCAGCAGCATCACCGCGATGGCTGGCGAGCAGATATTTTAGCAGAAGCTGTGCACAAGCCCTATCATTGGCTGATGGCGAACTTAAACAACTTGTCAAAGCAGCTGATCCACCCAATCAGAGGGAGCATTTATTTTTCTGCGAACCAAAACGTCTTGTGTCTCGTCTTTTAACCAGTCAACAGGAGAGATTGTAGATGCATGATGCCGAGATTGAGCTGCTGGTGCTGGCGTTCCAGGAAGGTAAGCGTGATGCTTTTGCTTTCCTGTACCGCCACTTTTACCCTGGGATGCGGCGCTTTGCCGCAGCCCGCTTACCAGACGCCAATCTGGCTGATGATTTGGTGCAGAATGTCTGGCTTAAAGTGAATCAGCGTATTCGTGCTCTGGACGACCCACGGGTGTTTCGCAGTTGGTTGTACCGGGCGCTGCGTTGGGAGCTGCTGGACTGGCATAAAGCCAAAGGCAATCAACCGCACGCTGAACTCACTGACGAGCTCACCGATCAGCACTCTGCTACGCCGTCTGCTGTTGCTGAACCGCCTGCATTGCTGCCCTTGCTGCAACAACTGGCAAAAACAGAGCGCGATGTGGTCGAGCTCTATTACCTGCACGAGCTGTCTGTGCATGAAACCGCTTTGGTACTGCAACTGCCGGAAGGAACCGTGAAATCCCGGCTACACCGGGCAAGGCAGCAGCTAAAAGCGCTCTACCCGGATGACAACTGAGCACCCTGATGAAAACGAAGGAGTAACCCATGAGTATCGACGATAAAATCAAGCAAGATTTGGCCGAACAGGCCAAAGAACTGGATCGGCTGATGCAGCAACAAGATGGCCTGGCGGGTTATCTTAAAACCGGCTTTGTCTCTGGCATCAGTTGGGTGATGAAACTCAGCTATGTCATGGCCGTTGTCCTTACCGCCATTATCTTCTGGTGCGGTTACCAGTTTGTAGTGGCCAGCCCGGAGCAACAGCTGTTCTGGGGGGTCTGGCTGCTGCTGGCTTTTCAGGCCCAGGTGGCCACTAAACTGTGGATCTTTATGGAAACCAACCGCAACCACACCGCCCGTGAAATTCGCAGGCTGGAGCTGCGGTTGCGGCAAAGTGAAATGGCTTAAAGCTTGATAAAAATCCGCCGCTGATACAGCCAATAGGACAGCCCCCAGAACAGCAGCACATGCAGCAGGGCAAACAGCAGCGATGCCAGTTTGGCTGGTAGCAGCACATTGAGACTATCAAAGCCAAATTGGTACAGGCTGATGGGTTGCCCATCATGCGTAAAACGGATCAACTGACTGGCGGCCGACGCCCAGAGCCAGGACAGCATGTAAATAAACAGCGGATTGCTGCCATAGATCACCAGCGGCTGCAGCCAGTTTTTTTGCCGGATATCCATCAGCCAAACCATAGCTGCCAACAACAGCAGAATAAGGCCACTGGAAAAGACCACATAGCTGCCGCTCCAGAGCGGCTTATTGATGGGCCAAAGCAGCTGCCAAAGCAATCCAAGCACAGCAAGCGCAAGGCCCCACAAAGTCAGCAAGTAGACACTGTTGTCTTTGTGAGTGCGCCTTAACTCAACGGCGACCAGATAACCAATCAAGATCGAGCTAACCGCTGGCAGGGTACTGAGTAGCCCTTCCGGATCAAAGGCAGCTCCAAAACCCTGGTATAGATGTGCAGGGCCAAGCAGCCAGAGATCAAAGCGCTGCACGGCATTGCCACTCAGCTCATACGGGTGCTGCAACGAAAATTGCCACAGCAGCCCCCAGTAAAGCAGCGGCAACAGCAAAGTGACCAGCAACAGCGCCCGGGGTTTGCAATACAGCACCAGCAACGCGGCCAGGCCATAGCAAAGCGCAATGCGCTGCAGCACACCAGGAATACGCAGCTCCGCCAGGCTGCTGGTAAAAGGAAACCAGTGCAGCAATAAGCCACAACCAAACAGCAGCAGGGTACGCTTGCTGATTTTCAGCAAGGTCGCCGTTGACACTTGCGCTTTGGCCATGGAAAAAGCCATGGCCGCGCCAACCGCAAACAAAAACATCGGAAAGACAATATCGGCAAAGGTAAAGCCATGCCACTCCGCATGCAGTAAGGGCGCATACACCTGGCTCCAGGATCCTGGCGTATTCACCAGGATCATCAGCGCAATGGCCAGCCCCCTTAGCGCATCCAGCGCCATAAAACGTTCAGACGGGCGCTGAGCAGTTGCAACTGTCATGGTTATTTCCAGCTTTTTAGCTTATGGCCTTTGAGCGCGTAGAACAGAATAAAGGCATAGCATGGCAGCATCACAAAATAAGCCCCTTGTTGGCCCAAACCGGTGTCACTGAACAAGCCCCACAGCAGCGGGCCAAAAGCACCACCGGCGATGCCCATAATCAACAACGCCGAACCGATGCTGGTAAGGTGTCCAAGGCCAGATAAAGCCAACGGCCATACCGCAGGCCAGACAATGGCATTGGCCAGGCCCAGCAATGCAATAAACATCAGCGTATCCGGCAAGGCCACACCACCAAATGGCACCAGTACCGCATTGGCAATGGCGTAGGATTCATTGTTGCCAAAAACCACCGCCAAAGTCAGTGCCACCCCAAGCACGGCCGAAATAGCCAGCGCGGTTTGCTGCGAAAGCACCCGCGGGATCAGCGCAATGCCCAAACAATAACCAACCACCATACACACCATGGTGTAGGAGGTCATCACACTGTAGCGCTCCACACCAAGCGACAAGGCATACATGCCGATGGTATCGCCGGCTATGACTTCCACCGCTACATACACAAACAGAGCGACCATACCCAGCACCAAGGCAGGCTTAGCCAGTACCGCTTTGAGCTGGCTTTGATCGGCTGCGGCTGCATCAGGCTGCGCTTCTTCTATCAGTTCCGGCAAAGGCGAAAAGCGCACCGCCAGCGCCAGCAAGCCAAGAAATACAGCCAGCCCCAGATAAGGCAACACCATGCGATCAGCCATGGTATCAATTTGCCCCTGGGTCAGCTCTGCGCCAGCCGGAGCGTTCAGGCTACCAATCACCAAGGCGGTAAAGACAATAGGCGCCACCACACCGGCCCCTTTATTTAAGATGCCCATAATACTGACCCGCACTGCAGCGGTTTCTTCCGGCCCAAGCCGCACTACATAAGGATTGACCGCCGTTTGCAGCAAAGTTTGGCCGGCACCAATCACCAGTTGAGCAAATAAGAACACCGCAAATATCTGCGTTTTAGCTGCCGGAATGTACAGCAAGCCGGCCAGCATCATCACGCCGATCCCCAGCGCCATGCCATTTTTATAACCGACTTTACGGATCAGCCAGGCCGATGGCAGCGCTGTGAAAGTCACCGCTATGTAGAAAGAGAACAGAATGAGCGCGGCCTGCGTGGTATTCAGTTGCAGCATCTGGGTCAGATACGGCATTAAAGAACCATTTAACCAGGTGGCAAAACCCAGCACAAAAAATAAGATGGCGACAATCACCATCGGCATCAGTTGCGTGCGCCTGACGTTTTGCGTTGCTGCAGCTTCCATAGTTACCCCTTGTTGATGTATGTCCGGTTGCAACCGGATCTGGCTATAGCTGCCGATAGCAGCCTGAATTAGTTCTTTTCATTGCCAAGCCAAAGCGGCTGGCCTTGCCACCAGCTTTGCTGGCACTGCAACTCATCCGTTAGCAGCACCATATCGGCCAGGTAGCCCGGCTGCAATTTACCTCGCACATCCGCACAACCAATGGCTTCGGCCGGATAGAGTGCAGCCATCCGCAGGGCTTCACCAAGCTCCACCCCAAGCACCTGCACGGCATACTGTACTGCTGCGGCCATATCCAGCACCGAACCAGCCAGCGATCCTGTCTGATTGGTCAGTTTATTGCCTTGCCGTGTCACCTTGCCGTCAAAAAATGCAAACTCAGTGTCTGGGGTACCGACCGGCGACATGGCATCCGTAACCAGCAGCACTTTGCGGCTGGGCTTGGCCGCTAACGCCACCCTGGCCGCAATAGGATCCATATGATGACCATCCAGAATAATGCCGCACCAACTGTCGCGATCGGCAAGTGCGACGCCCACCATGCCCGGCTCACGCGAGGTCAGGGGTGACATGGCATTGTACAAATGGGTAAAGCCAGTGGCACCGGCAGCAAGTGCGGCCTGCACCGTCGCTGCATCGGCATTGGAGTGGCCTAAAAATACAATGACATCGGCATCAGCCAACTGACGAATTTGCTCCGGAGGTATGGTTTCCGGTGCCACAGTGACCATACGAATACCTAAGTCCTGACGCTGATAGATCGCCAGCTCCTGCGCAGACAATGGCCGGATCTGACTTGCCGGATGCACTCCTCGTTTTGGCACCGACAAATGCGGCCCTTCAAAGTGAATACCAATAATACCGGGCTCTCCGGCGGCCATAGCCGCGGCAACCGCATCGGCAGCCCGCTGCATGGTAGCCAGGCTATCGGTAATAACGGTAGGCAACATAGCGGTGGTCCCAAAGCGGGCATGCGCCTGCAGCATGGTGCGCAGTGTGGCTGTTGTCGGCTCTGTATTCAACAAAACACCACCACCGCCATTGACCTGAATATCAATAAAGCCAGGAACCAAGCTAGCTTGAATCACGCTATTGGACTCGCATGGCCGAATGCCGGTAACCCGTCCCTGCTCGACACTCAGAGCGACGTTGCTGTGCCAGGTATCGCCATCAAAAAGCCGTGCTACTTGAAGTTCAAAGCTGCTGCTCACGCTGTTTTCTCCTGCTGCTGTGCCAGTTGCCGAGCATACCATACAGCACCCCATTCCGGGCTGGCATCAGCGGCCACAATACGGGCTCGGATGGCTGCATCCAGGTAAGGTTCTACCTTGTAGGCCAAACCACCAATCAGCGCCAGTTTTGGTGGGGCAATACTCATCAAGCGATGCGCTATGGCATTAATATGAGCAGCTCCCTGCCGCACAATGGCCAGTGCAGCAGCATCGCCCTGCTCCGCACAGGCAAAGATCAAAGGCGCATATTTCGCATACAGGGTTGGACTGGCGTGCATAAAGTGCTGCACCAGCGCCAGCTGATCATGACAATGACTGGCCTTGAGTAACGCCTCAGTCATAGCTGTAGGAGCGGCCAGCCCATCCAGACAAAGCAATACCTGATGCACCATTTGCAGACCAAACCAGGCACCACTGCCATTATCACCGTAAGGGAAGCCATGACCTCCAACCTCCAGCACCTGCTGGCAGGATTGTGCCAGGCCGCAGGAGCCGGTACCAATAATAATCACAGCGCCATCCTGCCCATGATGAGCTCCCATGCAGGCAATGTGCAAATCACTGGTCAGGTGAAAAGCGGCAAAGGGGTGCTGCCAGTCGCGAAACAAGGCATGGTATTGGGGCACATTGACCCCGGCGAGGCCAGCACCGACGGTGAGAGCTGCCATGGCTCGCTCTGGCAAGCCCGCGCAAAGCAGCGCCTGTCTGGTCGCATCCATAATCGAAGCTGTAGCAATTTCCATACCCCGCAGCGGATTGCCTGGCCCTGAGATCCCTTCTCCAAGTACCTCAGAATCCTGTGATACCAGGATAGCGCGGCATTTACTGCCACCACCATCAATGCCCAGGTACAACTGCTGTGGCTCTGCTGTTGTGCTCATTCCCCTACCTCAATGCAAGCGGTTGCTTAGCGCTGTCGATAAATTGTGCAAAAAACCAGATTGACAGCGTTGTCATTTTTACCAAACAGCATATAATAAATCTGCAAAATGACAAGAGCCATGATGACTATTTGAGCTTATTATTTTCAGCGGTATGGTATAAGCTTATGAAAATACGGGGAATAGCAGATGATAAAAAACGTACTTTTACTCAGTCTCGGCTGGCTGAGCTGGCTGGTACTAGCCGGACCTTTTCACACTCAGCAGCAATTGAATGAGTTTACTGCCGGCACTGAATGGTTTTTTGCTGTCGAAAGCAATCTGCTGCCTGAAGCCGGGCGCTTCCGTGGCAGGATCGAGCTTCATAATGCCTCTGGTACCGCCCTGCCTGCCGGTATTTCGGATTGGGGCTGGTACTTTCATTCCATCCGCAAAATCGAAACAACCCTAAGCCAGGGCTTACAACTGGAACACATTCAAGGCGATCTGCACCGTATAGTTCCTACCAAGGACTTTGCAGGTTTGCCAACTGGCCAGTCAATTCAGCTTACCTTTACCTCAGCCCCTTGGGTGATTAGCTACTCCGACTGGATGCCCCGGGCCTTTATGGTTGCTGGTGCGCTGCAACCTGCTGTGTTTAGCAATACCGATACCGAGGATTTCAGCCGCTTCGTACGACCCATGACCCGACCAGAGCAACGGCTACGCAACATCGGTGATGGTGATAAATTTGCTACTGTTACTGCAGAACGGCGTTTTGCCACGAATGCCCAAGCCGTCCATGCCAACTTAAGTTTGACTCAGCTGCAACAACGTATTATTCCGCAGCCGGTGCAGTTGCAACATCGCAGAGGTCAGACTGCTTTTGGAACTAGCTGGCAGTTGCAAGCTCAAGGTGCTTTGGCCAATGAATTGGCCTACCTTTCCGAGCAATTAAACCGCTACTTCGGCCAACCATTAAGTGGCCAGACTAGCAGCCCCGTTATTGAGTTACGGCTGGATGCCAACCTGCCAAATTTAAAGCCGGAGGGCTATCAGCTCACTATCGAGCGCCAGCGCATTCGAATTACCGGTTTTGATGAAGCCGGTGTATTTTATGGCATCCAAAGCCTATTGGCGCTGCTGCCTGCAGTAAGCTCTGATCAGGTGCAGCTGCCACAGCTGACTATACTGGATTACCCGCGCTATCGCTGGCGTGGTATGCACTACGATATGGCGCGTAATTTCCATGGCCTGGATGTTACTTTGCGCTTGATTGAGCAGATGGGCCGCTACAAACTGAATAAACTGCATTTGCACCTGACCGAAGATGAAGGCTGGCGGCTGGAAATTCCTGGTTTGCCGGAGCTGACCGGGGTTGGTGCCAACCGCTGCTTTGACCTGAGCGAACAGCACTGCCTGCTTACCCAACTTGGTACTGGCCCCCACAGCTCCGGCTCTGGCAACGGCTACTACAGCCGGGATGATTTCATCCGGATTTTGCGTCATGCCAAAGCACATCATATTGAAGTGATCCCGGAAATTGATATGCCAGGCCATGCCCGTGCTGCCATTAAAGCCATGGAAGCGCGCTACCAGCGCTTGCAGGCGGCTGGTAAGCCAGCAGAAGCTCGACGCTATCTGTTATCAGAGGCAAATGATACTTCCGAGTACCTGACAGTGCAGAACTACAACGACAACTCGATCAATGTCTGTCTCGACTCCACCTATGCCTTTATCGATAAAGTGATGTACGAGCTGCAGCAGATGTACCGCGAAGCGGGGTTACGCCTGCGGGTCTTTCATATGGGCGGCGATGAAGTCGGCGCCGGCTCCTGGCAGGGAGCCCCCGCATGTCAGCAGCTTTTTACGGAGCCACTGAATGGGGTCGCTGGTGCGGCCGATTTAAAACCCTACTTTATTAATCGGGTGGCACAACTCGCCAATCAGCGAGGCCTGGCGATGGCCGCCTGGGAAGATGGTCTGATGGCCGACAGCACCCGGCCATTTCGCCGCGAGCAATTCGACAACAGCGAGGTGATTGTTAACGCTTGGGATAATATCTGGGAGTGGGGCTACGGCGACCGAGCGTATCGCTTTGCCAATGCAGGCTATCAGGTCGTGCAATCAGCGGGCACCAATTTGTATTTTGACCATCCGCAGGAAGCCCACCCAAAAGAACGCGGCTACTATTGGGCCGCTCGCTACACTGATACCGAAAAAGTGTTTTTCTACCGGCCGGATCACCTGTACAGCAATGCCGAATTCACCCGGGATGGCACGCCGATCACCGATCTGGAAGCCTTGCTTGGCCGTGCTCTGCCACAGCTTGAAAAACCCGACAATATGCTGGGTATTCAGGGGCAGGTATGGGGGGAAACCATTCGTACTGCCGACCAGTTGGAGCAAATGATTTATCCACGGTTAATTGCTCTGGCAGAGCGCGCTTGGCACAGAGCCGATTGGGAGCCGAATAAAGGCGCCCCAGCAGCACGCCAGAGCTGGCAGCAATTTATTCAAAGGCTGACCACGGTTGAGTTTCCACGCCTTACACAGGCCGGCGCAGGGCATTATGTACCACCACCGGGAGCTATCCGTGAGCAGGGACAGATCAAAGCCAATCATGCCTGGCCGGCCATTCGCATTGAATACAGCCTGGATCAGGGGCAAAGCTGGCAGCCCTATCAGCAGCCACTGCAACAGGAAGGCGAGGTCTGGCTGCGCAGCCGCAGCCTTTCCGATCAGCTGAGTCGCATGATCCGGCTGTAAAGCAAAATCTCAATCCAGCCCCGCAGCAGCGGGGCTTTTTTATGGCCGAAAAAAAGCCAGCAAAGCAAGCTTTGCTGGCAAGGTACCCTTGGATAAAGGATGGATAATCCACTCAACATCCGTGTCTACCGTACATGTTCATTACCAACTACCAATAACGAACATCAGGGACTTACACTCTGGATCCGGCAACATCAGAGCCCCTCGGGAGCGGGTGCGGTGAAACACCCCAACGCTACCAACCAGGATATGACAGCGCTGTCAAAATATACTATGCTGTTTTTTCGACCAATGCAAGCACCAGCCATTAAAAAAGGGCCTGACAGCCCTTTTTTATTGCTTAAAACCCAGAATAATCAGGCTTTGGCGGTTTCTTTCTCGCTCTGCCAGCGGGTCAGGCGCTGTACCTGCTGTACCGACAACATATGGGCATAAATTGGCGCCAGGTAGCCTTGCTTACGCAGCTCGACAAACTGCTCATCCGTTAGCTCATTCAGCTTTTTCTCATCGATCAGGAAAAGACCGTTGATTTCACGCTTCTGGCCATTGATCTGCACTGTCAGGGTTTTACCTTCCAGCAAGTTCAGCTCGGTCAATTTTTCAACAAAGGTGCGGGTTGCACGGCTGGTATCAAAGAAATCGGCCAATTGCTGTTTGGCGCGTTGCAGCAGCTCAGACTCTTCACCTTGCTCCGTATACAGCGCTTCGCCTTCGTCTTTACCCAGCCGCGGGCTGTTTTCATCGATACCGATGGTCAGTTGCTTGTCGTTTTCCGGATCCGGGGTCAGGAAAAATGGGTAATTACGAGCAGCTAGTGGCACGTAAGAAACCTGCATTTGATCATCTTGCAAATACAGGTTTTGACCTTGCTCCAGGCCCATTAAAGCGACAGGCTGGAAATTGCCGGAGTCGTTGTTTTTGACAAAAACAATGGGAAACACTGCCGCTGTCGGACCAAATTCATGCACCACGAGTGGCAACAAATGTTCAGAAGCAATATGCGCAAAAGGTTGTTTGAAATTAACTCGCAGCCCTTGGTGCTGCTCTTTGGAAAGTGGAACAATCTTAGCTGTCATAGTAAATCCATACGTCATGTTATGTACAAAAAAATCGCCCGCCTACCTTACTGCAGTTTGCAATGTGGCGCTAGACCTGCCTAAAAGAAATTCCAACTGAACATATAAACTTACTTAACCAAGACCTTGACAACGCTGTCATTCGGTGTTAGATATTAAAGTGCAGCAATGGTGCAACCCTAGATTAACTATTTGTCTAAATTGCTACCATTTATTGGGCAATAGAAAGATGTTTTTAATTACATTGCGGCGCAACCTACAAAATCAACCATTTTTTCATTAGGAATACAACATGAGAGCAAAAAATATAAAACTAAACGTGATAGCCTTACTCTGCTTTTTTACCTCGATATCAGTGTGTGCAGATGATGGTTTAGACAACTCAAGTGGTCCTGTAACCAGGGTAATTGTTAAATATAAAGTGGAGCTAGATAATAAACCTTACCTTGGCTCCCCAACTTTACCCAACACAAGTCAACTACAAGAACAAATGCAAATGAAAGCCGGCCAACTAAGTCAGCGTGTGGGGATGCCTATAACATTTGTGAGAATAACGGGTTTAACTAATCATGCTGTTTTCAGTACCGACCGCCGCTTGTCCGCTAAAGAAACTGAAACTTTATTACAGCAACTAGCCAAAGATGATCAAATAGAATACGTAGAAGAAGATGCATTGCATCAAATTGCCCTTACTCCAAATGATACACTGTATGCAAATCAATGGCATTATCACGAAAGCAACGGAGGAATTCGTGCGCCAGCTGCTTGGAATCATGTCAGTGGCCAAGGTGTTGTAGTTGCAGTGCTAGACACAGGTTACCGCCCGCATATCGATCTTAATGCTAACGTTCTGCCTGGCTATGATATGATTAGTAATATCTGGACAGCAAATGATGGAAATGGTCGTGATAGTGATGCACGCGACCCCGGTGATTGGGTGAATGCGGGCGATTGTGGATACGGTCAGCCAACTACTTTTCGACCATCAAGCTGGCATGGGACTCACGTGGCAGGGACTATTGCCGCAGTCACTAACAATAATACAGGCGTTGCAGGTGTGGCTTATAACGCTAAAATACTACCAGTACGAGTTCTGGGTAGATGTGGTGGCTATATGTCAGATATTGCCGATGGTATTATTTGGGCTGCTGGTGGTTCTATCGCAGGCGTGCCGACAAACCCAAACCCAGCAAGCGTTATTAATATGAGTCTTGGTGGTGCTGGTAGCTGCTCTGTGACTTACCAAAATGCCATTAACCAAGCACGTAACCGGGGTGCAATCATTGTGGTTGCAGCAGGGAATAGCAATGGGAATGCAAATGACTTTACGCCAGCAAACTGCACAGGCGTTGTTACTGTCGCCGCAACAAACCGTCAGGGAGGGCGGGCTAATTACTCAAATACTGGAACCAGTGTTGATATTGCAGCACCAGGTGGGCAGATGACCTCAACAAATGATCCTAATGGTGTCCTGTCTACCTTTAATACTGGCACTACAACCCCAGGTGCCGACAATTACGGTTACTATCAGGGAACGTCAATGGCGGCACCACATGTCGCCGGTGTTGCGGCTTTGATAAAGCAAGCCAAGCCTAATGCAACTCCGGACGAAATAGCAAACCTTCTAAAAGCAACTGCGCGTCCGTTTCCTGCCAACTGTAATAATTGTGGCACAGGTATTGTCAATGCGTTTGCAGCCGTTTCTATGGCAATGATAGAAGATGATTATACTTGGCAATATGCACCTGACTTTGTTAACTCACCTTGCCCGAGGGGCTCAATCCCAGTAAGTGCAACCTTACAGGTCCTTGGTTCAGCCTGTTCTACTCAAAATCAAATGGCCAGAACATTTGAAGCTACAACGGCGCACATCCCAACTGGCCCCAGTTGCTACAAAGCTTTGCAGTGCCGATAGATTAATTCTAAATGCCCATCCAAATCGGCTGGGCTTAACCGCCCACATTTAGAGTCTTTGCAGACCATACTGCTTAATTTTGGCCAGCAAATCCATGTGCAAACCCAGCTCTGCAGTCAATGCCATAGCCTGCTGCTGCACCTGCTTTGCAGCCAGCTCTGCCTGTGCCTGGTAGTCTGACCTGAGCAACGGCTTTTTAGTTGGGTACCTCATGCCGTATAGCACATACAGATAGTTCTCCAGATCAAACACTTCAAACTTACTGAAAAAATCTTCTCTGGTGGGGACATGGTTTCGCCAAAGTGCCAGCTTTTGCTGGAGCGATTCTGGTATTGAAGCTGGCTCCCTGTTATCGTGCCAAAAATCGGAGTCGGTACGATCGGAGATGCAGTAATGCAGCTTAATAAAGTCCAGCACCCGATCCCAGGCATGCACCATACGCTGATTAAAACGCTCTGCGACCAAGTTCATTTCATCGCGATCCGCAGGAAAGCACTGGCTTAGCAAATCGGCAGAAAAGTCAGCAAGCAAAATGGCTGTGGCCTCAAGCGGCTCTACAAAGCCCTGAGACAAACCAATCGCCACACAGTTTTTATGCCAAAACTTGGCTCTACGCCCGACCCGCATTGGTATTTTACGCACTGAAAGTGCTGCAAGCTCTGATTTACCAACATAGCGCTCCAACTTCTGGTACGCTTTTTCTTCTGCCATATGTGCCGATGAGTAGACAAATCCAACACCTCGCCGGCTGGTTAATGCAATATCCCAGATCCATCCGGCTTGATGGGCCGAAGCAAGGGTGTAAGGAGGAAGTTGCGGCTCCTGACTGTAGGGTACCTGCACTGCCAAAGCAGTATCGGTAAACAGCTGATCGGCGCAGCTTTGAAATGGGATCTTTAGCTTCTCTCCAAGCAATGATGCCTGAAACCCAGTACAGTCGACCACAAAGTCAAAGGCTAATGCTCCATGCTGCGCGGTCATTAAGTGCGTGATAAAGCCAGCTTCATCCGTGCGGATATCAGTTACATCGGCTTGCAGATACTTCACCTGAAACGATCGGGTCGCATTGGTATGGAGCAAACCAGCAAACTTACGGGCATCGAAATGATACGCATAGGGCACTGTGCACTGATATTCGGCGGTCGTAATCAACTTCGGTGCCAGTTTAGCGGCAACAACAGTGGCTTGAGGTGAAACAAAGCTGGCGTAATCGCCCCCTTGCTGCAACCACAAACTTGTTAGATCAAGCCCACGAAGCAACGGATTACTGAACAGATGATGATAGCCATTGTCTCCGTGTTTATTCCTGTCGAGCCAGTTAATGAAATGGATTGAGTGCTTGAAGGTGGCATCGCACTGGTTGAATAAGTCGGTTTCTGACACACCAAACTTCTTCAATGAATAGCGAATAGCGGGGACTGTCCCCTCACCCACGCCTATGGTCGCAATGCTGGGTGACTCTATCAACGTGATTTGATAATCAGGCAGATGCCGAAACGCTTGTCCCAGATGGTTAGCGACCAACCAGCCGGCCGTTCCACCACCCACAACAGCAATATTTCTTATCATTCTGTACCTCTTTGCTGATTCGATTGCATCCAATAAAAAACCCGGTAAGTGTGACCTTCCGGGTTTTCGTTTAGACGCACTAGTGCTTAAAACCGGTAGCTCAAGCCAAATTTAATCCGGCGCTCTCCTTCAAAGAACCAAGCCGGATAACCATTTTTCAGCTCATCTTTCACTTCAGCACCAGCAGGCGCCACCCCTAACTGCACACTGTCCTCTTCCAGCAGGTTTACCACTTCGAAAGTCAGGTTCAAATTGTCCGTGACCTTGTAGCCGGCACTCAAATCCAGGCTGCCATAGCTTTGATGCTCACGGTTACCGTAAAAACCAGGCAATTCACGCATCATAAAAGCAGAGCGCCAGTTGTAAGCCAGACGAATACTGTAGTCGTCTGCTTCATAATAACCAACTAAATTCAGTGTATGCCGTGACGAATCACTGAATTTACCAACCTGATCCGGGTAATTTCCAGCCGGTGAACTGGCATCAACGAAGGTGTAGTTGGCTACATAACCAAAACCATTGGCAAAGGCATCTTGCAATTGCAGTTCGACACCAAAAATATCGCCCCCCTTGCCATTGAGGATGGTAGCCACAGTCCAGTTATCGACACCAGAATCCGGATCGACCACACCAATTTGCTGATTCAGCAACTGCCCGGAAGTAACAAAGGTATCAACATTTTTAAAGAAGAAAGTCGCACTGGTCATACCATGACTACCAAAGTAGTACTCGACCCCCAGGTCACCTTGCGTTGCTTTAAATGGTGACAAGCCAACGTTTCCTCTGGTAACCACCTCATTTCCAGGCGTTCCATCCGCATAGCCGGAAAAAGACGAGCGGGAAAACATATCGTAGTAATTTGGTCGCGCCATTACTTTTGCCAGTGAAGCACGCACAATCACATCATCGGTCAGGTTGTAGGCAATGTTGAAACTTGGCAGAATCTCACTGTAGCTGGCTTTATCCGTCGATAAAAAGTCATCGTACACACCAGCGGTGAAATTAAAAAAGTCCGACTCGGCATTGGTACGAATATAGCGTACACCAAAGTTACCCCGAACCCGATCAGTGAAGTAATCGGCCATCAAATACAACGCCACATTGCGCTCTTTAATGGTGCCATAACCAGAACGATAATCGATGGAGGTATCCACAAAGTTGGCAATGGCGGCATTGGCATCGGCAATCATATTACTCAAATTAGCTCTGGGTAAGGTAAAGCCAGCTGCTGAGGATACAGTGCCAGAGTAATAACGACTGGCCGGGTTATTTGGAACCGTGCTGGCCATATCAACCGTAAAGGTTTCGGTCTTCACTTCATGATTGGTCCAGCTTGCCCCGGTATGCAGTTCAGAGACGATACCCATGGTGACAGGAATGGATAGATCCAACCTCGCATAGCTCTCTTTATCACTGTTAGGCTGTTTCTTCAGTGACCAGCCTTCTGGTCCAAGATTTGCCTGAAAATCATCGGCAGTGAAATACTTGTTGGCAATGTTGATATCAATGACTTTCCCGGTCGCAACATAAGTGCCGGCAAAATCAGCAGGCTGCCCCAGCCAGAAACCGTAATTTGCGGTTAAATCAGTTCCACCATCGGCTTTGGTGTGGCCCGTTCGGCCTCTTAATGTGTAGCTATCCGCCTCATATGTAAAGTTCAGATCAACCGTATCCGAGCTCATACTGGCAATCCGGGCCCAGGTTTGCCCCCAGCCTGGATTCTCGTCATCTGCACCACGGCGATAGAAAGTACAGGTCCCAGATACGTTTCGAGCTTCACAGGCCGCATCTTTGTCATCCGGGAAAATCAGGAACAAGGAGGTATTGGCATTGTTTGCTTTCATATCCAGGCTAAGCAGGTTCAGCCCAATCTCAAAATTCTGGGTTGGCCGGTACTGGAAAGTGGCATTAAGTGCGGTGCGTTCACGCTCTTGCTCAAAAGTTGTTGGAACGATATCCCCCCAACCAAGCAAGGACTCAATGCCATTGCGCTGATAACTGGTTTCGGCATAAGCGGCGGCAAACAAAAAGCCGAAAGTTTCATCGTCATTTTTCCAGCTGTACAGGCCTGAAAGCTCTGGATCCGTCTTCTTGGAAATGCTGCCATAATCCCCTTTCACGCTGAGAAAAGCCGTATTGGCATCCAAACTGAGTGGTTTGCGGGTATTCACAATCACAGTACCACCCACGCCACCTTCAGGCAGATTGGCTTGCGAAGACTTGTACACTTCCACCTCACCCACCAGCTCTGGCGGTAATAACGAGTAGTTGAAGCTCCTGTCAATCGACTGTTGGTCATACCAACCTGTCGAGGCAATCGAGTGCCCATTTAATAAGGTAGAGGTTAACTGGCTGGAAGCGCCCCGGATAGACACCTGCTGCCCCTGACCGAACTGGCGACTAACAGCAACGCCAGAGATGCGCCCTAGAGTTTCACCAACATCACTATCCGGAAACTTACCAATATCTTCGGCTGTAACCACATCCACCGTGGCATCACTGAAGCGCTTGGCATTCATACTGGCGACTTGCGATGCACGAATACCCCGCACCTGAATCACTTCGACATTATCTTCAGTGGCACCCTCGTTGGCCATCACCGGCATGCTGAAGCCAAAGGCCCCAACCATCAACCCCAGTTTTACCGCCAAGGCACATTTATTTAGTTTATTGCTGGACATAAGCCTCTCCCGTTCCTCTTATTGGTCTTGTGCTGTCTATTGGTCTGATCCTGAATGACAACGCTGTCATTGAAATTTAACTTACACAAAAAAATCCGGTATTGCAAACCAAAATCGATGAAAATTTCAACTATTTTGCTGACAACATGGCTATCCATAGCTCTGGAGCCTTGCTGAAAGAGCCAATTCACCTTGAAGTTACCGAGTAAAAGCGACTTTCCGAGAGCAAAAAATCTGCCACAAAATCCAGGCTGGATGGCCAGATTGCTTGCGATTTTGCCAAAAAAAGCGTATCACTATCACACGAATGCTAATTTTTTGACCAGCGCTGTCATCATTTAAGGCCCACAGTAACCTTACTGACCGGCTATCGATACTGCGAGCTGTCAACGCAACCTACCAATCAAGGAAGCTGCATGAAAGTCACCATCAATGATGTAGCCAAACAGGCCGGGGTGTCGATTAAAACGGTGTCCCGGGTGATGAACAATGAGCCATCCGTTCGCAAAGACACCTTTGATAAAGTGATGGCAGCCATCAATGAGCTGCATTACCAGCCCAACTCTGCCGCCCGCAACCTGGCCAGTACCCGCTCCTACAGCATTGGTTACATCTATGATAACCCCAATGCCTATTACATTATTGATATGCAAAAAGGCTTGCTGGACAGCTGCAAAAAGCACGGCTACGAGCTGCTGATCCACCCAACCAATGCAAAATCACCCGGTATTGTCGAGGAAGTTAAAGAGCTGGTGAGTAAATCGCGGCTGGCCGGTTTGATTTTGACGCCGCCTTTTTCAGAAATGCCACATATCGCGCAGGCACTCGAAGAAATGAAGGTCGACTTTGTCCGTATTGTCTCGGGCTCTACCCCCTCGCCTGGCGTGCATAACTGCGTATTGATTGATGATTTTACCGCCGCTTTTAAAATTACCAACCACTTGCTGGAGCTCGGCCATACCGAGATTGCGTTTTTATGTGGTGATGAGGAACACAGCTCCAGTGGCGAGCGTTTGGCCGGCTTTAAAGCCGCTTTAACCAAACGCGGTTTGCAGGTAAATCCAAAATTTATTGTGCCGGGCCACTACTCCTTTGAATCAGGAGTGGAGGGTGCGAAAAAGCTGATGACACTGCCCAAAAAACCGACCGCTATTTTTGCTTGTAACGATGAAATTGCGGCCGGTGCCTTGTTCAGTGCCCGGCTGATGAATATCCGGATCCCGGAACAATTATCTATTGCAGGCTTTGAAAACAGCCCGTTTTCGCGTCAGACCTGGCCGCCGCTGACCACAGCGCACCAGCCAAACAGCATCATTGCCTCACAGGCGGCTGAACTGCTGTTTAAACACACCCGGCCCAATGCCAATAAAGCGCAGATCAACGCCCAGCCGGTATTTATTCCGGAGCTGCTGGTAAGGGAGTCCACCTGCCCAGCCAGTTGCTAACCCACCCGGCATGCAGCTTTCATGCTGCATGCCTTGCCAAACTTGCGTAGCTTAGCCTTCGAAGCTGTAATAGGTCGGTGAACCCGGCCCGACCGGCAAGCCCAACACAAAGACCCAGACACAGAACAACGTGACCCAGCCAATAAAGAACACCATGGTGTAAGGCAGCATGGTCGCAATCAAGGTGCCAATACCCATGTCTTTTTTGTAACGCGCCGCCACCGCCAGAATCAAACCAAAATAGCTCATCATTGGTGTGATCAGGTTAGTGACCGAGTCACCTATGCGGTAAGCTGCCTGAACGACTTCAGGTGAATAGCCAATAATCATCAGCATAGGCACAAAGATAGGCGCGGTAATGGCCCACTGCGCCGAAGCCGAACCCAGCATTAGATTGACGAAGCCGCACATAGCAATAAACAGGATAAACAGCAAGGGACCGGTCAACCCCATCTCCTGCAGGAAAGTGGCTCCTTTCACCGCAAAGATAGTGCCCAGGTTGGTCCAGCCAAAGAAGGCGACAAACTGGGCGGCGAAGAACACCAACACGATATAAAGCCCCATCGAGCCAATACTTTTCGACATGGCGTTGATGACGTCTTTGTCGTTTTTCATGGTGCCGGCAATTTTGCCGTAAACAAAGCCGGGAATGGCAAAAGTAATAAAGATATAGACCACAATACCGCGTAAAAAGGGCGAACCCAATACACCACCAGTATCCGGGTTACGCAAGACGCCATTTTCCGGCACCACGGTCAGTGCCAGTAAACCCAGCAAGGCTGCCAGCGTCAGACCGGCACCAATCAGGCCGCGCTTCTCTTCCGGGCGCAGTGGCTCTAACCCCTGGCTTTCCAGATCAATCGATGCTTCCGAGCGATCGTATTTGCCAAGCTTCGGCTCGACAATTTTCTCGGTCACAATGGCACCTAAAATCGCAATCACAAAGGTGCTTACCACCATAAAGAAGTAATTCGCTTCCGGGCCCACGGTATACTCAGGGTCAATCAAGTGAGCGGCAGCTTCGGTAAAGCCGGCCAACAGCGGATCAATGGTGCCTATCAGTAAGTTGGCGCTGTAGCCACCGGATACACCGGCAAAGGCTGCAGCCAGGCCTGCCAGGGGATGACGCCCTAAAGAATAGAAGATAGCGGCCGCCATCGGGATCAAGACCACATAACCAAGCTCTGAAGCGGTATTAGAGACAATGCCGGCAAAGACGATAGTTACCGTGACCATGCGCGGTGACGCATTCATCACCATGCCGCGCATAGCAGCTGAAATCAAACCAGAGTGCTCTGCGACACTGACCCCCAGCAGTGCCACCAGCACCACACCGAGCGGTGGAAAGTTGGTGAAGTTGGTCACCAGGTTGGAGACGATACGCTGCAGACCATCAACACTGAGCAAGCTGACCACGGTAATAACACCATCAGGCGCTCGACCGGCAGCCCCTTCAGGCCGGGGATCAATGGCACTTAACTCAAAAAATGACGCCACACCACTGCCCAGAATCACCGCCAGAGCAAAGAGCGCGAATAAAGTTACCGGATGCGGCAGGAGATTACCCAGCCATTCAACCGTATCTAAAAAGCGGGTAAACCAACCACGCTTTTCGGTTGGGGTAAAGGATTGCTGTGAACCAGCCATAAAAGCCTCTTCTTTTATTTATTGGTCATTCCGCTACAGCCTTGCGCATGCCTGAACTGATGAAAATGATACTTTTAACACCTTATCGCTAAAAACAGGTAAAACAGCGCAAATTCAGCATTAAAATCAGCAAGAAGCAAGCGGAAACGACACTTTAATCGTGATAAACCGCCAGACTGTACCATAAATTAAGCAAGCCAGAAAAGCCAACCAGCTGAATCCGGCCATCACAGACCTCCAGATGGCTAAGACGGCCTGAGCGACAGGCACGAATAGCACTAAAGTACCGTTGTCGAACCCACTGCTTCTGCCTAGCATAAGTGGTGATCAATTATGAAAGGAGCCACCGCCATGCGCGTTGTAATTACCGGAGCGACCGGTGGAATTGGTTTTGCCGTTGCCGAGCATTTTGCCCGCCAGTCCCATCAAGTGATACTGGCAGATTTGTTGCCAGAGCGCATCGAGCAATGTGTCGCGCAATTACGCCAACAAGGCCTGGCTGCAGAAGGTTTTGAGCTGGATGTGACCGATGCCGATGCCATCGCCCGCTGCGCCGCAGACTTTCCGGCCGATGTGTTGGTGAACAATGCGGGCATTCAGCATGTCGCCCGCTTAGAAGATTTCCCTGCCGATAAATGGCGCCTGTTGCTGGAAGTCATGCTGACCGGTCCGGCTATGCTGAGCAAAGCCATGCTACCTGGCATGCAGCAGCGTAATTTTGGCCGTATTATCAATATTGGCTCCATTCATGCGCTGGTTGCTTCGCCGTTTAAATCGGCTTATGTCGCTGCCAAGCATGGGCTGATTGGCTTTAGCAAGGTGGTCGCATTGGAAAACGCCAGCCATAACATCACCATCAACACCATTTGTCCCGCTTACGTCAAAACACCTTTGGTCGAGCAGCAAATTGCCGCCCAGGCCAAAGAGCATGGCATCAGCGAGCAGCAGGTGATCGATACCATTATGCTGGCACCCATGCCACAAAAAGCCTTTATTGATGTGGCAGAAATTGCCGCCAGTGCTGCCTTTCTGTGCTCAGATGCGGCCCGCCATATCACGGCCCAAACCCTGGTACTGGACGGTGGCTGGACCGCACGGTAAGCTCAACAGCATCAGAAACTGGCGCACCACTGTGCTGCCACCGGAGCCTGCATGAAAGAACCAGCCGAATTGATTGCGGAGCAAGGCCATATTGGCCTTGGTACCATCGCTGCCATTTCGGTGCTCTACCTGGTGGTGTTGTTCAGTGTCGGCTATTTTGGCCGGCGTATCGATGGCAAGCATCCGCTGGCCCCCTGGGTGTTCAGCTTTGCCTTATCGATTTACTGCACTTCCTGGGCTTTTTATGGGGTCACCGCTCAGGCGGCCGTGAATGGCTGGTGGATCCCACCGACCTACATCGGCTCTTTTATACTGTTCTGGTTTGGGTTTCAGTTGATGGCGCGCATCGCCATTGCCTGCCGGCGTTATCGCATTACTTCCATTGCCGACTTTATCGCCACCCGCTTTGGCCACTCGCGCCTGCTGGCTGTAAGCATTACGCTGATTTTATTTCTGGCGGTGATCCCCTACATCGCCTTGCAACTGCATGCGGTATCAACCAGCATCAATGTGCTGGTGGCTTCTGAGCAAGCCAATGACTGGTTTCGTGATACCGGGCTTTATGTCAGCCTGTGGATGGCGGTGTTTGCGCTGCTGTTTGTCAGCAAAAGCGCCAAGGCCCACCAGCCCAATCCTGGCCTGATGACCGCCATTGCCTTTGAGTCCCTGGTGAAACTACTGGCGCTACTGGCCATCGGCGCTTTTGTCTGTTTTGGCATTTACGATGGCGTCCAGTCCATTTTTGCAGCCGCCCGCGAGCATCCGGGCTTGCTTGAACTGCAACGCCAGGCACTGCCTACCCACACCTACTGGGTGCATGTACTGCTGGGCTTTACCGCTACGCTTTGTTTACCACGGATGTTTCATGTGTCTTTCGTCGAGAACCAGCGGCTGGGACATTTACGCAGCGCCCGTTGGATTTTCCCGCTGTATTTGCTGCTAATGAGTATCTTCACGCTGCCGCTGGCCATGGCCGGTGTGATGCTGCTGGGGCATGAGGTCAATATTGATCTGGTGGTGTTGCAACTGCCGCTGGCAGCAAATCGCACCGATATCGCACTATTGGCCTATTTGGGCGGCTTCTCCGCTGCGACCAGCATGGTGGTGGTGGCCACTGTGGTGCTGGGCATTATGATCACCAACGAACTGCTGACCCCACTGCTGTTTCGCGCCCGCCAGACCGAACTGAGCCCGCCCAGCCTGTTAAAAATTGCCAACCTGCGGCGCGGTTCCATGCTGCTGGTGCTGATGCTGGGTTTTGTCTATTACCGCTGGATAGGCACCGATACCGGGCTGGCCCAGCTTGGGCTAATGGCTTTCACTCTGGTGGCTCAGCTGGCACCGGCACTCATTCTGGGCCTGCTGTCACGCCGGGTTAACCAGCAAGGCGCCCTGGCAGGCTTGCTCAGTGGCGCAGTGGTCTGGGCTTACATCCTGCTGCTGCCTGAACTCAGCCGGGCTGGCTGGCTAAGTACTCAATGGCTAACTCAGGGCCCCTTTGGCATTGGCTGGCTGGCGCCGCATCAATTGTTTGGCTGGCAGGTCGATGCTATTACCCTTGGCGTCTTGCTCAGCCTCACCTGCAACCTGCTGATGGTACTGCTGGTCAGCCAGTTCACCCAAACCCGGGTTGGCGAATGGCTGGAAAGTGGTCGTTTCTTACAAAAACAACAAAGCGCCCCAATAGCCAGTCGCCAGGCACGTTTGTCGGTGCAGGATTGCTATTTGCTGCTGCGCCGCTTTGCCGGTGAGTCTGAAGCCAACCGGGTATTGCAACGCACCGTGCGCACCACTCAGCTGGAGCAGTATGCGCCGGCACCAGCCAATCTGGTGCAGGCATCCGAGCGGGCTTTATCGGCAGTGATTGGTGGTGCTTCAATGCGGCTGGTGATGGATGCAGCCAGCCGGCACAGTCAGTTGCCGCTGGAGACGGTAGCCCGTTTTGTTGATGAAGCCAGCCAGGTGTTTCAGTTTAACCAGGCTTTGTTGCAAGCCACCATCGATAACATCAGTCAGGGCATCAGTGTGGTGGATGCCGATTTGCGGCTGATTGCCTGGAACCAGCGTTATCTGGATATGTTTACCTACCCGCCAGGCCTGGTGGATGTTGGCAGGCCGGTGGCCGATTTGATCCGTTTTAACGCCGAGCGCGGCCTTATTCACAGTGCCGATGTCGATAGTGAGGTTGAAAAGCGCCTTAGTTACCTGCGCCAGGGCAGCAGTTACAAGTTTCAGCGGCCACAAAAAGATGGCCGGGTGTTCGAGATGCAGGGTAATCCGTTGCCTGGCGGCGGCTTTGTGACCACCTTTACCGATGTCAGCTCCTTTATTGAAGTGCAGCAGGCGTTGGAGCAAAGCAATCTGACACTGGAACAAAGGGTAGCGGATCGCACCCGCAAACTGGAAACCCTGAACCAACAACTGCAGCAGGCACAGCAAAAAATTGAAGCCAGCACCCAGGCCAAAACCCGCTTCTTTGCCGCCGCCGGCCACGATTTGATGCAACCCTTCAATGCCGCCGCGCTGTTCGCCGGCCTGCTGCGGGAAAAAGCCGATTCGGTGGAACAAAAGCAGCTGAGTGAGCATTTGATAAGCTCACTGGATTCCGCTGAAGAGTTGCTGACCTCTATCCTGGAACTGACCAAGCTGGACGCCGGGGTGATAAAAGCCAATCATCAGCCGGTAGCACTGAGCGAATTGCTGGACGACAGCGCCCGCGATGCAGCTGCACTGGCCGCCGAAAAGGGCCTGGACTTTCATTACCTGCCAAGCAAGTTGGCGGTGCTGACCGATCGAAAATTGCTTAAGCGGGTGGTGCAAAACCTGCTGGCCAATGCCATTCGCTATACCGATCACGGCCGCATTGTACTCGGCTGCAAGCGCTATGGCCAAGCACTGGAAATTCGGGTAATCGATACCGGTATCGGCATCGCCCAGGAGGATCAACAGCGGATATTTGAAGAGTTTCAGCAAGGTGACAGTCAGCATCACAAAGGGCTGGGGCTGGGGCTGGCTATCGCCCACCGCATCACCGGCATGCTGCAACACCCGCTGACGGTGCGCTCCGCTCCAGAGCGTGGCAGCTGCTTTAGTATCCGTTTATCCCAGTGTGCGCTGCCTGCCGCCCCCATCAAACCGGCCAGCAGCCCGGATATCAAAGCCAGCTTCGCCGGCAAAGCCGTATTGCTGCTTGATAACGATGAGCAGCTGCTGCAAGCCGTTACCGAGTTGCTGCGCAGCTGGGACTGCATCGTGCACCCCATAAGCCGGCCAGAGCAGGCGCTGCAGGCCATTCGTGACGGTTTAAAACCCGATGTGCTGCTGTTTGATTACCATCTGGATAATGGCGCCACCGGCGTGATGGTGGCCGAACAACTGAGCAACCATTTCTCGCTGCAACTGCCAGTCGTTATCCACTCCGCCGATCACAATGAGCAGATCCGCGAACACGCGCTGAACGCCGGCTTCCACTTCCTGCTAAAACCACTAAAACCGATGGCACTAAAGCGCCTGTTCCAGCGTTTACTGCGCTAACCGCTTGTTTTTAAATACTCGTTTTCGTAAAACGTCCGCAGCCAGTGCGGTCGATACAGCGCCATCAGGGTGACGGCCATGCCATTAAGCAACGCTTCGGGGAAGCTGATTAGCAGCGACAGCACCAGGTAGTTGTCCAGAATTATGTGCCAGGGGTAGCGGCCGTCCAGGTAAAACCAGGCGGATGTCAGCCCCATATGCAGCAGCATGGTCAGGGCACTGGCAAAAAACGCCGCCACAAAGATGTAAATAAACAGATGGCGTGGCAGGAAGTAATAACTAAACCAAAAGATACCGGCACTAAACAGCGCTGGCAGCACAAAAGTGCAGATGGCATAAAGGCCGCCATCGGCCAGCGCTAGCTGCCCCAGCGCCAGCAATACCAGCAGCGGCAACAAACAGATCCAGACCGCAATACGCCAGCCATGGCAAAGAGTCACCAGGGTAATACCCAGAAAGTGCACCGCCAGCCCATCGACGATGCTGGCCTGCAGCAACCAAAGCAGCAGCAACACCGCTGCCGAGCCAAACACCAGATGCTGGTACTCCAGCTCGGCTTTCAGCTTAGGCCAGAATTCACGTGGAAAGCTGAACCAAAGCACAGCCAGCAAAGCCCCCCAGCCTAATCCGCTTAGTACCATTGCCGCTTCCTCATCCCATCGCTACGCCCTGCTATGGTAGCATCTTGCGCAGCGATCTGCTTTGAGCTTGTCAGAGATCCGGCAATGGCGCTTAATACCCACTGCGATAAACAGCAGGATTCAGTCCATGCAATCACTGGCTTCCGGTCAGCAGCTGGATTATGCTGCTGTTTTGGCCACCCACAGAGAACTGTATGAAGTCCTTCATTGCCCTAATAGTAAGCTGTTCCCTCCCTTTGCAGGCAGCAATCAACCCTGCCTGGCTGGATGCCAAAACCGCCCAACAGGCACTTAAGGATGGCAGCCTGAGCAGTGAGCAACTGGTGCAGCATTACCTGAACCAGATTGAGCAGCACAACCAGCAGGGCCATCAACTGGCCGCTATCATCGACGTCAACCCTGATGCCCTCACCATTGCCCGCAAGCGCGACCAAGAGCGCGCTGCTGGTAAAGCGTTATCCCCGCTGCATGGTCTGCCCGTAGTGCTAAAAGCCAATATCGCCACCGCCGATGCGATGCCAACCACAGCCGGAGCGCTGGCATTGCAAGGCTTTATCACCGAGCAAGATGCCGAGCTGGTGGCGCAGCTACGGGCGGCCGGGGCGGTGATCCTGGCCAAAACCAACTTATCGGAATGGGCCAATTTTCGTGGCACTGGCTCGGCCAGTGGTTGGTCGGCACTGGGCGGCCAAACCCGCAACCCGCATGTACTTAGCCATACGCCCTGCGGTTCCAGCTCCGGCTCTGGTGTAGCCGTAGCTGCCGACTTCGCCCTATTGGCAGTGGGTACTGAAACCGATGGCTCCATCATTTGTCCTGCAGCCATCAATGGCGTGGTGGGCATCAAACCCACCCGTGGCAGTGTATCCGGCCATGGCATTATTCCGATTGCCAGTGCGCAGGATATTGCCGGGCCCATGGCCAGAAAGGTCTACGATGCGGCCTTGCTGCTGGATGCCATGCTAACCACTGAAGCCAAACAACAGTTTGCTACCCCCTTAAGTGCAGCCAGCCAGCAAGCAGCAGCAACGCAGCAGGTAGTTGTGATCCGGGCTTATGACGATAGAGACGAGGCAATTGGCCCTATGCTGGACCAATTGGTAGAGCAACTGCTCGATGCCGGCATTGCCGTGCAGCAAGTCGATTCATGGCCTGTACCGGCAGAGCTTTATCAGACCGAGCTGGAAGTGCTGGTGTATGAATACAAACGCGATCTGGAGCAGTGGCTGCGTGATTTTAACGTGCCGGCGCCGGTCAACAGCCTGCAAGGCATTGTCGATTTTAACCATGGCAAAGGAGAAGAGGCGCTGGCATTTTTTGGCCAGGAATACCTGCAACAGGCCGCTGCAGTGAACCTGAGTGAGCAGGCGCCTTATTATCAAAAAGCATTGGTTCAAAGCCGCGAGCTGGCTGAAGCTTTGCTCGACGAGCATTTGACCAGCGCCAGCGCGATTATTTTACCCTCGTATGGCCCAGCCTGGCCTATAGACCACCAACAAGGCGATCAATTTAACTTTGGCACCTCAACCGCCGCCGCTGTGGCTGGCTATCCGTCCATCAACCTGCCGGCGGGTTTTAGTGGCCCTTTCCCGCTGGGCGTCAGTCTGATTGGCAGCCCCTGGAGCGAACCCGAGCTATTGGCTCTGGCCCAGCTTCTGGAGCAGAAGCTGGGAGCCTATCGTCAACCTGCATTCTTACCAGATGTTGCGGTATCTGCTGATTAGCTCCCATGCTTAAACACCTGCAAAAAATACACTGATTGTGCCAGCTGAGGCCGGCACGGGCAGTCGCTGAAAACAGCTAGACAGTGCTTGGCTGCCTGCTAGCTGCAATCTGTTTTTCTGCTAACTGCAAACTCAGCCTGGCTTGTATCACTTGATCCAACATGCCTAATGGATTGCAACCACCATAGACCAGACGATGCAGAAATAACCCCACTCCGGTTGAACCAGCAGCAAAGTCACAACTTACTTTAGTTCTGTTATCGTCCGGGAAAGCCAGCCCTTCGCTTTTTGGCAAGGCAAAAAGTTTCAGGCCATCGGCAACGTGCCAGGCCAACTGCAGACTGTGATCATCGTTAAGAAAAAAGTGTGCATCCAATAAAAAGTGGCCAATCCCTGCCAGACCTATCATCAGGCCAGACGTTATCGCATATTTCTGCGCAACCGAGGCTTTGGTTTTTGTGACAACCTCCAAATAGTCTGGGTTGCTTGTAACCAGATAATAGCGCATAGCCACACTGGCAACACCTGCACTGCCGTAAGCAAAATAGGGGTAGAGTATGTTGTCTTCACTGTGCCGGGGAAATCCATAAGAGCCTTTGGTTTCCCTGCCATGAGCTATATCGAACTGCAAGGCGGATTCACCGACAGCCAAGTACTCTGCTTTCTCTGTTTCACAGTACATACAGAGTAAGAACAAAGCCACACCACTGGAGCCTTCAAGAAAGCCAATGTCATGCCCAAGGTCTTCAGCCTGCCCCCAGTAACAACCATGTTCACTGTGCTGCGCTGTGTAGCAAAGCGCTTCCGCCATTTGCTGCGCCAATTCCAAACAACCCGGCTCAGCGGTTTGCAACCAGAGCTTCAGTGCAGCCTGGCCTATACCTGCCACACCATATCCCAGCGACATCGATTGAAACAAGTAGCGGTGATGCTTTACCAGCGGCAGTAATTGCAACGCTTGCTCATGCATGCCCAGCTCTGACAGAGCCCAAACAGCACCAGCCAAACCATCCATCAAACCTACCGGTGCCTGCCCATTTTGAAAGCGAACCTGTTGTTCAATCCAGCGTTTCAACTCAGCCGGAATGCTACCGTGCATTAATTGCCAGCCATAAGCCACACCAGCTATGCCATAATCCAATGCCAAAGGGTAGTCCAGACCAGCGCCAAGTGGCAGCAATCGCTTGGTTTTAGTGCAATCCAGCAGAGTACTGTGGTAACGCAGAATGTCAGCAATACTTTGGGTGACATTCTGACGCGCGGAGGCACTAACCTTCATCGTAGAGACCGTTTTCGCTTGAAAGCGCAAAGCGTATTGCAAAAGCTCAATGCAAGGCTTTAACGATGTTAACTCGCCAGATAACAGCTGCAAAGTACAATCCATGTAAGCCTGCGGTAAGCCTATATCCTGCTGCAGCTCCTGTAAAAAGACCCTGGGGTATTCTGGTCGAAGGTTTATTAACGTCGTATTCGGCACCAGCATCGCCAACAGCACGCAACCTAACGCATAATAATCATCCTGCCACGAGACTTCGTCCGCACCGGTTCTTTCCCATCGGGCATAACCAGGCGTGCAAATGTTGATAGAAGCATCAACCCCTGGTTCAAATGCTGCTTCAAAGTCAATCAGCTTTAATTGCTTGGTATCAAGATCGATCATGATATTGTTGAGGGATAAGTCACCAAACAAAATATTCGACTCATGCAACTGCTCCACCATGTTCAGGAGCTGTTTAGCAAGCAAGATAAGCTCTTCCAACCAAGCCTGCATCTCCTCCCGGCTACTTCCAGTATGGATCAGCTTGTTCTGGCGAACTTGATAAACCCGTAAAGTTTCCCCGGATAGAAACTCTTGAGCTAAAAAGGTGTGCTGCCACTCACTAAATAATTTCAATGGCTTAGGTGCAATATTCAACGAAGAAATTTTATCTAGTAGGCGATACTCTTTTTGCAGCAAGCTAATGCAATCTGTGTTCTGACCATGACCGACGTAAGGCCGGGCTTCTTTAATTAAGGCTTTGCACTTGGCTTTCGGATAATCGGCCTGATAGACACCACCAGCATTTGAAAACTTAATAGCGCCTTCCATGACAAAGTCACCACCAAACAACTCGTCATCCTCTTCGAACTGTATTTGCTCATGCAACTGAGGGAATACTTCCGTGATGAATTCCGGTCGCCAGTAGTGCGGTACACGCTGATCCTCTACAAAGTGATAGTTATCATCCAGGATTTGAGCAACACGTCCCTTACGGCTGCGCTTTTCGGATAAGCTTTGGAAGCCTCCGTAACGATAAAATACGATGGAAGAATCTTTGTACTGGGTGTCTGAGAAGATGTAAGGGCCAGGCTCCCCATCTACAGCCATGGCGAGTGTCTGGATCAATTGCTCGAATTGGTCCTTATCACGAGGATACACAGTGATAAACTTTCCTGAAGAAGCTCGACTGCAATTTTTGCTGAGTAGCTTCTTCAAAATACCATCGTCACTGGCGAACTTGAACTCCACCTCGGCAGCCAACAAGACTGGAACCACTTTGCCAAGGATCCTTACAGCGGACTCCTGCGTGGCGGAAAGATGAATTTTCCAACCTTGCACGATTTCGGATGGAGAAGGAGGGCGAGCATAGATCCAAAAATAATCTTGCTGCAAGCGCCAGGTGGGAGGTAACAATGATGCAACGGCATCCCGATAAATTTTCCCAGGCTTGCGCCACTCATAGGGGATGTAGAAGTCCTGATGGGCATTCAGATCTTGCATGCAGTATCCTCTGCAGGTAATTTGACAGACAACAGTCGAAGACTAAAAGCACTGGCTAAAGACTAGCTTTAGCCAGCAAGCTTCCTGCCAGCTTATGACTTAACCACCTCACCACGGCAGTCATTACTGCGAGTGCTCCACTCGTTTGATTTGACTCCACCACAGCCATTGCTCCAGGTACTCCAGGCTGCTGGCGCTAAATCAGCTGCAGTACGACCACCATGAACTTGCTTTAACTCTTGCAAACCCAATACTTTCATTTTGTTGTTCTGTTTCATAATGCTTCCTTAAACGTATTCATTTGATTGAAATAAGTAAGATTGTTAGCAACGCATGGGATGAGTTCAGATGGCAATTCAAGCGATTAACAACGTTCATCTCAGTTCATCCACATCAATGATTCTCACTTAAAAAACAATTAATACAACAAGGAAGCTTGAATATCACAACTTAATCATTAAATAATAACCATTATATCAGTCGCTAACTTGATGACTTTGCAAAGCAGTCAATTTCTGTGCAAAAAACAGACGATTGCTATCGCAGCCATAAAAAAGGGCAGCCCGAAAGCTGCCCAATCAAGCCCCAACCAAGGCCTAGAACTGGTTCATGGTGTTGTCTTTACCAGAGGCTTTTAGCGCTGCATCACCCGAGAAGTACTCTTTGTGATCGTCACCCATGTCCGAACCGGCCATATTCTGATGCTTAACACAGGCGATTCCCTGGCGGATTTCTTTGCGCTGCACCCCTTCGACATAACCCAGCATGCCAGCTTCACCAAAGTACTCTTTCGCCAGGTTATCGGTCGAAAGGGCTGCCGTATGGTAGGTTGGCAAGGTGATCAGGTGATGGAAAATTCCGGCCTCGCGGGCACCATCGGCCTGGAAAGTCTGAATACGACGGTCGGCTTCAATCGCCAGCTCTGTGCTATCGTATTCAGCGCTCATCAGTTTGACGCGATCATAGGCCGACACATCTTTGCCTTCCTGCTGCCAGCCATCGAACACCTGCTGACGGAAGTTCAGCGTCCAGTTAAAGGATGGGCTGTTGTTGTACACCAGCTTGGCATTAGGCACCACTTCACGGATCCGGTTTACCATGGCTGCGATTTGGCCAACATGTGGTTTTTCGGTTTCAATCCACAGCAAGTCGGCACCGTGCTGCAAAGAGGTAATGCAATCCAGAACCACCCGATCTTCGCCGCTGCCTGGGCGAAACTGGAACAGACCACTGGCAAGGCGTTTTGGCTTTAACAGCTTGCCATTGGCTTTTACCACCACATCGCCATTGGCAATGTCATCGGCGCTTTGCACGTAGTCGCCATCCAGGAAACTGTTGTACAGATCACCCAGATCACCCGGCTCTTTGGTCACGGCGATTTGCTTGGTCAGACCGGCACCCAAAGAGTCGGTGCGGGCCACAATGACACCATCCGGTACGCCAAGCTCTAAGAAGGCGTAACGCACAGCGCGGATCTTGGCCAGGAAATCAGCATGTGGCACCGTCACCTTGCCATCCTGGTGACCACATTGTTTTTCGTCCGACACCTGGTTTTCGATCTGAATGCAGCAAGCACCAGCTTCAATCATTTTCTTTGCCAGCAGGTAAGTGGCTTCTTCGTTGCCAAAGCCGGCATCAATATCGGCAATGATAGGCACGATATGAGTTTGGTGGTTATCGATTTGCTGCTGCAACTCTGCCGCTTTGGCAGTATCACCAGCGGCTTTGGCAGCATCCAGCTGACGGAATAAGCCACCCAGCTCACGGGCATCGGCCTGGCGTAAGAAGGTATAGAGTTCTTCAATCAGCATTGGCACTGCGGTTTTTTCATGCATCGACTGATCCGGCAATGGACCGAACTCCGAACGCAGCGCTGCAATCATCCAACCCGAAAGGTACAGGTATTTTTTATGGGTATTGCCAAAATGTTTTTTGATGGCAATCATCTTTTGCTGGCCAATAAAGCCATGCCAGCAGCCCAGCGACTGAGTGTACTGACTGCTATCAGCATCGTAGTCAGCCATGTCGCGGCGCATAATGCCGGCAGTGTAACGGGCAATATCCAGCCCGGTCTGAAAACGGTTTTGCAGTGCCATACGGGCGGCATATTCCGGGCTGATTTCCTGCCAGCTGCTGTCTTTGCTGCCGATCAGGGTGGCGAATTGGTCCAGGGTGCTTTGGTAAGTCATGGGATCTTCCTCAGGGCTTTTGGCTGTTGTGATTTTAATCTAGCCCTGTTCGAACCATAAATGAAATCAATAAATACCATCCCTGACATTCATTAGAAATATGGCGCTAAAGTGATTTAAAGCCTGTAGCTTCATCAGCCAAAGATAGTGCAAGTAGTTGATGATAAATGAGAAAACAAATATAAGCGTGAGCGCTCCTCTCGAAGCCATGTCGTTAAACATAGCTCACGCCAAGCAACGGCGGTCTGGGACAGCATTTTTACCGTGAAAAGTGACGATTGCCATAATTTTGCTGAATGCATAGCATCACCGACATTGATTGTAAGAATATCAGGAGTGACTGTCAGGCAGCTTGAGCTTTTCGAATAGAATACCGGCCTGGGTGCGGTTATTGACATTGAGCTTGCGCAAAATGGCAGACACATGCTGCTTGATGGTGGTTTCCTGCACATTCATCTCATAAGCGATTTGCTTGTTTAATAAGCCATCGGCGATCATCTTCAGCACCCGAAACTGCTGCGGCGTTAGTTGCTCCAGCCGGTTGGCAAAATCATCATCAATCAAACTGGTGGCATCGGCCACTTCCTGACTAAGCTCGGCAGGTAACCAGGTATCGCCCTGCTGCACAGCGTCGATGGCAGCAGACATCAGCTCCAGCGGTGCCGACTTGGGCACATAGGCAGCAGCCCCTAGTTGCATCGCCTGCTTGATCACCGCAGGCTCCTCAACCGCCGACACCATCAGCACGGTCACATCCGGGTACTCGGTACGCAAAGCCGTTAACCCGGCAAAACCATCGGCGCCAGGCATTTTTAAATCAAGGAAAATCAGGCTGGTATCCGGGTGCTGGCGCAATAAAGCCCAGACCCTTTCCATGTTCTCGGCCTGCAGCAAAAGCGCCTGGTCGCCCAAAATGGTTTGGGCAGCCTGTGACAGGGCAACACGAAACAACGGGTGATCATCAGCAATGATGGCAATCATGGCAGCTCTTGGTTCAGGTTCATGAGAAGGTAAAGCTATCATAGCCGGAACTGCCCTTAGCAGTACAGTTCCGGCCATCGTTGCAGGCTTAGAAACGGTAACCCACCGTCAGACTGATGGTGCGAGGCGCGTCGTAGTAACCAATCAGGGTGTTGTCACCACCCAGGCCGGGTACAAAGCTGCCATCATCCGCCACCGAGATAAAGGCATAGTTCCCCACCAGATACTGCTTATCGGTCAGGTTTTTACCATGCAGACCGACGGTCCAATGACCATCGGCACTCAACCAGTTCACCGACAGGTTCAGCAAGCCATAGCTGCTTTGCTCCAGCAGGTTGTTCAGCTCGGTCAGGGCGTACTTGCTGCGGTAATGGTA
Organism: Alkalimonas amylolytica; assembly: GCF_900107845.1. GTDB lineage: Bacteria > Pseudomonadota > Gammaproteobacteria > Enterobacterales > Alteromonadaceae > Alkalimonas > Alkalimonas amylolytica. The sequence continues at coordinate 652,810 of NZ_FNRM01000001.1, forward strand.
GTTGCCGTTAAAGATCAGATCACCACCGGAGGCCAGCTGCATTTCATAGCTAAACCCCAGATTCGCAGTGGTTTTCGGCGTATTGGTCACCACAAAACTATCGGTAATATCTACCTGGCCGCCTGTGCTTGGATCAAAACTAAACACATTTTTAAACTTCGCATCAATCAAGCCCAAACTGCCATACACTTGCAAGTTACGACTGGCCATCCAGGTAAACTCAAACTCAGCACCGGTGGCATCGGACTGACCGACGTTACCCAGCCGCTGATTCAGCACCGAAGCATCGTTCGGATCCGGGATCACCGAGATGTACTGGCGATCTTTGTGATCCAGCATAAACAAGGTGGCGTTCAGACGGAAGGTATTGGTTAAATCGCTTTTCATGCCAATTTCGTACGACAGCACATCTTCCGGGTTGGCTGCAGGTTCCGCCCTTTCGGCCCGAGGATTAAAAGTACCGGATTTAAAGCCCTGACTGAAGCTGGCAAAAAACATGGTGTCCTGGCTGTACTGATATTCCACGCCAAGCTTCGGTGTCCACTTGCTCCAGCTGGCGCTGTCATCCAGCACGATCGGGGTTTGTAAACCATCCGGGCGCACATAACCTGGGATCCAGCCGGACTCCGGGTACACGGTATCAAAAATCAAACCATTGCGGACCAGCGCATCTTTTTTGTCCTTGGTGAAGCGCAGGCCTGCGGTAAGCGACCACTGATCGTTCAGTTGGTAGGAACCCTGGGCATACGCAGCCGAGCTATCACTGTCGCTGCAACCGGCCACTTCCCGGGTTAAACCCGGGGTGCCAAAGGCGGTTTGACCCAACACTTCCAGAATGGCATCAAAAACACCGCAGGATTCAGAGGTGTAGTAATACAAACCTGACACCAGATTGAGGTTGTCGGTACGGTAATTCAGCTGCAGTTCCTGGGTAAACCACTTATCCTCGTAGATAGCCGGCACATCGAAAATCCGCAACGGCGTATTATCAAAGTCAATATTTACCGGTGAGTAGTTTTCACGGCGCGACGTAATGGATTTCAGGCTCAGGCTGTCGTTGACGGTCCAGTCCAACAACAAGCTCACCCCTTCGGTTTCTACCCTGGTCCAGGTTGGCAAGCTGGTGTACGAATCGTACACGCTATCCGGTACAGGCGCATCCGTCAGTAAGCTTGGCAGCAAGCGGAAGCCCCCTTTGGAGTTCGACTTATCATCGGTCTTATCGTAGCTCAGCCGCATAAAGAAATTATCGACCGGGCGATACTCCAAAGTGGCACGGAAAGCCTGGATGTCTTTGTTGTAGTTTTCTTTATCCTGGTTGGCTAAATCAGAAATCAGAAACTCACCATAGCCATCGCGTTGCAGATTGGCATAGCCGATGCCCAGATAGAGCTGATCCTGGATCAGTGGCAATTGGCCCGTCACTTTCACATCGCGCTGATTAAAACTGCCAACGGTGCCACTGATAGCAAATTCGGTATCGCCGGTCATTTGCTTGGTCACGTATTTCACGGCGCCACCTATGGTGTTCTTACCATACAGCGTGCCTTGTGGGCCGCGCAGTACTTCCACCCGCTCAATATTCAGAATATCCAGTACAGCGCCTTGTGGCCGCGCAACATAGACATCATCGATGTAAATACCGACTCCAGGCTCATACCCCCACAGCGGATCCTCCTGGCCCACACCACGGATAAAAGCGGTTAAAGTCGAGTTGGTTCCCCGGCTTTGCTGCAAGGTGGTATTGGGTGAGAACTGCTGAACTTCAATAATGGTGGATAGACCACGCTGCAAAATATCATCTTCACCAATCGAGGTTACCGCCACCGGCACCCGCTGTAAATTCTCGACTGTGCGACGTGCTGTGACTTCGATGCGCTCTAACCGCAGCTCAGTCTCTGCTGTATTTTCGTCGTCTGCAGCGATAGCTGTTGTGGCGATAATTCCGGTACTCACCGCCAAAGCCAAAGCGCTCAATGTAAATCCCCGTCTTGCTGCAGTGCTGTTTTTTAGTTTTTCGTTCGTTGCCATCATGGCTCTCCTGCTGAGTCGTTAACAATACGCTTCTACTGTAGGCCTAAATGCAGAATTTTTAACCTGTACCTTAGTACTATGGCTTGAGGGCTGTTGTTGTATCACACTGAATCAAAATACAACGAGGAATTTTGCATGCTGGGGTTATTCGGCTTGATCCTTGGGTTGCTGCTGCTGATCGTGTTAACCATGCGCGGCTTCAACCTCTTTATTACCGCACCACTGTGTGCCTTGCTGGTGGCCGCTACCAATGGCATTCCTTTTTGGGATATCGCCGACAAAGTGGACTTTGTTCATGGGTACATGACTGGTTTCTCCGGTTTTGTTGCCGCCTGGTTTTTGATGTTTTTGCTTGGCTCTTTGTTCGGCAAGCTGATGGAGCACACCGGTGCTGCCGATGCCGTAGCGCTTGCCATTGTCAAACGTATTGGACATACCCGGGCTGTGCTGGCCGTGGTAATGGCCTGTGCAGTACTCACCTACGGCGGCGTCAGTGTCTTTGTGGTGGCCTTTTCTGCCTACCCAATGGCAGTCAGTTTATTTAAAGGTGCCAACCTACCCAGACGCTTTATTCCGGCAGCACTGGCACTTGGCTCAGTCACTTTTACCATGACCTCGGCCGGCTCACCGGAAATTCAGAACTGGATCCCTATCCCTTATCTTGGCACCACCCCTTATGCCGGCTGGGAAGTCAGCCTGGTGGTAGCTGTTATTATGGCCATCAGCGGTTACATGAGCCTGATGTGGATGATTCGAAAAGCCGTGGCCAAAGGCGAGCACTTTATTCAGCGCGCCAGCGATCCTGTGGTCGAAGATCGCAGTCTGCCTAATCCGATCTTTGGTATTATCCCACTGCTGGTGGTGCTAACACTATCGTTCTTTTTGCATGAATCTCTGCAGCAAGCAGCGCTGATTGTCGCCCTGGCTGGCGGAGTCAGCAGTTTGTACCTGCTGAATATGAAGTTTTTACGCAATCCGGCGGCCGCCACCAATGAAGGCGTACTGGGCGCCTTGCTGGCTATTGGCAACACAGCAGCGGTGGTGGGCTTTGGTAGCGTTGCCAGGCTAACACCTGCCTTTGCCGGCGTGGTGGACACCATGACTCATCTGCCTGGCCCTGAACTGCTCGGGGCCGCGGTAGCGGTCAGTGTGATCGCAGGTCTGACCGGCTCGGCCTCTGGCGGCCAAGCCATAGCGCTACCGGAAATCGCCCCAACCTATCTTGATCGTGGCGTTGATCCTGAGCAGCTGCACCGGGTAGTCGCGATTTCATCCGGCGCGCTCGATTCTTTGCCGCATAATGGCTACGTGGTCACTACCATCCGTGCTATCTGTGGTGAAACGCACCAGAATGCCTACTGGCCGGTTGCTGTCGTCAGCGTACTGGTGCCTTTGGTCGGTGTCTTTATCGCCATTGGCCTGTTTCAGTTATTTTAAGGAGAAACCCCATGCTGTTACGGATTCTGTTCCTTAGCGCTTTGTTGTTCAGTGGCCTTACGCAGGCCATGTTGGTAGAAAAGCAGCGTTTTGAAATTGCTAAGTTTACCACCGAGAACGGCCAGCTGATTGCACCGGTTCAGGTTGGCTGGGAAGCTTATGGTCAGCTGAACGAAGCCAAAGACAATGTGATCTTAATTACCCACTTTTTCTCCGGCAGCTCGCATGCCGCCGGCAAGTACAGTGAAGAGGATGCCCTGCCCGGCTACTGGGACAACATCATTGGGCCAGGTAAAGCCATTGATACCGATCGGTTTTATGTCATTAGTGTCGATACTTTGGTCAATGCCAATGTGTTTGATCCCAATGTGATTACTACCGGGCCCGCCACCATCAACCCGGCCACCGGCAAGCCTTGGGGGCTGGACTTTCCGGTGGTGACCATTGGTGACTTTGTCGAAGTACAAAAAGCCCTGCTCGACAGTCTCGGCATTGAGCGCCTGTACGCAGTGATTGGCGCATCGATGGGTTCCTTTCAAGCCATCGAATGGGCCACCCGCTATCCGGAGCGGGTGGAGCGATTGGTACCGGTCATTGGTACTGCCTTTATCGATGCCTGGGCTGCAGTGCGGCTGGAGCGCTGGGCTTACCCGATTAAAGCCGACCCGGCCTGGAAAAACGGGGATTATTATGCCACCGGGCAACCCACTGAAGGCCTGATCACTGCCCTCTCCTACATTATTCAGGATGCGGTCTACCCGACCGGCTTTAACCTGCGCTACCCGGCACCTTTCACCGATGCAGCACCCCATCAGGATATTCGGGCCAGCTTCTCGGCCTGGCAGCAACTGCGCGAGCATGCTGCGGTCCGGGCGGCCTATCAGGATGCCAATCATATTCTGTATCTGGTACGCGCTTCCCAGCTGTTTCGTGCCGGCATGGGCGACAACTGGCAGGCGGCCCTGAAGCGAGTACAGGCCCGCACCTTGCTACTACCAGCTACCGGTGATCAACTGCTGCTGCCACAAATGAGCCGAACCACACAGCAGGCGCTGGAAGCGGCCGGCAAAGAGGTGCACTACCATGAGATCCCGGGCATCTGGGGCCATCTGGATGGCGTAGTCGGCATGCCAGCCGTAGCGGAGGTACTCAGCGAATTCCTGCAGCAATAATTGTTCATCATATTTTTTCACTGCTTTGCCCACTTTGACGCCCTTCGGGGCGTCTTTCTTTATCTGCCCTCAAAAACACCTTGGCGAACTTCTGCCATACTTACGGCATGTTCAGTCTTTGGTGCTGTGAATGAAATCACTCTGTGCAGGCATTGTGCTACTGCTATCCAGTTGGTTGCTCTGGGCTGAGCCCATTCTGCTGGCCAGTTCAGATTACACGCCCCATACCGGAGAGCATTTACCGGAGGGGGGCGCTCTTACGGCCATTGTGCAGGCAGCCTTTGACATTATGGGTCAAGAGGTGGAGATCCATTACATGCCCTTTGCACGAGCCATGCAGGCTACCCGGCTGGGACAATACGCCGGCATCATTGGTGTTAAATATACCCCTGAGCGTGAGCTGGATTTTTATTTTCCTGAGCCTGTTTATGACACTTCCATTGTATTTTTTAAACGGCGCAATCAGGATTTTGACTTCGAGTCCTATCTCGATCTGGTGCATCTAGGCGTTCGTTATGGCTCTGTGCTGGGCTATTCACATCCGGAGGGCTTGCTGGAAACCCGCATCCGCCATTACCAGGTGGCCACTGAAGAACAATTATTCCGCTTACTCAGTGCTGGCCGGGTCGACCTGATGGCAGGCGACAAATTAAACGGCATTTATCTGCTGTTGCATGAGTTTCCGGAGTTCAGCGCTCAGATTGATTGGCTGGAGCCACCCATTGAAACGCAGCCCTTGTACTTACTGTTCTCCCGTCAACATCCAAAGGCGCCTGAGCTGAACAAAGCCTTTAGTGCCGCCATTACTCAGTTAAAGCATTCCGGCGAGTTGGAGCGGATAAAAGATCGTTTATTACCCAGTCTGCAGCAGTTGCAACAAAGCGGAACTTCAGTAAAGCCCCCCCAAGCCAACCAGAGCCAGGTACAGTGATTGCACTTAACCGCCGCTTGCCTTACTCTTGGTTGCTCAACTTTGCTTTGCCGGAGTAGCCTTCCCTAATGAGTTCAGACTGGCAACCCAATGCCATTCAAGCCCAAGCCTCTGAACCGCAGAGCATCCAGTTACTGCGTGTTCGGCGTTTACTGCAAATCTCTGGTGCAACCTTGTTTGGCTTGCTGCTGGCAATGTCAGTAGCTTCAGGCATGACGCAATGGATGCTCCTGCTAGGCAGCAGCTGTCTTGCCATCGCCTTTTTGGCCGCTTGGAAGCAGCGTCCCTTGCTTGCTGCTTATGTCCTGCTTTGGTCGATGGCACTAATGCTCACAGGTCTGGCCCTGGTATCCGGGGGGATCCGAGATCTGGCGGTGGTCGGTTATCCCGGCGTACTGGTATTTGCCGCTATTTTAGGCAGCCGCAACCTGTTTCTGTCCTTGCTAAGCTTTATCCTCCTTGCTGCCGTCAGTATGGGATATGCCAGCATGCAAGGCTGGTTCACCCCGTTTTTACCCGATGACAGCTGGCGTCAGGTGCTGTATGTGAGCTTAATTCTCAGCATCACCGGATTTAGTGTGCTATTGATGGCGCAGGATCTGCACCGCTCACTAAGGGCGCTACAGGCAGAAAATAAGCGCGTGCGAGATACCCAGCAACAATTACAGCGTCTGGCAATGCACGACAAACTGACCGACTTACCCAACCGTACACTCTGTGAGGAGCTGTTTCGCACCATGCAGGCACAGTGCCTGCAACAACAACAGCGCCTGGCGTTGTTATTCCTGGATCTGGATAACTTTAAACCCGTAAATGACGCCCTGGGTCATGCTGCCGGTGATGTATTGTTACAGCAGCTGGCTGAACGTTTGCAGTCGGAGCTTAGCACGCAGGCGGTACTCTGCCGTTTTGGCGGGGATGAATTTATGGTGCTCTGCCCGGCAGATGCGGATGATGCGCCTTTGGCCGATCTGGCCGACCGTTTGCTTAAGCAGACTACCGAGCCATTTACCCTGATGCAAACCAAAGTAGAAGTTTCAGGTTCTATTGGAATTGTCAGCGCACCAACCGATGGCATTGAGTTCCATGTCTTGTGTCGCAAAGTGGATCTGGCCATGTACAGCGCCAAAGAGCAAGGGCGTAATACCTGGCGCTTTTACAGTGATGTGATGGATCAAGCCAATACCGACAAGTTTAATTTGCTGCAGCGCATCCGCGATGCGCTGAAAAACAACGAATTTAAGCTCTATTACCAACCAAAAATCGACCTGCAACATCAACAGGTGCAGGGTGCAGAAGCCCTACTGCGCTGGCCTCAGAATGATGGCAGTTTTATCAACCCGGCAGAAGTCATCGAGCTGGCAGAATACAGTGGTCTCATTCTTGAACTGGGTGCCTGGGTTTTGCAACAGGCTTGCAACGACTGCCAGCAATGGCGACAACTTGGATTTCCAGATGTAAAAGTAGCGGTCAATTTATCACCGATTCAGTTTCGCGACGGCAGGCTGGAGCACACGGTGCTGGATGCACTGCGACAAAGCGGCTTACCACCCTCAGCGCTGGAGCTGGAGCTTACCGAGTCCTTGTTGATTGACAACAGTGACTTTGTGCAGCAACAACTGAGCAGCCTCGGCGCTTTAGGCATTAGCTTCGCCATTGATGACTTTGGCACCGGCTACTCCAACTTGGGGTATCTGCGTCAGTTTAATGCCTCCAGCCTGAAAGTGGATAAATCCTTTATCAGCTCTTTGTCGATATCGCTGCGGGATGAGCCCTTGGTACGCGCCATCATTCAACTGGCAAAAAGTCTGGAGCTAAGCACGGTGGCAGAAGGAGTGGAAGATGATGCCACCTTTCAGCTGTTAAAACAGCTGGGCTGCGATGCAGCTCAGGGATATTTGTGGTCCGCGGCTTTACCACCCGATCAATTTACCCGCTATCTGCAAAAGCAGCGTTAAAATCTGTTGTCGGTAATCACCGGATATTTTAAGGTAGGACAAAATTCAATGTCAGAGAAAACCATGCGCTTAGTTGCTGTGTTCTTTACCGGGCTGTTGCTGTCAGGCTGCGCCACTTTAAGCAAAGATGAGTGCCTGCAAGCCGACTGGCAGACGCTGGGCTATGCCGATGGCGTTCAAGGTCGCTCGCCAGCGCGTATCGATACCTACCGCCAAGACTGTGCTAAACACCAAATTGTACCGGATCTGGCCCTGTATCAGCGTGGTCATCGACAGGGTTTGCAACTATTTTGCCGCACCAGCAATGGTTATGAGTTTGGCCGCAAAGGCCAGAGCTATCAGGGCGTTTGTCAGGGGGAGGCCGAAGTCGACTTTTTACTGGGTTTTGATGCTGGCAGACGAATTTTCCTGCTGGAGCAACAAGCGCAGCAGACCGAACGCAGCCTGGCACAACATGAACGGGACCATCAGCAGCTGGCACAGACTATCACAGAAAAAGAAGCGCTGATGTTTGGCGATGGGCAAACCCCGGAAGGCCGCCAGCAATTGTATCGGGAAATCAGTCAGCACCGCCAGCAACAGGCGGAGCTACTGCGAACGCGCACCCAGCTTGAGTACCAACTGGCGGGCTTGCAACACCAGATCCTGGAGCTGGAGCAGACTTTTAGCTTTTACTGAGCCATGGCCTGGCTGGCAGATGCCAGCCGTGGGTACACCACCATGTGATCCAGATCGAGCCGGATGCCAATCATCTCGCCAACCGCGTGGTTGTGATGGCTCAAAGCCAGACAGTAGACCTGATCACCGCTTTGTAGCTCCAGGCTGTACAGGATATGCGAGCCACGAAAGGACTTTTCCAGCACCTTTGCGGTAACGCCACTGTCATCATCGTGCACGATATCATCCGGTCGAATCAACACGTCAACCAAATCGCCCTGCTGCAAGCCTGGCTGGTAACTCTGGCGAAAGATGCCAAACGAGGTTTTCACCTGCTGCGTATCCAGCATCTGGCCAGCCAGCAGCACGCCGCGGCCAATAAAGTCGGCTACGAAGCGATTCACCGGTTTATGGTACAACTCATAGGGCGTGGCCCATTGTTGCATGCGGCCATGTTCCATCACACCGATCAAGTCCGCCATGGTAAAGGCTTCAAATTGATCGTGTGTCACCATCACGGCGGTCATCTGTTCGTGCTTTAAGATCTGGCGGATATCCCGCGCCAGAGACTCACGCAGGTCTGCATCCAGGCTGGAGAAGGGCTCATCCAGCAGCAAGACTTCTGGCTTAGGTGCAATGGCACGTGCCAGTGCAATACGTTGCTGCTGGCCACCGGAGAGCTGGTGAATGTAGCGCCCGGCTAAGTCGGGCAAGCCAACCAGTTGCAATAACTCCCGAATGCGCAACTGACTCGCGCTTCGGCTTAAATGCTTTAAGCCAAAACCAATATTCTGTGCCACCGTTAAATGGGGGAATAAAGCAAAATCCTGAAACACCATACCCAGCTGCCGCTGCTCAGGTGGGCACTGCACACCGGGCGCACTGACCACCCCCTGCGCTAAACTAATTTTTCCACTGGCGACCGGCTCAAAACCAGCAATGGCACGCAGTAAGGTGGTTTTTCCACAGCCAGAAGGACCAACCAGACAACCGATTTGGCCCTTTGATAACGACAGATTGATGTCTTTCACCACGGTATGGGGGCCATAGGCCACCGCAAGTTGTTCCAGTACCAGCATTTTTGGTCCGCTTTAGTGGACCCGCTCCATCGAACGGGCCAGAATAATCACAGGCAATAACCCCACCAACACGATGGCCAGTGCCGATAAGGAAGCATCGGCCAAGCGCTCATCCGAGGCCAGTTCAAACGTCCTTACAGCCAAAGTGTTGAAATTAAAAGGCCGAAGGATCAAGGTAGCTGGCAGCTCCTTGAGCACATCAACAAACACCAGCAATAACGCCGTTAATACACTACCACGCAACAAAGGCACATGCACCCGCCATAGCACCTGGCGCGGTGAGCAACCAAGCGAGCGGGCCGCTTGATCCATATTGGGCCGGATGCGCTGCAAACCGGCCTCCACGCTGTGCAGCGACACCGCCAAAAACCGGACGCTGTAAGCCAGCAGCAATGCGAACAAAGTGCCGGAAAACAGCAAACCGGTCCGCACACCAAACCACTGCTCTGCCAACAAGTCGATATGGCGATCCAACAAAGCCAGTGGCAGCATTACGCCAATGGCAATTACAGTACCAGGAATAGCGTACCCCAGTGCCGCCAGCCGAACGGGCACCAGCACTAGCCAGTCGCGACGCAAGCGTCTGGCATAGGCAAAGATCACCGCCAGCAGCACAGCCAACAAAGCTGCCAAGGCCGCAAGCGAAAAGCTGTTCCACACCAACTGCATAAAACGCTCATCCAAGGTCTGCTGCCAGGTGGCCCAGGCCCACCAGCTCAATTGCACCGCAGGCACCACAAAGCCAAACAGCAATGGCAGCAAACACAGCGCCAGCACCATCAGTCCTCGCCCACCTCTTAGCTCTTTACGCGGAGCCCGGCTGTCTTTTTGTCCTTGATGATAATAGCGAATTTTGCGGCGGGACCATTGCTCAAGCACCAGTAAAAACAGCACAAAACTGGTCAGCATGGCCGCCAACTGAGCCGCTGCCAGGCTGTTATTGAGGCCAAACCAGGTACGGAAAATGCCGGTAGTAAAGGTATCGACACCAAAATACTGCACGGTGCCGTAATCAGCAAAGGCTTCCATCATTGCCAGGGCCGTCCCGGTTAAAATGGCCGGCCGGGCCAATGGCAAGGCCACCTGCCAGAAATGCTGTCGGGTGGTGAGGCCTAGGGTGCGACTGGCTTCCTGCAACGAGGCAGCCTGCTCACGAAAACCATTGCGTGCCAGCATATACACATAGGGATACAGCACCAACGACAACATCAGAATGGCGCCGCCTAACGAACGGATTTCGGGAAACCAGTAATCGCCATAGCGCCAGTCAAACCAGGCACGTAATTGCGTCTGCACCGGGCCGGCAAAGTCCAGCAAACCGGTGTAGGTATAGGCGATGATGTAAGCGGGAATGGACAGTGGCAACAACAGCATCCACTCAAGCAAGCGGCGGCCGGGGAACTCGTACTGCGACACCAGCCAGGCGCTGCCAGTGCCCAGAAATAGCGCACCGAAACCCACGCCAAAAGCCAGCAGCAGCGAGTTGCTGATATAGAGCCAGAGCACAGTCTGACGCAGATGCGACCACACCTCCCACTGCGGTTGCAGCAGACTTAGTAGAATCACCAGTACCGGCACAGCAAGCAGGCTGGCGGGTAACAACACCAGCCAGCGCCAGGGGTCTGGTCGCCACTTCATCGGGTTCAATACTGCTCGCACTTAGGCCCTCGGTTCGAGATAGGCACTAGCGCCAACGAGCCCGATCCATTAAACGCAGAGCTTCTGCATTCAACTCACCCAAACGCTCAAGTGGCAAAGTATCGGCTGTAAAATCACCATAGGACTGCAAGGCTTCGCTGTATGCTACCCCGGGACGCACCGGGTATTCATGGTTGGCTTCGGCATACCATTGCTGCGCGTTTTCACCGAGCATAAACTCCAGTAGTTGCAGTGCAGCAGCAGGATTGGGGGCATGCACAGCGACGCCTGCGCCAGAAATATTAATGTGTGCACCTCTTCCGTCTTGCTCTGGCCAGTAGACCCCAATGCTGGCTGCCGCTTGTTGATCGCGCGGATCATTTATCATTCCAGCCAGATAATAAGTATTGGCAATCGCCAGATCGCAGACGCCAGCAGCCAGGGCCCGAATTTGGTCGCGATCGCCACCACGCGGTGGTCGGGCAAAGTTTTGTACCAGGCCACGCACCCACTGCTCGGTCGCAGCGGTACCATCATGCGCCAGTTTGGCAGCCACCATCGACTGGTTGTAAATATGGCCAGAGCTACGCACACAAATCCTGCCACGCCACCGTTCTGCCGTGAGATCCGAAAGCTCTGCTTTATCGGCTTCACTCAGACGCCCCTTGGCATACATCACCGGCCGGGCCCGCACGGTTAAGCCAAACCAGTAGCCGGCTTCATCACGCAAGTGGGCCGGGATAGCTTGCTGCAACAGCTCAGAGCTTTGAGGCTGCAGTAGTTGCTGCTGTTTAGCGCGGTACAAACGGCCAACATCGGTGGTGATCAGTAAATCGGCCGGGCTGTTACGTCCTTCGCTGGCAATACGGGTGATCAATTCATCGGCATTGCCGGTTATCAAATTAACCCGTATCCCTGTGCTGGCATTAAACTCATCCAGTACCGGCTTAATCAGCTCCTCCTGGCGCGCTGAATAGACATTAACTTCAGCACTGAACACCGCAGCACTCTGGCTGGCAAGCGACAACAAGGCACTGCAACACAACACCATCGAAACAAGACGCATAGGAAGCTCCGTTCTGAACAAACTGACAGCACAAACAATGGCGGCAAGTATAAACCTAATGAGAACCATTCTCAATATTGTTTTGATACTCTATTGGTGTTACTCAGCGATGTTTTTATTGCATTAATCGCGGTACCTTACGCTAAGTCCGATAGCTGTGGTAGGCTGCTCATTGTTGATGATTGACGTGAGTTTGCATGAAGATAGTTCATTTGATCCTGACCACCCGCTTTGCTGGCAGCGAACGCTATGCAGTCGAGCTGGCCAATGCCCAGGCCGAGCAGCATGAGGTCTATCTGATTCTGCGTAAGGTAGCAGCTGAGCAAAGACCGGATGCTATAGCGCACCGGGTCAGCCAAAACGTGCGGATCATGCTGGTGCATGACTTTGCGCTGTTCTCGCACTTTCAAATCCGCGCTTTACTCAAAAAAATCCAACCCGATGTAGCCCATGCCCATTTAAGCCGCGGTTGCCGGGCACTGGCCAGCTTGCCAGCCAGTGCCATGCTGCGTACCGCCACCTTGCATATTCATTACAAACCGCAGCAACATGCCAAACTGGATGCGCTGATTGCGATAGCCCCGGCGCAACTGGATACATTGCCTGCTACACTGCGCAAACACAGTTGCCATCTTGATAACTGGACGCACGCTTTGCCGGTAGACCGACAGCAAGGACTGCTCCTGCGTCAGCAACACCAGATCCCGGATCAGCATCTGGTCTTGGGTAGTTTAGGCCGGGTCGAGGCCAGCAAAGGTACTGAAACCCTGATTAAGGCCTTTCTAAATACCAGACTGGACAATACCACTCTGGTCATAGTGGGCCAGGGCAAGGACTGGTCCGTATTGCAACAAAAATATGGTCAGCAGCCAAATCTGCGGTTGGTTGGTTTTAGCGAACAGCCGCAAGCCTGGCTGGCGGGCTTTGATTGCTTTGTCAGCGCAGCCCGTTCTGAGCCTTTTGGCCTGGTGTTTCTGGAAGCTATGGTCGCAGGCCTGCCAATCATCGCGACCAAAACCCAGGGAGCCTGCCATCTGGCAGATTACTTTCCCTACCCATTAGTTGAGGTGGATGATGAAGCTGGCCTTGGCGCCGCATTACACCACTTTGCTGAGAAGCCACTGCCACGCCTGCAGTACGATATGCTGGCATTTAATTATGAGGCTCAGGTTGCCAAGGTTGAGCAGTTTTATCAACAGCAGCGGGCTCGTCTTGCTGAGGTCCGAGGCGGTAAAGCTCTGCCGGGCTGAGTTCGGCATAGCTAGCAAGCCTATAGAAATTAAGCCATAATACAATTCGTTATACACTGTGTGAGTGTTTTAAGGAGCGACACATGATGCTGATAGCCGTGCTGTCATGCTTTATTTTAGCCTGTTTTGCCCCCTGGCTGCATCGGCTGGGTGGTCGTCATAGCGGCTGGTTGCTGGCACTTTTGCCAGCCACTCTGTTTGCCTATTTCGCCAGCATGTTGCCGACGATTAGCCAAGGTCAAAGCCTGCAATTTGCCTACGCCTGGTTTCCTGGCATGGGTATTCAACTGAGCTTTCTGGTCGATGGCCTATCCTTACTCTTTGCCCTGCTGATCACCGGCATTGGCTTCTTTATCCTGGCCTACGGTGGTCGCTATCTGGAAAAACACAAGGATCTGGGGCGCTTTTTCGTGTTTTTGCTCGGCTTTATGGGTTCCATGCTGGGTGTGGTGTTATCCGATAACCTGATCAGTTTGTTCGTGTTTTGGGAGCTGACCACCGTCACCTCCTTTATGCTGATTGGCTTTAACCATGAGCAGGAAGACGCCCGCAAAAAAGCTCATCAGGGATTAATGATCACTGTGATGGGTGGCCTGGCGCTGATGACTGGTTTTATTATGCTGGGCATGGCCGCGGGCAGTTATGAGCTCAGCACCATTCTGAACAGCGATGGCTTGACCGAGCATGCGCTTTATCTACCTATGTTGCTGCTGATATTGCTAGGCGCTTTTACCAAGTCGGCCCAGGCACCGTTTCATTTCTGGCTGCCCAACGCAATGGCAGCGCCTACACCGGTATCGGCTTATCTGCACTCAGCCACCATGGTGAAAGCCGGAGTTTACCTGCTGGCACGGCTCAATCCTGGTCTTGGCGGTACTGATACCTGGCTGCTGATGCTGACCCTGTTCGGTGCTTTAACCATGTTGACCGGCATTTTCCTCGCCAGTCGCGCTACTGGCGTCAAAAAGGTGCTGGCCTACTCCACTGTGATGGCCCTGGGTACGCTAACCATGTTGCTGGGCCTTGGCACCGAAACGGCTGCATTAGCCGCAGTGACCTTTTTACTGGCGCATGCGCTCTACAAAGGGGCGCTCTTTATGGTGGCTGGCATTCTGGATCACTCCGCCGGGGTCAAAGACTTTACCCAGGCTGGCGGCTTACGCCACAGCATGCCAAAAACCACGGTAGTGGCGGTATTGGCCTCCCTCTCCTTGGCAGGCATTATTCCGCTATTTGGCTTTGTTGGTAAAGAGTTGCTGCTGGAAGCCGTGCTCAGCGCTTCCAAATGGCACATTGGCCTGACCATCGCTACGGTGATTGCCAATATCCTGGTGGTTCTGGTCGCAGCCATCGTTGCGTTACAACCCTGGTTTGGTGCCGTGGTTGAAACCCCTAAAAAACCGCACGACCCGGATATTGCTTTATTGATTGGACCGGCCGTACTTGCCACTTTGGGACTGGTGTTTGGCCTGATGCCTTTTATTGCCGATAAGGGCCTATTGGCAGCAGCCGCTGGCGCTGTCTATGGTCAACCGGTTGAGCTCTACCTGGCGCTCTGGCACGGTATCAATCTACCACTGATGCTCAGCCTGAGCAGTCTGCTGCTTGGCTTGTTGCTGTTTAAAGTCTGGAGCGGCTGGCGTCAGTTGACCAACTTTATGCACAGTGCCGAAAAAATTGGTCCTGAAGTGGTGTATGAGCGCCTGATGCTTGGCATGACCCAGTTTGCCGCCTGGCAGACGAATACGCTGCAAAACGGCTACCTCCGTAACTACCTGATCACCACCCTTGGCACCGTGATTATTGTGGTGGGCTGGGCTTTATTGCGGGTCAACCAACTGGAGTTAAACATCAGCTTCCAGGACATGCGGGTACATGAGGTTGCCATTGCAGTGCTGCTTATTTTCTCGGCTCTAATCGCTGTGCTGGTACGCTCTTTCCTGGCGGCAGTGGCCATGTTGGGAGCTTTGGGTTTTGGTGTTGCGTTGCTCTATGTCTTCTTCAGTGCCATCGATGTCGGCATCACCCAGGTATTGGTAGAAACCATCACCGTGCTGTTGTTGGTGCTGGTGCTGTACCGGCTGCCAGAGTTCCGTAGCCTGTCTTCTACTGCCAACCGGATCCGTGATGCCATCATCGCCGGTATGACCGGACTGCTGATGACCATCCTTATTTTGGCGATCACTGGCGCCCGCCAGCTGGAAGGAATTTCTGATTACTTTCTGCAAAACAGCGGACCTCTCGGCCATGGGCGCAACATAGTCAATGTTATTTTGGTGGACTTCCGGGCACTCGATACTCTGGGCGAGATTTTCGTGCTGGCGCTGGTGGCCATCGGCGTTTATGCCATGATCCACTTGCGCACCGGGGCCCTGCCGGTGACCAACTCGGACCGCCGGGCCGCTTTTAATCTGCGTCGAACGCAAAAGGACAAAGCCAAAGCCGATGCAAAAGCAGAAGCAGACGCAAGCGCTGTAGCTAGTAAGGGAGAGGAATGATGAAACCACGTCGCTTTAACATGCGCTCCTTAATTTTGAATACCGGTAGCTCCTTGCTGCTGCCCTTGCTGGTGTTGTTTTCACTGTTCCTCCTGTTGCGCGGTCATGATGAGCCAGGAGGTGGCTTTATCGGCGGTCTGGTTGCTGCCGCAGCGGTCGCTTTAAAGCTATTTGCAGAGGATTACAAAGCCGCCCGTGATATGTTGCGAGTCCACCCATTGCAGTTGGTCGGTATTGGCCTGGTGCTGGCGGCTGTGGCTTCCTTACCACCTTTGTTTGTCGGGGAGTCTTTCTTTACTGCTCAGTGGTGGAGTCTGGATTTGCCGATTTTTGGTGAGTTAAAGCTAAGTACGCCCTTGCTGTTCGATATTGGTGTCTTTCTTGGCGTGATAGGCACCGTGCTGACGGTCGTTTTCACTCTGGCGGAGGCAGAACACTCATGACAACTTTAATGGCTATTTTAATTGGCACCTTCTATGCGGCTGCCATCTACATGATGCTGCGTCGCTCTGTGGTTAAGTTGGTGATTGGATTAATTTTACTTTCCAATGCCGCCAACCTGTTGATCTTTACCGTAGCAGGCATGGACAGAGGCATTCCGCCTCTTATCCCAAAAGGGGAACTGCTGATTGAAGGCCCGGCGGCGGATCCGTTGGCGCAAGCGGTCATTCTGACCTCCATTGTGATTGGCTTTGGTGTACTGGCTTTTGCTGTGGTGTTGATCCACCGGGCTTGCGAGGTGGTGCAGACCGATGACATGAACGAAATGAAAGGAACCGATTGATGGATCTGGAAGTATTGGTTGCACTCCCGATTATAATTCCGTTACTGCTTGGTGCCCTTTCGCTGACGGTGCTCAGTAATCACAGTGCTCAGCGCTGGTTAGGTGCCATTGGTACAGCTCTGTTGCTGCTTTGCTCAGTCTGGTTATTGCTGCATACCCGCGAGGTTGGCATTCAGGTGTTGGAGGTTGGCTCCTGGCCTGCGCCTTTTGGTATCGTGCTGGTATCCGATATGCTGGGTGCCATTATGGTGGTGCTGGCTTCGATTACCGGCTTCGCGACTGCCCTGTACAGCTTAAAAACCGTCCGCAAGCGCTTTGAACGTTTCGGTTATTACCCGCTGCTGCACTTGCTGTTGGCCGGGGTGAACGGTGCTTTCTTAACCGGCGATATTTTTAACCTCTATGTTTGGTTTGAAGTCTTGCTGGTTGCATCCTTTGCCCTGTTGATCTTAGGTGGCGAGCGGGCGCAGATGGAGGGGGCCATCAAGTACGTCACACTAAACCTGCTCTCTTCCGCCTTATTCCTCACCGCCATCGGTCTGACTTATGGCTTGGTGGGTACTCTGAATATGGCCGATATCGCTGTGAAAATGGCCAGCCTGGAAGATCAGAAGATGGTGACGGTGATCGCCAGCCTGTTCCTGATCGCTTTTGCCATCAAAGCCGCTGCCTTCCCACTGTTTTTCTGGTTACCAGCTTCCTATCACACGCCGCAGGTGGCGGTGTCAGCTATTTTTGCCGGCTTGCTGACCAAGGTAGGTGTCTATGCGCTGTACCGGGTATTCACGCTGATTTTTACCGCTGATACGGGCTTTACCCATGAAATTTTGCTGTGGATTGCTATTTTCACCATGTTGACTGGTGTACTGGGTGCTGCCGCTCAATTTGAAGTGCGACGGATTTTAAGCTTTCATATCATCAGCCAAATTGGTTACATGATTCTGGGCTTGGCACTCTTTACCCCGCTGGCATTGATCGGTGGTGTCTTTTACATCATGCACCACATCATTGTGAAAGCCAATTTGTTCCTGGTGGCCGGTTTGATGTATCGCTTGGGTGGCAGCTTTGAGCTGAAAAAACTCGGTGGCCTGTACCGTAATCATCCTGGTTTGGCCGTGTTGTTCCTGATCCCTGCGTTATCACTGGCTGGTGTGCCGCCTTTGTCTGGTTTCTTTGCCAAGTTTATTCTGATCAAAGCCGGTGTTGAGGCTAGCGCTTGGTGGGCCGTAGGGGTTGCGTTGCTGGTTGGCCTGCTGACACTGTTCTCCATGATTAAAATCTGGAATGAAGCTTTCTGGAAAGCCTCGCCAGAACCCAACCCAGCGGTCCCAGCACCAACCAGGAATGCTCTACTGTACTGGACTATTGGTTTGCTGGCAGCCATGACAGTGTGCATAGGTCTGTTTGCTCAGCCGATTTACCAGATGGCCGAAATGGCGGCAGCACAGCTGCTCAATCCGGCGGGCTATATTGAAGCAGTATTGGGAGGCACCACACCATGAATGTATTGCTTTCAAACCTGGTTTTGGCCCTGATTTGGGCTGCACTGACCGACACCATGAATGCTGGCGGTCTGGTGATTGGTTTCTTGATTGGTTATCTTGTGCTGGTATTGGTGTTTCGTCAGCACCCTGATGTTCGCCAGTACCGCCTGCGGGTTCCTCGCATGTTCAGCTTTGTGGTGTTCTTCACCAAAGAGCTGATTATGGCGAACCTGAAAGTTGCCTACGATGTGCTCACGCCGATTCACCTGATGAAACCTGGTGTAATTGCCATGCCGCTGCGGGCAGAGTCTGACCTGGAAATCACCATGCTGGCCAATGCAATTTCGTTGACGCCAGGCTCACTCAGCCTGGATGTTTCTTCTTATAGAAAGGTACTTTATGTGCACATAATGTACCTAGACAATGAAGAAGATGTGATGAATGAGCTCAAACGAATGGAAACTAAAATTTTGCGGGTGATGCGATGAATCCAGTACTCGATTATACACTCTGGCTCTGTTTTGCTGTGCTGAGCGTGGCCATATTTCTGGCACTTTGGCGTTTATTTAAAGGGCCGACCCTGCCCGACCGAGTGGTAGCACTGGAGCTGATTGCCTCGATGACGGTTGGCTTGATTGGTCTTTACGCTATTCGTACCGGCCGCGACGCCTTTATCGATGTGGCCATGGTACTGGCGCTGACCGCCTTTCTGGCTGCAATTGGTTTTGCCCGCTATTTAGAAAAAGGGAGTCACCGCGATGATCATTGATATTCTGGCTGCCCTGTTCATAGCAGCAGGTAGCTTCTTTATGCTGGTAGCATCTTTAGGTGTGTTCCGTATGCCCGATTTGCTGACCCGGATGCACGCCACCACCAAGTCGGGTGTACTGGGTGCTGGCCTTATTATGTGCGGTGTGATGCTGTTTTTTGTTGATAGCGGTGTCACCTTAAAAGCACTGGCAGTGATGGCCTTTACCACCCTGACTTCGCCCATTGCAGCACACGCTATTGGCCGGGCTGGCTACTTTATTGGCGTGCCCCTGTGGGATAAAACCGTGAAAGACGAACTGCATGGCCGCTATGACGAAGAGACCCATGTCCTGCGCAGCCCCGGGCAAATGCGCGATAAAAAAGACCAACCTTAGCCTTTTGACTTAAAGCGGTTCTGATAAAGATTAAAGTCCGGTACGTCACGTTGATAGTCTTGCTGCAACAAAGTTGAATGCACAATAAAATCTGCGGTGGCCCTGTTACAGGCCACCGGGATATTCCAGACGACGGCCAGACGGATCAGCGCTTTGACATCCGGATCATGGGGCTGTGAACTTAGCGGATCCCAGAAAAACACCAGCCAATCGACCTGTTGCTCGGCAATTAAAGCGCCTATCTGTTGATCGCCACCCAGTGGACCGCTGGCAAAGCAATGCACACTTTTACCAAGCGTGGCTGCCAGTAAAGAGCCCGTGGTGCCAGTGGCATAAAGCGCTTTATCGGCAAAAAAATCAGCATGAGTTTTCACCCAGTCCAGCAAATCCTGCTTCTTACCATCGTGTGCAACCAGTGCAATTGTTTTCATGTTGACCTCCTTTTGCATAAATCACCAGCAAACTGTTAACTTATTGACACTTTATTACAGTTATTTACAGGCATAAAGCGTAACATCAGATTTTCATTTTTACCGGAAATCCACGAATGACGCCCTGGTTAAGCATTCTTATCCCTGCCTACAAAGTCGCTGACTACTTAAACGAATGCCTTGCTTCCATCATGCCGCAATTAGACAGCGGCTGTGAAGTGCTTCTTTTGGATGATGCTTCACCGGATAACTGTTATGCCATCATGCAACATTGGCTGCAGCAATACCCGGGGCAACTCAGGGTCTTCAGGCACGAACACAACCAGGGCCTCAGCGCTGCACGGAATACGTTGTTACAGCATGCCTGCGGTGATTACCTTTGGTTCTTCGACTCCGATGATGTGATGACGTCAGGTGCCATTGGGCAATTGAAATCGATCCTCACCACGCATGCTCCCGACCTGGTGCTTTGTGATTTTGAACTGCTCAGAAGCAAACGCTCATTGAAGCATTACCTGCGTGGTGAGCATCACCGGAGTAGTTTTCATGGTATCAAACAACAACTATGCACCGATAAAGAAGCTTTAATCGCTGGCCTTTTCGCCGCCGGGCAAATGCATATCTGGTCTAAAGTCTCCAGGCGCAGCCTCTGGCAGCAAGGGTTACTCTTCCCTGTTGGCCGTTATTTCGAAGACATTCATGTCAGTCCTAAATTGGCCTTAAACGCAGCCAGTTACTACTATCAACCCGCTACCTGGGTGAAGTACCGCCAACGTGCGGGCAGCATTTTATCCAATAAAACACCTGCGATGCAGCAAAAGAAAGCCACAGATCTGGCAGAAGCACTGCTGGGTTTTGAGAGCAGCCTGCAGCAGATCTTGCCCCATCGGCAGGCTCGTACCAACTTTTACATCAGCTATTTTTGTAGTCGTAACTTTATTGGCGCGTGCAAAGCAACCACGGCAAGCCAGGAGGCTCCTAACCAACAGCTGCAACAAAATCTTGCCGCCCTCAAAGCATCCATTGCAATGCCCTTGCCTGCCCTGCTACTTGCCTGTTGCCGTCAAGGTTGGTTGGTGCGCGCGCTCAAACTTGGTTATTGGCTGCATAAAGCGCAAGGCTCAGCGCGCAATACGGCCTGGCAACACTAGGTAAAAAAAAGCCCTGCAAAGCAGGGCAAACAACCAAGGTCCACGTATAACATCGTTATTGGTCCGGTAGTTGCTGCGCTTCTGGCGCTGTGCAACTCACCGTTGACCACATCATTCGTTGACGGCTGAGCTTATTGCTCGGCCGCGACAATTTTCTTCATCGCCGTCATATAACCACGCAGTGCTTTACCCACCACTTCGACCGGATGGTTGCGGATCGACTCATTGATAGCAATCAGCTCCAGGTTATCCACGCCAGCCTGCGGTGACGCTAGCCCCTTACCGACCAGCTCAGCTGGTAAGCTATTAACAGTGTCGCGCAGCAGTGGGATAGCAGCGTTGGCAAATAGATAGTTGCCATACTCCGCGGTATCCGAAATTACCACATTCATTTCGTACAAGCGCTTACGAGCAATGGTATTGGCAATCAATGGCGTTTCATGCAATGACTCGTAGTAAGCAGACTCAGCAATGATGCCAGCATCCACCATGGTCTCGAATGCCAGCTCAACCCCAGCTTTAACCATGGCGACCAGCAGGATCCCCCGATCAAAGTAGCTCTGCTCTGCAATGTGCTCATCCGACACCGGTGCTTGCTCAAAACCAGACTGGCGGGTTTCTTCGCGCCAGCGCAGTAAGTTGGCATCATCGTTGGCCCAGTCAGCCATCATGGTGCTGGAGAACTCACCACTGATGATGTCATCCATATGCTGCTCAAACAGAGGACGTAACTGCTGCTTCAATTGCTCGGCCAGCCGGTAAGCTTTCACTTTGGCCGGGTTAGACAGCCGATCCATCATGTGACTGATACCGCCATGCTTCAATGCTTCGGTGATGACTTCCCACCCCTGCTGTATCAGTTTGCCGGCGAAGCCTGGCTCGATACCATCCGCCACCATGCGATCGAAGGCCAGGATAGAACCGGTTTGCAGCATACCGCACAGAATGGTTTGCTCACCCATCAGATCCGATTTCACTTCGGCAATAAAGGATGAGTGCAGCACGCCGGCACGGTCGCCACCCGTCGCAGCCGCATAGGCTTTTGCGATGCTCAGCCCCTGGCCTTTTGGATCATTCTCAGGATGAACAGCAATCAGGGTTGGTACTCCAAAGCCACGCTTGTATTCTTCACGGACTTCGGTCCCAGGGCACTTCGGAGCCACCATAATCACCGTTAGGTCCGGACGAATCTGTTTACCTTCTTCAACAATATTAAAACCATGGGAGTAAGCTAGGGTAGCGCCTTCTTTCATCAGTGGCATGACCGCATCGACCACAGTACTGTGTTGCTTATCCGGCGTCAGGTTCAGTACCAGATCCGCTGTAGGGATCAGCTCTTGATAGGTGCCAACCTTGAAGCCATTGCTGGTCGCTTTCTGATAAGAAGCACGCTGTTCACGAATCGCCTCTTCACGCAGGGCATAGCTGATATTTAAGCCAGAATCGCGCATGTTCAGGCCCTGATTCAGGCCCTGAGCACCGCAACCAACAATGACAATGTTCCAGTCTTTGATGGCATTGCAGCCATCGGCAAACTCACTGCGCTCAATAAAGCGGCATTGTTTTAGCTGCTTCAATTGTTGCCGTAAATTCAAGCTGTTAAAATAATTACTCATAGTTTGTCTCTAAATTCTGGTACGCTGGCCAGCCACTCTGGCTCCGGCAGCCGGGGCTGCTGCGTTAATGAAGTCATTTTAAGCTGGTGCATGAGTTGCGTGAAGTGATATATTTACAACTCTGTATTGCAGATTATGAAACACTATGGATATCAAACAAGCCCAATTATTTATGCATTTGGCGGCAAGTCTGAACTTTGCCCGTACCAGTGAGCAGATGTTTGTCAGTCCATCCACCCTCAGTCGAGCTATCCAACGACTGGAGCAGGAACTGGGTGTCCAGTTGTTTCTGCGGGATACCCGCTCAGTTGAGCTGACCCGGGAAGGCAAAACGGTGCTGACCTTTGTACGGCAGTATCTGGATGCATGGCATCAGCTACAGTCGGATTTATCGAGTGGTCAGGCCGAATTGCAGGGCAGCATCCGCTTGTTTTGCACCGTGACAGCAAGTTACAGCCACCTGCCGGCCATTCTTGATAAATTCCGTGTCCTCTGCCCCAAAGCGGATATTCAACTGACCACAGGCGATGCTGCCTCGGCGCTGGAGCGGTTAAAACAGGATGAAGTCGATATTGCACTTGCGGCCAGGCCTGAGCATCTACCTGCCAGTATGCTGTTTCATAGTATTGCCAAACTACCTGTATCGCTGGCTGCACCAAGTATTGCTTGTAAGGTAAATGATTTGCTTGGTATGAATCCAATTCCCTGGTCCGAAGTGCCGCTGATTGCCCCAGCACATGGCCCTGCCGCCGAACGCTTTGAGAAGTGGCTCCACTCCAAGGGGTTTCGTCCTAATATTGTGGCCATGGTTGACGGACATGAGGCCATGGCTAGTATGGTAGCACTTGGCAGTGGTGTTGCCGTACTGGCGGATGTGGTCGTGCAACATAGTCCGGTCGTCGACAGGGTCCGCCTGCTCGACAGCCACTACCAGTTTGAACCCTTTGATCTGGGCATATGCTATTTGGCTAAACGTGTATCCGATCCTTTGCTACAGGCATTCTGCCAACTAGCCAGCCCACAGCCTGTACGATAAAAAAATGCAGCCCAAGCTGCATTTTCCATTCTGACTTACTTGATCACCTTGAGATGGCTGGCCTTCGCCTTTTTCTGCGTGACGGGAGGTGAAGTCTCAGGCTCCGGTGCCATGTCTGTGTCCTGTTCATCCGGAAAGTCTTCGTCTTCGTCCAACGTAAAGACCGTGCCAGCACCATTTTCTTTGGCATAAATGGCCAACACAGCTTTTACCGGGATATAAAGTGCAAATGGTTGACCACCAAAGCGGGCATTGCAGCTGATCACCTCATTCCCCATATGCATTTGAGCTACCGCCGACGGGGCCAGATTTAGTACGATTTGGCCGTTCTGCACAAACTGCTGGGGTACCTTGGCCTGAGGATAACTTGCATCCACCACCAAATAAGGCGTGCAGTCGTTATCCACAATCCACTCATAAAATGCCCGCAGCAGGTAAGGACGATTCGGCGTCATCTCAGACTCCTTTTACGCGCCGGTATTCTCGCTCTGCATCCGTCAGCGAGGCCAGGAATGAATCCCGATCAAACAAGCGTCCCATATAATTCATCAAGGTCTTACTACCAGGGCCGGACAGCTCGATACCCAGTTTCGGTAAACGCCACAGCAAAGCTGCCATGTAGCAGTCGACCAGGCCAAACTCCTCACTCATAAAGAAGGGGGCTTCATCAAACAAAGGGGCCACCGCCAACAATCCTTCCGTCAGATCCTGTCGTGCCTGCTCCGCATCGTCATCGTGACGCAAAATACGCTCGGCCAGCGCATACCAGTCTTTTTCGATGCGATACATCATCAGGCGTGCCTGACCACGTGCTACCGGATAAACCGGCATCAGAGGTGGATGCGGAAAGCGCTCATCCAGATATTCAATGATGATCTGTGCCTGATACAACGACAACTCGCGATCCAACAGGGTCGGCAAACTGCCGTAAGGGTTTACTTCATACAGCTCCTCAGGCAAGTTATCCTGAGTGACCTGGAGAATATCAACACTGACGCCTTTTTCTGCCAGTACAATACGCACCTGATGACTGTACATATCATCGGCAGCAGAAAACAATGTCATCACAGGGCGTTTATTGGCTGAAATCGCCATGCATTCCTCCGGTTTACAATAAACAGCAAAGGGGCCATCAGGCCCCTGTAATCAAATACTTATTGGAATCAGATGCTTAGTCAACATCTTTCCAGTATTCTTTCTTCAGCAGGTAAGCTAACACGAAGAAGATAGCAAGGAAGATCAACACTTTGATCCCCAGGCGCTCCGACTCCAGCCGATAGGGCTC
The DNA here is from genome assembly GCF_900107845.1 of Alkalimonas amylolytica. Lineage (GTDB taxonomy): Bacteria > Pseudomonadota > Gammaproteobacteria > Enterobacterales > Alteromonadaceae > Alkalimonas > Alkalimonas amylolytica. The sequence goes on from NZ_FNRM01000001.1 coordinate 677,462, forward strand.
CCCAGTATACACCAGATAGTTCACCAGATCCGCAACAGCACGATCGTATTCTGCTTCGCTCATTTCACCCGAGCCATCGGTACGAATACCAACATAGACCTGAGTTTCCTGACCATCGACCAGACGGGTTTCATAGGCTTTGTACGGCACACCCTGCAGCTCTTGCAGCACATGTGGCATACCCACCATTGGAAACACATCGTTGTCGACCCCAAATGGGCGACTCTCGTCTTTGTAAAACGACTTCAGATAGGTATAAATCCAGTTCGGACCACGTACCCGCGCCACATTGGTCAAATCCGGGATCGCATCGCCAAACCACTCAGCTGCATCGGCCGGATCCATGGTATTGGTGATGTGATCGCCAACCCGTGTCCCGGTAAACATCAGATTTTCCATGCCCAGCTCTTCCGGGATATTCAGATCACGGAAGCTGCGGGCATAACGCTGATACTGCATTTGATGGCAGGCCAGGCAATAGTTCTGATACAGCATAAAGCCACGCTGTAACGACTCGGTATCACGGATATCCACTGGAGCTTTTTCCAATGGAATATTCGGACCGGCAGCCAGTGCGACGGAAGATACCAACAAGGCCGCTGCAGAAATAATATGCTTCAACATCAGGTCAACCTCTCTGGCAATGGCTTGGTGTTTTCATTCTTGCTGTAGAACCACAGCAAAATAAAGAAACCGAAATAGGTGAATGAGAACAGCTGCGACAAGAGGGTGTACAGTGGCGTTGCAGGCAACACACCCAGAATGCCCAGTGCCACAAAGCTGATGCAGAAGTTCACCAGGTTCAGTTTGTGCAAACCACAACGGTAGCGCACTGAACGCACTTTACCGCGATCAATCCATGGCAGCAGTGCCAAGGCCAAAATGGCAGCAAACATCGCCACAGCACCAAATAACGGGTTAGGAACAGCCCGTAAAATGGCGTAGAAAGGCGTGAAGTACCAGACCGGCGCAATGTGCTCAGGCGTCTTCATCGGGTTCGCCAGCTCAAAGTTTGGTGCTTCCAGGAAGTAACCACCACCTTCAGGCATAAAGAAAATCACGTAGGCAAACAGGAATAGGAAGCCAGCCAAACCAACCAGATCTTTCACCGTGTAGTAAGGATGGAATGGGATCGAGTCGATAATGACTTTCTTGCCACCCTTGGTGAAGTTGTCATGGAACTCAAACTTGCTAACGGCGTCTGCTGGTACGGTGCCATCGTTATCGCGTTTGGTCTCGATACCATCCGGGTTGTTGGAACCGACTTCATGCAGTGCCATGATGTGCAGGAATACCAAAATCACCAGCACCAACGGCAGCGCAATCACATGCAGTGCAAAGAAACGGTTTAGGGTGGCGCCTGAAATGACGTAGTCACCACGGATCCACAGCGTTAAATCATCACCAATAAAGGGAATAACGCCAAAAATCGAGATAATGACCTGAGCACCCCAGAAAGACATCTGGCCCCATGGCAGCATGTAGCCCATAAAGGCTTCAGCCATCAGCACCAGATAAATCAGCATACCGAAGATCCACAGCAATTCACGTGGTTTTTGATACGAGCCATACATCATGCCGCGTAGCATATGCAGGTAGACCACCACAAAGAAGGCCGAAGCGCCGGTGGAGTGCATGTAACGCAGCAACCAGCCGTATTCAACATCCCGCATGATGTATTCAATGGAGCGAAAAGCACCTTCAGCGGAAGGCTCGTAATTCATGGTCAGCCAAATACCGGTCAGGATTTGGTTCACCAGCACCACAATGGCCAATGAGCCAAAGAAGTACCAAAAGTTGAAGTTTTTGGGTGCCGGGTACTGCGTCATGTGGATTTTCATCTTTTCCATGACAGGCAAACGGTACTCAATCCAGTTCATCAGGTTTTTCATCAGGCCGTCTCCTCGTCTTCACCGACCATGATCACGAATTCATCGGTATACATGTACGGAGGAACTTCCAGGTTGGTTGGCGCAGGGACATTCTGAAATACCCGACCCGCGATATCGAAACGCGAACCATGGCAAGGACAGAAGAAACCAGAACGAACACCCTCGGCCTGAGCGGCAAACTCATTCGGCATGTAAGTCGGTGAACAACCAAAGTGAGTACAGATACCAACGGCAACAAAAAACTCAGGACGCACTGAGCGGTGACGGTTCTGAGCATAATGCGGCTGCTGTGGCTCCTTCGATTCTGGATCACGTAAGCGGTTTTCATGATCCGGCAGTGAATCAATCATTTCCTGGGTACGTTTGACGATCCAAACCGGTTTTCCACGCCACTCTACCCGAATTAGCTGTCCTTCTTCCATTTTGCTGACATCTACAGTTACTGCAGCACCAGCCTGGCGAGCCCGCTCACTTGGGCTCCAGGACGCAATAAAGGGAACAGCGGCTCCAATGGCCCCTACTCCGCCCACGACCGATGTTGCAATGGTCAGGAAGCGGCGTCGGCCATGATCTACAGGCGCGTTGCTCATCCACTCATCTCCACATTAACGCTTAATCACAACTTGGTTTAAGCGGCTGTTTACCAGCAAATTATTATAAATGAATAAATATCGACGATCATAATGAAAAGCCACGCTTTACACAAGGATTAACCGCCGCTGAATCGCAATAAAAAACCCGACACAAGGCCGGGTTCTTTGGTGTAAATACAGCTTAACGCTTGGAGTACTGTGGACGTTTACGTGCTTTACGCAGACCCACTTTCTTCCGTTCAACCTGACGAGCGTCACGGGTCACGAAGCCAGCTTTACGCAGCTCTGGACGCAGTGTTTCGTCAAATTCCATCAGGGCACGGGTAATGCCGTGACGGATAGCGCCGGCCTGACCGCTGATACCACCGCCTTTGACGGTGATGTGCATGTCAAACTTGCCAACCATATCAACCAGCTCCAGTGGTTGCATCACCACCATGCGGGCAGTTTCACGACCGAAGTACTCAGTGATAGAGCGCTTGTTGATCACGATGTTGCCTGAGCCAGCTTTTAAAAATACACGGGCCGTTGAGCTTTTACGACGACCAGTTCCATAGTATTGATTCTGTGCCATGTGATGCTCCGATTAGATGTCTAAAACTTGCGGTTGCTGAGCAGCATGCTGATGCTCGGCGCCGGCATACACTTTTAACTTACGGAACATAGCACGACCCAATGGGCCTTTTGGCAACATACCTTTGATGGCTTTCTCCAGCACCATTTCAGGTTTTTTCGCCAGCAGCTTTTCAAAGTTAATTTCTTTGATGCCACCTGGGAAACCACTGTGCGAGTAGTACATTTTGTCTTTGGCTTTGTTGCCAGTAACAACCACTTTGTCCGCATTGACCACGATGATGTAATCACCGGTATCTACGTGTGGAGTAAACTCAGGCTTGTGTTTACCACGCAAGCGCGCAGCGATTTCAGTTGAGATACGTCCCAGAGTCTTACCAGTCGCATCAACAACGTACCAGTCACGTTGAACGCTTTCTGGTTTAGCAGTAAAAGTTTTCATTTAAATAGTCCAAAACTTACATAGTTACACCTGATACCCGCAGGGCTATTGCGTGTATCGTGACCGTACCCCTTCGAGTACAATTACTGCCTGGCTAAAGGGCAGTAGAGGCTGTAACGTAGGCCGGGCGCGGATTATAATGTATCTGCAGCAAAAGATCAGCCCTTCTGGTTAAAAAATATCAATTTTTTTCTTCGCTACGGCAAATGAGGCCGCGCCAGGTATTCATGTGACTGCATTTCCTGCAATCGGCTGATGCAGCGTTTGAATTCAAAACTTAGTAAGCCGCCCTGATACAATGCCTCCAGTTCAGCTTCAGCCGATAAAATCAAGGTGACATTGCGTTCGTAAAACTCATCGACCAGCGCAATAAACCGGCGTGCCACATCATCGTTGTGCTGGCCCATCACCTTCACCTCGGATACCAGTACCGTATGGTAGCAACGGCTAAGCTCCATGTAGTCGTATTGACTGCGTGCACTCTCGCACAGCTCACGAAAACCAAACCATACGACACCATCAGCTTCATGCCTGGCCTGGATCTGTCGGTTCGCTACTTCAATCGCCACATCCCGCTGCCTTGGCTCATCCGATAACGCCTGGAAGTACTGCGCCAGATTCAATTCAGCCTGCTGATCCAGTGGGGCATGGTAAATTTCAGCTTGCTCTAAAGTGCGCAGCCGGTAGTCAATGCCGCTATCAACATTGACCACCACGGTATGCTGTTTGATTAATTCGATGGCCGGTAAGAAACGGGCTCGCTGCAAACCGTTACGATACAAACCATCGGGTTCAATGTTCGAGGTAGCAACAAGGGTAATGCCACGGCTAAACAAGGCCTGCATTAGGGTACCAAGCAACATGGCATCAGTAATATCCGACACGAAGAACTCATCAAAACAAATAATATCCGCTTGTTGTTTGAAGCGATCGGCCACGATTTCCAGTGGGTTGGCCTGATTGTTCAGACTTTTTAGCTCTTCATGCACCCGATGCATAAAACGGTGGAAGTGCACCCGCATTTTACGTTGCACTGGCAGGCATTCGTAAAAGGTATCCACCAGATAGGTCTTTCCACGACCAACACCGCCCCAGAAATACAAACCAATAACAGGTTGCTCCGGTTTTTTACCCAGCAAGCGCTGCCATAACCCCAGCGGACGGCGTTGTTGCTGCAGCAAATCATCGTACAAACGTTGTAAATGACGGACGGCCTCAGCCTGGGCGGCATCCGGCTGGAAATCAGCACGCTGTAAATCCTGCTGATACTTTTCCTGTGGTGAAGGCATAATGGCTCTACTTGAAAGAAGGCTGTTCAGCCACAATTAAACCAAGAGTGATATCTTAACATGCCTTACCACTCTAACTGAAAAAATCGGTTACACTTATAGAGGAATCGTTTGATGTTAATGCAGGAGCAAATATGACCCTAACAATGACTTTAGTATGGCTGGTAGTAGGCTTTGTTTGTGGAGGTCTGGTGGCATGGTTTCTTGCCCTGCGGCAACACAACCAGAGTCAGTTACAACAAGAGCTCACCGACACCCGGGAGCAACTGAAAAAATACCGGGTGGATGTCTCCAACCACCTGGAAACCACCAATCAGCTGATAACTCAGTTGCAGCAAAACTATGGTAAAATTGCCAGTCACCTGCAGCAAAGTAAGATGGAACTGGTGGAAAAACCGCTGCTGGAAAAGAAGTCGGAACCAATATCCTATTTGTCGTCCGATACCGCCAATCAGATCCGTGAGTCTATCCACCAGCTGGACGAGCGCAAACCCACCTTTTCTGAGTCTTTTGAGCAACCGAAAGATTATGCTGGCAGCGCCAGTGGCCTGTTAAAAGAGAGCGCGAAAAAGCCTGCGTCAGCTTAAAACCAGGCGGACAGCATCCAGAAACAAGGTTTCTGGATGCTGTCTCACCCATTACCGATGAACTTTTTTGAACGCTGAGCGTCTTTAGCAACATTCTGAATCATAAATTGTATGCTCAGCGTGTTCGATGGAGATCTGCGTGTATGAAAAAAAACATCCTTACTGTTTGTGGCCTGCTTGCCAGCCTGTTTTTAACTGTTGGGTTGGCACAGGCAAACCTTCCGTTAAGTCAGCTCAGTCAGAGCGACACCCCTACCTTGGCTCCGATGCTGGAGCAAGCCACCCCTGCCGTGGTCAATATTTCGGTGCAGGGTAGCCGTGAAGTACGCCAACGCATGCCGGACGCTTTTCGCCACTTTTTTGGTCCAAGAGCGCCCGGAGAATTCCGTGAAGAACGCCCTTTTCGTGGTTTAGGCTCGGGCGTGATTATTGATGCCAAGCAAGGTTATATCGTCACCAATGCCCATGTGATAAGGGATGCCTCAGATATCATCATTAACCTGCAGGATGGTCGCACCTTCGCTGCCAAGAAAATTGGTGAAGATCCTGAGAGCGATATCGCGTTGCTGCAAATCGAGGCCGACAATCTGGTCGCCTTGCCCATTGCCGATTCTGATCGCCTCAGAGTCGGTGATTTTGCCATTGCAATCGGCAACCCATTTGGGCTTGGCCAAACGGTTACCTCTGGCATTGTCAGTGCCCTTGGCCGCGGCAACCTGGGTATGGAAGGCTACGAAGACTTTATCCAGACCGATGCGGCCATCAACAGCGGCAACTCGGGTGGGGCTTTGGTCAATTTACGCGGCGAGCTGATAGGTATTAATACCGCCATTTTGGGGCCGCATGGCGGTAATGTCGGCATTGGATTTGCCATCCCATCCAATATGATGAAAAATTTGGTGGATCAAATGATTGAGTTTGGTGAAATCCGCCGGGGCAGTCTCGGGATCCGTGGTATTGATGTGACATCTGAGCTAACCGAAGCCATGAACTTGTCTGTTACCCAAGGCGCTTTTGTTAATGAAGTGCTACCCGACTCAGCAGCAGCCGAAGCCGGCCTGCGCTCCGGTGATGTCATTGTTGGCATGAATGGCAACCGCATCATTAACTTCCGTGAGCTCAGAGCCAAGATCGCTACTTTAGGTGCTGGCCGTGAGGTACGCTTATCCATCCTGCGTGATGGTCGCACCATGGATGTCGACGTCACACTTCGCCGGGCGGAGCAAGCCCAGGTCGCGGCCAATGTCATTCACCCTATGCTGGAAGGTGCCACCTTATTAAACGATCAAACCCAGGATGGTAAAGCCGGCGTATTGATCAGTGAGTTGGAACGAAGCGCCCCAGCAGCGCGGCTTGGTCTTGAAAAGGGCGATGTGATCATCGGAGTCAACCGCCAGCGCATCCATAACCTGGCCGAGCTACGTAAAGCTTTGCAAGAGCAGCGCGGCGTTGTTGCCTTGAATATCCAGCGTGGCAATCAGACCCTGTATGTGTTGATCCGCTAACCCCGCTTCCATTATCGGTAATATGCCAAGCAGTAGCGTTAGCCCGCTACTGCTTTTCTGTAAATAATGGTATCCTTAACACATTCTATCGTTGGCTAAACCGATGTCAGTGCTTAAGATTCTGTTATTTTTACTACGAAGTGTAGCTTACGGCCTTGCGCTGGCGCTGATTCTATTACTGCTGTTTCCAGAGCAGTTGCGCTTCCCCTGGCCCAGCCATACCTCAAATGATGCGGTGCAAAAAGCTGCGCCCGTCTCTTATGCCCGTGCCGTTCGGTTGGCAGCACCTTCGGTGGTGAATGTCTATACCCGCACCACCATCAGCCACCCACGTTCGCTACGAGCGCGCACCATAGAACGACAGGAGCTCGGCTCTGGCGTCATTATGAGCTCGCAAGGTTACATCTTAACCAATCACCATGTGGTTTATGGCGCTGATCATATCGAAGTGGCGCTACAGGATGGTCGATGGCTTGAAGCACTGCTGATAGGTCATGATGAAATAACTGACCTGGCACTCTTGTACGTCGAGGCTGATAACCTGCCAGCCATCCCGCAGGATCCTGAGTTACAGCCTCAGGTGGGGGATGTCGTGCTGGCCATAGGCAACCCGCTGAACCTTGGCCAAACCATTACCCAGGGCATTATCAGTGCTAATGGCAACGATGGACTGAGCTCACGCGGTTATATCGATTTTATGCGGATGGATGCGGCCATTAATGCCGGCAATTCCGGTGGCGCTTTGGTCAACAGCAACGGCACTTTGGTCGGGATCAATGCCGGTACCTTCCAACGTCAGAGTCAGGATGTACAAGGGATATTCTTCGCAGTGCCATACCAATTGGCTTACCGGGTAATGGAAAAGCTGATCCAGCATGGCCGGGTGATCCGCGGACATCTCGGCGTCAATGGCGAGCCTGTCATCAATGCGGCTGGCGATCGACTCATCTCCACCGGTCAAACCTTGTATGGCGTGCAGCTAACATCCATCAGCCCGCACAGCCCAGCGGCTGAAGCCGGGCTTCAGGTCAACGATATTTTACTGGAAATAGATGGTAAGCCGTTGCGCAGTACCCAGCATGCACTGAATGTGATTGCCGAGACCCCACCTGATACTGTGGTTCAGCTGACCATCAAGCGCAACAATGAGCGACTGGTGGTGCCTACCCTGATCCGCGAATTTCGTTAACTCCCTGCCAAAGCATCACGACAAACTGCGCGCCATTGGCGGGTTTAACCAACCCGCTCAATATGGGCGCCAAGACCAGCTAACTTATGTTCAATCTGCTCGTAGCCACGATCTATGTGGTAAATTCGATCCACCACGGTAGTGCCTTTCGCAACAAGGCCGGCAATCACCAAACTGGCAGAGGCGCGCAGATCGGTCGCCATCACCTGCGCCGCGGTTAAATGCTCGGTATGCTGGCAAACCGCAGTATTACCCTCTAACTGAATCCGAGCCCCCATCCGCTGCAACTCGGGCACATGCATAAAGCGGTTTTCAAAAATGGTTTCCGTGACCGTACCGACCCCTTGCGCCACCACATTCAACACCGTGAACTGAGCCTGCATGTCGGTTGGAAAGCCAGGGTGTGGCACTGTCTTCACCTGCACGGCTTTTAAAGTACGGCCAGCCATATTGAGCCGGATCCAGTCCGGGCCTGTGCTGATATCCGCGCCAGCTTCACGCAGCTTATCCAGCACCACTTCCAACTCGCCAGGCTGGGTATTGCGGCAGGTCACATCACCGCCAGTAACTGCTGCAGCCACCAGAAAGGTACCGGTTTCAATGCGATCCGGCAATACGCGGTACTGACCGCCACCTAAGCGCTCGATCCCCTCAATGCGGATGGTATCGGTGCCTGCCCCTTCAATACGAGCACCCAACGCGATTAGGAAATTGGCTAAGTCGGTGACCTCAGGCTCACGAGCGGCATTTTCAATGATGGTGGTACCACTGGCCAGAACGGCCGCAGCCATCAGGTTTTCAGTACCAGTCACACTGACCATATCCATCACAATATGAGCACCTTTCAACCGGCTGGAGCGGGCTTTGATGTAGCCATTCTCTACCGTGATCTCAGCCCCCATTTTACGTAAGCCGTCAATGTGCAGGTTGACCGGCCGTGCGCCAATGGCACAACCACCGGGTAAGGATACTTCGGCTTCGCCAAACCGACTGAGCAAAGGACCAAGCGCCAGAATAGAGGCCCGCATGGTTTTGACCAAATCGTAGGAGGCTTTATAGCTGTTTATGGCACCGGCGTGGATCTGCACCTGGTGTCCAGCACGCTCGACGGTTGCGCCAAACTGACGCAATAATTGAAAGGTAGTATCAATGTCTTTCAGTTCAGGTACGTTATCAATAATGACCTGATCCTGAGACAAAATACTGGCAAAAAGTATAGGAAGTGCTGCGTTCTTGGCACCGGAAATGGTTACCTCGCCACGCAGTTCAGCACCACCGGTCACAAGAAATTGCTGCATAAGTGATTACATCGATGAGTTAAGTAATTTTTCTCTACGCCATTGCGCTGGGGTAAAGGTTCGAATAGACACCGCATGAATACTGCCATCCTGGATGGCTGCCATCAAAGGGCCATAAATCATTTGCTGCTGCCGCACCCGGCTGACATCGGCAAAGCAGTCACCAATTGCCAGCACTGAGTAGTGTGAACCATCAGCGCTGACTTTGACTTCTGTGAGCTGCAATTGTTCCTGCAGCATTTGTTCTATTTGTTGAATATCCATGAATTCCCGACATTAATCACTGATAGGCAAGAGCTCAAGCACATCGCTGACTTTCGCCAGTGAGCGCATTTGCTCAGGAACATGCTGCAATTGAACCACCAAGCCGGCCTGCCTGGCAAGTGCTAATTGCTTTAACAGCCAGGCAAGTCCTGCAGTATCGATCGATTGCAACTGACTTAAATCGAATACCACATCACCCGACAAACTGTTCAGCAGGCGAAAAGGCCAAAAGGCCAGCAGCGTATTTCTGTCCAGCACGCCGCTGAATAACAGCCGCTGTTGCTGCTGCTCAATGTTCAGCACAGCTTACTCCTCAGGTTCGGCCAGTTCAATGGGTTGCTTGGCACGCTCTTGCAATAACTCGGTAACCCGCGCCAGACCTTGCTGACGAATCATACCGCCCAGTTCTGCCCGTTTGCTGTCCAGCAATGAGATACCCTCAGCCACCATGTCAAATACCTGCCAGTACTCGCTATCCCGATGGCGAATCAATTTGAACTCGATGGTTATATCGGGTTTACCGGGATCAATCACCCGGGTCCGTACCGTCGCCACCCGACGATTGCCCACATCCTGTCCAGGCTCTACAATCACCCGCTGATCCCGGTACAGCGTAAAAGTACCGGCATAGGTGGAAATCATGTATTCCTGGAAAGCGGCAACAAAGGCATCACGCTCTTCTTCCGTGGTACTGCGAATATGATTACCGATGACCCGAAAAGCGGCATAACGCACATCGATGTAAGGCAACAATTCTTCATGCACCATAGTACGCAGAATTTCCGGGTTTTGTTTGATGTTGTCTTTTTCTTGCGCCAGTCGGCTAAAGGCATGATCTGCCACCACTGAAATCATCTGATACGGATCGGTGAAGCGCTCTACTTCAGCCTGAGCGCTGGCACTGATTACCAGGCTTGCAGCCAACAGCAGTTGGCTCATTGTTTTCACTATATTCATGATTAATTCCGGTTAAAAAGAAATTGACCAATTAACTCTTCCAGCACCATGGCTGAACGGGTATCTTCAATCACATCCCCATCTTGCAGGATATGCACGGTTTCATCGATAAAACCAGGCTGAATGCCTAGATACTGCTCGCCTAGCAGCCCTGAGGTCAGAATCACCACAGAACTGGTTTCCGGAAAGTTATCGTATTGCTTAGAAATTTCCAGCCGCACCCGCGGGGTATAAAAGGTTTTATCCAGCTCAATGGAAGCTACCCGGCCGACCACAACGCCACCTACTTTGATCGGCGAGCGGGTTTTTAAACCACCAATGTTTTCAAAGTCGGCGTACAAGGTATAGGTTTCGCCTGAACCGGCAAAACCCGTGTTGGCCACTTTCAATGCCAGGATCAAAAATGCCCCTATCGCGATAGCGACAAAACAGCCAACAGCAATTTCAATTTTCCGTGTGTTCATCTTATCCACCAAACATTAATGCGGTTAATACAAAATCGAACGCCAGCACTGCCAGCGATGCAGTCACTACGGTTTCCGTAGTCGCCTTAGCTATGCCTTCGGATGTCGGCACCGCATCGAAACCCTTGTGCAAAGCGATTGCCATCACCACAAAAGCAAACACAATACTTTTGATGATGCCATTGAAAACATCCTGATACAGATCGACATTGGCCTGCATAGCGGACCAATAGCTGCCTGCATCCACCCCCAGCCAGTCCACACCGACCAAATGGCCTCCCAAAATACCGACGGCAGTAAAGACGACAGCCAGTAAGGGCATACTGATCACACCAGCCCAGAAGCGGGGTGCAATAATACGTCGCAATGGATCGACCGCCATCATTTCCATGCTGGAAATTTGCTCGGTCGCTTTCATCAAGCCAATCTCCGCCGTTAAGGCGCTGCCTGCCCGGCCTGCGAACAGCAAAGCCGTTACTACAGGGCCAAGTTCACGCAACAAGCTCAGAGCCACCAAGGGACCCAGCATGCCTTCGGCTCCAAACTTCACCAACACCGTATAGCCCTGCAATCCAAGGACCATGCCAATAAAAAGGCCTGACACCACGATGATCAGCAGCGACAAAACCCCAACCACATACAGCTGTTTGATTAACAGCGGAAAACCTTTGCGGACATCCGGTTTGCCAAATACGGCACCCATCAGCATCAAGGTGGCTCGGCCTAAGCCTGCGACGGTTTGTATAGTATTGGCACCCAGGCGTTGTAATCGGTCTACAAACATTACAACAGCTCCATTAATTCATCGGCATAAGGCGCCGCTTTAAAGTGGAATGGCACTGCCCCATCGGCTTCGCCTTTTAAGAACTGCTGCACCAAAGGGGATGCATGCTGCCTGAGTTGTTCCGGAGTGCCCTCACCAATCACATGCTTCTCTGCCACCACGTAAACATAATCGGCAATACTCATCACTTCGGGTACATCGTGAGACACCACGATAGAAGTGAGTCCCAGCGCATTGTTGAGTTCACGAATCAATTTGACCACGATACCCATCGAAATGGGATCCTGACCGGCAAAAGGCTCATCGTACATGATCAGTTCAGGATCAAGCGCGATGGCTCTGGCCAGAGCAGCCCGGCGGGCCATGCCTCCAGACAGCTCGGATGGCATCAAATCCCGGGCTCCGCGCAAACCGACGGCCTCGAGCTTCATCAACACCATAGTACGAATCAGGGTTTCCGGTAATTTGGTGTGTTCCCGAATAGGGAAAGCAACATTATCAAACACCGTCATTTCACTGAACAAGGCACCACTTTGAAACAACATGCTCATTGATTTACGCGTTTGGTACAGTTCTGCCCGGCTCATTTTAGGAATGGAGCGCCCCTGGTACAGGATGTCCCCCCGCTCCGGCTTCAGCTGGCCACCAATCAGTTTCAGCAAGGTGGTTTTACCAATGCCGCTGGGCCCCATGATAGCCGTAACCTGGCCACGCTTGACCTGCATGCTCATGCCATCATATATCAGCCGCTCTCCACGGCTGAATGTCAGATTTTGAATATCCACCATCAAATCGGACAAAATTCTCTCCATCCATTGCTCGCGAGCCTGCATCAGTGCAGCCGCGCACTATACCGGTGCTGATACATCATTTCAATTGACAGGACCATTACGCTTATCCTGCCAACCTTGAGTAAAGGATCAATTGTAACAAAATTACCACCACAACACCTTGCTATTATTCGTAACAAGTCATTGCAGAAAGTAGAACGTTCTCCCGACGCACTAAGTTTTGCTTTTCCTGTCAATAAACGGGAAAATGCGCCAACAGGATCCATTGTTTACAAGGAATCACAGGTGTCTCCACTGCTTGTTGCCACTATTTTTGTCCTGGTTGGCCTGGTACTACTGATCTGGAGTGCCGATCGTTTTGTCTACGGCGCCTCTTCCATAGCTCGTAATCTAAACATTTCACCGATGATCATTGGCCTGACTATCGTTGCAATGGGCTCTTCAGCCCCTGAAATCATGGTCTCGGCCACAGCAGCCTGGCAAGGCCGACTCGATACGGCCGTCGGCAATGCCCTTGGTTCCAACATTACCAATATTTTGCTGGTGATTGGTGCCACCGCCTTGTTGAAACCGATCGCTGTAGCCTCCATGACCATTAAACGCGAATTTCCATTGCTGATCCTAGTCACCCTGTTAGGCTACCTGTTTCTAGCCGACCAAAGCTTAACCCGAGCTGAAGGAGCTTTGTTTTTAGGTGGCTTTGTGTTGTTTTTAGTCCTGATGGTGTATTGGGGGAAACATGCACCACCGGACGATCCCTTATTGACGGAGTACCAGGCAGAGTTACCGCCTCCCACCCCGACCTGGCAAGCGACTGTCTGGCTGGTACTTGGGCTGGCCCTGCTGCTTGCCAGTTCACAGCTGCTGGTGCACGGGGCTGTGACCATTGCCAGCCACTTTGGCATGAGCGATTTACTGATTGGCTTGACCATCATCGCCATAGGCACCAGCCTGCCTGAGCTGGCTGCCAGCCTTATTGGTATTTTAAAAGGCGAGGATGACTTAGCCCTTGGCAACATCATTGGTTCGAATATTTTTAATATTCTGGCGGTGCTCGGCGTTGGCACCATCATTGCCCCAGGGGTAATCGACGCTGCTGCTGCAGGCCGTGACAGCTACGTGATGATGGCGGCAACCCTGGCTTTATTACTGATGAGTTTACGTTTAGGCAAACTTCGGCGCATTAATCGGGTCGAAGGCTGCATACTGTTGATGGCTTTTATTGGCTATCAGTACTTATTGTTTTCCAGCTAGAGTTAATGGATACAGCATGACCATAGATTTTACCCAACAAGCGCTGCAGGTGTTGCAGATTGAAGCAACCGCCATTTCGCAACTAGCACGCTTTGTGAATGATGATTTCAATAAAGCCTGCCAGTTAATTATGGACAGCCCGGGTCGGGTGATTGTTTCTGGCATGGGCAAGTCCGGTCATATTGCCAACAAAATAGCGGCTACCTTTGCATCAACCGGTACGCCAGCTTTTTTCGTCCATCCGGGTGAGGCCAGTCATGGTGACTTGGGCATGATTACCAAGGACGACGTGGTCATTGCCATTTCCAACTCCGGTGAAACCGGCGAAGTGTTAACCATTATTCCTGTGCTCAAGCGTATTGGTGCGCATTTAATTGGCATGAGTGGCAATCCGGCCTCAACCCTGGCGAGGCTATCAGACGTGCATGTTTGTGTGCAGGTAGAGCAAGAAGCTTGTCCGCTCGGCCTGGCACCAACCGCCAGTACCACCGCCACTCTGGCGATGGGAGATGCCATGGCTGTCGCACTGCTCAACGCCAGGGGCTTTTCTGCCGATGATTTTGCCCTGTCGCATCCTGGAGGCAGTCTCGGCCGACGACTGCTGCTTCGTCTTGAGGACGTCATGCATACCGGCAATACCATCCCGATGGTACCTACCACAGCCACCATTAAAACAGCGCTGCTGGAAATGTCGGCTAAGGGGCTGGGCATGACCACAGTGGTGGACAAACACGGTGTCTTGCAGGGCATTTTTACCGATGGTGATTTACGCCGTATTCTTGACCAGCGCTACGATATACACGATACGCTGATTACGGCGGTGATGGTACGCAACTGCATCACCGCCCAGCCACAGATGTTGGCAGCTGAGGCCCTGAAACTGATGGAGCAGCGGAAAATAAATGGCTTGGTCATTGTGGATCAACACCAGCACCCGGTAGGAGCAATGAATATGCACGATTTACTAAAAGCTGGAGTGCTCTGATATGCAGCAACTATTTAAGCAATGCTATCAGGAGGTTTCTCTCGCCCTTTGGCAACAAGCGCAGCAAGTCCGGTTACTGATTTGCGATGTCGATGGCGTTTTCTCAGATGGCCGTATCTATCTGGGCAATAATGGCGAAGAACTGAAAGCGTTTCATACCCGGGATGGTTATGGTATCAAAGCCTTGCGAAAAGCTGGTGTGGAGGTCGCCATCATTACCGGCCGTCATTCCGAGATCGTCAAACACCGCATGCAATCACTGACGGTACCTCATATCTATCAGGGACAAGAGCGTAAACAGCCTGCATTTACCGAGATACTGCAAAAAGAACGGCTCACACCAGCGCAGGTCGCCTACATTGGCGATGATCTGAGTGACTGGGAAGTCATGCAACACGTTGGACTCAGCATCGCTGTGCGGGATGCACATCCTTATTTGCGTCTGCACAGTCATTATGTTACCACCTGCCAAGGCGGCTTTGGTGCTGTTCGTGAAGCAGCGGACTTACTGCTAATGAGTCGAAATGCCTTTCACCAGTTCCAGGGCAGTAGCACATGAAGCCCTGGAGCACCCTGTTACTGCTTCTTGCTTTGCTGGCAGTGGCCTGGTATTGGTATGACCGCAGTGATGAAGCCAGTGCACCATTGACCGAGCGTGAGTTGATCCCAGACTTCGTGGCTGAGCAGCTGACACGTATCGTATACGATGAGCAGGGTCTTCTGAGTGAGCTGATGAAAGCAAGTCGCATGGAGCATTACGATTTGCTGGGCTTTACCCAGCTGGAGCAGCCAGTGTTTACCTTACTGGATAGGACGCACAACCTGAGCTGGCAAGCATCCAGCAACACAGCAGTGCTTTATCCGGATGACAAACTGATTTTGGATGGCGCTGTGCTGCTGCAAAATCTGGCCAGTGGTGATTTGATTGATCGGGTGCAAACCAGTTATCTTGAAATGCTGTTACCCTCAGAGCAATTTGTTACCGACGAGGATGTGCAGATCTTTGGCGATGGCTTTACCATTTTTGGCCGAGGTTTGCGTGCTAGTATTGTGCAGCAGACGATTGAAATTGAACATCACTTACGAACGGATTACCATCATGAACCTTAAAATTGCCTCGGCGGCCCTATTGCTCACAGCATCCGCTCTGGCTTCAACCCTGCCGGATTTTCAACAACCACTGAGCATCGACTCCGAGGCCTTTTTCACCGATTTGCAAAGCTCGAATGTAGTGTATGAACGCAATGTGTTGGTCCAGCAAGGTAGTCTCACCATCCGAGCCGAGCGGCTGGAGGTCGATGGTTCAGCTGGCAAAGGGCTGGAAATCTTTATTGCCAGCGGCTCACCAGCAACCTACAGTCAGCGGATGGAAGATAACTCCCTGGTCGAAGCGGAAGCCTATGAGATCCGTTACGACCGGGCCAGTCGGATCTTGGTCATGGTCGGTGCGGCAGAGTTAAAGCAAAGTGGTAGCTTGGTGCAAGCCGCCAGAATTGAGTACAACATCGAAACGCAGCAACTGCAGGCAGAGCGTGGAGAAAATGGCCGTGTCCGCACCATTTTTGCGCCTGAGGCCTTGCCACAGCCAGAGAAGAAGCAAGAGAAACAACAACCATGAAATTAACTGCAGCACATCTGGCCAAAAGCTACAAAGGACGCCAGGTGGTGAAAGATGTCAGCCTTGAAGTCAACGCCGGCCAAATTGTCGGTTTGCTAGGCCCCAATGGTGCAGGCAAAACCACCACCTTTTACATGATTGTTGGGCTGGTTCCAAGTGACAAAGGTCGGATCCAGTTGGGTGAGCAGGATTTAACCGATCAACCGATCCATCAGCGCGCCCGGCTCGGTATTGGTTATCTGCCCCAGGAAAGTTCGATTTTCCGTAAATTAACCGTACGGGACAACCTGATGGCCATCCTGCAAACCCGTAAAGATCTGACGGCAGCCCAACAGGAAGAAACCGCCGATGATCTTCTGGAAGAGTTTCATATTGGCCATATCAGTCAGAGCCTTGGCATGAGTCTGTCAGGAGGCGAACGTCGCAGGGTCGAAATTGCCCGGGCACTGGCAGCAGATCCGCGTTTTATTCTTCTGGATGAGCCCTTTGCCGGTGTCGATCCGATCTCGGTACTTGATATTAAGAAAATAATTCAACATTTAAGTCAGCGGGGCATCGGCGTGCTGATCACCGATCACAATGTGCGTGAAACCCTTGATGTCTGTGAAACCGCCTACATAGTGAGTCATGGTGAGCTGATTGCCAAAGGAACACCTGCCGATGTTCTTGCCAATCAGCAAGTCAGGGATGTATACCTAGGTGAGCAATTCAGGCTATAGTTATAGCGTCAGGCTTTCAATTTTTATGCAGGAGCACAGTACACACCGATGAAGCCATCTTTGCAACTTCGTCTTGGCCAGCAACTCACCATGACTCCTCAGCTGCAGCAGGCCATCCGGCTACTCCAGCTGTCGACCATTGAGTTGCAACAGGAAATCCAGGAAGCGCTGGATGCCAACCCCTTGCTTGAGGCCGAAGAGGATTACGAGCAACTGAACGGCAGCGATGAACATGGCTTAGGCGAGCTAAGTGCCGAACGAGCCAATGCGGCATCAGATGATGGTGCTGATGACAGCGGTACTGATGAGCCCTATGAGCCTGATACCGGCGAAGCGATGACCAGCCAGGACATCAGCGACGACTTACCACTGGATAACCACTGGGATGATCTGGTTAGCGCCGCCCCGGTGACCTCCGGCAGCTACAATGGCGATGAAGACACGACTTACCAGGGCGAAACCAGTGAAACCCTGCAAAGCTATCTGCGTTGGCAGATGGAATTGACTCCTTTTTCCGATACAGACCGCGCTATTGCCGAAATCATCATTGAAGCCATCGATGAGAGTGGCTTTTTAACCATCGGTTGTGAAGATATCCTCGAGTCGCTTGGTATGGATGAGATCGAGGAAGATGAAGTTGAGGCGGTGCTAAAGCGTATTCAGTTGTTTGACCCAATCGGCGTTGGATCTCGCAGCGTGCAGGAATCCTTGCTGGTGCAGCTGCGCCAGTTCGATCCCGCCACCCCCATGCTGGCAGAAGCCAGACAACTGATTAGCCTGCATGCCGACTTACTGGCCAATCGCGATTTTCGTACCCTGATGAAGCTAACCCGGCTCAAAGAAGACGAGCTGCGTGATACGATGAAGCTGATCCATAGCCTGAATCCACGACCTGGTACCACCGTGATCCGCGAAGAACAAAGCTACATTATTCCGGATGTGACGGTTAAAAAAGTAAAAGGTCGCTGGCTGGTGGAACTTAATCCGGATTCGATGCCCAAAATACGTATCAATCAACACTACGCAGCCATGAGCCGTACCGCCAAGAATAGCGCGGACAGTCAGTTTATTCGCTCACATTTGCAAGAAGCCAAGTGGTTTCTAAAAAGCATCGAGAGCAGAAATGATACCTTGCTGAAAGTGGCCAATTGCATTGTGCAACAGCAGCAAGGCTTTTTTGAACACGGGGAAGAAGCGATGAAACCTATGGTGCTGAATGATGTTGCCGAAATGGTCGGCATGCATGAGTCCACCATTTCCAGGGTGACCACGCAAAAGTTCATGCACACACCACGGGGTATTTTTGAGCTGAAATTCTTTTTCTCCAGTCATGTCAGCACCGAGAATGGTGGCGAGTGCTCGTCCACCGCGATTCGGGCTCTAATTAAGAAGTTAGTGGCGGCGGAAAACCCGGCAAAACCACTGAGTGACAGTAAGATGGTGGAAATTTTGTCGGACCAGGGCATCAATGTTGCCCGCAGAACCATTGCCAAGTACCGTGAGGCCTTGCTGATCCCGCCGTCAAATCAACGCAAGACCTTGCTTTGAGTACTTAACCAGAAGGAAACAGGCTATGCAAATCAATCTTACCGGTCGTCATGTTGAAATCACCGAAGCCTTAAAAGACTACGTGGATAACAAGTTTGCCAAACTCGAGCGCCACTTCGAGCACATTAACAATGTACATGTGGTGCTAAACGTGGAAAAATTACAGCAGATTGCAGAAGCCAAGCTCAACCTGAACGGTGGTGAAGTTTTTGCCGTTTCGGAAAGTGAAAATATGTATGCCGCCATTGACCAACTGATCGACAAATTGGATCGGCAAGTCATTAAGCACAAAGAGAAATTAGCCCGACACTGACCAGCATGACTACATTGAGCACTATGTTATCTCAGGACTGTACCAAAAGTGCAGTCCTTTTTAACAGCAAAAAACGCATTCTTGAGTACATCGCCGAACTGGGACACCAACAGCTGCCTGAGACGTCGGAGTACGTGATCCTGGAGTCCCTGATGGCACGGGAACGGCTTGGTTCAACCGGCATCGGTGGAGGCATTGCCATCCCCCATGGCAAACTAAAAGATGTCGAGCAGCCCGTCTTGATCTTCGTGGTCAGTAAAGATCCGATCCAATTTGATGCCATCGACAACCAGGCCGTGGATATTTTCTGCGCTATCCTGATCCCGGAAAACCAGTGCCAGATGCATCTTAATACCTTGGCATCCATAGCCCGACTGCTGTCGAAAAAAGAGCTGACCCGAAAAATTCGCCATGCTACATCCGACAGTGATTTATACCAAATTTTACTGGCAGCTCAACAAGAGGCGGAAAGTTAGATGAAATTGTTGGTCGTCAGTGGCCGTTCAGGCTCCGGCAAATCGGTCGCCCTGCGGGTACTGGAAGACCTGGGGTATTATTGTGTTGACAATATTCCCGTTAATCTACTACCAACACTCGCCAATGCCGTGATGGGTAAGTACGAGCGGGTAGCCATCAGCATTGATGTCCGCAACTTACCGGAAGAGCCGGACGAACTGGCAGAAATCCTCACTTACTTACCGCGTAAGCTGGAGTTGACCATCCTTTATCTGGATGCCGATCACAACAGCCTGATCAAACGCTTTAGCGAAACCCGTCGCATGCATCCATTATCGCATCAGGCCATGTCGCTGGACGATGCTATTTTGCGTGAACAACAACTGCTCGACCCAATAGCCAGTCGCGCCGATCTCTACATCGACACCACAGAGCTTAATGTCTACCAGCTGGCGGATCAAATTCGCGAACGTCTGCTAGGCCAGCAATCTGGCCGACTGGTGATTCTGTTTGAATCCTTTGGTTTTAAATACGGTATCCCCAAAGACGCCGATTTTGTGTTTGATGCCCGCTTTTTACCCAACCCGCACTGGGAGCCGGAGCTCAAACCTCAAACCGGGCTGGATCTGCCAGTCCAACAGTACCTGGCAACGAAGCCTGTGGTGCACGATTACATTCACCAAATCCATCAATTTGTTGTCCATTGGTTACCACAACTGGAAAAAAACAACCGCAGCTATCTGACCATAGCTATCGGCTGTACCGGTGGCCAACACCGCTCGGTCTTTATTGCCGAACAGTTAGCCGACTTGTTGCGCGAACAGCGCAGTGACATTCAAATCCGCCATCGCGAACTGGTACGTCACCATGGCCACAAAGTGTAGCGCCGAAGTCACCATCGTCAATCCGCTGGGCCTGCATGCCCGGCCGGCAGCTAAGCTAGCGCAGCTGTGTCAGCAGTTTCAAAGCAAGATAGCGCTGATTCAGGATGGTAAATCTGCCGATGCCAGCAGTGTTTTGGCCTTGTTAATGCTGGCAAGCAGTAAAGGCAAATTACTGGAGATTGTCGCTGAAGGTGAGGATGCCGAGCTAGCTTTACAAGCTGTGGTGCAACTGATTAGCAGCGGCTTTGAGGAAGCCTAACCAAGGCCCGTATCAAAGCGCTGGCCTGGCGTATGGCAGTTGTCTTAGCGTAGTAACAAACGATTGGAAATGTGTCGGGGCCTGTTTCAGGCCCCGACACGTCATGTGCCAAGTTAATCGCGGGCCGACTGTGCCTGCTGCACTAAGTCCAGCAGAAACCCATACTCTTCAGCAACCTGCCCCAAGCGGGCAAAACGGCCTGAGCGACCACCATGCCCTGCTTCCATTGTGGTACGAAACAGGATCGGCTTATCCGAGGTATTGACGGTACGTAGCCTTGCAACCCACTTCGCCGGCTCAAAGTACTGCACCTGTGAGTCATGAAAGCCTGTTGTGATAAACAAAGCTGGGTAAGCCTGCTCGCTGACCTGATCATAAGGCGAATAGGACAGCATGTAGTCATAATAGACTTTGTCATTCGGATTGCCCCACTCATCGTACTCATTGGTGGTCAGTGGCAGGCTCTCATCCAGCATGGTGGTGACCACGTCGACAAAAGGCACATGCGCTACCAACCCCAGATACTTCTGTGGGGCCATATTGGCAACTGCTCCCATCAATAAGCCACCAGCACTGCCCCCCATCCCGATCACTGTATCCGGTGCAGCATACTTGTGCTCTACCAGATAATCGGTTACTGCAATGAAGTCAGTAAAGGTATTGATTTTATTCAATAGCTTACCATCTTCGTACCAGTGGCGGCCCATCTCCTGACCACCACGTATATGCGCTATGGCGTAGACAAAGCCGCGATCGACCAGCGACAAAATGCCAGAACGAAAGAATGGGTCCATCGAAATACCATAGGAGCCATAAGCATATTGATACAAAGGTGCTGAACCATCACGCTCAAAACCCTTGCGGTACAGCAAACTAACCGGGACTTTGACTCCATCGTCTACCGGTACCCAAACCCGTTCAGTGACGTAATTGGCCTGGTCGAAACCGCCAAGCACTACATCTTGCTTTAGCAAACGCCGCTCGCCAGTCTTCATATGGACTTCATAGACACTGGCAGGTGTGGTCAGTGAGGTATAGGTATAACGCAGCCACTGCTGGCTCTGCTCAGGGTTAACGGAAAAACCCATCACGTAACTGGGCTCATCCGACGCCAGAAACTGTTGCTGATTCATGTCTTCCCAATTGATCAGACGGATACGACGTAAGCCTTCACTGCGTTCGTTAATGACAAGGTAGTTTTCAAAAGCAATAAAGCTTTCAAGGAAGACCTGCTCATCATGGCCAATTAATTCTTGCCAGTGATTGCGATCGCCAATTTTATCGTGCGCGACAGTCATCAGGCGGTAATTGGGCGCATCCCAGTCGGTATTGATAATCCAGCGGCCATTCAGGTGGTCGACCGAGTATTTAAAATCACGCTGGCGTGGGGCTATCAGCTGAAAGTCTCCATCCGGCTTACTGGCATCCAGCACCCGCATCTCATTGGAAACCGTGCTGCTCACACCAATTACTACGAAATTACGATCGCGGGTGTTACCAACTCCCATAAAAAAGCTGTTGTCGTGTTCCTGATACACCAAAGCACGCTCATTGACCGGGCTGCCCAGTTTATGGCGGTAAACTTTGGTACTAAGCAAGGTTACAGGATCATTTTCCACCACAAACAGGTGCTGGCTATCGGCACTCCAGGCCAGAGATGATGAGAGCCCTGTCATGGTGTCGGCCAGCAAGGTGCCTGTCGTTAAATCTTTCACCCGCAGCTGATACTGACGCCGCCCGGTGGTATCTTCCATATAAGCCAGCTTTTGCTGATCGGGGCTTACCGACCAATTGGCGACCTGAAAATAATCCTGGCCTTCGGCCAAAACATTCACATCCAACAGGATCTGCTCATCACCACCTGCGACCGGCGTACGCACGTAAATTGGGTACTCTTTGCCTGTTTCAAAGCGGGTGCTGTACTGATAGTCACCCATGACAAACGGAACAGAACTGTCATCCTGCTGCAAACGTCCGATCAATTCATCGGTCAATTGCTCCACCAGGTCAGCATAAGAGGCCTGATGCGCCAGAGCATAGGCATTTTCAGCTTCCAGATAGGCAATCACTTCCGGACTGCTTCGCGAATCGTCCCGCAGCCAATAGTAGGGATCAACCCGGTCACCATGAGGTGAACTAACCGTAAAAGGCCGCGACTCGGCGACAGGAGCTCCCTTGCTATCTGCAAAAACGGCAGTAGTCAGGCTGAGCGGAATACAAAGTAAAGTGGTTAAAAGTTTCATCATGCTGTCCTTATGCTTTAGCAGCAAAAAATTATCATGCCTGCTGGCGATGCGCCACTTTTCTATCAACCTTAGGTGTAACCAGTTGTTACAGGCTGAACGCAAAAAATTTGATTCACAAATCATCAGTTTTAGGCTTTACTTAGCACAAACGACAATAAAAGAGAGTAAGGATAACAGCATGAGCCTGATGAGTGTGGATGAAGTGGCCGAGTTTCTTGGTGTGCAGAGCATACGGGTTGAACGCCTGGCACGGGAAAACCTACTGGTCACCACAGATAAAGATGAGCAAGGTAAGCCCTTGTTTAAGAAAGAAGACGTGGAGCGCTACAAAGTCCTGGCTGAGCGGCTAGGAGGTCTCTAACCCAACGTGGTGATAAGGCGGCTTACCCTTGCTGCAGCAAAAACTGCAAGCGTTGTTGGTGCTGTACCGCCTGAGCCTTTCCTTCTGGTAAGGCAAGGTACCAAAGCCAGCAAAATCCCTGATACAGCACCCTGGCAGCGGCCACTTTATCCTGCCAACACTCGGCAGATAAGCCAGCGTTGCGTTGTTGCCAATACAACTGCAGCAACCGCTCGCTTTGCACGCTATCCAAGACAAAGTTTTCCAGCACCGAAGCCAAATCCAGACTACTGTCCGCCAGTTGGGCATATTCAAAATCCAGCAACCAGATCCGCTGTTGCTGCCAGAGCAAATTGCCGGCATGCAAATCCAGATGACACAACACCAAATCCTGTGGCATCGCTTCAAATGCTTCGACGGCCTGTATGCATGCACTAAATAATGCTTCATCTGCAGCCATCCAGCTTGCTTTAGCATGGGATTTTAACTCCTGCAGATAGCGACCTGGTTGTAACACCGGGGTTTGTACTTGCAACCGGTGCAAGCGCACCAACTGGTTCGCCATGGCCGCCAACAGCGAGGTCGATAACGCCAGAGGCTTACCCTCTGGTAAGTATTGCGAAATCAGCACCTGTTGATGATTGTTCAGGCATAAAGGCGGGGGCGCCAGATCTGCAACCGCAGCGGCATGCTGACAACGCAGCTCTTGCTGACGGCATACCCCGGTGACATCCGGCGCATAGTGGCGCACCACATATTCACCGCGCTTGGTTTTCACCCAGTAACTTAAGTTGGTGCTGCCTTGCGACAGTGGCTTCATGGCTATCGGCGGGTGACTGGCAAAAAACTCCAGATGCAAGCAGAGCTGACGAATGCGTTGCTCTGCCTCATCATCGCTCAGGCCGGCTGCAGCACCTGCCCGCTGGTATGTTGTTGTTGCCGGTAATGGCTGCGCCATGCCAGGTATCCTATCACTGCCAAGAAGGTGTAGAGTACAAAGAGGCCGGTGGTGAAGTACAGGCCTTTCTGAAAATAAACATAGATACAAACCGCATCGATCACCACCCAATACAGCCAGTTTGACAACACTTTGCGCACCACCAGCAGGGTGGTCATGATGCTAAAGGTGGTGGTTTGTGCATCCAGCCAGGCAAAGTCGGCCTGGGTATAGTTGGCCATGTAATAACCCAGAACCAGACCGCTACCCGCGGCGATGCCAATCCACCCCAGATGCTGGCGCAACCCCCACTCAATCACTGGCTTTATCGCTTTAGGCTGCTGCAATTGTTGCTGCAGCTGCTGCCAGTGCACCAGCCCGTACACCGCCATAGCCGCATAATAGAGCTGCAACAGCGTTTCTGAATACAGCTGATGCTGCCACATCACGTAGGTGTAAATCAGAGTACTGACCAGCGCAGCCGGCCAGCACCACAAACTATGGCGCATGGCGAGCAGCAAGTAAGCCAGAGCAAGCAGCATGGCCACCAGCTCCAGGCTGGTCAGCAGCTGCCACTCTTGCCAAAACTGCTGCAAAGCCGCCATCATGGCCGCAGATCACCTGGGATGAACTTGCAGACAAACACCAGTTTACCGTAACGCTCAAACGACCATTTCATGCAGCGCTGCAATGCAGCCATCACCGCATCGTAATCACCAAATAGCTGGGTGCTCATGGTGTTGGTAATGATATACAGCTCCGGCTCTTGCTGCAGTTGTTCAATAAAGGCCTTAATAGGACCAATGTACTCATCGGCCAGTGGGTACTTGCTGATTTCTACGGAAAGTTTCATCATTGCCTCCTGAGTATCCTGTTTAGAATTGATAGCTTGCGGTCACACCAAAGCGGCGTGGCTCACCCCATTGCTCATAAGTATGAGGCGCGTATTCATCGCGAGGATCATTGCCAAAGTAAAAGCCACGTACGCCCCGGTCTTGATTCAATGCATTGCGCGACCAGAATGCAAATTGCCACTGCTCCAGCTGATAGTTCAAGCGCAGATTGACCAGCTCGGAGCTGGCCGAGCGGGCGTTGTGGCCATCGGAGTAATAGAAACCGCTTTTACCCTGCACACTGGCCTGCAGCGTGAGTTGCTCACTCAGGAACCAGTCACCCGCCAGCTGATAGGTAAAGCGTGGCGCATGCGCCTGATCCCGTCCGGTCATATCCAGGCCGGCCTGGGTGACATAAGGGCCTAATTTGGATTTGAGCAGCCCGGCACTCACATGCAGGGTAAAGCTCGGATGCAGCACCAGGCGGTTTTCCATCTCAATACCGTAATTGCGGCCCCGACCGGCATTATCAATAAAGCCAGCAAACTCAGGACCAAGCTCTGGATTCAGCCAGCCTTTGACCTGCATGTCATCGCGCCACATATGGAACACCGCCACCCGGGTCACCAAGCTGCCATCGATGGCCGCGCCTTTGACACCAAACTCAGCATTTACCAGGGTTTCCGGTTCAAAAGTCGCTTGTTGCAGTAAAGCTTCCAGGCCATCATCACCCGCTCTGGATAACGCTTCACCATTGACGCCGCCGACTTTATAGCCGCGTGACAACAAAGTATAAATCATGGCCTGCTCACTGGCCTGGAAGTTCAGGCTAAGCTTGCCGCCCCACATACTATGCCGCTGTTGAATCGTCAGGTTGCCATTGTCTCGGTAATCGTCTTTGTAGCGCTCCAGCCGGCCACCGATCACCAAGGTGGTCTGTTCAGAAAGCGCTGTGCTGGTTTCGCCATACACGGCCGCATTATCACGTTGCAGGTTATTATCAAAAGCACGCAGCCTGGTGCCTGAGCGACGCGTCCGCTGCAAATCCAGCTCCCGGCCACTGACATAAAACCCGAGCACCCAATCGGTGTTGTCGGCGATACGGCCCTGGTCATCCGATACCAGGCGGTAGTCCAGCGTCCATTGTTCACGGGAGCGCTGATAACGGTCAAAAGCTGAGTATTCCCAGCCTGGACGGATACCAACAAAAGCCCAGTCTTCATCAAAGCGGTAGTCCGAATCAGCCGACAGCCAGCTCAGTTGCCACATCAGATCAGCGCCGACGATGCCATGGTAATCCGAACGCAGCGCCAGCGCTTGGCTGCTTAGTTTATCTTTGCCCGGCTCATCCGATAAGGTAGTCCGGTTTCTGTCGAGCGAGAAGGCATCGTAGCCATTATTCTGTTCAATGGCATGCGCAATCAGTTGCCACTGCAGCTGGTCGCTGTGGCGATACAGCAGCCGGCCACGGATGGTCAGCTCATCGATGTCGTTGGTGTCTTTACGGTGTAAGTAGGTATTTTCGATAAAGCCATCGGAAACTTGTTTGTCTGCCGTTAGGCTAAAAGCGACTTGATCACTGATGGCATCGCTGAGCATACCGCTTAACTGCCAGCTGTTGTAATTGGCCACCGTGGCACTAAAAGCGCCATCG
Source organism: Alkalimonas amylolytica (assembly GCF_900107845.1). Taxonomy (GTDB): domain Bacteria; phylum Pseudomonadota; class Gammaproteobacteria; order Enterobacterales; family Alteromonadaceae; genus Alkalimonas; species Alkalimonas amylolytica. The sequence goes on from NZ_FNRM01000001.1 coordinate 704,136, forward strand.
CGGCGAAAATCCGGCTGTTTCGAGCTTAGGTTCAGCATGCCTGCCATCGCATTGGTACCAAAGCGGGTCGCCTCCGGGCCACGAAACACTTCCAGCTGCTCGGCATGAGCGATGCTGCTAATGCCAAGGCCGGAGTAATCAATGCCATCAATCAGCACACCAACCGACGGGTTGATTACATCAATAAATTCGCTGCGCTCACCAATTCCGCGCACCTGGACAAAGCGGCCGCGCGACGCACCAGCGGCAAAGTTGATATTGGCCAGCTGGCTTAGCACATCGTCCAGATGCTGCGCTGAGCTACGTTGCATATCCTGCTCGGAAACCACTGCAATACTGCCGGCAATGGTTTGCACCGACAAACGCCGGAAGTCGCCTTGTACCTCAAGACGTTCGATGGACTCTTGCTCCGCAGTAGCAGCAAAGGAGGCGATAAGACAAGCGGCAACAACAGAATAACGACAGCGCATGATGGTCTCCGGTAAAGGGATCACCCGCGCAAAAGGAGTCAGTAACACCATCCCTCCGCCGGCATGATCCGGATCAGGTTCATGGGGTTCGCCGCTAGGCATCTCAGCACGCTTTTATCAAAAGCAATGCACCCCCTGGTAGGCGCGCAGTGTAACGATTTTCGTGCACACTGGCAATGCTGCCAGTCGATAAGCAGCACACGCAATGAGTTAGCTGACCTTGCATGAATAACAAAAACGAAAATGCACATCTATTGACTGTGAATGCAGGCACTGCCGAGAAAGTAAAAGGCGTTATTAACTGCCACGCACCGGATACACCTGCGCAACAAATAAAGGCAATAAAAGTTAAATTAAAAAAACCATTGACACCCCCCCCTAAAAATAATTTACATTGCAGCGCGATTTTAACCACTGCATCACTTAAGGATGATTTTTATGAAACAACTCAGCAGGATTGCTTTGTGCCTTCCGTTATTAATGCTTACTATTGAACACGCACCTGAAGGCAACACCTACAATCACGTGAATGAAGCAACCAGCCAACAGCTGTGGGCCTGGCGCCTTGCTATCAACACCAGTAGTGCTAGTGAGCAGGATGATTTTACTGGAGAACGTATAGGTGTTGTTGGCACTCGCCCTCCTGAGATGGCACCACCTGGCCTTTGGCCAGGTGATGGCGGTGGTGATGGCGGTGGTGTAGGTGGCGGAAGTGGTGGTGGCTCATCGCCTACCCCAACTCAGCCGCCAGCAGAAACTAAAGAAGTCTGCCTTGCTAGAGCACAAACTCAATATCATACTTGCATGCACCCTGTGCATATGCAATATATCAATGCAGTTGAAGCACAATGTCCACAGCTTGTAGATGTTCAGCTAGGTGTGAATGCTGTCGTAATTTTTGGTAGTATTACGGCTCGCGAGTTTGATACTTGCATTCACACGGCTAATGCTAGGAAGGATATGTATTTAAATGGCTGTGCTATCAACCATTCATTACAAAGAGAGAATTGTTTAAAATGAGGAAAATGCCATGAAGAAACACTATCTGTTAGTGGCAGCCATCATTGGAACAGTAATAGTTGTCCTCACTTTATTATATGGCCGGTTTGCTGCAAATGGACATGGGCATATACAACCTGAGCAAGTCTTAAGCAATCAGGCAAAATCGGAGCTGGGCGTCAATTCGTCAAGCTCAAATGCCCTGCCAGACTATGTGAATGATAATGCAGCTTCAAAATCTACACTGCAAATGCATGATACAGTTAGCAATGGTCCTGATAAAATGGCTTATGATGATAACTGGTGCATTGCTGTTACAGATTTAAACCAGCAAGACATTGCATACTTTCAGCAAGAGCTTGAAGACTGGAATATAGCCAGAGGTCGAATCATTCCCGCTATTCATGACGGCATGGGGGGGATGCATTTGCCTGATAGTAGCCAATACATTGCTCCCTATATGGAAGCTTCTTACGATGCAGTTTGGCAACAAATTAAAGACGATAATGAATTTGCTATGGTAGCAGCTTTATATCGCCAGGACTTTGATGTCGAAAGCCAACGTCAGATAGCACTCAGGTTGGTAGTAAAAGGACATACGTCAACTGCTTTATCGCACTTGGTTAGAATTGAGCTCGTCAATGCAAAAACGATGTATGAGCGTGCCAGCCAAGTTAATAAAGATGCTGAACAGCACCTATACCAAGCTATGGCGTATACAGTATATGGTATCAAGCATTCTGATCTAGACGCCGCTTTATCTTATCTAATCATAGTAAGTTCAGCTGACTTTCCTCTCGAGCTGAAACCACGTTATGCATTAGGTAAAAACAACCGACTTAATGAATTTAGCGATGAACTGGAAGCTTATATCACTAAAATACGGGCTCAAGAAAATTTGATGCTTACAACATCAGGGCAACAACCAAAAGCCGTTCAACATGATTTTGAACGCAGACTTGCTCGTCTACATCTTGAGTTTGGTAGTGAACTGAATGACCTGAAAGGTGTGTTACCCGATACAGCCAGCACCCTGTTGGAAGGTTCCGAGTGTGTGCAGCGCCAAGTGACCTTTTTTGGTGATTTGGAGCGTAGAGCGCGCTCCAGCATAAAGTAACTGCTTCTGTTGAGCTGCTGGCCACGGAAAATAGGCCAGCAGTACATACTTCTTTAATTGTGGGCAATCTTTCACTTCAGACAACTCACCGCTTTTGTCTTACAACTTTCATCCAAGCCGACTAAAATCAATCCAACTGGCTTTTTTTGCCAGGGTAAAACCTGGTGTATTAATTGGGCATTGTTTTGAAAAACTACTTGTTATCACTGATCGTACTGCTCTTTGTAAGTGCCTGTAGCAGCATTCCTTCCGCCAGCCCGGCTGGTGCACTCCCGCCTACCATTATTTTGATCTCCATCGATGGCGCCCATCCCAGCTATTTAGAGCGTTATCCCAGCCCACACCTGAATGCGCTGGCTAAGGCAGGCCTTGTGGCGGATGCGCTGCAGCCGGTGTTTCCCACGAAGACCTTTCCGAATCACTACTCGCTGGTCACCGGCCTGCATCCGGAAAATCATGGTGTGATTGATAATGGCATGTTCGATCCAGAGTTTGATGCCCAATTTACCATGCGCAACAAAGAAGAAGTGGGCAATGCCCGCTGGTGGGGTGGCGAGCCGATTTGGGTTACGGCAGAAACCCAGGGCCAGGTAGCCGCCACCTATTTCTTCCCTGGATCTGAGGCCGCCATCAAAGGCGTGCGCCCCAGCTACTGGTTTCCTTACGATGGCGATACGCCAAACCGGCAACGGGTAGAGACAGTGTTAGAATGGCTGCAACTGCCGGCAGCAGAGCGCCCGCGCATCATTACGCTGTACTTTAGCGATGTCGATTCCATGGGCCATATGCATGGCCCAAACTCGGCGCAGGTACGCCAGGCCATGCAGGGCATTGATGCTGAGATAGGCTATCTGGTGGCAGGGCTTACCGACTTGGGTTTGCTTAATCAGGTGGATCTCGTGATCACCTCGGATCATGGCATGGCCGAAGTGAACCAAGAGCAGCATATTGTCATTGATCAGGCCTTTGATCCCGATCTGGCGGTGTATGTGCGCTACTCCCGTGAACTGGTGAGTATTTTCCCCAAAGACGGGCAAAAAGAAGTGATTTACCAGCAACTCAAAGCAAACCTGCCGCCACAGGCCCGGTTGCTGCGTAAATCGGAGATGCCAGAGCGTTTTCACTTTCAAAACCACCGTCGTATCGCCCCCTTGCATGTACTGGCCGAGATTGACTGGATTTTGGTACGCCGCAGCTGGCTCCCTGGCATGATCAATGCGCCGACCTATCGTGAGCCACGCGGCAGCCATGGCTACGACAACGAAGAGCCAGCCATGCAGGGATTATTGATTGCCCATGGCCCTAGTTTCAAAAGCCAGACCCGGGTAGAGCGGGTTCGCATGGTCGATTTGTACCAGGTGATGACAGAGATTTTGGGGCTTAAGCCAGCGCCGCACGATGGCGACCCTAGCGTTGTTCCTATGCTGCTGCGCAGCGACTAGTTTCCATCCTGAAACGGCGTCCATGCCGTTTCGCAGAGTCGCCTCTAAGGACAGGCACTTACTGAAGCCCCAGATACCAGGTGGCGATGGAGAAATAAATCATCACGCCGGATACATCCGCAATCGAGGTAATAAGCGGACCGCTGGCCGTGGCCGGGTCCATGTTGAAACGGCTGAGCAGAAATGGCAGCGACATCCCGACCAGACTGCCTGCGATTACCACCAGTGTCATGGTGGCCGCCACCACCAGCGCAATATCGTAGCCGCCACGCCACCAGCCGATGGATGCCACGGCCAGTGCCATGGTTACCCCCAACAAGCTAGCAATAATGACTTCACGCCCCAGCATCCAGCCCCAGTCCTTCAGGGCCACATCGCCGGTTGCCAGAGCCCGCACCATCAGGGTTCCGGATTGAGCCCCCGCATTACCACTGCTGGCGATCAACAGCGGTAAGAAAAACAGCAACACCAAATAGCTGGAAATGGTTTCCTCGTAATAGGCGATGCCAGCCCCTGAAAACAGATTGCCAAAAACCAGCAGCACCAGCCAACCGACGCGCTTACGGTACAGCAAATTGATGGCAGCATCTTTCACGCTGCTGTCCAACTTACCGATGGTAGCGGTTTTATGGAAGTCTTCGGTGGCCTCTTCGGCCGCTACGTCCATCGCATCATCGTAGGTGACAATGCCCACCAGCTGCATGTCCTGGTTGACGATGGGCAGCGCCAATAAGTCGTATTTTGAAATCAGTACCGAGACTTCTTCCTGCGGCATATCGACCTGGCCAAAGATGGGCTCATAGGTCATCAGTTCGTGAATTTGCATGCCAACCGGCGCCAGGATCAGTTCTTTTAACGAAATGACACCAATCAAGCGCCGCTCTTTGTCTACCACATAGGATTGATAAATCGTCTCTTTATCCGGCGCTTCTTTACGCAGTACCTCAATGGCTTCCCGCACCGTCAGATCAGGGGCAAGCGAGGCATAATCGGAGGTCATCACCGCCCCGGCCGTGCCTTCTTCGTACGACGACAGCAAGCGCAGATCCTCGCGCTCGGCCTGCGCTAGAGCAGGCAGTAAGGTTTCCTGCTGCTCTTCGGTTAAGCGATTGAATAAATCAGCCCGTTCATCCGATGACATCTGCCGGATAATAGGCGAGAGTTTGCGCCGGCTGATCGAGATTGCCAGCGTGACCTGCGTTTCCGGAGGCAAGTAACCAAAGACTTCCGCCTGCTCAGCCCGTGGCAAGGTCGATAACAGCTCCCAGACCGACTGAGGTTCAAATTCACTGAAGGCAGCGGCCAGGTCAGCCGGGTGAATGTCTTCAAACTGCTCGCGCAGCTCGTACAAGGCGTCTGACTCCAGCGCCAGACGAATGGTATTTATAAGAACCGGCAGTTCCATGATGCCCCCTTACAGCGTCATTGGTATGATCTGGTAAGGGGTTGCCAGTGGGCAGAATCAGCTTACCAGACAGGTGCGATGAAAATTTGGATATGTCATCAGGCCAGGCCTGCAACTGGGTACGTCCATAGCTGGAATGTGCTCCGCACAAGGTTAATCCACACCTCTGTATTTTAGTGCCTATCCCGCGCCAGCACAACCACCAAAGGGCTGAAGTTGTTGAGCAACCTATTCTTTTTCTACCGGCACCTTGCTAAGATAGGAAAACGTTCACAAGGAGATGGCGATGGCACAGACAGAGTTGCAGGCATCCGACGCCCAACCGCTGGCGGACTGGTGGCAATCACGCCGCCTGACCGAACAAGGTTGCTGGCATATCGCCATAGGCCCCTTTTCATTGTATTTGGAGCGCACAGCCGGTGAGTGGCTGGTGAGCCACCAACGCCACAGCGATGATGAACCCCTGCACCGTGTGTTGCAGGAGCCGATCGAAGCATGCCCTGAAAGCCTGACCGTGCAACGCTACGTGTTTCAAAAAGCACCGCTGGATTTTCGGCTACAGCCTTGCCTGATGGACAGGCCCGTGGTGGTGAAAACCCGACAGCCGGTCTTAATCCCGCCAGGGGAGAGCATCGACTTTTACATCAGCACGCCTCTTTGCCTGCGTTTATTGCTCGGCAACGATACCCTACTGCAAGAATGGCCCATACTGCGTTTGTCCGATACCTGGTTTGGCCCGTCCACCCGGGTAGGGGAGCTCTGCTATGCCGCCAAAACCCATGCCCGCCATAGTCTGGACGAAGTACCACTTCGCCCGCACCGGGCCGTCACCCCCCTGACCATCAGCAATCAGAGCAAGGCCATTTTAAGTATTGATAAAGTGAGTTTACCCGTGCCTTTGCTGTCGGTATTTGCCCGCAGCGATCATACGCTCTGGACAGAAGCCGTGACGCTGGTACACCAGGCCGATCAACTACTGGCTAAACTCAAAATCGAGCGTAAACTACCTGTAGGTATTACCGCTGCGCAACGTGTGACCGAACCAAGGCAGCAGGCAGAAAAAAATGCCCTGGTGCGTGCCTTTGCCGGTATATTCAGCGACTAAGCGGAGCTTGTTATGGAAACTTTTTTGCAATTGCTGGAACACCATCATGTCGCGACTTTTCTGCGCGCCTCCTTGCTGTTTTTCAGTGGCTTATTGGTAGCGCATCTGCTGGCCAGGATCACCGTACGGCTTAGTAAAGGCATGTCCCCTCATCATCAGGTGTTGTTAAAGCGCCTGGTGTACTGGCTGGTGCTGTCGCTGTTTCTGGCCTCGGTGCTAAAAGAGCTCGGCTTTAGCTTAGGGGTCTTGCTGGGAGCAGCTGGCGTGCTGACAGTGGCCATTGGCTTTGCCTCGCAAACCTCGGCATCAAACCTGATTAGCGGTTTATTTTTGATCGGCGAAAAACCATTTCAGCTGGGAGATGTGATCAAAGTAGGCGAAACCACCGGTGAAGTACTGTCCATCGATTTACTCTCGGTCAAACTGCGCACCTTTGATAATCTGTTTGTCCGGATCCCGAATGAGAGCTTGATAAAGACCCAGATGACCAATCTGACCCGCTTTCCCATCCGGCGCTTTGATTTACAGCTGGGTGTCGCCTATAAAGAAAGTATCAAACAGGTTCGAGAGCTGTTGATGACAGTGGCAGATGCCAATCCACTGTGTCTGGACGAACCATCGCCCTTATTTGTCTTCAATGGCTTTGGCGATTCCAGTCTGGATATTCAATTCTCAGTCTGGACCAAGCGGGAAAACTTTCGCGATTTGCGCAACAGCCTGCAGGAAGAGGTAAAAAATGCATTTGATGCCGCCGGTATTGAAATTCCATTCCCACACCGCTCCTTGTATGCCGGCAGTGAAAGCGCGCCTTTTCCTATCACTATTGTTTCGGCCAAAACAGAGAAAGCAGGCGACGATGCCGATATCAGCCCCTAAGTCTGAAAAGGCGACAGCATGCGTGGCATGATGCTGCTTGGCGGTGCTTGCCTGCTTAGCACTGCGGTGCAGGCCAGTGACTGCCAATTGCTGGAAAATAAACATGCCCTGCCTGACCGGGGCGATATTCGTATTCGCTCCATTCAGTTTGAAGCAGAGAATGTGTTTGACCTGGATGAACCAGGCACCTTCTGGCTGCATCGATTTGCCAATAAAACCCACATCATTAGCCGTGAGGAAACGCTGCAACAGGACTTATTATTCGCCGAAGGTGACCGGCTCAGCCTGGCGGTGCTGGAAGAAACCGAGCGTTTATTGCGTAGCCGGCGTTATTTACGCGAAGCCAAAATCAGTATTACGCATTATTGCAGCGAGTCGCATCAGGTAGATGTGTTGGTGCAAAGCTGGGACAACTGGTCCTTGTTGCCAAAAATTGATTTTAAACACGAGGGTGGCGCTTCCGAGTACTCCATCGGTATCGCTGAAGACAACCTGCTGGGCACCGGCAATCAGCTGCAGCTCGATTATGCCAAAGACAGTGAGCGGACCGGTTATTTGCTTAGTTTTGCTTCGCCCAATATGTTTGGCAGTCACTGGAGCAGCGCGCTGCAGTACGCCGATAACTCCGATGGCGAAAGCTACCTGTTCGCAGTGGAACGCCCCTTTTATCGGATCAGCTCGCCCTGGGCCATGGGTTTCGAGCTGGAAAAAAGCAAAGAAGAGCTTAGGGAATATCAGCGCGGAGAAGAAAGCAACCGCTACGACAGCAAACGGCACTGGCTGCAGAGCTATTTGGGCTTCAGTTTGTATGCCAGCAGCTACAGTGCACAACGGCTGCTGCTTGGCTTTCGGTTGCATGACCAGCAATTTGCCAGTAACCCGGATACCCAAAATGGCTTGCCTTTGGATCGTGATTTATCAGCGCTCTGGCTGGAGTACCAATGGCTGCAATCTGACTTTCAAAAGCTTTATCGAATCAATCAGTTCAACCGTACCGAAGACATCAACTTTGGCTGGCAGTTTACTCTGCAGCTGGCACGCCTTGCCGACTGGCTGGGTGCGGATGCCAATGGCTGGCAGCTAAGCAGCAGGCTGGAGAAAAACTGGGCCTTAAAGCCCGGCAGTTGGCTACTGACAGAGCATCACTTCAAACAGCAATGGCAAAGCAATGAGCCATCCCGCAGTGAACTTAGCAGCCACTGGTTATTGGTGCACCACCTGACCGACCAAAGCAGCCTTGCGGCCCGCTTTCAGCTGGAGCTTGGCCGGGAGCTTTATCGGGATGAGCTGCGCCAATTAGGCGGTGATAATGGCATGCGGGCCTACCCGCTGTATTTTCAGCGCGGCCAGAAACTGTGGGTAGCCAGCGGCGAATACCGTTATTACACGCCATGGTCTATTTTACGATTGTTTGATGTTGGTTTTGCCGGCTTTGTCGATGCCGGCCGGGCCTGGGATGATCCCTGGCAAAGCAGTGAGGCCAGCGATCAGGTGCTGTTTGGCGTAGGGGGTGGTGTACGGCTGCTGTCGAAATACTCCAGCCGCGGCACCATGGTGCATCTTGATTTGGCCAAACCACTGCGCAGCGAGCCAGGGCTGGATAGCTGGCAATTCCGCGCTATGGCCAAACGGCGTTTTTAAGTTAGCGCTGGCAACTCTGGCAAAACACCGTGCTGCGCTGTCCTAAGCGGATTTCCTCTAACTGCGCGCCACAACGCATACACGGCAGGCCACCCCGGCCATACACCAACAGCTCCTGTTTAAAGTAGCCAGGCTTGCCATCGGACTGGCTAAAGTCCCGCAAGGTCGTCCCCCCCTGAGCAATGGCTTGAGCCAGGGTGTGCTTTACTTCCTGCACCAGACGCTCGCAGTCGTCTACAGACAAGGACTTCGCCGGACGGCTTGGTAAAATACCCGCCTTGAACAAGGCTTCATTGGCGTAGATATTACCTACCCCAACCACCACTTTGTTGTCCATCAGCACCAGCTTGATGGCACTGCTGCGTTTTTGGCATTGCTGCCACAAAAGCTCAGTGTTAAAAGCCTCGGTTAACGGTTCAGGCCCAAGCTGACTCAGCAGTACGTGCGCTTCGCCAGCACCTTGCCAAAGCACCGCGCCAAAACGGCGGGTATCGTTCAGGCGCAGCAGCTGACCGCTACCGAGCACAAAATCGACATGATCGTGTTTGCCAGCTGGCGTGTCCCGCGGCAGCACCTTTACGTGGCCAGACATGCCCAAATGCAGCAAGACGCAGCCGTCAGCCAGTTCAATCAGCAGGTACTTGGCCCGGCGCGATACCGCCTGAATGGGCTCATCTTTTAACGCCATCACTTCGTCCGGCACCGGCCAGCGCAGCTGACGCTGACGCACCACCACACGCTGCAACAGTTGACCCTGCAGATGGGGACGAATACCCAGGCAGGATACTTCGACTTCAGGTAATTCAGGCATCAACGAAACTCCGCCGGAAACAACAGCTCTGCTTCGGCTGCCGATACCGGGTAATACAAACGACGATGGGAAGGGCTGAGGTAAAACTGTTGCTCCGACAACGACAGCACCCAGATAATCGGCTCGCCCTGGCCTGCCAACACCAGCTGGGCCTGGGTTAATGGTTCCGGCAGCGGCGACACACTGCGCTCACCATCAGCCAGCAATTGCTGCTGCCAGATGGCCAGGGTGCGGTCCACCAAAGGCTGCCGATCCGGCCGGGCCGGTGCCAGTTGCCAACCTTGCGGTGAACGGCTAATGCGCGCATTGACAAACTCAATGCTCAGCAACTGCTGATCGCCCAGCAAGCTGGTATTGCGGTGCTTTAAATCGGCCAGCCGCTGCGGTGTGCCATACAGCAAAAACATCAGCAACAGCACCGCAAAGATCAGTACATTGTTCCAGGCCCGACGGGAAAGTTTTGGCAGCATAAGAAAAACCCTGCATCACGGTGAATGACGAAAAGTCTACCACAGCAGCACAGACTTCAGGTAACAGCGACAAATTGCAGGCAGAAAAAAACCCGGCCAGGCCGGGTTCTTTCAGAACGTTTGATTACTTGATTTTCGCTTCTTTGAAAATCACGTGCTTACGCACTTTAGGATCAAACTTTTTAATTTCCATCTTTTCAGGCATGGTGCGCTTGTTCTTCGTGGTGGTGTAGAAGAAACCAGTGCCTGCAGATGATACTAAACGAATTTTATCACGCATCGTCGTAATCCTTAAACTTTCAGACCTTTGGCACGCAGATCAGCCAAAACTGAATCGATGCCATTCTTATCAATAATACGCATGCCTTTGGTAGACAGGCGCAGTTTGACGAAACGATTTTCACTTTCAACCCAGAAACGATGCGTTTGCAGGTTCGGCAGGAAACGGCGCTTGGTTGCGTTGTTGGCATGAGACCTGTTATTACCAGTAATAGGTCGTTTGCCGGTCACTTGGCATACTTTTGACATGTCGTATCTCTCCAAAAAATAACTGCTTGCTCGAGCGTTTTATCTGCCTTCTGGCCAAGGAAGGCGGCTCTGAAAACGTAAGAGGGCGCAATTTATACACGAAAGGTGGTCCGAATTCAAGCAAATTCATCCGTGATCCACTCGTTTGCAGCAATTTAGTACGATCGCAGATCCGATTCAGGATCCGGCTAGATCCAGCCACGCTCCGCGAAGGAAACCACCTCGCCATCGCCAACCACCAGATGATCGAGCACCCGGATATCCACCAGCTGCAAAGCCTGCTGGATCCGGCTGGTAATGCTGCGATCCGCCCGGCTTGGTTCAGCCACCCCGGAAGGGTGGTTGTGAGCCAGGATCAGCGCAGCGGCATTGTACTTAAGTGCCTGCTGTACCACCACCCGCGGATACACCGGTGAGGCATCAATGGTGCCATAAAACAGTGGCTCGGATTTAAGCAGCCGGTGCTGATTATCCAGATAGAGCACCTGAAATACCTCACGGCTTTCGCTTCCCAGTTGCAGGCTTAAGTACCGCTTCACCAGGGCAGGCTCGGTAAAAACCGCTTCGTGCTGCAGACTTTGCTGCAAACAGCGCTGGCTTAATTCCATCACCGCCTGCAGCTGAACATACTTGGCCATGCCGAGGCCCTTACCTTCACAAAAGCGCGGCAGCGGCGCTTGCAGCAGGGTTTTTAACGAACCAAAGTCGGCCAGTAAACTGCGCGCCAGCTCCACGGCCGACATGCCCGGCAAGCCGGTGCGCAAAAAGATCGCCAGTAATTCAGCATCCGACAAAGCAGCAGCCCCGCGTTGCAACAACTTTTCTCTGGGCCGCTCCTCAGCAGGCCAATCCCTGATTGCCATCCTTACTCCTTGTCTGTGAAAAGCATCTTTAGCAGCTGAAGTATGCTGGCATTTCATGCTATCTTTAGCGCGAAAGAACACGAATTTCAGCCAACGGACATCACAGCATGCAAACTACTCTTAGTGCTCAAACAACGCTAAGCGGCCAGCGGATCTTACTGGGCATCAGCGGCGGCATCGCCGCCTATAAAAGTGCTGATCTGATCCGGCGCTTCAAAGAGCGCGGTGCCGAAGTACGGGTGATCCTGACCGAAGGCGGCAGCCACTTTATTACCCCACTGACCTTGCAAGCGCTGTCTGGTAACCCGGTCAGCTCCAGCCTGCTGGACCCAGCCGCAGAAGCAGCGATGGGCCATATCGAGCTGGCGAAATGGGCCAGTTGTATCGTGATTGCCCCTGCCAGCGCTGATCTGATTGCCCGGCTGGCCCACGGCCTGGCCAACGATTTACTCACCACCTGTGTGCTGGCAAGCGCGGCCCCGGTAATGATAGCGCCCGCGATGAACCAGCAGATGTATAAAAATAGCGCAACCAAGCACAACATAGCAACACTCAAAGAACGAAAATTTCACATTGCAGGCCCGGCTGCCGGCGAACAAGCCTGTGGTGATGTCGGCCCGGGCCGGATGTTGGAGCCATTAGAGCTGGTGGCAGCACTGGAGCAACTGCAGGCCTCCAGGCTGCCAGCACTTAGCGGCAAAACCGTACTAATAACCGCTGGACCTACCCGCGAGGCCATCGATCCGGTACGCTTTCTAAGCAACCACAGCTCCGGCAAAATGGGCTTTGCGCTGGCCGAAGCCGCCGCCAAAGCCGGTGCCAGGGTGCAGCTGGTCACCGGCCCGGTTAATCTGGCAACCCCGGCCGGCGTCGAGCGTATTGATGTGCAATCAGCGCAGCAGATGCACACGGCGGTGATGCAGCGCGCCAGTGCAGCCGACATTTTTATTGGCTGCGCCGCCGTTGCCGATTACCGGGTGGCCGAGGTCGCCGAGCAGAAAATGAAAAAAACCAGCAGCAACGACGAACTGACACTGACGCTGGTGAAAAACCCGGATATCATTGCCGATGTTGCGGCCCTGACTTATCAGCGCCCTTTCACCGTTGGCTTTGCTGCAGAAACCGAAAACCTGGCCAATTATGCCAAGGACAAACTGCAGCGCAAAAAGCTGGATCTGATTTGTGCCAACGATGTGTCTTCAAAAGAGCAAGGGTTTCACAGCGAACACAATGCCATCACCGCTTACTGGCAGGGGGGCGAACTCGCGCTGGAGCGCCAGCCTAAGATTTCTATAGCTCACGCCATAATAGAGCTTATAGCAAATAAATTGACACAAAAGCGACAGTAACTCTATATTAATAATCTGTAATCAAAATGGCATTTGCATCATATGGATGAAGCTCAATTCAATAAACCCGCTTCTGCTTACTCTAAGGACGCAAGCAGGAGGGGTAGTCGTGACAAAATTTTCTATCCTTCGCTTTTAAAGCTGATTCCAAGTTTTACAGGTAAATCCGTGCTTGATTTAGCATGTGGGGATGGTTCTTTTAGTAGAGTTATTTCAAAGCTTAATCCAAGCAAGGTTGTCGCTGTTGACATTTCAAAAGATCAAATAGATAAGGCAATTGAATTATCTGGTCATCAAACCGTAATCAAATATATTAATGCTAATGCCTGTGATATAAAGCACATTGATCCGTTTGACATAATCATAGGAAATTTTTTTTTGCATTATGCTCCATCAATTGATGACCTTAAGAAATACTGTAAACATATATCACTAAACCTAAAGCCCGGTGGGCTATTCATAGGTCTGAATGAAAATCCTGTTAAGCCGATTAAAGATTCAAAAAGCTTCGGAGTTGCTGTTGAATGCGTAGATGGTGTTGTCCATGATTCCTGTACAATTAGAAGAACTCACTATGATTCAGAAGGGAATGAGTTATTTAACTTCACACACCGGCATTTTCATCTTAACACGTATGAACTATCTCTGAGAGAATCTGGAATGTACAATGTCACTTGGCACAAACTCCGGAACATGCAACATGGCGATGCAGATGATGCCATGGCTAAACACTGGGCTTCATACATTTCTCAAAGCACAGTTAGTATATTATCAGCCAACAAGTCGTTAGATGATAAGTAAATAACAACTTGATTTTAAATAGTAAAAACTGAAACATGATTGAGCAGAGCATTTTTCAGATTAAATGGGTCCAGGGTCGCCGGTCAATATAGCTTGTGTTTAGATTATAAGCAAACCGGATTGAACTAAGAGTAGTCCGGATGCCCCCTAAAATACAGTATATTTTGGTAAGAGTATGAAAAATATAAACGAAAATGATCGCTATTTTTACACAAGTGCTAAAAGCTGCCCTTTCGAATGCTCTTATTGTTTCGCCACACTCCCTAATTTCAGCGATGATTTGGGCTCCTTGCAGGAACTACATACTGAAGAATCCATAATATCTGGGCCGAGGGTTATTTACCCCTCTTGCGATTCAGAAATTTTTCTTTCTAATGATCTCGTTAGAACACTAGACAGGATAACAAAAGTGGAAAAGCAAGTAGTAGTGAGCTATTCGACTAAGAAGAGACTGTCAAATAAAGACTTAAATATGATAACCGAAATAAATGAGATTCTTAATGAATCTAGTGGCTTCATTAAAGTCGGTATCTCAATAACAAATATTAATAGCATAGCACTATACGAGAAGGGCTGCGCGGGATTCGAAGATAGAATTGAAAACCTACTTAGGCTTGCAGAAAGTAGCATTCCAACAGGTGTAAATATAAAGCCAATCTTGCCTTTCATCAGCCTGGATGAGTATCTTAGGATTGTAGAACATACAATAAAATATTGTGATAGATTTATGCTCGGTGACCTTTACATAGATGAGTCAACTTCCTTCGGCAAATCTGTATTGAGCGAATATCCCGGTTTTATAACTACTAAAAGCATAGACTGGCTTAATAAAGATCTGAAAGTGAAAGTATATAGCGAAGGCGAGAAAAAACACAAGATACAAAAAAGTATCCTTTCTAAGGGTGGTAAGTTCTTTGAGAGTGATCTAAGTTTGATCAATGACATTATTAAATATGGGAATTGAGATGAGCAGTTCACAACAAAGTAACAGCTATACCGTATTAATTAATGACGTAGTTAGTGACTTAATGCTTGTTTTCATAGTCATCGTTCTGGCGATTCAAAGTGCAAAATCACTGATCATTGCAAATGGCTGGTTCAGAAACTGGAAATATTCTAAGATCATATATGGAAACATTCATAGTGATATAGCGAAAATCGCAACTGAGCATACCATTAAGTACATTGGGGCTGACAACACGTTTTACAAAAATAACTCCGTCTACACACCTCTCACTCGAAATGGCACATTAAAGATTGACATCACTCAAGCACGAATTATGGCTTTTCGCCTCTTGTCTGAACACACTCATAAGTTTCCTCATCCGGTCGTATATGGTAAAAATACCCCATCTAGCTCAAACTATTACATAAAGACCATGGAAGCATCACATCAGTACACGAGTTTACAACTAATGTCGATGTTACTCTATCTCAAATATGCATCGATTATAAATGAGGTAGACATTATAAACTTTATAATAACACCGAAAATGGGAAACACCTTGCTAGGAAAGAACTTTTCTGAGCTATGCAATGCAACCTTCATTGCTTCCAAGCCAGAAAATGATAGCTCTAGAGTTAAAGATAATAATAACAGCTTTATTATTGGCAGTAATTTTGAAGGCTATAGTTCGCTTAAAGCCAGGTTACAAGACGGGAATCAGTTGCATGGAGCTATTATTGATTGCAATTGTTCCGGTGGTTCGACACTTATAGAAACTGCCAACATGTTCAATAATTTCATTTCAAAGAATGGACTAGAAGATAAGATAAAAAGAATAACTGATGTTTATGTTATATTCAGGGCTGATATTAACATTAGTCCTGATGAGATCGAAGCTAAATTTAGTTCAAATAATCTTAGAATCCACAGGCTATTTGATCTTGATGAAAGCTTAAAAGGGAATTTGCATGAACTTACCATAACCAGCGACGAAAGAGAGAAAGACAAAAAGATAGAATTTATGCTAGAGTATGCAAAAAATAATAAATTACTTCGATAACCAAACAAATGATAGGACTCTAAGATGATTTTGGACGATAGCTGGCTGAAGGTACATGAATTCCACCAGGCTTTCTCACACCCTATATCTGATTCCCCAACTTTGATGCCTGCTGAGAGGAAGCATAAACGTTATAAATGGATGCTTGAAGAGATAAATGAGTTTTTAGAGGCAGAATCCATAGAGTCACAATCGGATGCAATGATAGATTTGATCTATTTTGCTCTTGGTACACTAGTTGAAACTGGTGTGAGACCTGGAAAACTATTTGATATAGTACACAACGCTAACATGACGAAGTTATGGCCTGATGGCAAACCAAGAATGAATGGTGATGGTAAAATTATTAAGCCTAGTGGTTGGTTAGATCCCGAACCATTGATTTCAGAGGAAATCAGAAAGCAAATCAATCAAAATCTAGGCTAGACTCAGAAAATAGACATACTAATCTGGTTCAGTTTGTGCCCATCCTGAAAGGTGGTGGGTACTAGCCCGTAACAAGTATGCGACGCCAAAATCTTTGGTGTAAGCCATCGACTTTGCGCGCCAAAATAAAGCGCGGTTTTTCCTGGCATGAGGGGCCCAATCACAGGTCTATATGCGCGTCTAAGCGCCCCTCGGAGGGTAACGACAACTGTTCAAACAACAACCCTAAACTAGGATTGAGGCCCGTAATCAGGCCCTAGTTCACCCCCCAAAACCGGCTGTAGAGCGCACTGCCCCACACCAAAGTAACCAAGACCAGGCTTAAAAACACCGCCGCCGAGCCCATATCCTTGGCCCGGCCCGATAGCTCGTGCCGCTCCAGGCTGACCCGATCGGTCAGGGTTTCAATCGCCGAGTTCAAAAGCTCAACAATCAGTACCAGACACCAGACGCCAATCAAGAGCACAAACTGCAGAAAGCTCTGCGCCAGCCAGGCTGCTAGGGGTACCGACAGGATCGCCAGCACGGCTTCCTGGCGAAACGCCGCCTCATGGCGCCAGGTGGCGGCAAAGCCCTGCATCGAGCATTTGGCCGCTTTGATCACCCGGCCCAGTCCCTGACCATTTGGTTTTTGCATGGCTTTCCCTTGAAAAAGTCTGCTCTGACGCAGTGCTGTAAGCCTTAATCGGACTCAGCTTACAGCGCCCAGATGAACACCGAATGACAGTGCAAACAACCGCTTACACCACGCCGTATTCAGCGCGATAGGCCTGCACCGCTGCCAGATGCTCTGCCATTTGCGGTTGATCGGCCAGGTAACTGATCAAATCCGTCAGGTTAATGATGGAAATCACCTGGGTGCTAAAGTCGCGCTCGACTTCCTGGATCGCCGACAGCTCAGCCTTGCCACGCTCTTGCCGGTCGAGCGCAATCAGCACGCCCGTTAAGGTCGCGCCAGCGGTGGCGATGATCTGCATCGACTCACGAATGGCGGTGCCGGCGGTGATCACATCGTCCACCAACATCACCCGGCCTTGCAAGGGTGCGCCAACCAAACTGCCACCTTCGCCATGGGTTTTGGCTTCTTTGCGGTTAAAGCAGTACGGCAGGTCGCGCTGGTAGTGATCGGCCAGCGCCACCGCTGTGGTGGTGGCAATCGGAATGCCTTTGTAGGCCGGGCCAAACAGCAGATCAAACTCAATGCCACTGTCCTGCAGTGCCGCGGCATAAAAACGGCCCAGCTTGGCCAAATCGCCACCGGTATTAAACAAACCAGCATTGAAAAAGTACGGGCTGATGCGGCCGGACTTCAAGGTAAACTGGCCAAACTTCAGCACCTGACGCGACAGAGCAAATTCAATAAACTCACGCTGAAAGTCTTTCATCCCAAACTCCTTACGCCAACACCCGCTTTTGCTCATCGACGATATCGCGAATGGCATGGCGCGCCAGCTCCATCATCTCCTGCATTTCGTCAAAGCTAAAAGGCTCGGCTTCGGCGGTGCCCTGCACTTCAATCAGCTTGCCGGTTTCGGTCATCACCACATTCATGTCGGTTTCGGCGTTGGAGTCTTCGTCGTAATCCAAGTCGGCCACCGCGGTGCCTTTAAAGACGCCGACTGAGACTGCGGCGACCATGTACTTCAGTGGATTGGTTTTGATGATGCCTTTGCCGCGCATAAAGTTCAGCGCATCCACCAGTGCCACGCAAGCACCGGAAATTGAAGCGGTGCGGGTGCCACCATCGGCCTGGATCACATCGCAGTCGATGGTGATGGTGTTCTCACCCAGCAGCTTTAAATCCACCGCCGTGCGCAGAGCCCGGCCAATCAGTCGCTGAATTTCCATGGTGCGGCCGCTTTGCTTGCCACGGGCCGCTTCCCGATCGTTGCGGGTATGGGTAGCACGTGGCAGCATGCCGTACTCAGCGGTGACCCAGCCTTTGCCCTGGCCTTTCATAAAGCGTGGCACCCCTTCCACCACACTGGCGGTGCAAATTACTTTGGTATTGCCAAACTCCACCAGCACCGAGCCTTCGGCATGGGCGGTAAACTGACGGGTAAAGGTTAAAGGGCGGATCTGACTGGCGGTTCGGCCGCTGGGACGCATGGCATCTCTCCTGCTGGATGAGTAGGCATTAAAAAGTGGCCCTATTATACCCAATAGCGCTCAAGTTGCACCTAAGGCCGCAGCTTTGGCAGCAAATGCCCGGCAATTGTTCAGCTGCGCTGCATTCGGGTATACTTAGTTTTTCTAAGTATTTGGGAAGCCGCCCGATGATCCACAGCATGACCGCTTTTGCCCGTCACGACATTCAGGCCGACTGGGGCAATGCCCAGTGGGAAATTCGCTCCGTTAATCAGCGCTATCTGGAAACCTTTTTCCGTTTGCCAGAGCAGTTCCGTAGCCTGGAAACCAAGTTGCGCGAAACCCTGCGCCAGCAGCTACAGCGCGGCAAAATCGAAGTCAGCCTGCGCTACAGCATCAACGAAGCTGTCACCGAGCTGCAGATCAACCAGCAGCTGGCCAGCCAGTTGATTAACCATGCCAATGCGCTGCAAAGCCAGGCCAACGGTGCTCAGCTCAATATTATGGACGTAATGCGCTGGCCAGGCGTGATGGATACCCCTCAGGCCGATTTGGATGCAGTGCAAAGCGACTTGCTCGAAGGCTTCCAACTGGCACTGACTGACTTTATCGCCAGTCGGGCGCGCGAAGGCAAAGCCATGGCCGAGCTGATTGAAAGCCGCTTAAGCCAAATCAGCGAACACGTTACCACTGTGCGCGCCCACCTGCCCGTTGCCATGCAGTGGCAGCGCGATCGCATCACCAACCGGTTAAAAGACATTCAAAGCGAGCTGGATCAAAGCCGGCTGGAGCAGGAAATGGCCTTTTTGGCACAAAAATCCGATGTAGCCGAAGAGCTGGATAGGCTGGAAGCCCATATCAAAGAAAGCCGCCATACCTTAAAAAAAGGCGGCGCCTGCGGCCGGCGCTTGGATTTTATGATGCAGGAATTCAACCGCGAGGCCAACACTCTGTCGTCCAAATCCATCAGCACCGAGATCACCAATGCTGCGGTGGAGCTTAAGGTGCTGATTGAACAGATGCGGGAGCAGATCCAGAATATTGAGTAACGTCTACCGGCATCCATAAAAGTACATTACAAAATAAATATCAATAACTTAAGTTAAATCGTAGTCCACACAAATCCACCTTCACCCACCGAAAGCCAAGCATGACTGGTGGGTAAAGTGGTGAGTATGCTAGACTATCTCAGATGCTTAGTGGTGGGTAAGATTACCTGCGTGTAACTGACTGATTTGAGAGGGACTATGGGTAGCCTGACTGCAAAGAAAGTTGAATCCTTAATCAAGGGTAAGCCTGGCCGGTACGCAGATGGAGAGGGCCTTTACCTATGCGTACCTAAATCAGGTAAATCGTTTTGGTTTCTGCGCTATACGGCCAGCAGCAAGCGTCGGGAAATGACATTAGGCCAATGTGCTCATATGTCACTGTCGGAAGCACGGGCCGAGGCCGTCACGCAAAAAAAACACCTGGTGGTAGAAAAGGTGGATCCGCTGTTTCTGAAACAACGCGCCAAGCAGCATAAACTGCAAACTGTCGACGACTTATTTGCAGACTGGCATAAAGGCAATATCAAACGCCTGAAACACCCAAATATTCCTGAGCGGGTGTACCTCAAAGACATAGCACCGCATATTGGCACTGCCGCTCCCAGCAAAGTGGTAGCGCGGGACATCCAGTACATCATTGAAACCATCACCAATTCAGGCCGGCCCACCATCGCCAATGATGCCCTGCTCTATTTAAAGCAACTGTTTAACCACGCCATAAAACTGGATGTGGTGGGTGCCAACCCAGCCAGCGCCTTTACGGTCAGCGATGCCGGCGGCGTAGAGCAAAGCAAGGATCGAGCGCTCAGCATGGCAGAACTAACACGGGTGTTTGAAGTTTTTCGGGAAAACAAGGATAGTTTTGCCAGAGAGAATTACCTGGCCTGTGCACTGCTGCTCACGCTGGGCGTGCGCAAAAGCGAACTAACAGAAGCCAGTTGGCAAGAGATCGATTTAGAGGCGGGAGTGTGGGAGTTACCAAAGGAGCGCAGCAAATCCGGTGTGGGCATCAGTATCCCACTGCCAGAGTTGTGCATCCATTGGTTTAAAGAATTGCAGATCAGGGCTGCAGGGGCGCCCTATGTGTTTCCCAACCGGCGCAGCAGCAAACGCCCGTTTATGGGACCAGATACCCTGAACCGGGCCATCACCAAGCTGTTTGGCCATGAAGCTGGCAAAAAGAAACAGCCACCCAACAAAATGGGTGATATCGCACACTTCACTGTGCACGATCTACGCCGCACCTGCCGCACCCTGCTGGCGCAATTGGGCGTGCCGGGTCATGTGGCTGAGCGCTGTTTAAACCATAAGCTTAGAGGCGTTGAAGGCATTTACAATCAGCATGATTATTTTGAGGAGCGGAAGGAGGCTTTGGAGAGATTGTCAGGGCATTTGGAAAGTTTAATTCAAAGCAATAGCGATTAATCTTGGATGAGTCGATTAGTTGTCTGCTGTATCGGTACCGAAGCTCTGAGCATTAGCTGGTTGTGTGCCAAAGATTGCAGCACAAAAAGCATTGTGACTCCTTGTGCTGCAGATGCGTACTTACCTTAGTTTAATCCTCATCATAATCATAACCTTGGTATTCATCGTTGTTGGGGTTTAGTTGATTCGCATGGTTGTCCAGACTATCCCAGTAGGCGTCATTATTTGGATTCATGCTGTCACTTCGATCATCATTTGGTGTTCTGCTCATAATGTCTTTTCCTCAAAGTTTAAATTTAACTGTTTTCACAAGTGCCATTAAAGTGCCTATTGTTCGGGTGCAATAGCTCGGCCCATCAACAGACCGCCGCTACATTTTCCAATGCCTGTACTACTTGCTGTAATTCTTCAGGCGTTGCACATCGAGTACCAAATTTTGCTCTCTCCTTTGACAGTCGCTCAAACTCGTCTGAGTTTTCGAGCAAATGCTCAGCTAACTCTAAAGGCGTGTTATTTCCGGCGTCACGCTGCCAAGCCATTTTAGGCGCGATCGAAATCAGCTGCCGCACAGCATCCTGGTTACCCATCCAGGTAGCGGTATGAAGCGGAGTTCGTCCATCAACAGCAACTAAATCCAAACGACATGGCAGCTCTAATAGGTAGTTCACACAATCAACACTGTTTGATTTAGTAGCTGAATGCAGAGCTGTCATACCTTTTATATCTTGCAAATCAGGGTTTGCACCGGCTTCAAGCATAATTTTGACTAATTCATCATCACCGGCCTGAGCCGCCAGCATTAAAGGTGTTTGGCCCTTAATATCAACGATATTCAGTTGTTTAGGGTGCTCTTTTGCAAGTTGGCCAATAAAGTTTCGCCACTTTTTGAGCAACAAGTTAAACCTGTTAACGTCGTCCTGTAACTCAAAAGGTGCCATTTGCTTAATAATTGGTAACCGATCAACAAAGCTACTTCTCATTTTAAACAGCAGCATTAAGACAGAGTTACCATCCACATCTGGTAAGTTTGAATTAAGCAGTTGCCGGTTAGATTTAATCCATTGTGCAAGCTCGTTTTCTGTACCTGCATCAAGCAATTTCAGTAGTTCTTTAAAAGCACGATCAAACTGCTTGCTGCTACCTCTCACAATAGCCGGTACGCCCGGATAAGGTTCATAGAGCGTGTCCCAAAAATACTCTGATACCCAACGAGCCGTTTCTTCAATAGAGGGCATTTCCTCACACTCATTCATCATTCCACCCGCAAGCATCTCACGATAGAACTTTTCATGATTGTTATGAATTAGCTTTTGATTGGCGACAGATAATGCAAAAGCATCTCTGGCAATCTCGCCACGCACAGGACCATAGTTGCGCTCATTTATCGCATCCAATGCTTCTCTGAAACATTTCCCTGCGTCTTCGAATTGGTTACAAGCCAGCAGATGCTTCGCCTTGTATTGTAAAATGGGCGATTTCCAGAGTTCATAACCTTGGCTTTCTTCTGCCTCAGCAAGAAGAATAGCCACTTTCGCTGGAGTATCTTTTGTTCTTTGCTTACGCTCGCCATTCAAATAGCCATTTAGCTCCAAAAGAATAGCTTGGACAGTGTCAGCAGGCGAAGCCGCCAACTCACGCAAACGATTTACAACAAGGCTTCTTGCATTGGTTGAAAGCTGAGGATGCGCAGCAACCTGACTCACCACCCAGTAACTCTGTTCATGCTGCAGCGCTCTCCAGGGGGAGGCAACTTGCATCTTAGATAGCAGCTGCTCAGCTCTTACTATTTCGGAACAAAACGACTCGGCTCTGTCAGCATTACGCCGAATAATTTTCGCTACTGACTCTGGATTCATGCCAATATGGTCTTCCAACGGCTCGCCAGGTGTCATGTTATAAAATCGACGCGTCAGCAGTTGTGCTAGCTCTTGGTTAGCCGTTGAATAGCGTGACGGGAGTATTGAAAGGAAAATACCAAACTTATCCCACTCCGGCAGCTGTTCTTCAAACCAATGGTTTTCTGCAACTTCACCTTGATCACCATAATTGCGCCAGGCAGCAATGGTGGTGTTATAGACAAACTTATAAATAGAGAATAGTTGCAACACTTTGTTTTGCTGCTCATCAACACACTGGCGATCAACATCAGGGCAAAGAAGTTTTAATAAACGGCAGTAGCCATCCTGCACGGTACGGGCAAGAAGAAAGCGCTGGCGAATGGTTTTCATTGAAGGTGCAGCATATCGTTGCGCTATGCACGCAACAAAAGTAGCTTGCTCATCCTCACCGACACTGCCGGCTAAAATGTCTTCTAGCCGCCCGGCTTGAGCCATCGGAATTTCCACACGCAGCTCGTCAACCGTAAGCATTTTACCTTTAACAAACTGTAATGCAGCTTCAAACTGCTCGGCAGGTGTTTGAGTATCGTTAAGTTGAAATGCACCCTTGAAACTGAGCTGTGCATCATCTGCAAAATACTTTTCGATAGAGTCAGGGCTGATGGGTGTGGCAACTCGCCAATTATACAAAGATCGCTTCAGCCCATCATGCTGGCCGGCTGTGGAATCGCTGCGCTGGTCCGAGAAGACCTCTAGCGGCATTCCGAGCAAGTCAAGCAACCAGTCAACCACTTGCGCAACTGGCATATATAACGTGGTATTACCGCTTTGCTCAATTATCTCAGGAAGATACCAGAATCGACCGCCCGGCATTCCTGCATCTAACGGTTGAGGTAGGTTCCAGAATGCGACACGACGTGCCAAGCCAGGCACGAGAAAATAGCCCAACATATCCCAGACAATTTGCCGCAGGTCCGCAGCAAACGTCCATGTACTGTTTTCAATATGCTTGTAGGCATTTGCGAACTCTTTAAGGTTGTGCATTGCATCGCGTTGCATCTGTGGATCCATGTCAAAGGCTCCAAAGATAGCCTCCAACGTTTCTTCGCCCATCAACCTATGCATATCCAGGCTTAGCTGGCCTTTGGCAAACTTATCTTTCTTATTTGTTGGGTAACCTTGAATCCCTGCGCTTTGGCGGATCTCAAGCAGAATAGATTCAATTAGCGGTAAACTACTCATGATAACTTCCTATCACTATCTGACTGCCGCCGATTCTGGCAGATCAGCTCCTTGTCCTCACTGAAACCTGATGTATCCCCCTCTTAATCATTCAGCTAACATCGCCTGCTCGAGTCACAATCTCAAATTCTTCTTTTTTACTAGACCGATTCAAAGCTATATAGACAGAATGTTCCACTACCTCAGGCTCCAATAGTGGATTTCTTAAAATAGTTAAGTTAAAAGTATCCGTTGATGTTTTGCAGATACGGTACAAGTAATATTTATCACCGTATTTCAAAGCAGCTTTTTTCTCGTTTCCACGTAGCTCAATCTCTGCTTGCTTATCTTTTCGACCTTTAACTTCAATAAATCGCTCGACTAGATTCCAATCCCTATTTTCATTCAACCTAAATTGCTCCCGCGCTTCTTCAGTGGCAAAGCTTAGGATATCGCAACCAAAAGCTTGGTCTCCTGTATATTGCCCGACCAAAAGCGGGAAACGCGGTGGCTCAAAACTTTCTTCAATTTCCAAAACTTTTCTTTCGCAAAGATCACCATCTACGGTGCTGTAACTGTGAGAGCCCCCACTACCAGAGCGGCTGACTTTTTTTATACTGAGTTTGCGACGGTTTGATACAGGCATTGGTTTGGTCGGCATTGGAATGATATCCAAATTACCGTCTTTCTCGGGTTCATCTTCCGGCTTAAAGCTGGACGTGCCTCCAGCCTCTAAACCAACAGGATTCAACGGTTCAGGAACTAACGGCGGCTTCAAGGTTAGCCCTCCGTCCAGTACAGTTGGCGCTTTTATAACTGGAACTGTATCTAAAATACCACCATGGATTAAATCAACACTTTCTTTAGTGGCAAGAGCTGCTAGCTGCTCAGCAGAAATATTCTCACCCAGCATTTTACCCAGTAGCTGCAGGCGTTCTTTTGCGCTGCAGCGAAATAAACGGGCAAAATCACTACCATTTGCTAAGCGATAAATAGATGCTAAAGCCACACCAATAACATCAGCTAATAAATCTGATTGATAGTGAATAACCTCATTAGGTGTTTTTATATAAAGTACATCAGCATCAATAGACCACTCCCACTCTTTAGGTTCGAATGAAAACTCAACATCTTGATATTTAATTTTTAATTCTAACTTAGAACAAAGATTGAGCTTAAGCTTATCGATTTCCTTCCTATATTGGATTTGACTAGATTGGTTCTCACGTAAGGCTTTGAAAAATGGCTTAGCCTGCTGAAAGTACAGATCGATGTCTATATCGGTTGCTGCTGGAACAAAACTAAGAATGGTCTGTTGAATCTCATTCCTATCAATAGATTTGATGCCTAATAAACGTTCGACCTTTGGGCTACCGGAGCGGTGAGATATTTCAGCAATAGCTAAGCGGTTCAATAACTCCTCAGGCAATCCCCCATCATCGATATAGCTCAGCTCGCGAATATTAAAATATTCATACTGCCCTTGTTTTTTCCCCCATATCTTTCCTGTTTCAAAAAACTGAGCTTTGTTACTTCCACCATCGCCGTATGCCGCATCCAAAGCGCCCAATAACCATCGATACAAGGTTTTGGCTGCGGGTAACTGTTGTTTGAGATTTGGAAGTTCAAGGAGCTTTGCATAAATCCCATCAAGGCTTAGCTCCGCAACGTTTGTTATGACACCGGCATGACGCCATGCACTAATAACTGCGGTGCGATCGATACCAAACTCTGCCATTACGGCATCTTGAGGTATTGCAGGTCTAGGAAAAATTGAATCGCTTAAGGCATCAGCTAAGATTGCTTGATTGGGACTGATAGCTTTATTGTCGCTACCAATCATCCAGTTCGTATTTTTAATCAGCCAGTGTATGTAACTGGGCACAGCTCCCCCATACTGGCGTAATTTGTGGGCTCCGCTCCGATAACACGTTAAGCTTGCGTTTGACGTTTTATCGTTTTGCCATAAACTGCTTCGCGGATCTTTTGATAGCCAGGCGATAACCGCTTGGTACTTATCAGCGACAAGAATATTATCTAATCCATCGAGAGAAACACATTCATTTAGCTTCAAATTGGCGGAATAAAGATCTTGTTTCGATGTGAAAATGTAATCGTCAAACTGCAGAGGGTATTTCAGCATATCAGCTAAAAATTGAAGAAAACGGTTATCCGCGTTAGTACGCTTAACCTCTCTTGGCCACTTGGCAACACCGAGCCAATTCATAAAACGACACCATTGCATTAGATCTTCAGGTTGAATTCCGAACGTCTCAGGGCTCGCGACAAACCTATCTTTTTTTGGCTCATATAACTGCTGAACGATTCTACCTTCGACTCCATATCCTTCGCCCATGTAGAGAATGTCAGCTTCGACCAATTGCCCGTTTTGACTTAGTAGTTTTAGACTGGTTTTCTGTGGGAAAGCCGGCTTATTTTCTTCATCCCCCTCTGTGAGATATAGCCGATAAATGGCATCCAACAGTTGTTGTTCAATCTTAGCTGCTTGCTCTGGTTCAAGTTCTTTACGATGATTTGCTTGCCGCCTTAAATCCTGAATAAGGCTCCCAAATGCATATTCCTGTAATCCAAATTGCTTTAATTCATTCCGAAAGCTCCTGACATCATTCAAGTGCAACGCAACCATCAGCTCATGTTGCAGTTCAACATCTAGAAACCACAGCTTGGTCCAACCTGGTAATAAGTTAGGCACGCCACCTTTTGGCGCAATATAAACATCAGCATTTCCGGAAATTCTTTCTCCGGCACTACTCAGTAAAAGTGATGACGGGTAACTTTTGCTGTTACCAGGAAGCTTCTTTAATCCGAGAATTAACTTCACCCTTTGCTCTAAATCTATTTCTGCAAGGCTATCGAGCGCTTCACATAGCGCTTCATGCGAAAGTTCTGATATGCCTAATTCTCTAAACCACTTAAACTCAGCATCATCGTTTGGCACGATATTTTTAAAACCCGAGACGGGTAACCAATCTGGGTTAGCGCCTTTCAGAGAAAAAACATCTGCAACTTTGGACACATTGCCTGCTATTGTTGGCACTATAGTTCGAGCTTTACATGCTTCGTTTAGCAACTTGGGGAAGTTGATTCTTTTGAGGCTTTCTGGGAATTCACCCAAAGGCATTGCTACACGAAAGCCAGCATTGGCGCCGAGCGGATATTTGGCAGCCCTTTTTTCAGCTACTTCCGCAAGAAAACTGGCTAGCTGAGTAAACACATATTCGTTGCTTTTCAGTTTGCTGATTTGGTTACGGCTTTGATCCAGTTCGAAAGTTGCATGACAAACAACGGGTAAAGGTAAATTGATTTCTGTAGGGAAATAAGTAAACAGTGGTGACGTTTTAAACTCGTTTTTATGCTCAACCTCCGGCACAGCGATGACTATCTCATACAGCAGGTCAGTCTTTGAATCGTCAAGATATGATTTGTCCACACTCCCCTGAGTTCGAAAAAGCTGCCAAATGCCGATTGGTTCACCATCTTGCATCACCAGTGAGGCATCATCGTCGCCCTCTTTCGACCAGACTGACGGACTTTTTTCCGGTAATGCAAACTGTACCTCATCAAGATAAGGAACAAACAACAGCATCTCTGGGCGTAGAGATTCTATTTGTTGCATGGCTTTACTAAATGACTCGGCATTTTCGAAGGGAATACCAATCACAGTGGTATAACCTTGGCTCTTCCAATACAGGCAACGGTCGAAAAGAAAACTAGTTATCTGGCTACCAGAGCCTGACATGGAAGGCGGAATAGGAAAACCCGGAAACGGAAGCTTTGGCAGGATAATATTGTTTTTGTTGTTGCCCCGCTCTCTTTGGACTAAATCAGCAAGCTCGGAAGACTCATCCATGAGATCCTGCAGTTTATTCGCGCTTACCTCATCACTGTAATAGATTGCTAACTCACCACTTAAAATAATCGGGTTCTTTGTCCAATTCAAAATAGAGCGAAAACCAAGTCCTTTGCAGCCGATGAATTGCTGCTGGTTTAACCGTTTCGGGCTCAAATGCGCATTTTGTAATGACTTAACACCACCAATAGAAAAGGCTTTGCCATTATTTGCTATTAACAAACCGACTTCAGTCAGCTCAATAACCACTTTACCGCTGACCTTTTCGGCTTTAGCCTGATCAGCAGCATTTTGCAGTAGTTCTAATATCTCGCGCCCTTCATAATCGCGGCTGGTTGCAAGTTCTCCACGATAATTGCTGATCAAATTTGACGGTTTTGCTAAATAAGATTTCTTCGTTTTTTGCTCTTCCGCCCTTAATACCTTAAACCACTGCTCGCTAGTAATTGGGATTATCGAATCGTCCATGTTCACACTTATTCCTGCTGGTTTTAAAGGGCATAATGGCGGCAAACGCCGCCATTACAGATCTCAATTATGCAAACTAATAGGAAAGATTTAAGCGCAGCTTAAACCTCGTCCTCCTCAACCAAGGCCTCTTCAACACTTTTAAACTCTTCAAGTGCAGCGGTAAGCAACTCAACAATCTCACTGGCAATAATGGCTGGTGGCTGCAGGTTGTCGCTGTCTTCCAATGACTCATCTTTTAGCCAGGAAATATCCAGGTTGGTTTTATCTCTGCTAATGATTTCATCGTAACTAAACTCGCGCCAGCGACCATCAGGGCTTGGGCCACCATCTTCTTCGCGCAGGTTCTCTTGCCAGTTTGACACACGCTTTTTTTTATCTTCGGCACAATATAACGCCACAAATTCATCAAAGTCAGCACGGGTTAATTTGTTCGCTTTTAGCGTTTTATGCACGTTAGTACGGTAGTCATAAACCCAGACGCTCTTGGTCCAGGGCTCTTTTGAAGCAGGCATAGCGTCAAAAAACAGTACATTTGCCTTTACCCCCTGAGCATAGAAAATACCGGTAGGTAAACGCAAAATAGTGTGTAAATTGAACTGGTTTAACAGTACTTTGCGGATGGTTTCCCCTGTACCACCTTCAAACAATACGTTATCAGGCAACACAACCGCCGCCTTGCCAGTGCCGACCCGCAACATATTGCCGATGTGCTGTACAAAGTTTAATTGCTTGTTCGAGGTATCCGCCCAGAAGTCAGAGCGCTCGTAAGTTAGTTTTTCTTTTTCTAACTTCCCTGATTTTTCGCTGATTACCGTAATAGAGCTTTTCTTGCCAAACGGCGGGTTGGCCAGAACCATATCGACTTTATTATCACCAACCTCTTTTGCTAGAGCGTCTGAAGTCGAAATTGGGCATTCATCGGTACCAATACCATGCAGGTACAGGTTCATTGCGCAAAGGCGCGCCACCGAATCAGAAATATCATTACCCCGAAAAGCTTCCTCTTTTAAAAAGCGCGCTTCTTTTTTTGATAACGGGCGGGCTGTGTTTTTTACAATATAGTCATGCGCAACGGTTAGAAAGCCACCAGTGCCACATGCAGGATCGGCAATGATCTGCATTGGCTGTGGCTGCATAACATCGACAATAGCTTCGATAATTGGGCGCGGCGTAAAATACTGGCCAGCACCTTTTTTCTCACTTTCAGCGCCTTTTTGCAACAAGCCTTCGTATATGGCGCCTTTTACATCAATACTAAGCGTTGACCATGATTCTTTATTGATCATGTCAATCAACCGCTCAAGCTTAGCGGGGTCTTGGATTTTATTTTGTGCTTTTCGGAAAATAGTACCAAGGGTGCCTTTTTGACCGCCCAGCATTTCAAGCGTTTTGCGGTATTCGGTTTCCAGCTCTGCGCCATCGAGCTTAATAAGCAGCTTCCAGCGCTCTGTAGCTAAGCTCTCTGCTTCTTGACCGCCAGTAGCACGCTCCGCAGCCATTTTAAGGAAAATAAGGTAAGTCAGCTGCTCGACATAATCACCATAACCTACGCCTTCATCACGAAGCACGTGGGCATAGTTCCAAACACGGTTTACAATTTCTGTTGTACTAATATTATTCATTTAGGGTCTCTAGTTTACTGCCTCAAGTAATCCTTTTTCTTTAATTACTTGAGTACAAGCTGCAGTGAACGGTTGATGTTCATTAATATAGCTAACCAATTCGTCAGATAACTGGTCACATAGTGTTTGATCTCTATTTGGTGAACTTTCGGCTGCAAGCAGCTTGTCGCACAGAACACCTACCTCATCCATCAAATCTTTCCGTTGGTAATTCCATGTTCCTTCATCCAGATGATAAAACGCTATTGATTGAACAGCTCTTTCGTTCTTCCACGGATCTTGCTGCACAGCATAAGTCGCAAGTGGCTTACCGTCGTTAGTATCAAAACAAATTAATTTACAATCACCAATAACTGTTGGATCGAGAAGAACAGGATTCTCATTCCGCTCACTCGCCTCGTCGACAGCTCTAACATCGCTGTCTTTAAGAGGAAAATATGCGCCTTTTCCGACAATTTGACCTGTCAGATAATCAGTGATTCGAACGTTGCATGTAGGGTGTGATAGACGGAAATTAGTCCAATCGAAAGCCCGCCACCAGTAACCCGAATGCAGAGCTCCGTTAAGACCGTGTGGTTTTTTCTTTGGCCTGTAGTGTTCCACGTGCCCTTGTTGAACCTGTAGCTCCGACTCAGAATACCAACATTTTAAGTTACCCAACTGCCATAAAGCTGGTTTTAGCGCTGACCAGCGAGTACCGTTGGCATCAATGAAATCGCTACGTTGATCAGGTGGTAATGCAGTAATTTGCGCTTTTGCCGAATCAATGTCTGTTAAATCGGCCAATCTACGCAGCTGACGTTTATCTATGTATCTCAAACGCCCTCCTTTTTTCTCGACAACCGTCTAGCGATATCAAAAGATATACGCTTTCTAACCTGCCAAGAAACATGGTCTGGAGTTGCATTTGCTATTGCCGGAAACTGTTTCTGAGCTTCAGTCATCGCGCGGATATATTCTAGATAAAGAGGATCACGTGCTGCGTGAGAAAAATCTAACTTCCCAAGAATTGTGTTTAATTGATCAAGTCGCTGTCTGTCTTCGTCGGTTTTATCTTCTTTCAAACCCAACTCACGTTTTTCATCGAGCAACTTCAAAGTATCTCTATCCAATGTCGAGCGTAACTTAAAGAAATCACTGGTCAGGATCGCCTGGAAGCCCATACCCTTTGGCGCTGTTGTTGGATGATAGCTATAAATTTGACCATCTGAGTTTTTGTCCACGATAACTACTTCGTGCTTGTCTAAACCTGCAAAAGTAAGTGGGCTGTGAGTGGTAATTAAAATTTGGCTATTTTTGGGGTCTACACCGTATTCTCTAAGATTCTTTAATAAATCTAAACACCAAGCAGGGTTTAGGTGTGTATCGGGTTCATCTAGCAGAAATAAGCTTTCATTTTGCTGGGTAAAGCGCATTAAGCCAATAATGGTCAAAAGCTGCTGTTCACCCTCGCTCATCTCTTTAAAAGTGATTGGGGTATCAACACCTGCTAACTTGACCCGAATTTTTAGACCTTCGCCATCAAGGCTGAGCAAGTCGCTAAAAATGGTACTTTCAAGGCGGGAGAAAAATACCTTTGCATCCAGACCATCAGCTAACGCCAAAACACTTTGCTCGCTGGGTAAAAAGCAGTAACGCGTTTCAACTATTTTAGTTTGTTTAAAGGATAATTCCTTGCGCTCACTTCCTCCCATCGGGAGCAAGGCCTCAGCAAATAGCTTGTCCAAAAAAGGATCAACGTTACCCTTTGCTCCCCAGAAACGGCGGTCTTCTTTCTGAGCTTTCAAAGCATTCTTTTTAGTCGAGGTGCTCCAATAAGGCTCTTGCAACTTGAATAGCACTGACGACAAATGCTCAATACCAAATTCATCCTTTAGAAACTTTTCAGCTTCAGCGTCTTTCTTAGCAAAAAATGACAGTAAGGAGAACTGACTGTGGTGTGGCTTCGCCAGAAACATCGTACGCAATGCTCCCTCGTCACCTACTCTCTGTGCATCATAGTAGCCACGCTCATGGTCTTCAAAAGCTTGGTTAAATCGTGCAGATATCCCCGAGTAATACCCGAATACGTAATCAGGTAATAAGCGCTTTTCAGTAAAGCATGTTTCGCCTTCACTATTTTTTATTGGTCGATTTCGTTGGTTGAACTCGCCCTCTTTTAACTCTACAAACAAAGATTCAATTTCTTCGGGAGATTTCCCTTCAATAACTCCAGCATCATCAATGATCCAGTACTTACGCCGATAACGCTGCACATTATCTTTACGAGAGCTTTTGCGATATGCCTTCTTCGACGACTCCCCCTTCGATACAATCTTCACATAGTGACTTCGGCATTTGTACTTGATGCTATATTCAAAATCAGATTCTTCAGCCAAATCGAGATCACGAAATATCCAGGCAATTGCTTCTAAAATATTTGACTTACCAACACCATTACGGCCAATGATGACCTGGCGCTCGGTGTTCAAAGAAAAATCGACTTCAAAATCCTGCAGATTTTTAAAGTTTTCTAAGCGCAACCAATCGATTTTCATGCCTAATCCTTAAGTTTTAACTGCAGACTAGCGTTTTTCTCATACGGCCAGCTCTTTAACTGCTCCTTTGCAGGCATAAATTTTTCAAGCTGTTCTGAAAGCGCAGCCAGTTCAATATAAAACTCCTCTATCTCTACAAGCGAAAACTCAGCTAACTGCATTAATTCTTCAGGAGATATGGGTTCTTTAACTGCCTTAAGTACAGACTCTAATGACTTTCGCCCAGTAGTCACTTTTTTCTCCTTTTTGGGTTTGCTTTTAGCTTTTTTCACTAGCTGCTGTTTTTCTACTTTTATTCTTTCCAAAAGCTCTGATGCAGTTTGTTGACTATCGTTTGGTACTAGTTCGCCAGCAAATGCTTTAGTCAGAATCGAACTTTTTAACTTACTAACCATATTGAGTTTTGAGGATATTTCAGCTTCTAGACGGTCTATGCTTACCTGCTTGCTATCGACAGCATTGAATATCTCACGTTGTTCTTCTATCGAAGGAATTGGGATACACACTTTTCTTATTATTCCTCCGTTTAAACCTGGACGAGTTTGACCTATAACCTGACCGAAAAACTGTTTCTTTGCATCAGCAGCGCCCCATAAGTACATATTCACGAAATCAGGTAAAGCTAATTTCTGGTCAATACTGATCCTATAAACATGTTTCGTAATTATTGCTGGCTCTATATCTGCTGGTACAACACAAGTACGCCCAACGGTAGCCATGACAGTAATCAAAACATCACCAGGCCTAGCCATATATTTCTTCAACTCTTCAAATTTCTCGTCACTAATTCTGTTATCGGAACCTTTAGAAAAGAAGCCTTCTCGGACATTATCAATACCGATAACAAGCTTGCCTTTGTCAGTAAACTCTGAGTGTTTTAAGTTACTGCCAAATGGTCCGCTTTGAATAGATCTCGGTATATCAGCTGCTAGTTGCTCTATAGTCATCCATGCCCAACCAATTGGTAGCTTCGTTAAGCCAGCCCACGATGGTTCAGTAGGCTCCCTATACTTTTCTTTCCATTTCTCGTCTTTTGGCAAGCTACCTTTTTTAGCAAAAGCTTTTAACTGTTCCCGCTCCCAGTTCTCGCGTCTTTCTGCAAGAATCCGGTCCAGCAATTTATCTGATGGCTCGAGCTTGTCAGTATTTAGTTCACGCCATTTTTCGGTTAGTTTGCCCGTTACAGCATCTTTTAATACGGACTGTCGGTATTGCTGTAACTTTGCTTTGGTTTGTTTTAAGCCTTCGACACCAGCATCAATATGAGAAAAAAGCTCTTCGATTTTAGAAACAATTAATTTTTGCTGTTCTAATGGAGCCAATGGAATCGAAACTTTCTTAACGAACTCTTTGCTAATACCACCTTGCGCGGCACCACGAAAATCTTTAAGGATTTCTTGTCGACCTACTGAAGACCAAAGAAAATAAAAAATATACTCTGCAGAAACATGCCGACTAACTTTACATCGAAATAGATGTTCATTTATGACGGCTTTCTTATAGGGAAATGAAGACCTTACTATTGACGTCTTTGCTGTTGTCGCACCATCTTTTACAATTAGTATGTCAAACGGTTGAATGTGTCCTTTATTCATCTCGTTTGCAAAATCAACTGGGACAAACTTGATATTATCAAATTTAAAGTCGCCATTATTTCCAAGGTGCTCCCCTCCCAAGCTTGGCACACCTGACTCATATCCAGACACTCCACCTCGAGGCCTTGCACCTGATTCAAGCTCAATAAGCACAGAATCTAATGTAGTGAAGCTCCATGACTCCGGAATTAATATTTCTGACAAATCAGTATCTCGTTTTATGCTATTAAATAACCATTCAGTTCATCAATCACGTTACTCAGATTTTCACCGAATAACTGCCTCGCCCTTAGGGCGCCACCTTGTTGATTAAACGGGGCGTAGTCAAAATCATCCATCATCATTTCTGCGTTCTGGGCAATTTGTTGCTTAATTAAGTTAAGCCATTCCAGCTGTGCTGGCGTAAATTTGGTACCCGAATGTTGTTGCTGCTGGGCCCAGGCATTAAACCTGCGCTCTACTACTTCAGGAAACGGCTCTAACACATCCTTTAGCCCCGTAGCGTAGGATATTAAGCTAACGATATTGGTTAACAGCGTTGCCGGTGGCAGGCCTTTTACCTTCGCCGTTTCCAACTGCTGATAAGCTTTCCACACTTCAATAGGGGCGATATTGTACGGTGGTGCCTGAATATTTTCAGCTAAAGCTTCGATTTGTTCGTAACTTAGATGCCGCTGTTGGTAGGGTTTGCTGTAAATTAACTCAATTGCGCTTAGTTCTGCTTTGTTATCGGCAATAAACTGCTTAAAACTTTTAATAATGTGCTGGGCCTTTTCAACGTCAAAACCGGCGTCTTGCAACTCGTCGGCTGAATCGTCTATAACTTGGTCGGTTTGGCGCCTTACTTTTTCAATAGTTTCCCGTACATCCGGGTTATGAAACGGCTTTACTGCAGCATCAGCAATCGGCTTGTACACTTCGTCACGTTGCTCTTGCGTTGGTGCATCGGTACCAAACTGAATTTTTGCCTGCTGCTCCAGGTATTCCTCGTTGGTTGAACGGATCAGCTCGCCTGCAACTAACGCCAGCGGTTTGCCGATTAGTTCACTTAACATAGCGCGCTGTTTTTCGTCTAAGGTGAGATCTAAACGAACCAGTCTATTGCCCAGGCTTTGCAATGTATCCGCCGAACGATCGCCCCTGGCTATTTGCTCCATCAGTTTTTCGGTTGAGACCGATGGTTTCTTTTCCATCGCTTTGCTTTCTGTTTTGTCACTTTCGGTTACGCCAACGGCATCCACCAATACAAACCGTGTTTTGGCTTTGGCATCAGGCGTCACCTGGTGTAACGAGTCGATGTCGATCACCCGGGTGCCCCGGCCTTTCATTTGCTCGTAGTAGGCCTGACTGCGCACATCGCGCATAAAAATGAGACACTCAAGCGGTTTAATATCGGTGCCGGTCGCGATCATATCTACCGTAACGGCAACGCGCAGCCTGGGGCTGGTACGAAACTCTGCTATGGTGTCTTCTGCCGCTTTTTTCCCCACGCGATAGGTGATTTTTTTGCAGAAGCTGTTGCCCTCGTTAAATACCTCGCGCACTTTATCGACGATACGATCAGCATGATCATCATCTTTAGCAAAGATCAGGGTTTTGGGTACCCAAGAGCGTTCGGAGAAACACTCCGGCAAGCAGCGTTCCTTAAAGGCCGTTAATACGGTTCGGATTTGGTTAGGGGCAATCACGCTGCGGTCTAACTGGGTTTTGCTATAGGCCTGATCTTGGTCCAGCACTTCCTGGCGTTGTTTTTTAGTCAAGCGATCACGAACCTGAACGGCTGTGCCTGCCTCGATTAAATCACCTTGTTCTGTTTTTTTCGTTTTAATACGATAGATGTCGTAACCCACATTTACTTTATCGATAACAGCTTTTTCATGGGTGTATTCAGCCACCAGGTTCTGGTTAAAAAAACCAATGGTCTTTTTGGTTGGTGTAGCAGTAAGGCCAATGATAAAAGCATCGAAGTACTCGATGACCTGCCGCCATAAGTTGTAAATTGACCGGTGACACTCGTCGATTATGACTAAATCAAAAGCTTCAATAGGGATTTCAGAGTTGTAGCTTACAGCCCGTGGTGTATTCGAAAGTGTTTCTTCTTCGATCTCGTAGCCGGAACGTTCATCAGCATCATCATCCAGCTCTACGCCGCTTAACTGAGAATATAAACGCTGAATAGTCGATATCGTGACTTTCGTGGTGTCGGCCACGCCGGTGGTACCAAGAATATTCACGTTGTAATGCGATGTGAATTTTCGGCCATCAACAGGGGTATCGTACTGTTCAAATTCCTTTTTGGCCTGACGGCCTAAATTGCCCCGATCGACTAAAAACAACACCCGCTTTGTTTTGGCATAATGGGCAAGGCGGAAGATTTGGGTAACGGCAGTAAAGGTTTTACCTGAACCTGTAGCCATTTGCAGTAAGGCACGAGGTTCATTTAGCTTTAACGACTTTTCGATGCCGGAAATGGCTTCAATCTGGCAGTCGCGCAGGCCATTCGTATTAAGCTCAGGTAGATCATGGAATCGGGCGCGAAGTGTTTTTTCTTCCTCCAGCCACTTCTTTAAAGTTTCGGGTTTATGAAAATGAAACACGGCGCGGCTTCGCGCTTTAGGGTCGCGGTAGTCGCAAAAACGAATTTCTGCGCTGGTGGCTTCATAAGTAAACGGAAGCTCATCCATCCAACGCTGAGTAAATGCGGATTTGGAAACGCTATAACGCCCGCTTTGTTCGGCGACACCGCCCAGCGAAACGCCATCTTTCTTGGCTTCGATCACGCCACAGGCTTTGCCTGCGATAAACAGCATGTAATCAACTGGCCCGGTTGTAGTATCCATTTCCCGAATGGCAACGCCGTGCACGCCCTCTTTGGCGGCGAAAAGATTCATGCGCTTTTTGTCTTGAACTAGCCAGCCTGCATCAGTTAATTTTTTATCGATCGTAACGCGAGCTAAATCTTCGGGTTTTAACGAGCTATTCATACCTAACCTTTACAAGCAAGTTATTTGTCATTGTAGGCCATCAGTCAATTAAGCAACGAACGACGTTCAATGCGTAAAGCAAAACGAATCAAGCGAGCATTTCGGCACTTGTCCGAGAAAAGAGCCCTGTTGGCAGCAACAGGGCCTTTTCGACATACTGCGCTCAAACTCAATATACTTGTAAGAGAGATATTTTAAAACCTTCGCTAAACCCTAAACAGGCACATCAGCTTTTAATGAATGAGTTCGCCTTTATCTATACGGTCTTATCATGTTCAATTAGCTTCTTATGATGTCCTATGTTAGCTCTAACCTTCCAATCTCCTCCCGCAGATACTTGAATGGGTACGGCAATACCGAATATTGTTTATGCCGGATATGTGATGGAGTTAGCAGTTCGTAAAACTTTGTCGGAACATCCGCTACATTGCCACACAGCCGGTATAAACGGCTGAAGTTGCCATAACTGGCTTTAACCGACTGCACATTAGCAGAAAAGTACATGCGATGTTCAGCGAATACCCTAAGGCCATGGTGCGCTTGCAAAAAGCCGTCCTGGCGTTTTTTGACAGATTGCCACAGTGTAATACCATAGTTCTGTAACCATTGATTTAGTTGCTCTTTTGCCTCGCTGCGCTTTAAGCTTTTATCCTCTTTAAGCACCATCTTTGCATCGGCAACCTTAATAGCACCGACTTCTGTATTTGTAGCAAGGTAATGCAGTAATAGCATACCTGCCGCATTGCCCGGGAATTGCAGACAAAACTGCTCTATTAGCGCTTTGGGTATCGCCTTACCATTACTCTGCTCTACGCTAACCAAGATCGGCAGAATCGCATTGATATCGGCTAAAGGAACAGCAGGTGTATCTGTGATAAACAGATACTCCTGCTGTTCTGGCCAATACATAAGCGGCTTTAGCTGCCAATTACTACCATTAAACATCTTGCTATGATGCGGATTAATTAATTGATTTAAAGCACCTGCTTCAACATCTGACAGCCTGCCAAAATGTAGTCTGGCATTATCGATTTGTAACGTGTAATACCTAATTTCTGCAACGCTAACACGCTGGGCAATAATGTATGTTGCGCCTAAGGCGTCAGGCATGTTGTCGATTAAAATCTGTTTTGTACTTAGCTCTAACTTTACGAACAGCTCTTTTAACAGCACTTCGTAAACATGTGAAGATAGATGCCCCTTGGCATCTATCAGGTTTTCAATTGTGCAGTTTTGAATGATAACGCCTGGGTTAGCTTGCTTAACTTGCAAATAGGGGTCTTGCCCTCTGGCATACGTATCTTTGTGGTGAGTTATCAATAAATTCAGATTATCCTGCTCGGGCTCGGCCGCACAACTTACGGAGTAACCATCAGTAATTAACTGATGCAACAAACGCTGTTCGGCCTGCTCATCGTTGGTAGTGTTTATCAAGAAAATAGGGTGTTGTAACAATCGCCCGGTTATCACTGCATAGTGTTTTTTTATCTCATTTCCCTTGGGTAACAATTCCAGATGCGACGGAAAAGATTTCAGCGCTACGCAGAACGTATCACCGTATACAGTTTTGATATCGTCAAGACACTGGCTGATAACCCCGGTTTTTGTACGCTCAAATAGCTCTAAATCCAACTCTTTTAACTCAATAGCCGCTACCCTGTTTTTAAATTTACTGGCTGCTACTTTAATGTATTCCCCTTTGACACTTTTACTAACCATCGCGGAATTTAAGTCAAGCGCGTATCTCGGTTCCATTGCATATTCGGCGTATAGCTTACCCGAAGCGTCTTGTAATTCCTCAACAGGAGTAAAAGTGACTACCTTTGCTATCAGGCAACGTGGTACTTCTCCACTATCCGTTCTTCCTGACCAATCGGCGTCAATATCGATCTCGACTGCGATGAGTTTTTTATTAGTAATTTTAGCTTTTCGGGATTTCTTGAAATTTACCAGGTAATAAAGTCCGTTCTGTTCAAACCGGCCAAGTGCGGCATTTGCCTGAGTTGATTTACGCGCCAAGGCCCGGAGTAATAACTTGTCCAAAATGTACGTCGGCGTATATTCAAAACGCACTCTTTTAACACTTACTCTTGGATCATCAAAACTGAAATTATGCTGTAGTGGCAAGAGCACGTAATATCGCTTGCTGTAGTAGTCATCGACCATTGATAAAACGCAGCCGGTTTTATACAACAAGCTTGGGATTGTCCGTTTAATCTCAGCTTTTTCTTGTTTGTCTGCAGCATGCTGATAACTGATAGAGTAAATGTCGTACTGCTTCGCCAACGCCGGCATATCAAACTGAGTTGCCGCAATATAAGTTGTGAGCACCGGAATGCCTGAAGGGGTTATTTTCGCCATTTTAGCTCTCCGTGCACTCGCTGTTTAAACACCAAAGCGTCAACGCTTTTAATGCATCACTGCAAACCACTGCAGATGCGCTATCAATAAGGCCTGAGATTTCCAGTATCTTTGCTTGCTGGCTTGAGCATTGCCTGAAATCGAGGTCGAGATAACGTATTCTGCTTTTGCCCTGCGCAAAAAGGTTGATGTAGACAAACTGATTGCAAAGCCCCTGCAGGTGTAATTCTTTAAGTTTGCCAATTGTGCGGGGAGTCGGCACTTGGTCAACAGACCAGAATTTCACATCTAAGCCAAGGCTACAGTCACCTTTTTCCAGCAACGCATCCAAACACTCAAAATAAGCTGCCGGCATCTCTTGCCAATTGAACCCTGCCCCAATGAGCACCGCCTTTACAGCTTGTTCAGCGATTGCGGGCAAATACACATTCGTGAACAGATACGGCACCATCACCCAACCTTCTTCCGGCCAATTCAGCTGGTACCCCTGCGCTAAAAAGCTCTGTCGGATATGAGTATTCAGACTCAGTACCGGCAAAGGCGTATTTTCATAACTGACGACTTTACCTGAACTAACTTCGTCAAAAAAACGATAGTTTTCCAGGTTACCATCCGGGTCACCGTCATATCTATACTGCGGAAGTGGCGAATTCTCTGGAAGCTGCAGGTATAAGGTAGGCCAAGTTGCATCTTGAACCGGTAACACCGGATGCTTTAATAGCTGCTCGCGTATAGCTTGCCAAGCGCTAACGTCTGATGGCAGTACTCGATCAGATTTAAACAAGCGAGCTAGCAAGCCTGAGATCATCAGGCCAGCATCGATATTGTTGTTCCGGGCAATATTGAGTAGCCGCTGCTCTACAAAGCTACTGGCCGAAGGCTGCGATGCCAGTTTGGCCTTTTGCACTATAGCAACATATTCATGCGATAAAAGTTCGTGCTGACGAGGGTCAGCAGACAATAGCTGTATCAGTTCAGCATCTGCATAGATGCGAATAGATTTTTGCTTAAACTCAGTACGCGCCATTCGACCAACAGCTTGCTCTATATACTTTCGACTTGCCCACTGGTAATCCTCAAGCTTGTAATATTCTTGAAGTAATCGAGGATCTTTCTCACCGCGCAACACATCATTGCAAAGTTTTTTTGTAGCGTTGTGGGATAAGTCGCCGGCGGCTTTTAACGACATAAATTGATGCAACAGTTTTAGCTGCCTTAGTTTAAAATCCACGTCAGATTCAAGCAGTCTGGTCGGCTTCTCCAGAAAAATAGTGTCAATATCTGACTTGACCTTAGCACCGTTAAGCTGCTCCAAACCAGTATATTTAAGCTTTGAAGCCAGCAGCTTATCCTCTACAAGGTAGTCTGGGTTTTTGCCTGCTCCCATTGATTTATAAGTCGAAATTACCACAACTTTATCTGCAGTTTTACTAAGTGCAGCTAAAACTTCTTCATAACGGCCTTTGTGCATGGCTGCCGCATTTACACCAAAGAATATTTGGACTTTAGTGCCTTTCTCCTTCGCAAATTTGCTGACACTGTGTTGAATAAAACTCATCAAGGCGGGGTAGGTATTTTCATCTATTGTCCGATTAAGCAAAGCGAGCATATAGCGATTATCAGGCAGTCCAACGAACTGATGAATGGCACGCAGCAGCTTTGCCACCCAACTTCTAAAATAAGCACTCCCGTCGTCAGGATCAGGCATAAGGTTATCTAAATACAACGAGCGAGCTCTGGAGTTGCTCCCCTCTGCCTCGGCTAGCAAAAAATTGTCGTCGGCATAGTTAAAGCTAACATCAACCGTGACACTCTCTCGTTGGTAATTGCGCCGGCTTTGATAGTAGTCACCAATAAATTTTCGGTGCTGTGGCTCTAAATCAATAAAATTGTGCTTTAAGCGCGCTCTTAAATATTCCATATCAAAGTTATGAATTACGGTTCTTGCCGTTGCGGTAGCACTAATACCCAGAATAACGGCCCCCTCCTCAACCATCATTGCCAGTAGCCCAGTCGGTGTTATACTCAAACCGTTTAAATAGCAACTAACCGTATCTCGCACGCCTGCATTTTGGCTGATGTCGATACTCTTAAAGCCTTTAGTGTGATAGCTGCGGCCAGATGCCAGCTTTTGTTTGTTTTTCATATTTAAGCGATGAGTGTCAAACGCATTGAAAACAGCGTCACTAAATTGGCTTAGGTTGTAATGCTCAAGAATGGATAAAACGGCATCTTGCAGCAGAGAGTTTCTAGTCGCATTGTCCTTTGTGAGTGCACCAAGGTTTTGCTGATAGCGCGAAACCGCAAGCATCATACTTTGCAAAAAGCGTTGATATATGTGGTCTGCATCATTTAAAAACTGCAATAAATCATTTGAAATTTCATCGTTTAAATCTTCCTTTGGTACAACAGATATAAGATTTTTCTGTAATACCTCATTGCGCTCCAAAGCCAGAGTATTGGTGGTATTACTGGCCAAGGCTTCGTATTCCTGCGCTTTCCGATGGAATATTGAGTGCACTGTCAGTCGGTCGGAAAATAGCCTCACCGGAGAGTCGGCTAAGGTTTTGCCCGAAGTATTAAACGCGAATTCCATTCGCCATTTTCTTTGAAACTCATTGAGTTTTTGTCTGACTTCGTCAAAAACGTCATCAACACCACGGTACCGTTCCGAGTTTTCTAATTTAAATACCTGGAAGTTGGACAACAGAGTGCGGATGACTTGCAACAGATCTTCTGCTTTGTTGTTGAGCAACTCGGAGAGAATTTCTGAGTTTTGCTTATCGACCTCATCAATGATTAGCCATTGTCGATTTAACTCTCTTAACGGCCGATACTTTCCTTTTACTGTATCGATGCCTTTCAGATACTTTTTTGTTGTCATAAACATGACATGAGCTTTACCTGACACAACTCTTTCGCCAGGTATCAACCTCTCAAGTAAGCACTGCTGGCTTTCATTGAGCCGCACTGGTGCGTCAGATTGCTGCACAGTCTGAATATACCGCACCAATTTTGAATAAAATTGCTGAGCGTATTTATTTACGCTGCTGTTTATAGCTTCGTTAGGATGATGGCCAGCCAAATCCCGCAGAGCATGAATTTCTCTCCAATCATTAAATAGCTCAGAGTTTTGCAAGTCAAAAAGCTGCAGTATTTTCTCAATGTCTGATGGTGCCGTATCAAGTAACTGATTTTTCTGACTGGGAAGATAAACGATACGATCTCGAAGAATACTCTTTTCATCTGCAGATAAACTGTTTTCAGAATCAATATGCTTATTAATTTCAGCAAAGGCACTTTTGACATTATCTATAGAGTCAGTAATGAAAATTACCGGCCGCTTTTCTGCATCTTGTTTATCTTGCCAGACCATATCCCAGAGAATTAGTTTTAGTGCTGAGTATGTCTTACCGATGCCAGTCTGAAACGGTAACGGAAAAAATGCACCCTGGTCGCACTGTTGGTCGTGCAGATAAGGTGACAACAAAAGTTCATTCACCAGAGTGCACAGTGGATTCTGATCACACAGTGATGCTTTTATCGCCTTGAAGTCCATAGTGAGTTCCTGTGATCGGTAAAGTTTTTACTTACTGCAGAATACGCTTTTTAATAAATCCCGCCAGACTGTATACCCAAACAGTGTACGGTTAACATACACATATTCATACTCAGTAATAACGCAGAATATTAAATATCTGAAAAAAATCATCTTTTATTGCTACACTTTTGCCAAAGACTCGAGAGTATCGACTTATATGCTTGCAAACAATACAGGTTTTCTGATGCCGAAACAGAATAGCAATATTGGCTGGCCAATCCGCTGGGAGCTGCTGATGCGTTACAGGCTGATTGAAATTGTCGCACTTTGGGAAGGCCGCTTAACTACGAACCATCTTTGCAACAGCTTTGGCATTGCTCGCCAACAGGCATCGAAAGATATCAATGCCTACAAACGCGATGTTGGGCCTGGTAATCTGGTGTACGATAGCAAACTAAAAGGCTACAAGCCGTCTGATAACTTTACGCCTAAAGTAACCAGCGGCCTTACAGATGAGTACCTGCATGCATTGGCTAGTATCAAAGATTTCACTCACACTTTTAGTCAGCTGGACTTAGGCTTTGCCCATACTGAAATGCTAACGCCTCCACTTCGGCAGGTGAACCCTGATATTCTTCGTGCATTGGTGCAAGCCGCACGAGATGGCAATAAAATTGACATGAGCTATGTATCACTGACTTCACCCGATGAGGAGAGCCGCATTATTGCGCCACATACGCTGGTGTGTACGCCACTTCGTTGGCATATGCGAGCATATTGCGAAAAAAACCGCGACTTTAGGGATTTTGTGTTAAGCCGTTTTCGCGGCATAAACGGCATCGAGGGTGATGCCGAGATGACAAAAGAGCAGGATGAGCGCTGGAATAACAAAGTCGATATCGTATTAGTGCCTGATTCCAGATTAAGCGCCTATCAAAAAGCCATTATTGCTGAAGATTACAATATGGTTGGCGGCAAACGGGTTATCTCGGTACGCTCTGCCCTGGTGCCTTATGCAGTACAGGCCTTAAATCTGGATCTGGCAAAAATAGAAGCGCGCCCAGAAGCTCAGCAGATCATGGTGGCAAACCTGGAAGAAGTTAAACTGCATGCGTTCTGAGCAAGAGTTTGTACTAACTTAAATTTAACCCACTGCTTTGCTTGTCTTGAATCATTGCAGTGTCCAACTCAGGTCCAACATGCAGCCGTAGACTTTTAACGATATTAAGCTGGGCTTTCTCGGCATGCCGTTGCCAGGACTTTTCGCTTGAGACATCAACCTGATGCTTAAAGCTCAGCGCCAAGTAGTAACGCTTATCCAGCGGCAAGCAGTAGTGATCTGTTCGGGTAATGCTCTCCCCCCTTCGTTCCTGATAAAACACCCAATCAAACCC
This sequence comes from Alkalimonas amylolytica, assembly GCF_900107845.1. GTDB lineage: Bacteria > Pseudomonadota > Gammaproteobacteria > Enterobacterales > Alteromonadaceae > Alkalimonas > Alkalimonas amylolytica. The sequence continues at coordinate 748,442 of NZ_FNRM01000001.1, forward strand.
ATGCATCGAGATAACTTGTGCCGGCTTTAACGGTGGAAAACCGAAACTCTGAATTTGCAAGCGAGCATGCTCTTCCAACCGGTCTTTTCGGCCAGTAGCCCCGCGTGATGCGGCATCTTCCGCTTCTGCTTCCAGTTTCTTTCTTTGTTGCGTATTCCATCCCAAGCCCTGGCCGTTGCCTTCTGGGCCAATAACTTCGGAGTTGTAGTGCGCATCGTATTCATCGGTTACATGCTGCGCTAACTCATTTCTGTTTAATGCATTAACGGCATCAGGTACTTTTTTGATTTTCAGTTGCAGCCAAAGCACACCATACTCGCCGCCGTCGAACCTTATGATAGGTGCCAGATAACACCAGCCTTCGGTATGAACATGAACACCATAATGATGCCAGTCTTGCTCTGCATTTGCTTCAAACCAGCCTTGTGCCCGGAATGGAAAATTAATCTGTTTGGGTTGCTCGTACGAGGCAATGTTTGAGTAAGGCAGCATCAACTCCAGCCGGTATTCCTCCAGCCTGAGCGTGAGTTTATGCAGTTTGTTAAAATCCGGACCGCCAGCAAAACCCTGCCACCAATTTTTGAGTAACTGCATCAGCTCTTACCAACATGTTTGTTGATATAACGCTGCACCTGCGCCGCCTTTTTATGGTTGCCAAACATTCGTAATTGCTCTTTGTAAGTTTCAATACCCAGATACGGTAACGTATGTGGGCTAACACCAGGTTCAGAATCTTTGCCAAACACAAGGCCACAAAACTTTATGCTACGGCATAAGCTACTGGCCGATAAATCATTACCGCCGGCTAGGTTAGGTACTAAATCAAACGGGTTATTCCTAACAGCTACTATTTTCATCCCCAGCCCAGCGGCCAGTTGCGATAACCTTTCGACATTTGCGCCACTACCATGCAGAGCCAATTGCTGGGTCGTTAACCTGCCGCCATAGTTTGCCCGATAATGCAGTAACGCCGCATTAAAGATAATCGCGCCCTGGCTGTGTGCTACCCACTTTATGGCTTTACCACTTTTTTGAGCATGCGACAGTATCGCCGCTAGGTGCTGGGCGTTGTGCGATTTGGTTCTGCTTAGTTTATCAAACATGCATTCGGCAAGGTCTAACTTCCAGCCATCGCTTGGGTTATGAAATAGCGTGTAGCCTGCAATGCCATCTGCGCTATAAGCAGCCTGTGCATGTACGCCCATTAACCAGGCAGCTTTATTAAGCTCATTTTGCATGCCATTAACAGCGGCATGCTCAGTCTGTACATGAGGCACGGCTTCTCGGGCTATCCAAGCACCGGTAAGCGTTTTAATGCCATCGCTGGGTGTTGGGCCATTATAGTTGGCATTGCTTTCACGGCTAACGTTGTACAGTGTGGTTCTCTCATTGGCGATATTGTTTTTGGTACCCAGCACATTTCTGTCGAAGTAAATGTCATCAATAACAACCTGGCCGGCTCCGTTTGTTTTGTACTCCAACAAGTAATGATAACTGCGAAATGGATAACGCGTGCGATAGATACGGCGAAAAGGGTTCAGGCTGTGCTTTGTCGAATAAGTAGAATTGGGGAAGCGGGTGATATAGTCAATCTCTTTCATCACCTGCTGCTGATCGTAATCATTCAGGCTGGCAAGCATCAACAGTGCCTGATGCGTCAATTGCCAGTGATTGTTTAGATACTGCGACGGTAAACGGATACCGTGTTCCTGTGCTAGACTTTTATCTAAACCACTGTAATTAAAAGCCTGAACTTTGCCTGTGTGCATCCAGCTCATTTTTTGAACTCCATTTCAGCGAAACTTTTATCAAAAGAGTAACATTAAACACGAAATACACACAACACCGCAAGTATTAACCTTACTGTATTCACTACCAGCATAATGGCATGCAATGCGGTCTACAAATCACGCTCATTAATTCGTTCCAGTATCCAATTTAGTATTTCCTCTTCCACCCACGCTACCATCCGGACACCCAGTTTCACCGGCTTTGGAAAGCGCTCTTCAGCAATAAACTTATAAACGGTTGAACGCGCCAAGCCAGTACATTCCATAACGGCTTTTAATTTCCTTAGTTTCATGGTCGGATCCTCATATTAGTCTAGATCATGTGCCTATTGTGTAATTTTTAACTGTAAGCTAGTACCGGTTAATTGAGATAGCGACATTAGGGGAAGGCCGGCTAACCACTAACCATTTGTGTAATAGCTTTGGCTTTGCCCGCCAGCAGGCATCAAAGGACATTAATGCCTATTTGCGCGATGTCACGCCCGGCAACCTAATATACGACGGTAAGCTTAAGGGGTAAAACCCGCACCTGATTTTTCACCCAAGCTTACCAGCGGCCTGGCAGATGAATACCTGCATGCACTGGCAAGCATTAAAGACTTTGCCCATACCTTTAGCCAACTCGATTTAGGCTTTGCCCACACTGAAATGCTAACGCCGCCACTACGTCAGATAAACCCTGATATTCTGCGGGCACTAGTGCGGGCCGCGTGAGACGGTAAAAAGATCGATATGGGTTATGTATCGCTCACCAGCCCAGATGAAGAAAGCCGCATCATCGCCCCGAACACACTGGTTTGTACCCCACTTCGCTGGCACGTGCGTGCTTACTGTGAAAAGAACCGGGAGTATCGTGATTTTGTGCTTAGTCGGTTTCGCGGCATAAATGGCATCGAAGGCGATGCCGATATGACTATACATCAGGACGAGCGCTGGAATACCAAAATAGACATCGTGCTAATGCCAGATTCCAGGTTAAGCGACTATCAAAAAGCCATTATTGCCGAGGATTACAACATGACCGACGGTAAGCGGGTAGTACCAGTACGCTCTGCCCTAGTACCCTACGCCGTGCAGGCGCTTAACCTGGACCTGGCCAAAAAAGAAGCGCGCCCGGAGGCGCAACAGATAATGGTGGCGAATTTGGATGAGGTTATACGGCATACGTTTTATGCTTACGGTAAGTAGTTCTGAATGCTACCGGGTTGTAGCTTCCGCCAGGTTAGTAGTATTCGCCGCTCTTTACTGATTCGTTTATTCAATTACCACTAGTATCAAAATGCAGAATTCAGCCTAGAGCGAGTAACTCAATATGATAAACGTGACGCACCTGAGCTGAGCATTACGCTTATTACTGTTGTTTGTCTGAACTGTCAATCAGCCCAAAATAGGCTGTCTACAGTGCAAAATACAAAGGCTCACTTCATGAACCTTCCCGTTTAGAGTACTTTCACAGTAGGAATGCCATTACATACAACTAACTCAGCAATATGCCATTCAATGGATGTTCCACTTAGCTTCGATGGAAAATGCAACTGCATGCGTTCGGCTCCAATGACAATTTGGCAGCGCAAAGACTCGGAAGTCATCATACCAGTTCTTGAGTAATTCGTTGCTATCACCTTATAGCGGCTGAATAACCAACGGCTGATATCAATACGCTCTTTCCCTGGTCCCGTTCTCACATCACAATCAAAGCAAGAAAAAGGTGAAGCATCAACAGCACCTCTGTTCCGAAAATCAACCGTGTTTATAACCTGTCCACTTGAACTTATCATTTGCAAGGAGAGGTCCATGTCATCGAGAGTATCATCCCACTCAAGTTGTATATAACCAACAAATCCTTGACCAATTGCCTCTAAATCATTACTTAAAGTTTGAACTGGTTGTGTTTCTGCTAGATCTGACTCCGGGGAAACTCCAGGAAATAGAGCATTGCGGATTGATTCACTTACAACCTTTTCTGAGAGCTCTTTTAACGGCGTTGCGTCTCCAATGAATTTCGTACGCGCTTGAAGTTCAGGAGACAAGTTTTCTCTCAAAGTATTTTCATCTGCTGGCCCGTGATTAACAAGATGGACGATAGCTTGAGGACAACTGCGGGCGTAATCTGCTGCAGCTTGTATGAAATTCTGTTTACTAGCATTTAAGTAATGCTTGCATTCAAGCACATAAGTCGTTTGCAATCCGGAAGATTTAGAGATATCAACCTGCAATACACGAAAATCAGGCTGTATACCTTTCTTTCGTTTAGAGCTCTGGCCCACCAACGCTGAACGCAATTCAGCCCATACATCGTACTGTTTGTTGTTCCAATTAAATGTTGCTAAACGGCTCCCCCCGAAGGCGAATGAGAGCACATTATCCACAAGATGAAAACGCACATCTGAAACGACACTTCGAATTACAGCTAACATCCTTGTACCAACCCAAACTGAATAAAGCTCGTGCCGACGACGCCAAGCCGGTAGATTCAAGATGTCTAACAGCTCTTTAAATGTGTTCTCTATCCAAATATGAGACCACTCAATTTTACTTAGTTCAGTATTTAGCATGTTGAAAACATCTGCAGGTGTTAGTTCTTCGGAGTTAATCTGTGTTGATAGTACACGAGCCCCTTCTAAAACGCCGATATCCCAAAAATCGGTGGCTGCAATTAACTGACTCCTAGTTTCATCACTTAACAATTCTGAACAACCAGCCTGCCCTACTTGGCGACGTGTATCTCCATACTTCAACCAAAGCTCCCTAAAAGCGGATACCAGCTCCGTAATCGCGCGTAGTTGTGTGTCTACGTTTTGATGTCCTGTTTTCTTAATTGGACTCACTGCAGGGAAATTTTCAGGCGGCCGGCTACTAAGATAGTTCGGAATAAATTTCCTTAAAGTACCAGAAAGTGACCACATCACTTCAGATTTAGGTAATTTTGGTCGTTTTTCAAGAACACTTTGAGTGCGTTGTACAGTTTCTCGAAACTCCCCAAGCGTTGCCTTAATTGGATCATTTACCTCATCAAATTTAAATTCAACACTAAGTTGATTCGATGCCTGTAAAGCATTTGCCTCGATTAATAAATCCAAAATGTCTTGCATCATTCGTGCAAAACCGCTTTGGCTTTTCAGCACTTCGATAAGAAACGTTTCAGTACTTACTGTGGGATTAGGTAATGCAGCATCATTTCGCAACCAGGCCTCAAGTGATAGGGCATTGTCTGGGATGTTGAGGGCTAATCTCAAAGCATCTTCAATGTCAGCATCCCTACCAGGCTTCCCTTTACCAAGCTTCAACTCCAATCCAGCTTTTGAGCACAAGCATTTCCATAGTTCAGCAGGCGACGTAATCATAACAAGCTCCATTTTTAAGAAATCTATCCGTACATAAACATCTAGCTTCTCGGTGTAGATAAAGGTTAGATTATCGCCGAAGGATTTGAATTGAAATAATTTAAGCTCTAAATCTGTTAGAAATCCAACGAGTCTATTCAACTGGGAGTGACCTTTAGCTTGTCTTAGTTTGAGTTGTAGCCTGTTGTCAGTTTCTTTACTTCAAAAGTAAGCTTAATTATTTTCTGACTAGCTATCTCGAGTTAATACCTTCTCCTGTATCCACTCCTGTATTTCACTCTCCACCCACGCCACCATTCTGGCGCCGAGTTTTACCGGCTTTGGAAAGCGGTCTTCTGCGATAAATTTATAAATAGTTGAGCGAGCCAATCCGGTGCAATCCATTACAGCTTTCAATTTCATTAGTTTCATTGGTAGGTCCTCATAATCATTCAGACCATGAGCACCCTGTGTATTTCTTAACTGGGATCTCACCAACTAACCGCATCAAACTAAATCGAAAAAATATTAGGCCTATATCACCTCAATGCATACGCAGAGCTATTAAACGAGGAGATACACCATGGCACCAAAACCTACCCCAGCTGAAGTCGTCAACTGGTCTGTCGCTGCACTAACCGTTTTGGATAAGGCGGCATCACTGATAGCCAAGAAGTACGCGCGAAAAGATATGTTTACTAACCCCCAAGCCACCAAAGACTTTCTTACTTACAAAATGAACCAGCATGACCGTGAAGTATTCGCAGTGATGCTACTTGATAACCAACATCGGTTAATTGAGTTCAGAGAGCTGTTCTACGGAACAATTGATGCCGCACCGGTCTATCCCAGGGAAGTGGTAAAGCTGGTTTTGGAGAAAAATGCTGCTGCGGTTATTTTTGCCCATAACCACCCTTCGGGCGTGTCAGAACCTTCGGCCGCAGATCGGCGCATCACACAACGGTTAAAAGAAGCGTTAGCACTTGTCGATGTGAAAGTGCTGGACCACATCATCGTAGGTGAGACTCCCGTTTCGTTTGCAGAACGTGGTTTGCTCTAGCAAACGCACATCCAAACCTACTTTCTAGCGGCATAAATCCCAAGTTCCCAAATTGCTCTTTTGGGAACTTGGGTATCGCTATAAATCAATAAGTTACATCGATGCACTTGGTTGAAGTGCTCAAAACGGTGTTTTAATTTAAAAGAGGAAGTTGACGATGGCAGAAGTGCACGCAGTCAAAAGCCTGGATAAGGTGAAACTGATCAGTCACCTACTTGAGCGTAATTACAGCCAGCAAGTAGCAGATGTCTGGAATATTGGCTTAAACCTGGCTCTTCGCATATCCGATCTGTTATCAATCCGCTTTTCGGATGTCTGCGAAGATCGCCTGTTGCTGATTGAAGGCAAAACCAAAAAGGCTGCCAGTATTAAACTGAATCAAAAAGCGATTGATATCATCCACCGCATTCGGCAGGAACAGCCAACCCATACGTACCTGTTTCAATCGTACCGAAATCAGCGGGCCATGAATTTGCCGCCACAGCCATTATCCAGGCGCTTTATTTCCCGTGCCTTTGCCGATATTGGCGCTCAGGTTGGGATCCAGCTTGGTACGCACTCAATGCGCAAGACCCGAGGCTACCACTTGTACAAAGCAACCAAGGATATAGCACGAGTTATGAAGATGCTTCGGCACAGCTCGGAAGGGGTAACCTTGCGGTATATTGGCATCACACAGGAGGACATTGATAAGGACTTTGTGGAACTGGAAATTTAGACCTGTTTCGGCTCATTCGCAATCAAGCGTTCTGCGGTCAGCCAGAGCTCTGAGGGTTTGCACTTTAAAGCGGTGGCTACTTTCCAAACCGAAAGGATTGAAGCCTTAACAGCCCCTCGCTCAATCCCTGAAACAAACGAGCGGGCCAACTCAGCTTTATCAGCTAGTTCTTCTTGGCTAAAGCCAACTTCAACACGACGGAGCTTAATAGCTCTTCCAAACGCAGTTGAAATACTTGGTAACTCACTATCTACCACAACAACCCCTGCCCATTAATCTGAGTTAAGGGATTCTCACTGAACAGGGCTAGACTGGCCACGCCCTTTAAACTACATTATGACCACTATAAAGGCCAAAATAGACTTTATAGTGAATTTACGTCAGCGTAATCACGGATATAAAAAAACGCTATCGTGTGATCATCACCTCATGTTGATAGCAACAACCTGTAGGAGTACAAAAATGAACGTAGTCAAAATTATGTCAATCATCGGAATGGTGTTCTTTCCATTGTGTTTGATTTTCGCATCAGTCTTCGCCGACAGTGATGTTGAGGCAGCTGCAGGCTGGGGAGTAATTGCAGCGCTCTACGGTATAGGTTACTCAATAACCACATTCGTAAAGACTAAGAACTTAGCCAAAAGCGAATAAATTGATAATGGTGCGGCATCACCTGTGTCGCGCTATTAAAACTCAAGCACCTGCCCAGAGTGACGCCATAAACAGAGTAATACACGACGATTAGTCAAGCCACTGCGGTTTTGGAAGCTGCGATTACCATGATCACTGTAATCACAATCCATAGGAGATTTAAAATGAAAACATATATCATTGCTGCCATAGCAATTTTGCTGGCAAGTTGCGGGAAAATTGATGACCGCTCAATTTCATGCTATGAACTGCTACAAATTGACAGTACTGGAAGATCCCATGCCTCACCGATAATCATGGAGCAAGCTAAGGTGTTAGGAGAGCACCTTGGCCCTCGCAGTGATTTAGGGGTTTTTATTCTATCTAGCATACAAACGAACACCGTTTTGCAATTTGCCACCGTCCGTGACTCGTTTAATCAGTGCAAAAGAAATCCATCAATCTCTGTCCTTGAGGCAGTTCAACTGATTATTGAAGATGTACACAAAGAACATGCTCTGAGCCCAAGATGGGCTTCATGCCGCGCTGTTATGAAAGACCAAGTACCTTTTAGATCAGTGCTCGAGCAGGTTATGTCTACTGGCAACCCAGGCATGCTGCCTCCAGTTCGCAGAAGACTTGACGAAGTTGGTCATACAGATTTTGTTAAACGAATCCATGATCAATTAAGTAAGGATTGTAAGAAAGATCAAACACTTAATGCAACCAGGATCGTTCAGAGACTGATGGATATAGAAGCAAGAAGGATGCAGCAAGAACAAAAAGAAGAGATGCTGCGAGAGTGGCAAAGATTAAACCAAAGCTCATAAAATTGAGAGATTCAACTTAGCCTGCACCGACTCAATTAAGTCGGTATGGTTGGGCATTTCGAGCTGCCAGCCTAGCTGCTGGTTGTTGGCTTCGAGGCCCGCTATTGGTCTAAAAATACACTACCTATAGCAAGAGTCTCTTCATCAGGGGCCGTGCTTTATACTGTTGCGCGGACCCTGTTTGAGCTTTTCAGATATTCTTATCAGCTTTTACTCGCACCAAAAGAGCGCTGGCCAATACCAAACACTTTGGTATCAGCTTTGGCGAAATAACTGACCCGATAGAACAGCTCTTCGACTTGTTGAGTAAAGTCGGCTGAGTTGCGATGCAATCGGTACTCAGCGTTTTGGGGGAAGTGCACCAGGCGAGCAGCACTTTGTAGACTCTGATTTACTGCAATTGACCAGGCTAGTTTTATTCGAGCCGATAAGTTGCCCCCATCGTTCTTGAATGAACCCAAGGTCCGATATCGATCATGGTTCAAAATGATAAGGACGTGATAATGCGGTCTACCTTCGACACCCCACTCCCTAACCCAGCAATACCGTAACTTGTGCGGATGGACACGTTTACCAGCTTTGGTCTTTTCCATATCGGCAGCCTCCAGCAACCTTCGTAATGCGATAAAAAACCGCGTGATCACCTCGGTGTCATGAATGTCTGATCCAACTGGTACATGCAGATCGAATCTCACAGCATAAGCACGTGGCATGCTCACCAGCGTACGTTGCAGAGTTCGGCTAATAGCTTCCAAGTGATTAGTGAGAAGCGGACCTCGGTTTGTAATAATAGGCCAGCCATAGAACGTAGGCTCATTCCAGTAGCCATGAACAGGTTGGTTTAGGTGATGAAACATTGGATTGAACATGAGACTTCTCCAGTGTTGATGTCTTCAACATCATGGAAAGGCTATGTATTCATTTACCCACTTTGGTTTTGCTGAATCTCCATTCTTGGTCAGCTACTAGCGACGATTTGTGCAGTTACTAATATTAACCATATACCGACATATCTAAAAGCTCAGTGCTTTGCTGAGCCCAAGGCTACTTAGAAAAATTTGCTATCGAAGATGACTGTGATTCGTCCGTGGTTTCTGGGCCACAATTACCTCAGCAATCCTAATACGGGGATCATTGGGTATTGATTGCTCTGCATATAACTCATTATAGTGAATCAAACAACTACTCAGAAAATTTTCATTTGGAACAAGCACATTAAGCATAAAATGTGCGGCTTTGATCTTTGGCCTAGGATTTGTGGCGTGGCTGTCAGCTTGAGAGTCCTCGCCAGTATCTTCTGGCAACTTAATTTTTGCAGCAATCCGAGCGCTAGGCAAATAGCCTAGCACCTGAACTTGTACGCTATAAATATCAACTAATAATTTAAGCTGATTAGCTATATTATCAATAACCCTGACCAGCTCTGCACTCAGCTGTTTGAATAAGTAAATAGCTAAGAGTCTTCTTGATTGGGCCGAGTCAGGCTCATAGCAATTTATAGTTGAGATATCCGTCTCTAGTGCCAGTTGTTTACCATTGAAAAGAGATTCAGAAAGCCTCGCATCAACCAAACCTTTTAAATTTTCACGTATATTAGATTGATGGGTTTCATGGTGGATCTTGTTATTGTAATTTAGCTCAGCGGCATAATCTCCTGCTAATGAAAATATTATCGATTGGCACAAGTGTTGCACATAAATGAATTTTTTATTACTCCGAAAAAATCTCGACAACTGATAATAGTGCTCATCATCAAGCAAATCTGTCCGCTGAATTGGGTAGGACTGTAAATTTTTCTGCTTACTTACTTGCTTGTTCAAAGCAGCCCAATTGGGAATGAACCGTATTAAACCATCCCAGCCATCCAGCTGCAGCATGCCAACAGTGATAGTTTTTCGAAAAGCACAAGTAAAATGAACTCTATAAATGGGCAGTAATCGACCAAACACCTGTGAAGCACTGATGCCATTTGCAATAATTGAAACATCACCAGCCCTGACGAGAGCACGAAGATTAGCGCGCACCTTCGCTTCTTTCATACCTAGCAAACTGGTCAGCATTTCAAAATCGCAGCCAACAATATATCCAGCCGAGTTAGCCTGAGAGACGAATACAGATCTGACGAGTCGCATCTGCCAGCTCTGAGTGAGCGATTGTGTGGTTGGAAGTTGCTCATCATCCACTGTCATTTTGGTTAGAGAGTGGACAAACTCGTCAGGCCATGCCATTTCACTTAGTGAGCGGTTCCACAAATTCCAAGACGCAGTGGTAAGCGCATAATCAACTAGATTTGGCTTTTTTTTCCGTGGCTGCCTGACGACTCTAAGGCCAACCACTTCCTGAATATACCCTTCACGAACTAGGTAATCTAACGCAGATCTTAAATGACTCTTTGTTACTGATAAATGTGTCGCAAGCCAGTCCAAATCTCCAACCTGAACCTCCGCACCAAATTTTGAAGCCCACACCAACAACGCCAATCTGGCTTCAGGTTTTGCTTCTGTCATTGTTCCCAGTAAAAGCATAGCGTCTTCATCATAGCCTATTGTTTTACCCAACCAACTGTAGCAAAGCTAATCAGACCGTGCCATACTTTTGGACACTCACACATGTTACATTACACGTAATGAAGCATTCCAAATGGTAAAATCGACTATGGTTACTTCATTGAATTACCCTATAAAAGAGCTTGCAAAACTGTTTGATTTTTTAGACTCAGACACACCAGCCACTCAACAGTGGGTTCATGATTACTTGGTTAAGCAGGGGCTGCCTGTTAATACTGGTATTCAGCTTGGGTACAATGTACAAGTTGACACCTATAACACGGTCATTCACTACTTTCAGGATCCAGCTGTAGTGAGGATTGTTGCCAACAAAATGCGAAACGCATGGCGTGTCCGAAAGCATCGCAAACAGAAGGGATTGGTTACTCTCTCGATAAGCCTGGACAAAGATGTGTCTGACCAATTATCCAGAATGTGCAAAGGTGAAAAAAAGTCTGAAGTTATTACAATGCTGATTAATGATAACTATCGCTTGTTTTTGGAAAATAAAAAGGAGATGCAACGACAAAAAGAAGCTGATAAACGCGCACGAATGCTTCAGTGTAAGAATGAAAAATTAAAAAAGCTAATTTTGAATCCTTCCGCTGAGGCATCAAAACATGATTGCCAGTCAAACCTGGAGAATCAGCTAAAGGATGGAATTTCAAAGCTTTATGACATCATCTATTCTGCGAACGAACAAAACACCGTGATCGACCATCAGCTCCTGCTTTTAGCAACAAAAATATACTATGAAGTATTTTCAAAATAGTCATCATGAAATCAATCTACATAAAAAATACTGTTGACGATACAAGATAGAAATTCTCAAGCTGCCCGCTACCACTCTTGCAGTTTTTAGTTTAAAGCAATTGATTTTTCGGTGGGTAAAATGGTGGGCTAAACTCAAAAAATGGTCAAAAATAAACACATACCACTGATTATTAACCATTAATTTTTAAATTACCCAAGCAGATCCAGAACATTGAATAGCAGCTTGCTACTTCAATGATGTGCAGACACTTTCTATTCTACTCACACCATGAGGCGAATATCAGTACTATTCGCCTCATCAAACAAAATCACGCCATTTATAGACTGACTTCTGTGCTCAGGCATACTTCAAGGATGAAACCTTGCTGCCTGGTCACCCCCTTGCCTTCATGGTCTGACCAGTATAAGCTTGCCCGATACATTATTTGGAGTTGCAAGATGGCCATTTCCCTTCGTAAAGCCAACTGGGGCTTGAAATTCTTTGCCTGGCGGTACATTCCGCTGATTGGCTTTTGTGCGCCAAAAATTGTGCGGATGGATAGCACCACGCTGGAAGTGACCATGCCGCATAGCTGGCGCACCAAAAACCACTTGGGCAGCATTTACTTTGGTGCTCTAGCCATTGGCGCCGATTTGGCCGGGGCTTTTTTGGTCTTTACCAAGGCCAAGGCCCGGGGCGTCAATGCCAATTTTGCCTTTAAAGATGTGCAGGGCAGTTTTTTAAAGCGGCCTGAAGCCAAAGTGCATTTTACCAGCCACGATGGCGATGTGATTGATCAGATGATTGATGAGTCGCTGGCCAGCGGTGAGCGTATCAACCGCCCGGTGTCGGTGGTCGTGACCTGCCCGAGCTTGCATGGGGATGAGCCGATGGCCACTTTTACCCTGACGCTCTCGGTCAAAGCCAAACCCGCGAAAAAGTAGCGGCTCTTGTCGCGGTATTTGTCGCGGTATTTGCAGCCAGCGCTCTGGCAACGTAAAATTGCGGTTTTATGGCCGCAGGACAGACACAGATGGCAGAGGTTACCGGAAACTTATTCATCGTATCGGCCCCGAGCGGGGCTGGTAAATCCAGCCTGATCCAGGCGCTGCTGGCGCAGCATGCCGATATGCAGGTCAGCGTCTCGCACACGACGCGGGCACCACGCCCTGGTGAGCAAAACGGGGTGCATTATCATTTCGTCAAAGTAGATGATTTTAAAGCCCGTATTGCAGCCGGTGAGTTTCTGGAGTGGGCCGAGGTATTTGGCAATTACTACGGCACCTCCCGCACGACGCTTGAGCACACCCTGCAACAGGGCATCGATGTGTTTCTGGATATCGACTGGCAGGGAGCCCGCCAGATCCGCCAGCAACTGCCTGATACCATTGGTATCTTTATTCTGCCACCCAGCCTGAGTGTCCTGCAGCAACGGTTGCAAAGTCGCGGCCAGGACAGCGCCGACATCATTGCCGGACGCATGAGCAAGGCACAGGATGAAATGAGTCATGCCGATGAATACGACTATCTGATCGTGAACGATGATTTTCAGCAAGCCTTACTGGAGCTGCGATCCATCGTGCTGTGCCAGCGCAACCGCCTCATCCGGCAACAACAGCGGCAACAGGATCTGCTGGATCAACTGTTGGCGAAGTCAACGGATTAGCGTATACTAGCGGGTCTTGCACAACTTGTTGACTTGGAGTAGCGAATGGCTCGCGTAACCGTTGAAGATGCAGTGGATAAAATTGGCAACCGCTTTGACCTGATCCTGGTCGCAGCCCGCCGTGCCCGTCAGATTTCTGTCGAAGGCAAAGATCCACTGGTAGATTGGGAAAATGACAAAGCTACCGTCATTGCCCTGCGTGAAATTGAACAAGGCCTGATCACCGAGTCCATTCTGGACCAGCAGCAGCGTCAGGATCAAATGCAACAAGAAGCGACTGAAATGGCCGCTGTGGCAGCCATCATCGGCGGCGACGAATAAAACCCTCTTTTCTTCACTGCCAGCGGCGTTTTTGCTGCTGGCAACCTACTCATCACCGCCCGATTCTGATATAAATGCAGTAAGAAGCATCTTCGCTGATTTGTCCTGATGCTGTATGGGGGGTTCAGGTGTATTTGTTTGAAGGTTTAAAGCAGCAAATTCAAGCGTACTTGCCCGCCGACCAGGTGGAGCAGATCCAGCAAGCCTACTTGCTGGCCAGAGAGGCGCATGCCCCGCAAATGCGCTCCAGCGGCGAACCTTACATTACCCATCCCGTAGCCGTCACCAGCATCCTTGCCGATATGCGGATGGATCATGAAACCCTGATGGCCGCCCTGCTGCATGATGTGATTGAAGATACCCCCTTTAGCAAAGAGGATCTGGCTGAGCGCTTTGGCAATACGGTGGCCGAGTTGGTGCAGGGTGTCAGTAAGCTGGATAAAGTCAAATTCAAAGATTATCAGGAATTTGAAGTTACCAACCTGCAAAAAATGTTTATGGCGATGACGCAGGATATCCGGGTGATCCTGATCAAGCTGGCCGATCGCACGCACAATATGCGTACCATTGGTGCCCTACGCCCGGAAAAGCGTCGTCGCATCGCCCGTGAAACGCTGGAACTCTATGCCCCCATAGCCAACCGGCTGGGCATTCACAACATTAAAAATGAACTGGAAGACTCCGGCTTCAAGGCCTTATACCCGATGCGTTACCGAGCGCTGCAATCGGCAGTTCAACAAGCACGCGGCCATCGCCGTGAATTGCTGGAAAAGGTCAAAGGTGAAATCAGCAGCCGCATTGCTGATGCCGGTATTGAAGCCGAAGTGTCCGGACGCGAGAAACACCTGTACAGCATCTACCAGAAGATGAAAAATAAAGAGCGAATGTTCAATGATGTGATGGACATTTATGCCTTTCGGGTCATCGTACAGAGCATCGACAACTGTTACCGCACCTTAGGTGTGGTGCACAACCTGTACAAGCCGATTGAAATTCGCTTTAAGGACTACATCGCCATTCCAAAGCAAAATGGCTATCAGTCGCTGCATACCTCACTGATTGGTCCGCACGGCATCCCGGTGGAGATCCAGATCCGTACTTCCGAGATGGATGAAATGGCCGATAAAGGCATTGCAGCGCACTGGATGTACAAAGCCGGCAGTGAGCACAGCGGCACCACCGCGCAAATCCGGGCCAGACGCTGGATGCAAAGCCTGCTGGAGCTGCAGCAAAGTGCCGGCTCTACCCATGAGTTTGTCGAGAACGTCAAATCCGAGCTGTACCCGGACGAACTTTATGTCTTTACCCCCAAGGGTCGAATCATTGAACTGCCGATTGATGCCACTGCGGTCGATTTTGCCTACGCGGTGCATACCGATGTCGGCAATCGCTGTGTCGGCGCCCGAATCGATCGCAAGCCTTACCCGCTGAGCCGGCCGCTGGAAACAGGCCAGACGGTAGAGATCATCACCAGCCCGGGCGGTAAACCCAACGCCAACTGGCTGAACTATGTGGTGACCAGCCGCGCCATTTTGGGGATTCGTAACTATTTGAAGAAACAGCAGCTAAGTGAGGCGACCAGCTTAGGTTATCGCTTGCTGAACTCCGCACTGGGCGATGTCAAACTGGCAGATATCGCGCCCGATCGCGTCGAACAGGTACTGCAAAGCGCCCGGCAAAAATCGATGGATGAGCTGGCAGTAGAGATTGGCCTCGGTAACCAGCTGCCTATCGCCATTGCCCGTCGTTTACTGGGCGACTTTGATACACCTGATGACGCCTTGCCAGCGCAGGAGCAAAGCCACAGCAAAGCTGTGATTGTTGGCTCCGAAGGCATGTTGCTGACCTTTGCCAAATGTTGTCGCCCCATCCCTGGTGACCCCATTGTAGCCAATGCCTCACCAGGCAAAGGCCTGAACGTGCATCGTAGCGATTGCC
Organism: Alkalimonas amylolytica; assembly: GCF_900107845.1. Classification (GTDB taxonomy): domain Bacteria; phylum Pseudomonadota; class Gammaproteobacteria; order Enterobacterales; family Alteromonadaceae; genus Alkalimonas; species Alkalimonas amylolytica. The sequence continues at coordinate 764,018 of NZ_FNRM01000001.1, forward strand.
GTAATATTAAAGGCTGGGAAAAAGATCCAGCCAAGTACTTCCCGGTTCGTTGGGATCAAACCCAGGACAAGCACTTTTTGTGCGATATCCGGGTTTATATCATCAATCGTCAGGGCGTCCTGGCGAAACTGACCGCACTGATTGCTACCCAGGATTCCAATATTCAGGATTTGGCGACCGATGATCGGGATACCGGTGAATACATCATTAACATTACCCTGTCGGTGCGCGACCGGGTGCATCTGGCCAATGTCATGCGGAAAATCCGCGTCATGCCGGATGTGCAGAAAATTTACAGAAGGAAGTAAGATGTCCAAAGTCATTATCCGAACCGATGCAGCCCCTGCGGCAATTGGCACCTACAGCCAGGCCGTCAAAATTGGCACCACTGTCTATTTATCCGGTCAGATCCCACTGGTTCCGGCTAGCATGGAGATGGTGTCCGAAGACTTTAGCGAACAAACCCATCAGGTATTTAAAAACCTACAAGCCGTGTGTGATGCAGCTGGTGGCTGCCTGAATGATATGGTCAAGGTCAATATTTTCCTGACCGACCTAAGTCAGTTCGCCACGGTTAATAGCATTATGAGCCAGTATTTTAACGAGCCCTACCCGGCCAGAGCTGCAGTCCAGGTCAGCGCCTTGCCTCGCAGTGCTCAAATTGAGATCGATGGCGTGATGGAAGTCCCTTCCACTTACTAAGCAGCTGGCAGCCCTGGCGCTGCTACCATCAAAGGTACGCCTGAAGATGACAGGAATCCGCACCACCTTTGCTTTGTTGATTGGTTTTCTACTGCCGGTGTCGCTGCAGGCAGCGCCTTCGGCTGCTGAACCCATAGAGCTTGAGTGGTGCCTGGATGATTTTCCCAACCGCCATCACTACCCCGAGCATGGTAACCCCTACGGCCCTACCGTTGATTTTATGCAAGAATTGGCTAAGCGCGCGGGTGTACAGCTACGCTTTAGCCCCAGCACGCCCTTCGCACGCTGTCTGCGCATGATGGAGCAAGGAAAAACCGATGTCATGACCAGCCTCAACGCCAGTACGGAGCGCGCGCAGTATATGCATCTGATCCCCTATGATCATGCCCGGCCTGAGGTAATATTACTGCGCCAGGAAAGCCCTGATATCTGGTCTGTCGCCGAGCTAAGTCATCTGAACCTAATGGTGATCCGTGGCTATACCTACAATGCTGATATTCTGAATATTATTGCCCGTCACCAACAAACCATCGAAGTGGACTCGCTGGATTCAGGACTCAATATGCTGCTGCTCAACCGGGCTGATGCCTTGCTGGCACCGGTACAGAGCTCACGGAACCTCATTCAAACGAACCCCCGCTATCATGGTCAGTTTAAAACGGCCAGTCTGGCGATTCAGCTGGCAGAGCCTCGTTATGTTCACATTGGTTTATCCAAAGCAAGTCCGAATGCTCGGCTGGAAAAGCAATTGCGCCTTGCCGTAGAGTCGATGATTGCCGATGATTTGGTGCATCGTTACTTTCATGCCCTACCTGGCGCACCGGCCCAATAACCACGAAGCCAGGTCATCTGCTATAGTCAAAGTATCTCAAACCAAAGTGGAGCTACTGTGCGACCAGGCACCCTACCACTTGCCGTGCTGCTCACCTGGTTCCTGATACCAGTCCCTGCAGGAGCTCAGCTGCAGCCTGACACCCCAGAAAAACCAGAGCTGGAGTGGTGCCTTGATCACCTGCCCTACCGTCATGATTACCCGGACGATGGCAAGCCTTTTGGACCTAGCGTCGACTTTATGCAAGAACTGGCACAACGTGCTGGCTTTCGCTTGCGTTTTAGCCCAAACACTCCTTTTTCGCGCTGTTTACGTCAAATGGAGCAAGGCAAAACGGACCTGATGATACGCCTGAATGACAGCCCGGACCGCCGCCGCTATATGCATTTGATCCCTTTTGACCGGGCCAGAACTGAAGTCTTACTAATACGCAAAGACAGCCCGGATGTGCAGTATTTCCATCAGTTGGCAGAGCTTAACTTACTTGTTGTGCGAGGCTATAACTACAACCACCGGGCGCTGAAGCAACTGGCTCAACAGACACGCAGCATCCCCATCGACTCTCAGGATGCCGGGCTCCAAATGCTGCTGATCGGGCGTGGCGATGCCCTGATCAGTTCCTTTGAAGTTGCACGAAATCGTATTCAAAGCAACCCGGATTACCATGGGCAGTTCAAAGTCGCCAGTCTGGATCTTGAGCCGGATGAGGCTAGCTTCGTGCATTTAGCCCTGGCCAAAGCCAGTCCATACGCACACCTTCGCCAACAGCTGGCCGAGGCCATTGAAACGATGGTAGCCGATGGCTTAATCCCTCATTACTTTCATAATTTGCCACAAACCGTTGCCTCAGACCACTGATTGAAAATTATGCAAGACTGCTTTTAGGAGGTTTTGTGCTAAGCTGAACTTTGGATTTATTCTGACATTTATGCATGCTTAGAAACCTGTTGTTCACTCTGTTGCTGTTGCTTCATGCCTTTGCCCCATCAACAGCACAATCTGCTGCGAAGCCTCAGCTTGAATGGTGCCTGGATGACCTGCCAAGTTACCACGCCTATCCAGCGGAAGGTATGCCATACGGGCCAACGGTCGACTTTATGCTGGAGCTTGCCAGGCGGGCAGGCTTTGAGTTGACGTTTAGCCCAAACACCCCCTTCGCCAGATGCTTGCGGTTAATGGAGCAAGGCGAGGTAGATCTAATGGTCCGGCTGAACACCAGCGAGCAGCGTGAAAAGGTGATGTACATGCTGCCATACGCTTTAGCACGTCCCGAGGTATTGATTATCCGTCAGCAGCAACAGGACATCACCTCCATTGCAGAGCTGAACCGGCTTCATTTGATGGTAGTCCGAGGCTACACCTACAATCATCAAACCCTTAATGTCATTGCAGGACATCCGCACAGCACGGTGATTGACTCTGTTGAGACTGGCTTAAAAATGCTCCAAATGCATCGTGCAGATGCCATGGTAACAACCGAAGAGTATGCTTTGAACTGGTTTAGCCGAATACCTGAATACCAACAGCAGTTTACACTTGCAAGCCTTACCTTTGAGTCCCGCGAACCGCTCTACATTCATGTTGCCTTGTCTAAAACCAGCGTCCATTCACACCTGGTACCTATGTTGCAGCAAGCTATTGCCGCCATGATCGCCGACGGCACCCTCGATCCCAGACTGCAAGAGCAACCCCGCCTGTATTAACCCCGCTAGTACCTGGCTCTGGCTTCATCCAGCCCGTTCAGGGTACACTGACACAATAAAGTAACACCATGGACCTATGTGTGCCAGCAACTCAACTCAACAACCTTGCCATTACCCAATTAAAGGGCGTCGGTAGCAAAATGGCCGAGCGTCTGCAAAAGCTGGGGATCCACAGTGTGCAGGATATTCTGTTTCACTTGCCGCTACGTTACGAAGACCGAACCCGGGTCTGCGCCATTGCCGACTTACTCCCTGGTATGCATACCACTATTCTGGGTACGGTACAGAGCAGTGAAATCCAGTTTGGCAAGCGACGCTCCTGGTTGCTCAAGCTGCGTGATCACAGCGGCAGTTTGACGTTACGTTTTTTTCATTTCAGTGCCGCGCAAAAAGACGCGGTCAGCCCTGGGGTGCAACTGCGCTGCTTTGGTGAAGCCAGACGTGGCTTACGAGGCCTGGAGATGATGCATCCCGAATACAAAGTCGTGCAGGGAACTGACGACATCACAGTGGCAGAAAGCTTGACCCCCATCTACCCCAGTACTGAAGGCCTGAAACAAGCCAGTTGGCGCAATCTGACCGAATTAGCACTGGGTTACCTGCAACGCTTCAGCCCACAGGAATACCTTCCCGCCAATGGCCAGCAAGGCTGGACATTGACAGATGCACTGCTTTATTTACACCGGCCGCCACCGGATGCCAGCTTAGAGCAACTGGAGCAGGGCCAGCACCCGGCACAGCAACGACTGATCTTAGAGGAGCTGACCACGCAGCAAATCAGCATGTTTCAGCTACGACAGCAATGCCAGGCGCAGCAAGGCATTGCTGTACCAGAACCGGACAGCCCGCTGATCCATCACTTTTTGCAGCAACTGGCCTTTGAGCCAACAGCAGCGCAGCAGCGCGTGGTAGCAGAGATCCACACCGATCTTGCCAAAGCGGTGCCAATGCTACGTCTGGTGCAGGGCGATGTGGGTTCAGGCAAAACCCTGGTGGCGGCTCTGGCCGCCTTGCAAGTGATTGCTGCCGGATATCAAGTGGCTTTGATGGCGCCGACCGAACTCCTGGCAGAGCAGCATGCCGAGAACTTCCGTCAATGGTTCGAACCCCTGGGGCTGACCGTAGCCTGGCTGGGAGGCAAGAGCAAAGGCAAAGCCAGGCAACAGCAGTTGCACTTGATCCAAAGCGGTGAGGCCGCCATGGTGATAGGCACTCATGCGCTGTTCCAGCAGGATGTCCATTTCCATCAGTTGGCACTGGTGATTATTGATGAGCAGCACCGCTTTGGTGTGCACCAACGCCTGGCCTTGCGTGAAAAAGGCGGTGTTGACAGCCGCGCACCGCACCAGTTGATCATGACCGCAACCCCGATTCCCCGAACGCTTGCCATGACGGCCTATGCTGATCTGGATACCTCGATTATTGATGAGCTGCCGCCGGGAAGAACACCAGTCACTACGGTGGCGATACCGGACACGCGGCGACAACAGGTGATTGACCGTGTGCAGGCATCGGTAACAGAAGAGCAGCGCCAGGTGTATTGGGTCTGCACCCTGATTGAAGAATCGGATGTACTGCAGTGCCAGGCTGCAGAGCAAAGCTGTGCCGCCTTGCAGGAGTCCTTACCGGATGTGCGTGTAGGCCTGGTGCATGGCCGCTTAAAACCTGCGGAAAAACAGCAGGTGATGCAAGCTTTCAGTCAGGGGGAGCTGGATGTACTAGTAGCCACCACGGTGATTGAGGTTGGTGTCAATGTCCCCAATGCCAGCCTGATGATTATTGAAAACCCGGAGCGGCTTGGCCTGGCGCAACTGCATCAATTGCGTGGCCGGGTTGGTCGTGGCAGTACTGCCTCACACTGCGTACTGCTGTATCACGCTCCCCTGTCGCAAACCGCTCAGGCCAGGCTAGCCGTGCTTCGAGACAGCAACGATGGTTTTGTGATTGCGCAGCGCGATCTGGAAATCCGCGGCCCTGGCGAGTTACTGGGTACCCGCCAAACCGGATTGGCTCAGCTTAAAATTGCTGATTTAGAACGGGATGAGTACCTGTTACCGGCAGCGCGTCAACTGGCCACTGAGTTGTGGCAGCACCATCCAATCGCCAGCAAGCAACTGCTAAGGCGCTGGCTACCCAATCGAGAACAATTTGCCAATGCCTAAATCAGGCGCTTAACTGTGGATTGTCTGTTGGCATGCAAGGCATCCAGGCTGTAGATCAGCAAGGCAGTCCAGATCACGGCAAAGGTTACCAGTCGCTCAGAAGCAAGCGGCTCCTGATAGAGCCAGACGCCAAACACAAACATCAAACTTGGCCCTATGTATTGGAAAAAGCCCATAGTCGATAACTGCAAGCGCCTGGCTCCGGCGATAAAGCACAGTAACGGTACCGTCGTCACCAAGGCGGCGGCCATCAGCCACAGGTTGAGCGTCCAACTGTTATGCAGCAGGTTGACGGCATAACTGTCTGCCACAAACCACCAATACCAGACGGCCAGCGGCAACAACAACAAGGACTCCAGCAACAAGCCAATGATGGCATTCACTGCCAGCTTTTTTCGCAACAAACCATAGATAGCAAACGAACCGGCCAGCGCCAGAGCTATCCAGGGAAAGGCTCCATAACTCAGCACTTGGTACAACACAGCGCAAGCAGCCAGCCCCAGGGCAAACCATTGCATGCGACGCAAACGCTCTCCCAAAAACACCATTCCTAGTAAGACATTAAGCAGTGGGTTGATGTAATAGCCCAGACTGGCATCCAGCATATGATTCTGATTCACGGCCCAGATAAACAGCCACCAGTTAAAGCCCAGCAACACAGAAGTCAGTAGCAACAGGCTAAGCAATGTGGGTTGTCTGAGCACGGCCTGCACCTGTGACCACTGCCTGATCGCCACCACAACCATCAATAGCAGCAGGCAGGACCAAACAATGCGATGCACCAGAATTTCCAGCGATGGAATCTCAGCAATTTGCTTAAAGTAAAGCGGGGCTATGCCCCAAAGGGTGTAGGCACTAATGGCCGCCAGACCACCTAGTTTTTGTTCGCGCGTCAATGACATGACTAAGCCTGTAAGGTATCAGGCCTGCATTCTAACCAAAAGCAGCACTTAGTACGACAGCATTTAGCCGACTAAATAGGTACCAGTCCCAAGCGCAATATGGACACCCGTGTCGTTGTGCAGCTCCATCCGGCACACAGCCACTTTGTTGCCACTACGAATCACGCGTGCTGTTGCAGTAAAGTGCTGCCCCCTACCTGGGCGTAGGTAATCGGTGCGAATGTCGATGGTGCTCATCTTACCCAATCGACTAAAGAGTTCATCTTGCTGGATCGCCTGCATCCGGCTCAGTGCACTGGATACCGCCATGATGCCTCCCACCACATCCAGCACTGTGGCAATCACACCGCCATGCATGATTTTTTGCATAGGGTTACCGATTAATTGCTCAGACCAGTCAAAACAGACCTCCGCTTGCTCCAGATCAAAGCGGGTGACTTTCAAACCAAGCAACTGATTAAACGGCATCTGTTCGAAGGTAGTGGCAATCAATGGCAATAAATCAGCATGTTTCATGGTCTGAGCTCTTCTGGTTGGACCTGCCAAGACTAACTGGCTTTCCCTTGCCAGGCAAGGGCAGGAATGCAGACAGCAGCGTCTGTTTTGATTACAATGCCGCTTTAGCCGGCAAATTGTGAAACCCTGTGCACGATACCCTACTCCAGCATCTGAAAACGTACTTTGGCTACAGCAGCTTTCGCCCAGGGCAACTGGAGGTTATCGATGCTGCAATGGCTGGCCGGGATAGCTTTGTTCTGATGCCAACCGGAGGTGGTAAGTCGTTGTGTTACCAACTGCCAGCTTTGTTGCTATCGCATGTCACAGTGGTCGTATCTCCTCTGATGTCACTGATGAAAGATCAGGTGGATGCGCTTAAAGCCAATGGCATTGCCGCTGAATTTATCAACAGCAGCCTAAGCCGGGAAGAAGTGCTTACCATCTTCAGTAAGCTACGACAGCAGCAGTTGAAGCTGCTGTATGTTGCGCCTGAGCGCTTGTTACAACCTCAGTTTCTGGATCGCCTGAGCGAGCTTGGCGTTAGCTTGTTTGCCATTGATGAAGCCCATTGCATCTCGCAGTGGGGCCATGATTTTCGCCCCGATTACATGGCACTAGCCCTTATCAAAGAGCGCTTTCCAACGGTGCCACTCATGGCGCTGACTGCTACTGCAGATGCCGCTACTCGTCAGGATATCGTGCAACAACTTGGTCTGCATCACCACCAGGAATACGTTGGCAGTTTTGATCGCCCGAACATCCGCTATACCATTCAGGAAAAGTTTCGTCCGCTGGAGCAGCTAGTCAGCTACTTAAAACAACAGGATGGCCAAAGTGGTGTGGTTTACTGTAACTCAAGACGTAAAGTGGATGAACTGGCCAGCCAACTACTGGAAAGGGGCTTTAGTACCGCCGCTTATCATGCCGGCATGGACTCCGAACGCCGCAACCAGGTGCAGGATGCTTTTCAACGCGATGATATTCAGGTCATCGTTGCTACCGTCGCATTCGGTATGGGCATCAATAAATCCAATATCCGCTTCGTGGTCCATTACGAGCTATCCCGCACCATCGAATCCTACTATCAGGAAACCGGACGAGCCGGCCGCGATGGCGTGGCAGCCGAAGCTCTAACGCTGTTTGATCCTGCCGATGTAGCCCGCATCTATCATTGGATCGATCAGGAAGAGAACGAACAGCGCGCCCGCGTAGCCCGGCAGCGCTTCTCTGCCATGGCTTCCTTTGCAGAAGCCCAGACCTGTCGCCGTTTAGTACTTCTCAACTACTTTGGTGAAGCCCGGCAAACGCCTTGCGGTAATTGTGATATTTGCCTGTCCCCCCCCAAGCAATTTGACGGCACCGAGCTGGCTCAAAAAGCATTGTCATGCGTGTATCGGGTTGGCCAGCGTTTTGGCATGGGCCATGTCATCGAGGTGCTGCGCGGAAGCAACAGCCAAAAAGTACAGCAATACGGCCACCATCAATTATCCACCTGGGGCCTGGGCCAAGATTACAGCCATGATTTTTGGCTTAGCATCTTACGTCAACTGGTGCATTTTGGCTTTTTACAACAAGATATCACTCAGCATGCCGCCTTAAAGTTGCAGCCTGTGGCCCGGCCGGTTTTGCGGGGAGAACAGTCTTTGCAGTTGGCGGTACCGCGTCTGCACGCCAGTAGTAGCAAAGAAAAGCGCAAACCACAGCATTACGATAAGGCGTTGTTCGCCCGCTTAAAACGGCTGCGCAAGCAATTGGCAGAACAAGAAGATATCGCGCCTTTCATGGTGTTCAGTGATGCAACCTTGATCGATATGTGCCAGTGTTTACCAGAGAATGAGCACTCCATGCTCCAAGTCAGCGGTGTCGGCCTCACCAAGCTCAGTCGCTATGGTGCCACCTTTTTAGCGGAGATTGGAGCTTATCTGGCGCATGAGCAAGACCCAGGCAAACTCTTATCATGATAAAAGTGTGATAACACTGAGCAAAGATAGACCTGAAGCCCAGATAACTTTAAGATGAGCTTGCTCAGGATTTATTCAGAGAGGGATGCTTTGATTGCACGTATTGCGGTGATTCTTTTTTGCATGCTGTTCTCTTGCATCAGCCAAGCACATTATGCCCAAAGCCAAGTAATTGATCAGCAGCTTGAGCAACTATCCCTGCGTGACACCTTGTATTTTCAAATCACCGATGACAATGTCGAGGTGGAAGACTTTCTGTTAAACCCGGCCCTTCACCATGCTTTTCAGCTCGTTAAAGATCAACAAAAGGCTCAGATTGAACCTGGTGAGGTTGTTTGGCTGTTTGTCCGGCTACGATACACCGGTGAAGGCTCGCTTAACACGATAATCCATTACGATTTTCCGCTGGCCGATCAAGTCACAAAAGTACTGTTTGACCGGCAGCAACATCGCTTATTGCAACAGTATCATACGGGTAGTGACTATCCTTTTGTCGAGCGGCTGTTGCCCTACCCAAGCTTTGCATTTCCACTGATACTTGAGCCATCTCAGGAAATTGATGTTTTCCTTAAGATCAAAGATGCAGGCTTAGTGCCACTGCAACTTAGCTTATGGCAGCAGGAGTACTTTAACGCAGCGCAAACCCAGCTCAGCCTGATCGAAGGTATTATCCAAGGTTTACTACTCGCTCTGGTTTTATACAATTGCTATTTATTACTGCGAAGACAACGTCTGCTTTACCTCTATCAAGCAGGCTGTTATCTAAGCCTTTCCCTGGTGATTGCGACCTTGAGTGGCCAGGCGTTTGCGCACCTCTGGCCCAATCAACCCGAGATAAACTCTGCCATTCTATATGTTTTGTCCGGTCTGACCCTGTTGTGCCTGAATCAATTTACCTACCTGGCACTGTCATCGTTCCAACGACTGCCTTGGCGCTGGTTATTTCTGGTCAATCAGTTGCTGAGCTTAATTTTGCTATTTAGTCCATTATTTGCCGATGGCCAATTACGCGTCCTGCTCCTGCTAGTGTGCTCTTTAACTGTACTAATCAGCAACTCATTTGTTTCATTTGCACACTTCTTACAAGGCCATGTAACTGCAAGATTTTTTGCACTGGCTTGGTTGTGTTTATTATTGTGCGGCGGCTTGCTGATGGTCTCTGGATTTGGCTTGCTGCAACTGCCATTGATGTGGAACCACGCACTTCTCGCGAGTCTGATCGTCAGTATGGCATTTATCAGTTATCATTTTGCACATCACCAAGAATCAGCCGACTATACTAAGTACGCTGGCGCTTCCCCCCTAAACCAACAAAACTTCGGCCACCTATTCTTTCAGCAATCGAATGAAGCCATTTTTGTGGCCTCAGCAAACGGCCAGCTAGTACAAGCCAACAGCCGATTTTATGATATCACCGGCCTTGCACCCACAGCGGAGCAAGCGGCTCGAGCTAGACTGCTGTTGCTGGAAACCATCTTACCGGACTGGCCATTACTTTATCCGAAGGCAATTCAGCAGGAGGATCCGGTAGTGATGCAGCTCTTTGGCGAGCATGGTGTTGGGGCTCTGGTGGCTGTCACTGCTGAGTATGTTGCCATGCAAGGAGCAGAAGAAAAGCTTATATGCGGCAAGCTAAAGCCCCTTAGCGAAGAGGCCTATGCAAAACTTCGCCAGCAACAGCTTAATGAGCTTGATAACCTAACAGGCTTGTTAAATCAATCATCATTCGTCGCACTGCTGCAACAATCACTGTCGGCAAATGAGTCCGGAGCTCTATTGCAAATTGACCTGATTGATTTCAAACGCATCAATGAGCAGTGCGAACAAGCAGCAGGGGATGCTCTGCTGCGGCAGGTGGCCGCGAAACTACAACAAGAACTAACGACTCTACCTTTAGCTCGGCTATCAGCGGATACTTTTGTTGCATATTTGCCAAATAAAGGGTCACAGGAAGCTTTTATTCAGTCCTATCGGTTACTGGATGAGTTAAGAGGGTTTCGTTTTATCTGGCAGGAACATATTTTTCGTATTCATATCAGTATTGGTGTTCTCAACATGACACCAACAGATGGCGATGCAAATCAAGCTTTACAGATGGTCGCTCAGGCCTGTCAGCAAGCTAAAAATAAGGGCTACAATCGTATCCACATGCATCAATTAGATGCCTCTGATCAAGCGTTGACGCACACGGAACATTCTCTGTGGGAAAATAAGGTACGTGAAGCACTAAATGACAATAAATTTGTGCTCAACCTGCAATATATTCAACAAGAGTCACCGTCAGAGAAAGCGCGTTACGAGATTTTATTACGCTACAAAGCAGATGCCGGTCACCTGATACCCGCTGTTAACTTTATGCCGGCTGCACGCAAAGCCAATCTTACTGAGCGTATTGACCGTTGGGTCATTGAGCATTACTTTGCTTGGCTTTATCAACATCAAGCGGAACTGAATAAAACAGCTTGCAGTCATCTGAATATTTCAGCAGCATCCATTGCTGATCCCGACTTCATCAACTTTATTTCGGACAGATTGCGACATTACCAGCTCAATGCAAACACTATATGTTTTGAAATCGATGAATACGTCGCTGTCGAGTTCTTATCAGGTACAGTAAGCTTTATCAACCAAGCGCGTGAGCTGGGCTGCCTTATTTGCCTCGATAATTTTGGCAGCGGCCTATCCACTTTCAGTTTATTAAAACATTTACCACTCGACCACCTAAAAATAGATGCCAATATCATGCGCAAGTTAACCAGTGAGCCATTGAATATGGCAATCGTGCGGTGCATTGTTGATATGGCAAAAAGCATGGGCATCGAGCCGATAGCGCCATATATTGAAACAGAGGAAACATATCAGTTAATGAAGGACTATGGTGTTCGTTTTTTCCAGGGATACCACTTAAGTAAACCATGTCTGTTGACTGAGGCATATCAACAACTTGGCTAGTCCATTAATGCTCGCACGCTATCTCATGTCACAACTCTTAAACCCCTTGCAAAAGGGGGCTGCGTCCACAGTCGCTTCAGGCTGAAACATTCCTTCAGGCTCGCCACAACAACTACTCCGGGCATCCTGCCCTGCGCCCTTCGGGCCAGCTAAAGCTGTTCAAATGTGCTCCCGGTACATTTGTCGCTAACGCTCAAACATGTTGATGTCGATCTGAACGAGGCCTCAGCTTTCGCGGCTAGTTTGTTGATGCACCGAGCCAGCATGGCGACTGTCATGCGTGTGGAGTACTGCGCGCAGCGCATAAAGCAAAAAGCCCACTCGAATGAGTGGGCTCTTGGCTTTATAAGGTGCCTGGCGGTGTACTACTCTCGCATGGCGAATGCCACACTACCATCGTCGCAGCTGCGTTTCACTTCTGAGTTCGGAATGGAGTCAGGTGGTTCCACAGCGCTATTGCCACCAGGCGTAAACTGGTTTTGTCTGTCTTTAACTAGCAAGCTGATTTCGATAGCGTGCATACAAGCCACTTGGGCGTTGTATGGTTAAGCCTCTCGGGCAATTAGTACAGGTTAGCTTAACGTGTCGCCACGCTTCCACACCCTGCCTATCAACGTTGTGGTCTCCAACGACCCTTTAGCAGACTTAAAGTCTGAGGGATAACTCATCTTGTGGCCGGCTTCCCGCTTAGATGCTT
>NZ_FNRM01000011.1 GCF_900107845.1 Alkalimonas amylolytica
ACAAGCCGAGCCTCCACCTTTGGCGCTGCAAGCAACAGTCATGCAGGATGGTATTGAAGGCCTTGTTGTACAACGCGGTGGAGGCATTATCGAGCTGCGAGCAACAGAGCTTTCCGGTATAGCAGCCGACTTTAACTGGCAAAGTCTGGGACTTACTATCACTCAAAACGGAGCCTCGGCCCATTTCGATCCAGCCGCGCTCTCGACCGGCCGCCACTACCTGCAACTCAGTGCTGAAGCAGGTGACCGTAAGGGGGAACTGGAACTAGCACTGAATGTGATTGCTGAATGCCCGGTGGCCGATTGCAGCAACAGCGGTGTGAGCGGCATACCGGCCAGTCAGAACCAATACAGCAATCAGCCTAACCGTTTGCCGTTGTGCCCGCAAGACATTAGCAACAGTCGGGTGGCTCAGTGTGAGGACCAGGGCCAAGCAGCACTCTTCGTCGAAGTACCGGCGCTGTTCCAACTAACGCTTGGCTTGTACAGTGAGCTTGAATCCTGGCAAAGCGGTCAGTTTGGCCTGGCACTCAGTGAAGGCAGCTTAGATGACATCGGTTATCGTCAGCTGGGCTTTATTGTCAATCTGGATTTGGTAGGACTGCAAAGCCCAGGTGAGTCCGTTCCAATAGCCATTCCCATGCCTGCCGGTCAGAGTATTCCAGTCAACGCCGTCTGGCGGAAGTTGGTCAATGGGCTATGGCAGAATTTTGTCGAAGATGAAGCCAACCATATCGACAGTGCACCACGTAATGTACTCGGCAACTGCCCCGGAGTATCATCCGATAGCTGGCGGGCTGGGTTAAACGAAGGCGATGCCTGCATCCGGCTAACCATTGAAGATGGCGGACCCAATGACGATGATGGTCGGGCCAACAGTGTCATTCGAGATCCGGGCGTACTGGCACAGCAACAAATGGCCACGCTTTCCTTTGACAGTGCAGGTGGCAGTGAAATCACCAAGATTACAGCTCTAGTAGGCAGCTCACTGGCAGAACCGGAGGCACCATGGCGTAAAGGGTACACCTTTACCGGCTGGCAGCCAGCCTTCCCGGCCACCATGCCAGAGAGCGATGTGCAGCTTACAGCACAATGGCAAATCAACCAGTATGTGATCCGCTTTGATGTGGATGGGGGCCAGGCCATCCCAGATCTGGTACTGGACTTTGGCGCTTCTATAAGCGCCCCTGCACCCACACGCCCTGGCTACACCTTCAGTGGCTGGTCACCGGCACTACCCACCACTATGCCAGCACAAGATTTGCAGGTGAAAGCCCAGTGGCAGCCAAGCAGTGTCACTGTGACCTCAAGTGGCGGTAGTACGAGTTTACTAAGCGCCATACTGCTGCTGATGTTTGTGGTGATGCGCCGCTGTTTCCGGTTCAATCGCCTGAAAAGTAGTCTGAAAATCTTTACTGCCAGCCTGTTACTGCTACCCATGGTAGCACTCAGTCAGAACTGGTATCTCGGCGCGCAGCTCGGTGAGGCCAGAAGCCACAGCTCTGGTAACCTGGCTAGCGCAGCGGAGCGCAAACTTAATACGGCAGGTGTCTCAGGCATTGTCAGGCTCCAGTCGAACTCAGACACAGCCTATCGTCTGTTTGCTGGCTATCGATTCAGTCACTGGCTGGCAGCAGAGTTCGGCTGGCTGGATTTAGGCGAGGCGGTATTGCACTATGATGGCCTGCCGGTGAATCAACCGCAAGCCACGTTAAAAGCACAACCGCAACGCGGCCGGGGCGCCGAACTCAGCCTGGTTGGCCACTTTACTTTGGGTCAGCACTGGCAGCCTTATGCCCGGCTGGCGTTGTTTGATAACCGCAGCCGCTATCAATTTGAAGGGACAGCTGCCCAGTCGCCTGAACGCCGCAGCCGCATTCGTCTGGGCGCCGAACTGGGGATGGGTTATCAACTTAGCTCACAACTGCAACTCAGCGCAGCGGCTGCGCACTACGATACCGAAAACTTCAGTACTCGGATGCTAAGCCTGGGCCTGCGCTATTCATTCTAAGCGCAAGCCCAGGGTAATACTGGTATGAGATTTACAGAGCACTTTGCAAAATAACACGGGACACTTCTGGCGTAATATCCCCATGCTCGCCGAGCTTGACCATCTTATGCTGCACCAATCGCTCCACCATGGTATCGATGGCACTGGCATCGATACCATAATCAGCTAACCGGGTCGGCACCCCCATTTGCTCGAAGAAAGCCCGGGTATGGCTGATAGCCTCGTCAATCAGACGTTCTTCATCCTGGTGGACCAGCTGCCAGACCCGCTTGCCATATTGCAGCAGCTTGTCACGCTTTTGCCGGCGTTGCTGCTGCATCAAAGCAGGCAGCACAATGGCCAGTGTTTGTGCATGATCCAAGCCATGCAAAGCTGTGATTTCGTGGCCAATCATATGGGTCGCCCAATCTTGCGGTACCCCTACCCCAATCAGGCCATTCAACGCCATGGTTGCTGCCCACATCACATTGGCACGTACAGCGTAATCCTCCGGCCGCTCCAGGGCCTGCGGTCCCTGTTCAATCAAAGTTTGTAGCAAACCTTCAGCAAAGCGATCCTGCACCGGTGCGTTCGCAGGGTACGTCAGGTACTGCTCCATCACATGGACAAAGGCATCGACCACACCATTAGCGACCTGGCGGGGCGGCAGACTAAAGGTGGTAGTCGGATCTAAGATGGCAAATTGTGGATACACCAGTGGGCTGGAAAAGGCCATTTTCTCCTGGGTGCTGTAACGGGTGACTACTGAATTGCCATTGCTCTCAGAGCCAGTTGCTGGCAGGGTTAATACGCACCCCAAAGGAATGGCTGCATTGACTTTGGCTTTACCACAAAGCAGATCCCAGGCATCACCCTGATAACAAGCCGCAGCGGCAATAAACTTGCTGCCATCAATGACACTACCACCACCAACCGCCAAAATAAAATCCAGCTGCTCACTCTTAAGCAGATCCCTGGCTTGTAACAGCGTATCAAAAGACGGATTCGGCTCGATGCCGGCAAATTCAAACCAAACTTTGCCGTCCAGAGCGGCGACCACCTGATCGTAGACGCCATTTTTTTTGATGGAACCACCGCCATAGGTCAGCAATACCCTGGCTCCATCTGGGATTAGCGCTGCCAGCCCGGCGATCTGTTGCTCGCCAAACACAATGCGAGTTGGATTATGAAAGGTAAAATTTTGCATAAAGACTCCTGAACAAGTTCGCTGACAGCTACGTATCAAAACAGCAACAGTATCACTTTTTAGCGTACAACCGTTGAATTTAGCGACAGACTGCTGCTGTTTTGTCCAGCCAAGTACAGGTTTGCTAAACCCTGTTACAAAAAGACAGTAGGGCTTAGCGTCAAAACTTAGTATAGTAGTGTGAACCAAGTTTCAATTTAAGGAAGTCAAGATGTTGGCATTGGTCTGGCTTATTATTGCCATCGCATTTGGCATGGTAGAACTAATGACAGGCACCTTCGTCATTTTAGCCATTTCGATGGGTGCCTTTTCTGCCGCTATCAGCAGCTGGCTATTTGCTCTGAGCTTTACCCAGTCGCTGTTTGTATTTGCTTTTGGCTGCCTGATGTTTTTACCACTATCGCTCTGGCTGCGTAAAAAGGGTTTGGGTACTTCCAAGGCTGTCAATATGGCAGAACCAGGTTACAAGCAAAGCGTGGTGTTAGAGCTACATGGCGACAAGCTGGTCGCGAAGATGAGTGGCAGTTTTTACCCGGTAAAAGCAGAGACAGCCAGTGAGGACACCAGTTGGCTTCGGGCTGGTCAGGAAGTCAAAGTCTGCCGTATTGATGGCATTACTTTACTGGTAGCACCTCAAGATTAAATCATAATCACTACAAGGAGTTTGCAATGGACTTAGCGTTAATTTTATTACTCGGGGTGGCAGGTTTTGCCATCATTTTAATCCTCAACAACATCTTTATCGTGCGTAACAGCGAGTGCATGGTGATTGAGCGTCTGGGCACCTACAACCGTACCTTGCAATCCGGCATCCAGATTACCGTGCCTTTTATTGAAAAGCCGCGTCCTATTATCATGCTGCGTAACCTGAAATTCGTTGAAACACCCCGCATTGATTTGCGTGAAGCGGTACTGGATTTCCCTGGCCAAAGTGTGATCACCAAAGACAACGTGACGGTAACCATCAATGGGGTGCTGTACTTCCGTATTATGGATCCGGTCAGAGCTGTGTACGAAGTTGAAAACATCATTCAGGCTGTCGAAGTATTGGCCAAAACCTCGCTGCGGGCCGAAATCGGCCGGATGGAGCTGGACTCTATTTTCGAGTCGCGTGAAGAAATCAACGAGCGGCTGCGCCTGGTGCTGGATGATGCCGGTAATGGCTGGGGCATCAAAGTAGTTCGGGTAGAGCTGCTGGATATTGCTCCACCGGTTGACGTTGAAGAAGCAATGCGTAAGCAAATGACGGCAGAGCGCCAGCGCCGTGCCACTGTGACGGAAGCCGAAGGTGAAAAGCAAGCCGCTATTGCCCGGGCGCAAGGTGAGCGGGAAGCCGCTATTTTAAGTGCGCAAGGTGAAAAAGAAGCCGCTATTCTACGTGCACAAGGTCAGCGTAAAGCCATTGAGGAAGTATTATCCTCCGGTGATGGCCGGCTGAGCTCGGATACGGTTATTGGTTATCTGCTCGGCCGTGAATACCTGCAGACCCTGCCCAATATTGCCAAAGAAGGGGATCGCATCTTCTTGCCCATTGAGACCAGCAACGTGCTCGGCTCCGTCGGTGCCATTCAAGAATTGCTGAGTGGTAAAAAGTTCTAACGGTTGTATCCAGATGCTATCGGGCCGCAATTGCGGCCCGTTTTTTTGACTTGTGTTTAGCCTCGGCGACGCAAACGAATCAGCATCAAACCAGAGACCAACAACAACATGGTGGCCGGAGCGGATACCTGGAAGTTCACGGTTTGCCCTGAAGCCAGTAAGGCATAAGCTTCCCGACCAAGCACCTGATGCGCACGGCTGGTTGGATGAATTTCATCCCAAAAAACATAGGTATGCGCATTGGCACAGCTAACTTCTGAAGCAATCCCCAAGAAGTTTCTACGGATGGACCGACACTCTCCCGTTGTATTTACAAAACCTTCCGAAGCAGGATCAGCTAAAATCCTGTCAAAAATACCAAATACATCCAGCATAAAAATATCTACCTGGTACTGCAGTGCCAGTCCCAGCAACATCGACTGCAACGCCTGATTCCACAGAGTGCTGACCTCCGTCCCTGAAAAACTGTTCGAGCCCGATCTAAATTCCGGAATGCTGCCCAAGTCAGGTAAATTAGGCACCAACAAAGTTGCTGCACCACCCAAAATCATCTCGGTCAGCATGGCCTGAAAGTTGCCCATGATGGAAGTAATCATCATCAGTGGGGCAGAGCTGCCCACCAGATCCCGCATATCATTGCCGCCAGCCCAAACCACATAAAGGGCGGCCGGGTCCATCACAGCACCGCCAAAACGGCTTTGGTAATTATCCCATTGCCAAAGCACCCCAGCAGAAAAACCTGTTGCATTGTTAATTCGAGCACCACCATAGGCAAAGTTATTGCCGCCGGCTGTCGAGCGTGACGTACTCAGCCCCAAGTCATCCGCCATAAACTCATGCCAAAGATCGCCATTGGAAAAACGTCCATTCGGACCGTAGCCAGCTTCAGCAGCGATAGGAGCAAAGCTCCCAAGCGGCACGGTTGCGCGGGTATTGCCGGTATCGGATAAACTATCTCCAAAGATATACATATCCGAAAACATCGGTGCGGAAAGTGCAGGTGTTGTCAGTAGTGTAAATACCAACACTGCGCAAAACGTTTGGAGCCTTGCTAGTTGTTGCTTAAATAGTTTTATTGTCATTGTTAACCACCCTGTTTGTTGTTTTTATTCAGACGCTAAGCACGTCTTCAAAGGTTTGATGGCAAAAAACGTGCCTATTTTTCAAACAGGGCTCAGCCCAACATGTCGGAGGTCTTATCAGGCAACCTCGAGCTATGACTGTAAAATTTACTGACACCCACCCAGTTTCCCTAATTTTGGTAACAAGGCAGATAGTCATTACTGATCAGAGCAGTAAATAGCTAAAAAAGCATTGAATACACAAAGAAAATACCGTAAAGGATAGTGACAGACAGATTTACAACACGTTGACAGGACGTCTGGACATCTATATAGTCAGCGAGTTTTTATGACTGGTCGGAGATGATGCATGCCAGAACACACCATGGTAACCCCACGCCAGTACGGCGCCCTAGCCTTTTTGCCATTGGCCAGCTTTGTGCTGCTGTTTCTGGGCGCAGGTATTTACTATCAAAGCCTGGGAGTGGATTATGCCTTTTACCAGCTACCGGCCCATATTGCCGTGTTGCCAGCGCTGATGATTGCCATGCTGCTGCACCGCACCTCGATGCAGCAAGCGGTTGAAACGCTGATCCGTGGTGCAGGACAAAATACCATCCTGACCATGTGTTTGATTTATTTGCTGGCTGGTGCTTTTTCCAGTGTTGCGGTCGCCACAGGCGGCGTCGATGCCGTAGTGAATGCCGGCCTGAGCCTGGTGCCGCCATCTTTACTGGTACCTGGCCTGTTTCTAATTGCCGCCTTGATAGCACTGGCCATGGGAACGTCGATGGGGACCATAGGTGCCCTGGCTCCCATAGCGGTGGTACTGGCTGAACAAACCGGTTTATCGCCAGTACTGCTGGCGGGTGCCCTGCTAGGTGGCGCCATGTTTGGTGATAACTTATCCATTATTTCCGATACCACCATTGCGTCCACCCGCACCCAGGGGGCACGCATGAAAGATAAATTCCGCGAAAACCTGAAGCTGGCCTTGCCGGCTGCAGCCATTGTGCTTTTGGGCTACGTCTGGTTTGGCAGTGTACCGGCCGAGATTACCGCCCAAGAGTTCAGCTGGAGCGCGGCACTGCCCTATGTTGCCATTTTGGTGTTGGCAGTGGCTGGGTTGAATGTGTTTGCCGTGCTAGCACTGGGTATTGTACTGGCAGCTTTGCAAGGAGCTTTGTTTGGCAATTATCCTTTGGGGAACCTTGGTCAGGATATGGCTTCCGGTTTCGCCTCAATGCAGGAGATTTTCTTACTCTCGATGTTTATTGGCGGCTTGGGTGAGTTTATCAAACAGCAAGGTGGCCTGGGCTGGTTGTCTTCGCGGCTGAGTGCCTTCTTTGATAAAGTCAAAATGCAAGCGGAGCGCAGCGGTCAGCTTGGCATTGCCAGCCTGGTGTTTGGCACCAATCTTTGCGTTGCCAACAACACCGTGGCCATTGTGATTAGTGGTGATATCAGTCGTAAGCTGGCAGAAAACCATGGCATCACGCCCAAGCGCAGTGCCAGCCTGCTGGATATTTTTGCCTGCATCAGCCAGGGCTTGTTGCCTTATGGCGCTCAGGCCCTTTTGCTGGCGGCCAGTTTTGGCTTAAGCCCCTGGCAGGTGGTCAGTGCCAGCTTTTACTGCATGGTGCTGGCGGTAGTCGCCCTGTTGTGGTTGCTGTTAAAACCGGTCCCAGCAACCAGGCAGGATGTACAAAGTTAACGGACACTGCCGTATTAAAGCGGTCCCGGGCTACCACAATTGGGTAAGTTACCCTGGGCCCGGCGCTGCTGATAGGTCGCTGATGCTTGAGGCATCCGCTGCTGCAAGGCCCGAATACGGTTCTCTGGTACTGGGTGGCTGGACAGCAGCTCAGGGCTACGCTGGCCACCACTGGCGGCCGCCATATTGCGCCATAAATCCACTGCCTGCTCCGGATTAAAACCGGCCTGTGCCATCAGATCGAGGCCGATAATATCGGCTTCACTCTCGTGCTCACGGCTAAAAGGCAGCAACAAACCCACCTGAGAGCCCAAACCAAGCCCGGCCATCATCTCCTGCTGAAAACGTACATTGGCAGCACGGGTTGCTGCATCGGTCAGCGCAAGGCCGGTTTGTACCAGCTGACTGCGTGATAACCGCTCATTGGCATGACCAGCCATCACATGGCCAATTTCATGCCCCATCACTGCAGCCAGTTGATGCTGGTTTTCAGCCACTTTCAATAAGCCGGTGTACACGCCAATTTTACCGCCAGGCAGCGCAAAAGCATTCACCTGATCATCGGCAAAAACGACAACTTCCCACTCATGACCCATGTATTGCTCTGGCGTGACTTTTAGTAGCGCATCGGCGATACACTGCACGTAGCGTTGGGTTTGACGGTCGGTGGAGATGGTCAGCTCTTCTTTCATTTGATCAAACGTCTGAGCGCCCATGCTGCTCAGCTGGTTTTCATTAAACAACATGATTTGCCGGCGACCGGTCGGTGACTGGGCGCAGGCCGCCAGAATGAGTACCGCCACGATGGCGAGCAGTAAAAACTTACGCATGCTTATATCCCTATGAAAAACTGTTTTTTTATTGTATCTGAGGCGCGCAAGAACACCAACGATAAAAAACCGCAGCACTTGGGCTGCGGTTTAATTTGGGCTGCGGTTTTTCACAAAACCAAAGGTGTGAAACAGCTTAGCTGGTCAAATCATCAAAGAACTTTTTCACCCCATCGAAAAAGCCTTTGGACTTTGGCCGGTGCTTAGCTTCACTATCGCCGGCCATGGTCGCATCCAGTTGGCGCAGCAGCTCTTTTTGCTGTTCGCTCAGGTTCACCGGGGTTTCAATCACCACCTTGCACACCAGATCGCCAACACCGCCGCCGCGCACCGACTGCACGCCTTTGCCGCGCAAACGGAACATTTTCTCGGTCTGAGTCTCGGCCGGAATTTTCAGCTTAACCCGACCATCCAGTGTAGGCACAGCAATTTCACCACCCAGCGCAGCCGTGGCAAAACTGATAGGCACATCGCAGTACAGGTTATTGCCATCACGCACAAAGATTGGGTGCTCTTTGACATGCACCTGCACATACAAATCACCAGCCGGTGCGCCATGCATGCCCGCTTCGCCTTCGCCGCTTAAACGAATGCGATCACCGGTATCGACACCAGCAGGAATTTTCACCGACAGGGTCTTGGTTTTCTCCACCCGGCCTTCGCCATGGCATTTGCTGCATGGATCCGGGATAATTTTACCGCGACCATGGCAGGTCGGGCAGGTTTGCTGTACGGCAAAAAAGCCCTGGCGCATGGTAACCTGGCCCGCACCATGACAGGTTGGGCAGGTCTTGGCCGAGGTGCCTTTTTTGGCACCACTGCCATCGCAGCTGTCGCAGGTTACCCAGGTAGGTACCTTGATGTCGACCGACTTGCCACGCACGGCATCTTCCAAACTTAGTTCCAGGTTGTAACGCAGATCAGAGCCGCGCTGCGCCCGCGACTGACCGCGGCGGCCACCGCCACCGAAAATATCGCCAAACACATCGCCAAAAATATCGCCAAAATCGGCATTGCCACCAAAGCCACCGGCACCACGGCTCGGATCCACGCCGTCGTGACCATAGCGATCGTAGGCCGCACGCTTTTGCTCATCCGTCAGAACTTCATGGGCTTCCTGGATTTCCTTGAATTTGACTTCAAGATCCTTATCGCCTTTGGTTCTGTCCGGGTGATACTTCATCGCCAGGCGTTTGTAGGCCTTTTTGATGTCTTTGACATCGGCGCCTTTCTCGACGCCCAGTACTTCATAATAGTCACGCTTTGACATAGATACGGGCTAACTTATGTAAGAGGGCTGCGCCAGAGCGCAGCCCGGGTGGAACATTACTTGTCGTCTTTGACTTCTTCGAACTCGGCATCAACCACATCGTCGGCCGCACCCGCATCACTGGCATTGGCTTCGCCGCCGCCTTGCTGAGCTTTCTTCTGGGCTGCTTCCATCAGTTTTTGCGCTGCCTGCATCAAAGCTTCTGACTTGGCTTCAATATCCGCCTTGTCGTTGCCTTTGATGGCCGTTTCCAGCTCGCTGATAGCCGTTTCAATGGCTTCCTTGTCGTTGGTCGCCAAGTCGCTGCCAGCCTCTTCCAGCTGCTTGCGGGTACCATGCACCAGTGCATCAGCCTGATTGCGGGTTTGCACCAGCTCTTCGAACTTTTTATCTTCCTCAGCATGGGCTTCAGCATCCCGTACCATGGCCTGGATTTCATCATCGCTCAGACCGGAAGACGACTTGATGGTGATCTTCTGCTCTTTGCCGGTGTCTTTGTCTTTGGCCGACACATGCAAGATACCATCGGCATCCAGATCGAAGGTCACTTCGATTTGCGGCTCGCCGCGACGACCGCCGCGAATGCCCTCTAAGTTAAACTGACCCAATGACTTGTTATCAGCCGAGCGCTTGCGCTCGCCCTGCAGCACGTGAATGGTCACTGCAGACTGGTTGTCTTCTGCCGTTGAGAACACCTGCGACTTCTTAGTCGGAATGGTGGTGTTTTTCTCGATCAGGCTGGTCATCACGCCACCCATGGTTTCAATACCCAGCGACAGCGGGGTTACGTCCAGCAGCAATACGTCTTTGACGTCACCAGACAACACAGCGCCTTGCACCGCAGCACCCACCGCAACGGCTTCATCCGGGTTCACATCTTTACGCGGCTCTTTGCCGAAGAACTCGGTGACGGCCTGCTGTACTTTAGGCATCCGGGTTTGGCCACCGACCAAAATGATTTCGTCGATATCGCCCACGCTTAAGTCCGCATCGTTCAGTGCTACTTTCAATGGATCCAGCGTGCGCTTGATCAAATCTTCCACCAGGGATTCCAGCTTGGCGCGGGTGACCTTGATGTTCAGGTGCTTAGGACCAGAGGCATCCGCCGTGATGTACGGCAGGTTCACTTCGGTCTGGGAGGCGGAAGACAGCTCAATTTTGGCTTTCTCGGCCGACTCTTTTAAGCGCTGCATCGCCAGCGGATCGTTGCGCAGATCAATGCCCTGCTCTTTTTTGAACTCATCCACCAGATAGTTGATCAGGCGGTTGTCGAAGTCTTCACCACCCAAGTGGGTATCCCCGTTGGTGGCCAGTACTTCAAAGGTCTGCTCGCCATCCACATCGTCGATTTCGATGATGGAAATATCAAAGGTACCGCCACCTAAATCGTACACGGCAATTTTGGCGTCGCCTTTTTTCTTGTCCATGCCGTACGCCAGCGCTGCAGCCGTTGGCTCGTTGATAATACGCTTTACATCCAGACCGGCGATGCGACCGGCATCTTTGGTGGCCTGGCGCTGGGCATCGTTAAAGTAAGCAGGCACGGTGATAACGGCTTCGGTCACTGGCTCACCCAAGAAATCTTCCGCCGTTTTCTTCATCTTTTTCAGCACTTCGGCAGAGATCTGCGGTGCCGCCATCTTTTTGCCTTTGACTTCAACCCAGGCATCGCCATTGTCCGCTTTGACAATTTTGAATGGCATGATGTTGACATCGCGCTGCACTTCTTCGTCCTCAAAACGACGACCAATCAGACGCTTAATGGCAAATAAAGTGTTTTTCGGGTTGGTCACCGCCTGACGCTTGGCCGGCTGCCCAACCAGAGTCTCGCCATCATCGGTGTAAGCAATGATGGAAGGCGTGGTGCGGGTGCCTTCCGCATTTTCAATAACGCGTGGTTTGTCGCCGTCTAATACAGCGACACAAGAGTTGGTTGTACCCAAGTCGATACCAATAATTCTACCCATAACGGCTCTCCAAATCTAATTCAGGACAGATAATTTCGTGTTAGCAGCTTTATGGGGATTGCCCTTACAGGATTCAAGGATACTGATTTAAATTTTTTCTGTTGCCGACAGACGCTCAGCCAGCAGATACACCAGATGACGGTACTCGATGCCGCTGTGCTGGCTTAAACCGATTTCACAGGTACGACTGGAGGAGACACCCTGGCAGCAGCCTTGTACCTGCTGACGCAGATCATACAGCGCCGAGGCATTCAGTTCAGGCAACAGCAAGCCTTTATCACCGGCAAAACCACAACAGTGAATACCCAGCGGTTGCACCGGTTTGCTGCTGCAGGCTTGCACCAGGGCGGTGAGTTTATCTTGTTGCTTTAGTCGTGCGGCGCTGCAGGTTAGATGCAGCGCTACCGACTCTTGCTGCGGCGTGAGTGACAACTGTGGCAACACCTTGTCGTGCAAAAAATCGATGCTGTCCCACAGCGGCAAATCCTCCGGCAGCTGTTGTTTTAAGGTCAGGCTGCAGGGGCTGGTATCGCAATAAATCGCGAGTTCACCGTCATTGCTGGCTGCTTTGAGCGCCGCTGCCACCTCGGTGGCTTTTTGCTGTGCCAATGCCAGCTGCCCCTTGGATTGAAACGCCATGCCGCAGCACAGCGAATCGATGCCTTCCGGGTAAACCAGCCGGTAACCGGCTTTGGCCAGTACCGCGGCAGTGACTTCCGCCAAGGAGCGCTGATCAGGCTCCCCTGCCGCCGGCCCCATCACCCGGCTGCCACAGGCGGCGAAATACACCACAGGTGTCAGCTGCTCATCAGCCACCGAATTCGCTTTGTTGCGGCTAACAGTTGGCATTGCCGGATACCATAGCGGTAGGCGTTTTCCTGATAACCGGTGCAAAGTACTACTGAGCCGCTGCATCGCCGCATCACCGAGCATAGCGCGGCCACTTTGCTGCAGCCGAAGCCCAATGCGCGCCAAACCGGTTGCACCCGCAAAATGGTTCGCGGCAAACTTCGCCAGCCAGCTGGGTTTCGCCGACTGGGCACGTAACTGATTGGTCAGCTCGCCGGTATTAATGCCCACCGGGCAAGCACTTTCACAAAAGCCACAGCTGGTACAGGTTTGATCGCCCTGATACTGGTAGCTATCACGCAGCAGCGCAAGACGCGGGCTGGCTGGTTCTTCACGACTAAGCCGCTTGATTTCGCGCTGCGCCACAATGCGCTGGCGCGGTGTCAGGGTTAGCGCATTGGAAGGACACACCGGCTCACAAAAACCACACTCGATGCAGCGATCGATCAGAGGATCGGCTTCTGGCAAAGGTTTTAAATGCTTCAGATGGATCTCTGGATCCAGGCTCAGCACCACATCGGGATTCAGAATGCCTTTAGGGTCCAGCAGATGCTTGATGTGCCACATCAACTGGTAAGCATCCTCGCCCCATTCCAGCGCCACAAAAGGCGCCATATTGCGCCCGGTGCCATGTTCAGCTTTGAGTGAGCCGCCACAGCGCACCGCCACCAGCTCGGCCACATCGCGCATAAAAGCCTCGTAGCGCGCCACTTCTTCTGTACTATCAAAGCGCTGGGTAAAGACAAAATGCAGATTGCCCTCAAGCGCATGGCCAAAAATAATGGCTTCGTGGTACTGATAACGCTCAAACAGCTGCAGCAATTGCTGCACGCCTTCGGCCAAGAGCTCCAGCGGGAAGGTGACATCCTCGATAATGACGGTGCTGCCAACCGGCCGTACCGCCCCTACCGCCGGAAAAGTGCCTTTACGAATGGCCCACAGCTGCTGATACACCTTAGGATCGGTGCTAAAGTCAACTTGTTGCTCCAGTTCAAAGGGGCTCAGTGCCTGCCGGATATCGGTAAGTTGCTGCTCCAACACATCGGCCTGCTCAGCACGGCTTTCAATCAATAAAGCACAGGCATGGTCTGAAAGACCGGCGACCCAAACCGGCATCCCTGCTTGTTGATCCACCGCACGCAAGCTGCGCCGATCGAGCAATTCAACCGCGGAGACGGCTTGTTGTTTCAGTACAGTCACGGCCTGACAACAGCTATGCACATCCGGAAAGACCAATAAAGCCGTGGCTTTGTGCGGGTAATCGGGTACGGTGTTTAGGGTCACGGAGCTGATAAAACCCAGGGTGCCTTCGGAGCCGACCATTAAATGGATGAGCATATCGATGGGATCGTCAAAATCCAGCAACGCATTGAGCGAGAGGCCAGTGGTATTTTTCAGCCGGTATTTATGGCGGATTTTAGCCGCCAGTGCCTGATTGGCACGAGCACTATCGGACAACTGCTTTAACTGCTGCAACAGTGCTGATTGTTGCTGGCGAAACCTGGCCAACGAATCACTATCTGCGGTATCCAACACCGTGCCATCGGCTAGCACCAGCCGCATGGCTGCCAGGGTTTGGTAGCTGTTCTGCGTGGTGCCGCAGCACATGCCACTGGCATTGTTGGCAACAATACCACCGACTTTGCAGGCATTGATCGAGGCCGGATCCGGGCCTATTTTTCGCTGCAATGGCGCCAGCAACTGATTGGCATGGCTGCCAATCACCCCAGGCTGCAGCCGGATGGCTTTGCCATCAGCCAGCAACTCGCGTTGCTGCCAGTTACGGCCCAGCAACAGCAATACCGAATCGGTAATGGCCTGGCCGGATAAACTGGTGCCTGCCGCCCGGAAAGTTACCGCCACCTGATGCAGCGAGGCTTGCTGCAAAATGGCGATCACCTCAGCTTCAGATTCCACCTTGATCACCAGCTGTGGGATCAAACGGTAAAAGCTGGCATCGGTGCCATAGGCCAGAGTACGCAGCGGATCGTCAATCAACCGCTCGGATGGGATCAGCGCTTGCATGGTATGCAAAAACTCAGCAGGAAGTGGCATGGTCAGTCCGCCTTAACGACATGGGTACGACTCCAGGCTGTTATAAGTAACAGGTTTTAGCGGGTTTTACTACGGAAGTACCATTACCCTCTTCAGGGTAACCTCGTAAAGTCAGCAAAAACCGCCGGTTCTACAATAGCACCCGGCTGACTTACCACAAAAGCTGCCAGTCTGGATGCATACAACGCCGATTCCTCTGCATTTAGACCCTTCAAACGTGCTGCAAGGTAACCCCCATTAAAAGCATCACCTGCCGAAGTGGTATCCACCACCTCTTTTACCGAACAGGCTAATGTGTAAAACGCCTGCTGCTTACAATAACCCAATGAACCACGGGAACCATCTTTTACAACAAACTCTTCAATACCAAGTTGCAGCAGCCAGTCAGACATTTGCTGAGCACTTTGATGACCAAACAGAGCAAGGTGATCATCGAGGCCACTCAAGGCGATATCGGCCAATGCATAGGCCTGCATACAAACAGCTGCGGCCTCCTCTTTGTATTGCCAGAGCCCGGCACGGTAGTTGGCGTCAAAAGCCAGTTTGCAGCCATGTGTCTTTAACTTACGAAGCAACAAAAACAGCAACTGCCGATCAGCCGGGGATAATATAGCCAGTGAAATTCCGGAAAAGTACAACAGCTGACAGCCCGTCAGCAGGGTGTCGTCCCCGTGTGCCGTATAGCATTGCATGACTTGCCTGGCCGCAGATGCCTGGCGCCAGTAACGAAAACGCCGTTCTCCCTGAAGGTCCGTTTCAATCATGTACAGCCCCGGATTAGCATCTTCGACCCGAAACAACAAATCAGTACCGATATGTTCAGTGTTGGCATAGCTTTTCAACTGATCACTCAAGCTGTCTGTACCCACAGCGGAAAAGAACTGGACATCGAGACTGTTGCCGCTGCTTCGCTGTAGATAGACCGCCGTATTAAAGACATCACCAGCAAATGCTTTATGAAGCAGATTTGTATCATGTTGCCGCAGCTCCACCATGCATTCACCTAGCAAAACAATCCGTTTTTTCATGCTTTTGCTACCCGCCCAAAAATGACAGCGCTATCATAGCAAGCTTTGTCTAAAAATAAACCGGCCATTCGGCCGGTTTATTGATGGCGCAAGAAACGGTTTACTCTGACGCGGGGGCCTTAGAAACACCCACCATGGCAGGACGCAATAAACGGCCGTTCAGCTCATAGCCTTTTTGCATCACGAAGGTAACAGTGTTTGGCGCAACATCGGCCGTTTCCATCATCGACATGGCCTGGTGTTGCTCCGGGTTGAACGGCTGGCCCTGCGGGTCCAGTTGCTGCACACCGAATTTTTCCACCGTATCAAGGAAGCTTTTCAAGGTCAGTTCCACGCCTTCAGCCACCGAGTTCATGCTTTCATTGTCTTTGTCGATAAAACCGAGCGCCCGCTCTAAGTTATCTACCACCGGCAGCAAATCATTGGCAAACTTTTCCAGCGCAAACTTATGGGCTTTTTCCACATCCTGGCTGGCACGACGACGGGTATTTTCCGCTTCCGCTTTAATCCGCAACATCGCATCCTGCTGATCGGCTACCTGCTTACGCAGCTGGGCAATTTCTGCTTCCAGTTTGTCGATGATGCTTTGTTCGGACGATACCTCTACCGTATCTTGCTCAGCCTGCTCAGTGGTTGCCTCGGTTTGCGCGTCGAGGTCTTGTTCCTGGGTCTGGGGGGCTTGTTGCTCAGTCATTCACTAGGTCTCCAAAATACATATGGCTGGACGATGCCAAAAGTCTGCTTGCTATATGGGGATGGATTTTAGGGATTCAAGTTTAAATTTAACTGCCGGCTGCAGGCTTCAATCAAGGGCACTAATTGGCCATAAGGCATACGCCTGGGGCCAAGCAGTGCAATAAAGCGATGTGGATTGTGCTGATACCGCTGCACAATTAAACTAACACTGGCCAGCTCGGCAAAGCCGGTCTCTTTACCAAGCACCAGCTTCACCAGACTATCGCTGCTGATGCTTTGCAGAAACCGCACCAAACCCGCAGGGTTTTCCAGCATGGAAAATACCTGCTGCAAAGCCGGGTTGCGTTGGTACTCCGGTGACAACAACAGCTGGTGCTGACCATAAATCAGCGGCTGATGCTGCTGCATTTCATCCAGCCCCAATTGCCCCAGCACCCGGCTGACCAGTTGCTGCAAGGTGCCTTGCTCACGCTGCGCCATGATTTCCAACCGCGACATGCCTTCTTGCCACTGCACGCCGGATAAAGCCGCGTTGAGCAAACAAAGACCCTGGCTTAAGGTGGCGTTATCAACCTGTGCCTTGTGATGCAACACCCGGTGCAGAATATCGCCGTCTTCATCGATCACCACCAACAGCAGGCTATCGGCCGCCAACCGCACCAGATCGACCTGACGAATAATACGCTCACCGGCCTTGGGCGGGCTGATAATGGCCACACAGCCGGTTAAGTTGGTCAGCAGCTGACCGGCGCGTTGGCACAACAGAGAAACCGGCAGCTCCAGCGGTAACTGCTTTTGCACCTGCTGCTGCCAGCGCGGCGGTAACGGTTGCAGTTGCAGCATGCGGTTGAAAAACTCACGAATGCCCTGGGTGGTAGGAATACGACCGGCCGAGGTGTGTGGAGAACGGATAAGTCCGGATTGCTCCAGTTGCACCATGGTATTACGCACCGTGGCAGGGCTAACGTCCAGCCCTTCCTGAGCAGCAATAAATTTCGAGGACACCGGCTGGCCATCGGCCAGGTACTGCTCCACGATCATTTTTAAAATTACATCGGCGCGCGCAAGACGGGCATTCATAATCACTACCTGTGGTTGGTTCTGCTTATTCTGGGGGCAATTCTGTTAAAAACAAGTCAGCGCCAAAAACAAGTGAGCGGTTGTGACGGCTTTAATTCCGGGTATACTGACA
The DNA here is from genome assembly GCF_900107845.1 of Alkalimonas amylolytica. Taxonomy (GTDB): domain Bacteria; phylum Pseudomonadota; class Gammaproteobacteria; order Enterobacterales; family Alteromonadaceae; genus Alkalimonas; species Alkalimonas amylolytica. Next base: position 17,459 of record NZ_FNRM01000011.1, read on the forward strand.
ACAAGAACCCGCAGCAGCAAAGAGTGCCATGACATCCGCATTTCAAACCATTGGCCTGATTGGCAAACCAAACCACGAAGGCGCCAACCAAACCCTGGTGGCCCTGAGCCGTTTTCTCGAGGCTCGCGGACTGACGGTCTATCTGGAACAGAAAGTGGCCCGCACGCTCGAGCTCACCGAAGCAAAGGTGTTGGATTTGGTGGATATCGGCAAGCGCTGCGATCTGGCGATCGTGGTGGGCGGTGATGGCAATATGCTGGGTGCCGCCCGGGTGCTAGCCCGCTCCGATATCGCCGTGCTGGGTGTTAACCGTGGCAATCTGGGCTTTTTAACCGATCTATCCCCGGAAGGCTTCGAGCAGCCACTCAGCGAGGTCCTGGCCGGCAACTTCAAAACCGAGCTGCGAAATCTGTTGGAAATCTCGGTGCATCGGCACGGCAATATCAAAAGCAGTAACAGCGCAGTCAATGAAGCTGTGCTGCACGCCGATAAAGTAGCGCATATGATAGAGTTCGAAGCCTACATCAACGACGAGTTTGTGTTTAGCCAGCGCTCAGATGGCTTGATTATCAGCACCCCAACGGGCTCCACTGCCTACTCCTTATCCGGCGGAGGCCCTATTTTGACACCGGACCTGGACGCTATGACACTGGTACCGATGTTTCCGCATACCCTAAGCAGCCGCCCTTTGGTGGTGGCTGGCAACAGCGAGATCCAGTTAAAAGTAGCCGATACCAACGATGCGCATCTGCAGATCAGCTGTGACAGCCATGTGATCCTGGCCGTGATGCCGGGCGATGATATCTTTATCCGCAAGCACCCAAGGCCACTGCGGCTGATCCACCCACCCGGCTACAGTTACTACCATGTGCTGCGAAACAAACTCGGTTGGGGCAGTCGTTTGTACTAGCACCAAGCAGCTTGCTGACTAAAAAACACCGGTTTACTACTTGCAAAAGCCAAAAATACTGTATAGATTTACACTGTCTATTTAAACAGTGAATCGACCTTGCGAGGTGCCCTATGCTGTCCCATCTTCATATCAGTAATTTTGCCATAGTGCGCGCGCTGGAGCTGGACTGGCAGCAGGGCATGACCAGCATTACCGGCGAAACCGGGGCCGGTAAATCCATTGCGCTGGATGCCTTATCGCTTTGCTTAGGTGAGCGGGCCGAAGCTGCCATGGTTCGGCCAGGTGCCGACAAAGCCGATATCGTAGCCAGTTTTGATGTCAGTCAGTTAGTCAGCGCGCAGCAGTGGCTGGAACAGCAAGATTTGGCCATGGGCCAAGAGTGCATTATCCGCCGGGTGATCAGCAGCGAGGGTCGCTCACGTGGCTACATCAATGGCGTGCAGGTACCGGCGCAACAACTCAAAGCGCTGGGTCAACACCTGTTAAGCATTCATGGTCAACATGCCCATCAACTGTTGTTAAAGCCAGACTATCAACGCCAGTTACTGGATGCCTTTGCCAGCCACGACAGCAGTCTGCAGCAGTGCAAACACCATTGGCAACAGTGGCAGCAATTAAAGCGCGAGCAGCAGCAATTGCAGCAAGCCTGTCAGCAGCGTGAAGCACAGCAGCAGTTGCTGGAGTATCAGGTGGCCGAGCTTGATCAGTTTGCGCCGGGTGAGCAGGAATTTACCGAGCTGGAAGCGGAGCACAGCCGGTTGAGCCATGGCCAGCAGCTGCTGTGCGACAGCCAAAGTGCGCTGGCCCAGCTGTACGATAGCGATGACACCACCATTTATCAGGCGCTTAGCAGCACCTGCCAGCAACTGGAGCAACTGACAGAGCTGGATAGCAGTTTAGCCTCGGTGCAACAGATGCTGGCTGAAGCGCTGGTGCAGGTCGAAGAAGCCAGCCGAGAGCTGCGGCATTACAGCGAAAAACTGGAGCTCGATCCCGAGCGGTTGCAGCAGGTGGACGAACGCATGAGCCAGTGGCTGCAACTAAGCCGCAAGCACCAGATCAGCGAACACGAGCTGTACCAACACCATCAGCAGCTCAGTGAGCAATTGCAGGCACTTAGCCGCGACGATGCCCGGCTGGATGAGCTGGCCCTGCAGCTGCAACAGGCCGAACACAACTACCAGCAAAGCGCCACCCTACTCACCGCGCAGCGCCAAAGCGCTGCCGAAGCACTCAGTAGCCAGATCAGCCAAAGCATGCACGAGCTGAGCATGCACAATGGCCAGTTTATGATTGAAGTAAGCCCGCAGCCATTGGATAAAGCCAGTGCACTGGGACTGGATAAAATCGAGTTCCTGGTCTGTACCAACCCAGGCCAACCCCTGCAACCACTGCATAAGGTGGCCTCCGGTGGCGAGCTATCCCGCATCAGCCTGGCGGTACAGGTGATTCTGGCCGATAAAATCACCACCCCTACGCTTATTTTTGATGAAGTCGATGTCGGTATCAGTGGTCCGGTCGCGGCCGGTGTTGGCCGGCTGTTGCGTCAGTTGGGGGAACGCTGCCAGGTGATCTGCATTACCCACTTGCCGCAAGTAGCCAGTCAGGGCCATCAGCAGCTGTTTGTGGAGAAATACACCGATGGCATTGCCACCGAAACTCGTATTCGCAGCCTGAGTGACGAAGAACGGGTCAGTGAAATCGCCCGCTTGCTGGCCGGCGAGAACATCAGCGCCAGTGCCCTGGCTAATGCCCGTGAACTTTTGTGCGCACCCTAAGTCTGAGGCTGTACGCTATTGGCCGCTTCAGGTATGATAGTGAGAATGAAACGGGCAAAAAGATGAAAAGCATGAATGTAGTAGCAAAATGGCTCATTATCCTAAGCAGTGTGATCACTTTAAGTGCTTGCAGCAGCTGGATTTACCGGATTGATATTCCACAGGGCAATTACATGGAGCAACGCGACATTGATAAGTTGCGGGTGCAAATGAGTAAAGAGCAGGTGCGCTTTGTACTTGGTAACCCGGTGGCGCAAAATAGCTTTGATGACAATGTTTGGCATTATTATTACGCCATCCAGTACGGCAATGGCAATAAGATGGAGCGTTCGCTGGTGGTCCATTTTGACAATGGCCGGCTGGCTAAAGTCGAAGGCGACTTTGAACTGTCCGAAGAGTTTGATACACCGCTGGATAATTAACCACAGCCGCTCATTTTGTACGAAAAAAAGCCGGCTGGTATCGCCGGTTTTTTGTACGCTTACTCAGTCATATATCCTAAAAGCTATTCCGCGCTGCTCTCTTTGGCCGATTTAAGTGGCCTACCACCAGTGACCTGATTCGCCCGCCCTTCCTGCTTGGCTTTTTCTGCCCGTTTGCGGCGCAGCTCTTTCGGATCGGCAATTAAAGGCCGGTACAGTTCAATGCGATCGCCGGACTTCAGCGGATCAGCGAGCTTGACTGCCCGGCTCCAGATGCCAACTTTTTGCGTTGCCAGATCCAGCTCCGGATACAAATCAAGGATGCCAGACATACGGATCGCCTGCTCGACACTGGCGGCTGCCGGCACAGTCACCGTCAGTAAAGATTGCTTTTGCGGTAACGCATAGGCTACTTCAATGGTGATGCTGTCAGACATTCGGCGCTCCATACACCTGCTTCGCCCGCTCGGTAAAGGCCGTTACCATGGCGGCAGTAAGTTCTTTGAAAATTTTACCAAAGGCCAATTCCACCAGTCGGTTACTAAATTCAAACTCCAGCTGCAACTGCACCTTGCAGGCATTGGCTTGCAGTTCAGTAAAGGTCCAGCCGCCCTGCAGCTTTTTAAAAGGCCCATTCACCAGGCTCATCGCAATACGGTGTGGAGCCTCCAACTGATTCAAGGTAGTAAAGGATTTGCCTAATCCCGCTTTTCCCAGTTCCAGCTCTGCTTCCATTTCGGCTGCGCTTTGACGTAAAATCCGGGCAGCTTTACAACCGGGCAGAAACTCGGGGTAGCGACTGACATCATTCACCAGATCAAACATCTGCTGCGCACTGTAAAACACCAGGGCACTGCGCTCTATCTGCGGCATAGGCTCTCCTCGTACAACAAGTGGCAGATTGTAACAGAAAAGTTCGCTCCAACAAGGCTCAGCCCATAGCAAAGAAAGCGTTGGATCCCGTATACTAGGCAGCTATGACAAAAAAGAAACCGAAAACTCAAAGCAGTACCATCGCGCTGAATAAAAAAGCCCGCCATGAATATTTCCTTGAAGATAAGTTCGAGGCCGGCATCAGCTTGCAAGGATGGGAAGTAAAAAGCATTCGAGAGGGCAAAGTAAATCTGTCCGACTCCTACGTTATCATCAAACAAGGCGAAGCCTACCTGTTTGGCGCACAGATCCAACCGCTGAACAGTGCCTCCAGCCATGTGATTTGCGACCCGGAACGCAGCCGCAAGCTGCTGTTAAAAAAACGCGAACTGGCCAAGCTAATAGGCCTGACCGAGCGCGATGGCTACACCCTGGTAGCCACCGCCATGTACTGGAAAGCCTGCTGGGTCAAAGTCGAATTCCATCTGGCCAAAGGCAAGAAGCACTTTGATAAACGCTCTGACCTAAAAGACAAAGACTGGGCGCGGGAAAAAGAGCGGATGATGAAACACAGTCACCGTTAATTTCGCCTGGGGCTTGAAACTTTCACTTCAGGTCCCCATCTAAGCAATAAGGGCCGAAATGGTCCGGAATATACCGGCAGTAACTCTTGTACAGGTGGCGACAAGCCCGTACAATGCCGGACTCACGCTGAGTGGGCGTAATCACTACTGAATTCGGGGCTGATTCTGGATTCGACGGGATTCACGAACTCTTAGGTGCATGCCGAGGTGCGGTAGGCCTCGTAAAAAAACCGCAAACCAATAGTCGCAAACGACGAAAACTACGCAATCGCTGCTTAATAGGCAGTAGATAGCTCTCCCGCTCTTGCATGCCTGTAAGCAGAGGTAACGGGGGATCACCCTAAACAGGATCGCGTTGCGGCTTCGCCTGGAGCCAATACGTTAAAACCAATCAGGCTCGCCCGACGATAGCCTGCCATTCGGCGCTCATAGGGTTAACTAAATGAATTGGCTAAGCATGTAGTACCGAGGATGTAGGTTTTTCGGACGGGGGTTCAACTCCCCCCAGCTCCACCAAACCAGAAAGCCAGCTCAATTGAGCTGGCTTTTTTATGGCCTTTACATCCACTTAGTTGTCTAGAAAGCCCCACTTCAACCCTTAACAAGTAGCCGGCCTGATGTGCATCAGCTCAATCACTTGCGCAGAACTTTGTCATGGCGTTGAAAAAAGTGCTAAGCCAGAGCAAAACCGCCAAACGATGAAGGATTTTGTTTCACGGTTGGTGATCTTGCCTTATGGGGATATCCGCTCCGAGCTGGAGAAGTGCGGCACGGCAATCGGGGTGAATGATCTGCATATCAGCGGCCACGCCAGAAGTGAAAGACAAATTTTAGTCACCAACAAGCTGCCGGAGTTTGAACGCATTAAGGGTTTAAGACTGGAGAGTTGGATCACGAGCCACACTTGATGCTGCCAGCTTCTTACAAACAACTCAGGCAAGGCGAAAGCATAACAGTGAAACCTAAAGCAGCGCTTCATGCCTTGTTTGATGACATCAAGCGCTAATTTTTATGGCAGCTTACCCGTTGGCTTTTAAGCCTTACTCACAATCGTCTGACCAATCGGCGCTACGGTTAATGCTGCCAGTTTCAGGTGTTGTAAGCCAAATGGAATACCGATAATGGTGATAAAACAAAGGAGTGCATGAAACAGGTGCCCTATCGCCAGCCAAATGCCGATAAAAATAAACCAGATGATGTTGCCAAGGCTGCCTAGAGCACCGGTACCAATGTCTTCTGCCCGGTTGATGTAACGGCGGTTGATGCTCTCTTTACCAAACGGCCAGAAAGCCATTTGGCCAATCACAAAGCAGGAGCGGCCAAAAGGAATGCCGATGATGGTGATAAAGCAAATCAGTCCGGCCAGCCACCAGGCCAGCCCCATGACAAAACCACCCAACACAAACCAGAGCACATTAAAAATGAAGCGAAACAATCCCATGTTTTATCCTTTCAAACTAATTTGCCAAACAACTTCCCTGCAGTAAGCAACTAACATGCCAACTTTAATATTTACTTTTATCAATTACTTAAAAAATCAATGCCGCTAGAAATCGCTGATCCTACCAAAAGATTTGTCAATATCACCTGAATTTAGCTGCTTTGGTAGTAGCATCTGCCCGCTTCAACTTCACCCCGGGCCAGCCAGCGTTATGGCAGAAGTTCGGCTTTGGCAGGAATGAGGCCACCCGGCATCCGGCTGGCCATTGCAAGCAAGCGTCCGCGATGCTGCTGCAATGCCACTTTATCCGCTTCGGTCAGGCAAGGGCCTATCGCCTGGGTCATGTGCTCGGTTTGATCCAGCACCTGCACGGTCTGCTGGCGCTGTGGCTCTGGTAAAAATGGTAGCGCACGCCGCGATACCTGCAGCATGGGGCGCATCGAGTCCAGTACCGGCCAACTGCCCTTGGCGGTTAACTCCATAAAAAGCGGCGCTGTCAGCTCATGCTCTGCCAAAATCCTATCCACCTCGTCCAGATAGCCCTGGCCCTCCTGCTGCGCCCGAACTTCTGTCGCATGGCGCGACCAGTTACAATGCGCTTGCAAGCGAACCTGATACAACGAAGCAACGTTGTCCTGCTCTACCTTCGCCAGAGCCGGCAAAGCCGCTTCCAATTTAGTCAGGTTGGCATCGGTCAGCACCGTATCGGCCCATGCAGTGCCGGCCACTACTACCAACAAGGGTGCCAAACTACAGAAACTGATCACGCGACAGAGGCTTTTGGTCATACTTAGATACCTTATGGTGGTTAAAGGCTGATGATAGCTTTCATGCTTAAGCTCCATAAGAAGCCTCCCAGCCTGAACCTGCGCTGAAATCAACCACAGTGTTGTATCAACAATCGTTGCGGATAGGCATTATTGTGCCTTGCAAATGACAAAGAGCGCCATCGGCAGATAGCAGCGCAAAATTACAACCATCTTTTTTTGACTGCCAATGACACTGTACTGTGGCAGGCAGCAAAATGGGCTTGTCGAAACGTACCTCGACCTGATAAGGCAGTTCGGGTAAGGCCCCCTGTGCTGCCAGCTCGGCCAGGCAGCGGGCTTTGCTCCACATGCCGTGGGCGATGTTGGCTTTAAAGCCAAACAAGCGGGCAAGCAGAGGATGCAGATGAATAGGATTCAGATCGCCGGATAAACGACCATAGCGCCAGCCTAGGCTGACTGGCAGCGTCCATAACGTACTTTGCCTGGGCAAAGACAAGACGATGCCTGGCTCAGTAGACGGTTGCCTATCCATCTTCGGCTTACTTTTGTGCTGACGCTGCAAATAGCTGGCCCTGCTACGCCACACCAATTGCCCATGCTGGTAGCAGGCAGTCTCCAGCCAAACCAGCTGGCCTTTGGCATGCGGCTCTGGCAAGCCAGAGTGCACCACCATTCGCACAGGGCTGAGCGGATCTGGTGGTGCCAACACGTCAATGCGGTTCATCAGATGCACCAGGCCAATGGCTGCTAATGGAAATCTGCGCTGAGTTAACAGATAAAGCTGCAAAGGAAAGCTTGCCACTTGAAACCAGCACGGGGCACTATGTTGGCTGGGATGCTGGCACAGTGTCAGATACTCCATCGGATCCGGCAAGGCTGGTAACAGTACTTCGGCTGTCAGGCTCTCGGGTGCTTTGGTACCAAGCGCCATCAATGCTCTGAAGTAACTGGCTGTCAGGGCCGGTAATTTCTGCGCTGATAACAAAGAGCGCGCGAATGCGTTATTTTTATCCAAAATGATCCAATTTGGCTGAAATTCACTAGGCTTTGATACTAACGACTATTGTTTGTTGTTCGCAACCACCCAGGAGATCCTCAATGCGCACATTACAACTACTATCACTTTCCCTCTGCAGCGCTTTGCTACTGTTTAGCAGCCGGGCACTGGCCGACCGCTTTGCCGATGTGCAGGTAGAAGCAACCGAGCTGGCCCCCGGGCTTTACATGCTGATTGGAGCCGGCGGCAATATGGCAGCCCTAACCGGGGATGATGGCATCTTGCTGATTGATGCCCAGTTTGCCGAAATGGCTGGCAAGATTGAAGCCACACTTAGTGAACTGGCGACAGGGCAAGCGCTGCAAGTATTGGTCAACACCCACTTTCATGGCGACCATGTCGGCGGCAATGCCAAACTGGCCGCAGCTAGCCGCATTATCGCTCACGACAATGTGCGTAAACGCCTGCAAGCCGACAGTAATTTCCCGGCCGAAGGCTTGCCGAACCTGACATTCAACGACCAATTAAGCCTGTACATGAATGGCCAGCCTGTTTTACTGACCGCCATGCAACCAAGCCATACCGATGGCGACAGCATTGTCTGGTTTAAAGCGGCGAATGTAGTGCATATGGGCGATCTGATGTTTGAAGGACGCTTCCCTTTTATCGATACCAACGCCGGTGGCAACCTGCAGGCTTACATGGACGTGACCCGCCATGTCATTGCCAGCATCGATGCCAACACCCGAGTGATCCCAGGGCATGGCGTGTTAACCAACCAAGCTGGCTTAGAGCGCGAATTACGGATGATGGAAGCTACCCTGGCTCAGGTGCAGCAGTACAAAGCCGAAGGCTTAACACTAGAAGCCATCATCACCCGCGGCCTGGGTGAGCAATGGCAGGATTGGCACTGGAATTTCATTACTGAAGAGCGCTGGATCCGCACTTTGTATCAGGCGCTGGCGGATTAAAGCCGCGCCCTGTTCTCTTGTCTAAATGGGCTGACCTAGCCCGGACGGTACTGACGCTTTGGCCGCTCAATGCGCGGTTGATGGCCCCGCTTTTTGATGCCGGCTCCGGCACCTTGCGAGGCCTCTTCGGTTTTCACCGAGTCTTTTAACAAATCACTCAGCAACGCAAATTCGGCTGGGGTGACTTCGCGCCACTGACCAGGTTTTAAATCGGCCAGCTGAAAACTCATAATGCGAATGCGTTTTAAGCGGGTCACTTCAAAACCAAGATAAGCGGTCATACGGCGGATTTGCCGGTTAAGCCCTTGGGTTAGGATAATGGAAAACCGATCCGGCCCGATTTGCGTGACTTTGCAAGGCTTGGTCACGGTGCCAAGGATCGGCACGCCGGCCGCCATCCGCTGACAAAACTGGCGGTTGATCGGCTTATCAACACTGACCAGATACTCTTTTTCGTGGGCATTGCCGGCGCGCAAAATCTTATTAACGATATCGCCATCGTTGGTCAGCAAAATCAGACCGGAAGACGGTTTATCCAACCGGCCGATTGGGAAAATCCGCTGAGGGTAGTTCACCGCATCGACAATATTGCCTTTAACGGCCGTATCGGTGGTACAAACCACGCCCACCGGTTTGTGATACACCAAATAGACCGCCTTAGGCTTGGCTTTGAGCGGCTTGCCTGCCACCATAATGCTGTCGGCATCGCTCACCTTCATGCCGGTTTCGGCCGGGCTACCATTGACCAGCACCTGGCCCTGTTCAATCAGCCTATCGGCTTCGCGCCGCGAACAGATTCCGGTTTCACTGATGTATTTATTCAGGCGCATGCCTGCGGCTTCGCTCAAAATGCTTACTCCGGTAGGTACTGATAACGGCCGTAGCCGTCATCATCCAGGCCTATAAACTGCAGGCGAGGATGCGATTCAGCTTTGGCTTTGGCTGCTTCCAGGCTGCTGCTGCGAAACTCCAGCCGGGCCCCGGCCGGCAGCGTTAGTTGCCAGTTCTGTTGCAATTGCACCGGAATGGCTTCGCCGTGTTGCTTCGCCTGTTCGCGGGTGAAGGCAGCAATGATCTGCCGAACTTCCATTTGACCGGTGTAATGCACCGGTGCCGTTGTGGCATGGGGAAAAAAGCCGCCGCCACTGACCCGGTAATTGTTTGTGGCCAGCAAGAAGCGCTGCTCAGCACGAACCGGCTGGCCCAGATAGCTCAATTCAACAATACGGTGGCTATCGCTTACTTGTTGGCCTTCACCATCAAAACGGGCGGGTTGGCTCACATCAATGCGGTAGCTAAGCCCACTCATCATGTCGAAGTTGTAGCTGGGAATGCGTGGTGCCAGCAGTTGCTGCCACTCGTCCTTACTAGCTTCGATGGTGTTAAAGGTCCGGGCTGACATTTCCAGCCAGTCACGCAGTTCACTGCCACTCAGCTCAATCACTCGCAAGGTATTGGGGTAAATGTACAGATCCGCGATGTTACCCAGGGTCAGTGGGCCAGCTGCCAGATGGGTATAATCTGCCGGCCCGCCAAAGCCACTGCGAAAAGGCGCCGCCGCACTGATAATGGGGAAATCCGGCAGCTCACCTTGCTGCTGCAAGGTGTTTGCATACCAGCTTTGCGCCTGATTGACCCAAGACACAGCAGTGCTCGGTACTACCCGGGCAAAGAAGTTTTCAATGGCGCCATCGGTAGCCCCCAAAGGCTGATTCAGCATCGCCAGGGTTTGCGCTTGCTCTTCACTCAATAAAGCCACCAGCAGCTCATCGCGCTCTGGGCCAACCTGGCGTAACTCACTGGCAGCATCAACCACCTGCCAGCTGCCATCGGTGCGTTTAAGCGTTAAATCTATCACGCCCAGATGGCTGCCATACTGCCCCCCCATCACGGCAGGTACGCCATGAATGAAACCGCGCTTGGCATCTACTCCGGCCATATCCTGGTAATCCGGCCCTGGCAGTTGCCGGTGCTGATGGCCCAGCAATAAAGCATCGACCCCTTCAATTTGCGCTAGATACAGCCCGGCTTGCTCGGCACCTTCAGGGTAGTCGCCATAATCCCTCAGGCCGGTATGGGCAATCACCACAACCAGATCCGCCCCTTCAGCGCGCATTTTTGGCACAAAGTGCTGAGCGGTAGCTACCATATCCCGTGCTTGTACCCGGCCTTCCAGATGGTGCCGATCCCAACGCAGAATGTCCGGCGGTACCAGGCCCAAAATCCCCACCTGAATATCATGGCGCTGCAAATCAGTGCCAACAAAGCTATGGCTTTGAATCACATAAGGTGTATAGCGGCTAGCTTGCCAGTCATCCACTGCGGCATCCGGCTCAAACACATTGGCCAATAAAAACGGAAAAGTGGCCCCTTCAATGGTGGCATCCAGATACGCTAGGCCATAGTTAAATTCATGATTACCGAGCGCTGCAGCATCATAGCCCAGATAATTCATCGCCCGGATCACCGGATGCCGTTGCTGCTGAAGATACTCCAAACCCTGAGCATGAGCCCAGTCGCCAAGTGCACTGCCCTGAATGGTATCGCCGTTATCAAACAACAGGTTGTTTGGCTGCTCCAACCTGGCCTGATGCACCAAAGCTGCAGTGTGCGCCAGGCCAAAACGATCGGTTTCACGCTGCTGGAAATAATCGTACCCCAGCATATAGGCATGCAAATCATTGGTATGCATGATGCGCAGCTCGACTTGTGGTTGACGCTCCGGAGATGGAGAGCATGCTGCTACGAACCACATAACGAGCGTCAGCAACACAAAATTGATGATTTTTCTCATGAAACTCTCTTTAAGCCACTTCATTCAGGTTTTGAATCAGCAGATTGTAGCATTTTTCCGTGACAATTTTACGGCCTTGGGACCTAAGTCGGGGTAAATTCGCGTTCAAGTTTTCAGTAAGGCGGACGATAACCTTTATGTACCGGATAACCCGCATACTTTGATGGAGAATGCACCATGAACGAACAAAGTCGCTTAGAAAAATTACGCAACCTTGGCGTTCGCCTGCATGAACTGCAGTTGGTTCAACCTGTCGCCGGGAAATCCTATACCTCGGTTGCACTGAATTACTTGTTCAGCCGTCATGAGCTCACTCGCCCCTGTGGCCAGTCGTTGGATGTCACCTTGCGCTCTTTGGCGGACGCCATTGTGCAAAAGCATCAATTGAAGTTCAGCCGTTTTGATTCCGACTCCATTATCGACTATTTCTGCCGTTTGTACCGCGCCCACTAACGATCGCTGCTGCGCTGCAACGCAGCAGTTCACTGGACAGACTACTGACCTTCTTTTAAGCTGTTCCCTTTGCAGAAGAGGGCCTGCCCATGAGCTTTTTCGCCGTTCTGGTTGCTTTGCCAGCTATCGCCTGTTCATCAGCCGTGTTGCATTTACCTAAGCTGATAGCACCAGCCGATGCCCCTGCCATTCACAATCAGCCTTTGGCAGCAACGGACCATAGTAGCAGCTTTTTGCTGACCATCACCGGCGCAGTGCCCAACCATTACCACCAATGGCATACCGAGCAAATTTATGTGCTGCAGGGTAGCGCCCGCATGCGCCTGGCCGATGATGAACTAAACATTCAATCGGGTGACTACCTGCTGATCCCGCCTGGTACTGTTCATGGAGTACTGGAAATCACCTCCGGGCAGCCACTAAAAGTGCTATCCATTCAATCGCCCCGCTTTGATCCAACGGATCGGGTGCTGGTAGACGACTGATGGATTCTGTTACTCAGGCCGCGCTTGGCGCAGCCGTCGCCGTTGCAGTCATGGGCAAATCCACCTCGGTAAAAAAAGCAGCCTTGTGGGGGGCTGTTGCCGGCACCCTGCCCGATCTGGATGTGTTTATTCATTATGGTGATGACCTAAGCAATATGCTGCGCCATCGTGGCGAGAGCCATGCCTTTTTTTACCAAACGCTGTTCGCACCTCTGCTGGCAGCGCTGATTTGCCGCTGGCATCAGCAACAAGCACTGTTCCTGCACTGGTGGTTGGCCATCTGGCTGGTACTGGTGACCCACAGCCTGCTGGATACCTTTACCACCTATGGCACCCAGCTGGCGCTGCCATTTAGCAACCATGCCTTTGCGCTGGAAAGTATTTTTGTGATTGATCCGCTCTACACAGTGCCACTGCTGATTGGCGTTGCCCTGGCCTGGCGCTTACCCGGACCTGGGCTTGGCTTTAATGCATTAGGGTTGCTGCTGTCTTCGCTCTACTTAGGCTGGGGCTTGTTAGCGCAACAGTGGGTGTTGTGGCAGCTTGATCAGCAGCATCCCGAGCTGGCGCACTATGAGCGGCTGGTGCAACCGACAGCGCTGAATACCTTGGTCTGGCGGATTATTGTGATGGACGAAAAGGGCTATCGCGAGGGGTTTTATGCATTGAATGATGGCAAAACCCCGATAGAGTTTCGTCAGCATGCCTTTTCAGAGCAAGCTAAAACACTGAGTCAACTTCCGGAAGCTCAAGAACTCACCCGTTTCAGCCATGGCTTTGTCGGTTATTTTCAACGCGGCCAGTTGCTCACTATGGCCGATTTGCGGATGGGCATGCAGGGCAATTATGCCTTTGAATTTAGCCTGGCTTGCCAGCAAGACACAAAGCTTCAGCCGATAGCAGTAGTGCAACTGGATAAACCCTACCAGATGCTTGAAATGTGGGCCTGGGCCTTTCGTCGTTTTTGGCTGGAAGCCAGGCCACTCTCGGAAAGCACGGTGCTTAGCCAGCCAGGCTGCGACTGACTTACAGCCAGCTTTTTGGTGATGGCCAAATTAGGCAAGCTCTACCCGGTTGCGGCCATTGTGCTTGGCCTGATACAGTGCCTGATCGGCCCGGTCAATGTTTTCATCGGTCGATTGGCTGGTATCAACCCGGGCCAGACCAGCGCTGAAAGTACACTGAAACGACTGTTCCTGGGCACTGAAAGGAATGGCCTGAAACGACTGGCGAATGCCATCGATAATGACTTTGGCTTTTTTCAGTGAGCAATCTGGTAAAGCCAGTAAAAACTCTTCACCACCATAACGGCCTATCACATCGGTTTTGCGCAGTTTTTGTTGCAATAAATTTGCCAGACTGCTGATAACCTGATCGCCCACCAAATGGCCATATTGATCATTGACCCGCTTAAAATGATCCAAATCCAGCATCACCACAATCAATTCCTGCTTGCTGCGCTTGGCTTTGGCTATCTCATCGCTCAGCCGCTCTTTCACGGTAGCATGTTGCAGCAAGCCGGTCAGGCTATCGCGGATCATCATCTCCGCCAGCTGCCTGGCACGCTGAGCCCGGGCGAACACCGTCACAGCCAGGGCCTGATCGGTAATGGGTTTGGAAATGAAATCATCCCCGGCTTTGACCAACGCATCCAACTGGCGCTGACTATCCGTTTCCGACGACAAATAGACAATAGGCACCCCAAGCCATTCATCTTTAAAACGAATAATCTGCGCCAGCTCCGGGCCGGTGCAATCCGGCATATTGACATCCAACAGGATCACATCCGGCTGAAACCCCTGCAAACCTATCAACATCTTGGTGGGATCGTTGACCACTTTGGCTTCCATACCAGCCTGCTCAATAATCAACTGGTAATGCTGTGCCAGCATCACATCATCGTCGACAATCAGGATCCGAAAACGAGCTTGCTGGCGCAGGGCCAGTAAACGCTGAATACGCAGCTCAATGGCCGCTGCATCCACCGGTTTGCTAAAGTAACCACTAGCACCCAAGCGCACTGCAGCCAGGTACTGGTTAAAACTTTCTTTTTCACCGACGACAAACAGTACCGTGGGCTGGTGTTGATTTGTCAGCAATTGCTGCAGCAGTTTTTTCAGCCCACCTGCCAGGCGGCTCTGAGGCATATCCAGCACCAGCACATCGGGCTTTTGCACAGCCACAGCTGCTTTTAACTCTTCCAATGTGCGGCAACTGACTACCTGATGGCCAAAAGGGTCCATCGCTGATGTCAGCTGTTTGCCAAGCTCACCGTCTTTACTGAACACCAGGATATGCGCTTTACGGGTAAATTCATCATCGACAGCCTGAAACAAAGGTGCCGGTATAGCTTGGGGCATGCTACTACTGTGATTACTAAGCTCCTGCACCATCTGTAGAAACTGCTGTTTCAGCTCAGTTTCTGGCCGCACATCAATCTCAAGCCAGGAGTCGAGCTCCATTTCCAGCGCCTTGGCTTGCTGACCAAGCTGTGGCATGCCAAAAGTGCCCGCTGAACCTGCCAGAGTGTGGAAACGTTGCTTCAGTGTTTTTGCAATGCTCTGCCAGCCGCGGTCGTTCGCATCAAGCAACTGGCCTGCCATGGCGACGATTTGCGGCCAATCCTGCTGCAAGCGCACCAAATAACTTTGTTGCAAGGCTTCCAATTGCTGCTGAATCTGCTGTTGCGATGCTGGCATGCCCTGCTCTTCATTTGAAAAAACATCTGAGTAAAAAGTAGCGAACTTCCAGCCTAAAAGCCATTAAAAATAGGTTTTCCAAGGGTTTTTCTTAAACTTCCAAGCCAACAAAACACGATTTGATGTTAACCCAGGTTTCCTTGTGCTCAGGCAGGATCACGCTACGATGGCGCAACCTAACCAAGCGAGGTTCAAATAAATATCAGCTTTTTATCAACCCATCGCCCTGGTGTAATCGTTATACTCAGAGCTGAGTTGTATCGAATAAAGGACTATTGATGAAACACTTGGGTATCTGGTTGCTGATCTTTGTCGGCCTGCTGTCAAGTGTGTCGCTGCAAGCGGAGCGCATTGTCTTAGCCAGTAGCAACTACCACCCTCACTATGCGGCAGACTTACCACAGCAAGGTGTAGTGACTGAAATCATCCGCCAAGCCTTTGCGCTGCAAGGCATTCAGATTGATGTGGAATTTATGCCTTTTGGTCGCGCTTTGCATCAAGCAAAAATGGGCCATTACGCTGGCCTGATTGCCGCCTGGTACGACGAAGACAGAGTCGAACACTTTTTGTATTCGCAGCCGATGTACGCCAATCATATCGTGTTGTTTAAACGCAAAGCCATGCCACTGGAATTTCGAAACTACCAGCAACTGGCTGATGCGCGCTATCGTTTGGGTGTGGTGCAAGGCTATGCGCAGCCGGAAGGGTTACTTCGCGCACGGCTAAATACCATTGCTGTTGCCAGCGATGAGCAGGCATTCCGGATGCTGGCTCTGGAGCGGGTCGACTTGGTACCAGCCGATAAGCTCAACGGTCTCTACCTGCTGCAAACCTTGTTGCCTGAATACGCCGATGACATTGAGTACATGGAGCCCGTACTGGAGCAACGGCCGATGTATCTGGTGCTCTCCAAGCAGGATCCTCGTTCTGAGGAGCTGATGGAGCGCTTTAATCGCGGCCTGCAGCAATTGCAGGCCAGCAACCAATACCGCACCATTTTGCATAGCTTGCTGCCCGCTACAGGCGCACGCTAAGGCCATCGGTCAGGGCCCGGCGGTACGCCAGCCAGGAAGGAATGCAGCCCAGCAGCAGAGCCAGCCCAAGTACCAGCCCCATCAGTTGTAAGCTGCTGTCACGAATCGGGTTTAAACCGATAAACAAGCCATAGCGGCTGGCCAGCAGATCCTGACCAAACCAGAGCCCGACCATCAGTACTGCCATGGCCAACACCAAAGAAGCCAAAGTTATCAACAACACTTCCAGCTGCACCAACCAGAACAGGGTGCCGGGATGAGCACCCACGGCCCGTAAAATAGCAATCTCCCGCTGCCGCTCTTTCATCGAGGCAAGCAAGGTGGTGGTCATGCCCACCAAGCCAGCCAACAATACCAGCACAGTGATCACCAGCAGCAAACGTTCCACCATGCTAAGCATCTGCCAGAGCTCTGCCAGCGCCACGCCAGGTAAAATGGCCGTTAAAGGCTCACCGCGAAACTCATTGATTTGCCGCTGCACTAAAAAGGTGGCCGCCCGGGAGTTCAGCCCCACCAAAAACGCCGTAATGGCTTTAGGCGTTAAATCCATCTCCAGTGCCTGCTCGGCACTTACCCGACGCCCTGGCATGGGCGCCCCTTGCTGCCAGTCAATATGAATCGCTTCTATCCCTTCCAGGCTGACATGCACGCTTTGATCGACTGGCGTGCCGGTTGGAGCCAGGATGCCAACCACAGTAAAGGGCTTATCTTTATGTTCGCTAAAACTAACCTGACCAATACCGTGGGCCAGCACGATCTCCTGCCCCAACTGATAACCAAGCCGTGTCGCCACCTCTGAACCCAGTACCGTGTCGTACACATCATCAAAAATAACACCTTGCGCCAGTTGCAGCTGCTGCTGACCTGCGTAGCGATAAAATTCAAAATAATCCTGATTGGTACCCACCACCCGGTAGCCTCGGTGCGAGTCGCCCAGCGAAATGGGGATGGTCCAGGCGATCTGCGGATGGCGCTGTATACGCTGGTAGGTTTCCCAACTGATGTTGGCAGTGGCATTGCCAATCCGAAAAATCGAATACAGCAGTAAGTTCAGCTGGCCAGAGCGGGCACCAACAATCAAATCCGTACCAGAGACCGTGCTGGTAAAGCTGTTCTTTGCTTCATGCCGCAGATGATCAATCCCAAGCAGCAAACTGATGCTAATCACCAGAGACAACACTGTCATCAGCACGGTCCCACGGCGATTCCACAGACTTAAACGCGCCAATTTGATCAGCATGGCTGTACTCCCTGCTCAAGTTGATCCATCGGTAAATGCCAGTTGAAAAAGCTTTGCAACGCCTGATCATGGCTGACAAAAATCACGGTAGTGCCACTTTCAGTGGCCTCTGCCAACATCAGCCGCATAAAGGCATCACGGTTATCGGCATCCAGTGCCGAAGTTGGCTCATCGGCAATCAGCAAGGCCGGGCGCAGCAGTAATGCTCGAGCAATGGCCACCCGCTGTTGCTGCCCCACACTTAACTCCGTGGCTTTTTGGTGATGCAGTTCATCGTTAAGCCCCAAATGCTGCAACAGCATAATGGCACGTTCTGTCAGTTCACCGGCCGACTGATTAGCAAAACCTGCCACCAGCAGCACATTATCCAGTACCGACAGGTATGGGATCAGGTTGAGCTGCTGAAATACCACGCCGATTTGTTGTGCCCGCAAGGTATCCCGCTTGGCCGCCGAGAGCTTATGCATTGGGGTTTGCTGCAACCAGAGCCCACCTTCATTCGGTGTGGTGATGCCACTGAGTAAATTCAGTAAGGTCGTTTTACCAGAGCCGGATGCACCACGTATAAACAAATGCTGACCAGCTTCCAGCTGTAAGTTATCCAGCGCCAGCTGCCAACCTTGCTTGCCAGGCCAGCGAAAACGCAGATTTTTGAGTTCAATTACATATTTTTTCGGCTTGTCAGTCACCGGTTGTCCAACCTTCATGGTAAGATGATGGGTATGATTTATACCAAAGTTCAGGAGTAAGCTCCAATGATGCGTTCACTGTCTATAGCAATCCTGTTGCTGTCTGTCGCATTTACTTCCGCCCAGTTGCAAGCTGAAGAGGTACGCACCCTGGAATGGACTGATCTCATGCCAGAAGAGGATCTGGCGCTGCTGGAAACGCTGCCAGATATTGAACACGACTACAGCCAACCATCACCGTTTGACGATGCGTCTGACGATCCCTACGCCAGCTTATGGCAACAAGTGCTGACTTCGACCAGAGTACGTGAAGAGTTTAACAATCAACGGATACGTTTGCCTGGTTTCATCGTCCCGCTGGAGTTTGATCAAAACCAGAATGTCACCAGCTTTTTTCTGGTGCCATACTTTGGTGCTTGTATCCATGTACCTCCACCGCCACCAAATCAGATTATCTATGTCACCGATGCAAAAGGCCTGACAGCTGACATGATGTACACACCGTTTTGGATTACCGGCGTACTCACCACCGACTCAATAAGTCACGATCTGGCTTTTGCGGCTTACAGCCTGAAAGCGGATCACATCGAAGAATACACCTGGTAAAGCTGGCGGACCAAACCAGTTGTGCCCACTAAAAAAGCGCCCTCGGGCGCTTTTTTAGTGGTTGACGCTATTATGTAGCTGTTGCACAGCAGACCTGCGGTGTGAGTAAAGTTAACTCATACCGTTTTTGCACCATTTTAGAATACTCAAAAAATACTAAATTTTGAGGACTGTGACAGACTCTAGATTTACACGGAAAAAGTCCTTCTCAAGACCCCAGATTTAAAGGGCTCTCTGCTTAGCCTTCTTTTTGATGCTATTGTTATTTTATCTTGTATATATAGCGCAGTGTGACAATGGTTAATTTAGTTCATGAATATCTTAAGCAACATGGACCCACTCTAAGTTCAGAGATAACAGAATACTTGGTTAAAGCATTCAAGTTGTCGCCAGAAGCGGCTAGGCAACGAGTTTCTAGAACAGGAAATGGTATCTTTCGCTTAGGGCTTTCCTTCCCGAGACGGGCAAAGTTTCTATTTTTAAAAGAGCAGGCTGGTAGTGGCCTCTACTGGGCAAGACTTGAATCAGCACTTTTAGCAACTAATTCTGCCTATGGCTTTGCAATTACCGCACTTAGGGAGCGAGATGGTGTTATGCCTAAAAAGCATTTTGAAATTGCTTGCGGTGCACCGATAAAACAAAAGAAACACTTATCTGTAGATGCCATACTCAATACACTGAAAAATGCTAACCTGATTAAAGAAATTCATGTGGAAGGTATAGGCACCTGTGTATATTTAGGGCTTCATACTAATCATATAGAAACACTAATCCCGGTAATGAAAGCAAGGATCTTTGTGGAAGAACTTATGCTTCGGGGGGTCAAAAGCTGGATGCGTAAGCTTGGGTTCGTTTCATATAACCAAGTGGCAATTCGCACTTTAGAAAACAACCCTACTGTCAGCACTACCGCATGGGATTTAGCAGGTCCATCGTATCTCAGTCCACTAATAAGCTTCGGTCGCGATGGCTCCACTCCTAAACCAGGGTTTGTTGTATGTGATATTTTGCTAAACCATGAAGTTAGCGAACTTGGAATACAGCCATTTTTACAGAAGCTCAATGCACTTAGGAGTTTAAAAAATGTTGGGAAGCAGCTCTGTTTCTTTTTAGCACACTCGTTTAGTGAGCCAGCTTTTAGAAAGTTAAAATCCCTTGGCATCTCTCCGGCCACTACAGCAGCAATATTTGATAATGAAACCGCAAGAAACTTAAGGGAGTTAACCGATCTACTTTCAAGGGTTGCAATACAAGCCTTAAATCCTGCAAAAATTGATATGCTATTTGATTCATTAGGAAAAATTGAAGGCGCAGCCAGCAGATTAAGAGGTGCATTATTCGAGTATATTATTGCTGAAGCCATGAGGTCTGAGTTTGCTCAGTCCGTAGAGTTAAATCGCCTCTGCAAAACGATGAATGGAGTGAAAGAAGCAGATGTAATATGCACAAACCAGAAGGAGCTAATATTTATCGAGGGAAAGGGATATAGCTTTAACAATCAGGTAACAGCAGAAGAAATAAATTATTGGCTTACAGAACAAGTTCCTATTTTCCGTGCATTTGCTCTTACACACCCTGATTGGAAAGATAGAAAAATGACTTTTGAGTTTTGGACTTCAGGAGTGTTTTCAGATGAAGCGATTGATAAACTGCGCAAAGCTCAGAGCAATACAATAAAATATCAAATTGTATATAAAGATTTTAGAGATGTTCTAGCTAAAATTAGAGTATCGGGCAATAAAGCATTAACAAAAACTTTCATTGATCACTTCATTAACCATCCTCTGGCCCAACTGGAGAAGATCTAACAATTAATCAGGGCTCCAATCGCCTAACCCGCGTGTTCTTACCCATTAAAGAGGTTATCTCAACATTAATGGCGTCTATACTTAGGAAGTGCCCATTAACAAATCTCTGAAAAAGGAACATGGAAAAGACTGCTAGTCGCTTAGAATCGACAAATGTTGTTAAGACCTCTACTATCAATTTGGATAGTCGCTGCTCAGATGTGACTCCATCCAAAAAGATCATTGCAGATCTACAGCAAGCATATACGATATTCACAGTGTGACACCACTGTGAGAGTTTCAGCTGTCCCTTGGCATCGAATATTCTTCCATTACATCCTACAAATGCGCTACTAAGAGCTCTCGTGCAGCACTCCGTAAGAACTCTGAGCCCAGCCTCATACGATGGATAACCATGAGAATGTTTTCTTATTACCTCAGCAGCTAAATATTGACCTCTTCCTTTTTGACAACAAAGTTCAAAAACATCATTAAAGGAGACTGGGACATCAAGCGATAACTCTACAAAGCACTCGGCATTATACTTGTGATTAATTGGCAACTTCGCATTAATATCAGACAAGAAATTTTTGGCATTCACTAGTCTAATATTCAGGGATCTATAGAAAGCGCATAAAAATTGGTCTAAACAGAGAAATGGTAATCCATGAGAAATAGAGGACTTTAACGAACTATAATGCGAAACATCTAATACATCTCGAATCTTAGTCAGGGAGCCCAGCATATCTATGCGCTTTGGTGATATTATCTCACAAAGCCCAAAAATATGATTTAAGTTATTATAGAAAAGATCATTTCTAACATTCTCTGAAGTGGTTTTTACAAAACTATCGCCCAACTTTGCTATTGAAAGATAATCAGAACGACCAGTTCGAGTTAACCATTCAGATACTATGTCGTAAGTTTCAGGCGTGACATAAAATTTGACATCCGTATTGCCTAAGCCAGTAAGTGCGAGATAGACTAATGAGAGGACGTCAAGTATAACCCCATGTTCTACAGACTCACCTTGGGAAAATAAGTAAAAATATCTGTTGCTTTCGTGATCGCAAAGATAGAGAACTGCACCTCGGATTAAGTCCGAGCTATGAGTCTTGTTTAATCTCATTAACAGTGGAATTTTATTTCCGTCAATCTCAGAATCAAATAACTTCGGACCATCAGATATTCCGCCTATGAATTGTAGGATATCCTCAACACAGTTTTCTTCAATTGTGAACTTATAGAAACAATCATTACCTGCATTTATATTGTCACGAATATCCGTAGATATGCGAAATGATCCGACTATGGGGGGAAGCTTTTCTTCTACCCTATAAATAGTTGCTCCAATCTTTATTTCTTCGCCTTCACTAGCCTCTACTAGAGCTATACCTACTGGAGAAGCAGTGTCGATCAAGTACTCACTAGAATCAGCATTATCTACAAGCAATTTTGTCAGTTGACGCTTCCCTATGCTGTATACCACCGCTTGAGAGCAACGGTTAGATGGATATTTATTATAGGATTGTTCTTTCCAGTGTTCCAGTTGACTAAAATGCAAATTAGTTACATGCAGTGCCATACCAACTGGATCATCAATAAACCACTCCAAGATGATAGAGTTAGCAAAGTCTGAATCAGTTTTAGATATTAAATGCAGTAGTCTTAAACCATCCTCACTATACCTGTTCAACACATCATCGGGGATTATTTCCAAAGTAGTTTGTAAAACAGAGTGTTCGCATTTAGATAAGTGTAGGTTTCTAAGTAAAATGCACCAACAATAGCACGAGTTAGGGTAATTTTTAACCGCAAGCTCAGAAAGCTTGACCGCATTGTCATAGTCTCTAAAAAAACATGCTCTTTCAATTTTGACTAATCGCAATACATATGAGTCATCAAGCCCTTTAAGGGATTCAAGAAGATATTCTAGCTTTTCATGCTGATCAGATGCCAACAAAGCCTGGGCATATGTATCTATTGCAGGTGAAATCCAAGGGAATTGTGGAATTAAAGGCTCTAAAAGCCTCACTACATGATAGGCTAGACCAAACTCAAGTAGACCTTTACATAAGCAATGAATCATCATCACATTAAATTCATTAAGTTTGGACGAGTGCTTCTCTAAGAAACTTTCAACTCTTCTTGATAGATCAATTTTATCTTTTCCATCAGAAGAATCTAGAACTAAAATATTGAACAACAAATCCAGGAAATCTTTATCCCGATATTTTTTCGAATTTAATCGACCTCCTTTTCTGTGCCAACTCATCAAATCTCGCTTTGAAATGCCATGATCAAAGTAAGCATAAAATAAATTAACAAGGTCGACTTCATCTATTGTAAGTCTACTATCCTTCAGTAAATAATTTATATTTTTAACCTTGCACGATGTTTCATTGTTAGGTTTTATGTATCTTCCTATATTTGGATTTGCCTTTTCTGCCTCAGTAATGTTATCCAAGCATAGTTTCGCCAACTTTTGGTTCTGATACCATGTTGAAGCGAGCAACACTGCTGCAATTCTGGTTACGCGCGGGTCGGCTGTTTCTTCTGACAAATTTATGCATCTATCGACAAGGCCCTCGAGAGCTGTCATTAAACAACGATCAATTAGCCAGAAATGTTTGGCTCCAATCTCTTTATTGTTTTGGTAAGCTCTAGCAAGTACTAACAGTATGTCGCTATTAATGTTTGGAAACTCTGTATTGAGCTGAGTTGAGAGTTGAACAGCTAAGTTGATATCTTCACATCTGAATGCGCATCTAACCAACGCACATAACTCATTCTCTGAGACGTTCGATAACCCCGCATCAACACGTGAGTATAAATCTTTTAAATTAGCGACCTTTTCATAAAAAATTTCATTCGTAAAATCAGTTTTATCTTCTATTTTATTGTACCGCTCTCTTGCATCACAATTAGAGCTCATAGACAAATACTCTATGAAAATTGACTCTACTATGTCACGCATTACAGGTCCTACACCCTTGTTTTTTATAAGAT
Source organism: Alkalimonas amylolytica (assembly GCF_900107845.1). Lineage (GTDB taxonomy): Bacteria > Pseudomonadota > Gammaproteobacteria > Enterobacterales > Alteromonadaceae > Alkalimonas > Alkalimonas amylolytica. The sequence continues at coordinate 41,004 of NZ_FNRM01000011.1, forward strand.
CTAAAAATAGCTCCCTATCTATTTTTTGCACCTCACCACCATTGTAAAGGCTGAGCTTAAACTTAAATACAGAGTTGATACTTCTACTATCGTGGTCAAGCGAGTCAAAATAATCCAGGCTATTTAAGTATATTTTTGCTGACTTTATGTTTCTATGGGTTATTTCTTTCAAAAATCTCTTAGAGTAACCTACAAGGTCATTTGAAGTAATCCCCGAAATGATATAGTTAATACCGCCTACGTTTACAGTCGCGTTATCAGATGCGTTTATATTATGACCTACTAGCGAGGCCTGATTTATGTCACGACTGCTCATTAACTATCCTTTGTCATTAACAATGATGTCACCAACCGTTATATTGCTGTCTCCAGTATTACATATATTGTGACCAGTTCCAGATGCCTGTTTTACGTGCATCTCTGAATTTGAAGGCCTAATTTTCTGGATCAAACTACACAGAGGTTGATGTTCAGTAATTCTTCTCTCAATTGCCAATTGGTTAAGTTCTTCATTAATCCCAGCATCCCTCAAGTGCTTGGCTAGTTGAGATAATTCCGAATCATCGATTGTCCACGCCCTTAATTTGGTCTTTAGCATGTCAACACCTATTGATGCTCCGGTTTTAATACCATCATAGATTAACCCTGATAATATTGCTGCGTTTAGAAACTCCATATATCCACCTAAATTTGAGAATTAATCACTTAGACAAGATAGCTTGAATTAATTATACTAGCCAACTAGGTTAGGTATAGCGGCGGCAGAGCAGCCCCGCATTAACAACGAAATGGCTCAGCGATCGACATGGCGGCACCGGAGTCCCCATATAACAACGTAATGTCCGGATTTAATACTTTCTAAATTTTACTGTAAGCTTACATCACTTTAATGCAAAGGCCCTCGCAAAAACGGTTCTATCCGTATTGTGAAGCTTTCTAATAGAATCAATTTAGTCTGATTTTGTTGCTCTGTGCTTTTTTACCTCCCTTAAAACCTTTGATAAAACAGTGCTATTGGTTCCTATTAACTCAAATTTCTGCTCAACGGACACCAGTTCCATGAGCATATCAGCAATATTGGTATGATTTATTTGATTAAGGAAAATGGCCCTTTCTTTATCATCTTCGCCGATCAACCTTTTCTGCGTAGCCAATGTTAAAATAGTCTCGAGATATCCCAATGCTCTTTGAGTTTGTGGATATTGTGCTGGCAATATCCGTGAAGGGATTGGCAGGCTCTCATCGTAAGCTGTTATTCTTTTTATATCGTCAGCGCTCTGGTTGAAGATGTTGCTAATCAATTCGTAAACCTGCATAGCAACAACCTTCAGCCCCGTTAATGCAGCCATCCGGAAGAAGATAGACATCACTCCCATTTCATAATGCCGCTGTACTGGCAGTCGCCCTTGCTTTTTTGCTTCTAGAGTAAGTGCCAGTAAACAAGTCAAAGCATCCAAGCTATTTGAAGAGCATATAAATTGGGCTGTTTTTGTGCTCAATGTTGTTTTCCGGTGCAAGCTCCCATCTGAGTTTACTTTAAAGATGCAGCCTCTGATTTCAGGGGAAAGAGATAACAGAATTTTGTTGATGAATACCTGCTCAAAGCTGTTGCTGCCAAGCAACTGCCACAGTGAATGAGTAAAAATTGCTTTTGTCCCTGGTAGTAAACCTTCCGTTTTGTCAGCGCTGTTTTCTCTGAGCAACGCCTTACCCTGCAACATTCTATTCCAGAACCTTGAAGAATTATTCGACCAACCTGGTATAGAAGTGACTTCTTCACCCAGGTGTTTCGCTAGTATCTGATTAGGCGTAGTAACACCAAGCCGTTGCTTAACAACTTCAGCCCAATATCGAGTCGCAATAGCTCTGATATCCGGTTTTAGCTTCTTGTAGTCAGAAAAAGTAAACATATTTTTGGGGCGAAAAAGTTTGGCATGACCTGTGCCAAATTATCGTTGATAAAAAAATAGATAAGTAAAATCAGTCTGATAAAAATTCATGGAGGTGATTTCACTGGTCATTCAGGCCTTAGAAAAACCATATTAAAACACTTTAATCGTAGTTAGTCTTGCTCTGTCACATCAAAGCAAGGAATTCAGTCGTGAGCGAAGACGAAGAGCTCCAGAAACTGGTAGAGCATTTGGAAAACCAGTTACTAAAACTGCATCACTCACCTGTTATTACCGGTGAGGCGTTGTGGAGTTCGTTAGGATATCGCTCTGATGAGGCATTTCGGCAATCGTTGACTAGAAACACAGTGCCGGTAAGAGTTTTTACGATAGAAAACAGGCGAGGAAAGTTCGCCTTGGTCAGAGACATTGCCATTTGGCTAGCGAATGAAGCCTTAAAATCCACTAAAGATTAACCGTTATCTGCAAAGGGAGGACGCTATGAATAGCTAGAGCATGAATTAAATGGGGCCGGAAACACAAAAGCCAGATGCGGTAACATCTGGCCTGAGTGATTTATCAAAGAAATGCGAACCCCTTTGATACTCACGATTTTGTCCCTTTCACATTAAGTTGTCAACACGAAAAGAAGCCTTCTTGAGTTCGTGCGACAACTTATCGCCTCAACCAACTGAATTTTAATTAATTTTCTATGCTGACTTTTCTCGGTAGATGCAAGGTTTTGCCGAGGAAATGCCAGGGGGAGGTAATATGTCTCAACATTGGTTGTTATCAAGCGCGGTTAGGGATCTATCGATAATGGACATAGCCGATATGTCGGAAGAGGATGCGTTCAAGTTTTTTTGTGAAGTTAGATGGGGCAATCAAACAACTCAGTCCTGTTTATCGTGTGGAGCAATAGACCAGCATTTTTTTCGAGCCAGCAGGAGGCAATGGCGTTGTAAGCACTGTGATGCTTATTTCAGTGTGACAACAAAAACAGTCTGGGCAGATAGAAAACTCTCATTCAAAAAGTTGTTACTTATGTTGTTCGTTTTTACGTCCAGTCCAAACGGTATTTCAGCTTCATCATTATCGAGAAAACTGGGTGTTGCGTATAAAACTGCTTGGATATTTTGCCATAAATTGCGTGAGGCACTAATGAGAACTGAAGATAAAGCTCTTATGTCTGGGGAGGTGCATGTCGATGGTGGACACTTCGGAGGTAAGCCCAGAAGTGGACAATTTAGAAACAAAGCTAAGCCAGAAGCCATTGCTGAAAAAATAAAGCTTGGCAAAAGCCAAGGGGCAAAGCGCAGTAAAATATCTCGAGCAAATTTTGAGAGAAAGAAGAGAAACCGCCGAATAGTAATGGTTGTTAGGCAAGTAACACCTGGTTTAGGCGGGGTCAGGACAAGATGCTTCCTGGCAAAAGCAGAAGATGACAGTGCGGCTAGGTTTATCGCCCAGAATTACATTGAAAAAGGAGCTTTGGTGCGAACAGACGAATGCCCTGCTTATTCGATGTTTTCATCACGGTTCATTCACGAGACAGTAGAACACTCAAAGGAGTACTCAACAATTGACGGTGTAAATAATAATCAAGCAGAGTCGTTCTTCAGCCGACTTAGGAGGAGTGAATACGGTACTTTTCATCGGATGATGGCTAGGTACATGCTTGATTACTGTAACGAGATGACATGGCGAGAAGATCATCGGAGAACTACTGAAGGCTTCCGATTCACTGATGCACTGAGGCGCTCTCTGATTGTTGGCTATTCACGCTGGTGGAGATGTTATGGTGAGGGTGTCAGGAGAGGAAGTGAATTACTATTTAACGAAAATAAGTAATGAACTAGTTCACCTCTCGTTTTCAGATATCAAAACGTGACTTAGCATAGGGCGATACCAATCGCCCTATTTAAGTTATAGTTGTATGGAAAAATCTGAATATGAGGTCAATTTATTTTTTAGCGCGATAACGTGCTTCTGAATGATGGGAGCCGAACTGGGTTCTTTGAAGCTTTCCTTGATAAGCCATATTTTGTAAGCGCTGTCTTACTGCCTTTCGAAACAGACGGATGCTCTCTGGATCATAGTTGTGCCATCCTGACTGCTCTAATATGAAGTAAAAAAACTCTGAAACTGAAGCATCCTGGTCAACAGGCAATAGACCAAGATACTTATATATTAGCTTGGTCACTAAACCATAAGCTAAATTGGTTCTTTTCGTGTTTTTTCGTAATGGGGGGATGTCTACAGCTGAAATAGGAACTTCATGTATCTCAATTACTTTAGCCAAAGAGTTAATACAATCCCGCAAGACTTCACGTTTTACGGTTAACTCAGCAATTGAATCCTCAACTGCAGTAAGCTGCTGACACTGTTTCTGGTATTTATCAATCAGCCATTTTAATGATGAAGGTGTTCGAATCGTCATAGGAGAGCAGAATACCTGCTCCCCTAAAATTTTTCCTGTGCAACAGCTACATAATAGCGGTGGTTGAAGTGATGCACATTAAAAACGAATGCGTCCTTCCCGTAAGGTCGCTGTATTCATGCCCTGGCGCTCATTCACCACCCACTGCACCTGAACCCGCTCAAGCGACGGCATCAATTGAATGAGCGACAAATCCAGATACTGCAACCGGGCCGGGTTGTGACAGAGCAGGGTAAAGTTGGCATAAAAATCACCATGGTTCTGATGGCCTGGACGAGTTAAGTCGGTACTGGCATCCGCCTGCTCAACCTGACAACCGGTATCACGGTTTAACTCAAACCAACTGCCTTTAGATAGCATGGATAAAGCAGCTTGCACTTCACGCTGCTGCTCATCGGTGGAGGGCGCATGCTCAAAACCAACAATATTATAAGCAGCCGTTTGCAACGCAAGGATGGCTTCGTTGCCCTCCAGTACAAAAGTTAACAAGGCTTCACCATGCACATGGGCAGCTAGCTGCGTAAATTCATCATCGTGATGATGGTCATGATCATGGCTGTGATTGTGATCATGCGAGGAGCCAGGGTCATGGTCATACTCTGAAGCGGCATGTTCGTGTGATTGCTCTGCGGGCTTCACCTGGTCATGCTGATGCGCATGGCTGTGAGCATGACGATGCTCGTTGGCTTGCGTTTCAGACGCTATCAAAGCTGAACTTAATACCAAGCTGCTTGCCAAAGTGGTGACTACCAATGCATTTACTCTTGTCATCATTCTACTCCCGCTCTTTACACCGAGTTTATATGCCATCATACGCTTTGCCTTGCCGCTTGCAAAGTAGCTAGCCCCGTCGCTTACTAAAGTGTTTTTCCTGCATTTCCTGCCGCTCTTTCGCATCCAGGCTTAGCTCTGCCGTTGGCCTTGCCAGTAAGCGCTTCAAACCAATCGGCTGTCCACTCTCCTTACAATAACCATATTCCCTGCTGGCTATACGATCCAGCGCCTGCTCAATTTTGCGCAATAAAAAGTATTCACGTTCAACCAGACGCAAGCTTTGGCGATTTTCCTCTTCAATCAAAGCTCTGTCCAGCTCATCAGGCTCCACCTCGCGGTTACCAAGCGATTGCTTGCTTTGTTCTATTCGCCGCTGTAGATCCTGTTTTTGCTGGCGCAGCAGCTGTTCGAAATAAGCCAGTTGGCTGGCATTCATGTAATCCTCTGCCGGCATTTGCAGCAACGCTTGTTCTGTTAACATATAAGCCCTCCTGAAAAGATACAATATAACATAACAACTTTCTTTCACCAGCAGACTTAAACGCTTTCATTGCCATTCTTTTGATCGTGCCTTGCCAAGCCTACGTAACTTAAATCAAACCATAACTGGACAACATCATGCCTCGATTAGTCGTAATACTGGGCGATCAGCTCAGCCCCGCCCTAGCCAGCTTGCAGGCAGTAGCAAACGACGATGTGATTCTGATGGCTGAAGTGATGGCTGAAGCCAGCTACGCAAAACATCATAGTCACAAACTGGTACTGATTTTCAGTGCTATGCGTCATTTTGCCGATACGTTGCAGCAACTGGGGCATCAGCTACTGTACTTGAAGTTTGCTGAACAGCCGTCTGTGTTCAGTCTGACCGATGCGGTGGCTTATGCCATCTCACAGCACCCCGAGCTAACCAGCATTGTGCTGACCGAGTGCGGTGAATATCGTTTAGAGCAGGAAATAGTGAGCTGGGCGCAACGATTCGACTTACCGCTAGAGCAACTGTGCGATGATCGCTTTCTGTGTAGCCGGCAGCAATTCGCCAACTGGGCCAAAGATCGGCAACAATTTCGCATGGAGTATTTTTACCGGGAAATGCGTCGTTACAGTCACTTGTTAATGAATGACAAAAATCAGCCTGAAGGTGGCAAATGGAATTACGATAAAGCCAATCGAAAAGCCTGCCCACCCGATCTGGTCCAGATCCCCCCGCTCCAGTTTGAGCCTGATGACACTACCCGGGAAGTGATCGGGCTGGTACAGCAGCATTTCCCGGAGCATATGGGCGATGCCACCAGCTTTCGGCTGGCTGTCACCGGTAAACAGGCGCGGCAGGCATTTTTGCATTTTGTCGAGCAGCAGTTGGCTCAGTTTGGGGATTATCAAGACGCCATGCTGCTGGATCAGCCCTTTTTATTTCACAGTATCTGCTCGATGTATTTGAACATCGGCTTACTGGACGTGCGTTGGATGTGTCTGAAAGTAGAGCAGGCCTACAAAGACGGCCAGGTGCCGCTGAATGCAGCCGAGGGCTTTATACGCCAGTTGATTGGCTGGCGAGAGTTTGTCCGTGGTCTTTACTGGTTGCTGATGCCGGAATACAAAACACGCAATACCCTGGCAGCCAACCGCTCCATGCCAGCATTTTACTGGAGTGGCAACACCAAAATGCGCTGTATGCAACAAGCGATACAAAGCACCGTTGATCATGCCTACTCGCACCATATTCATCGTTTGATGGTCACCGGTAACTTTGCTCTGCTGGCCGGGCTTAGTCCCGATGAAGTGACTGACTGGTACCTGGCGGTTTATGCCGATGCTTTTGAGTGGGTTGAACTGCCCAACACGCTGGGCATGGCGTTGTTTGCTGATAATGCAGTGCTTGCCTCCAAACCCTATGCAGCCAGTGGCAAGTACATTCAGCGCATGAGCAATTACTGCCAGCACTGCCCTTACGATGTGAAGAAAATGCATGGCGAAGGCGCCTGCCCGTTCAATGCCCTGTACTGGGGCTTTCTTGATCGCAATAATGAGCAATTACGTGGCAATGCCCGCTTGCAGTTGGCTTACCAACAGTGGCATAAAAAACCAGAGCAGGAACAGCAAGCTATCCGTCAACATGCAGCACAGCTGCTGATACAAATAGAGCACTTATGAGGTAGTGCAAGCCCTTTCTAGTTCGTCGGTCGCAGTTACTGCACTGAACTGGCTTTAAGCCAGAGCATTGTCTGCCAGATCAAAACCTGCCCACCGCTGCAAAGCCAGGCAAAACACTACCAAATTCGCTTAGATAGCTTCTTCATCTTCCTCGCCGGTACGGATCCGGATAACCCGGCCGACATCCAGCACGAAGATCTTACCATCACCAATGCGGCCGGTATGCGCTGTTTTCGTGATGGCTTCAATGCAGCGCTCAACCTGGTCGTCTGTTACCACAATTTCCAGTTTCACTTTTGGTAAAAAATCCACCATGTATTCAGCGCCACGGTAAAGCTCGGTATGGCCTTTTTGCCGGCCAAAGCCTTTGACTTCGGTCACGGTCATGCCAGTGATGTTAATTTCGGCTAATGCCTCACGCACATCATCCAATTTAAAAGGTTTGATAATCGCTTCAATTTTTTTCATGCACATAACTACCTGAACCCAGACTAACTCTATGATAGCATTATCTGAAAGCGATTGGGTATAAGCCGCCAAGCAGGAAACCGTGATGACACCAGAACACATTATTGCAGAAATGCGGGTACAAGCTTCTATCGACCCGGCAACAGAGGTCCGTCGCAGGGTCGATTTTATTAAACGTCAGCTGCAGCAGTGCGGTTTAACTAACCTGATACTGGGCATCAGTGGCGGTGTCGACTCCACCACTTGCGGCAGGATGGCTCAGTTAGCGGTCGATGAGTTAAATGCAACAGGCTCAAAAAAGTATCAGTTTATTGCCGTGCGCTTGCCTTACGCCAGCCAGGCCGATGAAGCAGAAGCGCAACAAGCCATTGATTTTATCCAGCCAAGTAAAGCACTCAGCATCAATGTGCAACCTGGGGCTGATGCCATCCATCAGGCAACCTCCAGCGCTATGGCCGCTATGGGGATTGCGGTAAGCGACCAACATCGGGTCGATTTTAGCAAAGGCAATGTCAAAGCTCGCACCCGCATGGTGATTCAATACCATCTGGCCGGCTTATTAGGCGGGCTAGTACTTGGGACCGATCACTCAGCAGAAAATATAACCGGCTTTTACACCAAATGGGGGGATGGGGCCTGCGACTTAGCTCCCTTGTTTGGCCTGAGTAAACGCCAGGTTCGTGCTTTGGCAGCCTGGTTGGGAGCCCCAGCACAGCTGGTACAAAAAGTGCCAACAGCCGATTTGGAGTGCTTGCAGCCACAAAAAGCCGATGAAGCCGCTCTTGGCCTGAGTTATGATGATATTGATGACTTTCTGGAAGGGAAGCCAGTTCCCCCCCAGGTAGAACAACGACTGGTGCACATCTACCTGAGTACCCAGCATAAACGGCGGCCCATCCCCACTATTTACGACTAATCATATTATAGATTTTATATAAACATAAAATTGACAATTTAAACCCAACAAATCATAATTTCACCATTATAGGTGATTTTATGATAACGGCATGAAACGCAACGGCTGGACTTTAATCGAAATGATGGTGGCTCTGCTGATCATCATCATTTTCAGTACCGTTGGAGTACCGTCCTGGCATAATTTCATCAGCAAGCAACGTGCCGAAGCTTATATGAAACAGCTGAGCCAGCAGCTGGCCTATGCCAGAGTTCTGGCCAGTGGCCAGGCAACCAGTGTTCGGATTTGTCCACTGAACGGAGGTGACTGCAGCGATAATTGGTCCATGCACCCGTTACAAATCAGTCAATGGCAATTCAATGAATGGAAACCGGTACGGGAACTGCCTGCCGTTCATCCTTCACACCAACTCAGTTATCACCGGCAGCAGTTAAGCTTTCGTCGGGATGGCAGCCTGGGGCCACTTGAGAATGGTAGTTTTCGTTATTGCCCGGAACAAGGCATGAACTGGCACTACACCCTGACACTGAATCAGGCTGGCCGCAGCCGACTGCAACACCACTCCTCCCCCTGTCCCGGCTGAACAGGTGTTAAAGGCGATATACCATCAACGCCAGCAGCTCTCAGCATAAGGTACTGCACTATTCCGCTGCCCCAGCTGATTGACACTAAACGCCGCACAGTCTGTATCCTGACTTTGTACGCCCAATGCCTGAGCCCGCAATAAAAAACTCATACCATCGTCAAACAGCTGTACACTTAGTTGATAGCGACCAGACAGAGTGAGCGGCTCACTGATTCCTAGCTCTGCAAGTGAGCCGCTGTAACGACGAAACTCGCTAAAGTACAACTCTTGCTTCGCCGCCAAAGCTAACAACGCCTCTACGGCTTCTACCCGATGACTTTTGAGCACAAACTGCACGTAGGATGGATAAGCCATTGTTGCCAAAATCGCCATAATAACCACCACCAAACAAAGCTCGATCAGGGTGATACCATAAGCTTTAACGACATGCTGTTTCATCAGTAAGCTCCCTCTTCCAGCCAGAAATGCGCCACAGGAAGCATTTTTGGCCAGCTGCTGTGTTCAATCACACTGGTACATTGCAAACAATCCGATAAAATTTGCGGCAACTGAGACTGCAGCAGCCAGTTATCCTCTTTATGCTGCAGCCAAAGCCCAAGGTACTCTCCCTGCACTTTCAGCTTCCATTGCAAGGGACCCGGCTCAGACAACTGCACCGTTTCTGGCGGGGAAACCGTATGACCTGAGTGCATATGAATGATGTGAACACTTAAATCCAGTGGATAAGGCGGGCAGTCATCTCCAGGATCGAACTCAGCAACTGGTAAATAGAGGATGCCAGCATAAAGCTCAGGCAACTGTGTTGCCTTACCTGGAATAGGCCGCCACCAACCAGCTGCCTGCTGTTGCTGTTGCCATAAGGCAGTCACCACCCAATCCTCTGTTGTCAGTACCGCATCATCCAGATAAGGCAGCAGCTGATCAAATTGCCAACTTACTGACTGCTGAGGAAACACCCGAACCACAACCAGTTGCTCAGACTGCAGTCCCGGATGATAAGCAAGCAGCAATAACTGTTCAAAACGCTGCTGTCCAACCCATGCAGTGTGTGGTAAGTAACTAGCAACTACTCGATGCTGTGTGCTAAACAACCAGCCCGATGCACTGAGATCGGCAACCATCTTTGGCTCGGACAGTGGCGAGCCATGATAGGCGTTGCGATAAATAACGCCCTGACCGCTGACTTCAAAATCCGTTAGTTCGGGCTGTTGTTCAAAACACCCCAAAGGCACCGGACTACCCGCCAATACAAAGAGTAACGACAGTAGATTAATCATCGCTTACATCCTGCACTGTCAACCTCAGCTGAAGCTGGATACTTCCCACCTGACTGCTCTGCCAGAGCCCCGGCTCTGGCGGGCTTAGCAGTATATAACGTTGGCAATGAAGGCTATCAGCATGCCAGGCTGCATACTGAGCAGGGCATCGAACCTCAGACAGAGATGTCCCTGTGCTGACTGGTTGTTGCAGGTGCATACGCCAGGCGTCTTGTCGTAGCTGCAAAGATTGCTGGCCAGAGTCAGCGATACGCATGCTGAGCATACTGCTTTGAAGCAAAGCCAATACCAACATCAGCATCACTGCCGCCAACAATAATGTGGTGATCAGTGCAAACCCCCGATCTAATCGCATGTTTCATCCTCCGTGATTTTGCAAAGCCGCATTATGAAAGTACTGAGTTCCCTGTAATGGCAGCCGGCGATAATTGTCCCCCGGGGCCTGGAATCCGGACTGCCCCATCGGGTACCACTGGTCGTTCAGGTAGTGACGGTCAGCATCCAGTGATCGAAGCAATACATAGTAACTAATGGCGACAATACGACTACTTTGTTGATACCAGTGCTCTGGCTGCATCTGCTGCAAGGGTAAAAAGTAATTGGCCCGGCCATCGAACGTACTGTCGATACCGAATTCAAAATAAAGCATTTCCACACCATCCATGACCGAGTCGGTGTGCAACCTCGGGCTCCCCGCCTGGTTTCGGATTAAACGCTTTCGCATCAATACGGGAATATCTTGTTGCCACTGCACATAAAAGAGTTGATGGAGATAGGGCCAAAACTCGACAGGTCCAGAGGCACTGGCTGTATCGCTATCTACCAAGCGCAAGGATCCTGCTTCAACTTGCAGATAGTAGCGGTTTGGTTTCAACTCAGCATGCTCCAGCGGCTGTGCCAGCAGGCGCTTGAATTGAAGAATGGAAGAATGTTCCGCCCCCTGGCCAAGGCAACTAATGCCATGGCCGGCACCAAACTCAGCATAGAGGGGGATGAGCAAAGCCGGTGGCTCTGGAAAACTCCCGCTATCCAGCGGCAACTGACTACAATCGCCTATCACAGGAGCTGCCGGCGCCTGCAACTGGCGCATCTGCTCCAAACTAAAGCCAGCCCAAAACCCCAGGTGCTGCAACTCCGTTTGCAGTAAATTCAGCAGGAGCTGCCCTTGTTGCTGCAACATTGCCAGTTGCATGGTTTCCCGGCTCATTTGTGCCTGCTTACTGGTGGTTGTTAACAGCACAGCCAGTAAGCTTAATGCCAAAGTAGCTGCAATCATCAACTCGACCAGGCTAAGGCCATACTGCCGCTGCACTGCCACTCTCATAAGGCAGCCTGCAAGCGAAGTGACATTGCACCACTCACTGAGTCACAAGCGGTGTCATTATTGGTTTGTGTCAATAACTGTCGGCCATACCAGTACACCACAAACTCAATGCCGGCAGCCAGCTGTTGGCTGCAATAGCCTCCTTGTGCTAAGGCGGAACTATGCCACCATTGCTGCTGCCACTGTTGATGCAGCCAACTGGCTAACGACTCCGGCGGACAGGGGGTACTGGCATTGCATTCAGGCGAAGGTGCGATCTGACTGAAACTATGACCAGAGGCCTGCATCCGGTTGAGCCAGTCAGCTGCCATGGCTGTGGCCTGGGTGCGTTGCGTCGCCTCAGTGACTATTTGGCGGGCATGAAGCTGGCCGGCTAAAGCCCCTAATACGGAGACTTTTAGCAGCAAAACAGCCAGCAATACTTCGAGTAAACTGATTCCTTGTTGTAATCGCATGTCCTTATGCTCAATAGTTAACCAATATTAACTATAAAATTACAACAAAAAACCAAAAGATCAATATTAATAGTTTATTTTTTTACCAACATTGCTGTACTACAGCTGGATCTGTGCCTCCGGCAGCACCCCGTTGACCAGCCTGATTCAATGTCAAGGTGCCACAATTATCGTTTGTTTGTGGTCCTTGCGGGATTGCAGATAACCGATACGTTCGGGCTGCAAGCTCCGTCAAGGTATAAGTGTAGCGCGCTGCGGTATCCGTCCGACATTGAGCATTCGGCAAAACAGCACCGGCATAGGTCATATTGGAGGTATAGTGCCGCTCTAAAAAGTGAGATAACTCATACAGACAGCCTGAAGCTGCCGTGCGGTTCGAACGTTCCACATGCGCTTGGTATGCCGGGTAGGCAATGGTTCCCAGGATACCTATAATGGCGACTGCAATCATCAGCTCTACCAAGGTAATGCCCCGCTGACACTTCATCATACAGCTGTTCAATTTGTCATCTCCCGCCAGGATACCCGGCCTCTTCGTGTTCCAGTGTCGACCAGATCCTCAACAATCTCGGCATCAGCAAGAGGAGTAACCATGGTACTGCCCATGAATAATGGCTCTCCGGTCATACTCTCAAAACCAACACCACTGACTGGTACATCGCCACTCATCATATCGCCGTCATCCACGCTGCCATCCCGGTTTACATCAAAGAAGTTGCGAGCCAACCGTCCACCTTTGAACGGGTCAATCGCCATCACAAAACCAGAGCCACCCGGGTTACAAATATCGGTATCAGGAATAATAGAGTTGACCACCAATGCCCGGCCGATTATTCGAGGCTGGTTCACTATACGCTCGCCTTCTTTTTGGCCGTTCACCATTAAATCAATGTACCACCCTTTATTGGTGACGGCATCACCGGACTCAATAGCCCGCACCTGACGGCCACTGGCAAGGCTTTGCTCGGTGATTTTGCGCTCCGTTAGCTGAGCCCGGCTGGTAATCTGGCCATCATCAATCAAGCCATACCAGCTTTGCACATCGGTACTGGCAGGGTCATCATTGCTTAAATAACTTCCGGTGCCAAAAAAGACCCACCGCTTGCCGGTATCAGGATCGGCGGCAACAGAAACACCACCTAAGATGTTTTGCCGGATCCCTTCATCGTTCTCCGCAGTAAAAAGTGGCAGTGGTGTACTGCCCTGACGGTAATAAGAACGCCATTGCCCTTCATTGCTGTGACTCAAATCAAACTTCCAAACATTGCCCTGATAATCGCCGGCAAACACATAATTGACGTTGCCATCGTTATCGTCATCCCAGGTTTCGACCTGACTCAGGCCATTGGACAATGTGCGGCCGCTGCTATCCAAACTATTCTGGCCAACCCCGGTATCAATGTACTTGATTAAAGAGCCAGTTTGGACGTTGATTAAGAATAAACCCGCTTTATGGTTATTGCTGTTGTAGCCATTACCTGTAATAACAGCCCAATTACCATCATTTAGACGACCAACCACTGGCTTTCCTACCATAGTCCCTAAGCGCGCATCTGAAAACTCCCACATCACTTTAGGGTCTGCCGGGTTGGTGACATCCAATGCAAACAACATATTACCACCACGGCCGAGACTGCCTACCAAGACAGAACGCCACTGACCACCAATAAAAACATCGCTTACACTGGCATTACCATCCACATAGTATTCATGAAAATAATCCGTAGCAGCCAAAGCAGACAGCTTTGGTAATAACTGCGATGGAATGTAGGCAAACAACTCCTCACCGGTTTCAGCAGAAAAACCATGTAACATACCACTGTTAGAACCAACAAAGACCACAGGCGTGCGATTTCTATTTTGCTGCACGAAAGTACGATAGTCATTTAGCTCAGTCCACTGAAACCGATCATAAAACCGGTTTTCAGGCTCGGCGACATAGACAGGTGATGAATGAGCAATATCACCCAAAATAGAAACGCGATTACGGAATTTATACTCAGGCTTATTTTCTCTGGCTTCAAATGAACGATCACCACGGATAAAATTCACCAAGGCCTGTGACTGCAACCAACCTTTCTGAGTAGCATTCAAATTATCCCAAATGAATGCTTTTTGCTCTCCACCACTGAGAAACTGAATATTGCGACTTTGCCAGTTTCGGTTATTTAATCTCTCACCTGCCTTCCACCTAGGTTCTGAGCCAATAGCATCTACATCATAGCCCCAAAGCTCACCTGACCATTCACCAGATCGAAAGCGCCCCTGAAATACCATTTGATCAGTTTCCAGCGATGTCGTGGTTCCAGCCAAATTCGATGCTGAGCCTTGACGATTTTGAATGTTGTTTAAAACTTCAGTTAGCTCTTTAGCGAATGTATCCGGATCATTGGCACTAAAAAAACCTCCACGACTGTTTACTGCAGCATGCAACATATCATCAATCTTTGCGGCATTTGAAGTGGTAGGATCATCCCACTCAATGAACGTTTCAGTATCGATGGCAGCAAAAGCCTCTTGTGGATCAATACTGCCCTGAACACCAAGTCCAACCGTAAAAGTCACCATATGCTGCCAGAAAGCAGGGTTGATACTGTCACTTGCTACAGGCACTCTATTATCAAGATCTGGTCGCAGATCATTTTTCCAATACTTCATAGCTACATCCGCCAACGTGTTCGAATGACCATCGGCAAATGGCGCTTTGGGAGTATACTGATAGGGGTCACCTTCCGGGCGACTATGCAAAGGACCATTGCTGTTATCCTGATTGCCAATACCGGAAGGCGTCGTGCCATTCCAATACCCATCCGACATTAAAATACTGAAGCTTTGCCGGCAGGTGAGATGCTCTATGGTTGGTTCAGTACCAAAACCCGGGTTTAACCCCCATGGGCCACGACTATCGGTTCTGGAAAAATACTGACCAGCACCATCCAACGCTAAACGAAGTGGAGTGCCCTGAGCTGGAACGGGACGAGTGTACAACTCATGAAAAAACGCATCTCTATCCGCGCCGGCAAAACGCCGCACTCCCCGAACCACTGTACGGGTGGCTACTCCATCAATGGTTGAACTGCCTTTATTGATAGTCCCATAACCAACACGCAAATTCTCTCCCTGAGACGCAAAAGCCCGGCCTATACCTCCTCGTGAGGCAAACAAGCGGTTTCGATGGTAGGTATACCAGTTGGCAAAGTTCTGAATTTCCTCTTCATAGGTACAAGCATTGGCAACGGCACAATCGGTGCGATTACGGGTACCATCGGCATACACTACCTCACGTCCATGGCCGGAGAAAGGTGCATTGGCTGGCCGGATTTCAACACGCTCGTAACTGCTTTCCAGCCATAAATGATCACTGCCGTTGTAGTGGTAATAAACCGCGGGGAAAAAAGTCTGGCTTTCACTGGTATGAGTCCCATCTTCATTGATCCAGCGAGCTGATTGGGTATTATTGGCAGTCAAGTTTCTGCTACCAAAGCCCCCCAATGGATGATTCAGCGCTGCCGCTGGAGTTGAATTGGCCATCAAAGTACCATCTGCATTTGACCAGGGCTGATAAGTAAAGGCTGGGTTGTAATACATGGTGTTATTGCGCGGGGAACGAAAGTGTGCGGCTGTGTTGCCCGCAAAGCGAACCACTCGGGTGTTGTTGTAATCCCCGGAACCAAACAACCCAGCTACGCGGGGAAACATCCACATCGCATAGCGATTATTCAGATCTGTGCCAAAGTGGGTCGTCAACTGATCTGGCATGGTTTCCCACATCATGGAACCTGAATCATCAATGATAAACAAGATGTTTGGTTCTACCGCGCTCCCGGTTTGCAAAGGCATATTGGAAATCGCTACTGAAGCTTCAGCAACCGATAGCCCTAATCCAAGGCTTGCAATAAGGCAGTACAACTGACTGGATTTTAACGTGGCCATTTCTAGCTCCTGTGTTCGTTAGCGACGAAACAAAACTTGCAACATAATACCGGCGCGATCAGCTCCGGCACTGCGGGCCGTGATGCGGTACGTTTGTGATAAGCAGCCGGGTGGAATGGTAGAACCACGTGCACAATCTGGCGGATCTGGCCAGCGCCCCATATCTTCAATAATAAATTCGGCATCCTGCTGCAGCCCTCCTAAAGCGAGATCTGCCGCTTGCCAAACCGTGGCTGGGTCGCGCCAACGAGGCAGGTTATTTGGATCCGGCTGCGGGTAGCGCCCCTGCACCCCGGTAAAGTCAACATGATTGGGGTTATTCATAAGCCACTGCTCGGCTATCCGTATTGCACTTTCAGTTGCCTGAAAGGCAAGCTCTCTATCGTACAGGTTGGCGCTCATACGCTCCTGCTGGCCGGTGCCACGACTCGCTGCCAATACGATGATGGTGATCGCCAGCAACAGCAACAAGCTGACGATAAGCGCCATACCTTGCTGAGATTTGATGTATCTGCTGTTCATAACACAGGGTTCCTCAAAGCAACTTCATGCACTAACGTGCGACTTAAACGCTCCCCTCCCTGAGGGTTCAGGTGTGGTGCTTCGACCGTTAGATGCACCCGGGTCGAGACTACATCCAGCCATCGATTGGGAGGAACAGTCCCAGTGTCGATAAAAGTGGCAGAACCTAACAACAGAAACTCAAACTGCAGATCTTGCACACCTTCAATCACCTCTTCAGTGATCAAAGCGCCACGTTCAACCCAGCTGCGATACAAAGAGCGGCCCCCGGTTTCTGGCCTACCATTGTTACCAACAAACCAGGTAACGCTTTCAAAACGTGATAAGGTTGCATTGGCAGAAAACTTGTACAGCGTGCCTTGGGTAGCCCCCCCGCAGCTCGTTAAATCTGTTGGCCCAGGAAAGCCAAGCCTAATCGTGCAGTTTCCCGGTACTGAAGCCCCCGTATTGTGAATGACATTATCATGTCCGGGATTACTGTTGAGGTTGGTGACTTGGAAAATCGTTGACTGGGTCTGGTCACATACCATGATAATGTCATTCTCTCGTATCCCTGAGCCTGATCTCACCCGAAAGCTTGCACCATTTGGCTGATGGTCAATATTTATTTCTTCATTGCCATCACTTAGCGAATACATCATTTGAATCGCTGAAGTTCCTGCTACTCGCTGGCCAGTTGCGGCACCAAAAGGAATACCGGGATGAACAGAGCCTCCGTCGTATGCAATAAAATTACTGTTGGCCCAGTCGGCCCACCAGGTGTTGCCAGCCAACACATTGACGACCCGACCATTGTTGGTACAACCCGAGCTACCAGCATTTCGCAAATCCCTGGTGAGTAGTTGAAAACCAATACGAAAACCATCCTGCATGCGGTTCAGGCTATCATTAACCCGGTAGGTCTGCTGCGCGGTGAGAAATACACCGGTGACGCCACCGACCAAAATTAGCCCCAATACCATGGCTATCATCAGCTCAACCAAAGTAAGGCCGCTCTGGCTTTTTACTGCATCAAATGAGCTCACTTTTCTCATAGCACCACCGCCGTTCGGATCAATGTTTCAGTCATTTCAGACTGACGCTCATCTTTCCAGTTAACTTCCACCACATAGCGATCATTATTAAACACAATAGAGCACTTCACTGAATCACCAAGTTCCTGCTGTAACCGGGTTACCCAGTGGGTTAGTTGTTCACCAATTAAACCACCTGATGCAGGTACACAATCACTCATCGCATAAGCCCCCGCACCTGCATTCGGGTTCGCGCGAATACTTTCAATCACAGAGTCAACCATCACAATCGCAATGGTCCGCTCATAGGAGTTTTGCGTATTCCGGACTGAGCTGGCCTGTAAAGCCGCTACACCCAGCAGGCCAATACCAAGCACCAACATCGCAATCATCACTTCCAGCAAACTGACACCACTTTGAAATTTTTTGCACTGCATGACAATGGCTCCTTCAGTTGTCCGGACTGGCACAGGCTGCGCTGCTGGCAGAGGATACAGTGGCACGGCCACCAGAAATAAAGCGAACATCCCGGACATTTTGTTCCGGATTACCAGAAGGATGACACATTCGAATCGTGCCGCTTAGCAAGTTATTGTTGCCTGCCTGCCGAATAAATCCCTGAGCATTGTAACGCAAGCTAAAAGCAGCATTACTGAGGTTGGAACTGGACAATACCCGCAACTGGTTGTGCAAACGTCCTGTCGCCAGAATGGTCGATGGATCGGCATTGGCAAATACAATCCAGCCTTGCCAGTTCCCCCCTGCCGGAGCTGTGCAACTGGTACCATCCTGACTGTGACAAAAAATAACATCTGCATTGCGCCTAATGGCTTCACTGCGCGCAAAGCTCAGCGTGCTTAGCAGCTCATTGGCTTGGCTGGTCAGACGGTTGCTATTAATTAGATTGGTAAACGCTGGAACAGCAACAGTGAGTACAATCGCCATCACAGCCACAGTGACCATCAACTCAATCAGGGTAAAACCAGTTTCTTTGCCAGGTTCGACAGCAAGCATAGGCAGTTCAACATAGATAATAACGGATGCTATTAGCTTAATAAGTCACTGACAAATTACCAGCTTTAGCAGATAAGCGGTGTGACCTGCCGATAAACGGTTCAGACTTGGTAGATCACAATGTGGTTTGTTGCAGCAATTGTTTCAGGCGGGGTGCTTCGCGACGGCTCACATCCAGGCGCTGCGTACAACCGGCCAGCTCCACTTGATAACCTTGCACACTTTGATGCAAAGCTACAAAATACTGGCGATTGATCAATACTTTACGGTGAATACGCAGTAACTGAGGATAGCGTTGCTCTAATTGGCGCAGACTTTGTTCCAGCAATGCTTCTCCTTGCCCTGAGACCAAGCGGACATACTTATCTTCAGCCACCAGATAGAGCACAGAAGACAGTGGTACCTGGCGCAAGCAGCCTGCCAGCTGGTAGCTGATGACACTCTCTTTTTGCGCTTCAAGCTGTGCCCTGGTTAGCTTACCTATGCGCTGTAAAACCTCGGCCAAAGCGTCTGCTTCTACCGGCTTGACCAGATAGCCCGCTGCTGCCACTTGCAAAGCATCCAGCGCATGCTGTGGATGAGCCGTCACAAACACCAGTGCCGGTGGTATTGGTTGTTGTGATAATGCCTTCGCGACCTCAAGGCCTGTCAGATTCGGCATTTCAATATCCAGCAGTACCAAGTCGGGTTGATGCTGCACTGATAATTGCAACGCCTGCTCACCATCTTCCGCCTCGCCAACTAACTCGAAATCACTGTGGGCAAGCATCAGACGCTTTAGCCTGGCACGTGCCAAAGGCTCATCATCCACCAGTAAAAATTTCATGTCACTATCTCCGGCTGATTTTTCGGCAGGACCAGCTTGACACGAAACTCAGCCTCTGTCCTGCTGCAGTGCAGCTTTGCCTGGTCCTCATAGAGTAAGGCCAAACGTTGGCGAATATTCTCCAGCGCAATACCATTGCCTTTGCTGGAGCGGTTCTGCTGTGACAGAGTGTTGGTAATCAGTAGGGTAACCGCCTGATTACCAAGCACCAGCTCAATGCAAATTTCCCCTCCCTGACGATTTGGTTCAATGCCGTGGTAGATCGCATTTTCCAGCAAAGGCTGCAGAGTCAACACTGGCATCATTACCTCGGGCAGCTCTTGACCCAGCCGCCAATGCACTTGTAAACGAGAGCCCAGTCGCCAGTGTTCCAGCGATAAATACTGACGTGCTAACGCCAATTCGTGCGCTAACGTTGTCTGTCCCCCAGCCTGCATCGCCGCCCGGAATAACGCCGATAAGTCCAACAAGGCTTGCTCAGCAGCTTTAGGATCCTGATGGATCAATTCAGCCGTTGTATTCAAACTGTTGAACAGGAAGTGAGGTCGGATCCGGGCCTGCAGTGCATCCAGTTCCGCTCTGGACTGGGCCGCTATGCGCATGCTACGCTCGGCATGCATCACACTGAATTGAATGGCTAAAAGCCCAACAATAAAGGCTATCAGGGCGTTGGTCAGCATAAAATAGAAAAGCGAGTTATAGGATTGCCAACCATGCTCTGTCAAAAACAAAAAAGCCAGCAAGCTGACTAGCAAGGTAAAAACCAGCAGTACGGCCAACACCAAGACACCTTGCTGTAATGCGCTAAATTGCGTCAACCATGGCCGTAATCTGCAAATCAGCGCCATGCTCAGCAAGCTTACCCATTGCACGAACAAGCTGATCACACCAAGCCGCAACCAAGGGTCACCCACAGTTCCTGGCGCGAAAGCAAGCACAATGGCCACAGCCTGTGCCAGCACAACCACTGCCAGAATACCTCGATTCTGGCAGAATGCTGGTAATAGCATAGGGTTGGATACAGACGGGGTTGGATTCATTGCAACACTGCAGTCACTTGGTTTACAACAAACTATAGCGCTGTCAATGCGTTAACACCAGCTTTGTCTTACTTTGAATTGATTACCGCAGCTCTGCAGGAATCGCAAAGACGATGTTTTCCTCACGGCCAGGATGCTCTGTCACGGTGCGGCCCCCCCAGCTTTGTAGTTTTGCTACCACTTGCTGCACCAATACCTCCGGGGCAGAAGCGCCAGCAGTAACGGCAACTCGCTCGATGCCATCTAACCAACTTTGCTGAATATCATCGGCCGTATCAATCAGGAAAGCTTTGGCACCCATTTTCTCAGCCAGCTCACGCAGACGGTTGGAGTTGCTGCTGTTTTTTGCCCCAACTACCAGCAAGAGTTCGGCTTTACCTGCCAGCTCCCGTACCGCATCCTGACGGTTTTGCGTGGCGTAGCAGATATCGTCTTTACGCGGCCCTTCAATATCAGGAAAGCGCTGACGCAGCGCCTCAATCACATCAGCGGTGTCATCAACCGATAGCGTGGTCTGGCTGCTAAAGCACAGCTGTTGTGGATTTTTCACCTGCAGCTTTTGCACATCTTCTACCGACTCCACCAGGTAAATACCGCCCTGCGGGTTGTCGTACTGGCCCATGGTGCCTTCCACTTCCGGGTGGCCAGCATGGCCAATCAGAATGCACTCAATGCCTTTACGACTGGCCCGGGTGACTTCCATATGCACCTTGGTAACCAGTGGACAGGTAGCATCAAACACTTTCAGGCCCCGATCTTTGGCTTGTTGACGCACTACTTGCGACACACCGTGAGCACTGAAAATCACAATCTGGCCATCCGGCACTTCATGCAATTCATCGACAAAGACGGCACCACGCCGGCGCAGGCCATCCACCACAAACTTGTTGTGCACCACTTCATGGCGGACGTAAATTGGATGATCATACAATTCCAGTGCCCGCTCGACGATGCTGATGGCACGATCGACCCCGGCACAAAAGCCTCGTGGGTTGGCCAGTAAAATATCCATCACTGCACCTCCAGAATTTCCAGCTGAAAAGTCAGTGTCTGACCAGCCAGCGGATGATTAAAATCGACGGTCACCGACTGACCGGCGACCTCGCGGACCAGGCCCGGCAGCTCGGATCCATCCGGCATGGTAAAACCAATGATCATGCCGACTTCGGCCGGGCTGTCGCTACTAAATTTGCTGCGATCCAGGTAGTAAATATTATCCGGATTCGGTTGGCCATAGGCATCTTCCGGCGCCAGTGTGAACGTAAGCTTGTCACTGGCATGTTTCCCCAGTAATTGGGCTTCAAAAGCTGGAGAGACACTGCCATCACCCATCCGGATACGGGCCGGTTTGTTGTGCACCCGGGTACTTTCTGCAGCACTGCCATCGGACAACTTGATATCAACATGAAAAATCACCGTACTGTCCGTACGAATACCCTGATTACCGGGATTTGGCGTGGTCATGGCCCTGCTCCTGATTGCTGAAACTGTCCCATATCAATAAACCAGCGCCAATCACGATGGCCGAGTCGGCAATGTTAAAGGCTGGGTAATGCCAGTTCTGATAGTACAGATGAAAAAAGTCGATCACATAGCCATGCCATAGGCGGTCGATCAGATTGCCAATCGCACCGCCTATAATCAGGTTCAGGCCAAGGGTGAGTTTGCTGGCTTTGGCAGTCAGCCGGGAGAGCCAAACACTAAGCACTGCAATAATGACCACGGCAACCACGGTGAAAAACCAGCGTTGCCAACCACCGGCATCGCTTAAAAACGAAAAAGCTGCGCCCGGATTCCGAACATAGGTCAGATTAAAAAACGGCAACAGCTGAATCGAATCGTACAAAGCCATGCTGTGATGCACCCACTGCTTGGTCACTTGATCCAACACCAGTACCAAGAGTGCCAGCCACCAGAAAGCCCAGCCGGTTTGCTGAAACAACCGCATCAGGCAAACTCCCTTTGTTCTCCGGCACCGCTGACGTTATCGACACAGCGCAGACAGATGGTCGGATGCGCCGCATCAGCGCCGACATCATGGCGATAGTGCCAACAACGCTCGCATTTGACCGCACTGCTAGCCTGCACCAGCACCTTCAGACCGACGATTTCTGTTTCAACCGCCTCAGCTGGTGCCGCATCGCTGCTGACCGTCGCCGTACTGGTGATCAGTACAAAACGCAGTTCATCCTGCAGCTGCTGCAATTGTGCCGCCAATTCAGTGGTGGTGTACAAGGTCACCTCGGCTTGCAAAGAAGCACCGATCAGTTCCTGCTTACGGGCTTTTTCCAGCACCCGGTTGACTTCATCACGTACTTGCAGCAGTTGCTGCCAGAAGGCATTGTCAAAACGACCGGCCGGCACCTGCGCAAGCCCGGAGTACCAGACATCCATAAACACATAAGGCTGAGGCTGAGCAGGAAGTTGCTGCCAGATCTCCTGCGCCGTGAAGCTCATAATAGGCGCCATCCAGCGCACCAGTGCCTGCACAATATGGTACATCGCCGTTTGGCAGGAACGTCTGGCTTGACTACTCGCTTTGGCAGTGTACTGTCGGTCTTTGATCACATCCAGATAGAAACTGCCCAGCTCGATGGTACAGAAGTTCATTAGTTTCTGGCTGACCTGATGGAACTGGTACTGATCATAGGCCTCGATGATTTCCGTTTGCAGCTGCGCCGCCCGGTTGACCATCCAGAGATCCAGCTCGACCAGCTCGTTAAACGGCAGCTGGTCGGTTGCAGGATCAAACCCATTCAGGTTGGCCAGTAAGAAGCGGGCGGTATTGCGGATACGGCGGTATTTATCGGCCGCGCGATTTAAAATCTCATCCGACACCGTCATTTCCGAGGTGTAATCAGCAGTGGCCACCCAAAGCCGAAGGATATCCGCCCCCAGCTTGTTCATCACCTGCTGTGGTGACACCACATTGCCAAGCGACTTGGACATTTTGCGGCCCTGGCCGTCGACGGTAAAACCATGGGTCAGCACTTGTTTGTATGGCGCATGATTTTTAATGCCCACACCGGTCATCAGTGAGGACATAAACCAGCCACGGTGTTGATCGGAGCCTTCCAGGTACAAGTCAGCTTGGGTCGCGCCCTGAAACTCGGATCTGGCAGCAACCACACAAGCATGGGTCACGCCCGAGTCGAACCAGACATCCAATGTATCTTTCACTTTGACATAATGGCTGGCATCTTCCGCGCTTAGCAATTCTTCCGGCTGTAAATCAAACCAGGCCTGAATGCCATGCTGCTCAACTTTTTGCGCCACCTGCTCCATCAGCCCGGTGGTATTGGGATGCAAGGCACCTGTGTCTTTATCAACAAAAAGTGCGATCGGCACACCCCAGGTGCGCTGGCGGGAAATACACCAGTCTGGCCGGCCAGCGACCATTTTCTCAATCCGGCTTTGCCCCCAGTCCGGTACCCAGCGGGTGTTGGCAATTTCCTGCAACGAAGTAGTCCGTAAACCTTGTTGCTCCATGCTAATAAACCACTGCGGGGTAGCACGGAAAATAATCGGGGTTTTGTGACGCCAGCAATGCGGGTAGCTGTGCTGATAGGCTTTGTGCACCAACAAGGCCCGGCGCTCTTTGAGTGCTTCCACCACTGATTCGTTGGCTTTAAACACATGCTGGCCGGCAAATAAGGGCGTATCCGGTAAATAGACACCATTGGCGCCGACCGGATTGGCGACTTCAAGGCCATACTTTTGCCCGACCACGAAATCTTCCTGGCCATGGCCAGGTGCGGTATGAACGCAACCGGTGCCAGAGTCGGTAGTAACGTGCTCGCCCAAAATCACCGGTACTTCGAAGTCATACAATGGATGCTTTAGTGCCACCAGCTCCAACTGCTTGCCTTTGCAAAAACCAAGCGCATGGTAATGCTCAATCCCTGCCCGCGCCATCACATCCGTCACCAGATCGGTAGCAACAATCAGGCGCTCCGGCCCATGTTCGCCCTGCTCCACCTGAATCAGGCTATAATCCAAATCAGCATGCACAGCAACAGCGCGGTTGGCAGGAATGGTCCAGGGCGTAGTAGTCCAAATCACCACAGAAACCGGACCCTGGCCCCGATGATTCTCTGGATGATCAAAACGATCCACCGCGACTTCGTCCACCAACTTAAAGCGCACATCAATAGCCGGCGAGGTTTTATCCTGATACTCAACTTCGGCTTCAGCCAATGCCGAACCACAATCGGTACACCAGTGCACCGGCTTAAAACCCTGCTGCAAGTGGCCATTCTCAATAATTTTGCTTAGCGAGCGAATAATATTGGCTTCAAAATCATAATCCATAGTGCGGTAGGGGTTGTCCCAGTCGCCAAGCACACCCAGCCGGACAAAGTCGACTTTTTGTGCTTCGATTTGCGAGGCGGCGTACTCACGGCATTTATCCCGAAACTCGGCATCGCTGAGTTTCACACCCGGCTTGCCATATTTCTTTTCCACCACCAACTCAATGGGCAGACCATGGCAATCCCAGCCGGGGATATAGGGCGCATCAAAGTCCGACAAGGTTTTGGCTTTGACGATCATGTCTTTTAAGATTTTGTTGACCGCATGACCGATATGGATGCTGCCGTTGGCATAAGGGGGACCATCGTGCAAAATAAATTGTGGCTTGCCCTGTTTGGCGGCACGAATTTGCTGGTAAAGCCCATCTTGTTGCCACTCGGCCAGCATCGCTGGCTCACGCTGCGCCAAATTCCCACGCATAGCAAACTCGGTTTCCGGCAGGTTCAGGGTATGCTTGTAGTCACTCATCCGTTATTCGTCCGTCATCGTTATTGATTGGCTTCAACCTGTTCAGAGGCTGACGACTGAAAATAGGCGCGGGCCGCCTCGGCGTCCCGCTGAATTTGTTGCTGCAGTGCTTCGATGGTGGCAAAGCTCTGCTCGTTACGCAGCTTCTGCCGTAACAACACTTCAATTTGGCTACCGTACAAATCACCTTTAAAATCAAACAAGTGCGCTTCCAGTTGTTCGGTCTTACCCGACACCGTTGGCCGTGAACCGATATTGGCCACGCCTTGATAACACCCCAAATCGGTAATAGCCTCTATCGCATAGACACCATGCACCGGCAGTTTTTTGCGGTACAGCCAGACATTGGCGGTAGGAAAACCCAGTTGCCGCCCAAGCTGCCGGCCATGTCGTACCTTACCGGTTAATGAAAACGGCCTGCCCAACATGGCCTCTGCCAATACTAAATCGTCTGCGGCCAACGCCTGACGAATGGCCGTGCTGCTAATGCGCTGTGTCTGTTGTTTCAGACTGGCCGTTGGGGTCAGACCAAACTGAAAACGTGCCGCCTCCTGTTGCAACAAAGCATAATTACCGGCACGGTTCTTGCCAAAGCAAAAATCATCACCGACGATCAAGTGCTGCACGCCCAATTGCTGCAGCAGGAGCTGCTCAACAAAGTAATCCGGTGCCAGATCAGCAAACCGTCGATTAAAATTGACGCACAACAAACGATCAATACCCAGCCTGGCCAGGCCAAGGTATTTTTCCCGTAACCGGCTTAACCTTGCAGGCGCTTTGTCGGGGGCAAACAGCTCCAGCGGCTGAGGCTCAAACACCATCACGCAGGATGGAAGTTGACGCTGCTTCGCCACCTCGATCAGTTTAGCAAGCACTGCCTGGTGCCCCAGGTGCACACCATCAAAATTGCCAATGGTCAGCACGCAGCCTCGATGCTCCGCTTTGATGTTGTGTAAACCGCGAATAAACTCCATGCCTGCCTTAACCGCTCTAACCCGCACCCAGGTGCAACAAGCAGGCGATTATACCTGCTAATGCATGGTTTTTCATCCTGAATGACGCTGCCGGCGGATATGGCTTGGTCGCCCTCCGAACAAAGCCAGTAATGCAAAGTAACTTGTGGCGCCAAGCGTACAGGTCAGCAACAATTGCTGCAGCTGCCAGCCGGTACTTTGCTGATACCAATAAGCCATCTCTGGCAACCACCACCACAACAGAGCTGCCATGCCACAACTTGCAGCCACAACTCTTCCCAAAAACCACAGACTGAAACTTGAAATCTGATAAACCCCAATGGCTTTCAGGCCCCGGTAGAGTAAGAAAGCGTTCAGGCTGGCCGACAGCGCTGTGGCCAATGCCAATCCGACATAACTCAGAAAGGGAGCCAACAACAGGTTCAGCCCCATGTTAGCGACCATGGCAATGATACCAATGCGTACCGGTGTTTTCATATCCTGACGGGCGTAGTAAGCCGGTGCCAAGATTTTAATCAGCATAAAACTGAATAAACCGCAGGCATAGGCAAACAGGCTGTAGGATACTTTATCCACATCCAAAGCCGTGAACTCGCCACGCATAAATAGCACCGCGATAATAGGCTTACCAAGCACCATCAAAGCCGCCATTGCTGGCAGGCCAAACAAGGCAATAAAGCGCAGCGCCCAATCCAGAGTGGCGCGAAACTCATGCATACTGGCATTGGCATGCATGCGCGATAAGGTCGGCAGAATCACGGTTGCAATAGCAATACCGAACAAGCCAAGCGGAAATTCCAGCAAACGATCCGAGTAATACAACCAACTGACCGCACCAGTCAATAAAAAGGAAGCGATCACCGTATCCAGCAACAGATTGATTTGGCTGACCGAGACACCGAAGATGGCAGGCAGCATCAGAGTCCGAATTTTCACCACCCCGGGATCACGCCAGCCCCAACGCGGCCTTACTAAAACCCCAGCTCTGGCCAAAAACGGCAACTGGAACAATAGTTGAATCAAACCACCGAAGAACACCCCCCATGCCAGCGCTAGCGCAGGTTCATGGAACCAGTCTGCGGTGTATACCGCTGCAACGATGATGGCAATATTCAAAAAAACGGGGGTAAAAGCGGCGACAGCAAATTTGTTGTAGGTATTGAGCACCGCACCGGAAAGTGCCACCAAGCTGACAAAGAACAGATACGGGAAGGTAATTTTCAGCATCAGGCTGGCCAGCTCAAAACGCTCTGCATCCGGGCCGCCTTGCAACCACTCGATAAACCAGCCCATGCCAAACAACATGGCCACTAATGGCGATGCCAGCACACCAAATAAGGTGACCAAAATGACGATCACCCCCAAAGTGCCAGCCACCTTAGCTACCAGTTCACGCACAGCATCGTCACCATGCTGCGCTTTTACCTCGCTAAGCACTGGGACAAAGGCCTGGGCAAAAGCACCTTCGGCAAATAAACGACGCAAGAAGTTAGGAATACGATTGGCAAAGAAAAAGGCATCAGCGGCAGCCCCTGCGCCGACAAAAGCAGCAATCACCACATCGCGCAGTAAGCCTAAAACCCTTGAAATCAGCGTCATGCTACTAACAATAATGCCTGACTTTAATAACTTTTCAGCCACCGGCCATCCTCTGTTTCAGTGGTTTATCATCGCTACTGGCTATTTTCACCTGTAGCGGCACGCAAATACCAGTACTAAATTCGGCAACTGGTTTAAATGAGATGCAAGAAGCCGGCACAAGCCCTGATAAACCATTTGACAAGCGCTGGTAAAGTAGGCATATTATGCGGCCTTTAAAGAGTCCGGTTTATCTAGTTTTAGGAGTGTTACCTTGGCTAACATCAAGTCTGCTAAGAAGCGCGCAATTCAATCTGAAAAACGCCGTAAGCATAATGCCAGCCAGCGTTCAATGATGCGTACTTTTATCAAAAAAACCTATGCAGCTGTGCTGGTGAGTGATGCCACTGCTGCTCAGGATGCGTTTAAGAAAATGGTGCCAGTTTTGGATCGTATGGCAGACAAAGGTCTGATCCATAAGAACAAAGCCGCTCGCCATAAGTCGCGCCTGAATGCCCACATCAAAGGGCTGTCTGCTGCTTAATTGCAGTAGATACAAGAAACCGGCTATTTAAGCCGGTTTTTTTGTGTCTGTGAACCGGTAGGCCGGTTCACAGCATGTTGCGCTGACGCCCTTCAGGCGCAATACAGATCGTGCAGAACTTTCATCACCGCTTTCACCTCATCGCTTTCAATGCGATAAAACACGGTTTGCGCTTCTTTACGGGTTTTTACCAGTTGATTGCGACGAAGCAACGCGAGGTGCTGTGATAAGGCGGACTGACTGAGTTCCAACCTATCATTCATCTCACCGACAGACATTTCCCCCTCCAGCAAATAACACAAGATGAGCATACGACGCTCGTTGGAGATGGCTTTCAGTAACTTGGCAGCCTTGGCGGAGTTTTTTCGCATTTCTTGTAAGTTCATATTCTTTTACACCTAAATGTCTAGACGGCTTATTATCACCTGACGACAGAAAATTCACAAGTAATTCGCTTGTCACTTTACAAAAAGCTGCATGATATGCACTTTAATTGCGATAAATGTAAAATTAATTCAGATAAGGTTGAACCAAATAGCTGATACGTTTCACGGAGAATGGTTTTACCACAAAGGCATTAGCACCTGCAGCAATGCTATCGCGTAAGTTTTCAACACTTGAAAATGCCGACACCATCACAATATGACTGGATTTGTTGATGGATTTAAACTGGCGTAACAATTCTTTACCATTAATATCAGGTAGTTGGATATCCAAAAATACCAGCTGCGGCTGCAGACGATGGTAAAGCGATGCGGCTTCGGTACCATCAGCGGCTTCGAGAATATCCGGAACCCCTAAGCTTACTAAGATCTGTTTGAGATAACTGCGCACAGCAGCCACATCATCTACAATCAAGACGCGTAGTGTCGATTTGGTCATCCATTACCCTTTCTTGTTCAATCAGGCTTACCGCCTGTGCGTTGTATCCGCTCCAATGGCAATGGTATCAAAAGTAGACACAACCTACAACCAAGCCATGTGCAGACCAAGGAACATTCATTAGTTTTATTAATCTAAATTAAGCAAAATTACTCAGTTGAGTAAAACCTGACTTGCTCAGATAATGCGCGCATTCGGTGCAGCTTTTCAGGAGGAACTAATGGAAGCTATGGTGTACGATGTGATTAGCTGGATTGGTCTGGCTATCTGTATTGGTGCTTTCTTTATCAAAGATGTGTTCTGGCTTCGGCTGGCGACTCTGGTTGGCTGTGCATTGATGTTTTTTTATTACCTGTTTATTGCCATCCCTCAAGGCGTGATTTCCAATTTACTGGTATTGCTGATCAATGCGTATTACCTGGGTTTATTTGCCTGGCAACGCCACAAAACCAACCAATTGATGGCTGCCGAACCTGATGTTGAAACCACAGCGACAGCTGAACCAGTGCAAGTTACCACCACTCGTGTCAATCCGGATGCCGTAACTGCGGCATGACGTCTGTGAACAGACAGCGTATACTACCCTCATCACGAACTGAATAATCGGGTTGAGCTGTGTCGACGGATGAGTTGGATGACTTCCTGAAAGAAATGGCCGGTGTACGGCCTTTGCAGCATGATGAAATTGTCCCGGAAACGGGTGAATTTCAGCCTTCACTGGCTCAATTGGCCAGGCGCGAAGCCGCTGAACAAGAGATGGAGTTTGATCCCAATTACCTGAGCATGGAATACGTGGATCTTATCAAGCCAGACGATCTGATTGCCTACAAAAAAGATGGCGTACAAGAAGGTGTCTACCGCAACCTGCGTCTTGGTAAATACCAATTGGATGCAACACTGAACTTGCTTGGTAAAAACCTACAGCTAGCTCGCAAGCAATTATTCGACTTCATTCAGGATTGCCATCAACGCGGTATTCGTACTTTATTAATCCATCACGGCATGGGCCGTCACAGCAAACCGCATCCAGCTATTTTGAAAAGTTATTGCGCCAAGTGGCTCAGTCAGATCCCAGAAGTACTCGCTTGCCATACCGCCCAACGCCATCATGGTGGTTACGCGGCTAGTTATGTGCTGCTACAAAAGAACCAACAGCAAAAGCGCGATAACAGAGAGCGCCACAGCAAACGAATTTAACGATAAGAATCAAAAGGAAAACCCCGATAAATCGGGGTTTTTTGATCATCCTTAACCATCCATTCCTGGCTTCAACAAAGGAAGCAGCAGGCTTCAGCTTTCGTCAAAAATGCTGATAGTGCCATCAGACAAACAACAATGACAATTGCGGTAAAGCCAAAACCACGACTGGACGCTTTACTCATAAAGATTACCTCAGCGCTTAATTTTTTATTGTTGTGAGCAAGTTAGCTTAACTTTTTAAGCTGTCGCTTAGTGTAGACAACTTGTAGTTTATTTACAACAGGTGTATTTTTATACAGTTATTTAACGCTCAATATTCTTTGCTTAAATCAACCGGGTGTAACAAAGGCTGGCCACGCTGACTACGTTGATAATTTTCAGCAATTTGACGGGCTGCAGTGTCTATATTAGTGACAGCAGAAATATGGGGTGTGACTGTTACTTTATGATGAGACCAGAAAGGATGCGCCGCCGGCAAGGGTTCCTGGCTAAAGACATCCAGACAGGCAGCTTCCAGCTGTCCACTATCAAGTGCAATCAACAAGGCTCGCTCATCGACAATGGCACCGCGGGCGACATTGATCAAAATGGCACCCGTTTTGAACATGGCCAAATGATGCTCATTCAGTAAAGCTTCCGTCGCCGAAGTTAGTGGCAATAAGCACATCACCAAGTCCGCATCGGTCACTGCCGCCGCGAAGCTATCCATCCCGGCAAAACACTGCACACCAGGCAATTGCTTTAAGGTTCTGGCCCAACCGGTTACGGTAAAGCCTTCCGCAACAAAATGAGCTGCAACAGCCTGACCCAACTCACCCAAACCAAGCACCGCAATGGTAATGAGCTTACGGGGGCCTTTAGGTCGCCACTGCGCTAGTTGCTGCTGACGCGCGAATTGATCCAACCGTAACTGATACATCCGAACCACCGTATCCAGATAACGGACCATTGCTGTCGCCAGCATAGGATCCACAATGCGGCTGATGGGCAAAGATGGTAATTGCGGATCACGTAAAATTGAGTCCACCCCGGCCCCATAACTTTGAATCGCTTTTAGCGCTGGAAAATGTTGCAGGCTTCCTGCAGGCTGCTTCCACACCACGACGAACTCGACCTGCTCTGACTGCTGAATGTCCGGCCATTGCTCTATAACAACCTCAGGCAAGTGGAGCTGCAAAGCCGCAACCAAGCGGCTGAGATCCCTATCTGGGATCACCAGGGCAATTGAAGACATAAAACACTCACTGTCATAAAAGTTTCAGGGCATTGTCACCCCACTGACGCAATGCATCGGCAAGCTGACCATATCGTTAAGATACCATGGTGCCAACCAATGCTGAACTGCCGAACCTTGTTTTTATCCGATATCCATTTGGGTTGTAAAAACTGTCAGGCCGGCTACCTGCTGAATTTCCTGCAACATTGTCAGGTCGACAAGATTTATCTGCTGGGTGATATCGTCGACTTATGGGCCATGCAGCGCCAGGTATTCTGGAGAGTTCAGCAAAATCAGGTGGTACGGCAACTGCTGAACATGGCAGAACAAGGCACGGAAATTATTTATGTACCGGGCAACCATGACGAAGCCTTTCGACTGTATGCCGGTAAAAATTTTGGAGCCATCCAGGTGCAGTTACGCAGCCAGCATATAACCCTCACAGGCCAGCGTTTGTTATTGCTGCATGGCGATGAGTTTGATAAGCATGTGCAGCTGGCACACTGGCATCGCCGGCTGGGTGATCATTTGTACGATGTATTGCTGTTCCTCAACCGCTGGAATCAACGCTTTCGCCGCACGTTAGGCCAGCCTTACTTCAGCTTATCGGCTTACATTAAAAGCATGGTGCCTGGCGCTCGTCAGGCCATAGCACGCTACCGGGATGCAGCAGTTCAGCGTGCCAAGCGCGGCGGTTACGATGGCATTGTTTGTGGCCATATTCATCACCCTGAAATTACCCTGCAAGATGGAATTCTCTACTGCAACGATGGTGACTGGATTGACAGCTGCACCGCCCTGGTCGAGACCAGGGATGGCAGCCTGGCGCTTTATCATTGTGCCGAGACTTGCCAGCAGCTCTCAGTCTGGCCAGAGCCCACCCAGGTGAACGTCACTGCCTTGACCAAAGTCGCCTGAGCAGGTCACAGAACAGTCATATAATCGTCATCAAACTGCCATACCTCTGCGCTAGGCTGAAATAGCCAAACCAGTTCGGAGCAGTACCATGTTTAATGTCGAGCAAATGCTGCAGCAACAAGCACCACAGCTAGATCACAAGCCTCGGCTAAAAAAGCTCACCACCTGGTTGTTACGCCAGTTGCTGCATGAGAAAGATTTCATGCATTTTGCCGAAAGTTACCCGCATTTACAGGGCCTGGATTTTGTCGAGCAAGTGCTGGACTACTTCCAATTCCAAACCACAGTACGTGAACAGGAACTGGAGCGTATCCCAAGCGATGGTCGGGTGGTGATTATCGCCAATCATCCGATTGGTTCACTGGATGGGCTAGCCTTGATCAAGCTGATTAGCGAAATCCGACCCGATGTAAAAATTGTCGCCAACCAGATGCTGATGACTTTGCCGCCTTTGCATGCCCTGTTATTTCCAGTCGATGCCATGCAAAGCAAAACACGACGCGAGCTGTTGGATAACATCGCCCACCATTTACAGCAGGACGGGGCGCTGATAATTTTTCCTGCCGGTGAAGTATCCCGACTAAAACCAAACGGCATTCGTGATGGCCGCTGGCACCATGGCTTTCTTCGCTTTGCCACCCAGGCTAAGGCACCGGTGCTGCCCATCCATCTACAAGGGCGCAACTCCTGGCAGTTCTATCTGGCTTCCATGCTTTACAAACCGCTGGCTACCCTGCTGCTAGTCCGTGAAATGTTCCGCCAGCGACAAAAGCAGCTACAAATTCGCATCGGTGAGTTGATTCCCTTTGAAAGTTTTTCCAGCCTGGCGCTGGAGCCTCAGGCCAGAGCTAAGCTGTTTAAAAAGCATCTGTATCGTATTGGCACCGATAAAGCTCCTCTGTTTCATACTCAAAGCGGTATTGCCCTGCCTGAAGATCGCAAAGTGCTGAAGAAAGCTGTCGAAGCCTGCCACTTATTGGGTGAAACCGCCGATCAGAAGCAAATCTATCTGTATCAGCACCAAGGCAGCTCGCCCGTACTGCGTGAAATTGGTCGTTTACGTGAAGTGGCTTTTAGAGCGGTTGGTGAGGGCAGCGGTAAACGCCGTGATATCGATCCTTTTGATAGCTGGTACCAACACTTGATTCTATGGGATCCCAAAGAATTGGATATCGTTGGCAGTTATCGTTTTGCCGATACAGCGGCCGTTATGGCACAGCATGGACAAGCGGGCTTGTACTGCGATGCTCTCTTTCATTTATCCAGTGGCATGAAGCCCTATCTGAACGCTGGGTTAGAGCTGGGCCGAAGTTTTGTCCAGCCGAAATATTGGGGCAAGCGTAGCCTGGACTATCTGTGGTATGGCATTGGTGCCTACCTGAAACAGCGGCCGGATATCCGTTATCTGTATGGCGCCGTCAGTTTATCCAACAGCTATCCCCAGGCCGCTCGCGATCTGATGGTGTACTTTTACAACCTTTACTTTCAGCATCCGGCATCCCCGGCAGTATCCCGTCATCCCTATGTGTTGCATGAACAACTGTTAGCAGAATTACGCCCGCACTTTAGCGGTAACGACTATGCAGCTGATTTTTGTCAGCTCAAGCATTTGCTGGCGAATATGGGGCTAAGCATACCCACCTTATACAAGCAGTACAGCGAATTGTGTGAGCCTGGTGGCGCTTATTTTTTAAGCTTTGGACTGGACTCGGATTTTTCAGACTGTATGGACGGCCTGGTACTGGTCGATATCACAAAGATTAAAGCTCATAAGAAACAACGCTATATGGGATGAAGGCTGTCAGCTGCCTGGCAGATTGTGCCAATTCAGGTTAAGTTAAGCTTGTACCGTCTATAAATTAGTCAAATGCGTGACTCTTTCACGCTACACGGATCGCTAGCCGCGGTAAGATCCCGTTGGCAATGGCGAGTACAGGAGGACACACCATGTCTGACTTAGCACGTATCTTCAGTTTTTGGCTGCCGTTGGTACTGGGTACCCTACTGCTTAGCCAACCAGCTAAGGCTCAGGATGAGTCTTTCGAACAGGCTCAACTGGATCAGGTGCTGGCGCCGATAGCCTTGTATCCTGACAGTATTCTTAGCCATGTGCTGATTGCCTCAACCTACCCACTTGAAGTCGTTCAGGCCGCGCGCTGGGTCGTCCAAAACTCAGAGCTGGATGCAGAAACAGCCCTGCAGCACGTCGAGCAACAACCTTGGGATCCCAGTGTCAAAGCCTTGGTTGCGTTTCCCGATCTGTTAGAACGCATGAGCGATGATCTGGACTGGCTGGAGCAATTGGGCGAAGCTTTTCTGACCGATGAAACCTGGGTGATGCAAAGCATCCAGCAGCTGCGTGAACGGGCTTATGCCCACGGTGCTTTCGATGAAGTCGAACACATAGTGGTTCAGCGTGAACAGAATGTGATCGTGATCGAGCCACGTCAGCGTGAAGTAGTGTATGTTCCTTACTACAACACCCGTATCGTCTATGGTGACTGGTGGTGGCCACATCATCAACCCTACTACTGGCACTACCCAGGGGCTTATTATACCCACAGTGCTTTTTACTGGGGACCCTATTATCGGGTCACACCGCGCTTTTATTTCAGCAGCTTTCACTGGCACCATCGTCATGTGATTGTGAACCATCACCACTTTTATCACCCGCCACGCTATTACCCGACCCGGGTAGTCCATGTGCATCATGGCAAGCGCTGGCAGCACAATCCGGTGCATCGCCGTGGTGTGGTCTATCGCCGGGAAGCATTAACTCGTCAGTACGACCCACGCCCCAGAAGCTATACCCGGGAAGAACGTGGTCCAGCCCGGGAGTGGCGCCGCCCGCGTGCACAGCCGAGTGGTGATTACAGCACCAGTTTCCGCCAGCACGCTCGGAGCCAGCAAAGAACTGAGCAAGGACAACGTCAGGAGTACGATCGTTCTGACCGAAGCGAACAGCGCTCACGTCACCTGCGGGCTGATGCTGCACCACAGCAGCATGAGTCCAATCTGCAGCATCGCCGGCAACAGCTGCAACAGCGTCAGCAAGCCACCCATGAGCGCTCTGCGGATCTCAATCAACGCCAGCAGCTTATTGAGCGGCAAGAACGCCACTTGTCCACGGACAGTGCAACGGCCAGTCCGGTTCGTGAACAGCGGCAGCGCGCCTCAGAATACCGGGGTACCCGTGAAGTTCAACAAAGCCCCCGGACTACCGAGTACCGTGGTGCGCGTGAGGCGCAGCAAAGCCAAACCGTACCAAGCCATCAAGCTGCCATGCAGCAACGCGCTCAGACCAGAAGTCATGAACAGCAAGCCCCTGTCAGGCCGAATCGCCAGTTAGAACAGCGGGCCATACCACAACCGGAGCCAATCCGCCAAAGCACTCAACCGCAACCACGAGTGCAGCGCCCGGTCGAGACAATACGCAGCCCAAATCCGGTGCAGTCACAACCCAGTGCACCGAACCGGGTACAATCGCAGCCAAGCTCGCCCAACAGGGTTCAAAGCACAGCACCGGCACAACGGCCGCAACGGGTTGAGCGCTCAGCCAACCCAAGGCCGCAAACAAACGAGCGCAGCAGCCGCAGTGGCGAGCGTCGGCAACGGCAGATTGATTGAGGCCCTTCTACAGTGCCAGTACAAACTGGCACTGTAAACTTTCCCGCCACTGAATCGTAAATTTTTTATAATTTCATTTCAGACACTTAGCTTATTATCAGAACTTTATCATTTGACAACGCTGTCATTTGATAAATAGTTAGTACGGACATGCAATACGGAGCAACACAGCCAGCAACAGGGAGCCGTCCGTCAGGCAGACATTCGTTATAGCATGTTGATACCAAACTGCCTCAGGGTAGTGATAACAATAAAAACTCGCTTTGGAGGACACCATGCAAGATCGTATAAGTCAGCTTTGTCTGGCCGGTTCGCTGCTTTTCATCAGCAGCTCAGTCTTTGCCAGCACACCTGGCACCCCCAACATCAGCTGGATGCCAAGCCAGTTCGAGCTGCAAAATGGCACTGTTACCATCCCAGTGCAATGGGATATGTGGTGGGGCACCAATGGCAATAAGTGGACATTGCTGAAAAATGACAGCGCTGTCTACAGTGCCGCCTTAACACCAAATGGCCAGCAAGCACAAAGTGGCCAGGCCAATTTAACGCTGACTCAGCCGGGTAACTACCAACTGCAAGTTCAGCTTTGTCTGGTAACCGATGGTACCGAGAACTGTCAGGCCAGCGGCATTACCACCATTCAGGTCAGTGGGAGTGGTGGCTCGGATCCAGTGGACCCTGTGGATCCAGTTGATCCGGTAGACCCGGTTGATCCCGGTCCAGTCAATCCTGCAGCTCCGGCAAAACCGGTGATTGCCTGGCTGGACAACAACCAAAGCCTGACCAATGGCAGCGCCAGCTTTACCATCAGCTGGAATATGTGGTGGGGCACGAACGGCAATCTGTGGCAATTAAAACAGGATGATACGGTGATTCACAGTGCTTCACTAACGCCAAGTGGCCAACAGGCGCAAAGTGGCAGTGTGCAGGTCAATGTCGGCCAAACCGGCCAGTACCAATACAGGGTTAGCCTCTGCCAGCAAAGCAGCTCCGCCCTACTCTGCACCGACAGTGATGCCACCACCGTCTCCGTCTCCGCAAGCTCAGGTGGCGGTGGCGGCGGTGGCACCAATCCGGATTTTGATCCCTGGACCGATCTTGATATGACCTACTGGCCGCACCCACTCAAAGAGCGCAACCGCAGCTACCAGAACACCACAGGCAAAAAGGTAGCCGCTTACTTCGTGGAATGGGGCATCTATGGTCGCAACTACCATGTGGCGGATATCCCGGCCGAGAATCTAACCCATATCTACTATGGCTTTATTCCAGTCTGTGGCCCGAATGAATCGCTGCGTCAGGCCAATCCGGAAGGCTATGCCGCCTTAAATGCCCAGTGTCAGGGCAAGCCCGATTACAGCGTGGTGGTGCACGACAAATTTGCCGCGCTGGAAAAATCCTACCCGGGTGATCGCTGGGATCAGCCCATTCGCGGTATTTTTGCCGAACTGTACCGGCTGAAGCGAGCCCACCCTGAGGTTAAAATTCTGCCATCGGTGGGCGGCTGGACGCTGTCTGATCCCCTGTACGACATAGGGGTTGATCCAGCCGCCAGAGCCGTCTTTATCGACTCGATGATCGACTTTATCCGCACCTATGATTTCTTTGATGGCATCGATATCGACTGGGAATTCCCTGGAGGCGGTGGCGCTTTGCCTGAGCTTGGCAGCCCACAAGACGGGGCCGGCTTTGCCATCCTGATGCGCGAATTGCGGGAAGCGTTGGATGCACTTAGCCTGGAAACAGGCCGCGAGTACGAGCTGGCAGCCGCTATGAGCGGCGGTGTGCAAAAGCTCAGTGTGGTCGATTGGGAAGATGCGCACCCGTACATGGATTTCATTAATCTGATGACCTATGACTACTACGGTGCCTGGAGCGGTACCCTGGGCCATATGACCGGCTTGTACCCATCCGACAACTCGCCCATTGCCGGCTTCTCCGCCGATGAAGCGGTGCAGTACCTGCTGAACCGTGGCGTACCGGCAGAAAAAATTGCGCTGGGTGCCGCCATGTATGGTCGCGGCTGGACCAACGTCAGTGGTGTAGTGGATGGCAACCCCTTTACCGGCATAGGCGGCGATGGCATCACCGGCGGTTGGGAACGCGGCATCATGGATTACAAAGCCATTGAAGCTGACTTTATGGGTGGACCTGAGGCCAGTGGCATCAACGGCTTTACCGTGGGCTGGGACGATGAAGCCAAAGCCAGCTATGTCTGGAACCCCGCCACCAACACCCTGATCAGCCTGGATACCAAACGCTCGGTACGGGAAAAAGGCAGTTACATCCTGCAGCATCAGCTGGGCGGTATTTTCGCCTGGGAAATTGATGCCGATAACGGCGCCATTCTGAACTCGATGCATCAGGGGTTAGGCCACTCAGAGCAATAACCCAATATAAGCCGCAGCCCGCGTTTCAGCGGGCTTTATCACATTCAGAATAATGAGAACGAACGATGAAACCTATTCCATACGCATTAACCAGCCTGGCGGCATTGCTCAGTGCATCCGCTTTGGGCTACGACTGCAGCGCACTCCCAACCTGGCAGGATGCCACAGCCTACTCCAGCGGTACTGAAGTACAACAACAGCAACAGGCCTACCGTGCCAACTGGTGGACTCAGGGCCAAAGTCCAGCCCAGCATTCCGGTCCCTGGCAGGAGTGGACGCCACTTGGCCAGTGTGATGGCACTGAGCCGGTTGATCCTGTAGACCCCGTTGACCCGGTTGACCCGGTCGATCCAGTGGACCCCGTTGATCCAGTAGACCCGATAGACCCCGTCGACCCAGTTGATCCGGT
The DNA here is from genome assembly GCF_900107845.1 of Alkalimonas amylolytica. GTDB lineage: Bacteria > Pseudomonadota > Gammaproteobacteria > Enterobacterales > Alteromonadaceae > Alkalimonas > Alkalimonas amylolytica. The sequence goes on from NZ_FNRM01000011.1 coordinate 80,149, forward strand.
GGACCCAGTGGATCCGGTAGAGCCCCACCCAGGCGATACCCCCTGTCGGCCAGATGGTCTCTACCAAACCCCCGGGCTGGAAGTGCCCTACTGCAGCATCTACGATGAGCTGGGCATCGAGATCATCAGTCCGGATCACCCACGGCGTATCATTGGCTACTTCACCAGCTGGCGTCATGGCAAAAACGATCAACCCGCTTATCTGGCCTCCGATATCCCCTGGTCAAAGATAACCCATATTAACTACGCCTTTGCCCATGTCGACAGCAACCACCGTATTTCGGTCGGCGATGTCACCGATCCGAACAACAGTTCGACCGGTATGAGCTGGCCCGATGTACCAGGTGCCGAGCTGGATCCAAATCTGCCCTATCAGGGACATTTCAATCTGCTGAACCGCTACAAAGCCGAACACCCCCATGTCAAAACGCTGATTGCAGTCGGTGGCTGGGCAGAAACCGGTGGTTACTTTGATGCCCATGGTGATCGCATTGCCAGTGGTGGCTTTTACAGCATGACCACCAAGCCGGATGGCAGCATCAATCATGCGGGGATCCATACTTTTGCCGAGTCGGCGGTTGCGTTTTTACGTCAGTACCAGTTCGATGGCCTCGACATCGACTACGAGTACCCGACCAGCATGACGGACGCCGGCAATCCGGACGATTTCCATATTGCCAATCCGCTACGGGGCAGCCTGAATGCCTCTTTTGTTGAGCTAATGCGGGTACTGCGTCAGTATCTGGACGAAGCCAGCGTTGAAGATGGTGTGCATTACCAGCTGACCATGGCGGTGCCCTCATCGGCTTATCTGCTGCGCGGTATGGAAGTGTTTGACGCCTTGCAGTACCTCGATTTCATCAATGTAATGAGCTACGACCTGCATGGCTCCTGGAATCAGTTTGTCGGCCCTAATGCCGCCTTGTTTGATACCGGCGAAGATGCCGAGCTGGTGGCCTGGAATTACTACAATGCCGCTCAGTACCAACAATTGGGTTACCTGAACACCGACTGGGCCTTCCATTACTACCGCGGCGCCCTGCCGGCTGGCCGTATCAACATTGGCATCCCCTACTACAGCCGGGGCTGGCAACGGGTGCAAGGCGGCCATCATGGCCTCTGGGGCACTGCATCCTTACCGGATCAAAGCCAATGCCCACCGGGCACCGGTGGCAGCACCGTCAGCCGCTGTGGCGATGGCGCCGTCGGCATTGATAATCTCTGGCACGATGTGGATACCCAGGGCCAGGAAATCCCGGCCGGTTCCAATCCCTTGTGGCATTTACGCAACCTGCAGCAAGGCATTGTCGGCTCCTACCTGGAGGATTATGGGCTGGATCCGGCCACCAACCCGGCACACCAGTTGATTGGCAGCTACCAGCATCACTACGAGCCAGTCGCAGTGGCGCCCTGGCTGTGGAATGATGAGAAAAAGGTTTTCTTATCGATTGAAGACGAGCTCAGCATTGCCACCAAGGCGCAGTACGTGATTGATCAACAAATTGGCGGCGTGATGTTCTGGGAGCTGGCCGGCGATTACAGCTGGCACAGCGATCGTGGCGAGTATTTCTTTGGCGATACCCTGACCTCGATTTTCTACCACAGCTTCCAATCGGCCCCTGCTTATGGTCATCTGCGCTCCGAGCTGCCGCTGTCGGAGCAGGCCATCGATCTGCGCTTTACCATTGATAACTTTAAACTGGGCGATCAAAACTTTCCCATCAACCCCACCCTGACGCTGACCAATCACAGCCAGCTGACCATTCCCGGTGGCAGTGCCATCAGCTTTTCGGTGCCCACCGCCATTCCGGATAGCCTGAGCGATCAAAGTGGTTTCGGCTTAAGCGTCATCGACAGTGGCCGCAATGCCAGTGGCAACAACATTGGTGGCTTGCAGCACCCCTTTCATCGGGCCGAGTTCAGCATCCCGGGCTTTGCCAGCCTGGCACCGGGTGAAAGCCTGGAGCTGACCTTAAATTACCAGTTGCCAATGCCTACCCCAACCGGCTGGCGCATTGAACTGGCTGGCGAGGTGTATGCCTTCAGCCAGGAATACCCGCAGCTGCCGCAGCTGACCGAACTGCCTGGCGATCCGGGCAATGGCGATCCAGGCAATGGTGGCCCGGGTGAAGGCTGTGGTGGCATCAGCCCTATCCACCCCTGGCCGCAATGGCCACAGACCGACTGGGCCGGCCATCCAAGTCATGCCCTCGGCGGTGATCACCTGTCGTATCAGGGTCGTGTTTATCGCGCTAACTGGTGGACCAATTCAGTGCCTGGCTCCGATGGCAGCTGGGCCCTGATTTGTAGCCTGTAACAACACGAAAAAACCAACAGCGGGGCCTGGCCCCGCATTACAACCATAAGGAGACACTCCATGAACCATGTCATCACCCATTCCCGTCGATTGCTGGCCATCGCCACCTTGCTGGCCAGCCCCGCCTTGCTGGCGCACGGCTACGTCGAATACCCCAAGGCCCGTCAGCAAATCTGTAAAGAAGATGGCGGCTACTGGTGGCCGGCCGATGGCTCCGGCGTACCGAACCTGGCCTGCCGCGCGGCTTTTCAGCAATCCGGTGGCTACATGTATACCCAGCACCACGAATTTGCCATCAATATCCGTGATTACCACAACATGGCGGCAGTGCGGGCCGCCATTCCTAATGGTACTCTGTGCGCGGCGAATGATGATCGTAAAGCCGGCATGAACATCGCGTCCGGTCACTGGCAAAAAACCGAAATCAATCTGGCGCAAACCCCGGTGTTGCCGGTGCGTTTTCGGGCCACCACGCCGCACAACCCAAGCTTCTGGCAGTTTTACCTGACCAAGCCCGGTATTGATCCGGCGGCCCGTCCGCTGCACTGGGAAGACTTAGACTTGATTTATGAGACTGGCAATACGCCGGCCGAAGCCGGCTATTACCTGTTTGACGTGCCCTTGCCAGCGGATAGAAGCGGACCGGCGATTCTCTATACCCGCTGGCAACGCAACGATGTGGTCGGTGAAGGGTTTTACAACTGCTCGGATCTGCTCTTTACCGGCGGTGGTGGCGGTACCGATCCGGTCGACCCACCGCCAAGCTGGTTTGATAAAGGTGCTTTTGTTGATTTGCAAATCCCGGTCGCGGCAGGCGATAGCGCCCAGCTTCGGGTGTTTGACAGCCAGGGCCAGGAATTGCTGGACCAAAGCTGGACCATCACAGCCGCTCAGTTACCGCAGCAATGGGCCTTTGATCTTGCCAATGAAGTCAATGCCCAGCACGGCTCACTGATCCAGATTGGGGTGCTCAGCAACAACAGCGTACAGCTTAGCCCGGATTTAGCCAGCAACCGTTTCTTCGTATCGGATAACAGCTACTTTGTGAATCTGGATATCCGGGCCGGTGAAACCGACCCTATTCCGGATGATTGCCAGGGGCATGATCCGGCCACAGCTCCGGCCTATCCGAACTGGCCACAAAACGACTGGGCTGGTAACCCAAGTCATGCTGTGAATGGCGATCTGATGCAATACCAACAGGTGCTGTACCGCGCCAACTGGTGGACTCAGTCGACACCAGGCTCGGATGAGAGCTGGACCTCAATCTGCTCGTTCTGATGCACCCTGCCCGCAGCAGGCAGCCGGATCAATTGATGCACCTGGATCCGTCTGCCTTGCTGCGGATACGCCGTAAAGCGGCCACGAACCCGTACCTGCTGCCCGACTAAATCGTGCAGCAGCTCATCCGGTATAATGCCTACCCGGTTTTGCTGCTTATCTTCCAGCCAGTGGTGCAAGGGGTCATCAAAACGCTGCACCAGCCCTTCGACCACCAGCACATGGCCATGAAAACGTTCTGGCTCATCCGCCAGCTTGGCAATCGGCACTTCCAGTACCGCATCGCTGCAACTGCTGAGCAGCCATAGCACCAGCACAGTTTGCAGTACTCGACCTATCCGTTGCATGGGTTTGTTCTCCCAATAAGCAAAAACCCGCGCCAGCGCGGGTTTTCAATCACAGCCTTAGCCCAGCCAGACCCGGGCGTTGCGGAACATCCGCATCCAGGGGCTGTCTTCTTGCCAGTCATCCGGATGCCAGGAGTTGGCCACGGTGCGGAATACCCGCTCCGGGTGCGGCATCATAATGGTAGCGCGGCCATCACGGCTGGTTAAAGCGGTGATACCGGCCGGTGAGCCATTCGGGTTGGCCGGGTACTGCTCAGTGACGCGGCCGAAGTTATCCAGATAGCGCAAAGCTACGGTGCCACTGTCGTTGGCCGCGGCAAAGGCTTGCTGATTGGCAAATTCGGCATGGCCTTCCCCGTGCGAGACCGCAATCGGCATGCGCGAACCGGCCATGCCGCTGAAGAACAGCGATGGCGTTTCCTGCACTTCCACCAGGCTAAAGCGTGCTTCAAAGCGCTCGGACTTGTTGCGCACAAAGTGTGGCCACAGCTCGGCGCCCGGGATCAGGCTTTTCAGGTTCGACATCATCTGACAGCCGTTGCACACCCCGAGCGAGAAGGTATTGTCACGCTGAAAGAAAGCCGCGAACTGATCGCGCGCCTGCGCATTGAACAAGATGGACTTGGCCCAGCCTTCACCGGCACCCAGTACATCGCCGTAGGAGAAACCGCCGCAAGCCACCAGGCCATCGAAGTCGCTCAATTGACGACGACCAGACAGAATATCGCTCATATGCACATCGATGGCGCTAAACCCAGCCCGGTTAAAGGCTGCGGCCATTTCCTGATGCGAGTTCACACCCTGCTCACGCAAAATAGCCACTTTGGGCGCAGCGCCTTTGGCAATGTAAGGCGCGGCAATATCGGCATTCAGATCAAAGGTCAAACGGGTGCTCAGGCCAGGATCGGCCTGATCGGCTTTGGCAGCAAATTCCTGCTGGGCGCAATCCGGGTTGTCCCGCATCGCCTGCATCTGATAGGTGGTTTCGGCCCAGATGCAGCGCAGTGTGGTGCGGCTTTGCTGATACACCAGGGCATTGCCACGACGCACCAGAATATCGTCGCTGTTGCTGACACGACCCAGCAGATGGCTGCAAGCCGCCAGCTGATGATCCGCCAGCACTTGCTGCACATGCGCCAGCTTGTCGTTGCTGACTTGCAGCACAGCGCCCAGCTCTTCGCTAAACAGCACCGCCAAATCATCCTGACCCAGCGCTGCGATATCCACCTCGAAACCAGCCTTACCGGCAAAGGCCATTTCGGCCAGTGTCAGCAATAAACCACCGTCGGAGCGGTCGTGGTAGGCCAGAATTTGCTGCTCACGCACCAGTTGCTGCATGGCATCAAAGAAGTGTTGCAGCAGCTCTGGCGACGCCAGATCCGGCACTTCCTGGCCCAGTTGCTGGTACACCTGCGCCAGACAAGACGCGCCCAGGCGGTTTTGGCCCTGGCCCAAATCAATCAGCAGCAGGCTGCTGTCACCGCAGTCGGTGCGAAGCTGTGGCGTCACGGTTTTGCGAATGTCTTCTACCCGGCCAAAAGCAGTGATCACCAGGGACAAAGGTGAGGTAACGGCTTTTTGCTCGCCATCTTGTTGCCACTGGGTTTTCATCGACATCGAGTCTTTACCCACTGGGATGGTCAGGCCAAGCGCCGGACACAGCTCCTCACCAATGACTTTCACCGCCTGGTACAAACCGGCATCTTCACCCGGGTGACCGGCTGCGGCCATCCAGTTGGCGGAGAGTTTAATGCGTTTCAGTTCACCGATATCGGTGGCGGCAATGTTGGTGATGGCTTCGGCCACCGCCATGCGGGCAGAGGCGCCAAAATCCAGCAAGGCCAGCGGGGTGCGCTCGCCCATCGACATGGCTTCGCCGTGGTAGCTGTCGTACGACGCCGCCGTCACCGCACAGTTGGCCACCGGCACCTGCCAGGGACCAACCATCTGATCGCGCGCCACCAAACCGGTCACGGAGCGATCGCCAATGGTGATCAGGAAAGTTTTCTCAGCAATGGTCGGTAAACGCAGCAACCGCTCGGTGGCATCGGCCACAGTCACGTTATCCAGCTGCAACGGCTCACCCGCAGTCTGGCTGCTTTGCACATCACGGTGCATCTTCGGCGCTTTACCCAGTAATACATTGAGTGGCAAATCAATCGGCGTGTTGCCAAAATGCTGATCCGACAGCACCAGCTGCTGTTCGGCAGTGGCTTCCCCCACCACCGCATAAGGGGCGCGCTCACGGCGGCAAATGTCTTCAAACACCGCCAGACGCTCGGGCGGGATCGCCATCACATAACGTTCCTGCGACTCGTTGCACCAGATTTGCAGTGGCGACATGCCCGGCTCATCGTTCGGTACTTTGCGCAGCTCAAAACGGCCACCGACGCCGCCATCGTTCACCAGCTCCGGGAAGGCATTGGATAAACCACCGGCACCGACATCATGGATAAAGCAAATCGGGTTGGCATCGCCCAGCTGCCAGCAGCGGTCGATCACTTCCTGACAGCGGCGTTCGATTTCCGGGTTTTCCCGTTGCACCGAAGCGAAATCCAAATCTTCCGCCGACTGACCGGACGCCACCGAAGAAGCAGCACCACCGCCCAAACCGATGTTCATCGCCGGGCCACCCAGCACCACCAGCTTAGAGCCTGGTTTCATCTCGCCTTTTTGCACATGATCTGCACGGATATTGCCCAAACCACCGGCCAGCATAATCGGCTTGTGGTAACCACGCACTTCCACGCCATTGTGGCTGTTGACCTGTTGCTCGTAAGTACGGAAATAACCGACCAGATTGGGCCGGCCAAATTCGTTGTTAAAGGCAGCCCCGCCCAATGGGCCTTCCAGCATAATGTCCATCGCATTGACAATGCGGCTTGGCTTGCCAAAATCGGTTTCCCACGGCTGTTCAAAGCCCGGAATACGCAAGTTCGATACAGAAAAACCAACCAGGCCGGCTTTGGGCTTGGCCCCCACACCGGTCGCACCTTCGTCTCGGATCTCGCCGCCAGAGCCGGTGGCCGCGCCCGGGTAAGGAGAAATGGCGGTTGGGTGGTTGTGGGTTTCTACCTTCATCAGAATGTGGATCGGCTCGTGATGGTAGTTGTATTCCTGGGTGGTTGCATCCGGGAAGAAACGACCGGCTTCCGAGCCAATCATCACAGCGGCATTGTCTTTGTAGGCCGACAGCACGTAATCCGGGGTCTGCTCAAAGGTGTTTTTGATCATCTTGAACAGCGACTTGGGCTGTTGCTGGCCATCGATGGTCCAGTCGGCATTGAAAATTTTATGCCGGCAATGCTCGGAGTTGGCCTGGGCAAACATGTAGAGTTCAATGTCGTTCGGGTTGCGGCCCAGCTGCTGGAAGTTGCTGACCAGATAATCGATTTCATCGTCGGCCAGTGCCAGCCCCATGCTCTGGTTAGCCTCGACCAGGGCGTCACGGCCACCGGCCAGTATATCCACCGAGCTGAGTGGTGCCGGCTCACCGTGCAGGAACAATTGCTCGGCAGCTTCCAGACTATCAAACACCGCTTCCATCATCCGATCGTGCAGCAGGGCTTGTAACTCTGTCTGCTGGCTGATGGTCAGGGTTTCGCTGCTTTCAATGTAGTACGCAATGCCACGCTCCAACCGCACCACCGACGACAAGCCACAGTTGTGGGCGATATCAGTCGCTTTCGACGACCAGGGCGAAATGGTGCCTGGCCGTGGTGTCACCAGCAGCATCAAACCCTGCGGGGCATGACTGGCCAGCGCCGGGCCATAGGTCAGCAGTTGTTCCAGCGTATGCTGCTGCTCGGCAGACAAAGGGGCACTTAGCTCGGCAAAATGCATAAACTCAGCGTAAATCTCCGTAACCGGCAGCGCCAGTCGCTGGCATTGGTCCATCAGTTTGCGGATTCGAAAGTCTGACAGTGCAGGTGCACCACGCAGGATCAACATAGGCTTTTTTCCGTTGGTTGAACGACGAGGAATTTGAGCGCGCTATTATAAAGAAATTTGCTGTCTAGGGATAGAGCAGCAACTGGGCGGCATTTGCCGATCAATGCTCAGGATGATGATAGGAAATCCGTTCGCATGCACGGGGTTTGTTGACGCTCTCCCAGTGGCAGACTTTTCGTGACATTTGTCGTTGTTGCTTAATACTCGCTGGGCGATATGAGCAACAGCACAAAACACTGGATGCATTGACAGTAAAAGTAAAATACCTGTAAATAAGTTACTTGCATGGAAAATCCCCGCTTTCTCCATTAGAAGCGTTCTAAAGTGTAATTAAATTGTTGATTATGATGCATGAGTTCGATAGATTGGGGAAATTTGGAAAAAGATAGAAAGGAAAACCCCGCGAAGAAAGAAGGGATTTTCCAAACTATTAAGCTGTTAGCTGCACGAGGACTCCATGTTCGAATCCCATAACAAGTACACAATATTAACTTACTGGACTCTTGCTCTGAGCAGCGTTGTCGGTTTTGTAGTTATGGGTATGTTGATTCCCAGCGCTACGCAAAACCAAACGCTCTTGATGTACATTTTAATATCTGTCCTCAGCGTTATGTTGCTTCTAAATACATATCTAGCTTATAAGGTCTTTAAGCGTAGTGTTTTTGCATTAAAGTGGTGTCTTTGGTTATACGGTTTGCAGATTATAGGCTTTGAGACGGCTAATTGGGGTTTCAGCTTAATATTTGGATTACAAATAAATATCTCATGGGCAATCGGAGAATCAAGTCTTACTATTAATTTAATGGCTATCATAATTTGGTTTTTAGTATTCAAAGCTCTTCGTAGCGTAAATGCAGCTAACAAGTTAAGCCAGCAGGACGCCGCGAGCGGCGCCGCTGCTTAAAGCGTTATATTTTTAAAGAGTAAAATCATGAGAGTAATTCCAATATTTTTTATTGTCTTGCTTGTTGGCTGTAGCATGCCACCTAAAACAGCGGATGAATTTAAAACATCAAGATACGCACCACTAAAATTTGAAGCTGACCTGAAGGTTGATAAAGCCTTTCAATTGTTAATAGATGAATATGCAAAATGCTATCAGGTTAGCAACTCGACAATGATCCCCGTTGGTGGTGCTTTTATTGGCTCACATGAGTCTAAAACAGTTGAAGCAAGCCAGCTTACAGACCGTAGTTATCAAATCGCTGTAAAAAGAAGAGTTAACTTCCACAGCTGGTATGAAAGGATGATTGAGTTGCTCAGTGAAAATGGCACACAAACTAAAATAACAGTTTACCAACTACCAGCGTACGACTCGAAAAACAAAACAACGATAGAGCGCTTTTTGTCTGGAGAAAAAGTCTCAATCTGTGAGAATTAAATATAACAATCAAATTTTATCGCCAGCAAAAAGCGCTGGCTGTGACGTCAACCCGCTGCGCGGCTTTCCGCGCTAAATTTGGGCGTTAGCGGTCATTAAGGCATTTGCATCATGACTAAACATTTGTCTGATTCCTCAGAGCAAAGAGAAGCCGAAAGCCATATGCTTTGTGAGCTTGAGAAAAAGTTAGATTTACATTTTGACCAAGGGGCTAGGCTTCCTGTAAGTGTAGGTGTTCAACCTGATGCGATTGATCTTCAAAATAAAGTGGTAGTCGAAGTTTATGCGCGTGTTGGAGCAGTTAAAGGAGCTCAACTTCACAAAATTAAAGGTGACGTGCTAAAGCTCGCACTAATAGGTAAGGAGCTGGGATCAGATTGGCGAAAAATAATGTGCTTTGCTTCCGATAGTGCAGCAGGTTATGTACAAGGAAAATCTTGGGTGGCAGAAGCAGCAAAAGTTTTTGGTATTGAGATTCATGTTGTTGCTTTATCTTCTGAACTGCAAGCTAAAGTAATGGCAGCACAAACACGGCAAAAAATGGTTAACCCGACATGACCGCTAACAAGACGCTATTGTCGCCACTATCGTGGCTGGGACGGCTTACGCTGCGCTCCAGCCGCCCCAAAGCTTTGCGTTAAGTTTTTGAGAGGGTTCGGTGATTATCAGGGAAATGGAAGAGCAGGATCTCGCAGCTGTCAGCGCAACTTGCATGGCTTCGTTTTCGCAGTCTGTTGCGGACACATTGTCTGAGGAAGGGGTTTCAACGTTTTCCAAAATTGCTGCGAGTAGCGCCTTTCTTGAGAGAATGAAGGGCGACAATTTGATACTTGTCGCAGAAATCGATGGAAAAATTGAAGGCGTGATCGAGCTCAAAGAAGGGCGTCATGTTGCAATGCTTTTTATTAGCCCTGAACGGCAGAAAGAAGGCACTGGTAGAGCGCTGCTTTCATCAGCACTGAATTATGCAAAGGTTGATATTGTTACTGTAAGCGCGTCCTTGTCTTCAGTGCCCGCGTATGAGAAGTATGGGTTTGAGTGTAAGGGCGAAACGGGAAAATCGGCAGGTTTGGTCTATCAGCCTATGGAGATTAAACTTAACAAGGCAATGCACGCGACAAGCGCGTGATGGCAGCGTTAGGAGACTTGATGGATATAACATTTGTACGCTCTAAAAACCTCAGAAGAGCGGCTAATTTTACCTTTGACAATATGCGAGTTTACTACGAGCAATTTGCTCCGGAGTGGGACGCGTCAAAGGTGTATGAAGTTACTGCTGAACTTGAAAACTATGACATCATTTATAAGCAAGAAGTCGTAGGAGTCATGCGCTTGCAATTTGACAATGATTGCTGTGTCTTAAGAGACCTTCAGGTTATCTCATCGGCGCAAAATAAAGGAATCGGACAGGTCGCAATACAAGAAGCTAAAAATCTTACTTTAAATGCAGATCTAAGTAGACTTGCATTAAGGGTATTAAAAATTAGCCCAGCGGTCAGTCTCTACCAAAGGAATGGTTTTGTTACACAAAGCGAAGATGAACGTTTTTTCAATATGGAAGCGGAAGTTTCCTAACAAGGCGCTGTTGTCGCCACTATCGTGGCTGGGACGGCTTACGCTGCGCTCCAGCCGCCCCAAAGCTTTGCGTTAGGTAGATACTGTGATTTTCAGTCGTTTTGAACGAAGCTCTGTTGATGAAATGAAGAGTATTCTCATTTCAGACAGTACTTTAAGCGTAAAAGATAAAGTGCAGTTGGAAAAGATGATTGCTCGATTAGATGCTAAAAAGTCACCATATCTCAGTGATTACGAAATTCATCAACTCAAACAAAAAGAAATCGATATAAGACAATCGCGGATATTTGTTTTGATAACTTGGTCAATATCTATTATCGCAGTTATATATTTCGGTGCTCTTCCTGGTCGGACTGGAATGATATACTGGTCTCAAGAGCCAGGCTTGTTTATAACATGTTTAGTCATCTGGATTTCTGTAGGGGTGTATTTTTATGCTAACAGTGAAGACACCTAACAAGTTGCTTAATT
>NZ_FNRM01000013.1 GCF_900107845.1 Alkalimonas amylolytica
AACCGCTGAAAGCATCTAAGCGGGAAGCCGGCCACAAGATGAGTTATCCCTCAGACTTTAAGTCTGCTAAAGGGTCGTTGGAGACCACAACGTTGATAGGCAGGGTGTGGAAGCGTGGCGACACGTTAAGCTAACCTGTACTAATTGCCCGAGAGGCTTAACCATACAACGCCCAAGTGGCTTGTATGCACGCTATCGAAATCAGCTTGCTAGTTAAAGACAGACAAAACCAGTTTACGCCTGGTGGCAATAGCGCTGTGGAACCACCTGACTCCATTCCGAACTCAGAAGTGAAACGCAGCTGCGACGATGGTAGTGTGGCATTCGCCATGCGAGAGTAGTACACCGCCAGGCACCCATTCCATAGAAAAGCCCTACTCGCAAGAGTGGGGCTTTTTTATTGACCGTGATTTGTGGTGGCTTATTTCAGTCTGAAGCTGTTAGTGCCTTATAATCCGCTTCGGCGATTAAACCCCGGTAGCGTAGCCCCGCCAAGCCTTGTAAGCCGCCAGTATGAAAGAATGTTAAGGTGCTGCCTCTAGGGAAGATGCCGGCAGCAATCAACTGATAGAGCGCCGACATGGCTTTGCCAGTATAGACCGGCTCAAGCGTGATCTGGTGGCGTTGCCGAAAATCCAGACAAAACTGCAGCAGCTTTGCATCAAAACGGCCATACCCCTTGCCGGTATAACCAGTTATCAGCTGCCAGTTGTTTGCTTGCTGGCAAAAATGCTTCACCTTCTGCTGCAAGGTCACATCCTTGACTACCGCAATGCCTACCACTTGCGCATTTGGGTTGCCAAGGGCAAGCCCAGCGATAGTGCCACCGCTGCCGCTTGCCGAGACAATAAACTGGCTGTTGCCATCCGGGGTGCTTGTTAAATTAAGCTCACTGACACCTTGCACGCCAAGCTCTGAACTGCCGCCTTCCGGCACAATCACGAAATCAGGGTATTGTTGCTGCAGCTGTGCTAACCAGTCGGGGTGGTTGCGTAAGCGATATTCAGTTCGGCTAAGGGGCAGCAGTTGCATGCCTGAAGCATGGCATTGTTGCAGAGTTGGGTTCTCAGTATCCAGCTGGTCGGTACGTACCAGGCCAATTGAAGCCATACTCAGTTGTTCACAAGCAATGGCAGTAGCAGCCAGGTGATTGGAAAAAGCGCCTCCAAAAGTGAGAATACCCTTTTGGCCTTGTTTCTGAGCCATTTTAAGCGGATAGTGAAGCTTCAGTTGCTTATTGCCTGATAGTGCATCGAATGGTTGGGCAGCCTGGTATAACCACAGCCGCAGTTGATGCCGATCAAATAAAGGATCACAGATTTGTTGCCAGTTATTTGCTGGCTTCTTGTTCATCATGCTAAGCTAAACCAGACAGTTACCTGAATACAATGACAACAATAATAGGGTCGCTCATTATAGCGGCTTTGCAAACAGGTTATAGCGTTTATGTGGGCATCGCTACGAAAGCTTTTCGATAAACAGACGCATCAGCAGGCCGTTGCTGCTCTGCATTGGCAGGACGATGGCTGTAGTATTATCGTGCTGACAAAACAAGGTGACTCCATGAAGTGCACCTTTCGGCGTACTCTGAATTTTCAGGGAGCAGACTGGAGTAAGCCACTGGAACAGTGCTTAAAAGAACTGCCAATGGTGACTGATGTTGTGTTGGTATTGGCACCGGAGTTTTATCAGTTGGTGCAAGTGGATAAACCGCAAGTACCCGAAGCAGAGTTAAAAGCAGCCTTACGTTGGCAGTTAAAAGAGCTGGTTAGCTTAGAACTGGATGATATGCAGTTCGATTACCTGGACTTACCAAGCTCACATCAGCAACAAGCTGCGCGCTTGCAGATGGTTGTCAGTAGTCAGGATTTATTGCAACAACTGGTTGGCAGTTTGCACCGGGCCAGGCTTCCTATCACGACTATCCTGCCGGAGGAGTGGCTGTTAAAAGATCTTATTCCTGCCCAGCCTCAACCGACTCTGGTGCTCTCGCATCGCAGTGGCCAAGATGTTGCTATGATGATTGTACGGGGGGAGCAGGTTTGTTTTTCCCGTCGTATCCGTGGCATACAACAGCTGGAGCAGCTGAGCCTTGATGCTTTGCATCAAGGCTATCTGGATACACTAGGGCTAGAGGTGCAACGCTCTGTGGATTATTTTGAAGGCCAGATGAAGCAAGCACCTGTCAGGCACATGTTTCTGGCACTGGATACCGAACTGCAAGAGGATATTGCTGGTTTTTTCCGCGAACTGGGTTTTGCCAAAGTCGAGTTATTGGATTTTGGTCAGTGGCTTCCTGACGTGCCGCTAACGCAACAGGCGCAATTTGCAGTGCCCTTAGCTGCCGCTATGGGTTCTGAAGTATTCGCTCTGCAGGAGGCCAGGCTTGAAAACGCAAGTTAATCTGTTTGATCCATCCTTGCTCCCGGTTGCAGAGCAGTGGAGTCTGCCACAGCTTAGTCTGCTGCTTGGTAGCTGTGGAGTGGTATTGCTGCTGCTGTTTGGGAGTATTAGTTATCAGCAACAACAGATCAACAGCCGATTACAACAAGCACAGCAGCAATTGACACAGCAGCTGCAGCAACAGGAACAGTTTCAGCAATTACTGCAGCAACGAACTGCCTCCACAGAATTACTGCAAACCCAGGCAGCATTGCAAGCACGTATCCAGCGTACCGAGCGTATCAATTTGCTATTGCAACAACAGCAGCAACCCCAAGTCCATTTTTCTGAGGTGATGGTGCATTTGCAAACGGCCGATGCACCTGAGCTGTGGCTCAGTGAGTTTCAGTTGAAGCAGCAGCGCAGTAACTTTACTGGTTATGCTTTACGTTCTGCTGAAGTGCCGGGTTGGCTGTCCCGTCTGGCTTTGCACCCTTACTTTAAAGGGCAGCGCTTTCAACGACTGACCCTGGAACACACGGATGATGCCGGACTTTTGTTGTTTCAGGTAGAGGGTAAGCCGGGGAGTACACCATGAACTGGCAGCAATTAAAGAATAAATTTCAACAGCTGCAACTGCGTGAACGTCGCCTGCTTTTTTTGGCTAGTCTGGGTTTGTTGATTTGGTTGATGGTTATTGCCATGCTGGAACCTGCATGGTTGTCACTGCAGCAGCAAAAGACACAGCTGGCCAGTGTCAATGAGCAAGTACGGCAAACGGAACTCGGTATTGCCGCTCTACAAAATGAGCTTGGGCGGGACATCAATCAGCAGCATAGGGAACGGATACAGCGGCAGGAGCAGCGTTTGAGCCAGTTAGAGCAGCAGTTGGCAGAGCGAACCACCCACTTTGTCGGAGCCGATAAAATGCTGTCCATGTTGCAAAGTCTGTTACTACAGGATAGTCGGGTTCGTTTGATGTCATTAAATAGCATGACACCGCAGGTAGTGGCCTATGACGAAGCGCAAATTCCACTGCTGTTTGAGCACAGTATCCAGCTGGTGGTACAGGGTAACTTTCAGAACCTGACGGAACTAATCAGTAGCCTGGAGCAGTTACCATGGCAGCTGGGTTGGCGCAGCTTGCATTATCGGGTGATCGACCATCCTGCGGCTGAACTTTCGATTGACCTTGTCACGGTGGGGGATCATGCGGATTTTATTCAGCTTTAGTGTGCTGCTGTTGGGAAGTTTTGCCGTTTGTGCGGACCCTACCAGGCCTGCCAGGGGAGTATCGAGTGCTGCGCAGCAACAAGCGACTACCAGTCTGCAGTTGCATTTGATCCGCTGGCAGGAGTCTGATTCGCTGGTGGTGATTGATGGTCAACTTCTTAAAACTGGCGATGTGATTCATGGCTATGTGCTGCAAGCCATTCATTCTGATCATGTGGTGTTGGCACGGGCAGATGAGCAACTTCAACTATTTCTATTCCAAAAGATGACGCACAATGACGAATAAACCCTATTTCAAGCAGTTAACATTGAGCTGTGCCGTTGCATTGGTACTAAGTGGTTGTCAGGGGATGCAGGTTGGGCACCAGGCGCAGCAAGCGAAGGCCGAGCTCGAACAAGCCGCTGCAGCGCGTCAGCAGCCTGCAAGTGCTGAGCCGCGGGCTAGTGTGCCGCCTTCGGTAACGCAGGATTTGTTAAATACTGCCAACGCTCTGCCGGAGCCTGTAGTGATGCAGCCACGCTTTAATGTGGCGGCGACCCAAGTGGAGCTGGCAGATTTCTTTGCTTCACTGGTAGCCGATACGGACTACAGCATCGCAGTGCATCCTGAAGTGCAAGGGCGTATCAGTTTGAAGCTACGTCAGGTGACACTGCCTGAGGCTTTAGCAGTGGTGCAGGATCTATATGGTTTTGATATTCGCCGCCATGGCCGGGTGTATCAGGTGATGCCAGCTGGGCTCAGAACGGAAACCATCGCGCTGAACTACCTGATGTTAAAGCGCAGTGGCTTTTCGGCCATTTCGGTAAACTCTGGCGGAGTGTCGCAAGACATGCGCAGTGGCAACCAGCAAGCAGGGCGCTTTGGCCAGCAAACGGGTGCGCTGGCACAAAATCAAATGTTGGGCAGTCAACAAGGCATGCAACAGCAGTTTAGTGGCAGTAACATTCATAGTGAGAGTGAAACTGATTTTTGGAAAGATTTGCAAAGCGGCCTGCAGCAGATGTTGGGCTCTGGCCCGGAGCGGATGGTGGTCGTTAGCCCTCAGGCAGGCTTGGTTACGGTACGAGGCATGCCGGATGAAATCGCCGCCGTGCGAACTTTCCTCGGGGTTGCCGAACAGCATCTGCAACGTCAGGTGATTCTGGAAGCCCGTATCATTGAAGTGACCTTGAGCGATGAATACCAACAAGGTATCAATTGGAGCAATGCGCTGGCGTCTGTGCGTTCTACCGACTTTAATTTTACCACCAGCGGCGTCACTCCGGGCAACCCAACCAGTGCAGCTTTGGGCGGTGTTACCGCGATTTCATTTAGCAATGCTGATTTTAATGGCGTGATCAATCTGCTGGAAACTCAGGGGAGTGCTCAGGTGCTATCCAGCCCAAGGGTAACTGCTATCAACAACCAGAAAGCGGTGATAAAAGTAGGCCAGGATGAGTACTATGTGACCAATATCAGCAGCGATACCACTGCCACGGTTGGGGGGACTATCAGCACTCCATCGATTGAGTTGCAACCCTTCTTCTCAGGGATCGCGCTTGATGTAACCCCACAGATTGATCAGCACGGTCAGGTCATTTTGCATGTACACCCTTCGGTCACTGAAACCGCAGAGCAAATCAAAACCATTCGGCTTAGCAATGAAGAAGTAGTGCTGCCACTGGCCAGAAGCAATATTCGAGAGTCAGATACCATTATCCGGGCCCGCAGTGGTGAGATTGTGGTGATTGGAGGATTGATGCAGTCGGTCAGTACCGATATGGTATCTCGTACCCCAATACTGGGTGCCATTCCATTCCTCGGGCAACTTTTTACCAGTAAGAATACGTTGGAGCAAAAAAAAGAGCTGGTGATTTTATTGCGGCCTGTGGTGGTGGAACCGGAGCAATGGCAGCCACATATTCAGCAGTCGGCCGACAGTCTGAATCGCTGGTACCCATAGAGGCTATGCATGTACCTTCAGCACTTTGCCCTGACGCAGTTGCCATTTAGCCTTACACCCAACACGGCGTTTTATGTAGGCCTGGCACCGCATCAGCAGGCTTTTGAAGTGTTGCAGACGGCTTTGGCTGCCGGGGAAGGCTTTATCAAGATAAGTGGTGAGGTCGGTACTGGTAAAACCCTGTTATGCCGCAAGTTGTTGCATACGGCACCGGCCCACTGGCGTCTGGCTTACTTGCCTGATCCGGCGTTATCACCCATGGAACTCCGTTGGGCCCTGGCTGCAGAACTTGGCTTGCAGTATTCCGGCAATATCGATCAACAGCAATTGCATCAGCTGCTGCAACGGCATTTGTTGTTACTGGCCGCCAGAGAGCTGCAGGTGATCCTGGTGATTGATGAGGCCCAGGCACTGCCTGATGAAACCTTGGAAGCTTTACGTTTACTGACCAACCTGGAAACAGAACAACGTAAATTATTGCAAGTGGTGCTGTTCGCTCAGCCTGAGCTGGATCTGCGACTAGCCAAGCATCAATTTCGTCAGCTGCGCCAACGCATTAGCTTTTCCTACCGCCTGAGGCCGATGACCGTTGCTGAAGTTGCTGCCTATGTGCAGACACGATTAAGTATTGCGGGGAATCCACAACTTCGTTTTAGTCCCTTTGCGCTCAATCGACTGGCAAGTGGTAGTCGAGGTATTCCCCGGCTGGTGAATGTGTTGGCGCATAAGGCCATGATGCTGGCGTATGGGCGAGGTCAACAGCAGATCAGCTGGTGGCATGTCCGCGCTGCAGCAAAAGATACGGAAGATGTACAAGCAGAACCTGCTTTCATTTGGTTGTCTGCTGCGCTGATGGTTGTTGTTATTTTTGGGATGTTATTTTGGCAGTGGGGTCCTTTATGAGTGTGATCAATCAGATGCTCAAGGATCTGGATCAGCGCAAAGCCGGGGTGGGGTCCGCCCAATCCTTACCGCCACCGGTCGTAGCAGTGCGGCATCGCTTGCCACTGCGGCTGTTGATTGGCCTGGCGGGCATCGTTATTGCTCTGGCACTGTGGTGGTTTGGGCCCGGTATCAGCAGCAAGCCAATGACACCTGGTTTGTTGTCGCAGGCCGAGCTACCTGCAGACGCTTTGCAGCAGCTGCCGACGGAAGGGTTAGGAAAACCGCAGCTCAATGAGACAGATTCGAAGCAACAGTTTGTCACCGAGCAGCGTTCAGAGCTTCCCTATGCAACAGAGCTGCCAGAGTTGACCTCAGATCCAACACAAACAATAAATCCGGAGCTCGAGATCGTGGTGGCAGAACAAGCGCCTCAGTCTGAACCGTCTAAGCCGGTGCAAGCTGCCATGACCAGCGGTGAGAGCGGTGAGGCCAGCGAACCGGCGTTGCCTCAGCTAAGAGTAGAGCGAGTGGCGCTAAGTCCCGTTGAGCAGCAACAACGTCTGAGTCAGCAAGCCCGGCAAGCAGAGCAGGCGGGCCGCGCTTCAGAAGCCCGTGCGTACTGGCAGCAACTGCAAGCTATGGCGCCGCAGCAATCCGAGGCCTATGTGGCGCTGGCCAGGATGGCGCAGCAGGGCGGTCATGAAGCCGGCAGCCAGTATTGGCTGCAATTAGGGTTAGAGCAAGGGGCTGATGTTCATCAGCTGGTTCCACTGCTGGCGGCTAGTTATGCCCGGCAGCAGTTGTGGCAACCCGTATTGCAAGTGCTTGAGCTACTGCCTGAAACGGGGTTGCGCCCAGCAGAGCTCGCCATGCGGGCGGCCGCCTGGCAACAGCTGGGCCAGTATCAGGCTGCTTTGACTGCTTTTGAGCAACTTGGTCAGTTGGAGCCACATCAAGGTCGCTGGTGGTTAGGGATGGCCATAAGCTCCGATGCTCTGGGGCAACGGCAACAAGCAGCCCTTCAGTTTCAACGCAGCTTGCAATTCGGGGAGGATCTTACCCCAGCAAGCAAAGATTATATCCGGCAACGGTTACAGGAGCTTAACTAGGCGATGGCTAAACCTAAACTGAAAATGCGGCTGGGTGATTTGCTGGTGCATGAGCAGATGATTACCGAGCAGCAGCTTGAGCAGGCTCTTGCAGAGCAGCGTTTGACCGGCCGCAAGTTGGGTGCCACGCTGATTGATCTCAACCTGCTGCAGGAAGATGAGCTGCTGCATTTTTTAGCGCAGCAGTTAAATGTACCATTTCTCGACTTAAGTCAGCAGCGATTGGATCCTAAGGTAGCGCAACTGTTGCCCGAAGTGCATGCCCGCCGTTCCAGAGCTTTGGTATTGGAGGCCAATGAGCAGCATGCCCTATTGGGCATGAGCGACCCGGCTGATCTTTCAATCTTAGACCAGCTTGCCCCCATGCTGGCCCCGCGGCAAATTCAGATCGCCGTGGTGCGTGAAAGTCAGTTGATGGAGGCCTTTAACAACCTGTATCGCCGCACCAAAGAGATTGAAAGCTTTGCCACGCAGTTAAAAGAAGAGTATGCCGAAACCGGAGAGTTTGATTTTAATGCGCTGAACCTGGATACAGAGTCCGATACCACCATTGTCAAACTGTTGCAGTCGGTGTTTGAAGATGCGATTCAGGTCCGGGCTTCGGATATTCATATAGAGCCGGATGAAAAACTAATTCGCATTCGTCAGCGCGTGGATGGGGTCTTGCAGGAAAGCACCCTGAATGAAGTCAGTATTGCGTCAGCATTGGTGCTGCGACTAAAGCTGATGGCCAATTTGGATATCTCGGAAAAACGTCTGCCGCAGGATGGCCGTTTTCAGATCCAGGTGAAAGGCCATAAGATTGATGTGCGCCTGTCTACCATGCCGGTGCAATACGGCGAGTCAGTGGTAATGCGGCTGTTGGACCAAACCGCTGGCTTGCTGTCGCTGGAGCAAACCGGCATGCCGGCTGACTTCATCCGTAAGTTGCGTCAGTTAATAAAAAGCCCGCACGGCATGATCTTGGTGACTGGCCCTACTGGCTCAGGCAAAACGACTACCCTGTATGGCTTGCTTAGTGAGCTGAACCAGGAAGGCAGTAAAATAATCACCGTGGAGGATCCGGTCGAATACCGCATTTCCCGCATCAATCAGGTGCAGGTGAATTTCAAGATTGGTCTGGGTTTTAGTGAGGTGCTAAGAACTACCTTGCGGCAAGACCCAGATATTATTATGGTCGGGGAAATGCGCGATCAGGAAACTGCTGAAATGGGACTGCGCGGAGCTTTGACCGGTCACCTGGTGCTCTCTACCCTTCACACCAATGATGCAGTGACCAGTACCTTACGATTAGTGGACATGGGAGCCGCGCCTTATCTGGTGGCCAGCTCACTGCGGGCAATTCTGGCACAACGGTTGGTGCGGCGGATTTGTGACAATTGCAAGGAGCCCTATCAACCCGATGAGCTGGAGCAAAACTGGCTACGGCATAGTAAGGCGAACCCTGCGGCTCAGTATTGGCATGGCAAGGGCTGTCAGTCCTGTCATCACACAGGATTCAAAGGTCGGGTTGGCGTGTTTGAGTTGTTGATCCTAACCAAGCCACTGGCCGATGCGCTCAGGCGAGGCGATAACGAAGGCTTTGTCTCGCTGGCTTATCGCAGTGAGCATTTTCGTAGCCTGGGTCAGATGGCACTGGATTATGCCCAGCAGGGCGTCACCACACTGGATGAAGTGATCCGGGTCTCTGAATACCTCGATACCGAGGCTGGTGCTATGGGTAAGGCGCATGGCTGAGTTTCGTTATCAGGCCCGTGACAGTCAGGGCAGAGCAGTACAGGGGCAGATTGAGGCTGGCTCCGAAGGTGGCGTGGCCGATATGCTGCGTCAGCGCCAGCTGATCCCGGTAGCCATCGAAGCGGTGCCACAACAAGCAACCACAGAGATACGTTGGCTGCAGTTGAGCCGGGGCATCAGTTTGACTGAACTGACCATGTTTTGTCGGCAGATGTATGCCTTAATGAAAGCTGGCATACCAATGATTCGTGCTATCGAAGGGCTGGCCAACAGTACCAGCTCTTCTCGTCTGCAGCAGGTCCTGCACGAACTCGAGGGGGAGCTGGAGAAAGGCCGCACATTATCCGTCGCGATGTCAGCTCATCCCAAGGTATTCACTCGTTTGGTGGTCAGTATTGTGCATGTGGGTGAAAATACCGGTCGATTGGATGAGGCTTTTTTACAGTTGTCCGAATACCTGGAGCAAGAGCAGGAAACCAGAAAACAAATCAAACAAGCGACCCGTTACCCAACCTTTGTTCTGATTGCGTTGGCGGTGGCTATGGTGATCCTGAATCTACTGGTGATCCCACAGTTTGCCTCAATGTTTGCCCGTTTTAATGCTGAGCTGCCCTGGTCCACCCAGGTCCTGTTGGCAACGTCTTCATTTTTCCAGAATTACGGCTGGCTGTTGTTGCTGACTTTACTGTTAGCGGGTGGGGTGTTGCGCTATAGCATTGAAACCGACAAAGGCCGGGTGCGCTGGGGGCATTTCAAACTGCGGGTCCCTTTGGTTGGCGATATCATCAACCGGGCTACGCTGGGGCGTTATGCTCGTAGCTTTGGCTTGATGTTAAAAGCAGGCGTGCCGATGACCACAGCCCTTAGCCTGGTGGCAGAAGCGGTGGATAATGCGTACCTTGGCGATAAAATTCGCGAGATGCGCCGCAAAATTGAACGCGGTGAAAGCCTGTATCGGGTCAGCGCCCAAAGCCAGATGTTCACCCCTTTGGTGATGCAGATGGTGGCTGTGGGGGAGGAAACCGGTCAGGTGGATGAGATGCTGGCCGAGGTCGCCAGCTTTTACGAACGTGAAGTCGCCTACGATTTAAAAACCCTGACAGCGCGAATCGAACCCATATTAATTACCATTGTGGCTGTGATGGTATTGATTTTGGCACTGGGGATTTTTACGCCGATGTGGGATATGCTCAGCGCCTACCGGGGAGGGAACTAGCACAGTCGAAAAAGCGTGTAATTTTAACAAGTCGCTCTATACTAAAACAAAGCAACTCAGGAGATTGACGATGAAAAAGCAAGCAGGTTTTACTCTGATAGAACTGGTGATAGTGGTCATCATCTTAGGTTTACTGGCCGCCACTGCGCTGCCACGATTTTTAAATATTACCGAACAAGCAGAAGAGGCTGCGGTTGAAGGCATTGCCGGTGGCTTTGCATCTGCCGTAGGGTTAGTGAGAGCTCAGTGGGAAGTCGCGGGCCGGCCGGTTGATAATGTGGGCGCCAATATTACGTCAGTCAACGTTGATGGTGCTGTGGTGGGGATCAATACCGAAGGTGCCGTCCGTGGTTATCCGACCGGTGAACCCGTGACCAACACCAATGTCAGTGCCATGAGTGCGGATCGTTGTCTGCAGACACTGAATCTGATTTTGCAAAATCCACCGTCGGCCAATACGACCTTTGCAACGTCGAATACCTTATTTGTTCGCTACGAAGCACCGAGCTGCTTCTACCATCAGACTACTGGTCTGGGAGCAGCGCCAACAGATACCACTGCCAGCAATGGCTTTAGTTACAACCCGGCGAGCGGGCAAATCAGTATCTTTTTAAATAAACCATAAGGGTTCGAAGAGGCCATCTATGCAAAAGCAACAAGGTTTTACATTGGTAGAATTGATCATTGTGATCGTAATTCTTGGCATTCTCGCTGTGACGGCAGCCCCGCGGTTTTTAAACATCTCAGGGGATGCACGCGCCAGTACGTTAAATGCTGTGAAGGGCTCTTTGGAGTCAGCATCTGCGTTGGTCTATGGTAAAGCCATTATTGCCGGCGTTCAAAACCAAGATGAAGGTGAGGTAACTGATCCTGCAGGGACTATTGCTACCGCTTATGGTTACCCGGCAGCGACCACAGCAGTGATGGCGATTATTCTGGATCTGGATGACAGCGAGTGGACGGTGGCTGCAGTGCCTGCTTCCGATCCAGCGAGTATTGCCATTACTCCAGCAGGAACTGTGTATACAGCGACAGCTGCTGATGCCTGTCAGGTTCTTTATACTGAGTCGGATGCACCTGTCACTAAACCCACCATTGTTGTGCAAGCTGCTGGTTGCTAGTTAAGGAGCCAGTATGATCAGGCAGTACGTGTCACTCAAAGGCTTTACCCTGGTAGAGCTGATTGTGGTGATGGTGCTGCTTGGTATCCTAAGTGTGACCTTGCTGCCCCGCTTTTTAAGCGGGGCAGGTACGTCCGAGTACCATTATCGTGACCAGGCTCTGGCACTACTTCGACGTGTGCAGATCCAGGCTATGCAGTGCACCGATGCGACTTTTTGTCCGGGCAGCGTTCTACAGCTAAGCAGTTCTGCCATCGGTACCAGTGCAGATTGTCGTAACGATGCCACTCACCTTTGTATTGCCAGTCGCGATGTTGTCACTTTGTCTGCCAACTTCAGCCAGTTAAGCTTTGATGCCCTGGGGCGCCCGCAAGGGTGTGCGGCTGCCACACCTGCCTGCACGCTGACCATCACTGGTAGTAATAGCCTGCAGATTTGCCTTGAAAGTGAGGGGTATATCCGGCCATGTTAAGCAGCTGTCAGCGAGGAGTGACCCTGATCGAGCTGGTGATTGGCATCACGGTGTTAGCGGTGGCGTTGACGCTTATCACAGCCGTTTTGTCGCCGTTGTTTGTGCGTAGTACCGACCCCTGGCATCAGGTGCGGGCATCGGAACTTGGTCATAGCCTGATGAATGAAATTCTGGCCCGCGCCTTTGATGAACAAAGTGATCGTAGTGGTGGTTTGCTACGCTGCGATGAGTTAGCCCTTGGCGCTGAACCCTGCACCGCTGAGGCGAATTTTGGTCCGGATGGTGCGGAAACCCGATTGTGGTTTAATGACGTGGATGATTTTGATGGCTTTGGTGTTGAAGGTGCAGATATTTTCACCAATATTCTGGCGCTGGATTTAGCCGAGGCCTACCGCAATTATCGGGCTGAGGTCCGGGTGCGTTATGCTGGTTCAGAGCTGGGCTTGTCCAATCGCTCAGTCAAACGTATTGACGTGGTGATTACCACCCCCACTAATAGTGTTATTGCGTTTAGTGCTTATAAGGGGAACTGGTGATGATCAGCCGCGGTTTTACCCTGATTGAGCTGATTACCAGCATTGTCTTGTTGAGTATTTTGGCTATTTCAGTCACCAGCTTTATTGGCTTTGCAGCCCGGATGTATGTCGATGTCAGCGAGCGTGAGCAAGTACTGGGACAAAGCCGTTTTGCCATTGAGCGGCTTAGTCGTGAATTGCGGAGTGCTGTGCCTAACAGCGTCCGTATTGCTGGAAGTGGCGCTTTGCAATGTGTGGAGTTTACGCCCTTTGTGATAAGTGGTTTGTATTTGCAGGCGCCAATCAGTCCGGATGCAGCCACTGAGCTTGAGCTGGCGAGCGCCACTGGCTTTGCCGAGGTGCAGGGCAATGAACGCTTGGTGATTTACCCGCGTGAAACAGCAGATATTTACGATGCAACGCGGGCATACAATGTGCTACTAAATGGCATAACCCCGGATGCTTCCGGCTCAGATGCCGTCGCTCATCTGGCTGCAAGCCACAGCTTTCCAAAGCACTCCCCTGAGCGGCGCTTTTACTTGCTGGCCACACCGGTTAGTTATTGTGTGCAGGGCAATCAGCTATGGCGTTATACCGGCTATGGTTTTGCTGCCACTCAGCCTGAACCTGCAGCCATGGGGACAGGTGTCTTAATGGCAGAGGGATTACGTATATCTGCCCTGCCTGCAGGGCAGGTGTTTCGTTATGATGCCCCTGTGCTAAGCCGTAATGCCGTGGTGCATATTGTATTGAACTTTGGTAATACGCTGTCCGAGGACTTGTTTTTTAATCACGAGGTGCATCTGCCTAATGTACCCTAACCCCCGGCAACACCAAGGCAGTGCATTGGTGGTGGCAATTTTTGTCATCGTGGTGATCTTTGGTCTCTTGCTAGCCATGAGTCGGATCCTGCTGAGCAGCAGCGAGTCTGTAGTTTATGAAGTGCTGGGAACCCGTGCGCTTTTGGCCGCACAAAGCGGACTGGAGCTTGCTGCAACTCAGTTATTTCCATTGGAGCAAGAAACCGCCGGGTGCAGTGCTGTCTCTGCGCAATTTTTACTGGCAGGGAGCGGTCTGAGTAATTGTCGTGTTCGACTTTCCTGTTCAGCCTCAGAGCCACTTGATACCGGCACCAATCAGGGACAGCTTTTTTTGTTACAAAGCATTGGCGAATGCCGTAGTCAGGCCGACTGGTCAGTACCATGCCAGCATGGTGAGCTTTGTGCCAGCCGTGCGGTGCAGATGGAGGTTGGGTTCTGATGCAGCGATTACTGAACTTGTGTTGTGTTTTTCTTTGTCTGCTCTTTGCCAGTTCGTTGTGGGCACAGCCAAATTGCCAGGAGCTGTATGCCAGCCCCAGTGGCATTAATCCGAATTTAGGGGCTAATGGCATCAGTCCATTTGACCTGGCCAATGTGCCCTGGCAAACGACGCCCTGGCCAGCCAGTGGCACCACTTTAAATAGTGGCAACTATTATTTTGGTACATTAAATACCAATAACTTTTATCAGTTATCCATTGCCAGTGGCGCCCGGGTTACCATCTTTGTGAATGACAACCTGGTTACGAATAATTTTCTGCGATTGAATGCCAGCGGTAACCCGGAGCAGCTCACCATAGTGGTGCGCAGCAATGTGTCCATTAACAATCTGGCTGAAATCAACGGCTTAATTTATGCTGCTGGTAGCATCAACATCAATAACAATGATGTGATTGTTGGTGGTCTGGCAGCTACAGGCAGCATTAGTGTTGGTACCAATACCGTGGTCACCCGGGATGATACCGCTATTGCGCAGCTTGAGTTACCTGGTTTATGCACAGCAAGCCCTGTCACAGTGCCTGATCCCAGAGCTTTGTATCCGCTGGATTTATGCAGCACACTAAATAACAGTGTGGTGGAAGATTTGATGCAGCAATACCCAGCGACCGGTTATCAGTTAACACCCGCCGATGGGAAGGTATTGGCTGGCGCTAACTTCAGCTCGACCGGTATGAGCCGGGTAGAATTACCGTCTGGGCTGCTCAATGGCCTAACGGACTTTAGCGTGTCTTTGTGGTTTAAGGCCGATGCCAGTAATAGCTTTCGGCAGATCCTGTCGGCATCTAATAACAGCCAGGATACGGTGCTGGAACTCTATGTTCGCAATAACAATGTACTGCGGGCTGGCTTGTTAGGCGTTTACTATGCCTTTGGTTCGCCCGAGCCGGTATTAAACAACAACAGCTGGTACCATGCCACTTTAACCCGCAGCGGCAATCAACTGTGCCTCTATCTGGATGCCAACCTGGTGCAGTGCCAGACAGCATCGGCAGCAGCGCTGTCGGTAACCCGGGCAGCTTTGGGGGTTTGGTGGCAAGCCAATGGCACTATGTCGGATCCATTCCGGGGTGATCTGGATGAAGTGTTGTTTTTTTCATCGGCGCTGTCTGTCAGTCAGATCCAAACCATCTACAACAATCAGAATGATGGGCGCAACTACGATGGTGCCGTGCGCGAGGATACCTGCCTGGGTTGTTTTAGCGATAATTTCTCCAGTAGCGTTTTATCGGATGATTGGGTCACCTCTCGCAGCAGCGGTAGTTTTACCCCTTCCATCGTCAATGGGCGCTTGCGTATGACACAAGCAGTCGGCAATCAGTCAACGGCGGCAACCTATCAGCGTTTATTCCCTGCTGCGGACAATTTAGTTGTGATTGAGTTTGATTACCTGGCCTACGGCGGCAGTGGGGCTGATGGGTTAGCGGTTGTTTTGTCTGATGCGAATGTGACGCCGCAACCGGGGAGTTTTGGTGGGCCCCTTGGTTATGGCAGCAGGGCTAATCAGAATATACCAGGCTTTGCAGGTGGTTGGCTGGGGATAGGGCTGGACGAGTTTGGCAATTTCTCAACGGAAGGTGGCCCAGGCGGACCAGGTCGACGGCAACAGTCGGTTGCAGTCCGGGGGTCAGGTTCAGGTACTTCCGGTTATCGTTATTTAAGGGGGACCTGCAATAATGGCGCGACGAATCCTGCTGGCGGCTGCCTTAACCCAAGGGTGGATGGCAATCAAGCGAATCCGCACCGTTATCGCATCACCGTGGACTCTCGCGCCGCTGGCAGAGCATGGGTGTCAGTAGAGCGTGATCATGGTACAGGTTTTATTAGCCTGATTGCACCGTTTGATGTGTTGGCACAGCCTGGTCAGGCCAGTGTTCCTGAAAACTTTTTACTCTCATTAACAGGCTCAACCGGTGGCTCGACCAATATTCATGAGCTGGATAATGTCAGCATCTGTGCTCTGCGCTCCTTGCCGGTCGGGGTGCAAATCGATCACTTCGAATTTGATCACAGTGGCCAAGCGTTGACCTGTCAGCCTGAAACCCTGACGATGCGGGCTTGTCTCAATGCGGACTGCAGTCAATTATACACAGATCCAGTCACTGCAACCTTAAGCCCACAGCCGGTGCCTGGTGGTGAATGGCTGGGAGGCCATGTGATCAACTTTAGCGGCGGTAGCACCACAGTACAGCTGCGTCGCAGTACAGTGGGAGCGGTCACTGTCGGTGTGACTGGCTCGGTGCCTGGCACCCGGCCACTGAGTACCACCTTGTGCCGTGCAGGCAGTGGCCCAAAAAATACCACCAGCTGTACGCTTAACTTTGCCAATAGTGGTTTTGTGTTGGAGGTGCCGGATGGGATTGCCAATCAGCCAGCAACCGATGTGCGGCTGCGAGCGGTACGTGAGAGTGATCCGGGGCAGGCTTGTGTGCCGGCTTTCGCCAATGTAAGTCGCTCGGTGCAGTTCTGGTCGGGTTATATCACGCCGGATGCTGCGGGCAGACCGGTGTCGATGCCGGTGCAAGTGAATGGCCAAGCTATTAGCCTGAGCAATGCAACGCCATCAACGCGTTCACTCACTTTTGATGCCAATGGTGAAGCTCTGCTTAGCGTGAACTATGCCGATGCCGGACGGGTGCAGCTGAATGCCCGTTATCAGGGGGCTAATGTGACCGGTGACGCAGGCCTGGTACTCCAAGGTGCGACTCAATTCAGTAAACGGCCTTATGGTTTGTGCGTTCAAACAGCAGCAAACTGTGCCGCTGGTAATGCCAGCTGCCCGGCATTTGTGCGTGCGGGCGAAGCCTTTAATGTAGAGCTAAGTGCTCATGCCTGGCAGGACGGAGGCGCAGCCATTTGTGATATGCCGGTCACGCCAAACTTTACCCTGGCTGGCATTTCACTTGAGCACGAGTTGTTGACACCCGCTCAGGCTGAAGGTGCCGTACCTGGTCAGTTGCAGCCAATGACATATCAGCATCAGCGCGCTGTAACGGGTACCACTGTGGTGGATGCGCTCTTGTCCGAAGTCGGGGTGTTTCGTATCACTGCCCGGCCTTCGCCTCTGACCTATCTTGGCATGACGATACCGCCAGCCAGCAGTCAACCGGTCGGGCGCATTACACCAGACCACTTTGCCTTGTTGTATGCTGATATTGAGCCGGGCTGTTCAGGTTTTAGCTACATGGGTCAACCAATGCGTTGGTCGATGGCCGTGCAGGCAAGAGCCTTATCCGGACAGCGAACCCATAACTACTTCGGGGATTTTGTCCGCGCCCCACAAAGCAGGCAGTTGGTGGCTGAGCAGGCTGCAAATGGGCAGGACCTAGCGGCCCGGATCAGTACCACGGCTGGCGATTTTAGCTGGCAATTCGGTGAAGCAGTTTGGCTGGAGCAGGCAGTTACTTTTTTACGTTCAAGCGAACCGGATGGTCCTTATAGTCAACTGCAGTTTGGACTGCGTTTTCAGGATGGAGATAGTATCGGCCTGAACGGGCTTGATATGGATCCACAATCAGCCGGGGACTGTGTCGCTTCGGAAAGCTGCACGGCGGTGCAACTGGCTGGTTTACAGGACCTGCGCTATGGCCGCTTGACACTGGAAAACGCCTTTGGGCCAGAAGACATTCCTTTGCCTCTGATGCTGCGCGCCCAGTACTGGGATGGCCAGCGTTTTCGTTTATCAGAGCTGGATCAATGCACTGCGTTCAGTGCGAGCGCAGCCAGTGTCGAGGCCAGTGCAGGCCTGCCATCGATCACAGTACAAGGGCCTGGCGGATTGTTGCAACACGGTCAGAATGAAGCCCAGTCGCTCTGGTTATCTCCGCCTATGGTTCCTGGTTTCTGGCGGTGGCAATTAAGTACCGATGCATGGCTGCAATTCGACTGGAAAGGTGATGGTGAGGAAGACCCAGGTGCAGAGGCTGTCTTTGGTCGTTATCGTGGCAATCCACGGCGAATATTCTGGCGTGAACCTTTGCCTTGAAGACAGGTCGAACCTCTGTTCTTATCGAAATTAGTCTTTCTGTAAGGAATTCAGCAAAAATGCTGGATAAAGCTGTTTTCTTGCGGCATTGTTACATAGAATAACCACAGAATTTTTGTCTATCCGATACCCGAGACTGCAGTCGGTCCCTTTGGTCCTGGCTTGCAGCATCCGGGCTTGAATGAGCATAAGGATCAATCAGTTCCATGTTTAATAAACTGCGCGGTATTTTTTCCAACGACTTATCCATCGATCTGGGTACAGCAAACACACTAATTTATGTGAAAGATCAGGGTATTGTACTGAATGAGCCTTCTGTGGTGGCGATCCGGCAAGAGCGTGCCGGTGGTCCTAAGAGTGTGGCTGCGGTCGGTCATGCGGCGAAGCGCATGTTGGGCCGAACGCCTGGGAATATCAAAGCCATTCGGCCGATGAAAGATGGCGTGATTGCCGATTTCTATGTGACCGAAAAAATGCTGCAGCATTTTATCAAGCAAGCGCACAGCAACAGTTTTTTACGACCTAGTCCCAGGGTGCTGGTTTGCGTACCTTGTGGTTCTACTCAGGTTGAACGCCGTGCTATTCGTGAGTCAGCACAGGGCGCTGGCGCCCGCGAAGTCTATTTGATCGATGAGCCGATGGCAGCAGCTATCGGTGCTGGTATGCCGGTGTCTGAAGCGACGGGTTCTATGGTGGTGGATATTGGTGGCGGTACCACAGAGGTGGCCATTATTTCTCTAAACGGTGTGGTCTATTCATCGTCAGTCCGCATTGGTGGTGATAAGTTTGATGATGCCATCATCAATTACATACGCCGCAATTACGGCATTCTGATTGGTGAAGCCACAGCAGAACGTATTAAAACAGAAATTGGCTCTGCCTATCCCAGCGATGATGTGCTGGAAATTGAAGTTCGCGGCCGCAACCTGGCTGAAGGGGTACCACGCAGCTTTACTATGACCAGCAATGAAATTTTAGAAGCGCTGCAAGAACCACTGGCTGGTATCGTGAGTTCGGTCATGGTGGCGCTTGAGCAATCACCTCCAGAGTTGGCTTCAGATATTTCTGAGCGTGGTATGGTCTTGACTGGTGGTGGCGCCTTGTTGCGCGATTTGGATCGTTTGTTGATGGAGGAAACAGGTATCCCGGTAGTGGTGGCTGATGAGCCGCTCACCTGTGTGGCCCGTGGTGGTGGTAAAGCGCTGGAAATGATCGATATGCATGGTGGTGATGTCTTCAGTTATGAGTAAGTCACAATTCTGGTGGCAGCCCTGCGCTTTTAGGGTTGCCTGATGAATCCTATCTTTGAACGCGGCCCTTCGTTGCGGCTGCGCCTTTTTTTTGCGCTGTTACTGAGTATCGGCCTGATGCTGATTGACCGCTATACCGATAGCTCTACGCAACTGCGTAGTTATCTGACTGCAGCCGTCAGTCCGCTTTTTTACGTCGCCAGCCTGCCTCAAGTGATTTTGACGGGTGCTTCTGAGCAGTTTATGTCACATCAACGTTTGCTGGCAGAAAATGATCAGCTGCGTGAGCGCTTGTTGCGACAAAGTGGCAATCTGCAGCGGCTGGAGTTCTTACAGCAGGAAAACAACAAGTTACGTGAGCTGCTGGGCTCAGCGCCGGTGACCGAAGGTCAGCGGCTGGTAGCGGAAGTGTTGGCCGTGTACAGTCATCCGTTCAGTCACCAGATAGTGCTGAATAAAGGCAGCAACGATGGGGTGACTGAGTTTCAGCCCATCATTGATGAGCTAGGCATTTTGGGCCAGGTGGTTAGTGTTGGTCCCACCAGCAGCCGGGCGTTGTTAATTACCGATACTACTCATGCCATTTCACTGCGGATTGAACGTACTGGCGTTGCTGTAATCGCCGAAGGCTTGGGGCAATGGGATCGCATCCGGTTGGTGCATCTGCCGCACAGTATTGATATTCAGGATGGCGATCGGCTGGTGACGTCCGGCTTGGATGGACGCTTTCCGGAGGGCTACCCAGTAGCACGGGTAAACCGGATCCAACGTGATGTCAGTCAGCCTTTTTTGCAAGTACAGGCTGAGCCTTATGCGCAGTTAGATCGCATCCGCTATGTGCTGCTGCTCTGGCCACAGACGGAGCTGGACCAGCAAGGAGACTCCGACTGATGCAACGAGCTAAAGGCATAAGTGTGATTTATTTGTCCTTGTTGCTGGCGCTGATCCTGATGGTTATGCCCATGCCGGCTATGGTGAAGCTGTTCCGACCGGATTGGGCACTACTGGTTTTGTTATATTGGGTCTTGGCTTTGCCATTTCGCGCCAACATTGGTACCGCCTTTGTGGTAGGCTTTTTGGTCGATGTGCTGGTAGGAACGGTGCTTGGTGTCAATGCACTGGCTTTTTCTGTGGTAGCGTTTGTGATGGCTGCCAATCATCAGAAAATCCGCAACTTCTCGATTTTACAGCAATCATTATTGGTTGGGTTATTACTGGCTTTATACCACTTGCTGATTTTTTGGCTCAGCCACTTCTTGACCGGTGTGTATTTTTTACCGGATTACCTTTGGCCAGTACTAACCGGTACGCTGGTTTGGCCCTGGTTGTTCTGGTTGCTACGCAGGGTTCGACGACAATTTAAAGTACGGTAAGACAAAGGCTATGAAAACAACGATTGGATTGGCTTCAGCCTCCCCGCGTCGGCATGAGCTGCTAAGCTTACTGCAACAGCCCTTTGAGCGGGTGAGCATTGATGTGGATGAGCGTTTGCTGCCAACGGAGGCAGCTGTGGACTATGTGCAGCGATTGGCCCGCACTAAAGCTGAAGCGGGCTTTGCCGCTATTGGCGGCCGGATGCCGGTACTCGGTGCCGATACCATCGTGGTGATTGACAACAAGGTACTGGGGAAACCAGTGGATGAAGCTGACTTTAAGGCCATGATGCAATTGTTGTCTGACAAGGTTCACCAGGTGCATACCGCGGTAGCGATTGCATGGCAGGGGCGGCTGCTTGAACAGTTGGTGAGCAGCCGGGTACATTTTGCACCCTTGTCCGAACAGATGATCGCTGACTATTGGCACAGTGGTGAGCCTGCTGACAAAGCTGGTGGCTATGGTATTCAGGGTATTGGTGGCCGTTTTGTGCGATACCTGGAAGGCAGTTACAGCGCTGTGGTTGGTTTGCCCTTGTATGAGACCGATCAGCTGTTGCAACAGCTGGAGGCAGCCAAATGAGTTCTGAATTGCTGATCAATGTCACGCCGAGTGAAACCCGGGTTGCGCTGATTGAAAACGGCGTTTTGCAGGAGGTGCATATTGAGCGCCAGGCCAAGCGAGGCATTGTCGGCAATATTTACGTCGGCAAAGTAAGCCGGGTGCTGCCTGGGATGCAGGCCGCTTTTGTCGATATAGGTTTGGACAAAGCCGCTTTTTTGCATGCGTCCGATATTGTGCAGCCGCAGGTGGCGGATGATGCCGGACAGGCCGCAATGAACCGGGACATCCGGGGCTTGGTTCGCGAAGGCCAGCTGTTGTTGGTGCAGGTGGTCAAAGATCCGCTAGGTACCAAAGGTGCCAGATTGACGACCGACATTACCCTGCCTTCCCGTTATCTGGTGTTTATGCCCGATGCCAATCATGTTGGTGTGTCCCAGCGCATTGAAAGTGAAACCGAGCGCACGCGTTTAAAAGCCGTAGTGGCAGAGTTTGTCGATGAACACAGCGGCTACATCATCCGTACAGCTGCCGAAGGGGCCGGTGAAGAAGAGCTAAAGCAGGATGCCCGCTTTTTAAAAAAACTCTGGGCCAAAATCAGCAAGCGCAAGCAGAAAACCCGCAAAGAAGGGCGGGTCTATGAAGATCTGAACCTATCCTACCGTATCTTGCGTGATTTTATCGGCACCGATCTGGAGCGTATTCGTATCGACTCCAAGTTGACCTACCAGGAGTTGCTGGCGTTTACCGATGAGTTTATTCCGCAGATGACGCCACTGCTGGAGTACTATCCTGGCGAGCGGCCGATCTTTGATATGTTTGATGTGGAAAGCGAAATCCAGCGTGCGCTGGAGCGCAAAGTGATGCTAAAAAGTGGTGGTTATCTCATCATTGATCAGACCGAAGCCATGACCACAGTGGATGTCAATACCGGCGCTTTCGTAGGGCACCGTAATCTGGAAGATACCATTTTTAACACCAATATCGAGGCTACTCAGGCCATTGCCCGCCAGCTTCGGTTGCGCAATCTGGGCGGTATCATTATTCTCGATTTCATCGACATGCAAAACGAAGAGCATCAGCGCCGGGTGCTGCACAGCCTGGAACTAGCCTTAAGTCGCGATCGGGCCAAAACCAACATCCATGGTTTCTCAGCCCTTGGACTGGTAGAGATGACGCGCAAAAGAACCCGGGAAAGTCTGGAACATATCCTCTGTTCGGATTGTCCAGTATGTAAAGGGCGTGGCAGTTTGAAAACGGTGGAAACCGTTTGTTTTGAAGTGCTGCGTGAAATTGTCCGGGTGAACCGCGCTTATGATGCTGATGAATTTGTCGTGTATGCCTCGCCAGAAGTAAAAGATGCACTAAGCAACGATGAGTTTCATAACCTGGCAGAGGTGCAGGTATTTATCGGCAAGCAAATCAGTGTTCAGGTAGAACCCTTGTACAACCAGGAACAATTTGATGTGGTGATGATTTAGTGCAAAAAGTGGGGCGGTTGTGTTTATTTTGTTTGCACAAGCTATGGCTATTGGCGGCCATTAGTCTGGTGTTACTGGCGGCGCTGGTGTCTATCCTGCGCTACAGCCTGCCGTATGCCGATCATTACAAATCTCAGATTGAACAACTATTATCCAATCAGTATGGTACTGAAGTCCGTATAGGTGAGCTCAGTGCCAGTTGGCAAGCCAGAGGTCCCGCCCTGTTGCTGCATGATCTGGAATTTGCCAGCGAAAGTCAGCAGCTGGGTTTTTCGGTTGCCAGAGCCAGGGTGCACCTGCACTTTTGGCATAGCTTACGCAGTTTGCAACTGCGTTCCAGCCATGTTGAGCTTTCCGGCGTTGAACTCCGGTTAGTGGCTGAAAGCCTGGTTGGCGCGACTGAAAATGGAAGCCGGCAAGAGCCTCTGACTGACGCGTTGGAACAGCTTTTTTTCAGGCAATTACAGCAATTTACTATTCAAGACAGCAGGGTCTTGCTCGAGCTGGCGCACAGTGATCCTCTGGTGTTGTCGGTGCGTCAGCTCAGCTGGCGCAACCAAGGTCAGCGTCATCAGGGGCAAGGTGCGATAGCGGTCGAAGGGGTCACGGGTAATAGCTTGTCCTTTGTGCTGGATCTGTATGGTGAACGCCTGGACGCCACCTTTGGGCAGCTATATCTGCAAAGTGAGCAACTGGATATTCAGCCTTGGTTGAGCCAGTTTTTGCCTGAGTTGGTCGAGCTGGACTATGCCAATGTTAATTTGCAAGCCTGGGGGCGGGTTGAGCAAGGTGCCATTCAGCGCATTCAGGTGGATTTGGCGGATAACACCCTTGGATGGCAACTCGAGCAACAAGAACATTGGTTGAAGCTAAGCCAGGGGCAATTGCTCTGGCATCCGGCTGATAGTGGCTGGTCACTGTTTTCTTCCGAGTTACAGCTCAGCAATTCAGAGCAAAGCTATCCAGGTATCCTGCTGCAACTGCACCGCATCGATGAGCAGCTGTTGGGCCAGCTGCAGGGGCTGGAGTTGGCTGCTTTGCAACCATTAAGTGCCTTAATCGCCCAGCAACGGACCGAGTTGCAGCTTCTGACGAAGTTGCAGCCAGCTGGACAACTGACTGAGCTGGCCTGGGCTCTGCAGCCGAATGACTGGCAGCTGCAAGCAAAGCTGGATCAACTGCACAGTCAGCCCTACGCCGATATCCCCGGTGTGCAGCGGCTCAATGGCCACTTAGTTGCAGCCACTAATTTTGCTGAGTTACGTCTGGCTAGTCAGGACAGTGCACTAGACTGGCAAGGTGCTTTCAGCCAGCCGATGCAATTTCGGCAGCTGCAGGCAGAGTTGCAGCTTCGCTATCTGGACGATGTCTGGCAATTGCGTATGCCAAAATTTCAACTGCAAGGCAATGATGTACAGGCTGAAGCGCAGCTGGTGCTAAACTTTTCTGAGCAGGCCGAATTGTTTTTACTGGCCACTGCGGATGGGGTAGCCGTGGCCAATGCGATGCATTTTTATCCGCGCCACTATATGCCTGTCAGTATTATCGATTATTTGTCCTGGTCTTTGCTCGGTGGTGAGGTACGCAACGCGGCTACCCTTTGGCATGGCCCCTTGGGTCAGTTTCCGTTCCCTCAAAATGAAGGTGTTTTCCAATCAACCGGCCAGGTGACCCAGGGACGGATGCGCTTTCAACCGGACTGGCCAGAACTGACAGAGGTAGAAGCCTTGCTCTGGTTCGAAAATAGCCAGATGCAGATTTCCAGTTCAAAAGCGCGGTTGCAGGGGCTGGCGGTCAGTGAGTTGGTTAAAGTGCGTATCGATGATCTGTTTCAGGCCGATACTCTGTGGATTGATATCGCGACCACGGCTGATGCGACTGAGGTGCAAAACCTGATGCAGCAGTCGCCGCTGGCCGGCTGCGGTTTGATAACGATCGGATAGATGCCAACGCTATGCAGGCCAGCTGGTCTGGGTTGCCGTTCGCGCTAAAGCTGTCTGGTCAACAAGGCAAGGAGCACTACCAACTGGGACTGCAGCTGGATGGGCAGCAGGAGGCCGCTCAGATGCTAAGCCGAGTGCCCGTCAAGTTGCCTGAACTGGCTCATGGTGATACCAACTGGCAGCTGCAGTTGGATGTGCAATTACCGGGTGATGGTTTTGCCTATCAGGCCCAGCTGCAGGCTAACTTTGATCAGACGGCACTGGCCTTGCCGGCTCCTTATAACAAAGCTGCTGGCGATGAGTCTGCTCTGGAGGTCTGGGTGCAGGGCGATGCTGAGCAGAGCTTGATCCGAGCTGCTTACTCCGAGCCATTGTACTTTCAGGCACGACTGCAACACGACAGCGGCACTATGGATCAGGTGCTACTTCGACTGGGCGGGCGCCATTACGGCGTATTGGAGCCTGGCTTAGTGGTGGATGTTGAGCTGGATGCCACTGAATTACTGCCTTGGTTTGAATTATTGCTACCACCACTAACAGCTGCCAGCGAGCATCGGTCTGGGCTATGGCCTGCACTTAGTCGGGTGCGGGGGCGGGTGGCTACGTTGCACTTGCCCGAGCAGCTGGCGTTGCACCAGACGCTGTTTGAGTTGACGCCTGCCGATGATCACTGGGCCTTGCAGCTCAATGGCGCTGAAATGGCCAGCCAATGGCGTTTTTATCATGACTGGCAGCAGCGCGGTATCGCCATTGATATGGATTATTTACGTCTTAAAGCGCAGGATGCTGAGCTTTCCCAAACGGCGGCGTTGCCAGCGGCAGAGCGGCAGCCGATGGAGTGGCTAGAGCAGTTGCCTCCCATTCGGCTGCGCTGCCAGGATTGCAGCTACGGTTCCTATGCGCTGGGACAAGTGCAGGCCGAGCTGGCCAATACGGACCAAGGGCTGGAACTTAGGCGTTTTCAGGCAGAATACAAACGCAACCGGCTGCAACTGAGTGGGCATTGGCAGCCAGACGGCGGCCTTGGCCTGAGCCACTTTAAAGGCAGCTTGTACAGCCCAAACTTAGGCGCCTTGCTCAGTGAGTATGAGCTGAGCACCGCTATTAGTGGCAGCCGGGCGGATGTTCAGTTTGATGTGCACTGGCAGGGCAGTCCTCTGCAATTTGGGCTGGCCAGTCTTGGAGGTACCGCCAGCTGGCAGTTGGGAGAGGGCTCTTTGTCCGAAGTCAGTGATAAGGGAGCCCGATTATTTTCGCTGTTTAGTCTAAACTCCCTGGTGCGTAAATTGCGGCTGGATTTTCGCGATGTTTTTGCTAAGGGTTTTTTCTACAACCGGATGCAAGGTGAGATTAGCCTGCACCAGGGGGTGGCGCAAACCAGCAACAGTACCATTGATGGTGTGGCGGGCAACCTCAGCATGCAGGGCTATGCCGATTTAGTGAACCGTAAACTGGATTATCAGATGACATTGGTGCCGAAAGTCACCTCTAGTTTGCCGGTGATCATCGCCTGGATGGTGAACCCGGTATCGGGTTTGGCCGCATTGGCACTGGATGAAATGTTTACCTCGGCTGAAGTGATTTCCCGTGTCAATTTTACCGTCACTGGTACCTTTGATGAGCCGGTGGTAACAGAAGTGAACCGCCACAGCACCGAAGTGCCGGTACCGGTGCGCGTTGCTCAGCCACCGAATGAAGCAGAGCAGGTGGAGCAAAATGGTCAACCTCATGGCGACTGACTGGCAGCTTACTGCTTTGCAGTGGTGCAGTGCGCCTGAGCCTGCAGTTAATCTGCAGCAAGTACGCAACTTTTTACAGCAAATACCTTTTTTTCAACGGCACCTGGTGGTGTTGCCGGAGTGTGCGTTGATTTTTGGTGGGCCGGAGGGCTGGCAGCATGGCTTTCAAGAGCCGCTAGGGCAGGGCCACTGGCAGCAGCAACTGGCTGCTTTGGCCCGTGAGTTTCAGCTTTACCTGTTACTGGGCTCTTTTCCAACCAAAAGCACAGATCCCACCCGTTTTTATGCCTCCAGCTTGTTGTTTGGCCCAGATGGTCGCCTGCTGGCGGATTATCAGAAACTGCATTTGTTTGATGTTCAGGTTGTCGATAATACCGGCAGTTACCGCGAGTCGGACAGCACCATGGCCGGTGAAAAAGTCACTCTGGCCGATTGCGAGGGGCTGAAGCTTGGCTTGACGATATGCTATGATGTGCGTTTCCCCGGCCTGATGCAGCAATTGGCGGCGCAGGGCATGCAGCTGCTGGCGGTGCCCTCGGCTTTTACCAAAGTCACCGGCGCAGCCCACTGGCACAGCCTGCTACGGGCCAGGGCCATCGAAACCCAGTGCTTTGTGGTAGCGCCAAACCAAACCGGTCAGCATGCCAATGGCCGTGAGACCTTTGGCCATAGCCTGATTATTGATCCCTACGGTCGGGTGCTGGCGGATGCCGGCGTTGAGCCAGGCTGGATTAGCTGCCGTATTGACCTGAACGAATTGATGGCCGTGCGTCAGGCCATGCCACTTTGGCAACACAACCGTTTTAACTGTGAGTTGACACCATGAACCGAGTCGAACAGAACCTGCTGCATGCCCATGAACTGACCGAGCAGCATCTGCAACAGAATTTAAGCTATTTGCTGCAGCACCAGCTGGACTATGCCGATCTGTATTTTCAATCCAGCGTGCATGAGTCCTGGGTGCTGGAAGACGGCCTGGTGAAAGACGGCTCGTTTAATATTGAGCAAGGCGTAGGCGTTCGTGCCATCAGCGGAGAAAAAACTGGTTTTGCCTATGCCGATACCATCAGCCAGGACGCGTTGTTGCAAACGGCCAGCGCCGCACGGGGTATTGCCAATCAGGGCCAGCAAGGCAGTGTCAAAGCCTTTAGCCGGCGCGAAAATCAGGCGATTTATTTGCCGTGTGAGCCACTGCAGAGTTTAAATAATACCGAAAAAGTGGCCTTACTGCATCACATCGAAGCCTATATCCGTACATTGGATGCTCGGGTCAAGCAGGTCATGGTTAGTTTATCCGGCGTGTACGAAGAAATATTGGTGGTGGCCAGTGATGGTACTTTTGCCACCGATATCCGGCCTTTGATCCGACTCAATTGTTCGGTGTTACTGCAGCAGGGGGATCGTCGCGAGCGTGGCAGTGCTGGCGGTGGTGGTCGCAGCAATTACGATTATTTCACCGCCGAAGTCGATGGTGGTCCGCGCTGGCAACACTATGCCCGTGAAGCGGTACGGATGGCGCAGGTGAATCTGACCGCTATTGATGCTCCGGCTGGTACCATGCCCGTGGTACTGGGTGCAGGCTGGCCTGGTGTCTTGCTGCACGAAGCGGTCGGCCATGGCCTTGAAGGCGACTTTAACCGCAAAGGCTCCTCCACCTTCAGTGGCCGTATTGGTCAGCAGGTGGCGTCCAAGCATTGTACCATCGTCGATGATGGCACCCTGGCACATCGCCGTGGTTCGCTCAATGTTGATGATGAGGGTACGCCTTCGCAGTACAATGTCCTGATTGAAAATGGCATTTTAAAAGGCTATATGCAGGATAAGCACAACGCCATGCTGATGAACACCGCGCCAACTGGCAATGGCCGGCGGGAGACCTTTGCCCACCTGCCGATGCCACGTATGACCAACACCTACATGCTGGCCGGCCAGCATGCACCGGAAGAGATTATCGCCAGCGTGAAAAAGGGCATCTATGCGCCGAACTTTGGCGGCGGTCAGGTCGATATCACCTCCGGCAAATTTGTATTCTCGGCCTCGGAAGCCTATCTGATTGAGCATGGCAAGATCACCGCCCCGATCAAAGGGGCGACCCTGATTGGCAATGGCCCTGCTGCGATGCAGCAAGTGTCGATGGTTGGCAATGACCTGGCACTGGATACCGGCGTTGGTGTCTGTGGCAAACAAGGTCAGAGCATCCCGGTCGGTGTTGGACAACCCACGCTGAAGCTGGATGCCATGACCGTTGGTGGCACTCAGTAAGCCTGAGGTAGCCTGTCGATGTGGAGGCCTTCTTGCTGGTGCAATCAGTTTGCCAGCCAGGCGGTCAGTGAGTACACTCAGGCACTTTCAATAGTCGTTTTATCAACCCGCCTCAGAGCGGGCTTAGACCCGAACCCTTACAGGAAGAAGTTATGGCAGCATTTGGTACCGTTTTTATGCCAGAAATGGCAATGGCCCGCTTCAGTGAAGGCGCCTGGAGCAGCGCAGAGATCGTTTCATCCAACAACATCAGCCTGCACCCGGGTGCCCATGTGCTGCACTACGCCAGCACCTGCTTTGAAGGTTTAAAAGCGTTTCGGCATGAGGATGGCTCCATTCATCTGTTCCGGATGGATCGCAACGTCGCCCGGATGCAACAAAGCAGTCAGCTGCTGTCTTTGCCAGCGTTTGAAGCACCAATGCTGGAGCAGATGATCATCGACATCGTGCGGCGCTTTGCTGCCGAAGTACCGGCCCCGCCGGGCTCGATGTACATCCGGCCCACCCATATCGGTACCGAAGCGGCTATCGGCAAAGCGGCGGCGCCTACGGCGTCATCTTTGCTGTATGTGTTGCTCTCCCCG
Source organism: Alkalimonas amylolytica (assembly GCF_900107845.1). Classification (GTDB taxonomy): domain Bacteria; phylum Pseudomonadota; class Gammaproteobacteria; order Enterobacterales; family Alteromonadaceae; genus Alkalimonas; species Alkalimonas amylolytica. The sequence continues at coordinate 29,111 of NZ_FNRM01000013.1, forward strand.
GTAGGCGATTACTTTGCAGGTGGTGCCAAGCCGCTGCGCCTGCTGCTGGAAGAAAACGGTGCCCGCTGCGCTGCCCATATGGGCATGGTGAAAAGCGGTGGCAACTACGCCAGCGCACTGCAGCCCATTTTAAAAGCCCGCGCCAGTGTGCAGGCTGATCAGGTGCTGTTTTGCCCGGGCGGCGATGTACAGGAAACCGGCGCTGCCAACTTCCTGCTGATTGACGGCAACGAAATCATTACCAAGGCGCTCGATACCAGCTTCCTGCACGGGGTAACCCGCGATTCCATTTTAACGCTGGCGCGCGATCTGGGCATGACAGTCTCAGAGCGCGAACTAACGGTTGAAGAGCTGCTGGAGCGAGCGGCCAAGCCGGGCGCCGAAGCGGCTCTGTCTGGCACGGCAGCGGTGCTGACGCCGGTAGGCACCTTGATCCGTGGTACCCAGGAGCATCAGGTCGGCAGCGGCGAAGCCGGCCCGATCACCATGAAACTGCGCCAGGCACTGAATGCCATTCAGTGGGGCAAAGCCGAAGACAAGCACGGCTGGCTGCGCAAAGTCTAAAAACTGCGCTGCTGTATTCGCCAAAGGCCCTTGAGTGGGCCTTTGTTGTTTCCGCGCATTCAGCGGCCCAAAATCAAAGGCATTAAAGAGTACTTTTAGTAGTAACTTCGGCAGCAATAGGGCGAGGCTTGCTAAACTCACCTGCTATGAGAAAAGCTTTTAGTGTGGATTTGTGGTAGGTATTCTAGCGCAGATAGTCTCATTCAACTTGTGGCAGAGCATACCATCCTCCAGCCAGGGTAGTTCACCGGTATATGGGTTTGGATAATTGTGTGGATTAGGCAAGCTATCTTGCGGACGCTCTATAACGGCACGCAGTAATTGCAATCGAAGGTCTAGTTCCAGCACAGGGATTTGGATGTTTAAAAAGCGTGGAACCATGATTTGAAAGAGCAGCTCACCAGTGATGTTGCGGTAGTTGCGCAGCAGAAAAAGCCAATGAGGCTCCTGCGACTGACGCAACTTTTGGTTATGTGTCTGAATCCGATGATCCGCTTCATGGATGGCCGCAACAAGTTCTGAATGTGGAGTATCATCGACAATTATTTTCAATTGGTAGAAGGCGGCCATTCGGTTCAGAGTCATCTGGGGTTTATAGAGCAAACGATTGGTGTTGGGGTGTTTGCTTAATGGTAAGAGCATCGAAGCACTGTCGAGAAACATATGTTGCCACAGGGTGTTCATCAAGAGCTCTTCTGGTTTGAGTGGTGCCAGAGCGTTCTCAAACACAGACCAGTTTGAGTAGTCTGCTTGGGCAAGCTTAAGCAATAAGGGCTGGAAAAAAGCCTCCGCATAAATCACCGGGAGGATTTGCAGTTCCAGCTGATTCGTTCCTGCCATCAAGGTACGTTGCAGTTGGAACAAGGATGCAAGCTTTTGCGCCGCTACCTCCAATTGCCGGTCTTCAATCAGGTACAGAATGTCTAGAAAAGCGAGCTGGTAAAGCTGATCCAGTTGTTCAAAGTCTGTGGTCGCTATTCGGGCATCAATGTTAGTGAAGTTGTCCAAGTTACTGAGCTGATAGAGTCCGTCAAGTAACAGTGTGAATTCACTTAACTTAGCTGCTATTTGTGGGCGCTTTAGCAAGAGCCGCGCAACACAGGCTTCATCAAGGTGGGGATCACAGCTGGGTAGCGTTTCAGTAAAGGGTTTAAGCTCAGGTACGGTTGGGTAGCTATGTTTTATGCGCGACCACTCTCTGTACACGGCTTCCTGGGTATAGTGGGCTAGCCCTCGCTCGTAATTAAGTCCTTGCACACTGAGTCCCATTAAGTGTATGTGAACATTGTTCTCTAGCATAATGGGTTTTTCAGCCTGTTTTAACCAGGCTTGGGTATCTGGATGAAGTGGGTCATCACGCAGGAGTTGAATGGTGCCGTATAGCAGGATGCTGAGCACAAGCAGTCCAAGCCAATGCATTTTCTTCATCATCGCTCCTTAATAAGAAAGGCATACCACCCAGTGGTTACATCCAACCTTTGTTGCTGCTTTGTGCCTGATACAGGGCGTCATTGGCGATCTGTTCTGCATCCTCTGCCGGCATGTAGGGGATGGTCAGGCTGCCGGAGGCAAACACCAACTGCAGATGGCGTAGCCTGGCGCGACGCATCAGCCAGTGCTGCTGACGGGAGACTTGCTGCAGTTTGTACAGCGGCACGCAGAAATAATCCACCCCTATGACGCCGCGGCGCAAGTACAGGTAGTGGTCGTCGGTGGCATAGCCAAAGCGGCGCCAGCGCAGCAGCAGGAGTCCCAGTAGCAGCACAAAAAGTGGTAACAGCAGATTGGCCAGCAGTGCATCGTCCGGCCGCAGCGCCCACTGGCTAATGCCAAGCGCAGGCAGCCAGAACAGCAGCAGGCTGGGTAAGACAAAGCGCCAGTTCACCGGCCGAAAACGTACGCGTGGCAGTTGCTGATCCGAGTATGCTTCGCTCAGTAATTGCTGCGCCTCGCTCGGGGGCAGGGCAGGTACCATGATTTTGCCATGTTCAGCGTGGCTTTGGGCGGCGCTCATCGGCGCCTGCACCTGCTCGTAGCGAAGATTGCAACGGCCAAAGACTTTATCCAGCCAGTCCTGCTGCAGCCGGATCCACTGCAAACGGGAAGGTTTCATACTGATTTCATGCCGGGTCAGCAGGCCACTACGGCGGACATAGCGATCTGCGCTGCGTACCAACCGAAACTGGTAGTAGCTGAGCACCGAGGCGGCAATGGAAAACAGAGTGATCAGCAGCATAATTAGCATGGTGAAGGCAAGTACCGCCAGCCCAAGCCAGAGCCAGGATTGCTGCTCTGGGTTAAACCAGTGGCTAATGTCCAGCCCCAGGCGTTTAAACAGATCACCAAGTATCATGGTCAGCTGGTTGTAAAACGGAGCCGCCAGGCCAAGAGCCAGCATTACTCTGTTGTTGCTGATGCCATAAAGTACCAAATCGCCGACCGAGCGACTGCAGAGCAAGGTTTCATTGTTGGCTGCTTTGGCGGCATTTTGCTGATGATGCTGCTCAGGATCAGTTGGTGTATGTGGGCTAAGCTGCTGCACCGCATAAATAGCTTGTTGCAGCTCGGTGGCTAGCGCCTTGGGTAAGGCGGCGAGTTGCGCTTCCTGCTGGTTGGAGCCTGCTGTATCCAGTTGCAGGCAGAGGTGCCCGGTAGGTCGGTAATACAGCGGCTGCTGCAGCCGTACATTCTGGATACGGTTAAAGGGTAGATTCAGTTGTTTTTTGCGCAGCACACCGGAGCGGATTTCCACCGTCTCGCCGGTGACACGAAAGCGAAATGCCAGATAGCGCAGCAAGGCAATGGTGAGCAGCAGTGCAAGAATGGCCAGCAAAGCCAGTGCAAAATAACCAGGGTAGCGTTTGATGCCCTGATAAAACACCAGCAAGGTCGGTGCCAGATAAGCCATATTGCCAAAGACGGCTTTGATAAGGCGTAAACAAAAGTACAGCAGTGCGATCGGCGAGACCCGCTGCCATTGCTGCAGGGTCTGCAACTGGGCTGTTGCCGCCTGGCTGCTCACTGACTGCTTAGTCATGCTGGCGGCTACTCTTGTGCTGCAGAATAAACTGGCGGATTTTCTTCGCCTCTGCCAGCGGTAAGCCGGGAATTTCAAAGGTATGCAAGGCACCACCGGCACTGAACACCTGCAAGGTCGCCAGCCCGGCCCGGCGCTCTATCGGGCCACGTTTTAACTCAATGTGCTGAATGCGCAAAATAGGTTGGGTAACACTTTTTTCAAACCAGAGACCACTGTGAAAGCTGAGATCGTGCTCACGCAGCGCATAGCGCTTGCGAGGGAAGGCCAGGTAGCAATACAGGGTCACCCACAAGCTGCCGGCAATCAGCAGGCCAGCAAAAGCCAGCAGGATGTGCTGGTTGGGCTCGCTTGGTTGCCAGAACGGCTGCAACCAGAAAGCCAGCGCCAGCAGTACCAGCAACAGGCTGGTGGCACTGTTCAGCCACAGGGCTAAACGGCTGTAGCGGGGCGATAACGGTTGCCAGTCGAGCTGCTGTAGATCGGGCAGTTGCTCGGGCTGAACCGGACTATTGTGGAAAGTCGTCGTATCCATGCGGCAGGCTTCATGATCACCATCTGTAAGCAGAATGGTAACTGATTTTACCGCATGGCACTATCTTCATCTTTGGCTGCAGCTTCGGCTTAGTCTTCAGGCTGCTCTGCGGCGGTAATGTATGGGCGCAGCAATTGGAATAACTCGCGAAACGCCTTTGGTGGTTGCTGTTTCTGTTGTTCTTTTTGCGCCTGACGGATCAGCTGGCGCAGTTGCTGAACATCCACGTCCGGGTATTCGGCGACAAAGTGGGTAACGGCATCTTTTTCTTCAAGCAGACGATCACGCCACTGTTCCACTTGGTGGAACTTACGAGTGGCGGCCTGATTGGTGTTGCGAATCAGCGCCAGTGCCTGCTCGATGGGCTCGATATCCCGGCTACGCATTAGGCGGCCAATAAACTGAATATGGCGACGCAGGGCTTCACGCTTGCTCGATAACTTATCGGCCAGCAACAAGGCATCTTTCAATTCGTCGTCCATCGGTACCTTGGCGCGGGAAGCAGGCGCCAGTGCCAGCAGTTCTTCGCCCAGTTTTTGCAGCGCTTCCATTTCGCGCTTTACCAGGCTTTTACTCTTGAGCTCTTCGTCTTCATCCCAGTCGCCGTGGAGAAATTCTGTCATCTTGTCACTTATCTGAGTACACTATATGGCATCATTATAACGTATCGCAGTGGGAAAGAGCAGCGCATTGCAAAGAGTGTGCTCTTTATTGCAGGAACGAGGGGCTATGCAAGTAACGCAGCAGCAAATACAGCAAGACATCCAGCAGGAAATTTCGGAAGTCAAAGAAGCAGTCAGCCAGGTGCTGGCGCATGCCAAACGGCTGGGAGCCAGCAGCGCTGAGGCGTCGATGAGCCGCACCCGTGGCCTGAGTGTCGAAACCCGTCATGGCGAGGTGGAAACGCTGGAGTTTAATCAGGACGGTGGCCTTGGCATCAGTCTGTACTTTGGTCAGCGCAAAGGCTCGGCCTCGACGGCTGATTTAAGCCCGCAAGCACTGCAGCGTGCGGTCGAAGCAGCGGTAGATATTGCTCGCTATACCTCGGAAGACCCCTGCGCCGGTGTTGCTGAAGCAAGTTGGCTGGAGTTTAGTCCGCCGGAGCTGGACTTGTTTCACCCCCATGACGTGGATACAGCCGAAGCCATTGCCAGCTGCGCTCGCGCCGAGCAAGCCGCTTTTGATTACGACAGCCGTATTGTAAACTCGGAAGGGGCTTCGTTTTCGTCGCATCAGGGCATCAAGGTCTATGGCAACAGTCATGGCCAGTTGGTGGGGTATCCCAGCAGCCGGCACAGCATGAGTTGTGTGATGATCGGTAAAACCGAGCAGGATATGCAGCGCGATTACAGCTACAGTGTGCATCGTGATTTTACCAAACTGCTCAGCCCGGAGCAGGTGGGTCGTGAAGCTGCCGAGGAAACCGTCGCCCGGTTGGATGCGCGCCAGGTGCCGACCGAAAAAGTGCCGGTGATTTTCCGCGCGGATATCGCCAGCAGCTTGTTTGGTCATCTGGTCAGTGCCATCAGCGGTGGCAGCATCTATCGACAGTCCAGCTTCTTGCTGGATAAGTTGGGGCAGCGGATTTTCCCGGAGCATTTGAACATCATCGAGCGGCCTCATCTATTGCAGGGGCTGGCATCCAGTCCTTTTGATGGCGAAGGGGTGAAAACCCGTGATTTAGCCGTGATCGAACAGGGTGTACTGACCAGCTGGTTGCTGACCAGTTATTCGGCCCGCAAACTGGGCCTGGCCAGTACCGGCCATGCCGGTGGTATCCATAACTGGCAGGTACAGCATGGCGAGCAGGGTTTAGCAGCGCTTTGTCAGCAAATGGGCCGTGGCCTGTTGGTGACCGAGCTGATGGGGCAAGGGGTGAATACTGTAACCGGTGATTATTCGCGCGGTGCTGCAGGTTTTTGGGTAGATAACGGCGAAATTCAGTTCCCGGTGGCAGAAGTCACCATTGCCGGCAACCTGAAAGAGATGTTCCAGCGCATTGTCGCCATTGGTAAGGATGTAGATGTGCGCGGCGGCGTGCAAACCGGCTCGGTATTGATTGAATCGATGCAGCTGGCTGGAAATTAATGGTGCATGCAGTAAACACAGACCCGCGATTGCGGGCCTGTTGCTTTTTACACGCGTCCTGGGTCAGGCCAGCACTGAATCAAACAACTGCAAAAAAGTGGGCGCAGGGGTGACCTTCAGCGGTAGTTGCAAGCGCTTAGCAATGGCTTCACTGCTTAGTACGCCGCGGATTTGATGACTGTTGCGATCCAGCACCAAACAAAACGCCTCACCTTCGCGCTGCAAGGTGCTCAGCACATCACTTATTTTGCTGCGCAGCAGATCCTGATACGCCACTGCTTTTAACCGGCTGCGTGGCAGCATCAAGTCCCGGACGGTGATCTCATCGCGGGCTTCGCCCATCACCACCCGGCGCATAATGCTTTGCGCTGATACTTGTTGTGGGCTGATCAGGCCAATCAGTTCTTCGTTAGCATCTACCACAAGTTTGAGCGTGCTGTGTTCGCGTTCCAGCATCATCAGTGCCTCGGTGGCTGGAGTTTCGGCTTCCAGTAGACTGGGTTGATGCTGCTGAAAATCGGTCAGCCAGTGGATAGCGGCTGTGCTAAGTTCCTGCTGATGGCATTCATTGGGTTGCACCAGATGATCGTTGGCATCCAGTGAGTAAAGGGTCAGGTGTTTCATGGTCAATCCTCCGCAGCAGCCGTTCAAGCTGCTGCAACAAAGCAGTTGGACTCCGTCGCCGGAGCAAAAAATGACTGTTGTGTTAGCAGGATAAAACCGGAGGAGCCCTGGCAAGATTGGCACTTCGAACCGTGGCCAGTGCCATGCGAGCAGCTGAGTTAATGGTGCTGAGGAGGCTGGTTACCCGCTGTGGCTGGGCGCTTGTGGTAGCAGCATCACTATCATCGTGATTGTCATCGTACGACTTGGAGCGTTGTACCCAGTCACTGTTGTGTTGCAACAGAGCAGCAATGCTGTTCTGCTGCGCCAAAACCGAGGCTTCACTGCTGGCATAGGGCTGTGACTGGCTAAAGCCAGTAACCAGCAACAACAACCAAAGTGAACGGATCAGCTGCATGACAGTGCCATAAAAGAACGAACGATCTTAAGATGGCGCTCGGCTGCGGAAAATGCAAGAGGGACCTGTTAAAAAAAGACCGATTTGCGATAGTCGGCCCCTGCCGCTCCATCGAACAAACAGTAAGCCGCAAAGTTTGATTTGCGGCTGAGGCGCTAAGGACTTATTTGGCTTCCTGTTTGTCGTGGTCAACCTTGTACAAAAAGTACACTGCATAAAAAATGCATAGGCCTATCACCAGGGCGAGGCCAGTAAAGGAAATAAAGATCACCGGATCGGATATAAATTCTTGCCACAGGTTCATGGGATGCTCCTCCTGTCTGATAACTGCATTCAGTGTAGAAGCAAGTAGCTGGGTAAAAACTGACCTGGATCAAGCTTTGCGGGGGCTGTGTGATTTAGCGGGGTTGGCTTTGACGCAGATCAAACAAGATGTGCTGCCAGCGCCCAGTTTGTGGTGCCAGCAGCTGCAAGTAGCACCCCACTAAATCGGCACTCCTGCTTTGGGCTGACTTGGGGCAGGCAGCCAGCAGCGCTTGCTGTTCCAACTGTTCGGCTGCCAGCTCGGCCTTGAGCAAGGCAGCTTTGATGGTCGGTTCGGTACTTAGCTGGCGGCGCAACTGCCGAATAGGCAGGGTGACCTGCTGATTGGCCGGCAACACGGCCTGGTGCAGCTGGGCTATCTCTGCTACAGACCAGTGCCAGTGCTGCTGCTCGGCATACAGCAGCAAAAGCAGCAGGTTGATATTGGCACCAAGCTCATCCTGTAAGCTCAGCAAAGGCTGCTGCATGCCAGGGTAGCACTGCAGGCAGAACTGCCAAAACTGTTCGGCGCTTGGCAGCTTAGCCATGCTGCTGCCAGAAGGCTTGCTCGGTTTGCTCCAGTTCATCCTGCAGCATGAACCAGTCTTCTTCCACCTGGGCCAGGGTTTTGCTGGCACTGGCTTGTTCGGCCAATCGTTCCGTCAATTCCGCTTTGCGGGCGGCTTCGTACAATGCTGGCTCGGCCAGTTGCTGCTCCAGCTCCGCCAGCCGGGCGGTCAGTTGCTCTTGTTGGGCTTCGGCTTGCTCCAACTTTTTCTTCAGTGGCCGCAGCAGATTCCGTAATTCGGCTTCCAGCCGTTTTTGATCTTTACGTTGGCTGGCACTGTCTGGTTTTGCTTCTGCCTGGGTGCTTTGTTTGCGGCTGTCTTGCTGCAGCCACTGATAGTAGTCCTGCAAATCACCGGCAAAAGGCGCTACCTTGCCATCGGCTACCAGATAAAATTCATCGGTGGTACTGGTTAGTAAGTGGCGATCGTGTGACACCACGACGATGGCACCCTCAAACTCCTGCAAGGCCATCACAATGGCTTCGCGCATGTCCAAGTCCAGGTGGTTGGTCGGCTCATCCAGCAGCAGTAAGTTCGGGCGCTGGTACACCAGCAAGGCCAGCACCAGGCGGGCTTTTTCGCCACCGGAAAACGGTGCGCAGGGCTCCAATGCTTTATCACCATGAAAGCCAAAACCACCGAGAAAATCGCGCAAACTTTGTTCGCTGGCGGTAGGGTCAAGCCGTTGCAATTGCAACAGCGCCGAATCGGTTGGCCGCAGTGTTTCTAATTGGTGCTGGGCAAAATAGCCCAGACTGATGCCGCTGGCGGTCCAGAGTTCACCGGCCTGGGCCGGCAGATTGCCAGCCAGGTGCTTAATAAGCGTTGATTTGCCGGCGCCGTTACGGCCCAGTAAGCCAATGCGGCTGCCCGGCAGCAGCTGAAAATTGATGTTGTGTAAAATGGTGTGATCGCCATAGCCGAGTTGCACTTTCTCCAGCTTAAGCAATGGATTGGGCAAGGCTTTCGGTGGGCGAAAAGCAAAACTAAAGGGCGAGTCGACATGAGCTGGGGCCAGCAGAGTCATGCGCTCCAGCGCTTTCACCCGGCTTTGCGCTTGCTTGGCCTTAGAGGCTTTGGCTTTAAAGCGGTCGATAAACTGCTGCAGATGGGCAACTTGCTGTTGCTGTTTCTCGAACATGGATTGCTGTTGGGCCAGTCGCTCAGCACGTTGGCGCTCAAACTGACTGTAGTTGCCTTTGTACAGCTGCACCTGCTGGCGCTCGATATGGATCATGCTGTCGGTGACGGCATCGAGGAAATCCCGGTCGTGGCTGATCAGCAGCAGGGTGCCATCGTAGTTTTGCAGGTATTTCTCCAGCCAGAGCACTGCATCCAAATCCAGGTGGTTGGTCGGCTCATCCAGCAGCAGCAATTGCGAGGGCTTCATCAGCGCCCGCGCCAGGTTCAGCCGCATGCGCCAACCACCGGAGAAAGATTTCACCGCCTGTTGCTGCATGGCACCATCAAAGCCCAGGCCAGCCAGCAGAATGCCAGCTTTGGCTTCGGCACTGTAACCGTTTAACTGCTCAATTTGTTGATGGGCTTTGGCCAGCTGTTCGCCATCGCCGCCTTGTTTGAGGAGTTGCAGCAACGGATACAAGGCTTCATCGCCCTGCAATACATAATCCATTGCCGGGCAATCCAGCGCCGGTGTCTCCTGCGCCACCGTCGAGATGGCCCAGCTGGCCGGAATGCTCAGCTCACCGGCATCGGGTGCCAGCTGGCCCAAAAAACAGGCGAACAAAGACGACTTGCCGCAGCCATTGGCACCAATAATGCCAATTTTCTGGCCGGGAAAAATGGTCAGACTGACGTCGCTAAATAAGGCTTTGCTGCCACGGCGCAGTTCAAGTTGTTGCAATTGGATCATGAAGACATCTCTGTTGCGGCTTTGCACAAAGCAGGCAGTATACCTGAAGTGCACTGATCACAGCGAGCCTGGCTGGTGTATAATGCATGAAACCGGAGGAATTAAGCTGTATGACAACCCGCAAGAAAAAACGCTTTATCGCTGGTGCTACCTGCCCCAAATGCCATGCCATGGACAGCATGATGCTGTTTTTAGAGCACAATGTAGAAAAGGTGGAGTGCGTGCAGTGCGGCTACCAAATGACGCAGCCGGATGCCGAGGTGAGCAAAGCGGCGCGCGCCAGTGAACAACTGATCGGGGTGTTTAAACCGGAATAACCGGCTGATGTCGCATCAATAATGCGGCGGTGGTGGTTCCTGATCCTGTGGCATTATTCCATCCTGATCCTGCCGTTGCAGCTGCTTCGCCAGCAGTAGCACCTGCTGCTGCAGTAACTTAATTTGTTTTTGGTGTTCCAGCAGCTCTTTACTCAGATGCTGCATGGCATCATCCTGAAAGGCCATTTTACTTTCCAGCTCGATAATATGAAGTTCTAATTCATCCGGCTTCGTGCTGTTCATGCTGTCACTCATTTTAAATTGCGGGCGGCAAGTTTACGGAATTACATCAATAGCTGTCTAGTTGGATCTGCCAGACTTCAGCCAAACCGCTGGAGCTTTCGCTGATCAGTTGATTGGGGCCAAAAAAAGCCACAGCATGCACGGCTGCGCTGGGTGGCCGGCTGCCAACTCGGGGGGAAACCCGCCAGCGCTGCAACTCCCGGCCCGTTTGCACATCCCACAAAGCTAAATTACGACTGGGCGCACCGGTGGCCAACCATCGACCATCCTCGCTAAAACGTACTGCGCTAAATATTTGCTGCCGGGCGATAAATTGCAACCGGCTCACCAGTTGGCCAGTTTGGATATCCCAAATCTGCGCTGTGCTTTGGCTGTCGGCAGTAAAAGCAAAACGACCTTGTGGGTCCAGGGCGACTTTAGTAACACGGCTTGGATGTGGGAAACTGTGGATGATCTGGGCGGTTTCGGTATTCCACAAGAAGGCCATGTAATCGTTGCCACCGGTCAGAGCAAAGCGACCATTGGGTGACAAGTCGACACTGTTGATGCGCTCACTGTGGCCTAAAAACTCCAACCGCCGACCGCTGGCAAAGGAATGTGCTGCACACCGCCATTGCCTTTACCAATGAGCAGGTGCTCAGCATTATGCGAGACAGCAATATCACGCACTGAAGATTCGTCCAGTTGCCAGAACCCGACATTCTCGCCATCGGCAATGCGCCACAAAGCAAAGTTAGTTCGGTCGGCGCTCAGTACATGGCTATTGTTCGGGCTAATGGCCAGTGCAAACACAATGTTGTCTGCGGCATTGCCATGATTCCATTGGTACATCAAACCCTGTCGCTCGGTATCCCAGATGGTAATACCATGCTGCACCGACGATTGCACTGCGTAACGGCCGTCGCTGGAGATGGCGGCGGCATAAGTGGCCTGAGCAGCATGTTTCCATTGCTGCACCGGCGTGGTTTCCACCCTGCTGCAGGCTGCTGTTAGCAGTGCAAACAGGAAAATTGGCAGATATTTGCTGCTATGGCTTAACCTCATCTCCACAAACCGTTAGTATAGGATGACGATTAAAATCATAACACAGTGCGCAGCTTAGGCTGCCCGATTTGGAGAAAATAATGCGCGTAACAACCAAACTCAGCCTGGTGGCTGCATCTGTACTCACTTTGGCCGCTTGTCAGCCTGCTTCTGTTTCTGATGAAGGCCCGGTGAAATTGGATACCGATACCCAAAAGCAATCTTACAGCTTTGGTGTTTCTGCCGGCTACTACATCGAAAATGCGGTGGCCGAGCATAAGGCTATGGGTATTGAGTTGGATGCCGATCTGATTGTACGTGGCATGAAAGATGCCATTGCAGGCAAGGCGCTGGTAACCGAAGAGGATATTCAGCAGCATTTAACCGCCCTGGATCAAAGCTTCCGGGAAAAACAAGAGCAACAGGCTCAGGCTGCTGCAGCAGAAGCCAAGGCTGTTGGGAAGGCTTTCCTGGCCGAGAATGCCGGTAAAGATGGCGTGCAGGTGACCGAATCTGGTTTGCAGTATCAGGTGCTGGAGCAGGGCGAAGGGGCTAAACCAGCGGCTGCTGATACGGTGAAGGTGCACTACCAGGGCACCCTGATTGATGGCACTGTGTTCGACAGCTCGTACGAGCGTGGTGAGCCGATTGAATTCCCATTAAACCGGGTGATTCCAGGCTGGACTGAAGGTGTGCAGCTGATGAATGTAGGTTCTAAGTTCCGTTTCACCATTCCATCTGAGCTGGCCTACGGCGAGCGTGATATGGGCGTGATCCCTCCGAACAGTGTGTTGGTGTTCGAAGTCGAGCTGCTGGATATCAAAAAAGCCGGCGAATAACGGCTAACGTAACCACGAAAAAGGGCAGCCATGAGCTGCCCTTTTGCTATTTGCACCAATACACAGTGCTAGGCTGTGGTTTGCCGATCGCTGTGCTTGTGATGCAAGGTATGGATCAGCTCATCTTCTAACTCGAAGCGCTCTTCCAATGCCTGCCCCAGATCGGATAGCTCCAGATCAAAGGCACCACTTTGCCGGGTGCTGAAGTGATCGGCATATTTATCATTGAAATCCAATGCTAAATCGGTAGAAACGGCAATCTTTGGATACAAGCGATTGGCCAGTTGCCGGCTATCGGTGCCATTGACAGCACACTCAGAAACGATCTGTTCATAGACTTCAAAATGACCAGCCGACAGGTAATCCATCAGGATCTGACAGAACTCCTGCACCGCTTCCTGACTAGGTTTAGCGCGCTGTTTGTCGTCAAAGGGAGGCAAGCCTGCCAGTTTGCAGTAGCTGATGATCAATTGCTGGCGTTCTTCCAGCCAATGATCGATTGCGGTTAAAGCGCCGCCCCACTTTTGTTGTGCTGCCTGAACCCGCCTGTACATGACCTGCTCCTTACCCTGTCTGGTCTATAGTCTACTTAAAAGAATTCTGCCGCTAAAATCAATTGTTTTTTCATTGGTCTGAACTCTTTGACCATTTATCATACCCCCAGACAGGCAGCAGGCCAACCATTGTTGCTAAATGTTCCTAAAACAAGGATAAACGATGATCAGTCACAGTTTACCGCTTCAAGCCGACACTCAGGGCTACTGGTTGATAGTCAACCAGCAGCGGCTTTACTGGCCCGAAGCGCAGCATGGCTTGCATTTTAGTCGCATGGCTGAGCTGGTGCCCTTATTTGGTGAGCCAGAGCAAAGCGGTGCCCTGGGTGAGTTCGAGGGTAAGCCGGTGTATTACTGGGTGGTCAACGATCAGCGCGATGATGAAGAGAACTGGCAAAACCCCAGGCAGTTGTTGCGTTATGGTGATGCAGTATTTGAACTGGCCGCCAGGGCGGTGCAGGTCGCGCTTTTTATGCAAACACACCGTTTTTGTGGTCAGTGCGGTTCGGCCATGCATCTGGTAAGCTGGGAGCTGGCAGCGTTATGCCACCGTTGTGGCCATCGTTGCTATCCGCGCATCGCCCCTTGTGTGCTGGTAGCCGTGGTGAAAGGGGAGCAATTATTGCTGGCGCGTTCCAGCCGGCACAAAGCGGGGTTCTTCTCCATTCTGGCAGGTTTTGTCGAGTCGGCTGAAACGTTAGAACAGGCTGCCATAAGAGAAGTGAAAGAAGAAGTGGGCATCGATATCGACCAACTGGAATATGTCGGCAGCCAGCCCTGGCCTTTCCCGCACTCTTTGATGACCGGCTTTATTGCTCGCTATGTGGGCGGAGATATTCGTTGTCAGCCCAATGAAATTGAAGAAGCACACTGGTTTGAACCGGATGCATTGCCGGAAGTACCACCGGTGCAAACCTTATCAGGGCAAATGATTGAGCAGGTGAAACAGCAAATTGCAGGCAATAAAAAAGCCACATAATGTGGCTTAAATCACCGAAGTGATTAGAAGGTCCCGTGAACGGGCTTCTTTATTCTTATTCTTCACTAGCGCCTTCATTTTATAGCAGATGTTTTTCTGGCATACAAGCGACATTTTGAACTTTTTTTGCAAAATTCAGTCTGTAGTCAGTTTGATTCGGATCAGCATTGGAACTAGAGCCCTTGCCGTAGCAATGCTAAGATAGCACCATTCATTCCGAGGACAGATCCCATCATGCAATTAAAAAATGATCGTTACCTGCGCGCCTTGTGCAAAGAACCTGTAGATCGTACCCCCATCTGGATGATGCGCCAGGCCGGTCGCTATCTGCCAGAGTACCGCGCTACCCGAGCGCAGGCTGGCGACTTTATGTCGCTGTGCAAAAACCCGGAGCTGGCGTGTGAAGTCACGATGCAGCCACTGCGCCGTTATCCGATGGATGCAGCTATTTTGTTCAGCGATATTCTGACCATCCCGGATGCGATGGGGCTGGGCTTGTACTTTGGTGCTGGTGAGGGACCTAAGTTTGAACGGCCTATTCGTGACTTTATGGAAGTGGTTAACCTGCCTATCCCGGATCCGGAGCAGGAGTTGCGCTACGTGATGGATGCGGTGCGTACCATCCGACGTGAACTGAATGGCGAGGTGCCGCTGATTGGTTTTTCCGGCAGCCCCTGGACTTTGGCGACCTACATGGTAGAAGGCGGCAGCAGCAAAACCTTCAGCATCATTAAGAAAATGATGTACAGCGAGCCAGAAGTACTGCACATGCTGCTGGATAAGCTGGCACAAAGCGTCATTTTGTACCTGAATGCCCAAATTGCTGCTGGCGCTCAGTCGGTGATGATTTTTGATACCTGGGGTGGCGTGCTGACTCCGCGTGATTACAAAGAGTACTCGCTCAGTTACATGCAGCAAATTGTCGATGGTTTAACCCGCGAAGCCGACGGCCGCAAGGTACCGGTGACCTTGTTTACCAAAAATGGTGGCCTCTGGCTGGAACAAATCGCCGCCACTGGTTGCGACGGTGTTGGCCTGGACTGGACCATGGATATTGGCCAGGCGCGCGCGCGCATCGGTGATAAGGTGGCACTGCAAGGCAATATGGATCCGAATATTTTGCTTGGCACGCCAGAGCGCATTCGCCAGGAAGTGCAGACCATCCTGGATGGTTATGGTCAAGGCACCGGCCATGTGTTTAACCTGGGTCATGGTATTACGCCGGATGTGGATCCCGAGCGGGTTAGTGTGTTTGTCGAGGCGGTGCAGTCGTTTAGCCCGACCTATCACATGAATACCGACGATTAAACGGTAAAAAGTAGCAAGCCCGGCAGTGCCGGGCTTGCTACTTTTAAGAACCGCGAAGGGGTTAAAACAAACGGTTCAGGCCATTCAGGGCTGCTACCCGGTAGGCTTCGGCCATGGTCGGGTAGTTGAAGGTGGTATGGACAAAGTACTCAATGGTATTGCCTCCGTCTTTTTGCATCATAATGGCCTGGCCGATATGGACGATTTCCGCCGCCCGCTCGCCAAAGCAGTGAATGCCCAAAATTTCTTTCGTTTCCCGGTGAAACAGCAGTTTCAGGCTGCCGGCATTGGTGTTGGCTATTTGAGCCCGGGCTAAATGCTTGAACTGCGCCCGCCCTACTTCGTAGGGAATGCGGGCTGCGGTTAGCTCCTGCTCGGTTTTACCCACAGAGCTGATTTCCGGAATGGTGTAAATGCCAACCGGAATGTCTTCAATCAAACGGGTTTCGCAGTTGCCTTTGACAATGGCAGTGCCGACAATGCGGCCCTGATCGTAGGCGGCGCTGGCCAGGCTTGGGTAGCCAATCACATCGCCAACCGCATAGATATGCGGCACTTCGGTCTGGTAGTTGTCGTTCACTTTCAGCTGCCCACGGCCATCGGCTTTTAGCCCCACGGCAGCCAGGTTCAGGCTGTCGGTATTGCCGGTGCGGCCGTTGGCAAACAGAATGCAGTCGGCCTTCATCTTTTTGCCGGACTTTAAATGCATCACCACACCATCGTCCCGGCCTTCAATGCTATCGAACTCCTCGCCATGGCGGATATTGATGCCGGAATTCCAGAAGTGGTAGCTCAGTGAGTCGGAGATCTCGCTGTCCATAAAAGCCAGCAGCCGGTCGCGGTTATTCACCAGATCGACCCGCACCCCCAAGCCACGGAATATGGAAGCGTACTCACAACCAATCACACCAGCACCGTAAATAATGACATGGCGCGGATCATCGCGCAGCGACAAGATGGTATCGCTGTCGTAAATGCGTGGGTGGTTAAAGTCGACATTGGCGGGCCGGTACGGGCGCGAGCCACTGGCAATGACGATGTTGGCGGCACTGATCACTTGCTTGGAGCCATCGGCTTCGGTGATTTCCAACTGGTGCGGGCCAACCAAGGTGGCATCGCCATGGAAAATGGTCACCCGGTTGCGATCGTAAAAGCTGCTGCGTAGCCGTACCTGTTTGCGGATCACGCCAGCGGCATGCTTTAAAATTTCATCAAAGGTTAGATGAGTTTTGTTTTCATCCAACTGAAACAGCGGGTTTTCTTTGTATTCAATGTAGCGGCTGACCGAATGACGCAGCGCCTTGGAAGGGATGGTACCCCAATGGGTGCAGCCGCCACCGACCGACTGATAGCGCTCAATCACCGCCACTTGCTGACCGCTTTTGGCCAGGCTCATTGCTGCGCCTTCGCCGCCAGGGCCGGTGCCGATAATAATGCTGTCAAAATCGTACTTGGGACTACTTTTCTTGGTTTTCGTTGCCACAACCGGCTCCCATCAGGCTTAGTGAATCTGCAGTATAACAATAGCTTGAATCATTCACGAACAAAAGCCGACCTTGGTCGGGGGCTGCGCATTCTGGTTATGATGTGCGGTGGATGTAGTCTGCAGCGTCGAAACAAGCCCATTTCGCTGTGGCCGATCTGCAAGTTAGATTTTATGCCTTAGGTAACTGTATCCATATTTTTGTCTGTTGATCACGCTATCAGGACACTGGTCACTGCGTGCTGTCGTTTCAGCACGGACCATGGCAGGGTCTGGGGATGACTGCAAAAGTAAAGAGATAAACATGAGCTTAAAACGCATTTTGGTGGTTGCATGCTGGTGCTGTGGTATGGCGGCTTTGCCCGTGGTGGCAGCCATGGTGTTCCATCCGTTGCAGATGCCTGATACTGCGGTTGTAGCTGAGGATGATTTCTCAGATCTTGCACCGCTTGGTCAGGCCATTGGCGACAAAAGGGTGGTTATGCTGGATGAACTGACACACGGCGAGGGCAATGTGTTTGCCAGCAAAAGCAGAATCGTGCAGTACCTGCATCAACAAAAAGGCTTTGATGTGCTGGTGCTGGAGAGTGGTCTGTTTGATGTCGATCGGATCTGGCAATCGCAGCAAGACATTCAGCAACAGGCTCCGGGCAACATTTTTTACATGTACGCCCGAAGCAGCGAGATGCAATCCTTATTTCAATACATTCATCAAGCAAGGCATAGCTCACAACCGTTAGCATTGGCTGGATTTGATGGACGTTTCAGTGGTGAGTTGTCCCTGCAGTACCTGGTGGCTGAGTTTCGCGATTATGTGGCAGCTCAATTATCTGCAACAGGACCTGAAGCGTATTTTTTGCAATTACAGCAGTTACTGGAAGGGCAGTTTTCGGCTGAGGATCCCGGCAGTCAACAGCAGTTTTTGAGTCGCAATAAGCATGTTGCTTCGCTCTTACAAGCCAAAATGCAAGCCGATGGTGCCATGGAGGCAGGCTTTTGGTACAGAATAAATGCCAGTTTAAGGAAAATGGCGCAAGTGGCCTGGCAACAGCGCCGTTTTGATGAGCACGATCTGGCTATGGCGGCTAATTTGCAGTGGTTAATCGAGCAGCAGTATGCCGGACACAAGATCATAGTGTGGGGCCATTACATTCATCTGAATCGGCAGGGTGGATTTGAGCATGCCCTGCATAAACCGGAAACCCCAATTGAACAACGCAGTAAGGTAGCGAATATGACATCGGCGCTACCTGAAGCTATCCGGAAGCAAACCTATGTCTTGCACTTTGCTGGCGCGCAGGGAAGTTACATTGATTTTCGTGATATGCAAGAAATTCAGGTTGAAAGTGGCGATGACATGATGGAGCAGTTCTTGACAGAGCAGGCGGGTGGCGATGTGTTTGTCTCGCTTCAGCAAGTGGCACCTGCAGCTAATCGGCTGTTATGGGGGCATGAGTATAAAAGTACGCTTAGTTGGCAGCAGGCACAGCAGCGCTTTGACGGCATGATTTTATTGCACAGTCTAACACCAACGCAACAACTGGACAGAGAGCAGTCCGATGTTGCTTCCCCGGAGCTGGATAAGCTACAGTAACGATAAGTAGCCTTGCGGATGAGGTAATGCAAAATGGAGTGTTCTTTGTGGGGGCAGTAGCGAAGTTGGTGCCATATCAACTGAACAAAAGTATTGGTTTTCCGCTGGCGGGTTGGGGCATGTTTCTATGTGCTGCGGCCCTGTATTGCATCATGTTCAATCAGATTGTGCTGTTAAATACAGAAAGTTTTTTAAACGCTTTGCTCTGGAGTTTAAAGCAATATGTCCATTGGTTGTTGTTGACGCCCTTGTTATTTATGGTGCTGCCATTGGTATTTCAGGCTCGACTTGTCAGGTGCGCCATCTTGCTGATAGCACTGGCGGTCGCCTTACTTTCCCGGGTTATACCGGTCCTGCACACATCTTCACTGTCAAGCTGGCCAGCGGCTTTGATTGATGCGCTTCCTGAACAAGCAGTGGTATTAACGGTTGTGGTACTTTGCTGGCAATTGCAGCAACGATTTAGTAGCAACGAGCGTCAGGCAGACCGGCCGGTAACGTCTCCTGGCACACCATGTCAGCCGAAACCAGAACAAACTGTGCTGGTGACTAAGGGGCAGGGCGAATGTTTAATTCGCTGGAGTTCGGTCGATTTTATTAGTGCTGCCGGTAATTATGTCGAGCTTAGTAGTAACCAGGAAACTTACCTGCTACGTGCCACCATGAAACAATTGGAGCAGCGTCTGCCTGCTGGTGACTTTATCAGGATCCATCGCTGTCATATTGTGAACCTGGCGGCGATAGATCGCATTGCAACTCAGCCAGCAGGGAACGGCTCTGTCAGCTTACGTGGCGGAACCGTATTACCACTCAGTAAAAGTTATAAACCGCTGCTGCGCACCTGTAAATTCACAACAGCACAGTCATAGTGCTGTGGTTGATCACATCCAGCAGACACTAATCCCAAAATACCTGCTTTTTTGTATCTCCTGGTTTAAATACAGCGTCTGTATTATTTACTTCGCTGAGGAAACGTTATGATGGGGAAAGATGTATTCACTGCCACTTGTCGTCGGTTGCACTGGCTGGTTGCGGTAGGTTTTATTGTGGTCAGTCTGGTCGGGCTGTATATGGCGAATACCGATACCTGGTATTTGTACCCATGGCATAAGTCTGCTGGTATTGTACTCTTTAGTATAATCGTGCTCAGAGTAGGCTGGCGACTGTGGTGTGGCTGGCCAGCATCTGTTGCGCATGACCGGCAGGCAGAGCAAAGGCTGGCCAAAATTGTCCATTGGCTGCTGCTTATTGGTACTGTTTTAATGCCGGTGACAGGTATGATGTATTCAGGTTTCAGCGGGCACGGTTTTGGCGTTTTTGGTTGGCAACTGGTGGCTGCAAACCCGGATCCATTGGAGCTCGGGCAGGTACTGCCGTACAGTGCCTACTGGTCAACACTCAGTAGGCTGGGGCACATGATGGCTGGCTACACCATGCTGATTGCGATTGTGTTGCATATTGCCGCGGCATTAAAACACCACTTTGTTGATCGGGATCCGACCTTGCTGCGGATGTTGGGCCGGTGATGGAATCTGCCAGTCGCAGCGAACCCCTGTACCGTTGTTGCTGGCAGCCGCAGCACAGGCCGTGCTTATTTCTTGACCTGGCTGCCGGGGGCGCTCGTGTTTCTCTTCATGCCTGTGGCGAAACAGCACTGGGCAAAACGAAGCATGGACTGGTTTAGTAAGGTTTTCAAGTCACTGCCGGGAAACCGTAGTGTGACACTAAGCCTTTGCAATCTTGATGGTTGGCGAGGCGGGCCTACCGGATAAAATAACCAATCGCTCGCCACTCACCTTGCTCAAAGCTCAGTGTCAGGGTTTCAACTGCTGCGGCTTTGTGCTCAAACTGGCTTTGCATGATCAGCACCAGGTAGCGACCATCCGGCACACCGGGCAAGGATCTGTGCTCTTGCTGGCTCAGCACAGTGCGGCTTTGCAAGGCACCAAAAGACTTCCGCGTGTTGTGCAGGGTATTCTGCCATTGGCTTGCGCTCAGTTGTTGTTGCACCATTGAGCCTGCTTGCTGCCAGCTGGTTTCATACTGGCCTTGATCAATCAGTTGCAGCCAGTTCAGGGCAATGGCTTCTACTTCATTGACAGTGGCATTCTCATTGTCTGCAATAAAACAAAATGCCCAGGCTTCATCATAGTTGCTGCCTCCGCCTTGCAGGGTAAAGTCCAACTGGAAAGGGATCCTGGCTGACTGAGCTTCCGTGTTTCTCTTTCCAGGCTGCCACTGAAATTTTGCCAGCGCTCGCCGTGCTGACTGATCAAACACCCCGGCCGGAAAAGACTCAATCAGCTCAATCTGCTGCGGGCGGCCATGGCTGTCAATGGTCAGATGAAAACGAACGCAGCCATTGAGCTCTCGTTGCGCCGCTTGTCTTGGATACTCAGGTACTGCAGCCCGACTGACTTGCCAATAGTGATCTATCCAATGCTGTTCGGCGGTTAAGTCCAAAGCTGCCTTTAGTTCAGATGTTGGCGCACTGCTGCATGCCGTCAGAGCAATCAGAATCGATGGGATTGATAAAGTGCGGATGATCATTATTCTTCCTTGATAGTGGGGCGTAGCCATAGTTTCAACAGTGCAGCTACCGTCAGGATTGCTAACAGGGCCGACACTGTTGGCGCTGTATTAAACAGTCCCAGCGCAAAGCCTCCAGCCACGCAGGGCAGGGCCCATGCCATGCGCTTTCGTTGTGCAATGGCTTTCTGCTGCGCTTTTTCCTGACGTTGCTTTTTGGCATCGATACTTGCCTGTTGCGGACTCAGCAGCGCATCGGCAACGGTTTTTGCCTGCTGCTTATTAAGCTTGGGCATACTCAGGTTCGCTGGTGGTAAACAACATCGTATAGTTCCTTTATGTTCCATCAGCATCAAGAGTAGCGAAACAGGAAGTAGAATTAAAGTAACTTTAGCGCATTATTTTGTAACTAACCATAAGGGGCGCAGGCATTGTTTTGGCC
Source organism: Alkalimonas amylolytica (assembly GCF_900107845.1). Taxonomy (GTDB): domain Bacteria; phylum Pseudomonadota; class Gammaproteobacteria; order Enterobacterales; family Alteromonadaceae; genus Alkalimonas; species Alkalimonas amylolytica. Next base: position 50,412 of record NZ_FNRM01000013.1, read on the forward strand.
TCAGATCTTTTTCTAAAAAAGCCGCGATATAAAGCTTTTGTGTTAAACCCATCTATACTGTGGAAGGTCATTTCGTCGGGATGGTTGGCATGGATTTTCAATTAACAGGTAAGAACTGCATCGTGCTGGGTGGCAGCCGCGGTATTGGCCGTGCTATTGCCTTGGGCCTGGCGGCAGAGGGAGCCAATGTCGCCATCTGCGCACGTGATGAAGCAACGCTGCACAAAGCGGAGCGTGAACTGGTACAAAAAGGAGTGAAAGCTTACGCAGCCAGTTGCGATGTGGCCGATCAGCACGCCCTTACGGCCTTTCTTAAAGCAGCCAGAGCAGCTTTGGGTGGGGTTGATATTCTGGTGCATAACGCTTCCGCACTGGCGGTTGGGCCGGGACTTGACGATTGGAATGCCAGTTTAGCCGTTGATTTGATGGCGGCTGTCCATGCCTGCGAGCAAGTGATCCCCTGGCTGCTGGAACAGGGCAGTGGTTCTATTATTCTGGTGTCATCCATCTCTGGTCTGGAGTGCGATCCGACCCCCGATTATGGCTACACAGCAGCCAAAGCAGCATTAATCGCCTATGCCAAGAAACTGGCAGTGATGCATGCAGCGCAAGGGCTGCGGGTGAATGCGATCGCACCGGGTTCAACGGAGTTTCCTGAAGGGATCTGGGCGCAGCTCAAAGTGCATCAACCAGAGGTTTACCAGATGGCAAAAAGCAGCATTCCGGCCGGCCGCCTTGGCTCTGCCGAAGAGATTGCGGATGTTGCTGTATTTTTGGCCTCGCCCCGTGCCCAGTGGATCAATGGCGAGTGCATTTCCATCGATGGCGCCCAGCATCGGGGCATGCGTTAGCAAGCGTCAGCATATTCGCTATTTGGCCTGGTGCTCTTCAATGCGGCTTTGTACTGCGTGCAACAAAGCATCACGATTCTGGCTGAAGTATTGATCCGAATAGTTGGTCATCCAAAGCAGCAACAGGGGTTGCTCTGCGGGCTGGTGGATACGAAAGTCCATGGTAAATAAGCCATTGGAGCCACCGTGGCGGATGACGATGCCATGCTCCGGGGTGCTGTTGTCGATCAGCCAGCCATAACCGTAGTAGAGCCCGGGCCGGGTTGTGGCCTGGTGCGGCGCAAACAGCAAGCCGCGCTGTTCATCACTTAAAACTTTGTCCGACTGCAACGCCTGATACCACAGATACAAATCACCCAGGGTGGAGAGCAAACCACCATTGGCGTGCAGGTTCCACCAGGGGCCATCGTCGGCCCAGCTGTGATCCAGCGGGTTGCCCCAACGCCGGGCAGGGAGCTCGCTTTTGCTCAGGCCATGCCTGATTCGCTGAAACCAGCGCCGGTCCTGATAGTAGCCGACAGCCAGCTGCTCAGCTGGCCACTTGGGCAGCACATAGCCGGTATGCTGCATGCCCGCCGGCTGAAACAGCCATTGCTGCAGGTAACTTTCGTAGCTTTGGCCAGACACCTGCTCAATGATTAAACCCAGCAGCCCATAGCCGGCATTGGAATAGGCAAACTGACTGCCCGGCGTGCTTTGCAAGCGGGAGGCGAACAATTGCCGCAAAAAGTCCTGCCGTGTTTTGGGGCTGTAATCACCGCCACGGAGATCTCCAATCAGGCCGCCACTGTGGGTCAGCAACTGATGCAGGCTTATGCCGGCTTTATCGGCTGGTACATCGCTAAAAAACTGCGCCAAGGTATCCTGTACCGACAGCAGGCCCTGCTGCTGCAACCTTAGGATGGCTGCCGCGGTAAATTGCTTGGTGACCGAACCGGTATCAAAGACGGTGTCGGTGGTAAAAGGGCGCTGCTGCTCGTAATCGGCCAGGCCATAAGCCTGTTGCAGCAGCACTTGTTCGCCCTCAGCAATCAGTGCCAGCCCGGAAAAGCCAGTCTCTATACTGGCCTGATGCCAGGCAGTCAGACTTGAGACCACAGCATGGTTATTGCTGGAGGCATCGGCAAGGGGCGACGTTTGGTGCGCGCAGGCCGGCAGCGCAAGCAGTGGCAGAAGCAGCAACAAGGTTCGCATGCCTAGGTTTCCTCCTTGCTACCGGCAGAGCTAAAGTACTGCCAGAGCACCAGAATCAGTGTAAAAAGGAGTAACACCGCGGATACGGCAGGAGCGCTGTTGAATAATGATATAGCTAGGATGACGCCAAGGCCAGGCAAGGCCCATTTGCGCTGTGCGCGCAATCTGGCTGCTGCATCACGCTGGCGCTTTTTTTCAGCGTCGAGTTTGGCTTGCTGGGGCCCTAACAGCGCATCGCTGATGGCATCAAGTTGTTTCTCATCCAGCTTATCCATGTTCAGGCCCGCTGCAATTTGACGGCCGTACCATAGGCCAGCAGCTCGCAAGAGCCGGCCAAAATCGCGCTGGTGGTAAAACGAATGCCGACCACGGCATCGGCACCCAGCTTGCTCGCATCGGCGACCAGTCGCTGAATGGCTGTGTCCCGCGCTTCGCTCATCATCTCGGTGTAGCCTTTGAGCTCGCCGCCGACAATGCCTTTTAAGCCCGCCATAATATCGCGGCCAACGTGCTTGGATTGCACCACATTGCCGGTGACGACACCAAGCACAGCCTGGATCTGGTAGCCCGGTAATGAATCGGTTGTTGTGAACAGCATGGCAGGTCTCCTCAGTAAGGTGTTTTGCAAAAGAAACAAAGTCGCAAGAGTAACAAGGTCTCAACATAACCCAGCTTATGCCATGATGTAAGTGTTAGTGGTATGTGGTTTTGTAACGAAAAATGTATGCAACCAAAGCAATACCCATTACTCGGAGTCAGGCTGCTGCAACTTATGGGCGGTCTGAGCCGCCAGTGGTTCAAGCTGCTTAAGCCACCTGAAGATCATCTCATGTGTGTCTGGCGTCAAGGTCATCAATAAAAAGTGCGAGTATTCCGTCAGGTTAAACAGCTCAATATGCGGCAGGTCACTCCAGGCTAAGTAGTGCTCATAGGGGGCTATCGGATCCTGGTCTGAAAGTAAAACCAGCGAGCGTGACAGGGGCGGATAGTCCAGCAGGTTGGTCTGTGCCAGCGATATGTTGGCTTTTTTTAACGCCAGCTCAGCACCTTTTCGTAAAGAAGCTTCAGGCACAAGCCGGTGCCAGCGAGAGCCACTGAGTTGCGGGTACAACGACACTGCATCATCAAACCGGATACTGGGTGCAATCAAAATCATGCCATCCACATCCAACTGGTGCTGCAAATGCGCTGCGGTATAAGCCCCCATCGACAAGGCGGTCACCAACAAGGGTTTTGCTGGTTCATGATGCTTGTGGATGATTTGCTTGAGTAATTGCGCATCTTTGATCCCAAAGCCCAAGCCCGGGCTTGAGTCGCCATGGCCCAATAAATCCGGCAGCAACACATTGAATCCAAGATGCCTGAAATATGCAGCATGCCAGCCCATCGTTTCTTTGGTGCAGCTATAACAGGGTAAAATTAACATGGTGCCCTGAAATAGATTCTGATCATCGGTCGAGAGCTTTGTTGTCATGCTCCAAGCATCGGTAGCTGTCTGAACAGTTAGCTTGAAGGTATAATCGGTGGGCTCATCCGTCGGTTGAATATGCCAGTAACTGATGCAGGCGCCAGGTTCAAGGCAGTGCCGCTGATGGTTTGCCTGTAACAACTCGCCTTCATCCTGTGTGCCGGCTCTGGGTTGAATATGATCATTGATCTTAAATGCCACTAGCTGGGCGCAGCCTGTCAGCCAAAAGCACAGTACACACAAAAAAAATCGTTGGATGAAGCGGTTTGTTAAGTCGCTTACGCTAAACATAACACCTGAACTTCCGGGAAATGTCATAGCCTTTTCACCCGTGAGCCAATGGAAAACAATGCATCAGTCCCCTGACAGTGCCGCTCTTGCTGCAACACACTGACAGAACAGTCATCGTCATTGTTTTGCAGGCAAAACTCGAAGCGTGTTCTTGTTTTTACCGGTTCGGTTAAGTTACCGGGAGCTGCATTGGAAAAACTCAGGCGGGTAATGGCGTGCCGCGCTTGTTGTGCGAAGTACCTGCTGGTGGCGTGGGTGGTTTGGACATCGGTAATCTGGTAGTCGGGGGTAATGACGTACTCAATGGTCGCGCAGCCGTCATTTCCTGCACTTGCTTCCTCAATCGGATAACGCGCTTCATAGCGTTGGAGGCTGCGCCATTCAGGAGCCAGCAGCGCTGCCTCTGTCAGGGGTAAGTCGCTAAACTGCTTTGATGACTGGTTGCTGCTGCAGCCAACCAGCCCCGCTATTCCGACAAAAGTTCCGGCCAATGCAATTACCAACTGTTTTATAGTCATAGCTACCTATCCTTTGGCTATGTCACTGCTGTGACGCTAAGTAAGATTTTGATGAGAATGCATGACTTAACCTTGAAAGCTAAGTGACTGTTAAAATAACACGGTTTCATTGTGAATTAAAATTGAAATGTATATTTTGCATTGTCAACTGACTCAGGTGAGTGACAGGCCCTCACTTAGTGAGAGCCTGGTGAGTCATGGTATCAGTTAACCAAGCCAGGGCTGGCTGGTTTTGCGGCTTTGCTCAAAATCGCTGATTTGCGGCGCGAACTGCTCGCTGCTGCCGATAAAATCCAGTCCGCTTAGCAGGCGCTGCTTGATGTCCGGGTCAATGTCAAAGCCGAGCGCCGCATTGTTGCCAAAGCGGATTTCCTGATTTTTCAAATCAATTTGCCACTGCTGCGGCCCTTCACTGCAGCGGGTGAACAGGCTGTCGATGTTGCCTTTGCTCAGCGCAATCAGCAGCATGCCGTTGTTGGCGCAGTTGTTGTAGAAAATATCGGCGAAGCTCTCGGCTATAATCACCTGAAAACCATACTGCTGCAGAGCCCAGGGCGCATGCTCCCGGCTGGAGCCGCAGCCGAAGTTGGCGCGACTGAGCAGGATGTTGGCACCCTGATACTGTGGGAAGTTCAGCACAAAATCCGGGTTCGGGCTGCCATCGGCCAGATAGCGCCAGTCGTAAAACAGCGCTTCGGCAAAACCATCGCGGCTGACCGAGGTCAAGAACTGCTTTGGAATGATCTGATCGGTATCAACGTTGTTTTTATCCAGCGGGCAAACCAGGCCGCTGGCAAATACCGGGTGGATGCTTGGATTCATGCCCAGTCTCCTGTGGTGATGTCTACAAAACGGCCGGCAATGGCAGCGGCGGCGGCCATGGTCGGGCTAACCAGATGGGTACGGCTGCCGCGGCCCTGACGGCCTTCAAAGTTGCGATTGCTGGTCGAAGCGCAGCGCTGACCGGCTTCAACCCGGTCGTCGTTCATGCCCAGGCACATCGAGCAGCCCGGCTCACGCCATTCAAAACCGGCGTCTTTGAAAATGGTGGCCAGACCTTCGCTTTCGGCCTGACGCTTGACCTGACCAGAGCCAGGTACAATCAGGGCACGCACGCCGGCAGCAACCTTTTTATCTTTCACCAGGCTGGCGGCAGCGCGTAAATCTTCAATCCGGCTGTTGGTGCACGAGCCAATAAAGACCACATCCACCGCCAGGTCGGTTAGCCTCTGGCCTGGTTCCAGCCCCATGTACTCGTAAGCACGGCGGGCGGCATCCTGCTTGCTGCTTTCGCTAAAAGACTCAGCAGATGGAATGGGCTGATCAACGGCGATGACTTGCTCCGGGCTGGTGCCCCAGCTTACCTGAGGCTTGATCTGGCTGGCATCCAGCGTGACCACCTGATCAAACACAGCGTCATCGTCCGAATACAGGCTTTGCCAGTAGCTGACCGCCGCTTCCCAATGCTCGGCTTTGGGTGCATGCTCCTTGCCTTGTAAATAGGCGATGGTGGTGTCGTCCGGGGCAATCAAACCGGCTTTGGCACCCATTTCAATGCTCATATTGCACAGCGTCATCCGGCCTTCCATGCTCATGGCGCGGATGGCACTGCCGCTAAATTCCGCCACATAGCCATTGCCACCGGCGGTGCCGAGCTTGCCAATTACCGCCAGGATCACGTCTTTTGGCGTCACATGCGCCGACAGGCTGCCGTTAATTTCAATCTTCAGCGTTTTGGCGCGCTGCTGTGGCAGGGTTTGGGTTGCCAGCACATGCTCGACTTCGGAGGTACCGATGCCAAAGGCCAGGGCGCCAAAAGCACCATGAGTCGAAGTGTGCGAGTCGCCGCAGACAATGATCATGCCTGGCTGAGTTAAGCCCAGCTCCGGGCCAATCACATGCACAATGCCCTGATCCGGGTGGGTTAAGTCCAGCAGCGGAATGCGGTGCTCATCGCAGTTTTCTGCCAGGGCTTCCAGTTGCTTGCGCGAGGTTTCGCCAGCGGCGTCCATGCTGCGGCGCTGGGTAGAGACGTTGTGATCCATGGTGGCAAAGGTCAGATCCGGCCGGCGCACCGGCCGCCCGGCCTGCTTTAAACCGGCAAAGGCTTGCGGCGAGGTGACTTCGTGGATCAGGTGGCGGTCAACGTACAGCAAATCGGTGCTGGCATTTAACTGACCGACAACATGGCTCTGGTAAATTTTCTGGTATAAGGTCTGGCCCATGCTCAGGCTCCTGCAATGGCGTTGGCGATGGCACTGCCGACATCGGCGGTACCATAGGACGAATCGGGTTGAATATCGCGGGTGACAATGCCCTGCTGCAGGCATTGCTGCACCGCCTGCTCAATGGCTTTGGCGGCCTCTTCCAGCCCAAAGCTGTAGCGCAGCATCAGGGCGGCACTTAAAATTTGGGCGATGGGGTTGGCAATGCCTTTGCCTGCGATATCCGGCGCGCTGCCACCGGCTGGCTCGTACAGGCCAAAGCCACTGCCATTCAGACTGGCCGAAGGCAATAAGCCCATCGAGCCGGCAATGGCAGCCAGCTCATCGGATAAAATATCGCCGAACAGGTTGTCGCACAGCAGCACATCAAATTGCTGCGGGCTGCGGATCAGCTGCATGGCGGCGTTGTCGATGTACATATGCTCCAGTGCAACATCCGGGAAATCTTTGGCTACTTCGGTCACCACTTCGCGCCACAAAATACTGGTTTGCAGCACATTGGCTTTGTCGATGGAGGTCACTTTGTGGCTGCGTTTTTGCGCCGCTTCAAAAGCCACCCGGGCAATGCGGCTGATTTCTGCTTTGCTGTATGTCTGGGTATCGAAGGCGCTGTCCTCGCCGCGGCCTTTTTCACCAAAGTAAATGCCACCGGTCAGCTCGCGCACGCACAGCACATCCATGCCCTGACTGCTGACCCGTGGGTGCAGCGGCGATAAGTCGGCAAAGGCCGGGTAAATCTGGCCGGGACGCAGATTGCAGAATAAATCGAAGGTTTTACGCAGCGGCAGCAAAGAGCCGCGCTCGGGCTGCTGATCCGGTGCCAGCCCGGTCCACTTCGGGCCACCGACCGAGCCAAACAAAATGGCATCGCTTTGCTGGCAGATGGATAAGGTTTGTGGCGGCAGTGGCTGACCAACCGCATCAATGGCGGCACCGCCGACCAAGGCGTCGGTGCGCTCAAAAGTTAGGCCAAAACGCGCCTCCACCGCATTCAGTACCTTGTGGGCTTCGGCCATCACTTCCGGCCCGATGCCATCGCCTGCCAGGACGGCAACCTTAAAACGTGTCTGACTCATTCTGTTTCTGCTCCTGCGGTTCGTTGACGCGCTTGCTTGCAGGCATCGACCTGCTGGGCGCGCTGGATCATATTCAAGACATGGACATAGGCCAGCACCGAAGCGCGGACAATGTCGGTAGCAAGGCCGGCACCGTGGAAACGGCGGCCTTCAAATTCGGCAATAATATCGACCTGGCCCAGCGCATCTTCGCCACTGCCTTTGGCGGATAAGTTAAAATCCACCATGCGGATGGGCAGCTTGCTGATGCGTTGAATAGCCTGAAAGGCGGCTTCTACCGGTCCATTGCCGGTAGCTGCTTCGGTCAGCAGGTTGTCGCCGCAGCGCAGGCCCACGGTAGCGCTGGCCACATGGCCGGTGTGGGTGGAGGAGCTTAAAAACTCCAACCGGTAAAACTCGTCCTGCTCCTGCAGGTTCTGGAAAAACACCAGAGCTTCCAAATCGTAATCAAACACCCGGCCTTTCTGATCGGCCAGTGCCAGAAAGCTTTGGTACAGCTCGTCCAGGTTGTAATCGTCTTTGCTGTAGCCCAGATCGTTTAACCGGTGCTGGATCACATGGCGGCCGGAGCGCGAGGTCAGGTTCAGCTCGTTCTGGCGAATGCCGACTTGCTCAGGCGCCATGATTTCGTAGGTATTCTGCGCTTTTAACACCCCGTCCTGATGAATGCCGGACGAGTGAGCAAAGGCATTTTCGCCGACCACCGCCTTGTTCGGCTGGATCGGCATGTTGCAAATTTGGCTGACCAGATGCGAGCTGCGGTAAATTTCGGTGGTTTTAATGTTGGTATACAGCGGCGCGAATACATCCTGGCGGGTTTTCACAATCATCGCCACTTCTTCCAACGAGCAGTTGCCGGCACGTTCGCCAATGCCATTGACAGTGCACTCAATCTGTCGGGCCCCGGCCTGCACCGCGCTGATGCTGTTGGCCACCGCCAGCCCCAAATCGTTGTGGCAATGCACACTTAAACGGGCTTTGTCGATGTTCGGCACCTTGTTTTTCAGCGCATGAATAATGGCGGCAAACTCGGTCGGAATGGTGTAGCCAACGGTATCCGGGATATTGATGGTGGTGGCACCGGCGGCAATGGCGCGCTCAATGATGTAACACAGATCGTCAATCGGGGTGCGGCCAGCATCTTCGCAGGAGAACTCGATATCGTCGGTGTAACGGCTGGCCTGGCGGATAGCCGCCACCGCTTGCTCGGTCGCCTGCTGCAAGGTTTTACGCAGCTTATACTCCAGGTGCAGCGGCGAGGTGGCGATAAAGGTATGAATCCGCTTGCGCTCGGCGTCTTTTAACGCTGCGCCGCAAGCTTCAATATCGCCGGCTACGGCCCGGGCCAGGCCACAGATCACCGGGCCTTTGACTTCGCGGGCAATGCGCTGCACCGAATCAAAGTCACCGGGGGAAGACACCGGGAAGCCGACCTCCATCACATCGACATTCAGCCGGGCGATGGCATGGGCCAGTTGGATCTTTTGCTTCTGGCTTAAACTGGCCCGCAAAGCCTGTTCGCCGTCACGCAGGGTGGTGTCGAAGATCCAGATTTTATTGTCCGCACTCATGCTGCTTTTCCTTTCATCGTACTTGTCAGTGGTAGGCCTTGGCTGGGATGGCGCTGCCTAAAAGCAAAAAACCCCGGCCTTAGGCACGGGGTTTTTTCAGAATTTGGCTGCGTTACTTGCGCACAGCACCAACTGCCCCGTGTGGTATACGACGGAGGAGGAGGTTGAAAATAATGCTGTTGTGGCAAGCATTCAGTGGCATGGTCATTCGCCTTATTTTTGTACTGGCGCTATTAATACCACCATTTTTTTGGGGTTGCAACAGTATAGATGGCTAAACGTCGATCTTTTCCAGTGGTCGGCGCAGCCGGCAAGTAACGGTCAAACTCCGGCTTTTCCACGGCTTTTCAGCCTGTGTCGCAAAAAAAAGACAGTATAACTTGTTGTTTTTAAATAAAACGTCTGTTCAGGCGTATTTCCTGTCGCCAATCAGAGACACTTTAGCGCTTCGCTTTGGTTGTTTTAAGTATAAGTTACTGATAAACAATAAATAATAAACTTGGCACAACAGTTGTATCTGTCAACTCAGAACGCGCTGGAATTTCACTATGAATTTTGTATCACAGCGCCTGAGGAGAATACGATGGACCCTGTTATTGCTGCATTGGTCACTTTTTTGATTTTGAATCTGATGCTGGTCACCGCCATGCTGCGTCGTATCGACCTGAACAACGAGAGCGTTATCGCCTGGGAACGTGAGCAGGCGTTGGCAGAGGCTGCTGCAACAGCCCTGTCGCCAGAGGTTGAGCCGGTCACGGGCAATTGATTCCCCTTGGCAGCGACAGTCTGAGGAGGTTGTCACTCCGCTCTCAGACTGTTGCTTGCCTTTAAAACACGGTATGCTTGAGCTAAATCGGACGACCGTATCCAATCGATGAAACTTCAACTGCTGCAAACCGCTTCCCTGCGACAACTGGTGTTGTCCAGCTTTGTGCTGGCGCTGATCCCGGTGGCGGTGTTGATGTGGCAAAGTCACCGTGCTTTAACCGGCATCAGTCAACAGGCGGTGGAGCAGGCCAGCAACTCCGCTGCCAGCGTGCGGCGCATGGAGCAAATGCAAAACCAGGTGGTGGATATAGAGCGCGCCATCCGCCAGTTTGCCGTACTTAAAACCGAAGCACTGGCCCGGCTGGCGCAAAACCATCTGACCAGCTATCAGCAATTGCTGCCTCAGGTCTGTCAGTCACTCACCGAAAGCTCCTTGTGCCAACAACAAGAACTCACCTTGCAGCAGCTCCATCAATCCTTTACCCAGCAAAGTGCCGAACAACTGGAGCCCTTGTTGCAGCAACTGCGTCAGCAGCAAAGCCGATTATCGCAGCAGATCTGGCAACAACTGGAGCGGCAACTGGCGGCCCAGCAGCGCGATGTCGCCTCGGCCCAGCAACAACTGACCTGGCAAACCATTTTGCTGGTTTTCATCACCTTATTGTTGGTGATCTGGGGTTCGCGTCGTATTACCAGCCCGGTCACCATGTTGGAGCGGATGATCCGCGCCATTGGCCGGCAACAAGCGTTTCCGGAGGCCAGGGTGCAAGGCCCAAAAGAGCTGACCGAGCTGGGCGAGCAGTTGCGGGTGCTGGCCGGTCGTTTGCAGCAACTGGAGTCCTTGCGGCTGATTTTGCTGCGGCATGCCTCGCACGAACTGAAAACACCGTTATCCAGCATTCGGGAAGGCTGTTCTTTATTAACCGAACAATTGGTTGGCCCGCTGACACCGCAGCAGCAGGAAGTAGTGACCCTGCTCAATGCCAGCGCCGACCGGCTCAGTCAGCTGACTGAGCAGTTGCTGGATTACAACCGGTTGCTGCAACAAGCCAAACCTGAGTTGAAATGGCATCCGGCCCGCGCCATGATAGAAGCCTGTGTGCAGGACCATACTCTGGCGTTGCAGCAACGCGGTCAGGCCATTCAGTTGAACTGCCAGGTCGAACAGCTGTATACCGATGGCATGTTGTTCCGGCGAATTCTGGATAACCTGATCAACAATGCCCAGGCGTATGGTGCTGAGAACAGCGAGGTGCGCATTGATTTGCAGCAGCACGAGCAGCATTGGTGGCTGGCAGTGGCCAATAAAGGCCACAGCATAGCGCCCGAGCAGCGTGAACGTTTGTTTGAACCTTTCCAGCGCGGCCAAAGCCCGCGCCATGATCAGGTGCTGGGCTCCGGTCTTGGCCTGTCCATTGTCGCAGATTGCGCCCGTTTACTGGGTGGTAAAGCCGACATTGTCGATTCACCTCAGGCGGACTTTTGTGTACGTATCCGTCTGCCTTTGCCCGAGGAATTGGTATGAAAGTGATCGTGTATGGTCTGATGCTACTCAGCCTGGTGGGGTGCCAGTTGCTTGGTTCACAGCAGGCAGCACCCGAAGCAGAGGTTGTGCCCGAGCAGGTAGAGCTTGAGCCCGAGCCGGGGCCAACCGCTGAGCCACAGCGACAACCGACCCTTGCCGACGACAGTGACAGCCTGCTGGCCTGGCTGCAGTTTCGTCAGCAGGTACTCAGCAGCAGCTCGCTGCAACGGGAGCAGTGGGAATTGGAAGAGCAGCCTGAATTGGCAGCCATCCAGACCAGTCTGATGCTGTTGCACCCGGAGAACAATTACCTCACCCGTTTTCGTGCCCAGATGCAGCTGGCAGAACATCTGATGCTGGCAGCACCGGATCTGGCTGCGCTTTTTGGCTGGGATCTGGCCTTTAATCAAAAGCTGCTGGAAGCCGAGTCTGCCATCAGCGCGCTGTCACGCACCCTGGCCGATATGCAGCATGAATATGAACAGCTGCGGGCCCGCAATCTGGAGCTGGAGCAACAAATCGAAGCCTTGACCCAAATCGAAGCCCGCTTGAATCAGCCGGATAACGGAGTGAACCATGAGCAACCCTGAGGGCCGCGTCTTACTGGTGGATGATGATCCCAGTTTGCTGCGTTTGCTGACGCTGCGACTGGAAGGTGAAGGCTTTGTGGTGCTGACCGCCGATTGCGCCGAAGCGGCGCTGGAGGTGCTGACCAAGCAGGATGTGGAGGTGGTGCTAAGCGATCTGCGCATGCCGGGCCTCGATGGCATGGCCTTGTTTGATGAAATTGCCCGCCGCAATCCTGGCTTGCCAGTGATTTTAATGACCGCCCATGGCTCCATCCCTGAAGCGGTAGCGGCTACCCAACGCGGCGTGTTCGGCTTTTTGACCAAGCCGCTCGATCACACCGAGCTACGTGATATCCTGCAACAGGCGCTGCATCAAAGTGTGCCGGAGCAGTCGGATTGGCGTGCAGCCATTATCAGCCGCAGCGAGCAGATGGAAACCGTGCTGCAGCAAGCACAGCGGGTGGCGCAGCGCGATGTCAGTATCCTGATCACCGGTGCCAGTGGTACCGGTAAAGAGCTACTGGCGCGGGCCATTCACCGTGCCAGCCCACGGGCAGAAAAACCCTTTGTGGCCATTAACTGCGGCGCTTTGCCTGAGCACCTGTTGGAGTCCGAGCTGTTTGGTCACACCAAAGGCGCCTTTACCGGCGCGGTGAATGAGCACAACGGCCTGTTTCGTGAAGCCGATGGCGGTACTTTATTTTTGGATGAAATTGGCGATATGCCGCTGCCGCTGCAGGTGAAGTTATTGCGCGCTTTGCAGGAGCGGCAAATTCGGCCGGTTGGCAGCAGCAAAACCATTCCCATCAATGTGCGGGTGTTGTCGGCCACCCATCAGGACTTGCAGCAGGCGATGAGCGAGGGCACGTTTCGGGAGGATTTGTACTACCGGCTGAATGTGGTCAATTTGCAGCTACCACCGCTGGAAAAGCGGCCGGAAGATATTCCATTGCTGGCGCGACACGCCTTGCAGCAAAGTGCCGAGCGCCATCAGGTGAAGGCCACCCGTTTTACCGACGATGCGATGCAACTGCTCACCACCGCCAAATGGCCGGGCAATGTGCGCCAACTGGTCAATGTGGTGGAGCAGTGTGTGGCCTTAACCCATGGCCCTGTGATCAGTGCCAGTTTGGTCGAGCAGGCCCTGGCGCAGGACAGCAGTTATTGGCCAACCTTAACTGAAGCGCGCGATCAGTTTGAACGTCAGTATCTGGTGCGGGTGCTGCAAATGACCGACGGCCATGTCACCCGGGCGGCCGAGCTGGCCGGGCGTAACCGCACCGATTTTTACAAGCTGCTAAAAAAACACCAACTAAGCGCCCAGCAGGTGACGGAAGACAAAGAAGCCAGCGAGTAAAGCGCCCGGCCAGTGCAGGCCGGGTTAAAACCCAGTGCTGGGCCATGGTATACTGCCGGCAGTAACCGTGTTTAAGGAAACCCCATGACTGCCATCACCCCACCGGAGATTGAAACCCCGGAACTGATCAAAGCCAAAATCACCAGCGAAACCGCCCGCATTAACTGGCTGGAACTGCAAAAGTTCTATGCCGCCGGCTCGGTGGTAGCGGTGGATCTCAGCCTGGACTTGGTGGATGTGGCCTATGCTTTTAGTCAGGATCACAGCCAGCAGGTGCAAAGCTGGCTAACGCAGGGGCAGGTGAAGCGGGTCGAGGAAGCGCAAGCCAAACAGTGGTTTGATGCCAAACAAGAACTGTGGGCTGTCGTCATCGCCCCTTGGGTGCTGGTGCAGGACAAGCCCACCGCCAGCCAGCTGAACTAAGCTGGCTCGGTGCTTTCTCTTGTGCTCAGTTCGTATTGGAAGCTTGCCAGTCCACTGGCTGCATTGGAAGATCTGCCTTAGGTGGGGCCTTCCCAGTTCGGTACTTCACGCTTCATAAACTCGTCAAAAAGTGGCACGGTGAATGCGGTGTCGCCGTGCGATGGACTCCAAATCATCCCTTTTTTGATCAGCCCACTACGGAGCGGCCCTAAACTTTCCACCTTTTTCTTTAAAAGCCTTGCAATTTCACCTGAGCGATGTGGCCCGGGGCCAAGCTCAGCCATCGCCCGCAGGTAGTCTTGTTCTCTTGGGGTGAGGCGATCAAATCGTACCCTGAAAAAACTGCTATCCAATGCCTTGGTTACCTCTGCGGTCGCTATTTCGACATCGTGCTCGTTAATGGGTGATTTTTCTGCGACTCGCCAGGTATGTTTCCCCCACTCTTGTAGAAAATAAGGGTAGCCACCGGTCGCCTTTACGATCATGGTTAGCGGTTGCTCCTGGATCTCTTCGCCTTCATCCTGAATGGGCTGCCTAATGGCAGCCTTGGCAGCCGGGCTACGAAGCGGCCCAACCGTCGGATAGTCGAATAAGCGTTCAGCGTACGATTTCGCATCCCCTGCCAGTCCAGCAACCTGGGGCAGTCCGGCACCAAATAGGACTATGGGTAAACCGCCCTGACTTATGGCGTGAAATGCAACGATTAAAGCGCGAAGATCCTCCTCGCAAAGGTATTGAACTTCATCTACCAGTATTGCTACGCTGGTTTCCGCTGCACGAGCAGCTTTACCAACGGTAGTTAGCAATCCTGGCAAGTCAATTTCGAGATTTCCGCTGTCTGCTACATGAGGGTCGGCAACCTCCAGATTAATTTCACCGATTGATACTTTGAAGACACTTGCAAATCCCTGTAAAGCCCCAAGTGCCTGGCTTGCCAGCTCTTTGGCCCTCTCCAGCTTGCTCAACCGAATCAGCACACCCTTCAAAGCTGGCGCGAGATATTGAGCCAAACGTTGCCCTTCCGGTGCTTCGAGTTTTACCAGACTGTAGCCAATCTCTTCAGCCCGTTCCCCGATTTTATTAAGAAGTACAGTTTTGCCAACGCCGCGAAGCCCAAGAAGCATTAAGCTTTTTTCGGGACGACCCTTTCGAATACGATGTAAGGTAATTTCCGCCGCTGACAGAATGTCATCACGGCCCACCAGGGCGGGAGGAGGGGTTCCTGCACCGGGTGCGAACGGATTTCTTATTGGGTCCATCGCAGCTACGACCTCATTTTGAGTGGACTTACACTAAATTACCAATCTATCAGTTGGTGATACGGCTATGATTATAGGGAAATTACCAAAACTTATCAATCTATAGCAAGTTATTGCCTAGCTTGGGCTGGCCGCTACAGTGGCAAGTAAGTCGCTAGCTGAAGCGAAACGGCTATCACACCTGCAGCAGGGGAGGGAGCTGTTCGCTTTACCGACCCCCCAGCTTCGGCTACAGTGTTTAAAACACCAGCCGGAGCTTTTATGGGCGCAGACTACAAAACCGTTGCCAGTTCCAAAGTCACCTTATCGCAGCTGATGCTGCCATCGCACTCCAATTTCAGCGGTAAAATCCACGGCGGTTACCTGTTGTCCTTAATGGATCAGGTGGCGTTTGCCTGCGGCTCCAAGTTCAGCGGCCGCTACTGCGTCACTGCGTCGGTCGATCGGGTGGATTTCCTGAACCCCATCGAAGTCGGCGAGCTGGTCACCTTAAAAGCCTCAGTCAACTTTGTTGGCAGCAGCTCCATGGTGATTGGCATCCGGGTGGATGCGCAAAACATCCAGACCGATGCGGTGAAGCACTGCAATTCCTCTTACTTCACCATGATTGCCAAAGACGAGCAGGGCCAAAGCGTACCGGTACCCCGACTTATTTTAACCAGCGAGCTGGAAGTGATGCGCTACCTGCAAAGCGCCGAGCGCATCCGCCAACGCAAAGCCCGCCAGGCGATGACACTACCCTGCGGCGGCGCCCTGCAGGCAGCACTAGACGAAATCCGCCAGCATTTTGATGCGAAAATTGAGTTGGCTGATTCTGAGCTTAGTTAGGGGGTAAGGGCTTAGACGGACGCATCTGTGTTTGCTGCTGGCACTAGCTGTCAGTTTCTGTAAGTGATTGTCACAAAGCAAAAAAGCGGTTAGGGTTGGGTACATAAATTTTACAAAGGCGGACAGGTCTGTGTTTAAACACGGATTTTTCTGCCGAATAAATGTTATACGCATTAAGGAAATAGCATGATTGTAGTTTATGGAATCAAGGACCAGCTAAATCCAATAAAGGCCAAGCTGTCGGATGTCATTCATGGCTGCATGAAGTCTGTTCTAGGTATGCCGGAAGATAAGCGTGCACATAGATTTGTCCCCTTGGAACGAGAGGATTTCTATTACCCTGGTGGCAGAAGCGACGCCTATACAGTCATTGAAATCAACATGATGTCCGGCCGGAAGCCGGAAACGCAAAAGGCTCTTATCAAGTCACTGTTCCAAGAGCTCGAGTCGCAGCTATCCTTAGCGCCAATTGACGTTGAAATTACGATCAAGGAGCAGCAACCGCATCAGTGGGGATTTCGCGGGATGACAGGGGATGAAGCGAATGACCTCAAGTATAAAGTCAACGTGTAACAAAGCCATTAAATTCGCTCCCTGCGGTCACCGGACCTCGTTACACTCGGCCGTTTATGGCGGGCGTTATACGTAGAGGATATTCAGTAGATGGAAATCAATTCAATTGATGATGTTAATGCTCTAAATGAGTATCAAAAAGTAAAACAAATTGAGCGTATTGAGAAAAAAATACATCGACTAAGTTTTGTTCCTGCATCTACTTGTGCGGGACTAATAATGTGGGGTTTTTTGTCTACGTGGTTGAACGCTTCATGGACGCCAATGAATTTATTGAATTCGGGGTCAGATCAAAATTTACGATCTCAAAATTTCGGGGTTGTAAAATTTCGGGGTCAGATCAAAATTTACGATCTAGTGGTGTTACATCGAAAAGGATTTAATACAGAACGTTGATGACTTCGTAGCTGCTATCCCAGTGCATGGTGAGAAGTCACAAACTGACCTTTGCTACCATGAATTAGCGTTTGGTAATTTTATTGTTAATTTTTATGTTGATCTGCCAGTCCGTCTTGCCATAAAATAACGTTTTCTTTGGCAGCAATAAGGACATCGCTATGGCCGAACTTTATTATCCCCGCTCTGCCGAACGTGCAGAGCAGCTATTTGCCTCCCAGCCTGAGTTACTCAACCAATACCGCCAGCTGAATCGTCAGCGCAGCGATCTGTTGTTACCCAACAGGCCTTATTTGATGAGTTGCCAGCCGGGCGATGAGCGCGTTCTTGCCGTGATGAATCAGTTCTCTTCCACTGAAATGCAGCGCCTGCAGCATGCTTCGGCGCTTTACGACGAGCATTTACTGGCCATTGCCGCCATAACCGAAGAATTGATTGCACCGGTCATGGCCTTGGTGGAAGAGCATGGCGCCAATGCCGCCAGCGCCCTGATTGGGGCCAGCAAACATCAA
>NZ_FNRM01000015.1 GCF_900107845.1 Alkalimonas amylolytica
CGCTATTATGTAGCTGTTGCACAGCAGACCTGCGGTGTGAGTAAAGTTAACTCATACCGTTTTTGCACCATTTTAGAATACTCAAAAAATACTAAATTTTGAGGACTGTGACAGACTCTAGATTTACACGGAAAAAGTCCTTCTCAAGACCCCAGATTTAAAGGGCTCTCTGCTTAGCCTTCTTTTTGATGCTATTGTTATTTTATCTTGTATATATAGCGCAGTGTGACAATGGTTAATTTAGTTCATGAATATCTTAAGCAACATGGACCCACTCTAAGTTCAGAGATAACAGAATACTTGGTTAAAGCATTCAAGTTGTCGCCAGAAGCGGCTAGGCAACGAGTTTCTAGAACAGGAAATGGTATCTTTCGCTTAGGGCTTTCCTTCCCGAGACGGGCAAAGTTTCTATTTTTAAAAGAGCAGGCTGGTAGTGGCCTCTACTGGGCAAGACTTGAATCAGCACTTTTAGCAACTAATTCTGCCTATGGCTTTGCAATTACCGCACTTAGGGAGCGAGATGGTGTTATGCCTAAAAAGCATTTTGAAATTGCTTGCGGTGCACCGATAAAACAAAAGAAACACTTATCTGTAGATGCCATACTCAATACACTGAAAAATGCTAACCTGATTAAAGAAATTCATGTGGAAGGTATAGGCACCTGTGTATATTTAGGGCTTCATACTAATCATATAGAAACACTAATCCCGGTAATGAAAGCAAGGATCTTTGTGGAAGAACTTATGCTTCGGGGGGTCAAAAGCTGGATGCGTAAGCTTGGGTTCGTTTCATATAACCAAGTGGCAATTCGCACTTTAGAAAACAACCCTACTGTCAGCACTACCGCATGGGATTTAGCAGGTCCATCGTATCTCAGTCCACTAATAAGCTTCGGTCGCGATGGCTCCACTCCTAAACCAGGGTTTGTTGTATGTGATATTTTGCTAAACCATGAAGTTAGCGAACTTGGAATACAGCCATTTTTACAGAAGCTCAATGCACTTAGGAGTTTAAAAAATGTTGGGAAGCAGCTCTGTTTCTTTTTAGCACACTCGTTTAGTGAGCCAGCTTTTAGAAAGTTAAAATCCCTTGGCATCTCTCCGGCCACTACAGCAGCAATATTTGATAATGAAACCGCAAGAAACTTAAGGGAGTTAACCGATCTACTTTCAAGGGTTGCAATACAAGCCTTAAATCCTGCAAAAATTGATATGCTATTTGATTCATTAGGAAAAATTGAAGGCGCAGCCAGCAGATTAAGAGGTGCATTATTCGAGTATATTATTGCTGAAGCCATGAGGTCTGAGTTTGCTCAGTCCGTAGAGTTAAATCGCCTCTGCAAAACGATGAATGGAGTGAAAGAAGCAGATGTAATATGCACAAACCAGAAGGAGCTAATATTTATCGAGGGAAAGGGATATAGCTTTAACAATCAGGTAACAGCAGAAGAAATAAATTATTGGCTTACAGAACAAGTTCCTATTTTCCGTGCATTTGCTCTTACACACCCTGATTGGAAAGATAGAAAAATGACTTTTGAGTTTTGGACTTCAGGAGTGTTTTCAGATGAAGCGATTGATAAACTGCGCAAAGCTCAGAGCAATACAATAAAATATCAAATTGTATATAAAGATTTTAGAGATGTTCTAGCTAAAATTAGAGTATCGGGCAATAAAGCATTAACAAAAACTTTCATTGATCACTTCATTAACCATCCTCTGGCCCAACTGGAGAAGATCTAACAATTAATCAGGGCTCCAATCGCCTAACCCGCGTGTTCTTACCCATTAAAGAGGTTATCTCAACATTAATGGCGTCTATACTTAGGAAGTGCCCATTAACAAATCTCTGAAAAAGGAACATGGAAAAGACTGCTAGTCGCTTAGAATCGACAAATGTTGTTAAGACCTCTACTATCAATTTGGATAGTCGCTGCTCAGATGTGACTCCATCCAAAAAGATCATTGCAGATCTACAGCAAGCATATACGATATTCACAGTGTGACACCACTGTGAGAGTTTCAGCTGTCCCTTGGCATCGAATATTCTTCCATTACATCCTACAAATGCGCTACTAAGAGCTCTCGTGCAGCACTCCGTAAGAACTCTGAGCCCAGCCTCATACGATGGATAACCATGAGAATGTTTTCTTATTACCTCAGCAGCTAAATATTGACCTCTTCCTTTTTGACAACAAAGTTCAAAAACATCATTAAAGGAGACTGGGACATCAAGCGATAACTCTACAAAGCACTCGGCATTATACTTGTGATTAATTGGCAACTTCGCATTAATATCAGACAAGAAATTTTTGGCATTCACTAGTCTAATATTCAGGGATCTATAGAAAGCGCATAAAAATTGGTCTAAACAGAGAAATGGTAATCCATGAGAAATAGAGGACTTTAACGAACTATAATGCGAAACATCTAATACATCTCGAATCTTAGTCAGGGAGCCCAGCATATCTATGCGCTTTGGTGATATTATCTCACAAAGCCCAAAAATATGATTTAAGTTATTATAGAAAAGATCATTTCTAACATTCTCTGAAGTGGTTTTTACAAAACTATCGCCCAACTTTGCTATTGAAAGATAATCAGAACGACCAGTTCGAGTTAACCATTCAGATACTATGTCGTAAGTTTCAGGCGTGACATAAAATTTGACATCCGTATTGCCTAAGCCAGTAAGTGCGAGATAGACTAATGAGAGGACGTCAAGTATAACCCCATGTTCTACAGACTCACCTTGGGAAAATAAGTAAAAATATCTGTTGCTTTCGTGATCGCAAAGATAGAGAACTGCACCTCGGATTAAGTCCGAGCTATGAGTCTTGTTTAATCTCATTAACAGTGGAATTTTATTTCCGTCAATCTCAGAATCAAATAACTTCGGACCATCAGATATTCCGCCTATGAATTGTAGGATATCCTCAACACAGTTTTCTTCAATTGTGAACTTATAGAAACAATCATTACCTGCATTTATATTGTCACGAATATCCGTAGATATGCGAAATGATCCGACTATGGGGGGAAGCTTTTCTTCTACCCTATAAATAGTTGCTCCAATCTTTATTTCTTCGCCTTCACTAGCCTCTACTAGAGCTATACCTACTGGAGAAGCAGTGTCGATCAAGTACTCACTAGAATCAGCATTATCTACAAGCAATTTTGTCAGTTGACGCTTCCCTATGCTGTATACCACCGCTTGAGAGCAACGGTTAGATGGATATTTATTATAGGATTGTTCTTTCCAGTGTTCCAGTTGACTAAAATGCAAATTAGTTACATGCAGTGCCATACCAACTGGATCATCAATAAACCACTCCAAGATGATAGAGTTAGCAAAGTCTGAATCAGTTTTAGATATTAAATGCAGTAGTCTTAAACCATCCTCACTATACCTGTTCAACACATCATCGGGGATTATTTCCAAAGTAGTTTGTAAAACAGAGTGTTCGCATTTAGATAAGTGTAGGTTTCTAAGTAAAATGCACCAACAATAGCACGAGTTAGGGTAATTTTTAACCGCAAGCTCAGAAAGCTTGACCGCATTGTCATAGTCTCTAAAAAAACATGCTCTTTCAATTTTGACTAATCGCAATACATATGAGTCATCAAGCCCTTTAAGGGATTCAAGAAGATATTCTAGCTTTTCATGCTGATCAGATGCCAACAAAGCCTGGGCATATGTATCTATTGCAGGTGAAATCCAAGGGAATTGTGGAATTAAAGGCTCTAAAAGCCTCACTACATGATAGGCTAGACCAAACTCAAGTAGACCTTTACATAAGCAATGAATCATCATCACATTAAATTCATTAAGTTTGGACGAGTGCTTCTCTAAGAAACTTTCAACTCTTCTTGATAGATCAATTTTATCTTTTCCATCAGAAGAATCTAGAACTAAAATATTGAACAACAAATCCAGGAAATCTTTATCCCGATATTTTTTCGAATTTAATCGACCTCCTTTTCTGTGCCAACTCATCAAATCTCGCTTTGAAATGCCATGATCAAAGTAAGCATAAAATAAATTAACAAGGTCGACTTCATCTATTGTAAGTCTACTATCCTTCAGTAAATAATTTATATTTTTAACCTTGCACGATGTTTCATTGTTAGGTTTTATGTATCTTCCTATATTTGGATTTGCCTTTTCTGCCTCAGTAATGTTATCCAAGCATAGTTTCGCCAACTTTTGGTTCTGATACCATGTTGAAGCGAGCAACACTGCTGCAATTCTGGTTACGCGCGGGTCGGCTGTTTCTTCTGACAAATTTATGCATCTATCGACAAGGCCCTCGAGAGCTGTCATTAAACAACGATCAATTAGCCAGAAATGTTTGGCTCCAATCTCTTTATTGTTTTGGTAAGCTCTAGCAAGTACTAACAGTATGTCGCTATTAATGTTTGGAAACTCTGTATTGAGCTGAGTTGAGAGTTGAACAGCTAAGTTGATATCTTCACATCTGAATGCGCATCTAACCAACGCACATAACTCATTCTCTGAGACGTTCGATAACCCCGCATCAACACGTGAGTATAAATCTTTTAAATTAGCGACCTTTTCATAAAAAATTTCATTCGTAAAATCAGTTTTATCTTCTATTTTATTGTACCGCTCTCTTGCATCACAATTAGAGCTCATAGACAAATACTCTATGAAAATTGACTCTACTATGTCACGCATTACAGGTCCTACACCCTTGTTTTTTATAAGATCTAAAAATAGCTCCCTATCTATTTTTTGCACCTCACCACCATTGTAAAGGCTGAGCTTAAACTTAAATACAGAGTTGATACTTCTACTATCGTGGTCAAGCGAGTCAAAATAATCCAGGCTATTTAAGTATATTTTTGCTGACTTTATGTTTCTATGGGTTATTTCTTTCAAAAATCTCTTAGAGTAACCTACAAGGTCATTTGAAGTAATCCCCGAAATGATATAGTTAATACCGCCTACGTTTACAGTCGCGTTATCAGATGCGTTTATATTATGACCTACTAGCGAGGCCTGATTTATGTCACGACTGCTCATTAACTATCCTTTGTCATTAACAATGATGTCACCAACCGTTATATTGCTGTCTCCAGTATTACATATATTGTGACCAGTTCCAGATGCCTGTTTTACGTGCATCTCTGAATTTGAAGGCCTAATTTTCTGGATCAAACTACACAGAGGTTGATGTTCAGTAATTCTTCTCTCAATTGCCAATTGGTTAAGTTCTTCATTAATCCCAGCATCCCTCAAGTGCTTGGCTAGTTGAGATAATTCCGAATCATCGATTGTCCACGCCCTTAATTTGGTCTTTAGCATGTCAACACCTATTGATGCTCCGGTTTTAATACCATCATAGATTAACCCTGATAATATTGCTGCGTTTAGAAACTCCATATATCCACCTAAATTTGAGAATTAATCACTTAGACAAGATAGCTTGAATTAATTATACTAGCCAACTAGGTTAGGTATAGCGGCGGCAGAGCAGCCCCGCATTAACAACGAAATGGCTCAGCGATCGACATGGCGGCACCGGAGTCCCCATATAACAACGTAATGTCCGGATTTAATACTTTCTAAATTTTACTGTAAGCTTACATCACTTTAATGCAAAGGCCCTCGCAAAAACGGTTCTATCCGTATTGTGAAGCTTTCTAATAGAATCAATTTAGTCTGATTTTGTTGCTCTGTGCTTTTTTACCTCCCTTAAAACCTTTGATAAAACAGTGCTATTGGTTCCTATTAACTCAAATTTCTGCTCAACGGACACCAGTTCCATGAGCATATCAGCAATATTGGTATGATTTATTTGATTAAGGAAAATGGCCCTTTCTTTATCATCTTCGCCGATCAACCTTTTCTGCGTAGCCAATGTTAAAATAGTCTCGAGATATCCCAATGCTCTTTGAGTTTGTGGATATTGTGCTGGCAATATCCGTGAAGGGATTGGCAGGCTCTCATCGTAAGCTGTTATTCTTTTTATATCGTCAGCGCTCTGGTTGAAGATGTTGCTAATCAATTCGTAAACCTGCATAGCAACAACCTTCAGCCCCGTTAATGCAGCCATCCGGAAGAAGATAGACATCACTCCCATTTCATAATGCCGCTGTACTGGCAGTCGCCCTTGCTTTTTTGCTTCTAGAGTAAGTGCCAGTAAACAAGTCAAAGCATCCAAGCTATTTGAAGAGCATATAAATTGGGCTGTTTTTGTGCTCAATGTTGTTTTCCGGTGCAAGCTCCCATCTGAGTTTACTTTAAAGATGCAGCCTCTGATTTCAGGGGAAAGAGATAACAGAATTTTGTTGATGAATACCTGCTCAAAGCTGTTGCTGCCAAGCAACTGCCACAGTGAATGAGTAAAAATTGCTTTTGTCCCTGGTAGTAAACCTTCCGTTTTGTCAGCGCTGTTTTCTCTGAGCAACGCCTTACCCTGCAACATTCTATTCCAGAACCTTGAAGAATTATTCGACCAACCTGGTATAGAAGTGACTTCTTCACCCAGGTGTTTCGCTAGTATCTGATTAGGCGTAGTAACACCAAGCCGTTGCTTAACAACTTCAGCCCAATATCGAGTCGCAATAGCTCTGATATCCGGTTTTAGCTTCTTGTAGTCAGAAAAAGTAAACATATTTTTGGGGCGAAAAAGTTTGGCATGACCTGTGCCAAATTATCGTTGATAAAAAAATAGATAAGTAAAATCAGTCTGATAAAAATTCATGGAGGTGATTTCACTGGTCATTCAGGCCTTAGAAAAACCATATTAAAACACTTTAATCGTAGTTAGTCTTGCTCTGTCACATCAAAGCAAGGAATTCAGTCGTGAGCGAAGACGAAGAGCTCCAGAAACTGGTAGAGCATTTGGAAAACCAGTTACTAAAACTGCATCACTCACCTGTTATTACCGGTGAGGCGTTGTGGAGTTCGTTAGGATATCGCTCTGATGAGGCATTTCGGCAATCGTTGACTAGAAACACAGTGCCGGTAAGAGTTTTTACGATAGAAAACAGGCGAGGAAAGTTCGCCTTGGTCAGAGACATTGCCATTTGGCTAGCGAATGAAGCCTTAAAATCCACTAAAGATTAACCGTTATCTGCAAAGGGAGGACGCTATGAATAGCTAGAGCATGAATTAAATGGGGCCGGAAACACAAAAGCCAGATGCGGTAACATCTGGCCTGAGTGATTTATCAAAGAAATGCGAACCCCTTTGATACTCACGATTTTGTCCCTTTCACATTAAGTTGTCAACACGAAAAGAAGCCTTCTTGAGTTCGTGCGACAACTTATCGCCTCAACCAACTGAATTTTAATTAATTTTCTATGCTGACTTTTCTCGGTAGATGCAAGGTTTTGCCGAGGAAATGCCAGGGGGAGGTAATATGTCTCAACATTGGTTGTTATCAAGCGCGGTTAGGGATCTATCGATAATGGACATAGCCGATATGTCGGAAGAGGATGCGTTCAAGTTTTTTTGTGAAGTTAGATGGGGCAATCAAACAACTCAGTCCTGTTTATCGTGTGGAGCAATAGACCAGCATTTTTTTCGAGCCAGCAGGAGGCAATGGCGTTGTAAGCACTGTGATGCTTATTTCAGTGTGACAACAAAAACAGTCTGGGCAGATAGAAAACTCTCATTCAAAAAGTTGTTACTTATGTTGTTCGTTTTTACGTCCAGTCCAAACGGTATTTCAGCTTCATCATTATCGAGAAAACTGGGTGTTGCGTATAAAACTGCTTGGATATTTTGCCATAAATTGCGTGAGGCACTAATGAGAACTGAAGATAAAGCTCTTATGTCTGGGGAGGTGCATGTCGATGGTGGACACTTCGGAGGTAAGCCCAGAAGTGGACAATTTAGAAACAAAGCTAAGCCAGAAGCCATTGCTGAAAAAATAAAGCTTGGCAAAAGCCAAGGGGCAAAGCGCAGTAAAATATCTCGAGCAAATTTTGAGAGAAAGAAGAGAAACCGCCGAATAGTAATGGTTGTTAGGCAAGTAACACCTGGTTTAGGCGGGGTCAGGACAAGATGCTTCCTGGCAAAAGCAGAAGATGACAGTGCGGCTAGGTTTATCGCCCAGAATTACATTGAAAAAGGAGCTTTGGTGCGAACAGACGAATGCCCTGCTTATTCGATGTTTTCATCACGGTTCATTCACGAGACAGTAGAACACTCAAAGGAGTACTCAACAATTGACGGTGTAAATAATAATCAAGCAGAGTCGTTCTTCAGCCGACTTAGGAGGAGTGAATACGGTACTTTTCATCGGATGATGGCTAGGTACATGCTTGATTACTGTAACGAGATGACATGGCGAGAAGATCATCGGAGAACTACTGAAGGCTTCCGATTCACTGATGCACTGAGGCGCTCTCTGATTGTTGGCTATTCACGCTGGTGGAGATGTTATGGTGAGGGTGTCAGGAGAGGAAGTGAATTACTATTTAACGAAAATAAGTAATGAACTAGTTCACCTCTCGTTTTCAGATATCAAAACGTGACTTAGCATAGGGCGATACCAATCGCCCTATTTAAGTTATAGTTGTATGGAAAAATCTGAATATGAGGTCAATTTATTTTTTAGCGCGATAACGTGCTTCTGAATGATGGGAGCCGAACTGGGTTCTTTGAAGCTTTCCTTGATAAGCCATATTTTGTAAGCGCTGTCTTACTGCCTTTCGAAACAGACGGATGCTCTCTGGATCATAGTTGTGCCATCCTGACTGCTCTAATATGAAGTAAAAAAACTCTGAAACTGAAGCATCCTGGTCAACAGGCAATAGACCAAGATACTTATATATTAGCTTGGTCACTAAACCATAAGCTAAATTGGTTCTTTTCGTGTTTTTTCGTAATGGGGGGATGTCTACAGCTGAAATAGGAACTTCATGTATCTCAATTACTTTAGCCAAAGAGTTAATACAATCCCGCAAGACTTCACGTTTTACGGTTAACTCAGCAATTGAATCCTCAACTGCAGTAAGCTGCTGACACTGTTTCTGGTATTTATCAATCAGCCATTTTAATGATGAAGGTGTTCGAATCGTCATAGGAGAGCAGAATACCTGCTCCCCTAAAATTTTTCCTGTGCAACAGCTACATAATAGCGAGTATCCCGCACAAACTCGGCCAAACGCTCATCGGCCTGGATATTGCGATCACTGTTGATTTGAATCTGCATAGACAACTCCTTTGATAGTCGCTTTAACTTGGGAAACTCTATCCATTGACCACCTTGGCGTTGAAATGTTTCCCCTACCCCCTATCTGGAGGCGATTTAAGTCACAGGCAAGGGGGTAGTGCCGAATTTAATCAGACAGAGCGGCAAAGACTGGTTAAAATAGCGTTATGCTTCCTCGACGATAGCCAAACGCATGATCAGTACCAAGTGGGCCAAGCTCATTAAATCACTTCAGCTGAAAAAATACCGCAAGGCGGAGCAACAATTTATCGTCGAAGGCGAAAAGGCCGTATTGGAAGTGCTGGCCTCCGGCTGGCAGGTACCGGCCGTTTTTGCCACCGAGCGCTTTTTGCAGCAGCATGCTGCTGCTATTCAGCCGGCGCAGCTGGTGCAAGTTTGCGGCAGCGACGAGTTGGTCAAAGTGGGCACCTTTAACAGCAACGATGCCGCACTGGCTGTTGTTGCCATGCCCCAGTGGCCGGCGTTTCACGCCAAATCAGAGCAATGGACCCTGGTGCTGGATAACATCAACGATCCGGGCAACCTCGGTACCATTATCCGCATCGCCGACTGGTATGGCATTCGTCACATCCTTTGTTCACCCGATACCGCGGATTGCTACAATCCTAAAGTGATAGCCGCTGCCAAAGGTTCCTTTTTACGGGTTCAATTGCATTATCTTCCGCTGGCAGAACAACTGACCAATAGCAAACTACCAGTATATGGTGCTTATCTGGGTGGTGAGAATGTGCATCAACTGCAGCTTAGCCGACACGGTGGCTTTATCGTGCTTGGCAACGAAGCCAATGGTATCAGTGCGGAGCTCAGCCAGTGCATCAGCCGCAAAATCACCATCCCGGCTTATGGCGATGCCGAATCTCTGAATGTCGGCATTGCTGCCGCGATAATTTGCGACAACCTGAAGCGCCTGACAGCCAGTCGCTGATTCGGGTATACTGGCAACAAAGTCACTGATGGGTTATCAGCATGTTCCTTACCATTGAATCCTATGTCGGCCAAACCCCACTGGTGCGATTGCAGCGTTTAGCTAGCCATACCAACAGCACAGTGCTGGTAAAACTGGAGGGCAACAATCCGGCGGGTTCGGTCAAAGACCGGCCAGCGCTGAATATGATTGTGCAGGCTGAAGCCAGTGGCCGTATCAAGCCCGGTGATTGCATCATCGAAGCGACCAGCGGCAACACCGGCATTGCGCTGGCGATGGCCGCAGCCATTAAAGGCTACCGCATGACACTTATCATGCCGGCCAATGCCACCGAAGAGCGCAAAGCCGGTATGCGCGCCTATGGTGCCGAGCTGATAGAAGTCACCAAAGAACAAGGCATGGAAGGTGCCCGTGATTTGGCGCTGCAAATGCAGGCCGAAGGCAAAGGCATTGTGCTGGATCAGTTCAACAACCTGGATAACCCGGCGGCACATTATGCTGGCACCGGGCCGGAGATCTGGCAGCAAAGCCAGGGTAAAATCACCCATTTCGTCTCCAGCATGGGCACCACCGGCACCATTATGGGGGTATCACGCTACTTAAAAGAACAAAACCCGGCCATTGAAATTGTTGGCCTGCAGCCCTCGGAAGGCAGCCAGATCCCCGGCATTCGTCGCTGGCCAGAAGCCTATTTGCCGGGCATTTTCGATAAAAGCCGGGTCGATCGGGTGATGGATATCAACCAGCAGGATGCACTCACGGCCATGCGCCGGCTCGCCCGCGAGGAAGGCATCTTTGCCGGCGTCAGCTCCGGCGGTGCGGTGCATGCTGCCCTGCAACTGGCCGAGCAGCTGGATCATGCCGTGATAGTCGCTATTATTTGCGATCGTGGCGATCGTTACTTATCCTCCGGTATTTACTAGCAGCCATCCCGAAGCAAGGTTTCAGGATGGCAAACTGCTTAATACTTAAAGCGACTGACCTGAGCATCAATATCCTGCGCAATCACCGCAATCAGCTGGCTTTGCTCAGCCGCATCGGTTGCGGCCTGACTTAAGCTGGCGACAGCCGTGCTGATTTCTACTACATTTTTGCTGATATCTTCACTCACCACGCTTTGTTCTTCCGCCGCACTGGCAATCTGAGTAGCCGCATCGCTGATACGGTGGGTGGCCTCTATGGCCAGCTTGAGCTTTTGCTGGGCTTCATCGGCATGCTGGCGGGTCTGCTCCGTCATTTGCTGATTTTGCTGCATAGCCTCAACCACAGCCTGGGTTTTACCGCTGAGCTCACCAATCAGGCTTTGAATTTCACCGGTCGACTGCTGTGTTCTGGATGCTAAGCTTCGAACTTCATCGGCCACCACGGCAAATCCTCGCCCCTGCTCACCGGCACGCGCCGCTTCAATGGCCGCATTCAGCGCCAGCAAGTTGGTTTGCTCGGAAATATTGCGGATCACTTCTACAATGCTGTTGATGCTGGTACTGGCTTGCTCCAGTTGACTCATCATGGCCCCCGCCTGCTGCATGCTGTCGGCCAGCTCACCGATCACCCTTGCTGTACCAACCACCGCCTGATCACCTTGTTGTACAGAACTTGCAGCCTGCTGCGCCGACTCGGCCGTTAAGGATGCCTGTGATGCTACTTCCGATGCCGTGCTCGACATCTCGGTAACAGCCGTTGCCACCTGCTCAATTGAGCGTTGCTGCTGAGCTACCTGCTGATGGGTACGCTGTGAAATATCGGCGCTGGCTGTCGAAGATCCCTGCAGCTGCTGCACCAGCTGAGCAGTATCACGCACTATTTGATGGGTTTTTTGCAAAAACAGATCCAAAGCCTTGGCCAAATGACCAATTTCATCATGCCGCTTTAAACCAATGCGCTGGGTTAAATCACCATCCGACTGCGCCAGGTTATCAACCATTGCCGTCAATTGCTGCAAAGGTTTTGCCAGACGACCAGC
The DNA here is from genome assembly GCF_900107845.1 of Alkalimonas amylolytica. Classification (GTDB taxonomy): domain Bacteria; phylum Pseudomonadota; class Gammaproteobacteria; order Enterobacterales; family Alteromonadaceae; genus Alkalimonas; species Alkalimonas amylolytica. The sequence continues at coordinate 12,101 of NZ_FNRM01000015.1, forward strand.
CACCACATAGAGCACCCCGGCACCGGCCAGAGCCACCGCAATACCCAGCAACACCTGCCAGAATAAGCTCTGGTTAAATCGGCTGCTTAACGTATCGTTCAGTTGCACCATGTCAGCCAAAGCAATCGACGTAGGCACCCGGTATTCCAGTAGCCAGGGCGTTTCAAAGGTACTCAGCGCAATAGGAACAGTCACGACAAAATCGTCGTTCTGCTGGCGGAAGCTGGCAGTGCTGGCTCGAACCAAGGGTTGCAACTGCTGCCATTCATGGCTGGCTAAAGGCTCACCCACCCCTTGCTGGCTTTGGGTGCTGCCGACCAAAAAGCCGCGGTAGGAAATAATACGTAAGTCCCCTTCGCCCTGATAGAGTTCACGGTCCAACTCGGCCAGCAATTGCCGCAAAAAGGCCATCGAAATATCCACGCCCCCCATACCAACAAAACGGTTATTCATCAGCACCGGATGAACAATGGAGGTCATCAGAGTGGGAACCCCCTGAATATCCCAAACGGCAGGATCTATCACGCAGGAACCCCGCCGGTCCCGTGAACACAGATACCATTCATTCAGGCGCATGCCTTGTGCATCCCGCGTTTCACTGTACAAATCCGTGGTGGTCACCGGCCGGAGATCTAATTGGTTGCGTTGATCACGGGTCCAGTAAGGCCCAAACTGACCATCATCGGTTGAGTGACGGCCTTCCCCGCGAAACTCCGTATCACGTCCATCCACCGCATTCGGCTCCCAAACAATGTAAGCACCCACTGCTTGTCGATTATTTAACATCGCCGTGTGCACCAACTCACTGATATGTTCTCTGCTCAGCTGCTCCATTGCACCGGAGCCAATCAACGACTGCATGGTATCGGCCAACCCCTGCGCCACCCCAAGCGACTGCATGATCACTTGCTCAATTTCATCTGCCCTCACCTGCAACTGATTACTCAGGGATCGCTCAACTTCCTGCTGAAATAACGCTGTACTGCTGCTGCGATTAAACTGAAACAACTGATGCGACAACAACACACCCAACCCAATACTGGCGGCAACCGCCAGAATCAAACAGCTACCCGCTATCACGGATATCTGGCTACGCATGGTTTTAAAGGCAAAAGCCGACATGACGATTTTCCAAGTTAATGTAAACAACAAAGGCCTTGTTAATTATGCGGCAAATTTGGGTTCCCGCCAGATTTAAGCTATGATCTTTTTACAAATCTTTATTTAGATCAAACAGGTAATCCCATGCACTGCAAAAGTCGCTTGGCGCTTTGTCTCGCCTTGACATTTACTCCTCTCACGCTGCAGGCTTCCGAGCTGGATGAACTGCGCCAGCAACTGGAGCGGTTAAAACAGCAACTGAACCTGCTGGAGCAAAAAATTGAGCTGCAGGAGCAACAGCTGACCGTCCAGCAACAAAGCATTGAAAGTGTAGAACAAAGCAGTACCGAAGTAGCCTCTACCCTGGCCAGTCTGGAGCCTGCCACAGCAAGCAGCGATGGCATCTCGCTGGGCGGTTCCATCCGCACCAATTACAGCCATACCTCCTACAGCGATGGCAATAAAAACCGCGGCGGCGACTTTGCCTTTGATATTTTCCGCCTTAATTTACACGGCAGCATTGGCGATGTGTTGCTGAATGCTGAAATTCGCTTTTTCGATTACATGACGGCAGTGAAATACGCTTATGTTGGCTATCAACTGAACGAAGATTGGCAAGTCCAGGCCGGCATTACTCAGGTCCCCTTTGGCAACTGGCCTTATAACTCGCACAATTACTTTTTCAGTACCAACTACTACATCGGGCTGGAAGATGATCACGATTTAGGCATCCTGTTTAAACGCCGCGTCAAAGACAACTGGCAGCTGGATCTGGCCTTTTTCAAAAATGATGAACTGGGCGGGGTCGATGGCTATGTCAGCAGCCGGGCCGATCGCTATTCGTACGATGTAGTCGGTTTCCGTTTACCTGGCGATGGCATTTATGATGACCCGACCCAGCCGCTGGGGGAATACAACACCCTGTCCGGCCGTTTTGCCTATCATTTTGATCACCGTGAAGGCTTTACCACCGAAATAGGTGTGTCCGCCCTGCATGGCGGTTTGCACGATGGCTTAAGCCGGGCCGGCAATTACAACGCCTGGGCACTGCACCTGAACAGCCATTTTGATCGCTGGAATCTGCAGTTGCAACATGGTGAGTATCGCTACCATGTCGATGGTATGGACCGGATGGCGGTAGGTAGTTACGCTTTCTTTGACAGCATTGCCGCCAAAGCCAAAACCAGTACCCTCAACCTGGCTTACAGCCTGCCCATCGAATGGGGGCCGGTGACCTGGATGCAGTTTTACAACAATTACGGCCTGGTGTACGACAAATCGGATAATACCGCCGACACCTGGATGAATGTCACTGGCTTCTCGGTGGCGGCTGGTGGTTTTTTTACTTACTTTGATCTGGTGCATGCCCGCAACCAGCCCTTTGTTGGCGGCTCCGCCTCCGGTGACAGCAACGACACCGAGCGGCGCTTTAACATCAATATTGGCTATTATTTCTAGCCTGCCCAGCAAAGGCCTGACACAGGCCTTTGCTTTTTATACCACCACTACAATGAAAACCAGGAGAAGCAGTCATGGCAGATCCAAATGACCCCATGAAGCCAGATGGCGAGGTCAACCCCATTGATACCGACTACCAGATAGGTCAAGACAATATCGTCGTGAAGGTCGGCCCCTTTGGCCTGGATATCCACAACCGGGTATTTTTAATCTCTGGTCTCTCCGTCATTGTGTTTGTTCTCTTGACCATTGTGTTTCACAGCCAGGCCGAACCCTTGTTTGCCAGCATGCGCGGCTGGCTGACTTCCAATCTGGACTGGTTCTTTATCAGCGCTGCCAATATCTTTGTACTGTTGTGTCTGGTGCTGATTGTATCGCCACTTGGCAAAGTGCGGCTGGGTGGTACCGAAGCCACGCCGGACTTTGGTTACCTCGGCTGGTTTTCCATGCTGTTTGCCGCCGGTATGGGGATCGGTCTGATGTTTTATGGCGTCTCGGAACCCTTATCGCATTTTAGCAGCGCCTATGGCGGCACCAGCTTTGAAGATGGTGTGCGCACCGATTGGGCACCGCTCGCCGGGGCTGGTGGCGATGCCGCAGCCGCCGAGCGCCTTGGCATGGCGGCCACCATCTACCACTGGGCCCTGCACCCCTGGGCCATTTATGCGGTGCTGGCGCTTGGTCTCGCCCTATTCTCCTTTAACAAAGGCCTGCCGCTGACCATGCGGTCGGTGTTTTACCCACTGCTCGGTGAGCGGGTCTGGGGCTGGCCTGGTCATGTCATTGATATTCTTGCAGTCTTTGCTACGTTATTTGGCCTTGCCACCTCACTTGGCCTTGGCGCATCCCAAGCCAGTGCCGGCCTGAATTACCTGTTTGGCCTGCCGCAGGATACCGCCATGCAGGTGCTGCTGGTGATTGGCATTACGCTGATAGCTTTGATTTCGGTGTTGGCAGGCCTGGAAGCCGGTGTGAAACGCCTGTCGGAAATCAATATGACGCTGGCGGCGCTGCTGATGCTGTTTGTGATTATCGTTGGTCCAACCATCGCTATCCTAACCGGCTTTGTCAGTAACCTGGCCGCTTACCTGCAACATCTGCCGGCACTGGCCAACCCGCTTGGCCGCGAAGATGCCAACTTCTCCCAGGGCTGGACAGCCTTTTACTGGGCCTGGTGGATATCCTGGTCGCCTTTTGTCGGCATGTTTATCGCGCGGGTATCCCGCGGTCGCTCGGTGCGTGAGTTCTTAGTGTCTGTCTTGCTGATCCCTTCGCTGGCTTGTGTGCTCTGGATGTCGGTATTTGGTGGCACGGCCATCCGACAAGTGGTCGATCATGGTTATGACGCTGCAGCCTCGGCCGATTTACCCTTGCAGCTGTTCAGTATGCTGGACTTTATGCCCTGGGCTCAGGTTACCTCCTTTATTGCCATTATTCTGGTGGTGGTGTTCTTTATCACCTCATCTGATTCTGGCTCTTTGGTGATCGATACCATCGCCGCCGGCGGCAAAGTCAATGCGCCAACCCCACAGCGGGTATTCTGGTGTACTTTTGAGGGACTGGTTGCCATAGCGCTGATCCTGGGGGGCGGCCTGGTGGCCTTACAGGCCATGGCGGTATCGACCGGCTTTCCCTTTACCATCGTCTTGCTGGTAGCCTGCATCGCCGTAGTGAAGGGGCTGATGTCCGAGCCCAGACCCGGCAAAGTTTAACAATCCCACTGGTCATGGCCAGGGGCACCGACATATCATGGTGCTCCTAACCTGACCACCGAGCCGGGCGCTGCCGACCATGCAGATTGAACACATTGAAATTCTGGAATTCCTAAAACGGCATTCGCCTTTTAAAGAGTTGCCGGATGACTTGCTGCAGCAAGTGGCCAGCGCCACCGATGTCTGCTACTTCAAAGCAGGCAGCCCTATTCTGCAATTTGGTCAGTCATTGGATGCACTCTATGTGATCCGCAGTGGCGCAGTTGAAACCTTTCGCCGTACCGGCGAGCTGTACAACCGGCTGAGTGAAGGCGGGCTCTTTGCCGAGCAAGGCTTGCTGCGAAAGCGCAAAGTACGCTTCCCGGCCACAGCGCTTGAAGACACCCTGCTGTACTTGATCCCGGCCGATTACTTTGACCAGCTGTGTGAACAAAGCGACTTTTTTGCCGATTATGTCGAAATCAGCGATGAAGAGCGGCGTAAAAACAGCCCTAATCGCCGCGCCGATGCCAACGAACTGATGACATCCAAAGTCAGCACCCTGATAAACAGAGCACCCATCATGCTGGACATTGACAGCAGCGCCCGTGACGCCGCTATGGCAATGCATGCCGCCGGCGTCTCTTCATTGCTGGTGATAGCTGAGCAGCGCATGGTGGGCATTCTGACCGATCGCGATCTGCGCAACCGCCTGGTGGCGCCCGGTTTGCCGTTTGAGACCCCGGTGCGCGACATCATGACCACGGAGCTTATTAGCATTTCGCATCATCAGTTTGTATTTGAAGCCATGCTGTTGATGCTGCGCCATAATGTGCATCACCTACCAGTGTTGCAGCAAGGCCAGCCGCTTGGCGTCATTGCCATATCCGACATTATTCGGTACGAGTCGAAAAACAGTCTCTTTGTGGTCAGCAGCATTTTCCGCCAGCAGTCGGTCAGCGAGCTGGCAGCACTGGTGCCGGATGTACGCGCCTGCTTTGTCCGCATGGTGAACGAAGATGCCAACTCCCATATGATTGGCAGTGCCATGGCGGTGATTGGCCGCAGCTTTAAACAGCGCTTGTTAGAACTGGCAGAAGCTGAACTTGGCCCACCGCCGGTTCCCTATTGTTTTTTGGCGCTCGGCTCGATGGCACGGGAGGAGCAGCTGATAGTAACCGATCAGGACAATGCGCTGATTTTGCATGATGATTTTGTGCCAGAGCAGCATGATGACTACTTTCGTCAGTTGGCGGACTTTGTCTGTCATGGTCTGGCTGCCTGCAGCTATACCCTGTGCACCGGCGATATTATGGCAACCAATCCGAAATGGCGTCAGCCACTGCGGGTCTGGCAGCAGTATTTTCGCGACTGGATCACAGCCCCAAGTGCCGAACGCTTGCTGCACAGTTCCATTTTCTTTGATCTGGCCGGCGTCTGGGGTCAGACAGAATGGGCCGAACAGTTAAACCGCAGCATGGCCCAACTGGCGCCCAAACATCCGCTGTTCCTGGCCTCGATGGCACGCAATGCGCTGCAGCGCACGCCACCGCTTGGCTTTTTCAAAGATTTTGTCATGGAAAACGATGGCAGGCAGAATAATTCGCTGAATATTAAACGCCGTGGCACGGCACCGGTGGCCGATCTGATTCGGGTGCATGCACTGGCGATTGGCTGCAGCGAGAGCAACTCCTTTGCCAGGCTCAGAGCCATTATCAAGGCCAAGCTGCTACCACCGGGGCGCGGCGAGGATTTACGCGATGCGCTGGAAGTGATCGCCATGGCCCGTATTCGCCACCAGGCGCTGGCACTGGAAGCCGGCGAAGAGCCGGATAATCAGCTATCACCAGAACGGCTGTCGGATTTTGAGCGGCGCAATTTAAAAGAAGCGTTTCAGGTGCTGAGCAATGCCCAAAAATACCTGAAGTTTCGCTATCAGGGCAACCGGAGCTAACATGCTGTATCTGGGCCCGCCCAAACATAAGCAACGTCGTCTGCCCGGCGATCCGGCCGTGACTGACTGGTCAAAGCACTTTGCCAGCTTAGCAGAGCAGGCCCAACACCCAGCCCTGCAGCAGTATTACCAGGCGGGCATCCCGGGAGGGGACACCCGCATGGCCGAGGTACCGCTGCTGGCGATGGATTTTGAAACCACCGGCTTTGAGCCTGGCCGCGATGGCATCGTAAGCATCGGCACCGTGCCGATGAGCCTGCAACGTATTCACAGCAGTCAGGCCAAACACTGGCTGGTCAAACCCAAGTTTGCGCTGACCGGCCAATCGGTGGTGGTGCATGGCATTACCCACAGCACCATCGAAGCCGCTCCGGATATCACCGATATTTTGCCAGAGCTGTTGCAGCAGATGGCCGGCAAAGTGGTGGTGGTGCATTTTCGTGGCATTGAGCGCCCTTTTTTACATGCCACCTTGCTGGATCGGCTAAGCGAAGGCATCGAATTTCCCGTGATTGATACCATGGAGCTGGAAGCACGGCTGCACCGGGCAAGATCTCCCAGCCTGCTGGATAAACTGCTGGGACGTGAGCCGGTATCGATCCGACTGGCGGATAGCCGTCGCCGCTATGGTTTGCCGGATTACCGGCCGCATGATGCTGTGACCGATGCACTGGCCTGTGCCGAGTTATTGCAAGCCCAGATCGCTGATCGCTTCAGCCCGGACACCCCGCTGTCGGAGCTTTGGCGCTGACCGACTTGCTAAGAGCCGTTTTGCTCGCACCTGTTTCATCAGTTCTGGTATAGTGAAGCGGTATTGATAATCTGCAAGGAGCCAAACTGCATGCAATGGCAGGTGCTGACTTTTGAGCAACTGGATACCTATACGCTGTATGCCTTGTTGCAACTGCGTGTCGATGTCTTTGTGGTAGAACAAAATTGCCCTTACCCGGAACTGGATGATCGGGATCTGCACCCGCAAACCCAGCATGTGCTGCTGAAAAAGGGTGACAAAGTGATAGCCTATGCGCGGGTTTTGGCCCCAGGTGTTGCGTTTGATCATTACCCTGGCGTTGGCCGGGTGTGCGTATCGCAAACCGCCAGGCGTTTAGGCCTTGGTCAGGTATTGGTGGAAAAAACCATCGCCGTGGCCAAACAGCATTGGCCACGGATGGATATTCATATTTCTGCCCAGTGTTATCTGCAGCAGTTTTATGAGCAACACGGCTTTCAGTCAGCCAGTGAGCCCTACCTGGAAGACGATATTCCACATCTGAAGATGATCTTACCCTATCGCTAATGCATTAAGGCAAGGCTGCTTCAAAGGTCAGGGTCAGGCTTTCCCGTACCCTATCGGTCAGCGCATCGGTGCTGTCGAGTTGCACACTGGCTTCCAGCACATAGCGCCCCGCCTCCTGCGGGGTGAACGTCAGATAACCTTGGGCATCTGAGCTCAGCAGCTCACGACCGGCATCATCACGGTACAATTCGCCTTCTCGCGATAATTCCACCTGCACATCCGCCACCGGCTTGCCATCCAGCATAAACTGCCAGCGCACCGGTTCGGTCGCCACCACATCGGCCGGATGGGTCAGCAGTTTCAACTCCAGGCCTTCTTTGCTAAGCGCCAGCGCCGTTTGATTCGGTGCATTGACACTGACAAAGCTTAGTGCCCGGCTACGACTCCGGGTGGTAAGCACCTCGCTGGCGTTGGCTGGCAGTTGTGCTGAACGTTCTTGCTTATTGGCGGCAATACGGCGACGCTGGCCATCCTGCTGGAAAAATGTGAAATAACGAGCAGGCCCTGCCAACTCAATGCGGTAGGTGCCATCCATGGTCAGCTGGTGATCGGCCTGCGATTTGCGCTTGCCCTGATAGCTTTGGGCAAAAGCGTGGCGCTCGCCATCCGGGAATACAATGGTCAGGTTGTTTGGGCTAACGCCGCGATCGGCCACAAAAGTCATATTGGCAGCAGACAGATCCACCGAAATCCAGCTATCTTCCGACGACAGCACAAAATGGCTGGGTAACACCCACAAGGTATGGGCCGTCGCGGCGCTGCTGCACAGTGCCAGTAAGGTTGCGGCAATAATGTTTTTCATGCGTGATGGTCCTTTAGTTTAGAGTAATTTTCAGCTCGCCCAGTTCAGGCATCGCTTCTTGTGTATAGTGCTGAGCCGTACCTCCCCACTGGAAGCTCTGACGCTGCAAGCTACGCCCACCTTGCTCACGTGAGGCTTCGACAAAGACAGTGTATTCACCGGCTGGCAGTGGTTTACCGGCATCATCCAATCCATCCCAGCTCAACTGGTAACGGCCAGGGGTGCGGGTAGCACCGGTGCGGGCATCCACCAGCTCGGTCTCACTGCGGCCAATTTTGCGCCAAAAACGACGAATGTCTTTCAGCCAGTCCGGCTCTTTGCGCCAGAGCGCAATTAAGCGCACCGATTGCTGTGCGTCATCTTCCACCCAGACTGCGACATAAGGCCGGTAGTACTGCGCGGTTTCAATCACCGGCAGCTCTAGTGAAATGGTGAGCTCCTGCGCTTTACTGGCCGGAGCAATCAAGCTAAGGCCAAGCAGCAACGCAGCAGTAAACAACAGTGTTCGCATACAAACTCCCTTCATTAAATGGCACCATTAAATGTGCAAAGACATCAGATAAATCAGTATCGCAGCCATGCCACCAAGCAACGCCAGGGTATTGCCGATGGCCCGCATCGACTGCGATTTCAGCAGCAAATAAAAACCGGTGAGCGCAAACACCAGGCAACTGATGGCGGTCAGATCAATCAGCCAGGTCCAAAGGCCGCCGGCATCACGGCCTTTGTGTAAATCGTTGGCTAAAGCCAAATAGCCAGCAAATACCTGTTCCAGTTCCAGTTCTGCCGCGGCCAAGTCCAGTAGGGCCGTGGTGTAGCCTGCCGGGCGTTTAAACTCCAGCTCCAGCAGCCCATCATCGCTATCAAACTGATAGCGCCACTCCATTGCCTGCACGCCATGCTGTTGCTGCAACCACTGCTGCACTTGCTGGGCATACCAGTGCTGCTGCTCAGGTTCGTCTGGCAACTCCTCACGCCGCAACGCTGCCGGCAGCGGCAGCTGCTCCAGCCGCTGATAACTGCCCCACTGGCTTTGCCAGCTGGGGTGATTCAGCGTGATGCCGGTGATGGAGAAAAACACCAACAGCAACAACACCCACATGGCGCTGTAGGTATGCAGCATCCGCATCAGACGCTGCAGGTTGATCGGGCCTGCTTTCATCCGCCGGCCTTAAAACTGGATGTTGGCCGACAACCACAAGCGACGCCCTTCCTGGTTGATCGGATAGAGGTTGCTGTAGCTGACGTTATCCGGGTTAGCAGATGTCGGGTTCGCATAGGGTGTGTATTGCAAAAAGTCTTTATCCAGCAGGTTGTAAATCACCGCATTCAGGGTTACCGCTTCGGTGATCTGGTAACTGGCCCCTAAATGGCTGAGGCTATAGGCTTTAAAGTCTCCCAGGGCGTTAAAGGCAACCCCGGCACCGCGGTAGCGTTTGGAGCGGTATTCGGTGGATAACCACAAGCTGGCCTGCTCGGCAAACTGCCAACGCAGATTGGAGTTCAGCATATGCTTGGGCGTATTGGTAAGCGGTAAGCCCTGACTGGCGCCGCTTTTCTGTTCGCTCTCGGTATAGGTGTAATTGACCAACCAGGCCCACTGCTCGGCCAACGGCATCCGGAAAGAGACTTCCCCTCCCCGGGTTTCTGCTTTATCCACATTGACGGTCTGACCGAATTCCGCAATGTTAGGCCAGTAGCCAACATCAATGCAGCCAGCCAGCCCTTCATTGCCCGCAAAGCTGCAATTTGGCCGCGGAGTGCCACGCGCCAGCTTGTCGGTAAAGCGGTTGATAAAGACACCTGCACTGGCCGTAAAACCACTATCCGCCACGTAAAACACATTCAGCTCAGTGGTTGTACTGATTTCTGGCTTCAAATCCGGGTTGCCAACAAAAGGCAAAGTGCCCTGAGCACCGAAGCCATAAATGCCGTCTGTGAGCATTTCAACGTTGGGCGTTTTGTACCCCTGGCTGACGCCACCTTTGATAGTCCAGTGTTCAACCGGATTCCAGACGCCATAAACGCGTGGGCTGAACTGACTGCCAAAGGCATCGTGATGGTCGTATCGGCCACCTAAGGTCAGCGAAAAATCATCGTGCAAACGCCAGTTGTCTTCAAGAAACACCGCTGTCATGGTTTGGGTAAACGGTGCCGGCGCCACGGCATCAACCATCTCTGCGCGCCACCACTGACCACCTATCGATAATTGATGATCACCGATGCTCGTCACCCACTTGAGATCTGCAATGGTATTATCGGACTCGAGCGTGCGTGCTTCTCCGGCACCGGCAATGCCCGGCGGAATGATCCGGCCCAGGGTTTCAGTCAGATTGCGCATGATGCTGGCATCCACCACCCCGAACTCAAAGCGTCCCTGATAGGCCAGCGTGCTTTGTCGGCGATTGTATTTCTGCTTTGGTTCATAGCCCATAGGCCCTAAAGTGCCCATCTGCCCCTGGCTGTTGTCGTAGGTTTGCCAGACATGGTCCTGATCAAAACTAAGCAGCTAATCCGCTGAGATTTGCCAGTTCAGTTTAGCGCCCAGGTTGTCAATGTCGGCTTTTACCGGATTGGCCCCCATCCAGGGAATAATCTCCTCGCCTTCCTGATCGGTGAAGCGAATCTTCGCCGCCTTACGATTGAGCACACTGCCGCGCAGTACCAAACCAAGCTGCTCTTGCAGCACAGGGCCATTCAGATAAAAATTCATGCCATGGCTGTTACCGAACTGATTGTGCTGCTGCACGGTAGTGTTCAATGAAACCGTGCCAGCCCATTGCTCGCCGACTTTGCGGGTGATGATGTTGACAACCCCACCCATCGCATCCGAGCCATACAAGGTAGACATGGGGCCGCGGATCACTTCAATGCGCTCAATGGCGGCCAGAGGTGGCATAAAGCTGGTAGCGGTGCCACCAAAGCCATTAGGGGTGACATTGCCAGCTGCATTCTGACGTCGGCCATCAATCAAAATCAGGGTATAGCTGCTGGGCATACCGCGGATGCTGATACTTAAACCACCGGTTTTATCCACGCTTTGGCCAATATCCACGCCTTCCACATCCGCTAACGCTTCGGCAATGCTGGCAAAGCGTTTTTTTGCCAGCTCTTCGCGCGTGATCACACTGATGCTGGCTGGGGCCTCAATCAACATCTGCTCATAACCAGTAGCAGTAACAACGATGACTTCGCCATCGTACTCCGGCATATCCAGAGTTACACCAGCCAGGGCCGGCAGTTGTATCGCAGATAAGGCAAGGGCAGCAACAGCGCTGCGGCGGAAGGTTTTCATTGGTCTCTCCTGTTGTTGTATGCGGTGCCACAAAAGGGACACCGAAATCGCGACGAAATGATAATGATTCTCACTATTAAGATCAATAGCGAATGATAATTATTATCAGTTGAGTGGTGAGAGGCAGGAATAACCGATAATCGAAGGAATAAAAAACCCGACACTAAGGTCGGGTTTTAGGCAGGCAAACCGGCGGAGTCTAAAAGATCCCGCCCACTGACCAGCAGTTAGAAGTTGTAACGGAAGCCCACTTCAAAAGAGCGTTCCGGGCCGACATAGATGCCCTGACGCAAACTGGCAATGTAGTCTTTGTCGGTCAGGTTCTTCACCGCAGCAAACAGGGTAAACTCGCTTGAAACACGGTACTGCGCCGTCAAATCCAGTACGGTATAGGCTGGCAATAACCCCCCCCAAATGCCACCAGCCGCGCCGGTTGGCAGCCCGACCTGATTGCTTGGGTCGCCGTATTGCTCGCCCCGGTGGTGGGCCGTCAACGCCGCTTTCAGCTTATCAGCACTGTAGTGCAGGCCAATGTTGGCAATAAACTTCGGCGCATACGGCAGACGGTTGCCCTGATGCTCACCGGTCTTGAACTTCGAGGTTGGGATCCAGGTGGCATTGGTATCCAGGCTAAAGCCTGCACCCAAGTCATACGCCAGCGCCAGCTCCATGCCTCTGTGCTCGGTTTTACCGGCATTGGAGCGCGATAAGTTCGGATCGCTGTTGCCAGTGACGACCTGATTGCTGAAATCCATGACAAAAGTGGCCACTTCGTAACTCAGTGAACCCTGGCTGCCTCGAAGCCCGATTTCATAATTGGTTGCGCGCTCCCCATCCAGTTTCTGATCGGTCAGGCCATCCAATGCCACGCCGTTGGACGCCGGCGAGAACGCCCGGTAAACACCGCCGTACAACTGAGCCGCAGGCGTCAGTTCAAAAGTCGCACCAACGCCTGGTAAGAATTCGGTATTGCTGGTTTTGGCAGAAGCATTGTCCTGAGTCAGCACCACCCGCTCTTGCTGGTAGCTCTCTACCCGCAGACCAGGTGTCACCGCCAGCCGATCACTCAGCTCAATGCGGCTTTGCACATAACCAGCGATGCTATCGGCTGAGTCGACGATATGGCGATCATTCAGGCCGGTACGATCGGCAGCCCGGGTTGCACGGATCCGCTGGTCATCGGATTCTTCCCGCATCACACGCAAACCAAACTCGGTATCCGCATTCATATCACCCAGTTGGTGTGCCAGCGATAAACGGGTTTCCACGCCAAAGCGCTCAAAACTGCGGTTGTTGCCGGTCAGATCGTCGGTATAAACCCAGCGACCAGCCGCATTGGATGCCGCAGTATCGACATTGTAACGCCAGTAATCACGGCTGACATCGCTCCAGTACACCAGGGTTTTCAGGGTGGCACTGTCATTGATATTCCATTCATGGTTTAGATCAAAGGCTTTGCGATCTTGCAGATACCAGTCATCCGGCGCCGGGTTGTAACGCTCACCAGCCAGGTAATCGTTCAGCAGCAAACCACGATAAGAGATATTGGCGTCGTTCTCGTGGTAGGAGAACTTCACGCCAACCCGCTGGTTATCGCCAATGGCGGTGCCGGCTTTCACCATCACATCGCTCATCTCGTAGCCTTTGTCCATAAAGCCATCGCTTTTGGCATGGCTGGCAACCACACCGGCATAGCCATCACCTGAAGCATTCTTGCCACCCGCTTCGATGCTGGCTTCATGCATATTGAAAGAACCAATACGGCCAGACAGCTGCACACCGTCATCCGGGGTCTTGGTGATGAAGTTGACCACGCCGCCGATAGTGGACGGGCCATAACGCAAAGAAGCCGAGCCTTTTAAGATCTCCGCACCGTCCATGCGCTGAATGCGTGGGTTAAAGTAGCGGTCATTGCCGATAAAGAGGCCAGGAGCCACCGGCACACCGTCTTCCAGCACCAGCGACTTGGACTCACTGGCCGACAGGCCTCGCAAACCGAAGTTGGCAACAATGGAGGTTTCTTCCTCACTGGTAACGTTGACACCCGGCACCCGGCGCAACACATCCTCGGTCGACAGTGGCTGAATGCCATCGATTTGCTCACGGCTGATAACCACCACAGTACCGGTTTCGATATGGGCATGGCTTAGCTGATTGCCCTTGACGCGAATGACTTCAATACGCGGACCAGCAGAGCCCAGAGCACCATCCTCGTCGCCTGCCTCCATGGCTTCACCAGCCAGCACGGTGAGTGGCATGGCACTCAGCGCCAGCGCCATGGCTAATTTATTTAGCGTAAAATCGTTGACTCCAGACATGGTAAACCCCTTAATGCAGATGTGATTTGTCGTCAGCGTGCCGCAGCCAGGCGTCAGCGCTGTTGTTGTTCTGATTGGGGCAGGATTCTAATTGCTAATGATAATGATTGTCAATTGGATTGTGATATTGTTTTATTTTTAAAACTCCGCTTAGTAGCAGGCCAGCCACGCCGGTGCCGACCAAGCGAACAACTTTGTTGCCAGGAAAGGATGCTCCCGATTTAACCGGCGGTACCATACAGCTGCTCTGCCCGTTGAAATAAAATCCAGCTGGTCAGAATGTACTTATCGTTTGATACCGGAGTACAGCCACGATGGGTATGGGTAAAGTAGGCAGGCGCGATCACCATGCGGCCGGTTTTAGGTTGAATGCTTTTGTTTTGATAATAGAACTCAGTTTGGCCGCCTTCGTCGACATCGTTCAGGTAAAACATAAACAGCAGCGCCCGGTGCAGTGCCTCATTGTGCGGCTGCTGCGGGTAGACTTCGGAATGCCAGTAATTGTAATTGCCTTTGCCGGCATCGTATTTTTGCATTTGCACCGCGCCAATTCGAAACAACGCCCGCATGTATTCGGCCACTTTGTCGCTGCCAAGCTCGCTGAAGTTATCATGCGTTAAGGCCACCGGCTGGCCGGTTTGTGGATGGCGGATAGTAAGAGCGATTGGGCCAATCAGGGCAAAGTGGTGCTTGCGAAAGTACTGCTCGGCGCATTGGGCAGTGGCTTCAATGATGGTATTCAGTTGCTGCTGATAAGCAGCATGCTCGTTTAAATACAGATCGGTGCTTATCTTTTTACTAGGATCCACCCCTGCCCCGGTGCGGCCGGGTTGTTGGTGCGCACTTTGTTCAAAGTCGGCGATCAGCTGTTGGCAAAAGGCCAGGCTTAGCGCATCATCGTACACCTCGATAAAATCAGTCATGGGTCTCTCTTGGTATGTTCACAGAAGTTATACAACCGCGTTTTTCAGAAACGGATGCGTTAGGTCACATTAACAATACCGTGGTCGCGGTCTGGTTTGAAGCCTGCCGTACGCCTATTTTTAAAATTTTCACGCCCGAGCTAAATTTACAGCAGTGGCCATTAATCGTGGCCAGTATCCAGGTCGATTTTAAGGCGCAATTGCATTACGGTCAGGAAGTAGAAATAAGAAGCTGGATCAGCCGTATTGGCAACAGCTCATTCGACGTCACCCAACAGGCCTGGCAGCAAGGCAAGTGCTGCGCAGAAGGTAGAACCGCCCTGGTACGTTTTGACTACCAGAGCCAGCAAGCCAGCCCGCTTAGCCCGGAACTACGGGCCGCGTTGGAACAGCATTGTCAGAGCTAAGGCCGGCAAGCTTACCAAGATTGAGCACTGCTTCGTGAGTAGCTGTGTAGGCCCGGCCAATGCAGTGAATGAATACGGATATTCGCAGTTGGCGAAGCAGCAATCAGCCTGAGCAACCGCAGCTACCGGCACCACCACAGGGCCACTGCTATCACAGCTCGCAGGTTTTTTCTTTCAGTAACACGTTCAGTATTTCATGGTTGAGCGAATAATCTACCGGCAGTTCAATCACATGCACCCCGCTGGCGCTTAGGCAAGTATCGAGCGTTTGCTGAAAGTGTGCATCGTTTTCGATCCGATAGCCGTAAGCCCCGTAACTTCGCGCATAAGCAGCAAAATCAGGATTTTTATACTCTAAGCCGAAATTGGCAAAGCCCATGTCTTGCTGCTTCCATTTGATCATGCCATACGCCTGATCATTCAGGATAATCACCACCAGGTTGAGCTTAAGCCGAACCGCAGTTTCCAGCTCCTGGGAGTTCATCATAAAGCCACCATCACCACAGACCGCGACCACCTGCGTATCGGGGTGTAGCATTTTCGCCATCATGGCACAGGATAAGCCTGCCCCCATTGACGCCAAGGCATTATCCAGCAGCAAGGTGTTGGCAGCGTAACATGGGTAGTTGCGGGCAAACCATAATTTATAGATGCCGTTGTCGAGACTGACGATGGCATCGTCTGCCAGCCGTTGTCGCAGCAGATGCACCAAACGTTGCGGCAGCATCGGAAAGCGGCTATCCGTAAAGTACTTGGTCAGCGTCTGCTCTAAGGTGGTTTTCAGGCTTTTGAAATAGGACAAGTCCCAATGCTGCTTATCTTTGATACGTTTTGCCAGCTGTTCCACCGAATACGCAATATCGCCTACTACATTCAGCTGGGGAAAATAGACCGCATCCACAGTCGCCGGTAAAAAGTTGACATGAATGACCTGTTTGCCACCGTCTTCCATAAAAAACGGTGGCTTTTCCACCACGTCGTGGCCGACATTGATAATCAGATCGGCCTTATCAATGGCACAGTGCAAGAAATCGTGATCCGACAGGGCCGCTGTCCCCAGGTACAACGGGTGGCGCTCATCGACCACGCCCTTGCCCATCTGCGTCGTGAAAAACGGCATGCCGGTGGCCTCCACAAAGGCGGTCAGCGCCTGACAGACTTTTTTTCGGTTCGCGCCGGCGCCGATAAGCAGCAACGGTCTTGTCGCCGCTTCTATCATGGCGCTTGCCTGGTCCAACACAGCTGCTGCGGCATGAGGGCGCACAGAACCATTGGCCGGATAAAGGATTTCCGCGCAGTCTTCTTGCGCGATATCTTCCGGTAGTTCCAAATGCACCGCGCCCGGCCTTTCTTCTATCGCCAGGCGAAATGCTTCGCGCACCAAGGAAGCGATGGTATTGCCATTGACAATTTGTTTGCTGAACTTGGTGACCGGACGCATCAACTCCACCACATCCAGAATTTGAAACTGACCTTGCTTACTGGTTTTAATCGGTTTTTGCCCGGTGATCAGCAACATAGGCATAGCGCCCAGCTGAGCAAAAGCAGCAGGAGTTACCAGGTTGGTGGCCCCAGGCCCCAGGGTGGCTAAACAGACGCCTGGCTTGCCGGTTAAGCGGCCATAGGTGGCGGCCATGAAGCCTGCACCTTGTTCATGACGGGTGAGAATGAAACGGATCGTCGAGTTTTTTAACGAATTGAGGAAATCGATATTCTCTTCCCCGGGCACGCCAAAAATATACTCGACCCCCTCGTTTTCCAGTGCTTTGATAAATAAATCAGCTGCTTTCATCGTGTTCCTCCTGCTCACCAGGCTGCCACGCCATACCACTTTTTTATCGCACTGCCTCTATCCACAAGCATTACTTCAGTCACAGTACGCCTGCATCCATCACGATTGTCGTGCGGCCTCGGTCAATGTTGATCTGCCCCCGATATTAAGGGCAGCGCCCCTCAAAACGCACCACCATGCTAGCTTGGCGGATCGGTGGAAACACCGAGACAGTGCCGGAGGCTTTTAGCATGCCATCTTCCACCCAGCGTTTTAGTTCAGGGGCATCAGCACTGTCTTCAGGGCCGCGATGCAACCACTGGGCGTTGTCGTAAGTGACCGACAATGCGTGCATACCCGGCCAGCGTTGCAACATCACGGAGACACTGCTGCCATCAGGTAAAGTCCCCTTAGCACCGGCCGTTTCTGTATCCACACCGCAACTGGTCACTTCAACCGGATGAGATTCGCCATCCAGCCAGAGCGTGCCGGTACCGGGTAACATGGCCGAAGTGTTTAATAGTAAGGCCATCGCGGTAAAAAACATAAAACCTCCTTGTAGTGAGTTTTGGTACTTCCCGAAAGGTTTGCAGCCATAACCATAGCACAAGGAGCATTTTTGGGACAAAAAGGCTTGGTTGTGTGCTTTCATCAGCAACACTATCAGCTCAACACAAAAGTACTTTAGGGCTATTCATGGGCGGCAGAATTCAATTACATTCTGACCATCAAACTAGCCAGGCACACTGGCAGCAATCACATAATCATGGCCACTGGCGAGTACGCCGTGCTCTGCCAGTAGGGCTTCGCCGCGCTGTTGCAACGCATCGGCGTGCTGCAGCATGGCTTGGGTGAGTGCCTGATTGCCAAAACGCTGGGCGCGCTGGCGGCACATGTCCAACTGGCTGTGCAAAAAGCGCTCGCCGTAGCGGATGCCAAAGTGCTTGCAGCTGTGCACCTGATAGCCGCTGCGCTCCAGCTGGCGCAAGGTCCAGTCGGCTGGGTATTCGCGGTAAGGGCGTTCCTGTGCCAGCAGCAGACAGGCATCGCGCAGCCGGCCAAGCTCGGTGACAAACTGATCGACTTCGTTGTTGCGGTAACGTGGCACATAAGGCTCCAGCGCGGTGATGTACAAGCGCCCGCCTGGTTTTAAATGCTGGCGAATACGCGGCAGCACCTGATCCTGCCAGTAAGGCGCAAAGCCATCGATGGCGCCGATAAAGTAATCCAGCACAATGGTATCGAACTGCTCACCGGCCAGCAGCTGCTCGTCCATCCAATTACCCACCACCAGCCGATCGTTTGGCCGCATGGTGCTTGGGTAATGTTGCACACTTTGCCGGGCCATGGCTTCGGAGGCGGTAATGGCAGTCCAGCACTCAGTATCTAACGTGCTGATCCATTGCAGCGAATTGACACCGGTGCCGGCATCCAGCAAATGGCCCCAGGGAACATCGCCTTGCAGTTGTTCGATGTAGCGAAATAAAGCGGAGATTGTTACCGGGCGGCTGGTACTGCTTACTGACACGACCTGGGTTCCTTTTTCTCATTACAGAGTTATTGTTATAGTATCACAACATTAATGCGACAAAACACGCGGCGTTAGATGCTTTTAACTCTGCCAGCCGTTCACTGGTCGCCTGCCGGCTGGCAATAGCACCGCTTCTGGGTTAGTTTTTAACCACACCATAATGATTTGAGCCCCGTCCATGAAAGCTTCAATCTCTGTCGTTTCAGCCCTCGCCGTTTCAGCCCTTGGTTTACTGTGCTGCACTGCCCTCGCTTTTGATCGCATCACCGGCCATGACTTTGCCAGTCGCTCGGAAGTGATTGCCCAGCATGCGATGGCTGCGACCAGCCACCCGCTGGCCACCCAGATAGCACTGGATGTGATGAAACAAGGAGGCAATGCCATCGATGCCGCTATTGCGGCCAATGCCGCCCTTGGCCTGATGGAGCCCACCGGCAATGGCATTGGTGGCGATCTTTATGCCATTGTCTGGGACGCCAAAACAGAACAATTGTATGGCTTGAATGGCTCGGGTCGCTCCCCGCTAGGCTTAAGCTACGATCAGGTGGCGGCCGAGCTGGAACGGATGGGCCGCACTGATTTACCACCGCATGGCATGTTGCCTATTAGCGTACCGGGCGCCATTGACGGCTGGTTTGAACTGCACGAGAAATTCGGCGCCCTGCCAATGCAACAGATCCTGCAACCCAGTATCGACTATGCCGAGCAAGGCTTTCCGGTCACCGAGCTGATTGCCTACTACTGGAACCGCAGCGTGCCGCTGTTAAGCCCACAACCGGGCGACTTTGTTGGTACCTTTACCATCGACGGCCAAGCCCCCCGCAAAGGCCAAATCTTTAAAAACCCGGCACTGGGGGCCACTTATCGCGCGTTAGCCGCCGATGGCCGCGATGCCTTTTACCGCGGCGAACTGACCCGAGTGATGGACCGCTTTATGCGTGAAAACGGTGGCTACCTGCGTTATGAAGATTTTGATCAGCACACCTCGACCTGGGTTGAGCCGGTGTCGGTGAACTACAAAGGCTATGAGCTGTGGGAGCTGCCACCCAATGGCCAGGGCATTGCCGCCCTGCAAATGCTGCAAATCCTGAAAAATTTTGATTTAGCGGCAATGGGCTTTAACAGCGCGGAGAGCATTCACACCATGGTGGAAGCCAAGAAGCTGGCGTTTGAAGACAGAGCCAAGTTTTATGCCGACAGCGATTTCAGCCAGCAGCCGATTGCCGGGCTGATTTCTGAAGCCTACGGCCGCGAGCGTGCCAAGCTGATTGGTGAGCGGGCTGCTCAACGGGTCGATGCTGGCAACCCGCATCTGTACGAAGGCGACACCATCTATTTAACCACGGCGGATAAAGACGGCAACATGGTGTCACTCATTCAAAGCAACTACCGGGGCATGGGCTCCGGCGTGGTGGTGCCTGGCCTTGGCTTTGTGTTTCAGGATCGTGGTCAAATGTTCTCGATGGATAAAAACCATGCCAATGTGTACGAGCCTGGCAAACGCCCCTTTAATACCATTATCCCTGCGTTTATTACCCAAGGTGGTAAGCCGCTGATTAGCTACGGCGTGATGGGCGGCGCCATGCAGCCGCAGGGCCATGTGCAGATTCTGGTGAATATGGTTGATTACGGCATGAACCTGCAAGAAGCAGGCGATGCTGCCCGCTGGCAGCATTTAGGCAGTACCGAGCCCACCGATGGTCAGGCCATGTATCTGAAAAATGGCGGCTACATCGAGGTTGAGCAAGGTGTCCCCTACAGCACAGTGCGCGAGCTGATGCAGCGCGGCCATCAGGTGCGTTATGGCCTGGGCGGCTACGGTGGTTATCAGGCCATTATGCGCGATCATGCCAATGGCGTGTACATTGGGGCTTCTGAGTCCCGCAAAGACGGCCAGGCCGCCGGCTATTAATGGCGGCAAGCGCAGCAAAACACATGTGCCCCTGATTCGTCTGTTCAGGGGCTGTTCGCTACTTAACCACAGGTCAATACAGCTTTATGAAGGTGATTTACTCCGACAAACATCAGGCGCATCAAGGCGGCATGGAGCTGCACCGCGGTGAGCTGGTGCCCTGCTATGAAATGCCATCCCGGGCTCAGTTTATGCTGGATGCGCTGCGTCAGGCTGACTTTCCCATCCTGCCACCGCGTAATTTTGCGCCAGAGCAGCTGGAGCGGGTGCACAGCGCCGATTACCTGCAGTTTCTGCGCACCGCCTACAGCCAGTGGCAAGCTGCCGGAAAAAGCGGCTTTATGCTGCCAAGCGCCTTCCCGGCGCGTGGCCAGCGCCAGGATAAAATTCCAACCGGCATTCATGCCAAACTGGGTTACTACAGCTACGATGCCAGCACTCCGATGGTGGCAGGCACCTGGCAAGCGGTGGAAGCCGGTGCCCATTGCGCTTTAACCGCTGCCGCTTTGGTAGCCGAAGGCGAGCACAGCGCCTATGCCTTGTGCCGGCCGCCGGGCCATCATGCCGGTTATGCCACCTTTGGCGGCTATTGTTTTCTCAATAATGCAGCTTTGGCAGCGCAGTATCTGCGCGATCAGGGCAAGCAAAAAGTGGTGGTGCTGGATGTGGACTACCATCATGGCAATGGCACCCAGGATATTTTCTGGCAGCGCGATGATGTGCTGACCATCTCCATTCACGGCGATCCGGCCACCGAGTACCCGTTTTTCTTAGGCTATGCCGATGAGCAAGGCGAAGGGACCGGCCTTGGTTATTGCCATAACTTCCCGCTCCCCGCCGGCACCGATTGGCCGACCTATCAGCAAGTGCTGCTACAAGCACTGCAGCTGATTAAAGACTTTAGCCCCGATGCCATGGTGGTCTCCCTGGGGGTCGATACCTTTGAAGACGACCCCATCAGTGCCTTTAAACTAAAAAGCGAGCATTACCCCCTGCTGGGCGCGCATATCGCTAGCCTGGGTTTAGCCACCGTCTTTATTCAGGAGGGGGGTTATGCGGTAGCTGAAGTGGGACAAAATGTGGCAGCAGTGCTGCAGGGTTTTGAGCAGGCGGCACAGTCGTAGCGGTGCGCACTGGCTCTTTGATGACGACACAGATCCGGCTCTGGTTGCCACCAGGCGTATCGGATGAATTATTTTCGCAAAGCGTTGCAGATAGCTACGCCAATACGGGTAAAATGCCGGGCAGGAAAAACCTTTTTAGCCCGCGCAACAAGCACACGGAAACGGCCATGCAACACGTCAAGCCTGAACGTTTGATAAAGGCCCGGCAAAAAATCGCTTAAAACGAAGGATGAACCGATGAAATTCCGTTTTCCAGTTATTGTTATCGATGAAGATTTTCGCTCAGAGAATATCTCTGGCTCAGGCATCCGTGATTTAGCCGAAGCCATTGGCAGCCATGGTTTTGAAGTGGTGGGGTACACCAGCTATGTGGATTTAACGGCCTTTGCCCAGCAAGCCAGCCGCGCCTCCTGTTTTATTTTGTCGATTGACGATGAAGAGTTTGGCAGCGGCACCGATGCAGAAGTCACTGCTGCTTTGACCGAGCTTAGAGCCTTTGTGCAAGAAGTGCGCAAGCGCAATGCCGATATTCCGATCTTTTTATACGGCGAAACCCGCACCAGCCGGCATATCTCCAATGACATTTTGCGCGAGCTGCACGGCTTTATTCATATGTTTGAAGATACGCCAGAGTTTGTTGCCCGCCATATTATCCGCGAAGCAAAAAAATACCTGGATGCGTTGGCACCGCCGTTTTTTAATGCGCTGATGGATTATGCCGAGGACTCGTCCTACTCCTGGCATTGCCCGGGGCACTCTGGCGGCGTCGCTTTTTTGAAAAGCCCGGTCGGCCAGATGTTTCATCAGTTCTTTGGCGAGAACATGCTCAGGGCCGATGTCTGTAACTCGGTCGATGAGTTAGGCCAGTTGCTGGATCACACCGGGCCGGTGGCGCAAAGTGAGCAAAATGCCGCCCGTATTTTTAACGCCGATCATTTGTTTTTTGTCACCAACGGCACCTCGACCTCGAATAAAATGGTCTGGCACTCCGTGGTGGCACCGGGTGACATCGTGGTGGTGGATCGCAACTGCCATAAATCGATTTTGCACTCGATCATCATGACCGGCGCTATCCCGGTATTTTTAATGCCCACCCGCAACCATTACGGCATTATTGGGCCTATTCCGAAAAGTGAGTTCTCGCCTGAGTCCATCGCGAAAAAAATTGAAGCCAACCCCTTTGCCCGCAACGCCAAAAACAAAAAGCCGCGCATTTTGACCATTACCCAAAGTACCTACGACGGTATTTTGTACAATGTGGAAGAAATTAAGCAGCAGCTGGGCTCCACCATCGATACGCTGCATTTTGATGAAGCCTGGTTGCCGCATGCCAGCTTCCATGGCTTTTACCACAATATGCATGCCATTGGGAAAGACCGGCCGCGCTCTGAAGAAACCCTGGTCTTTGCCACCCAGTCGACCCATAAATTGCTGGCCGGTTTATCGCAAGCGTCGCAAATTCTGGTGCAAAATGCCCAGCACCGCAGCCTCGATACCCACCGTTTTAACGAGTCCTATTTAATGCACAGCTCGACCAGCCCGCAGTATGCCATTATTGCCAGCTGTGATGTGGCGGCGGCGATGATGGAGGCGCCGGGTGGTACCGCACTGGTGGAAGAAAGCTTGCTGGAAGCGATTGATTTTCGTCGGGCCATGCGCAAGGTGGATGCTGAATTTGGTGATGATGACTGGTGGTTTACCGTCTGGGGCCCGGAGCATTTGCCGGAAGAAGGCATTGGCGAGCGTGATAACTGGATGCTGCATGCCACAGATAGCTGGCATGGCTTTGGGGATATTGTCTCTGGCTTTAATATGCTGGACCCAATCAAAGCCACCATTATCACGCCGGGCCTGACGCTGCAGGGCCAGTTTGACCAGCAGGGCATCCCGGCCACGATTGTGAGCAAGTATCTGGCAGAGCACGGTATTATTATTGAGAAAACCGGCCTCTATTCGTTCTTTATCATGTTTACCATTGGCATTACCAAGGGCCGCTGGAACTCGATGGTAACCGAGTTGCAGCAGTTTAAAGACGATTACGATCAAAACCTGCCGATGTGGCGGGTAATGCCGGAGTTTGTGGCGAAAAACCCGCAGTATGAGCGCGTTGGCCTGCGCGATCTGTGCCAGCAAATTCATAATATTTACCGGCAGTTTGATGTGGCCAAAGTCACCACCGAGATGTATCTGTCGACCATTGAAACGGCAATGACCCCGGCGGATGCCTGGGCCAAAATGGCCCACCGGGAAATTGAGCGGGTGTCGATCGATGCTATCGAAGGCCGTGTCACCGCGATGCTGGTCACCCCTTACCCACCGGGTATCCCGCTGATGGTGCCAGGTGAGCGCTTTAATAAAACCATTCTCAAGTACCTTCAATTTACCCGCGCCTTTAACGGCCAGTTCCCGGGCTTCGAGACCGATGTGCATGGTTTGGTTCGGGAAACGGTAGAAGGCGACGTGAAGTACTTTATTGATGTGGTGAAAGAGTCCTAGTGAAAAGGCAGCGCTGCCACCACTGCAGCGCTGCCAGGTTTTCGCGAATTGGAGAAAGGGAAGCGTATGCGTATCGCACTACTTGGGTTAGGGGATATAGCGCAAAAAGCCTATTTGCCCTTAGTGACCGGACATACAGAGGTAGTGCCGCTGCTATGCACACGTAACACTCAGGTATTGGCTCAGTTCGCACAACAATACCGTATTGAGGAAGCGTATTCAGATCTTGCTGAATTGATAGCAGCGAAGCCGGATGCGGTCATGATCCACAGTGCCACCAGCAGCCATTTCGCTATTGCAACGCGCCTGCTGCAAGCGGGTATCGCTGTTTTTGTGGATAAGCCTATCAGCGATCAATTCCCAGAGTGCGAACAACTGATTAATTTGGCCGAGCAGAAAAATCTGCCATTTTTTGTTGGTTTTAACCGGCGCTATGCGCCATTGTATCAGCCGGCACTGGCGACTCAACCACTGCAAGTACAGTATCAAAAGCACCGACATAACCAGTGCGCCCCAGCCCGTACTTTTATCTACGATGACTTTATTCACGTGGTGGATTTTGTCCGTCATGTCAGTGGGATAACAAGCATACAGCAATGTGACTTTCAGTTGTTTCAACACAGCCATGCTGCAGAATTATGCAGTGTGCAGGTGCAGTGGCACCACAAGGATGCTTTGTTCAGTGCGTCCATGAATAGAATGGCCGGTAGCAGCTTTGAACGGCTGGAGTATTTTAGTCAGGATCAGCACTGGCAAATCGATAATTTAAGGCAGGGTGAATACAGTTGCCACAATCAACGCCAGACTTTGGGCTTTGATGACTGGCAAAGTACGCTGTATAAGCGTGGTTTTGTCGCTATGCTGGACCAATTTATCCAGTTACTGAAAACGGGTAAAACGGATTCATCCGCCAACAATGCTGCGCTGTTAACCCATCAACTCTGCGAAAAAATACTCGAGAGACTGCCGCAGCACTTACACCGGTAAGCCATCCATTTCAAAATTTTAGTGGTTATGCGCCTTGCGCTTAAAGTCATCAGATACCATAATTAGGTACTTTTTGGTATTTGGGGGCTATTCATGGCTAAAAACACCAGCATCACGCTTGGCGATCACTTCGAAAGCTTTATTGCCAGCCAGATAGACAGTGGGCGTTACGGCTCCGCCAGTGAAGTGATTCGCTCGGCACTACGCTTACTCGAAAACCAGGAAGCCAAACTGCAGTCACTGCGACAACTCCTGACCGAAGGGGAACAAAGTGGTGATGCCGATTATGATCTCAATAGCTTGATCAGTGAACTCGATAGTGAACACGCTCGGTGAAGCCATTTGTGCTCACTGCTGCAGCGAAAACCGATTTACGGGATGTTGCTTTATTTACTCAGCGTCGTTGGGGCAAAGATCAGCGAAATGTTTATTTAAAACAATTCGATGATTCATTTTGGCTCTTAGCTGAGAACCCCGACATCGGTAAGTCATGCGATGAAATCCTACCAGGTTACCGAAAATTTCCTCAGGGTAGCCACCTGATTTTTTATCAGCAAACAGGCAGCCAGCAAATAAGGATCATCCGCATTCTTCATAAGAGCATGGATGTTCACCCGATATTTGGCGCTTAGCGCTGAGAACAACAACACCTGGGCATAGACTAACCTGCTGATGCAAAAACAGACCATTAAGCTCGTAAATTTTGTTCTGACCCGAAATTCTTTACCCAACGTCTGTCCAATGCCATCAAGCTTAGATGCAGCGGCAATAACAACACCGACTATATTCAGTGCTTGATTAGGCATCACCAGTCAAATACCTGATCCAACCCAACACCAGCAACAACGACGATCAGAAAAAAAATTTTACTCATTTCCATCCAGGCACAAAGCCGCCACTGGGTTTTACTGGCATAGGCTTTCATCCGCTCCGGTTTACTATAAAAATGCGACTTTCCGCTATTAAAACGCCCAAGCGGGTAGAAAATAGCCCAAGCATAGACCCAAGGTTTCCAAAGAAAAATCACCCAGTCGCTGACGACGTCTTCATTGTTAGCCCGCAACTGCTTTTGGATCGGAAGCACCACAAACCATCCCACAAACAACCAAGCCGTTAAAAAAGAAACAACTGATATAAAACCAAGAAACAATAAACTCAAAACTATGTATATTTCCATATGATTAATCGCCAAAAATGTAATCATAAGACAGCTCAACACCACGTTGCGTCAAGCTATCAACAGCCGTTGAAGCCGCAAAAGCAACGACAGAAGCTCCAATCAGCAGTACCCAACCAGCGGGGGTTAATCCTAAGCCAATGGATATCGCGGCTCCAACAATGGCTGTACCAGTCATACTTCCAGCAACGAAACCAGAATACTGTTTAGCCCGTTCTCGCCGATAATTCTCACCATTGAGACGAGCCCGGCGAACTTTGCGGCTGCGGCTGCGAAAATCCCAAGTCATCACCAAAGGGCTGGCAATCTGCAATCCTCGAATAAAGCGCATTACCTGCTGAGCTTGCGCACCATTAGCAATATTCAACGTTCGGCCTGTGCGGCGGCCTCCGGCGGTATTGCTGTGCATTGAGCGGCCGCTGCGGGCGACATTAACACCGCGATCCACACTAGCCAGCGCGGAGCGGTTGGCTTGCGTGCCCAGATTGGCTTTGTAGCGCGCCAGCTGTGACTGAAAACGCTGCTGCATGTCGGCATGCAGGCGGCGGACCTGAGCTTCTTTTGCCGCTATCTGTGGGTTGTAAGCACCCCGGCCGCGAGCGCCACGCGCCTGTGTCTTGGCCTGACTCACCTCATGCAAATCCATCAGCGCCTGCTGATAACGCACAATGGACTGCTGAAATGCATTGTATTGATGTTTGCTGGCTCCAATCAGGGCGCTGGCGGCATTGGCGCCATGCTCTTCCACCAAGGCCATGACCGGTGCAATCAATTCTTCGGTTATGGCAGCAATAGCCAGTAAATGCTCGTCGTAAAGC
>NZ_FNRM01000020.1 GCF_900107845.1 Alkalimonas amylolytica
TCGGTATAACTCATCGGGTTATTCAGCACATAGCTGTAGCGGTTGTAGTTTTGCATATTCAGCGGTGCCTGAATAAAGGGATCAGGCTGCATAAACCGGCCGATAAAGGGGTTGTAGGTGCGCCCACCCATATGCACCACTTCAAAACCCTTCACCATCCGGTGGCCTGTATAGCCCCGGCTATCGCTAGGTAGGCTGAAATTTGCCAGCCCGCTGTGGCTGTGCACGGCAAACTGCCGGCCCCAGGGATCGTAAGTCAGCTGCTGCAGCACCTGTTTGGCTTGCGAGGTTACCGCCACGGTGGAGCCTAAGCCATCTTCCGGCAGGGAAAAGCAGCGTTCATACAGAATGCCGCATTCCCCTGCCTGAGAAACAGAAAATGAGGTTGTAAAAGAGCAAAACCGGTCATTCGTATGCGAACGGCATGAACGGGAACCGGGACAATAATTATCGACTAAATGTTTTGTACTCCACAGGAAAAAAATACAGCCAATACCCTGAACTCTCTCCGCTGGCTACATCTCTAAAAGCTAAATAAAGACGATAATAATCAAACGCACATCCTACTTTTTTTGAGTAAATAGTTGCAAATGCTGCCTGCCTGGATCCGTCTTCATTGCTCTGTAGTCACCAGCGCGCCACAGCACACACCTATCGCTACACCTATTTTCCAATAACGGCGGACAAACTTACTGGCTTTCTTAAACAGATACCCACTGGGATCGGTATAACTCATCGGGTTATTCAGCACATAGCTGTAGCGGTTGTAGTTTTGCGTATTCAGCAGCGTCTGAATAAAGGGATCGGGCTGAATTAACCCACCCAAGTGCGTGAACGATATGAGCTGGACAGCTGCAACCAGCCCTGGAACTACATAAGCACTAACTTACGTTCACTTCCCTTGAAGTTTATCAACATGGGAGTTAACGGTTTTCCATTTACAAACAAACCAGACAACTTTAGCTGAAAATTTTCTGTCGGGGCGATGGTATCAACATCGAATACGGCTTTTACACAAAGATAATATTCATCATGAATAGCAACCGCACCTGCTGGGGTGCCACTTACCTCCATGCAGTCAGCATCGTAAGCAATCAACTTTGGATACGATATTTCAGAAAGCCTAACTTCCATGTTGTTATGAAAAAGTACCAATTGTGCTGGTTCCCAAGCAACCACCTCCGTCGGCTTTGCTTTAATCGCAATAAAAATGGTATGAGGACGAATGGAGGCGACATGAGCCCCCTCAACAGTCTGAATTGGTATTCCCATTACCCTGCTAGTACTGTGAATTGCCTGGGTATTATCAGCTCTAATGTGGAGCTGCACTCCATAGTTACTGAACGGCCACTTGCTAACAGGTTCGCCGTTAATTTCTACAGCACTATAGATTAGATTCTCATGTACAGAGCACCCTGCAATAAAGGCCATTGCCAACATCAAGAAACGACTGTTTTTATTAATCATCTCTATGTAACTCCCGATAATAGTATTTATAACTATTTACACCCAAAGCAACATAATTCATGCTAATTGCTGGCACAATAGTCAACTGATTGGTCATCACACGTCCAACCACGGCCGTATATCCACCTTGATTTGTGTTCCATATACCCAGTGCCCTTTGGGATGTGCCAACAAGTACATCGTGAAATACAGCGCCTGAGTTCATGCCTGGGATATATTTTGCAGTAGGCCCTAGTAAAGCTCCATTTTCATTAAGCCACTTAGGCATGTCATTTTTCACATTTGCAATACCGACATGTGAATAAGCATTTCCACCAGCACCTGTTGCAGCATCACATATATCCAGACACGGATTCCAGATATCCGTTCCTGTATATGTAGTTGGGTCTTGTTTAATAACATGCCCTTCGGATGCCGTCGCATATGCAGGTCGTTCGGTTGTAAACTTTTCTATCCCCAAACTCATTGCTTGTGCAATTGCCGCCAATCGAGCACCTTTACCGCAAGAGCCACCTGACGCCTTGCCAGCGGCACAGCCTCCCAAAGCCGATGCACCTACACGGCGTGCCCCATCAGCCCAGCCGCCTAATTCTCCGTGGCCTGCATAACCACCAGCAGCACCCGATAAAGCTCCGGTAAAGGCTCCTCGTAATGCTCCCTTTGCATTGCCTGTCGCCAGCCCACCTCCGACAAAACCACCAGCAGCCCCTGCGATGCTGCCCACGGCCATCGACCCGGCTGTGGTAAACGTTGCCGTAGTGGTGGCTGTCGCTGCGGTATACCAGGTTGATCCCCACGTGGATACCCAACCAGAAGCTGCACCAGCGGTGAAATAAGTCACACCGATCGCTACACCTATTTTCCAATAGCGGCGGACAAACTTACTGGCTTTCTTAAACAAATACCCACTCGGATCGGTATAACTCATCGGGTTGTTCAGCACATAGCTGTAGCGGTTGTAGTTTTGCGTATTCAGCGGCGCCTGAATAAAGGGATCTGGCTGCATAAACCGGCCGATAAAGGGGTGTATACCCAAGTGGCCTCACCAGCCCGCACATTGCGCTGGCAATATAGTTCGCGGTTTGGGCCATACCAAAACTCGGTTTAGTCGCGGCCCTTCAATAACTTACTTACAAGTCTCATATGTGCTCCATGCAGGCCCTTGAATATTGATAGTTTTCGGTGATGGGCATATGGTTTCTGAAAAAACCTGATAGTCGATATCTAAATTTTGAACAGTCAAGAATTGCTTAATCATATCGTTTGCTATTTCAAATCTCCTTTCGCAAAACTCAGAAAATTGCACATAATAATAATTTCTACTGCTATTAGGGAATGAGATCCCTGCTACGGGATATACAGCATCAGATGCAATAAAATTTGAAAAAGCATTATGGTTAGCTTGAATTGCTTCTCGGCTCAAAGCAGACGTATCAATATGAAATTTAACAATGCAATCGGAGCGGCTGTATAACACTTCGCCTTCGTAACTCTCAGCACTACAAGCAACCACAATAATCACCAAAAAGATGACTGCAACAACGATTTTCATTCACCACCCCACTTATATACCTTTACTTGAACACCAGCAGCATTCCCATGCGGTGATTGATGTGATGGCACCTTTATTAGCCATCTAAAACCATACCTGTTTTCATACCCAGCATCAAAAACCGAAGATGGAGCATAGCCCATCCCTGCATGGCTGCTAAATGCGAAGTTGGGTCCGTGGCGTCTCATAGTAGACAACATATGACCATTCTCATCTAATGGGAATATCGTTATATGCACATGAGTACCATCAGCACCGAGAGTAACGCTATCTAGTTCCACTTTGAGGTATCTGCCAGCATCTATTTCTGAAGATCTACCAGTTCCAATAATAGTAAGTTCATGCTCCCACCCATCTGCATCTTTTGTCGGTTTACTGGTTTCAGCACGTGCGCGGCTATACTGATTATACAAAGCCTGCATAGCCCCAGTGACAGCGCCATTGGCAAATTTTCCACCTGAAATAGCTGATGAGGTGCCGCCAATGGCGGCGGAGACCAGGGTACCTCCAACCATATTCTGCGCAAAATGTGCATCCATAATCGGCGTGCCTAGCCCTTTGGTGACACCTGCAGAAAAGAAGCCATGGCCGAACTTGCCGCCTTGCAAGCTGGCTGTTATCCCGCCCACCATGGCATGGGCGGTGATTTGGCCTGCTATCTGACCGGAGGTGAGGTATAAGTTATTGCCCATACTGCTACCAAAGTGATACAAGCCAGCTCCACCTTCAGTAGCTGCTACTCCTTCGTAGTAGCCACCGATCTGTTGGAAAGACCAGGCCGAACCAAAAGTTATTAAACCAGAACGCACCCCAGCGCCTAAACTTCCTGTCATCGCAAAGCTTTGTGCTCCTGAGTAAGCACCACAAGCTACAGGCCCACCTGTCATACAGACACCTATATGGACTAAGGCATTCAGATACTGATTCCGCCCCAACTCTCGCAGCAGTTTGCGCGTGCCCGTGACTTCCATCAAGCCTTTCAGTGCTTTTTTCACAAAGTTATACCCACTCGGATCGGTATAACTCATCGGGTTATTCAGCACATAGCTGTAGCGGTTGTAGTTTTGCATATTCAGCGGTGCCTGAATAAAGGGATCAGGCTGCATAAAACGCCCAATAAAGGGGTTGTAGGTCCGCCCACCCATATGCACCACTTCAAAACCCTTCACCATCCGGTGGCCGGTGTAGCCTTGGCTATCGCTCGGCAGGCTGTAACCCGCCAGCCCGCTGTGGCTGTGCACGGCAAACTGCCGGCCCCAGGGATCGTAAGTCAGCTGCTGCAGCACCTGTTTGGCTTGCGAGGTTACCGCCACGGTGGAGCCTAAGCCATCGCCATGCAGGTAGTGCACAGTTTCAGTGTTGTTGCTGCGCCGGATTACCTGGGCATTACCGACCCGAAACTTGTGCTCGATGACACCACCCGGCAACTGCACCCGCTCGTACAAACCATCCAGCACCAGGCTGTTGGTCACTTCCCCGCCGCGTACATCGCGCTGGCGATACAGCTCGCGATTGAGGCCGGCCTACAACTTCAATCTGGCGACTTCGCTTTGAAATGTCTTCCTGAAGTCGCTCAACAATTTTGAGTCGATATCGTTGTTTCCAGAATCACACCATCTTGGCTGTTTGCAAGCCGTGACCAAGCTATAGATAAGGCTTCCCTCGTCGAATCCCTTGGAGGTAAACTCCAGAGAGCCATCACTCCACTTCCCCAAATACGTCCCTTCAGAAACCTCAATATCTTCCACCTGCTCAATTAACCTCTGAGATGGCATTTGAGATAGTTTCGATAGATCTTTTGCACACTCTTGCTCTTCAATCCTTCTTGCATCACAAACATGTGCCCTACTTTGGATGGAAAATAAAAGAAACTCTCCACTATCTCGATGGCAAACAAGTGTATATGCAGCGATATTCCTATTTTCAATAACATTTGATGTGCTGCAACCAAATGATGATATTTTGCTGAGCGTTTCGTGGAGTATGTGCTCCTCAGAAGTTGAGCAAAATGAAAAAAGAAACAAGAAATAGAAAAGCCTCATTAACCACCCCCATTAACTATATGATAAATATCATCAACCTTATCTAGCCTCTCTTTATACTCATATGCGCGATAAACGTTCGCTGGTAAAGCAACTTTCATTAATCTCCCTAAAGCTGCATCACCATAAAACTGATGAACACCTTGACCTGCTTGAGCTGCCAACCCCAGAGATTGATTAAGTGCTGTATATGAGAAGTGCCGACTAATTATATACTTGTTTATCTCATGACTTCCTTTGCCCGATGTAAGCATACTCACATCTAATGCCCTTCCAAGCAAAATGGTCTGCTCTGGACTTAAAGCGTCCAGCATTTCTTCAATACTCAGTCTTTGATCTAATATTTTTGCCATTTCTTTAACGGCATTGATCGTTTTCATCTCAGCCCGATAGTTTCTATAATTATTATACAAAGCCTGCATAGCCCCGGTAACAGCGCCATTG
The DNA here is from genome assembly GCF_900107845.1 of Alkalimonas amylolytica. Taxonomy (GTDB): domain Bacteria; phylum Pseudomonadota; class Gammaproteobacteria; order Enterobacterales; family Alteromonadaceae; genus Alkalimonas; species Alkalimonas amylolytica. The sequence continues at coordinate 5,506 of NZ_FNRM01000020.1, forward strand.
GCAAACTTGCCGCCCGCTATCACCGAAGCGGTGCCGCCGATGGTGGCGGAAATCACCGTGCCGCCCACCACGTTTTGCGCAAAGCTGGCATCCATTAGCGGGGTGCCCAGCCCTTTAGTGACACCAGCACTAAAGAAACCATGCCCAAACTTGCCGCCTTGCAAACTGGCGCTAACCCCGCCGACCATCGCATGCGAAAAGATTTGACCGGCTACCTGGCCTGCGGTTAATAGGTTGCCACCAAAATCAAGATAACTCCCAAGCTGGGCACCATTGAATACCACATTATCCACATTAGCGGCACTTAAATCCGAATAAGAGCCGCCAATTTGCTGAAACGTCCAGGCTGTGCCGAAGGTGATTAAACCGCTGCGAAGTCCCGCACCTAAACTGCCGGTCATGGCAAAACTCTGGGCACCGGCATAAGCGCCGCAAGCAACCGGACCGCCAGCGATGCAGACACCAATCTGCACCGCAGCATTTAAGTACTGATTTCGCCCAAGCTCCCGCAGCACTTTGCGTGTGCCGGTGGCTTCCATCACGCCTTTAAGGGCTTTCTTCACAAAGTTATACCCACTCGGATCGGTATAACTCATCGGGTTATTCAGCACATAGCTGTAGCGGTTGTAGTTTTGCATATTCAGCGG
>NZ_FNRM01000010.1 GCF_900107845.1 Alkalimonas amylolytica
AACCGCTTCAGCGGGCCCTTAAGGGCGAGGGCAGGACAGCCCGAGTAATCCTGACGGGTGCGCCAAAACAAACAACCGCCATTTCGGCGGTTTTTGTTTCCATACTTCCAGGTAGCGCTGTTTACCCAAGCAGTCGCTGGCTATATCTGTGCATCCCTTCAAAGATGGGTTCGGCAATAAAGCCCGGAAAATCAGCGGGCAGGTCAGCAGCAACCTGACTGATCACAGCTGCGGTCCTGGTTCCCATATCGTGCAGTATCTGTTCCATGGTCGATTGTGGAAAACCGACTTCATTCGCGGTGGCGAAAAAGTGCTTTGGGCAGATCAACCGACATTCGGTTTTTCTTCCTTTAGAACCTTTTAGTGACATCGCCAGGCGAAGGTTTTTATCGTGCAGGGCCTGTTTAGATATGGCAGGGAAGGCAGACAAGATATCGTATAGCGGTGTCAGCCTGTAGTGATCTTGTCGCTCAAGAAAAATGGAGAAGTTTTTAGCGTGGCCATCTGTTGCGCCCAGCAGCCAGAATAAAACCTGGGTGCGCATGAAGGTTTCCCTGTCATGTTTGGGATTTGTCGCACCGAGTAGTTCCTGCATGATGTCCGAAATGCCTGGCCCACCGTCTGGTTCATATTTTCTGGCGGGGGAGATGCCTTTCACCTGACAGAAATCCTCTTGCGGTAGTCGCATGATCCAGCTGTTATCGGGGGACATTGTGCGATCAAAGCGCTCAACCGCCAGCGCCTTAACGCCGTCTGGTACAATCATCTGACAGTTTGCGGCTTCAAAGCCATAGGCTTTGGCGATCTTAAGGCACAGATACTCGTTCTCAACACTGTGTGTCATATCAATGACACGATCATGGGAGCGTATCTCGCCTATTGGCAGCTTGAGTATGTGGGTTGTTGGTGTGGCGTTATGCGGTAAGCACCAATGGCCTTGATGGAACAATAATGCTGTCTTTTCCTGCGCACCGGCAAGTGAAATACGAAAATCCTGTGTATCATCCAGCATGCCCAAGGGCTTTTTCGATTGATAGCCGTTTAATATCTTTGCTAGTTCAGCATCTGTCAGTGCGCTTGCCTCGATGCGTTTTATGGCTGGCGCATCTGCACCTGACGGCACCAGTTGTATTGCACCGACGCAATCTCTCCCAACCTGTTTCAGGATATCAAAGGGCTCCATTGAGCTTGTCTTGAAGCGTGCAACCATCCGCTCGCGAATTTCGCGTGAATCGGGCAGTAAGTTGTCAAAAAAGTTATAGACTTCCGGCCCTGCATAGCGCTCTGGTCGAAGTGTTAAAGAAAGCGATAAGCTTCGACGTCCGGGCGAGCATAGCCAATCAGTATCGTAAATGAACGCATTCGCCCCCCGGCTATCGCGCTGGTACTCACCAACCCTGATCCCATTCATGTAAACATCCAGCCTGTCCAATTTACCAGCCCTCCTGCCATGAGCTCTGGCCTGGCTCTGAAACTTGATCGCGGGGGCTGATATCAAGTTGTAACTGCAGCGCGGCAAGGATTTTAAAAAAAGTGGCTAACTTGCACGATTCGGGTTTGTTCTCAAAATCAGAAATGGTCGCCACCCGAAGGCCTACGAGCTGCGCTATTTCGGCCTGAGTGACCTTGTGTTTTTTGCGATACGCTTTAATTAGTGTACTAAGCTGCTCCGGGCGGGTGATATGCATGAAAGTTGATGCCAAATCTTGTTGGGGTCTTAACTCTATACGCCTTAGCGTAATTAGTGTCAATATACGCTTTAACGTAAGTTTTGTTTTTATACGCTAAGGCGTAATTTGAGTGTGCTATTTCGCTGTTTATTTAAGTAAAACTAAATCCTGACGGGCGTGCCAAAACAAACAACCATCCTGCATGAGGACCACAGCATCAACCTCATGTTAACGAACATCAACCAGTTAAAGCAGCACTAAAGTACTAAATCGAAATTACCGCTTGTCCCCTATAGTGGTTTGGCATCCCAGCTTGCTACCGGGGGAGTCAGAGGTCGAAACAAGGAGTCGTAGCGTCGCTGAGGTGTTCACTTAAATTAAAAAAAATAAGGAACAACAGACGTGAAAATTCAACTACTACACCGGGTTAGTGTATTGCTGACCGGTGCCCTCATGGCTGCAAGCCTGCTTGCTATACCCGCTGTTGCTGGCAGTTGGCAACAAAATGTCAATCGTGGTGGCTTCAATAACGTTCATATCTACACGCCCGACAGTGTCTCGGCCATTGGCCAGGGGCGCGGTTTGATGCTGGTGCTGCATGGCTGTACCCAGTCGATCAACGCCTACCTTACCGCCAACTTAGAGCAGGCCGCTGACCAGTATGGCCTGGTGATCGCGGTGCCGGATGCAATGAACAAAGCCGGTTTTGGCTGCTGGTCGTACTGGCAGGGCACCAAATCCCGCAATGCCGGCGATTACCAAAACCTGATCAACCTGGCCAACAGTCTGGTTGCGGATGTCAGCTATCAGATCGATCCCAACCAGGTGTATATTGCCGGGTTATCTTCGGGTGCCAGCTTTGCCAATACCACGGCTTGCCTGGCTCCTGATGTGTTTGCCGGCATGGGCATTAGTGCCGGCCCGAGCATCGGCACCAGCTCCAGTGGTGCCATCGGCCCTTGTGAAACGGCTAATGTGGCTGCCCGCTGCGCTCAGTATGCCGGTAGTTTTGCTAGTCATTTCGATACTCAGATTGCCTCCATTGCCCATGGCCGCAACGATACCACGGTCAATCAGTGCTACAACGAGCAAAATTCCAACGGCATGGCTACGCTCTACGGCGTCAGCCAGTTAAGCAGTGAGAATCTGATCAGCCATGGCGCGGGTCGTACTGCCGATGAGATCCTGTGGCAGGATGGCCGGGTATCGATGCTGTGGCTCAATAATGTCGATCACGCCTGGTCGGGTGGTCAGGATGCCAGTGGGGCTTACATCAACAGCAACGGCATCAATTATGCGCTCTACCTGGGGCAGTACTTTCTGGAGCACAACCAGCGGGTTAATCGCAACAGTGCCCCCGAGCTAAGCGATATCAGTGTCAGCCAGCAAAACAGTGTGGTGACGGTGACCGGTACGGCGACCGATGCCGATGGCGATGCCATGATGATCACCGCCAGTTTTACCGACAGCCTGGGTTTGCAGCAACTGGTAACTGATGCACCGGATGCCTCCGGCAATTTTAGTCTGACCAGTCCGGTACTGGCGGATGACTGGTATCAGTTAATGTTAACCGCCACCGACAGCGAAGGGCTGGTTAGTGCGGCCTACACCGAGCAGCTGCTGATTGGGCCACCGCCGCCACCGGTACCACCGGAGCTGTCTGACTTGGCGGTGGCGATAGCTGGTCAGTGCGCTAAGGTCAGCGGCCGGGTATTTGATCTGAATCGCGATCTGGATACCGTCACGGTAGCGTTTAGCAATGGCACTGTGACTGCCAGTGTCGAAGGCGATTTGTTCAGTGCCCAGCAGTGCCAGTTGGCCGGTGGCGAGCAAAGTGCTGTGATCACGGCGACCGATCTGGAAGGCTTGTTCAGCGCCGAGCTGGTGAGCTTCACCATTGATGCAGGCCAAAGCGGTACCCTGGATCAGCACATCAGTGCCGGCCGGCTGGATTACACCAATTACGCCAACTGTTACCTGCAATATGGCACCGCCAGTTTTGTGCTGCGTGAACACGTTATTACCGGCGATCAATGCCGCTGGCAAAATGACGATGGCAGCTGTTTTGGGCCAGCCCAGAGCTGCAGCGGAGCCGCCCCGGGTCATGGCGGTGATCAGGGCGGCACGCCACCCCCTGGCGATTGCGTGGCTTTTACCACTAACAATTACAGCCATAAAGTGGCAGGAAGAGCCTACAGTACCGGCAATTTCTTTGTGCCTGATTACTTTGCCAACGGCAGCAATGCAGCCATGGCTGGTTCAACCTGGGGGGTTACGACGCTGTCATCCTATGATGGCAGTTACTGGGAGCTGGGTGCCTGCCCGCAGTAAGCACAGTTGAGCCAGCTTAGCCCCGATAGCTGGCTCGCTTTACCCGATCCCAGACCGCCAGCCATGCTTCATCCTGCGGGGGCGACTCCAGCAAAATCAGATCGGCACCGGCATGGTCTGCATCGGCCAGGGCGCGGTACAGCTTACGGCCATAGGATGGGGCATCGGCAGGCATCTGTTGCTGCCAAATGGGCTGGAGTGTTTTGGGCACCGGGCTCAGATGCAGTATGGCCAGCTTTGGGGCCAGTGTTGCCTGTACTGGCAGGGGATCGACAAAAGAAGCGTACAGCAGCGGGGTATTGGGCTGGTAATGTGCTTTGACGTTGCCGGCCACTTTGATGCTGTGCTCACGAGGTTGTTGCACCGGCCGGCCTAATACGCCGGCGAGCTGTTGGGCGCTGATCGGGCCCGCCCGCACAATGGTCAGTGGCTCGCTGGTAGCATCCACAATGGTGGACTCCAGGCCATAACTGCAATCGCCACCATCCAGCACCGCATCAATGCGGCCATCCAGCGTATGCAACACTTGCCGGGCACTGGTGGGGCTGAGTTTTTTGTAACGATTGGCCGACGGCGCAGCCACCGCCAGCTGATGCTGCTGCAGCAGTTGGTGCAGCACCGGATGCGCCGGTACCCGCAGCCCAATGGTGGGGAGCCCGCCCGTGATAACCGGGCTTACACGCGGTGCTTTTTTCAGCAGCAAGGTTAACGGGCCTGGCCAGAATGCTTGTGCCAGTTGCCAGGCGCTGGCCGGAATATCGACAGCCCAATCGCTTATGGCGTCGGCCGAAGGCAAGTGCACAATCAGCGGGTGATCGGCCGGACGGCCTTTGGCCGTAAAAATCCCTGCAACGGCCTCTGGGTTGCGCGCATCGGCAGCCAGGCCATACACGGTTTCGGTCGGAACCGCTACCAAACGGCCGTCCAGCAGCAGTTGGGCAGCCAGTGCCAGTTCATCTGGTTTGGTGGGGTCCAGCTGCAGGGTTGTCACAAGCCGAGGTCTCCGTCGTAAAGCGATTAGGGGTTGCAGCTGGGGCAATGCTTAGCATCGGCCCATGCTGTTGCAACCGGCTGCTGCTCCTGGTGACCACAGCGGCTGCACCGCTTTATTGTACTGCTGATTTGTGACGTTAAAAAGCCACAATCGCCGCATGGTAAGCCACGCACACAATCGTTGACCCAAAAATCCGGTGCGCTGCAGTGTGGACAATGCGCTGTTAAGCGTTGTGCCAACTGAGCAGCTGCCTGTTGAATCACCGCCTGACGCGGCGGGCATACATGGGCGCGCAGGTCGGGTTGCAGCGTGATCTGCTGCCGTAAGCTCAGGTTGGGACCCAGTAACCCGGCGCTTTGAAGCGCGGTCAGCACGGCATGCTCACCTTGCAGTTCTTTGTGCCAACCGTCAGGGCCGCGCAGCATCCAACCCTGCTTAGGATCGTGCTTGGCCAGGTGTTGCCGAACGAGCTCCCAGTCCTGGGTTTCTATCGAGGTCAGTGCTACCGCCATGCCCACTCGGGCGACGATTTCTTGCCCGGTGAGCTGATCGTACAGCAACAGCAATTCTTCGTTCCATGGCAGCATGCCAGGAAAAGGGCCGCCGCCAAAACTGCCTTCGCTGCCAATACCCCATGAGCAGCCGGTAAGCTGGCAGGCCAGTTTCGCTTTGGTACGCGCGCAATCCAGCGGGCTGAGTGTCCGCGCTATCTCGCCGGAAAACGTGCCCAGCTGATCGGTATCAAAGGCGTCGGTTGCCGTGAGGGTGAGCCCCAGCGCAGCCAGTTCCGGGGCAATCAGTGCCGCTTTGTGATGCCGTGTTAACAAGGCACCGGGCTCCGCGAACGGAACCCGGTTCACCTTACGAGGTGGAGTATTCACTGCAGGCCTCTGCCTTTACTGCCCCTGCCCGAGGGCAAAACCGCGCTCGCCGTCAAAACTGCACAAATTTTCCGTTTTAATGACATCAAAACCTGCCTCGCTTAACCGTTGCAGTAACTGTATCACAGCCCCGAAACGTATGCTGCTGTGCTCGTCTCTGGCCACAAAACGGCAGCGCCAGTGATCGGTACAGAAGGTTTCCGGGAACCCTTGCGGCCACACTTTCACGCCCCGGTTGGTGATCATTTGCAGTTGTAAGAACTCGGTCGATAACTTACACAGCTGTTCGGCCAGACGATCGGAGGCAATCGGCTTGTGGTGCAAAAATACATCGACGCCAATCAACAATTTGCGGGCTGTGGGGCGGGCCGCATGCTGAGCGGTTGCAGCCTGGATCGACGCCTCAGCATTTTGATAACGTACCCTGGCAAAGTGCTGTGGTTCTTGCCCTAGGCGGGCAATGACGGCTTGAGTAAAAGCTTCGGTGCTCACCGCCTGGCTGGCATTTCCCGCGACATCGGCTGTGAGCACACCATCTTCAATGGTGCGTAACCAGGCATTGTGAATACGCTCGGCCACATCAGCCTGACGAATATGCACCAGCATCATCACGGCTGCCAGTAACAAACCACTTGGGTTGGCGATGCCCTGACCGGCGATATCGGGCGCGCTGCCATGAATGGCTTCAAACATCGCCACATGCTCGCCGATGTTGGCGCTGCCTGCCAGGCCAATACTACCCGACACTTCAGCCGCGATGTCGCTGATGATATCGCCATACAGGTTGGTGGTGACCACCACATCAAACTGCTCTGGCCGGGTTGCCAGCCGGGCACTGCCGATATCAATAATGTAGCGATCTTGCATAATTTCCGGGTATTCCGCGCCGATTTCCTGGAAAACCCGGTAAAAAAGGCCATCGGTCATTTTCATGATGTTGTCTTTGACCATGCAGGTGACTTTTTTACGGCCATGGCTGCGGGCATACTCGAAAGCATAGCGGATGATGCGTTCACAGCCCGGGCGGCTAATCAGCTTCAGGCACTGATACACCTCGTCGGTTTGGCGATGCTCAATACCGGCGTACAAGTCTTCCTCATTCTCCCGCACGATCACCACATTCATGTTGGGGCTTTGGGTGGCCACAAATGGCGCATAGCTGATGCAAGGCCGTACATTGGCATAGAGCCCCAGGGTTTTGCGAATGGTCACATTAAGGCTTTTGTAGCCGGCACCCGATGGCGTGGTGACTGGCCCTTTTAAGAAAACCTTGGTGCGACGCAAACTGTCCCACGCATCCGGTTGAATGCCAGCGCTGTGACCGGCTAAATAGACCTGCTCACCGATGTCGATAAACTCGGGCGCAATTCGCGCACCAGCCGCCTCCAGCATACGCAGGGTAGCACGGGTGATTTCCGGGCCTATGCCATCGCCTAAGGCAACAGTAATAGCCACATCTTGTTTTGACACAGCGGCCAGCCGGGCTTTGGGGGTACTGACAACACAATGATCATCACGCATGGTCTTGCTCCTATGGATGGGATAGTGGCACTGTACGCAAACAGACCTATAAATAAAAATACTTAGTTTTAATTGAACCCATAGCTCAAAAGCTATAGATTTGTGATGGATCCCCGCCAACCGGAGCCGGACATGCCTGCAACCACCCTGGCACGCTTTCAGCGCATCACCCCTCAACAGTTACGAGCTTTTGAGGCCAGTGCCCGTTTGCTGTCTGTTACGCGGGCTGCTCAGGAGCTCTGTGTCAGTCAGCCAACCGTTTCAGTCCAGCTGCGCGAGTTGGCCAGCACGCTCGGTGAGCCATTGTTTCAGCAATGTGGGCGCAGCATTCAACTGACACAGGCAGGAGAGGCCCTATTTGTGACTGTGCGGGAATTGGCCGGTTGCTGGCAGCGACTGGAATCCCGCCTGGCAGAGATCCATGGGCTGGTGCGTGGTCGCCTTAAATTGGCAGCTGTAACCACGGCCGAGTACTTTGTCCCTGATTTGTTGGGGAGTTTTGCGGCTGCTCATCCGGGCGTAGACATTGAGCTTGCTATTGAAAATCGCGATCGCGTGGTGGGGCGACTGGCGCAGGGACAGGATGAACTGGTGGTGATGATGATGCCACCCGACAACCTACCGCTGGAGCGGCTGGAGTTTCAGACCAACCCTTTGGTGGTGATTGCGCCCTCGTCGCATCCGAAGGCACATTTGCCTATCAGGCTGAACGATTTAGCACAAGAACGCTGGCTGATGCGTGAGCCTGGCAGCGGCACTCGTATGGCAACCGAACAGCATTTCCAACAGCAAGGGTTTGTGCCTTCCGTGGCCATGAGCCTGGGCAGCAACGAAGCCATTAAGCATGCCGTGGCAGCAGGTCTTGGCATTGCAGTGTTGTCCAGGCTGGCTGTGTGCCCGCCGCTGTGGCCGGTCGTGGCAACATCCGCCGGGGAGCCGGGGCCGGCAGATCCACTGACGATGCTGCAGGTTGAGGGGTTTCCACTAAACCGGCACTGGTACGTGGTATGGCGCAATGATCTGCCGTTATCAGCCGCCGCCAGGCACTTTTTGCACTATCTGCAATCGGGAAGTTAGCTGCAACCTCAAGATTGTCAGCAATTGCCATGCGGGCGGCTTGTATCGCAGCCGCGCCACAAAATGTACCCAGTGCACTAAAACCGCCAGGCCAACAGGTGGCTGCTTTTCTGGCCCTGCTGCATCTTGATTTGTTTCACCTCTGCAGCGCCGGCTTGCCGGGCGGCCGTCTCTAAGGCTTTCAGATGGCGCTGTTGCGATACCAGGCTGCTAAACCAGCCGACCTGGCTGGCAAAATCAACGCTTTCTGCAATCAATTGCCGGATAAACGCCAGTTCCCCGCCAGGGCACCACAGCTCGTGTTGCTGGCCGGCAAAGTTTCGCTGCTGCGGGCTTTTTGCCTGCTTTAAATTGCTTCGTTTACGCTGATTTGCCGCAGCAGCTTCGGCGGCCGAGCTATAAAAGGGCGGGTTGCAGACACTGACTGCAAAGGCATCGCCAGGCTTTATCACACCGTGCAGGATGTGCTGGCTATCCGTTTGCCTGCGCAGATTGATCTGGCCGCTGAGGGTGGCGTTGCTATCAATCATCAGCTGAGCCGCTTTTAATGCCACCGCATCGATATCGCTGCCAACACAGCGCCAGCCATAGCTACGATTGGCAATGATCGGATAAATCAGATTGGCGCCACAGCCAATATCCAGCAGCCGCACTTGCTTGCCGGTTGGCACCCCTTCAGGGCCTGCCAGTAAATCGGCTACAAAATGAATGTAATCGGCACGCCCTGGGATCGGCGGGCATAAATAGCCTGGTGGCAACTGCCAGTAGGCCACCTGGTAATAGTGCTTGAGCAAGGCAGCATTTAACGCCTGCACGGCGTCTGGCTTACTAAAATCAATGGTGTGCTCGCCCGTCGGGTTTAGCTGCAGATGTTGTTGCAAGGGAGCAAAGTCACGGCTTAGCCGGGCCAAATCGTAACGCCCCTGATGTGGGTTGCGCGGGTGCAGTCGGGTTGGTTTGCTCATAATCATCACAGTCAGTTATCTGGCGGCAGTTTACGTGACTCAAAGGAAGCTGGCGAGCCGTTGCTCACCAGTTACCATGTGCTATCAGCGTACCAAATGCCACTTGGTCTGGCGCCCGGCCAGATAAATCACCTGTTGCCCATCAAAGTAAGCACTTTGCTCCAGCATAATTTGAATGGTTTGATTACCCCATTCCGGCAAAGGCTGTTTGATGTTGCCTTCAATGGCGTAAGCGGTATTGGCATACAGTGGCCAGTCGCCATTGACCGCCGTTGGTCCTTGATTATCCCACATGCCAATGGTTGGCCCTGGCGCGTGGCCGAAAAAACCAATCGGGTGGGTGTAGGTGCTGCTGTTCAGTCCTGCAGCCTTGCTGGCTGCCTGGGTTGCTGCCAGGATCTGATTGCCACTGCGGCCGGTTTTAAACTCGGCGGTAAGCATATCCTGCCAGCGGTTGCCCTGGCGTAACGCATCGCGTAAACCCTGTGGTGCCTCGGTTTCATTCAGTTTCAGCACATAAGCCATTTCCTGGGTATCGGTACACATTTTTAAGTAGCAAATACCGACATCGGTATGCAGCACATCGCCCCGTTGAATGATGCCCTGGTTGATGCTGCAAAACGGCTGCTCATCGCTGCAGCTTTCACCCTGGCGCTGAAAAGTGACATAGGGCATAAACCAAATAGGCAGGCCCAAATCTTCAAAGCGTTGGCGCAAGTACCAGGCCACGTCATCCGTGGTGGTGACACCAGGGGTGATCACGCGTGAGCTAAAGCCCTCAGCAATCACACCACGTGCCAGGCCAACCGCATGCGCATACACGCTAAGCTCGGCTTCGGTGCGCGTTTCCAACCAACGGATCACCAAGTTTTCGGCCGGTTGTAGCCGTTGTTGATAACGCGTGGGGAGTACTTCAAGCAAGCGTTCATGCATACCCTTGGTGAGCCCATCGGCTTCTGGCCAGTGTTTCGAAACATTGATGCCAATGCGCTGTGGATCTTTTTCGGCAATCAGTGTGGCCAGCGCCTGCCACTGCTCATCGAGATCGCCACCAGACCAGGCCGACTCATAAGGGGCGCCAAAAGGGTAGGTGTTGACCGATAGCTTTTCTACGGTCCCATCGGCTAAGCGGTTAAAAATCAGCATGGTGGTGCGGCGCGCGGCAAAGGTTGGCTGAGGCACCAGTGAGAAGAACACTGGGTCTTCCACGTATTCACGGTTAATCACCAACCACATATCGAGCCCTGTCTCGGCCATCAGCGTGGGTAGCAAGCTGCTCAAGCGCTCGTTCAGCATGGCATTTTCCGGTGCAATGCGATCGCGGTGAGCGAGCACACTGAATTGATCAGCCGATGCAATCACCCGCCCCTGTGAAGGCGTTTCGGTGGCAGCCTGAGCAGATTGAACACAAAGGCCAAGCAGCAAGCTGGCAACCAGCATGGGCATTTTCGCTTTAAACATGAAGGGCATATCCTTGGTAGTGTTAGCGCAATAACTATTATTCTTAACACACTTTGGTGGCGGGACAAACTGGCTTGGTCAGGAAGATGCGACAGGTTGCCGCATCAGCTTGTGCAAATAATAAAGTGGCGTGCCCGGCTATGAGCACACCGCCTGCGCTGCATCCATTACTTATTGGCTTCAATAAAGGGCACGGTCGAGTTCGGCAGCATGGTGGTTGGCAGCTTGCCGTCCCAGCGCTCTGCCTTGACCAGCTCCACCAACAGCGGGTTATTGGCCAGCGACGCTGCCCGCTCCCGAATAGCTTCTGCTTCCGCGTTACCGCGCAGCCGGATGCTGTCGGCTTCGGCCTGGGCTTGTGCCCGCACCCGATCCGCTTCGGCTGCTGCCCGGGTCCGCACGATATCGGCTTCCACCCGCTCCCGCTCCAGGTTTTGCCGTTCACGCTCAACGGCCACTTCTGCCAGCATGCGCTGCTCGACGCTTTCTTCATAGGCAGCACTGAAGGACACATCTTCAACCTGCACACCCAGAATAATCACCGGCCCGGTGACCGACCGTTGCACCGCTTGCGCCATTTCCAAATTCAACCGGCCACGCTCACGAATAGAAGTAGCCGCGTTAAACTGGCCCAACACGGTTTTGGCTTCTTCCAGCACAATCCGTGTCACCTGGCGGTCAATCAACGCCTGGCGGGTACCAAAATTCCGGTACACTTCATCCACCCGGCTGCTGTCGATCTGGTAGCGCACTGACAGGTTCATTACCGCCGGCTGTTGGTCATTACTGTACGCTTCCATATTGCGGTACAGCTCTACCTGCTCTTGCACCGAAATTTTGCGCACACTGTCGATCACCGGCAGTTTAAAATGCAAACCCGGCTCGGCCACGTGAATCAGGCTACCGTAGCGGATGACCACGCCACGCTCACCTTCATCCACGGTGTAGAAACTGCCGACTGCAAACAGCAGGATAAGAATCCCCAATGCCGCAGCAGCTGCGGTAAAAATGTTTTTATTTTTTGCCATTATTGATCGTCCTTCTTCTTCTTTGATTTGCCGCCGATGATTTCATAGGCCTTAATCGAGCCCAGAATCACCAGAACTAACACAACAAAAAAGCCAATCAGTGATAATCCAAATCCCATAGCTCGCTCCTTCAAAAACAAGAGTGGCTATGATAACGGGGTTTTCAGGCAAAATAACAGGTTTTAACGCATAAATTGCAACAGGTTGTTACAGGTTTTAGCTGTCGCTTGTAACAAAGTAGACGGCTACACCAGGTGCAGCCGTGCCAATAGAGTAGAAGGCAGGGGGTTAAGACGCCAGCGTATGCAGCACCTCAGTACCATGCAACAAATTATCATGCAGCGGACAGCGGACAGCGGGCGCAGACTTCATCCAGCAGCAAAAGATGGCCTAGCCGGTAGATGGCTAATTTTTGCCTTGTCACTGTGCAAAGTCACTTCTTATTGGCCGAAAGGATGCTTCTCTGATAAAGGAAGCAGCGCTTCGCGTATTGTCTTTAATGCGCTTTCATAAGCGATTAGACAGGTTAAGCCGGTAATTAATCTGGATTGGGTATGTGAATCAGGGCTTTCATCCTCAGGAGACCAGGGGTGCTGCAGAAACCGTTCGACATGACGGATAATGCAGTGCAGAGGGATCCAGGTGAGATGACTGTTTTTTGAGGTGTAGCCGCGTAATTGAGATATTGGGTAGTGACCACCTTCAGAGGCAGAAATGGAGACAATAAAACCTGGTTTGTGAGCCAGTGGCATGCCATTGGCAGAGCCGAAAGCTGAAAGTAAAAACAAGTTGGTTAAAGCGGGCGGGATCATGCCGCCCCACTCTGGTGTAACGACGATCACCATGGTGCAATGCCTTAAAGCATCTTGCAGGATTTTCTTTTCTTCAGTGATAGCCTGTTGGTTGCCGACAGGCTCAGCTGCGTGATAACCATAACAATGCAGTGCCCGAGGGAAATCGGCCAAATACAACGTATTGATAGTGGCTTTGGGCTCAATATGTTCCATCAGGCGGCCAATGAGCTGGCTTACTTTGGCGCTTTCAGCTTCTTGCCGTTGGCTGGCGCAGATAATTAAAGCATTCATGATGGCTTCTCCGGTTGGTTCGATTTCGTGCCATTAGCAGACCAAATGTTATATTGTATACATTTGGGGTGGGGGAGGGAATGATACCGTAGACCCTGTGTTTATCAATGCCAGTCGAGTAAGACTTTTTCATTGCCGGCAACCACTTAGTCTGTGGTAACGACTTTGCAGCCCGTATAGGCATGACTTACTCAAAGTCAATAACGACTATGGGCTCTCTGCGGCGCCGCTGGGCTATTGTGCTACTCAAAGCACACCTCAGTGGCCAATTGAGCCCTCATTGCATGCTATTAATCAGCGCATTGCTGAGCGAGCAGTCCGGCTGTTGCCGCAAATGGCATGAGAATAGCTGGGTTTACCAAAGGGCTTCGCTCGCATATTCAGCATCAGGATCCCAGCGTATGCAGCACCTCAGTACCATGCAACAAATTATCATGCAGCGGACAGCGGGCGCAGACTTCATCCAAAAACTGCTGCTTTTCTGCATCCGTCAAGTCGGCATCAATGCTGGCACGGATGCGAATTTGCGAAAAACCTACCCGGTCATCGCTCGGTTTGCCCATCAGGCCGGCCGGGTTGTAATCACCTTCCACGGTAATTTGCATGCTGCGAAGCGCAATTTTTTGCTGAAAAGCAGCAATACGGCCAATGGTACCAATGCAGCCACCCACTGCGAACAGCATCATTTGCAACGGGGTAGGGCCGGTGCCACTGCCCTTGGCCGCGACCGGCTGGTCAATCATCACTTTGTGGCCATCAATGTCTGCGGCGATTGCAAAGCCATCGGCCATATTGGCCTGTACGGTTACGGTTTTATTGCTCATGGAAGGATCCTTTTATCGGGTTTCAAAGGCACTAAGCATAGCGGTTGCTGTGAAGGGTGGCATGCGGCAGATCAAACTTCGGACCTTTAAATAATGTTTTTCTAATCTACTGTGGTGCAAAGCGGGATCCCTAAGATCACAACAATAGGGGCAGAATCTGCTAAGCTGTTGGCTTCTTCGAATTTCTGTTAGTTACCCAGAAGGAGCCAGCCATGAGCCGTCATTTTGAAAGCGCCCCCGGCCTGTGCGAGCAACGCGATCCGGCCACCAACGACTTTGTTTTTAACCAAACCATGCTGCGCATCAAAGACCCGGCCGTCAGCCTGGACTTTTATACCCGGGTGCTGGGCATGACGCTGTTACGCAAGCTGGATTTCCCTGAGATGACCTTCTCGCTGTTCTTCCTGGCAGCGCTGAGCGAGCAAGCAACACAGCAGTGGTCCAAAGATACCGATGAGCGCACCATCCAAACCTTCAGCCGCCCGGCCATGCTGGAGCTTACCTGGAACTGGGGCAGTGAAACCGACGACAACTGCCAGTACCACAACGGCAACGACGAACCCAAAGGCTTCGGCCACATCGGCTTCGCCGTGCCCGATTTAACCGCCGCCTGCCAGCGTTTTGAAGCGCTGGGCGTCTCCTTCGTGAAAAAACCAGCCGATGGCAAAATGAAAGACATCGCCTTTATCCGCGACCCGGATGGCTACTGGATTGAGATTTTTGAGCCTGCTCGGTTGCCGAAAGGCTTGGCTGGTTTTTTGGGGTGAGCATTGTTGTTACCCCCTGAAGCCATTCAGCACTTGTGGCTGACTGGCTTTGTTGGTACAACAGAAAAAAGTGCATTGGATGCTGTATGTCTGTCGATTTTTACAACCAAAATGCTGCATGTTTCGTTCGTGATACAGTCACGGTTGAGATGGCTGCACTGTACGATGAGTTCTTGCCGAACTTAAAAACTAGGTCGCATATCGTTGATGCGGGCTGCGGCAGTGGCCGTGATACGCTTTTTTTCTTGCAACAAGGTTTTCAGGTAACTGCATTTGATGCCAGCGAGGCCATGGTAGCTGCTGCACAAGAGTTAACCGGTAGCAAGGTGCTGCTGACCGACTTTAATGCCTTTTCTGCGCCAGAATTGGTCGATGCTATCTGGGCATGTGCTTCTTTATTGCATGTGCCCGCTGCAGAGCTCTCAGACACTTTCGAACATTTAGCCCATCAGCTGAAGCCTGGTGGCATTTTTTATTGTTCGTTCAAGCAGGCTGAAGTGGATACTTCAAGGGATGGCCGTCACTTTACTAACATGACTGAACAGCGGCTGGGTAAAATGCTTAAGGGCACATCCTTGCAAATCCATAAATGTTGGTCGACCAGCGATCTTCGCCCGGGGCGTGAAAACGAGCTTTGGCTCAATGCTTTGTTGGAGAAACGCAGCGCATGAGTGCGCTACTTTGGCAAGGCCCCTTGCTGACAGCTGGTGGAGCCTCGGATCCGCTGTTTCCGAAATTGGTACAAGCCATCAACCACGCCACTGAAATTGAAATCAGCGTGGCTTTCATTCAGCCATCTGGTCTGGAGTTATTGCTTCCCGCACTTGAAGACGCCCTTGCAAATGGGGCGCAACTTTCGATTCTGACTTCAGATTACTTGTTGATTACTTCACCGAGAGCCTTGCGCCAGTTATTGTTATTGGCAGAGCGTGGGGCTCGGGTACGATTGTTCTGCTGCAAGCCCGATACAGGTTTTCATATGAAAGCCTACATTTTTACCCGTAGCGTCGATGACGAACAGGTAAGCGGATGTGCATACATCGGTTCCAGCAATATTAGCAAAGCTGCTTTGACCCTTAGTCATGAATGGTCATTGCGTTATCAGTTTCATGGGGAGGCCATACCTGCTGATTACCGCCATATTCGCGAGCAATTTTTAGCTATTTTCAGCCACTCACAAAGCCTACCGCTAAATGAAGTACTACTTGCTGATTACACCCGTCGCTACAAGGCGCAACAAGCAACAACGAAGCAATTAAGCATGGCGGAGGCTGAAAAAGAGCCTGAAATCATTCCCAACAGCGCCCAACAAGAGGCACTTGAGTTGCTGGCTAAGACCCGGGCTATAGGCTATCAACGCGGCTTGGTGGTGCTGGCAACTGGCATGGGAAAAACCTGGTTGGCCGCTTTTGATGTCATGCAAATTGGGGCACATCGCGCATTATTTGTAGCGCATCGGGAAGAGATTTTACAACAGGCTCAGCGAACTTTTAGTTGGTTATTGCCGGCCAAAAGCAGTGGCTTGTATGTCGGGAGTGAAAAAAATGCCGCTGCGGATTTGGTGTTTGCTTCGGTTCAAACGCTGTCTCAAACAGAAAACCTGCAGAAATTTGCTGCTGATCATTTCGACTACATTGTGATAGATGAGTTTCATCATGCCTCAGGTCGCAGTTATCAGGCTATATTGTCGCACTTTCGCGCTAAGTTTTTACTTGGATTGACCGCTACACCCGAACGAACGGATCAAGCCGATATTCTGGCTCTTTGTGATCATAATCTGGTTTACCAACGCAATGTGGTGCATGGTATTGAGGAGGGGATTTTGGTTCCCTTTCATTATCATGGGCTGAATGACCCTTATGTGAATTATCAGGAAATCCCCTGGCGCAATGGACGGTTCGAACCAACTGCATTGGACTCTGCTTTTGCGACTCAACAAAGAGCAAAGCATATTTTGAGGCATTGGCAAAGTTTGCGACAAAGCCGGACTTTGGCGTTTTGCATTTCGCGTCGTCATGCCGATTTCATGGCTGAGTATTTTTGTCGTCATGGTGTCAAAGCCGCTGCTGTCTATCAGGGGAGTGTGCTGCGTCGAAACGAGGCTTTGCAGCTACTTGAAGTTGGCAAGCTTGAAGTGGTTTTTTCGGTCGATTTGTTTAATGAAGGCACCGATTTGCCAGCGATTGATACGGTACTGATGCTTCGACCAACTGAATCGAAAATTTTGTTCTTACAGCAACTTGGTCGCGGTCTTCGGCAAAGCCCTGATACTGGCAAGCAGCATTTAGTGGTGGTGGATTTTATTGGCAATCACCGCTCATTTTTACTCAAACCTGCCACCCTATTTCAAGACACTGCAACCAAAAAGCTGGCCGCATTGATGCAAAAACCACCGACTCTGGCCGATGGCTGTTACATCAATTTTGCCCCCGAAGTTATTGATTACATGCAGCAACTGGCAAGGGCCATCCGCAATACCTCTATTGAGGACTTACAGCAGCTAGCCGATGAATTAGGTCACCGGCCGTCTGCGGTTGAATTCTTTGAAGCGGGATACGATGTTGCGAAAGTTCGCAAAGCACACAACAGCTGGTTTGAGTTGGTTGCTCTCTATGAAAAAGACTCCGGTTTCACTCAGTTCGTAGCGCGAAATCGGCAATTTTTGTTGCGGGGGGTGGAAACTACCTCGATGAGTAAGAGCTTTAAAATGATTTTACTCCGGGCTTTTCTGGAGCTGGACGGCTTTCGTAATAAGATTACTGTACAGGCGTTGGCTGAGCGAAGCTGGCACATTATCTGGCGTCACCCTGACTGGGCACGGCAGGATATAAAAGCCGACCTTCAATCGGAAGGTGCCCAAAGCCCAAAATGGCTCAAGTATTGGTTGGATAATCCCATTAAGTTTTATTGCGCCAAAGATCAGAAAGATCAGCAAGCCTGGTTCCGCCGGGATGGTGATTTCTTTCTGATTAACTTCGAACTGGACGTTAATGATATTGAGCCGCTGGTAGCGCTTGTTGATGAGCTGATAGATTTCAGGTTGGCGCAATATGCCAAGGGTAAGGGGGGCCAACAAAATCAGCAAGCGGATAATTCGGTTGCCATTTTATCAGCGCCAGTGCTTCCGGAAAAAACAAAGGGCCCAGCTGCGAACGTGCTGCCATTTTATCCGGATTTGAAAATTGCCTGTGGCCATTTTGGGCAAGGCTCACCAGACGGTGCTGAGATGCAAACTTTGCCCCTGCACTATGGCAACCTGAACCCGGAAAGGCATTTTATAGCGCCGGCAAAAGGTAATTCGATGAATGGCGGTAAGCAGCCTGTCCAGGATGGTGATCTGCTGCTGTTTGAGTGGGTCACGCCAAGCAGTGCCGGTTCGATTAGCAACAATACTATGGCGATAGAGCAGGTCGATGCTGCTGGAGATGCCCACTACTTGCTGCGAGAAGTTAAAAAGCAAGCCGATGGACGTTATTTACTAAAAGCGACGAATCCAAATTACAGTGATTTGGAGGCAAGTGAATCGATGCGCACTTTTGCGCGGCTCAAAGCCATCATCGATCCAAAAGATCTCCAACTTACTGATTAACAAAGCCGATTAATTTTTGTTCCGTTGTCATTTGTTAACTGGTACAATGAGCGTGTTTTTTAACCGCATATTTGAGGGACCAAAAATGTCTTTAGCACTTGTTCGTACCGTGGTAGGTGCTGCTGTATTGGCAATCGCCAGTTTTAGCAGTCAGGCGTCGTTGATTGTAAATGGCGACTTTGAAGGCAATCCGATTAACCCCAACTCCTGGACCTGGAAGCCTTCCAGCCAAGTAGCTGGCTGGCAGGGTAGCAATATCGAAATCTGGAACTCGATGAATGGGGTGCAGGCGATGGTCGGCAACCACTTTATTGAGCTGAATGCGCACGGCAGCAATCAGGGCGCCTGGTCGATTTTCCAGAGCTTTGAAACCCTGGTAGGCCAGAGCTATGAGCTGAGCTTTTACTACCGTGCCCGCAACGGTAGCAATGAGCAGTTTGACGTGACGGTAGCGGATTTGAGCCAAACGCTGAACGATCACACCAACCAAGGCTGGAGCTTCTTTAGCAGCACCTTTGTTGCCAACGATACCAATACCACCTTGCGTTTTACTTCGCACAACAGCGGCACCATCGGCAACTTTCTTGATGGCGTGAGTGTGATTGCTCAACAGGGTACTGCTGCTGTGTCTGCCCCGGCGACTTTTGGTGTTTTTACTGCTGGTTTATTGGCTTTAGGCCTGATCCGTCGCATACGCACCCGTTAAGCGGTAGCGCTGCCTGTTAGCTGAAACGCCTCGCATCCTGCGGGGCGTTTTGCCATTTAGCCTGCCTTGCTGTTGTGCCATTCGATGCCTTTTAGAAATGATATTTTTTGGTAAATTAATTGGATCTTTGATGTCGTGTTGTGTAGGTTCTTAGAGAGCAACCTTAAGCACCGCTTTAGCTTAACTCCATTGACCAACCCGTTTACGAGAGAGCGCTGATGAGCGAACTGCAAATTTATCAGAATGATGATGGTAGTCTGCAACTGGCTGTGCCTTTGCGTGATGAAACGCTTTGGTTGTCACAGGCGCAAATGGTGAGTTTATTTAAACGAGATCAATCCGTTTTATCCCGTCATATCAGAAACGTTTTTAATGAAGGTGAGCTTGATGAAGCAAGCAATATGCAAAAAATGCATACTGCAAACTCTGATAAGCCTGTGGTGTTTTACTCGCTGGATGTGATTATTTCTGTTGGCTACCGAGTTAAATCAGTGCAAGGGGTTAAATTTCGCCAATGGGCCACTGCCACACTGAAACAACATTTGCTAAAGGGCTATAGCTTAAATCAGCAACGTTTAAGTCAAAACGCTGCTGAACTGGAGAAAGCGCTGCAACTGGTCAAGCGTGCTGCAGCTTTGCCTTACAACAGTGAGTTTGGTGCAGGGCTAGTTGATATTTTGGCCAGCTACACGCAAACCTTTTTGTGGTTGCAGCAATACGACGAAGGCT
The DNA here is from genome assembly GCF_900107845.1 of Alkalimonas amylolytica. Lineage (GTDB taxonomy): Bacteria > Pseudomonadota > Gammaproteobacteria > Enterobacterales > Alteromonadaceae > Alkalimonas > Alkalimonas amylolytica. The sequence continues at coordinate 19,629 of NZ_FNRM01000010.1, forward strand.
TATTACAGCAGCCAAAAGGTGAGCTTGGAGGTGAGTTAACTCCCTTAGCGGATGTAAGAGCAGCACTGGCGCAATTAAAAACCCGGCTCATTGCCAGAGGCGAAGCCACCGTATTATTTGGCCAAGAGCGGCAAGATGGACTGGCCAGTATCTGGGGTAATTTGCAGCAAACGGTATTTGGTGAAGAAGCCTATCCCAGCGTGGAAAGCAAGGCTGCGCATTTACTGTATTTTGTGGTCAAAAACCATCCTTTTAGCGATGGCAACAAGCGTAGTGCCGCCTTCTTATTCGTAGACTTTCTCAACAGAAACAATCGCCTCTTTAATGAACACTATCAGGCTGTTATTAATGATACCGGCCTGGCGGCTATTACCTTGTTGGTTGCTGAATCTGATCCGCAGGAAAAGCAGACGTTAATCCGGCTGATTGAAAATCTACTGGCGACATAGAAAGTAAACTCTGCCTTGCATTCATTGGCTTTCAAGCCAACCAACGCCCGCAGTCTGCCATTAGCCGAGCCTTTTTCCGCTGTCATTGCACCTGTGCTAAAGTAGCCGGCGGTATAACGACAGAGGATAACCCATGGTCCCTTTCTTCTCCGGCCGCCTGACGGCGGTTCTGACTTTATCGGCCAGCCTGCTGTGGGCGGGCCTGGCTAAGGCCGAGGCGCCAAGGCCTTTAACACCCGAAGATCTCTGGCAGGTACAACGGCCATCAGCCCCGGTGATGGCACCAGATGGTAAAAGTGCGCTGTACGGTGTGAGCAGCTACAGCATGGAGACCGACCGCGGCACCACGGCTCTGCATTGGCTGAATCTGCAAACTGGCCAAAGCCAGCAGCTGACGTTTCCGGCCAGTGGCAGCGACAGCGGGGCGGTGTGGCGTCCTGATGGCAGCAAGATTGCCTTTGTGTCGCGTCGTCAGGCCGAGCGCAACCAGATTTTTGTGATGCGGATGGATGGTGGTGAGCCACGCCAGCTGACCGATTTGCCGGTGGCGGTATCGGCAGTACAATGGATGCCGGATGGTCAGAGCCTGGTGTTTATGGCCCAGGTGCCGGCCGACTTTGACGGCGACTTTGCTGCATTGAAAGCGCAGCAAGCTGAAAAGGCCAAATCCAAAGTTTCGGCCTTTGTCACCGAGAACCGCTTGTACCGGCACTGGGATCGCTTTTTAGAGCAAGATGCGTATCCGCGGCTGTTCCGGGTGCAGCTGACCAGCGGCGAGGTGACTGAGCTGACGCCGGGCTGGCAGCGTTATTTCAACATTGGCGGTGGCATCAGCTACGACATCTCGCCCGATGGCCGGCACATTGCGCTAACGGCCAATACCACTGAGCCCCCTTTTGATGACTTTAAAGCCGATGTGCTGTTGCTGCAAACCGATGGCAGTGGCAGCTACGTCAATCTGAGTGCCGACAATACCGGCCGCGATATCAATCCGGTGTTTAGCCCGGATGGTCGTTACCTGCTGTGGGGCCGTAGTTTACGCAATGACTTTTATGCCGATCAAATCAATCTGCTGCAGTACGATCTGCGCAATGGTCAGAGCCGCATGTTAACCCAGGATTTTGATCATACTCCGGTCAACTGGCAGTATTCGCGCAATGGCCGGCAGATCTTCTTCCAGGCCGATGACAGGGCCATGACCTCCTTGTTTGCCATGCCGGCACGGGGTGGTGCCATTCGGGAAGTGCTGCGTGGCGGTACCAATACGGGACTTGCTGAAACCGCCGATGGCCGCTTGCTGTTTGTGCATCATGGCCTGACGCAGATGCCGGAGCTGTTCAGTGTGCGGGTCAATGGTCGTGACCGCCGCCAGCTCACCCAGCTGAATCAGGCACTGCAAGACAGCATCGACTGGGGCAAGGTGGAGAATGTGACCTACGCTGGCGCCAATGACGCTCCGGTGCAGATGTTTGTGGTGTACCCGCCCAACTTTGATGCCAGCAAAAAATGGCCGGTGCTGAACCTGTTGCACGGTGGTCCGCATGGCTTCTTTGGCGATACCTTTCACTTTCGCTGGAACGCCCAGGTGTTTGCCGCCGCCGGTTACATCACCATTCTCCCCAACTTCCATGGCTCCACCAGCTTTGGCCAGGACTTTGCCATCTCCATTCATGGCGATCACCCAACCAAGCCCTTTATCGACTCGGAGCGGGCCATCGACTTTATGTTAGAGCGTCCTTATGTCGACGGCAATCGGCTGGCAGCAGCCGGTGGCAGCTACGGTGGCTACCTGGTGAGCTGGATAGCCGGTCATACCGATCGTTATCAGGCGCTGATTAATCACGCCGGGGTCTACAACCTGAAAGGCCAGTTTGCCTCCGATACCACAGCGCACCGGGTGCATGCCTACGGCGGCGCGCCCTGGGATGGCATGGACAATGTGCTGCGTTTTAGCCCCTCGATGCATGCGGCCAACTTTAAAACGCCGATGCTGATTATTCACGGTGAACTGGATTACCGGGTGCCGGTGACCCAGGGTTTTGAAATCTATGGTGTCTACAAAGGCATGGGGCTGGATGCGCGGCTGGTGTACTTCCCGGATGAAAATCACTGGATCTTAAAGCCGAATAACTCGGTGTTCTGGTTCAATGAATTTACCGGCTGGCTGGACCGCTACTTAGGCCCTGGCCCGAAAGAGTAAACAGCGCGCATTAACAGCATAAAAAAAGCCCCGCCAGTCAACCGGCGGGGCTTTTGTTTGGATCGTCTTACTTCAGATCAAAGCGGTCGTTGTTCATCACCTTGACCCAGGCCTTCACAAAGTCCTGCACAAACTTGGCTTTGTTGTCGTCCTGCGCGTAGACCTCGGCGTAAGACCGCAGGATGGAGTTGGAACCAAACACCAGGTCGACCCGGGTCGCCGTCCACTTGGTGGCACCGGTTTTCCGCTCGACGATGTTGTACTGGTTCTTGCCGGTTGGCTCCCATTGGTAGCTCATGTCGGTCAGGTTGACAAAGAAGTCATTGCTGAGCACACCCACCTTGTCGGTGAACACGCCATGCTTGCTGCCGCCATGGTTGGTGCCCAGTACCCGCATACCGCCCAGCAGTACCGTCATTTCCGGTGCAGACAGGCCCATCAACTGAGCGCGGTCCAGCATCATTTCTTCCGGCTGCACGCTGTAATCGGCTTTCAGCCAGTTGCGGAAGGCATCGTGCAGTGGCTCCAGCACATCGAACGACTCGGCATCGGTCATCTCCTGCGTGGCATCACCGCGGCCCGGCGCGAACGGCACCGTGATGTTGACGCCAGCGTCTTTGGCGGCTTTTTCTACCGCCGCGCTGCCGCCTAGCACAATCAGGTCGGCCATGCTGACTTTTTTGCTCAGCGATGCCTGAATGGCCTGCAGTACCTTCAGTACTTTTTGCAGCCGCTCCGGCTCATTGCCGGCCCAGTCTTTTTGTGGCGCCAACCGGATACGGGCACCATTGGCACCACCACGGTAGTCCGAGCCCCGGAACGTCCGGGCGCTGTCCCAGGCGGTGGCGACCAGCTCAGACACCGACAGGCCACTGGCCAGCACTTTGGCTTTCAGCTCGCTGATTTCGGCTTCGGTCAGGGTGTAATCGGCTTTGGGCACCGGGTCCTGCCAAATCAAGTCTTCTTTCGGTACATCCGGCCCTAAATAACGGCTCTTCGGTCCCAGATCGCGGTGGGTCAGTTTGAACCAGGCGCGGCGGAAGGTCTCGGCAAAATACTCCGGATCTTGGTAGAAGCGCTCGGAGATTTTGCGGTAGTCCGGGTCCATCTTCATCGCCATATCGGCATCGGTCATGATGGGGTTGTGGCGCTTGGATGGATCTTCTGCATCCGGCACCTTGTGCTCTTCTTTGATATTGATCGGCTCCCACTGCCAGGCACCGGCCGGGCTCTTTTTCAGCTCCCAGTCGTAGTTCAGCAGCAGCTCAAAATAGCCGTTGTCCCATTGCGTTGGGTTGCTGGTCCAGGCGCCTTCCAGCCCGCTGGTCACTGCATCGCGGCCAACACCCCGGGTTTTGTGGTTCATCCAGCCAAAGCCTTGCTCGTGAATATCGGCGCCTTCCGGTGCCGGGCCCAAATTGGCGGCATCGCCATTGCCATGGGCTTTACCGACGGTATGGCCGCCTGCGGTCAGCGCTACGGTTTCTTCGTCGTTCATCGCCATGCGCTTAAAGGTTTCGCGGACATCCCGGGCGGTTCTGAGCGGATCGGGCTTGCCATCCACCCCTTCCGGGTTGACGTAGATCAGGCCCATCATCACGGCGGCCAGTGGGTTGGCTAAATCGCGTTCGCCAGAGTAGCGGCTGCCTTCACTGCCGGATGGCGCCAGCCATTCTTTTTCCGAACCCCAGTAGGTGTCTTTTTCCGGGTGCCAGATATCTTTGCGGCCACCGCCAAAACCAAAGGTTTTCAGGCCCATCGATTCATAAGCCATATTACCGGCCAGTATCATGAGATCGGCCCAGGACAACTTGTTGCCGTATTTCCTTTTGATTGGCCAGAGCAAACGCCGCGCTTTGTCCAGGTTGCCGTTATCCGGCCAGCTGTTCAGCGGTGCAAAGCGCAGGTTACCGGTACCTCCGCCGCCCCGGCCATCGGCAATCCGGTAACTACCGGCACTGTGCCAGGTCATGCGGATAAACAAGCCGCCGTAGTGGCCCCAGTCGGCAGGCCACCAGTCCTGGCTGTCGGTCATCAGGGCTTTTAAATCGTTTTTTACTGCTTCAAGGTCCAGACTTTTGAAAGCCTCGGCGTAATTAAAGTCATTACCGAGTGGGTCGGTTTTGCTGTCGTGCTGGTGCAAAATATCGAGATTCAGTGCCTTAGGCCACCAGCTCATCACATTGTCGGTGGCGGCCGTATTGGCGCCATGCATCACCGGGCATTTACCGGCGTTTTGATTGGTCTTGTCCATGCATCACTCCTTGTTCAGGTTGGTTTTACTGAGCGTACTGCAGGTACTCACGCTTTAGCTGTATCAACTATAGACAGCAAACTACTGTCCCGAAAGTAACTTTTCCTGAACGACGCAATCGATTTTTATGATTGATTATGCCTTCTTTATTCTTTTTTTGGTGTGTGCATGCCGGCAATGTCGAATAATCTGCTCTTTTCATGGTTAGGGCAGAACCAGTTGAGCCTGGTGAGGGTAAAAGGTTGAAAGGCAGACTACACTTAAGCATGATCTGAAACAGTGCCAGTTACGAAAGTTCAGTTATACTGATAACAACCAGCCCGAATGATGGAGTTCTCATGAGTAAATTTATGGCATCGGTGGATCAGCGCACCAACCTGGTCGGGCAAAACCGGTTGGAGCTGCTGATTTTCCGGCTGAACGGTGAGCAGCCGTATGGGATTAATGTGTTTAAAGTTCGGGAAGTGTTGCAGTGTCCTCAACTCACCGAAATGCCCGGAGCTTCACCCCATGTGCGTGGTATTGCCCATTTGCGGGGAGAGGCCATTACGGTGATTGATTTGAGCCAGGCCACCGGCGGACCGGCTATCCAGGATTTGAAAAAAGCCTTTATTTTGGTGACCGAATACAACAGAACCACTCAGGGCTTCTTAGTGGGTGGGGTCGATCGCATTGTCAACATCAATTGGGAGCAAATCAGCCCACCGCCGAAAGGGGCTGGCCGAAATCATTACCTGACCGCCGTGACCAAGGTGGATGATCGCCTGGTGCAGGTGATTGATGTGGAGAAAGTGTTCGCTGAGATTTCGCCGCCGGATGAGGAAGTTAGCGAAAGCCTGAAAAAAGAAGCGGCTCAGATGAATCTGGCGGATTTGGTGGTGTTGGTGGCCGATGACTCGGCGGTGGCCCGTGGTCAGGTCAAACGGGCGCTCACTTCGATCGGTGTGAATATCGAGCTGGTCAATGATGGCAGGCAGGCGCTGCAGTGGCTGGAGAAAAAAGCCAAAGAGCTGGGTGGCGATATCTCGAAAAAGGTACCCTTGTTGATTTCAGATATCGAAATGCCGGAGATGGATGGTTACACCCTCACGGCTCAGGTGAAAGCCAACCCGGATTTACGCAACATGCATGTGGTGCTGCACTCATCGCTTAGCGGGGTTTTTAACGAGGCCATGGTAAAAAAAGTTGGTGCTGACCAGTTTATTGCCAAGTTCCACCCGGATGAACTGGCTTCGGCCGTTGAACACTGGATGAAAGCCGATAGTTAGTTTTAAGCTCAACTCATGAAACAATAGGGGCGCATTCATGCGCCCCTATTGTTTGCCTTGAACGTGGTAGCTGATCTGAGCGCAGGGGTTCAGGTAGTCCAGTACTTGGGCAGGCAACTGCTGCGGTTTTAGCACTTTTTCAATGGCCAAATCGTCTTCAGTCAGCGTCAGGATTGGGGCTTCAAGCCTGGGAATATCCGCTTCATACACCATAATATTAGGTTGCAGCAGCGCGTCGCTGTTCACGGTGATCACCATACCGATTCTGTCGTCACTGAGCTGAACCAAGGTGCCAGGCGGATATACGCCCATTTGTTTAATCAGCAGTTTTAATTCGGTCTCCGGCAATTGCTGGCGCATCTTCCGGTACATGTACGATAAAGCGGTATGTGGTGAGCGCGTTGCCTGGCCTGGTCCCGGATGGCATAAGTTATCGAAGGTATTTGCCACCATCACAATTTTTGCCAGTGGGTCTATATCCTGTTCTTTCAGGCCTCGAGGGAAACCACTGCCATCTGCGTACTCATGGTGCTGCATGAGTATTGGGATCGCCTCAGATGGAAACACCGACAACCGCTCGGCCAGCTCGGCACCATACTGAGTATGTAGGTTCAACAGGTTTTGCTCGGGTTTTGTCAGTGGCTGTTGTTTGCGCATTATTTGGCTTGGCAGACGCAGTTTGCCAATATCGTGAAACAAAGCGCCAAAGCCCACCAGCTGGATCTGTTGCTCGGTCAGTTGCAGGTTTTTCGCCAGCATCATCGATAAAGTCGAGACATTCAGCGCATGGTAGTACAGGTTTTCTTGATCTTTTTGCGCTGTGGCAATCATATGCAGCGATAGCGCATCGGGGCGGGCAATCAGTTCGGCCATTTGCGCTGTCAGTTGACTGGCTTCTTCAATGGCCGTGACAGGCTGGCTGCCGAGCTTTTTCATCAGGCTATGTAATTGTTTAAACGATTGGTTAAATGCTTTCTCGGTTTTTTGAATCGAGCGCCGTCGCATTTTGGAGGCCTCGATACGCGCCGATTTTTTTTGCTGTAAGGTGGCACGATATTCGGCAGCTTCATCAATCTGCCGCAGTACCTCTTCATTCGAAGCTGGCTTTGGCTCAGGAGGGGCTGCCAGGCTTTTATCTGGGTATAGATAAACATACTCCAGCTTTAGTGACTGGATGATACGAATTTGATGCTGATTTTCTATCACCAGCTTGTTGGACATAAAGGGATGTTGCAACCAGCTAAGAGGCAGCTTAATGGCATGACCAACACGAAGTTTTGTGGGGCTTAGTTTTTCTGGCACTTGCGTTTCCTGTTTAATCGCGTTGTTGATGGACCCTTAAACTCATCTGCCATTCGCATTTTGTTTGGTATACGCCCAAACATCTCTGTCGATCAGCTGCCATCGCATAGTGTAGGTTGACAGGGGATGAACTGGCATGCGCTGGATCATTATTTGGGTTGTAAAATCCCCTGAGCCCATTGCACAGCATCGTGATACTGCATGGCCAGATCGGCATGAGATGGCAGTTTACTGGCCAGTTTTTCTGCCTGTACCCAGTCTGCAGCTTCATAGGTTTCGATGAGCGCTAAGATATGGCCGAGACGACCACTGCGTTCGGACAGTGCCTGACGAATACTGGCAGGCAGTGGGAGCTGACTTAACACCTGAGCCATGGGCATTTCTACCAACTCATCCACTTTGGAAAACAGCCCGGTCAAAAAAGCGGTAGGTGGATTGGTCGGATACTGGCAAAGCCTGGCCAGTTGATCGCAAAAACGGGCCCGCACCAGTGATTGAATGATGCGGGCATCCTCTTCACCGTTTGCCAGGTTAGCCAGTGCCAACAAGGCAATGAATTTTTTTAACTCAGCTTCGCCCATATAAACCATGGCAAGCTTCAGCGATTGAATGCTTTGCTCTTTGGCATAGGCGGAGTTGTTGATAAAACGCAGCAATTTAAAGGAAAGCGCGACATCGCGCTCGACAATCGAGCTCAGTCGGTCAAAGTCCAGTTGCTCGGCGCAAGCTTCGCCAATCAGCTCCAGCAGGTTGAGCTTGTTGCTACTTAGCTGGCGATGCTTCATCATTTCCGGACGGGCAAACAGGTAACCCTGAAACAAGGTAAACCCCATCAGTTTTAATTTATCAAACTGCTCAGCGGTCTCTACCCGCTCGGCCAATAAGGTCACCGGATGATGTTTGATACGTTGAATGAACTTACTGATTTGTAGCAGATTAAATTGTTGTACATCCACTTTTAGGTAGCGGGTGTAAGGCAAAAAGATGTCCCACTTGGGATCAAAGTCGTGGTCATCCAGTGCCAGTGCATAACCCATACCGTGCAGGGCTTTGCAGGCTTGCAGCAATTCCATACTGATTGGTACCGTCTCCAGAATTTCAATCACTGTAGTAGCGGGATCGATCGAGGTAGGAAAGTGATGGATCAGGGTTTCAGCCGAAAAGTTAATAAAGGCCAGCTTGCCAGCTGCAATATGCTCCACGCCGACCAGCAAGTGATGCTCGGTTAATAGCCGTGAGGTGGCTTCGTCGCCATCAATATTGGGGAAGCTGTTTTGTTCGCCATCGCGAAATAGTAGCTCGTAGCCATACAGTGCTTTGGTGTTATCGTAGATCGGCTGGCGGGCAATGTAAGCGTACAAGGGCAGACTCCACTAACTGCAACAAGCTCACTTAAAAGTGTAGCCTGACATCATGTAAGTACAAGCTAAATCAAAATGTCCGGGTTCGTAGCCAGCTTTTGCACAACAACCAGCTGTACAGTGATGCCGCTAACCCAAGCAGCAACTTGCGCCGCAGTGGCTGAATGGGAGATGTGCTCATAAAACCTCCTGGGATCCAAGTTCAAACCCCTGCAATTGCTGGTGCAAACGTTGCCACTGCACTCGTACACCGCAGACTTTATCAGCGCCACTTTGGTGCCAATAACGCTCGGCCAGTTCGTTGAACCGATACTGCTGATCACTGACGGTGATTAAGCTGGCGCTTTGCAACCGTTGCAGAGCGGTGCCGATCTCATCTGGTTCTGCGCCAGGGGGTTGCAGATACGCCATTGCTTGTTGTACCTGAGCCAAGCTGGCGCTCCCTGTGTCCGCCATGGCGTAGCGCACAGCCAGTAACACCAAAGAGTCAAATAGCTGCAGTGTCTGACTGGTCATGCTTTGGGCTTGCAGGTTGAGATGCCGAGCAGGCTGTAGGCCGGGCATGTATTGAGTAAGCCGGTCAGTAGCGGTACCACACCTACCCAACCCCAAACACCGACCACGCCTGTGGCAGCCAAAGCAATCAGCACAATGCCCACCAGCATGCGTAATGTTTTATCCAGTCCACCTACGTTGGTTTTCATAGCCACACCATCATTTTATTAGGTTAATCTTAATTAAAGGTTAGCTGCAAAACGAGCGAAGTACTAGTGTAAAAAACAGCTTTACTTTGATCTGCGACACTATGTCGCAGGCTTTAATAAGAAAAAATTAATGTAATGGGTGTATGCTTTAACCATGTGCCTTGGATGGCTGGCGCAATTCCGGCTTGCCCTGGAGTTACCGGGTGCCTGCCGGGGTGGCCTGGATAGCCCCGACATCAGAAGCCTCAAAAAATTAAATCACAACGACACAGTGCATCACGATGCAAACCACGACGAAAACCGCTGTGAAAACGACTATGAAAACCACGAAGGAGAACGACCAATGAAACTATGGCAAACCCTGGCTTGTGCTGCTGTTGTCAGCACAGCCGCTCACGCCGATAACGATGTCTTTGTTTACCTGACCAGCTCATCACTGCAAACTCAGGGCATGGCGATGGTGCTGGCCGGCCAGATGCAACAGCAAGGTGCCAATGTCTCGGTCCTACTGTGTGATGGTGCCGGCGATTTAGCCCTCAAAGGCCATGAAAGCCCGACGTTAAAGCCAAGAGACGTCACCCCCGCTCAGTTGCTGCAGCAATTAATGGCTGGTGGCGCCAGTGTCGAGGTATGCGCGCTTTACTTACCCAACAAGCCTGCCACGGCAGACGCCCTGCTTGAAGGCGTGACAGCAGCGCAACCACCGCGTATTGCAGAGAAAATGTTGAACCCGGCGGTGAAGGTGTTTAGCTTTTAAATCACTGGCGGACCTTCTAAGTCTGAAGCAAGGTGCGGTTCGCTTTCATACCTGACATTATGTCAGATTTCACCACTTTCTGGTCAATTTTGCTAACGACTCCGTTATGTAAGCCTGCTGCTGTGGGCTTTTCTGTGGATTGGCGTTGCATTAAGTTTATGATAATAAGGCTCTTTTTGTGTTTTTAGGTGTTCTGGCACAGCTCTTGAAATAGCTTTCGTGTAATCGCTTATTTCAAGCCAGTACAGCTGGCAAAGACACAAGGAAAATCCCATGAATGCATTGAACCGTTTTACCGATATTATCAACGCCAATCTGCACGCCCTGCTGGATAAAGCCGAGCAGCCTGAAAAAATGCTGCGTTTGCTGGTGCAGCAAATGGAGGACTCTTTGGCCGAGCTGCGTACCTTAGCGGCTGAGCACATTGCTGAGCGCAAACAATTGCAACGCCAGCTGCAGCAGCTGGATGCGGCGGTTACGGACTGGCAGCAAAAAGCCGAACGGGCTTTAGCGCACGATAAAGAAGATCTGGCGCGGGCGGCACTGGCTGAGCGGTTGGCGGCGGAAGAAAAGCGCAGCAGCGTGCAGCAGGAAGACACGCAAAGTCAGTCGTTGCTGGCCGATATTGAAGGCGATATCAGCCGTTTGCAAAGCAAGCTGAATGAAGCGCGGCAGCGCTATCACCAAACACAACGCCGGGCAGATTGCACTGAGGTGCGGATGCAGGTGCAAAGCAAGCAGCATCAAGACAAAATCACCGAGGCCATGCATAAATTCGAGCGTTACGAGCAAAAAATCGATGGCTTAGAAGCTCAGCTGGAAGCGATGGATCTGGGGCGTTCGGCCAGCAGCACGTCGCTGAAACAACAATTTCAGAGCCTGGAGCAGCAAGAAGCCATTGAGCAGGCGCTGGTGGCACTGAAACAAAAACAGCCGCATAAGGAGACAAGCCATGCGTAATGTATTGATTGTTTTTGCATTGCTGGTAGCTATTGTCTGGCTTGGGCCAGCGTTGCTGGCCTTTGTCGGCGCTGTCCTGGTCGGCGGGGTGGTGATGATTTTTGATGTGTTGATCGCCGCCGTGGTGGTGCTCTGTCTGGCTGGCCTTGCTTACTTGCTGGGAGCTGTGCTGTTGAACAGCCTGCTGCTGGGGGTGGTGCTGGCAGGAATCGTGCTGCTGGTGGTTGGCTTTAGCGTCCTTTGGCCTTTGCTGTTGCTGCTGGCGCTGGTCTGGCTGGTGAGCAGCCGCTCACCACGCCGGTTGGCCTGAACCCCGCCAAACAGACCAGCCACAGCGCTGGTCTGGCTCTTATTCACCCCGCCCAGCGGCACTGATGCTCGCATCTTGAGGTCAGTTGGGTATATACTGACGATCAACAGCACCGACAGAGTGACTGTATTTTGATGAGTGGCACATCACACTCACTTGCAAGACAATGTCAGCGACCTCAAGCAACCGAATCGATAGCAATGAGGATTGAGAATGCGACTCAAAACATTTGTATGCACCGTACTACTTAGCTTATCTACAGCGGCTATGGCCCACTCCGACCGCCCCGATCATTTTGAAGGTCTACCAGCCAATACACTGACTGAAGCCGTGCAAAATTTTTCTGTCTACAATGCCAAACTGGCCGAGCTGGTGGCATTGGGGTCACTCACTCCGACTCAGCTGCACGAAGTGCATCAAATGACTTACACCCTGGAAAACGCGCTGGAGAAAATGCAGGCCGAGTTGGCCATACTTGCCGAGGTGCTGGAAGAAGTGCATGTCGCGTCCGAATACAGCGATGCCGCTAAGGTGAAAGCCCGGGGTCAGGTTTATCTCGACACCGCACGTAAGCTGGTGCCTTAAATCACAGCCATCACAGCAGGGGCAGCTCAGCTGCCCTTACTGCTCGTTAAACTGCTGTTTAGACATCAGATTGACGGTTTCATGCAGCTCAGAAAACACCAGTACGACCTCGCCGGAGCGCAGTTGTGCACGGACTTGCGCTACTTTTTGCGCTAGCGATATTTCCTGCTCGCCATAATCGGTACCTTCGCGCAATACATAGTATTCAATCAAATTGTTCAGCGTCTCTGCCTCAAGCTGTTGCCAGGGAATAATCACCGTTGCAGTACCTCTTGGAAAAATAGTGGGATCCGCTGGTTCAGCCAGAACACCGGCTTCAATGGGTTGCGGCCACTGACAAAGCCAACATGGCCGCCTGAAGGCCAGGTCTCATGCCGTACCAAGTCCGGTAGCTCTGCCTGGTGTGGCACCACGTCAGGGGCTAGAAAAGGATCGTCTTTGGCATGGATAATCAGGCTGGGCACCCGGATCGCCGGTAAAAACTGCCGGCCACTGGCCTGCCGATAGTAATCGGCGGCATCCAAAAAGCCATGCAAAGGTGCGGTAAAGCCATTATCGAAGGCTTCAATGCTATGCATACGCTTTACGGTCTGGTGCGTGAGTGGAATAGGGAAGTCATCAAAGCGTTGCAGCTTTTGCAGCGCGCTTTGCTTCAGCTGGCGCAGCAGGTAGCGCTGATACAGCTTGCTAAAGCCTTGATTGATTCGTTTGGCGCTGCTAGCCAGAGCCAGTGGAGCGCAGACGGCAACTGCAGCTGTCAACGGGTTATTGTTGCCTTCTTCCCCGCAGAACTTCATCAGGACATTGCCACCCAGCGAAAAACCTACGGCCAGCAGTTGTACACCTGGAAAGCGTTGCTGCAATTGAGCCAACAGATAGCGCAGATCATCGGTATCACCCGAATGATAAGCGCGTGGCAACTGATTGGGCCGGCTACCACAGCCGCGAAAATGCAGCAGTACGACTGGCCAGTTCAGACGTTCAAACGCAGCAAACATGCCTTGCACGTAATGACTGTGCCGGTTACCGGCCAGGCCATGCAACAGCACCACCAAGGGCCCCTGGTAATCGGCGTTCAAGTTTTGACTCCAGCACAGCTCCAACTCATCGCCATCCGCCAGCGGCAGCCACTCACTGCTTAGGCTGCCTTGATAGCGTGGGTGCAGGTATTTGGCCGCCAGCGTTTGTAAATGCCCGCCGGGTAGCCACCAGGCCGGTTGGAAAAGGGGGCGTGTGGTCAAGGTTCGCCTCGTACTGCAGTCGTTAGTATAAAAAAAACAGAGTGTACTTTATTTTCGGTGAATGCTGCGACTAAAGGAAGTGTTACTCGTGAGTATACTGCTCGATCAGGGCTTGAATCACGCCCTGAGCGCGCAGCAGTTCCAGCTCTTGCTGCAGTCGGGCGGTCAGTTCAGCCGGAAAGCCGGGGTGCAGTGCCAGGTAATTGTCGCCTACATTGCGCAACTTAAATAAGGCCTCTGCGCTGTCCTCTGGTGCACCGTACTGTTGCAGCCAGCTTCGGACTGAGCGGGGCGAGCCAACCAATAAATCGACCCGTTTGGCCAGAAACAAGGGCACCGGCTCCGGCTTGGTGGTAAAGTCCAGCATATTGACACCATACTCAAAACCATGGCGTTTGAAATAACTTTCATAGACATCGCCACGCGCTACCGCCAGTCGATAGGCTTTGGCTTCTTCCAGGTTGGTCGGGTTGACGTCGTTACGGCCTTTGAGGCGAAATAAATACCCCCAATCCGAGGCAATAGGCCCTACCCATTGAAACAGCGACTCACGCTCTTCGGTGCGGGAAGTGGAAAACACACCGCTGTAGGGTTGTTGCTGCGCATTGTCAAAGGCGCGGCGCCAGGGTAGCAGTTCAATCCGGCAGTTGAGCTCAGTACGTTGACACAGCAAGCGCATCAATTCGACATTGATGCCATCTACAGTATCGCCATTCAGATAGCTGTAGGGAGGGAGATGCTCGGTATACAACCTGATCTCATCGGGTACAGGCTCTGCCCACAAGGCGGCACTAAAGCAGGTAAACCACCACCACCAACGCATAGTTTCTCTCCTTGCCCTATTTGTTAACAAGCATACAGCACAGTACTGTCCTTCAGCAAGGTACAACCAGTATTCGATCTGACAGGAAAATGGCGTTAAGATGAAGTCAAGAGACTAAGTAGAGCAGAATGAGTCATGAAACGCAGAGCCTTTTTAGGTCTGGTGGCTGCTACGCCGGTCGCACTCTGGGCGGGAGCCCATGTTGGTGCCATGCTACGCCGACCGCCTTTGCATGAGCTGACCAGCCAGCTGCAGCAATGGCCGGCCGGGCAATTGACCCAACTCGGCGACTGGAGTGTCAGTGAAATCTTTCAGCACTGTGCCCAGAGTGTGCGTTATTCGCGTATTGGTTATCCGGAGCAGCGCTCCCGCTTGTTTCAGCTGACGGTCGGCTCGACGGCACTGGCCGCCTTTAGTGCGGCCGGTAAGATGCAGCACCCACTGCATGAACCTCTGCCCGGAGCGCCAGAGTTACGCAAATCGGTACCGATTGACGTGGCTCAAGCAGAGCTGGTGATAGAGCTGGAGCAGTTTATCCGCTGGCAGGGCGCACTGGCACCGCATTTTGCCTATGGCCGTCTCAGCAAGGCACAGTATTACAATGCGCATTGGCTGCATTTAAAAGATCATTTGCAAGAAATCGCGCTGCTACGTTAAAGCCAGCGCCGGGTTTGCTGACAGTAGTGCCACCAGCTATCGCCGAAGCGCTCGGCCAGTGCCCGCTCTTCAGGCATTATTTGCCAGTAATGCAGCCAGAGCACAAAAGCCGGTAACCACAAAAAGCCGCTCAGGCTATGCAACCAGAAGCAAAGCGCAATCAGCAGCAATAAAAAGCCCAGATACATCGGGTTGCGGCTAAACTGGAATACCCCTCCAGTCACCAGCTTTGCAGTGCGCTCCGGGTAGCGCGGGTCAACGGTGGTTTTGGCGCGTCGAAACTGCCAAAACGCCCAGCCGCAGAAAATCACGCCATCCAACAGCAGCAAGACCGCCAGCAACTGACTGAACCACAATGGCCAGGGAGCCGGCCAGTTGGCTGTGAGCCAAATCAGCCCGGCAAAGATCACAAACAACAGCAGCGGAGGGACTTTCTTTTCCATAGCAGGGGCACCTGAGTGTTTTGCTAAGCATAGCAAGTCTGGTCTTGCTCCCGTCAAATAAAAGCTTGCAGAGCAGTCTTTGCTGGCACAGACCAAACTGATCCGCCTTGTTATCGGAGCCTGAAAACGGTAACTTAGCCACACTTTACCGTGGCTTTGCTGCAATTATCTGCAAAGTCTGTTGAAAATAACAACAACAAGACGATTTCATGGCAGCACCTAACTCCTATTCTGCCGCCACCTTGCGTGGTGATCTCTTTGGTGGCCTGACTGCCGGCATCGTAGCACTGCCATTGGCACTGGCTTTTGGGGTTGCTTCTGGCGCTGGGGCGGCGGCAGGTCTGTATGGTGCCATTGCCTTGGGCTTAGTGGCCGCGCTTTTTGGTGGCACCAGGGTGCAGATTTCCGGCCCAACCGGGCCGATGACGGTGGTGTTTGCAGCGGCTATAGCGGCTTTAGGTGGCAGCTTTCAAATGGCACTGGCGGTGGTGCTGCTGGGCGGTATGCTGCAAATTATCTTTGGGTTGCTAAAAATTGGCGGCCTGGTGCGCTACATTCCCTATCCGGTTATTTCCGGCTTTATGAGCGGCATTGGGGTGATTATTATTTTGTTGCAGCTCGCTCCCTTGCTTGGCGCCTCACCATCCCCTTCACCGCTGCAGGCACTGGCCAGGCTTCCAGATACGCTGGCAGAACTAAATTGGCATGCACTGGTGCTGGGTTTAATGACCTTTGCCATTGTCTGGTTTACCCCAATGCGCATTAGCCGCTATTTGCCATCGCCTTTGCTGGCGCTTTGTCTTTGCACCCTGGCTGCTGTACTGCTGGGCTGGCAGGTACCGGTGATTGGCGAGATCCCAACGGGTTTGCCGGAGTTTCATCTGCCGCAATTTAGCCTGGCGCAATGGAGCCTGATCTTTACCCTGGGCTTAACGCTGGCGCTGCTTGGAACCATCGACAGCTTACTGACCTCGTTAGTGGCAGACTCCATCACCCGCACCCGGCATCAACCTAATAAAGAACTGATTGGTCAGGGCCTTGGCAATATGCTGTGTGCTTTTATCGGTGGCTTGCCCGGTGCCGGTGCCACCATGCGTACTGTGGTCAATGTGAATGCCGGTGGCCGCACCCGGGTCAGTGGCATGGTGCATGCAGTGTTTTTACTGGCCTTGCTGCTGGGGCTGGCGCCACTGGCGGCTCAGATCCCGCTGGCGGTTCTGGCTGGCATTTTGGTGAAGGTAGGCATCGATATTCTGGATTACCGGCTACTCAAGCGGATACAGGGCACGCCCAGGCCAGAAGTAGTCATTATGCTCAGTGTCTTTGCGCTGACGGTGCTGGTGGATCTGGTGATAGCCGTTGGGGTTGGGGTGGTGCTGGCCATGGGGTTGGTGACCTGGCGCATGGCCAAAACCGCCCATATTCATCTGGAAGACGACGAGCTGCTGGATGTACCGAATGACCCCGAACACCCCGGTGTGCGGCTGGTGCGCCTAAGCGGCCCGCTGTTTTTTGGCTCGATGGCGCAGATGCTGGATCGGATGGATAAGGTTGACCAGGTAATGCAAACCAGAGACATAGTGCTGGATTGTCGCGGGGTGGATTACATGGATCTCACTGCTGTCTTTGCCATTGAAGACATGCTGCAAAAACTGCAGCAAAAAAAGCTGCGGCCGCGCTTGCTGCTGGATGATGAAGCGCTGCGTCAGCGTTTGTTGGGGCTGCAAAGTAATGTCTTTACCGAGCAGACGCTCTGTACTTCTGTTGAACAGGTGCTGCAGGATTGCTGCAACGCCAGCGATGGCCGGTAACAGCCTGTACCTCTAAAGAGGAATGATCGCACTTTACTTTGTATATTTCCTGAGCATTTGCTAGGCTGAGATTACCTGCCGATTACTGCCAAAGCATATGATTAAGTTGTTGATTATCTTGGCGCTGTGTACATCCCCTGCTGCTGGCCTTGCCGCCAGTTACCAGCTTGATGCTGAGCAACTGCATTTTCGCCGCTTATCGGTCCGGGATGGGTTGCCTTCTGCCTACATCAATACCATCAGTCAACACCAGGATGGTTTTATCTGGTTAGGAACCAAAGGCGGCGTGGCGCGCTTTGACGGCTTACGCTTTGTGCATTATCAATTGTCTGCCCACAGTGGCCTTGGCAGCAACGATATTCTGGTATTGCTGCAGGACCAACAGCAGCGCTTCTGGGTAGGGTCTGAAAAAGGCTTGTATCTGTTTGATGAAGTGACAGGCCATTTCAGCCTGCAACCCTTACCCAAGCCCGACGCTACGGTATTAACCCTGTACCAGGATAGTGAGCAGCAGCTCTGGGTGGGAACGGATGCGGGCTTGTATCGGTTGGTTGATCCCATCGGTGATTTTGAACTGATCCTGCCTGATGTGGAAGTGAAGTTTCTTACGGAGCAAGGAAATACGCTCTGGATTGGCACCAAGCAGGGGCTCTACGCCAGGCAGGCAGAAAGCCAGCCAGAACCAATTGATTTAACGGCCATGCCGGGCTTCGATGTGCAGCATCAGCGGTTGTTTGATGGCCTGTTGCTGGGGGAGCGGCTTTTTCTGGCCACACAGCGGGATGGCTTGCTGATCTTTAATACGGCCAGCCGACAGCTGGAGCGGCAACTGCTTACCGATGACGGCCTGCTTTCCAACAGCATTTGGTCGTTGGCGCTTCGCAACAATGAGCTCTGGCTTGGCTACTTTTACGATGGTATAGCGGTTTTATCGTTGCAGGATCTTAGCATTCGCCATTACAGCCATCATCCCCAGATCCAATACAGCATGCCTCATAACAACATCAGCCAGTTGCTGTTTGATCAAGCCGAGCACTTATGGGTCGCTACCACCAATGGCCTGGCGGTGGCGAATCCGGTTGATGCCGCCATCATCCATCTGGGGGAATATCAGAATATTACCAATAAGCATGTGTGGTCGGTGGCAGCGACTGAGCAGAGCGTCTGGTTTGGCACGGAAAGTGGTTTGAATCATTTTGATGTGCGCAGCCAACAGCTGCGCACTTTCCCGGCTTCCAGTGAGCCGGATGCTTTGCCACGCACGGTGATCTGGAGTTTGCTGCCATGGCAAGATCAGGTGCTGCTGGGCACCAATGCCGGATTGCTTGGTTTTGACCCCGACAGCGCTCAGGTTGAAGTGCTGATAGCAGGGCGGGAAGTGTATAGCCTGCGACAGGATCAACAGCAATTGCTCATTGGCTTTTATGACGGTGGTTTTGCCGTCATGGATCTGGCAAGCCGTGAGCTCCAGTTGGAGCATCCTCCGATCGCCCGCGGCTACATCACGGATATCCAGCCTGTGGAGCAGGGGTACCTGCTGGCCAGTTCGCGTGGCTTATGGCATCTGCACCAACAGGAAGCGGTTGAGCTGGCTGAACAACTTGGGATCACAGAGCTGCAGCAGCGCCATATCACCAGCCTGCTGCTGGAGGAAGACAGGCTGTGGCTGGCGACGCAGGATCACGGTCTGTTTGTGCTAGGCTGGCAACAAGTGCAACAGCAATGGCAATTGCAACACCATCTGACGGTAGAGCAGGGACTGGCAGAGAATCAGTTGCGCGGCCTGGCCAAAGCCGAAAACGGCGATATCTGGCTAACCGGCATGAGAACTTTGAGCCGTATTGAGCCGGAAACCTTGACGATTACGGCACTATCCCGTCATCTGCACTGGCTGGATATGGAGTTTCATGCCAATGCGGTGAGCCGTTCGGGCGCAAGTCAGCTGGCGTTTGGTGGTAATCAGGGGCTGCTGTTGTTTGCGCCAGAGCAGTTGGCTGCCGATGTCGAATTCCCTAGGCTGCATCTGACATCGGTGCAGGTGATGGCGCAGAGCCTGCCGGCTTTTATTGAGCAGTTGACCATTCAGCCGGAACAGAGTTATTACGCTTTTGAGTTTGCCGCTTTGGAGTTTCTCAGCCCCGAGCGCATTCAATACCAATACCGGCTGCCGCCGTTAATGAACAGCTGGCGTGCCATGGCCGGCAACCAGCTGAGTTTAAGCCAGTTACCGTACGGCCAGTATGAACTGGAGGTGCGCACAACCAATGCAGATGGTATCTGGAACCCTGCTAGCAAGCGGATCCAACTGGATGTGATCCCGCCCTGGTGGCAAACCTGGCAAGCCAAGCTCAGTTACCTGCTGGTGGTGTTTTTCCTAATCAGCTACAGTGCTTTTGTGCAGCTACAGCGAAACCGTAAACTGTCATACATCGCCAATCACGATAATTTAACCAAACTGGCCAATCGGCGTTTCTTCAATAAAGAGCTGGAACGGCGGCTGCAACTGGCTCGAAAATACCAGCACCAACTGGCGCTGATGTACTTTGATCTGAACAAGTTTAAAGAACTGAATGATACCCATGGCCATGATGCTGGCGATCAACTGCTGGTTGAAACTGCAATCAAGTTGCAGCAAGCCAGCCGCTCTTCGGACTTTGCTGCCAGGTTGGGCGGGGATGAGTTTGTGCTGATATTGGATCGAATCAACAGCGATGAAGAACTGTGCAAAGCCATTGAGCGGCTCAGCAGTGCTTTAAACACACCCGGTGTGCACTACTCAGCGCAGCAGATCGATGTATCTTGCAGCATTGGTGTTGCCCTGTTTTCACCCGGCCAGCCAGTTTCGGCAAAAACCTTACTAAAGCAAGCCGATAGTGCCATGTATCAAAGTAAAACCGGGCATCACGCTTGGTGCATGTATCAGGAAGACAAAACAACCTGATGCGCCAGCAAACCATACCACGTCGTTAGTCGTTAAACAGATGGGTAGCCGCTCAGCCAAATGTTGTGTGGCAGTCAAAGGCATGCTTTTTTAACGGCGCGACTTGCTGCTATGATGATGCACCCTCAATCCACATCTGTTTTTATGAACATCATTCTTGATCCCCTCGAGTCCTCGGCCGTCATTGCACTGCTGCAGGGCCATCTGGCCGATATGTACGCCACCTCACCGGCAGAGAGCGTGCATGCGCTGGACTTGAGCAAACTCAAAGCACCGGATATCCGCTTTTGGACTGGCTGGGAAAACGATGCGTTGCTGGGCTGCGTGGCTTTAAAGCAGCACAGTGCCGGCATCGGCGAGATTAAATCGATGCGCACCGATCCGAAGGTGCGTGGCAAGGGCATTGGCCGGGCTTTGCTGCAGCATGTGCTGGCCGAGGCAGCCGCTTTGGGGATCGATACCCTTTACCTTGAAACCGGCTCGATGGATTTTTTCAAGCCAGCCCGTAGCTTGTACCAAAGCGCTGGCTTTGTGTTTTGCGGCCCTTTTGCCGATTACCAGGACGATGAAAACAGTTGCTTTATGGTCAAAAGCCTGCTGGCGGCGCCCGATGTGCGTGAGCCGGTGCAGCGTCAGCTGGATGCTTACAATGCCAAAGACTTAGCCGCTTTTTGCCGTTGTTACCACCCGGATATCGCCATTTACCGCATGCCGGCAAGTTCCCCGGCGCTGCAGGGTCTGGCTGCGCTGCGGCAGTTCTATGCCAGTGAGCGCTTTACCCTGCCAGCGCTTCGCGCCGAGGTGCTTAGCCGTATGGTGGTAGGCAACAAGGTGATTGATCACGAGCGGGTGCATGGCCTAAGCGACACGCCATCCGAAGTGGCCGTGGTGTACGAAGTCGAAGCTGGCCTGATTAAAAGCGCCTGGTTTTATCCGGCCAGCTAAATCCTTTTGGCCCCCTGTGACGTATTGCCTCGGTGGGATGATGTTGGGGGCCTTACGTGAAACCCTGGATACTATTATTTTTGTTGCCATTTAGCCTGACGGCGGATGAACTGGCATGGCAAGCCTGGCGTTATGGCAACGCCGTTTTAATCATGCGCCATGCGTTAGCGCCAGGTACCGGCGACCCGGCCGGCTTTGTGCTGCAAGACTGCAGCACCCAGCGCAATCTGAATGCGCGCGGTCGTCAGCAGGCCCAGGCCTGGGGGCATTTGCTGCAGCAAAAAACAGCTGCCGATGTGCAGATTTTTAGCAGTGAGTGGTGCCGCAGCCTTGAAACCGGTCAGCTGATGGCGCTTTCAGCGGTTGAGCCCTTGCCACTGCTGAATTCATTTTTTGCTGGCCGAGGTGATCGGCAGGCACAAACCAGCGCATTGAAAGTCTTTCTGGCGCAGGCTCCCTTTAGCACCCCCACAGTGCTGATCAGTCATCAGGTCAATATCACCGCTCTGACTGGTATTTTTCCCGCCTCCGGCGAAGGCTTACTGCTGGCCTTACCGCTGACCGAACCTATTACTGTGCTGGCACGGGTGCAGCCTGATTAGTTAGCTACCTGCGCCCGATACTGCGCCGGGGTAAGGCCAGTGCTGGCTTTAAAGGCTTTGTAAAAAGACGAGCGGGCGTTAAAACCAACCGTCATGGCAATGGTAAGCACGCTGTCATTGCTGTGCTGCAATTGCTGCTTTGCTGCGGCTATGCGGGCGTCATTGATGTAGTCATAGAACGATTGCTGCAGAGCCTGGTTGAGTGTCTGCGACAAATACTGCGGCGACACACCAATATGCTCTGCCAGTTTGTACAAGGTCAGCGCAGGGTCCAGGTACAGCTGTTGCTGGTACACCGCCTGCTGCAGCTTGTTCGCTATCCGCTCTGTTTGCGCCTCACCTAACGCCGAACGCTGGTATTTAACGGCATCGACGGGCTTGGTTCCTGCCGCTTCTGCGTCACCAGGTTCGCTGGTCTCCACCATACTGAACACTTCGGCAAAACCCGGCTGTTGCTGCAGACCACAATAACAGAGTAACCACACCAGTATCAGTGCCAACAGCAGCACACCGCTATCGCTGACCCAGGGCGATGCCAGCCGCTCACCAGCCATCAATACCAGCACAGCGTAACCCCAGCTTAGGAGTAGCGAGATGATCAGACCATCGAGCCAATGCAGGTGTTTTCCCCTATCAGTGGCAAACACCTGTCTGAGCTGCTTTCGATAGCGCCGTAATTGCATGGTGATGCGGAGCAGATACAACAGACTAAGCCCCAGCCAAAGCAAAGTGGCTGCTAAGAATGCGATAGCGGTGAGCAGTGACTGGCCTTGCAGTGAGGCGGAATCGGCGAAAAACAGCGCCTGTTGCTCCGCTTCGGGCAGGGTGTAAATCAGCAGTGCCAGCGGTATCGCAACCAGTTGGCTCCAGTAGCTGGTGCTATGGTGCCACTGCCAGCGCCATGCAGTGCGGGTGCTTAGCGCTCTGGCATACAGGTACAGGCTGGGGGGCACGGCAAAAAAAGCCACTGGCAAAGCCGCGATGTACAGGAAGATGAAGTCAGGCGCGAGCTGAAAAATCAGCGGGCCAGTTAAGATCACCGCCAGTGCTCCTAAGGCAAGCACTAATGGCGATAAATAATGCTGCTGTGGTAGCCGCAGTATCAGCAAATGCAGGGTAAATCCCAGCACACCCAGTGCTGCAGCGGCCAGACTTAATTCCGTCATCGATGCTTGCTTTTTGTTCGTTGTTTGTAGCCGTTAGTGTACGGCCTTTTCTGGGGCGCCAATAGTAAAAAACTGTCCGCGCTTATCGTCCCGGACGACATCACAGCGAAATGGCTTTATGGTAGGACGGTAAAACAGCGTTCAATACCAGGAGCAAAGCATGCAAGCGACCCCTTCAGCCCCTTCAAACAGCACAGTACGGATCGGTGGTGTTGCCGCCCTTGGGATGGCGTTGTGCTATCTCAGTATGTTTATCATTTTCTTTGGGCTGATCTCCGTTCCGCCAGGGCTGGATACCCTGGGGCGGATAGAATTTTTGCAGCAAGGTCGGCTGCTGTTTGCCATCAGTTACAGCCTTGGTTATCTGGTGTTTGGGATCTTGTTAGCCATCAGTTTGCAGGCATTGCAGCAGGCAATGCCGGATAAACAATCTGCCCTGGCCGGCTTGGCAGACCGCTTTGGCTGGATCTGGGTCACGCTGATGATGGCCAGCGGCATGACCTACCTGATAGGGCTGGACCGACTTATACACCTGGTCAGCATCGACCCGGTGCAGGCACAAGCGCTGTACCATAGCTTCTGGCTTATCACCCATGCCCTTGGAGGCGGTATTGAGCTGGTCGGTGGGCTATGGGTGTTGCTGCTTAGCTTGGCTGGCCTTAAACAACAATGGCTACCGAAAGCCTTGCACTTACTGGGGTTGCTGATAGGCTGCCTGGGGATCCTCACCGTGCTGCATACCGTGCCCTATTTAAAAGACATGTTTGGCCTGTTGCAACTTATCTGGTTTAGCTGGTTGGGAGTGCTGTTACTAAGAAGCAAGCATCAGGTGGTTGGTGATGTGCAGTAGTAACCATGCGTAGCAGAGAGTTTTGAAGCACTAAAGTAAATCGGGTGATTAACCTTTGTCTTGTTTTGAATTGCGAAACAGCAACTTATGTTCTAGATTGGGTATAAGTATTTTTCTGGTTGAATTACAACCAGTCTAATAGTTGCCGTTGTTAGCAATGCCAAAACAATAAGAAAGGGACGTCCAATGAAATTGAATCAAGTTCTGTCTGCACTAAATCAAATTGAAAAATCAAAATTTATTACCTGCCTAGACAAATTATGTAGCAATGCAGCTGCCTACGACGCCACAATCGACAAAACTTTGAATAAGGTCAATCGCCAAATCAAAGATGCATCCGGAAGCGAAATTTCATTACTTTTTGCTGCTGTTGCTGAGCACTACAAAGTAGCGATAGAAGAAAGATTGACACTATGCGATGCATCTATGGCTCTGTTAGTGAATATATTGAGCCGTGACGGTAACGGCGTTGCTCGAATCAGCTGGCTAGAGCAATTATATAGTCGGGAGTGGGAGGTGCTGGACTCGCTTTCGAGGCAAATACAGCAAGAGATAAACAGCTGTATAGCGGATAACTACTGTCGTGAACATCGACTTAAAATTTTTAATGACTGCCTCAAAATTGCATATTCCAACGATCTCAAAACAAACAGACAAGCCAATATCTCTGATGATGAACGAAGTATTCTCAATGTCCTCGCACAGCACCTGAAAATTTCTCACGATGAAGTCGTAGCTATTGAGCATTTGTCTGATCCGATAAAAGCAGGGAAGGAAACAGTCGAAAATTGTTTGCAGGACCTACGCGAGATGGGGGTGATTTTTATCAACCGGAAACGCTCAGAAGTACTGATTCCTGACGAAGTCGTTGCCATACTTAATCAAATTCAGCATAAAGAGTTGGCGGATAAGCATTTGCTAAGGATATTACGGGTGCTGTCCGACGCTGAACTTGCCAACATTCTTAAAAGTTATGGTAAGCGAATTCGTGGGGTTTCCCGCAGCGAGAGAATTTCAACCATCATGCATTCCGGTATTTCTGTACGAGATATGCTGGGACGGGATTTGTACGATGAAAATGAAAGTCAAAATAAACGCAAAGAGCGTTTGAAGCAACTGATCACCGATCTGGATATTGACGCTGAGCGAATAGGACAAACAGTTGATGAGCGGATTAACGTAATTTTGGAGAGCTTAAATTCAGCTACTGAGCGCGAATTTAATGCCATGAGTGCAACAGGCTATAAAGAAATGTTCGATGCGCTGGAGGAAAACTTCCACGGCAAGGACCCTGATGGCCGCCAAGAGTCACTTTCACAACGTCTCAAAAGAGAGTTTGAGCTGGAAGATACCGAGGAAATTAATGTCGAGCGGTTACGCGCTCTGAGCATCACCCCACATGACCTGCTTTATTTAATTAATAATGATGAAATGAGAGATTTGCGGGATACGATGAATCTTCCTAAAAAGGGTAACCCAAGATTTCATCTGCTTGATGTATTCGCCAGTGCAAATGATAAATTGATTGAAAATTTTGCTGCTTTAGCTCGACGTGATCTGATGGGGCTTAAAGAATCCGGTATTGATGTCTCTGAGGCAGATCTTGGTCTGAAATTTGAGGAGGCTACCAAAACTATTCTCGAGCAGATGGATTTGAATGTGGATGAAGAGCTTCGCAAGTCGATAAATACGGCTAAAGATAAAGCCGATATTATCCTGTCCATCAGCGATGACGATATTATTATTGGTGAGGCCAAAACCTGCAAGAATGGTGATTTTGCAAAATACTCCAGCACTTCACGGCAGATAAAGGCCTATGTTAAACGATGCGAAAATCAGGGAAAAAGTGTTGCACAGGTGCTGATTATTGCCCCAAGTTTTTCGCAGGATTTTATTGAGTCAGCGGAGATGGATACCGAAGTGAATATCTCTTTACTCACAGCGGACGGACTAAAGCAAATTTATGATGCTTATCGGAGTAAACGCAAACCAAATTTCTCCGCTCGTTTGCTGACAAAGGGCGGGTTACTAAAAGCTGATTTAATCGCAAAGAGTATTTGATGCGGGAACTCGAAGAGTCGCGCAATCTGTTTTAGCACAGTACTTTTAAGCATCATTGACGCATGCATTGTTTCTGGCACAACAAGGCGGACCTTTGGTTATTGACCAGCCAGGAGATGAGCTGGATTTAAACTTTGTGTTCAACGAAGTGATTCCGATGCATCGTAAAGTAAAATCCAGCCGACAAATTATCTTAGCGGCTCATAACGCTAATTTTCCAGTAAACAGTGACGCTGAATTTGTGTACGCCAGTGAAGCAAAAGATGGGAAAGGCGTCCCAAGAGCGGTATGGGGTAGATAAGTCTGAAGTTACAGCTGTAGTGCTCGATACCATGGAAAGCACGGAAGAGGTTTTTTGCCTTCGTCGTAAAAATACTACTTTTGAGCAAGGAGGGGGTAAATAAACCTGTGCCAGACTTAAAACCATGGCGGTCAATGACCGACCAATTAGCTATTCTAAAATCCCGTGGTTTGCTGGTTGATAATGAACCAGCAGCGCTTAATTACCTTGCACGTATTGGTTATTACCGGCTAAGCGGCTATTGGTACCCCCTTCGCGTTATCGACACTGAAACATCACTACAAGAACACCGACCCGTGCGCTTTGATCACTTTATGCCAGAAAGCCATTTTGAAGATGTGGTTAAGTTGTATGTGTTTGATAAAAAGCTACGTCTACTGGCGCTGGATGCATTGGAACGAATTGAAATGGCACTTCGGGTGGACATTGCCCATCGGTTAGGGGAGAAAGATCCCTGTGCACACCTGAACCCGGATTGCTTGCATGGTAATTTTGCCAAAAAAGCGATAATAAAAGGGCCAAACAAAGGCAAGACTGAGCATCAGGTATGGCTGGAAAAATACGATACTATGTTGAAACGAGCGCGACGGGAGCCTTTTATTGCTCATCACCGCGAGAAGTATGACGGCTGTTTACCAATATGGGTAGCGATTGAAGTATGGGACTTCGGACTACTGTCCCGGTTATTTGAAGGCATGCAGTTTACAGATAAAAATCAGGTGGCCCAAAAGTATGGGCTTGCGGACGGCGCTCAGCTGGCAAAATGGCTTAAGAGTTTGAACTTTGTGCGTAACGTGTCAGCGCACCATAGCCGCCCTTTTATGTACTTTGCCATCATGGCGAAACTACTCGCTGTTATTTGCCCTAACTCAAGCTGGACACAACGACTGATTGCACTGATAAACGACTTCCCAAGCTCTAGAAATGGCATGTTAACATTGCAAGACCTTGGTGTCGTTGAGGGGGCTGTTGAATGGCTGAGTCAATTTCAGAAATGAGAACCGACGCGTACATAAATGCAGAGGCGTCGGTCATATTGGTTCTAATAGTAGAACCTAGGTGATTCTATGTCAATCCAGTACTTAGAAATTATAATAATCTAATAGTCTGATGCTAGCGCTTTCAAAATGAACAGAGACTTACTGCAAGCATAACTTTGGTTTGGTCAGTGATTGCTGATATTGCTTTAGGTCAGGCTGATTGGTTTTAGTTGCTGCTGTTGCATATTTTGCTGGCGCAGGCCTTTTAGTTGCTGACAAAGTAACGCTTGGTAAGGCTGAAAATCCTGGCTGCAGGCAGTGCTTTTGATCGCTGGCAGGTATTTCAGCTGAGTATCCGGCAGCATGCTGCTGCTGGCTTGTTGTTGCAAAGTGGCAAGATCTGGTAACAGCATGGCCTGATAGCCTTCGTGCAAAGCGATGCTGACACCTTTGCCATCAAAATCACCGAAGTAGATGGTTGGTTTCTGCAAACTTAGCCAGGCGGTTTTGAGTGCTTTGCAGCCCCGGCTGTAGAGGCGATCGCCGCGATAAACCACCAACGGCTGCTGGAAGGGTAGCTCCAGAGTGAACAGCTCCAGTTGGTAAAAACAATCGAGGTTTTCCACTACCAGCAAGGTGTCGAATTGGTCCAGTGGTAGTTGCTGCCAGTCGGTGTCGATAAACTCTGTATGAAGACCTGCTTGCTGCGTTGGTTGATTTAAACGCAGCAGCACCCGCTGTTGGCGAGGCTTTAAGCCAGCGCTTTTTAATTCCTGCTGGCTGGATTGTGCAGCCTCCATCCGGCTTTGTGCCGCCAGATTATCGCGAAAACAGGCCTGGCCGAGCTGGCGCTGGGCTGTGGCAATGGCCCCCAGCAGCGCCATATCAAAGCGGACTTTGGGCAAGCTGGCGCTGTGGGCTGGCAACAGTTGCTGCTCAATGCACCAGTCAATCACCTGAGCTGCCGCTTTTTTGCCGGGGCTTACGGCTTCGCTGCCGCTGGCTTTCAGCCGTAGCTCCAGCTGGCGCAGCCAGTTCAGTGCCTGCAGCCCCAGCGCCTGTTGCATCAGGCGGCCTTCAGGGCGATCTGAATATCGCGGATCAGCAGCAGCTGGTTGACGCTGCTGGCCGGAGCTTCGTCGCGCAAAATACCGAACATGCGCTTTTCTTCCAGCGGTAGTGCCTGGTATTCGGCCAGGATCTGATACAACCAGATCTCGCTGTCCCAGTCGAGCTTCTGCTGGGCCAGGTACTCGAGTGCGCTGAGTTTGCCGCCCTGATCGATCACCCGCAGGTAGAAGTTTTCCACATCGGTTTTCAGCGCCTGCTGGCGGGCGGCGATTTCTTCATCGACCATCAGCTCGGCAAAGCTGGCGCTGTGTTGCTCCGGCAGTTCGATACTGCTGGGCCTTGGCAGGGCGCGGACCAGTTCGGCCAGCACGGCCCGTTCGCTGGCTTTATCCAGTGCGATGGCGGCCTGTGGCCGGATCGCTGCTGCCTGGTTGAACAAGGTTGGCAGTTCGGAGCGATTGGGGTAATCGGCTGGCTGGTATTTGGGGTGCTGGCGTAAAAAAGCCGCCATATTGGCGATCAGCATGGAGCGGGCCTGTTGCTGACGGAATTTCGCCAGCAGTTGCACCAGCCGCTTTTGTACTTCCAGCAAGCTGCTGTGATGGGAGCTGAGCTGATTTTGCAACTGACTAACCAGCAGTTTACGCAGGTGGTTGTTGCCTTCCGACAGCTCGATCAGCTCGTTGAAATCGAGCAAATCCAGGCCATCCAGCAAACGGCGCAGTTGCTTTTGCGCCCGTTCGTTTTCGCGGATCTTATCGTCCAGGCTGCTGACAAAACCAAAGTCGCTGTTTAAGCGGTGCCACAGGCTGTCGATGGCCTCTTCAAACTGGCCGCTTAAATCGTGCACATGCTCGGTCAGGCGCTGCAGTTGCAGCTCGGCCACGCTGTAATCGCCTTTGAACTGGGCATCGCGGTAGGCCTGTACCCGGTTGCGGATTTGTTCTAACTTCTCGGCCACGTCGGCATTGATCTGGCGGCGGTTTTCATCGGCCACCATACTGGCAATCAGCTCGCTAACCAAAGGCCGCAGTGCCAGTGGCTGCTGCTCGTCCGGCCGCCATAAAATACGGGCGGCGATCAGCTTTTTCAGCGCGCCTTCGCTAAAGGCGGTTTCATCAATATGGCCATCCAGATAACCCTGCATCAGCGCTTTGTGGTGCTTGCCAAGCAAGGCCAGGCGCTCGGCACCGATGCTGAATAAATTGGACGCCAGGCTGGGTTCCAACGGGGCCATCAGAGCAGTGCCTCCTGACTGGGGGTATCGTCTACCGGCAGTTGCTCTTCATCGCGGATAAAGCGGATCACATCCAGCAGATGATCAATTTTACCGGTGACGATGTAGTACTGGCGTTCACTGTGCGGTTGCAGCAGATAGCCGTGCTCTTTTAAGCGGCGGAAAATCAGTTTGACCTGGCTGTCCAGTTGCTCGCTCTGGCTGTTAAAAAAGCGGTCGCTGGCCAGGGCGTTCAGGCGCTGGCGCAGGCTCTGGTTGTCTTCGGTGCGCAGCACAAACTCCTGCAGCTTGATGGTATCGCCGGCGGTCAGGGCGCTGTCGCGGCCCAGGGTTTCCTGCACCAGTTGCAACCATTCCAGCAAAGGCAGCAAGGATTGCACCGTCAGGGCAAACTGGCTGCTTAGATGCTCGCGGGCTTCTTTGCTCAGCTCGTGGTAACCGAGATAAAACACCGAGCCATCGTCATTGCTAACCAGCCGGCGGTTTAACGGCCGCAGGTAGTGGTTGATCTCCTGCTGGGTTTGTTCATCGCTCAGGTGGCGATAGCCATCTTCGTCGCTGATTTGACAGATAAAGTCACCGGCCAGCAGCCGTTCCAGTAAAGGGCCGTGTTGCAGCATCAGCTGGCCTCCTGCTGTTTCTGTGCCAGCCGCTCAGCAAGGCGGCTGACTTTGGGTTGAATGCGTTTGAGCTGGCGCTTGCTCGGGTCCTGCTGGCTGGGCTCAATCAGATAGCGGTGCTGGAACAGCATCAGCACATCGGACTCCGGGTTCGGGAAGGCACCGACAATGACAATGTTGTTGCTGCTGCAAGCCTGGAACAGTTTTTCCACGTTGTGGTAGGCCAGGGTACCGATTTCATCAATCGGCCAGTGAATGCTGACCTTGGCCTCGCCGCGCAGCAAGCGGGTAAAGGCCAGCAGGTATTTGCACAGGATCAGGTAGGCCATGCCATGGCTGGAGGACTCCAGCAGCTGGCGATCGTTCTTAATCACCAGCTCGGAGCCGCCTTCGCTTAAATGCAATTCCAGCCGCAGCAGGGATTCGATGCTGTACTGCTCGTCGGCGCGCAGCAGCTCGACCACATCGGCCAGGGCGTTTAAGTATTGTTCGGAGGGCAGGGCTTTGCCAGAGGCACCCCAGTCGTCGTACAGCTTGGCGAAGTGCTTCAGCGGTTGCCAGAAACCCAGCTCGTCGATGGTGGATAGAATGCGAACTTCTGAGCGGCTGATGCCTTCCAGCACCAGATCGTCGGCCACGGCTTCGCTTAAACGGCGGCTTTGCAGCGCAATACGGCGGTTGATGTCGCTAAAGACGGTGAAGAACTTTTTCAGATCGCCGCCGATGTTTTCGCCCATCTCCAGCAGTTGCTGCTGGGCGTCTTTTAAAATACGCAGCAAATCGGACAGGATCGGCAACTGCTCGCGCTTGCCGGCGTAGTCGGGCAATTTGCGTTTTTCATGCTCCAGCCGATCCAGGAACTCAGGGCCGGCATCTTTACTCAGCATGCTTTCAAACTGCTCCATCGCCAGCTTCAGCGCGCCATCGAGCTTGCTGCGCTGTTCCAGTGCTTCGTTGGTACGGGACAACCGTTCAATCACATCGGCGCAGGCTGCCAGGCTGGCTGGTTTCACGCTGCTCAGGTGCAGCTCGGCCAGCTTGCTCAGGCAAGGTTTTAATTGCACCAGCCGCTGCTCGGCGTGTTGCATCTGTTCCTGATGCTGTTGCTTGCGCACATCCAGCTGTTTTTGCTGCTGGCTGTAATCGGCTTTTAGTTGTTCCAGCGCCTGACGGCCCGTGCGTTGTTGCTGTTTCAGCGTGGTTTCCTGCTCCAGCAGCTTGGGCCGTAGCTGCTGCCAGTCCAGCTGCATAAAGCTTTGCCAGGCGCTCAGTTCATTCTGACGCTCGGTCACGCTCTGGATCTCGGTTTTCAGCTGGTCCTGCTTTTGCTTTAACTCGGTCAGACGGCGCGGATCGATGCCTTTGGCGGAGAGCTCTTCGGCAAAGGCTTGCTGCAGTTCGCGCAGCTGGCTTTTGTTGTCTTCGCGCTTGCGCTCCAGTTGACGCTCCAGCTCGTCCATCTGCTCATCGAACACCTGCAGTTCGGCCTGCCAGTCGGCTTTTAGCTCCATTTTCTGGCTGTTGTGGTCGTCTTTGAGGCCGTGCAGATCCTGTTGTTGCTGGTGCTGCAGTTTTTCCAGTTGCTGCTGACGGCTGCTCAGTTCCGAGCGTACGCAGGCCTGGCGCTGTTTCACCAGCTCGCGCTGCTGGGCTTCTAAACGGTTGCGGGCATCGCGGGCGTAGTCGATGTTTTGCTCGTACTGGGTCAGTTGCCATTCGGCCTGCTCCAGTTGTGCCCGGGCCAGTTCGGCTTGCTCGTACTTGTCTTTTAATGCTTTCTCGGCCGCCGCTTTGTTGCTGTTGGCCTGCTCCAGCTGCTGTTCGGCACTGTGAATGCGGTGACGAATGGCGGCTTCATCCTGGGCGTAGTCCGGGGTGTCGATGGCGGCTATATCCAGCTGCAGGCCATAGAGGCTGTCGGTCAGCTCCAGCAGATGCGGCTGCAAGTCGTGCCGCTCCAGCAGGCGTTCGTCCAGCACTTTGCCGAGCTTCTGCTCCCAGCCGTTGTAATGCAGCCGCAGGAAATGGCGCAAACTGCCTTGTTCGGGGCTTAGTTGGCGATGCAGGTTTTGCAGCTGCTGCTCGGCGCTGTGCAGGGCTTTGCGGCTGGTTTCCAACTGCTGGTCGGCCTGCTCACGCTGTTGCTGCGCTTGCTGGTGCTGCTTTTGCAGTTGCTGCATCTGCCGCGCCTGCTGCTGGGCTTGCTGCTGGGCTTGCTCCAGCCGCAGCTCGGCGGCGCGCAGCTCGTCGTGCTCGGCTTCGGTCAGCGGTGAGGCGCTTAGCTGGCTGTGCAACACGGCGATAGCACTGTGGCATTCACTGAGTTGATTGGCAAAGGCTTGCTGCTGCTCTTGCAACCGGCTTTGAAAGGCCTGCTCCAGCGCAGCCAGTTTGTTGTCTTGTTGCTCGCGGGTCTGGTCCTTTTGTAGCTGCAGCTGCTTGGCCTTGGCTCTGTGCTGCTCGCTTAAGCGATTAAAGGACTCTGCCAGCTTGGCTTTGCGCTGCTCCAGCTGACGCTCCATATCGCCGTGCTGCTCCACCATCAATTGGTACTGTTCCGCCAGTTCTTGCAGGGTTTCGCGCCACAGCGGCAGCGCATCGGTATCGCGCTGCAGTTTCGGCATGTCTTTGCTGTCAAAGTCATCGTACTGTTGCTGCAAGCGATCCAACCGGGCTGAGGTTTCATGCAGATCGGCTTCCACTTTGGCCAGTTGGCTGTTGTGCTCCAGTTGCTGTTGCTGATACTGATCTTTGGCGCTTTGCAATTGCTGACGCAGGCTTTGCACCTGCTGCTCGGCATCGGCGCGTTGTTGCTTTAACTGCTGCTCATCCTGCTCCAGCAGGGGCAGCAAAGCCGCCAACTGGGCTTCGGCACCATCCAGTTGCAATGCCAGTTGTTGCAGCCGCTCGAAATCCTGTTGCAACCGGTCCAGCCGCATCGATTGGCGCATCTGCTGGATCCAGTCCCGTGCCTTGGTGTTTTTTACCTTGGTGGTCGGTAGCGTCACGCCATCTTCTTCAAAAATAGCCGCCAGCATCGCTTTTAGCGTATCCATCTTGCCTTCTTTGGCATGGACGGCGCTGACCAGCTTTTCGATATGACGCAGCTTGTGGCCACTGGCGACCAGGCTGAAACTAGCCGCCAGCCGGCGCAGTTTGACGCTGTCGGCATTGTTGCCACGCAGCGCGGCGGCGTCGTTTTGAATAATGCTGCGGTACTCGCTGGTGGCACTGATTTTGGCGGACACCTGCACATCAGGCCGGGCGCGCATGGCGCTGGCCCAATCGCTGTAGCTCAGCGCCTTCACGCCTTCTTCGCTTTGCTGCAGGTAGAAATCGCTCTGGTAAGGTGCAGCAACAAAACGGTACTCAACACCGCCATCGCTCTTTTTGGTCAGCACCACCTGGCAGACATCGCCATTTTCGCGCTGGTATTCGTAGATCAGGTAGCTGTTGGCATAGGGCAGGTAAAATTCATCGAATTTTTTGCGGGTCTTTGGCACCACCCGGTTTGGCTGCTCGCCATAAAATACCGGCACCAACCGCTGTAGCGTGGTTTTACCCGAAGCATTGGTGCCACAAATATTGGTGTGTTGATCAAGCTGCAACTCCACCACACCCGGCAAATGGGTATGAAGCAGCACAATACGAAGTAATTGAGACATAGCGCATCCTGTCGGCAGCCCGATTCGGCTGCCATGGGGTCATTTTTGTCGTGTTATAACGGCTATTATCCATGGAATAGAGGGAAATGCCAAAGAGGAAATCAGCTGTTGTTGTCAATGACGGCACTGCCTGCAGTCAGGTTGCTCAGTTGCTGGCAAAAGGCGGCTTCAGCGCTTTGTGGCAGCCGGATGGTCAGGGTGACCAGGTGGCTGTAATCGCTGCTTATTAGCTCGCCCTGATACTCGCTCAGCAGTTGCCGTACTTTGCTTTCATCGGCAAAGCCAAGCTGAATGGCAAGTTCTGTCTGTGGGCTGACGGTAGCAAGCTCAGCCAGTTGTGCGGCTTGGGAGACCGCAGCAGAATAAGCCCGTACCAGACCACCGGCACCCAGTTTGACGCCACCAAAATAGCGCACCACCACCGCCAGGCTGTTGCCAAGCTCCCGTTCAGTCAGCACATGCAGCATCGGCCGGCCGGCGGTGCCGCTCGGCTCGCCATCATCGCTGCAGGCTTGCGCCTCTGGCTGACGGGTATTGCCGATACTATACGCCCAGCAGACATGGCTGGCATCGCGGTAGCGTGCACGGTACTGCTCGACCCACTGCATGGCCTCATCGCGGTTTTGTACCGGCTGCAAAAAGGCTAGAAAATCGCTGTTTTTCTCGGTCATGCTGTGTTTGACTGGGGCGGACAGCTCTGTAAAAGACATCATATACAATAATTTTCAGCCATAGACATCAGGGCTGTTTTGCACTGATTTGCTGATGCAGCTGGTTCACTTGTTTCAAAGCAGCCGAACCATACCAGGGGTGTAGCTCAGCCTGCAGGCGACCTGCTTGAATGGCCGGATCGGCTTGCAACCATTGCTGAGCCTCGTCCGGCTCGGCAGTATTTAAAATAAAGATACCGCGAAGTTCACCACCAGCCAGCATCGGGCCAGCCAGCACCAGCTTTCCTTCATTGGCCAGGTGGTTGATGGCCGCCATATGGCCGCGCTGCAGCTCGCTCGCTGTCTGTGGATCCTGCTGACGGTTGGGGCCGGCTTTCAGCAGTACCAGCACGTAACGGCTCATGCCGTAGCTATCAGCGCCAAGTTGTTTGGCCAGATCAGCATCAAACCCGGCTGCTGTTTCAGCATGGCTTACCGGCATCAGAACCATTGCAACCAGGCAAAGCAGTATACGAAGAGCGGTCATGGTGAAATTTCCAGTGGTAAAATACTCATTTCAGTGTGAGTTAGCCCGCTGGAAATTGCAATGGGGGCCGCTAGTCGAAGTCCGGCAGGCAGGGGCTATATCGGCGGCCAAGCAGTACCAGCCGGTCTAATAACTACTGCATTAGAATTGCACACCGAACATCAGATTGAGTTGAGTGGCATTTTTCCGGGCATCTTCCCAACGCAATTGCGAGTACACCAGCTCGGATTGCAGCAGGAAATACTGGCCGAAATTGAACTGCAAGGCGATATTGGCGCCAGTTTGACGGCCGGCACTGTTAAGATCAAAGTTGAGCTGGCTATTTTCGCTATTTTGCTGAACCGTTAACATTTGCTCGCCTTTCAAATCCCCTTTGTAGATGTAAGGGCCGCCATAGATTAGCAGGGAGGGATTTATGCGATAGCCCACTACATAGCCAATATCGTAGCCAGTGGTTTTTTGTTGCCACTCTGAGCGGGTTGCGCGCTGGTTTCTATCCGGAAAGTCTGTCCAAAAGTTTACCGCTCCATCAAAGTCTTCCTGCTGCCATTGATAGCCAACCACCAGGGCCTGAGACCAATTGCCGGTGCTGGCAGTCTCACGGTGCTGGCCTGCAAATTGATACTTGGCAGAAACGCGGTGGTTGGCGTGGCGGGTGTAGCCTAGTTCCAGGCCAGGGGCCACTGCGAGGCCAGCGCGGTAGATGGCATCGCGTTTTTTGCAGCGGTTACTGGTAATAGAGTCCGGGTTGCTACTGCTGTAAATAGAGCAGCCATAATTTACCTGCTGCTCTGCATCCGCGGTTAGGGTAAATTGGCGCTCTTCAGCATAACCGGTATGCAGTTGCACACTGAGTGGCTTGGCACTGAGCTCTGGACTTTCCATCCGTACCAGGCTCATTGAGGTATAAGGTGGATTATTAATGCTGCAGCCTGTGACAGCCAGTACTGGGATTAGATAAAAAAATCGTAACCGATTTGCTTTTTTCATAGGTTAACATTCAGTATTTTAGTAAATAAATGCGTTTATATCATTGTATGAATGGTTATCGAAAGGATTTTTGCAGGGTGTTTTTGTTACATTTTGTGATTGATTTTTACTTGGTGGCAGCGGTGAAGCGAGGCAGGGGGGCTCCCCCTGCCGATGCTGTTAGAGCACGTAACTGATATGCTGGAAGAACCGCACTGTCAGGTTTTGGTGGTTGCCATCGAAACCAATGCTTTTGGCAAAGCTGCGCAGCGCTTCTTCCACCTGATTCATAAAGCGGCCATAGCCCATTTCGGTGTGATCTTCCTTGCTTGCCACCAGCACAAAATGCGCACTTTCTACCAGATTATTGGCTTGCCAGAAGGTCAGGTACTGCGGCTCACTGCAATCCGGGTTGAAGCTGATTTTTTGCAGTTCACGATTTTTATCGTGCTGATCCCATTTGCTGCTGCGTACCAGCGGGGTCAGGCCATTGGCCACCATCGCCAGCCGGTCCAGCTTCTTGCCGGCACAGGCTTGCTGGAATTTATCCTGCAAGCTCTGATACAGCGGGCTGAAGTCCTCACTGCGCTCATGCAGCAACTGCTGTTTCAGGGCCCGGCTAAGTGGCAAAGTCACAGTGACGTAGGTGATTTCGCTGTGCTCGGCCGGTAATTCGCACTGCCGCGCCTGATAGCGTGGGTACAGACCACGCAGCTTGTAACCATAACTTTCTTTGTGGCCTTTGGTTTTGGCAAAGAGATCGTAAGATAAATGCTGATGATCGCGCAGCTTAATGGCGCACGGCTCGGCTAGCAGTGCTTTAAACTGCTTTAGCAGTTGCACCACTTTACCATGGAAGTTAGCGGCCTGGCTGCGCAGCTCTTCACCGGTAGCCAGAAACAGCAAGCGGATTTTACGCGCTTGATAGCCTGGGGTGGCAAATAGGTTCTGACCTTCATGGTATTTCGGATTGTAGAAAAACAGAATTTGTTTCTCGGTCTGGAAAGTGTAGGACTCGGTATGAAAGCGCACCACCGGTAGTTTGTCGTTGGCAATTAAATGCACATTGCGTAGCTGCAGCGCATCGGCCAGGCTGAACAGCTGCTGTGCCAGCCCCTGATAGCAGTCTTCACTGTTGGCATAGTGGCGGTAAAAGCCATCGTCCAGTTTGATTTCGGCCAACAGATACTGGTTGGAATGGGCATTGGTGGGAATGTAAACGCGATGCGGGTTGTGCGATGCCATAGTGGACTCCTTAGGTGCCTGAATGCAATGACACTAAGTCTAGACCATACTGGCGGCTACTTTATTGTCCTGGATTAAAGTTTGCTCCTTCTGCTGACTGGTCAGCGCTTTGCTGTTGAAGATAGCCAATCAGCTGTTCTGCTGGCATCGGCCTGGCAAAGAAGTAGCCTTGGTAGAGTTCACAGCCCATCTGCAGCAGCAGATCACGCTCATGGCTGTGCTCAACGCCTTCTGCTATGGTCAGCAGCTTCATGCGTTGCCCGATGGCAATAATGCTGGCGGTCATATTGCGGCAGGTTTCGTCGTCACGCATGCAATCGACAAAGCTTTTATCAATCTTCAGTTCATCCACCGGCAGTGTTCGCAGCATGCTGAGTGAAGAGTAACCGGTGCCAAAGTCGTCCATGGAAATTTTGCAGCCGAGCTGTTTGATGCTGCCTAGCAGCTGACAAACATGATCATGGTCCTCAATCAGGATGCTTTCCGTCAGCTCCAGAGTGAGCTGCTCCGCCACCAGCTCGTGTTGTTGGATCTGGGCATCCAATTGCGGCAAGAAGTCACTGTGCAGCAGTTGCCGGACAGAGATGTTGAGTGATAGCTGGAAACGTTGCTGGAGCTGTTGCTGAATTTTACTGATGTCGGCAAAAGCCTGTCGCAGAATAAACTGGCCGAGCAGCGGCATCTGCCCACTGTTTTCCGCGACCGGTACAAATTGATCTGGTGGGATAAAGCCATCGATAGGATCCTGCCAGCGCACCAGGGCTTCCACCCCATACAGCTGCCCCTTGCTATCGATTTGCGGCTGGTACACCATAAATAGATGCTGTTGCTCGATGGCCGTCCTCAGGCGTTGCTCGATGGCAAAGCGGCGCTGATAATGTGCATCCAGTTGTTTGCTGTACAGATAGATATTGTTTTTGGTTTTTTTGGCTTCGTACATAGCGACGTCGGCGGCCCGCACCAAATCGTCCAATTGATTGGCATGGTCAGGGTAATGAGCAATGCCAATGCTGGCACCCAGCACAAAGCGTAATTTTTCCACCTGGTAGGGGCTGGACAATTGCTTGATCAGTTCGCTTGCCAGCTGCATGGCAGCCTGCTCGGAAGTGGCGGGCAGGAAAATCAGGAACTCATCACCACCGTGGCGCACAATGGCTGCGGAGTTACTGGCCTGCGCCTTAATTCTACGGCTCACTTCTTTTAGCACCGTATCCCCCAGCTCATGACCAAAAGAGTCATTGATGGTTTTAAAGTTGTCTAAATCCAGAAACAGCAAATAGCAACCGCTCGCTGCAGAACCCAGCAAGGTCCCTTTGTATTGGCGAAGATAGTTGCGGTTTGGTAAAGCGGTAAGCTGGTCGTGGGTGGCTTCAAATAACAATTCGGCCCGGCGGGAACGATCGGCCTGTGCTATGGTACGAACCAGAAAAAGCAACAACAGTTGGCTTAGAATGTACACCAACAGGTAACGCCATGCGCTGTGCCAGAAGGCCTCCTGCATCACCTGACTGTGCAATTTTGACACAGCCCATAACTGATAGTCCGGCAAATAGCGGATCACCGCCTGCACACGGCCTTCGGGCAATGCCAGCCGGACACTGTGAGTTTCTTCCGATAATCTGAGTTGTTGCAGATTAAGCCCGGTATTTTCGCCTAATCTGGCTTGCAATTGTTGCAACACGCTGAGTGCAATCGGTGTCTCATAACGTTCTGCTAAATTCGATACTTCACCGGCAAAAAACTGGTAATAGCCATCTTGCTGGCGGATCAGGGCGACATTGTTCTTTTTTGGCAAGAGTAATGGTGCGACAAAGGCATTCAGTTCGCGTTTTAAAGAAACACCGAGTGCCATGACAGCCACAGCTTGGCCATCGTCAGATCGAAGCGATTTTCGTACAGGAAAAGTCCATGCATCTAAAGATTCAATGTAGTAGATTCGGCCAAGCTCTAGTTTTTCTGAAGCCAGAGCCCGTTCAAACTCACCATGATCCATGGTGTAACGGCGAAGGTTACCCAGCTGCTCAATGCTTCGGTTGGAGCTCACCATCAGTAAGTCGCCGTCAGTGCGTGCTACAGCATAAGCGGTGGCATAACGATTATTTTGCATCAGATGGTCAAGTAGTCGGGTTCCTTGCTCGACATCCAATTGCTCGGCCAACACAAGTTGCACCAATTGATCGTGGTATAAATCGGCCAACACTTGTTGTACGGAAAGCAGCGATTGCACAGAAGACGCCAACTGCTGCACCTGAGTATGTTGTTGTTGGCTGTGCTCCTGCAGCACCAATTGCCAGCGCTGATGCAGGAAAAAAGTCAGCAGCACACAGCTGCCAAGAAAAAGCAGTGCAAAGAGAAACCAGATGTTTTGCCGCAGTTTGGCCAAATCTCTTTTCCTCTCAACCAGATGAAGAGGCAGTGTAGCCTATAAAGCCGGCAGAATCGAATGCTGACCGGCACTGCTTTTGTACTATGCGTCCCATCACTCCTTACGGTAACGGGCAAACCAGGCCAGGGTGTGCTCGACCTTGGCAATCATTCGACTGGGGCGACTGGATACACCATGATAAGCACCTGGCACCCGCACCATGGCGGTATCCACTTGCCGTAGCCGAAGGGCCTGATAAAACTGCTCGGTTTCGGCCATTGGGGTACGGCGATCCAGCTCGCCGGTAAAGAGCAAGGTGGGTGTAGTCACATTACCCACCAGTGACAGCGGTGAGCGCTGCCAGTAATGCTCATGCTGCTCCCAGGGCATGCCCGGAAACTGATTCTGAATTTGCGCCATGTAACTGTCGGCGGTGAGCACTTTGCTGACCCAGTTGATCACCGGGTTGGTGGCTGCTGCTGCATTAAAGCGATCGGTCAGGCCAATGGCATAAGCGGTGGCGATACCGCCCGCCGAGCCGCCGGCAATAAACAAATTATTTTCATCGATAAAGCCTTTGGCAATCATCGCATCGACGCCGGACATATGATCGGCAAAGTCATCGGTGGAAGCGTATTTGTTTTGCAGCAGGAGAGCAAAGCGCTCGCCATAAGAGATGCTGCCGCGGTAGTTGTTGTACAGCACCACATAACCTTCGGCGGCATAGCGCTGCAGCTCGGCGGAAAAATGCGGGCCATAAGGCAGGTGCGGACCGCCATGAATTTCCAGGATCAGCGGGTATTTTTTACTGGGGTCAAACCCCGGTGGTGTGATGTACCAGGCATGAATTTCTTCTTCATCCAGCTTTGAGCGGTAGGTAAATTCGTGCACCTTTCCCAACTGGCGTTGGCCCAGCAGATCTTCATTCAGTTGAGTCAGATTGCGCACCTGGCCATGTTGCCAGAGCGCGACATCGGCCAGTCGCTTGGAGGAGCCGCGGGTATAAGCGAGCTGTCCTTTATCCGACAGGCTGAACATGCCGCTTAAATAGGGCCGGCCCGAATTGGCGCCGGATAAGTCACTGACTAAATCCGCCATCCGGTTGCGCAGGGTGACCCGGGCCACTTTGGTAAGGCCACGGTCTTCGTATTGAAACACCAGTTGTTGATTGTCCTGCCAGACTGGGTTCTCTACCGAGCGGTCCAGCTCCTTTAGTAGCGGCTGCACTTCGTTGTTACGCAGATCCAGCAATTGCAACTTGCTGTTGCGGTAGGCGACTGGCTTATCCGAGGCAAACAAAAAAGCCAGTTGCAAGCCATCCGGCGAGAATACCGGGTGATAGTGTTGGCCAGCACCACTCAGCAGTGATTGAACACTGCCGTTTTTAAGCTGCACTTGATACAAATCGGCTTGACGTGGTTGATACTCCCAATCGCTGTTGCGGTTGGCAGAGAATACTAAGCGCTGGCTATCGGGTGCCCAGGCCAGAGGCCCCTGATGCAGGTAAGGGCCTTCCGTCAGCTGGCGGGCACTGCCGCCAGCAGCTGGGACAACAAAAATTTGACGATAAGCCGACTCCAGCAGCCCACGGCCATCTTGCTGGTAATAGGTGCGTTCAACGATCACTGGGGTAGCGGCCCATTCAGCACCTTTTGGCGCTTTCGGCCGATACACACTGCGGGCAAAGTCGGTTGGCTCAGCAGGCACTTCCATCAAAAATGCCAGTTGCTGCCCATCCGGTGACCAGGCCAGCTGCTCGGGGCGGTGGGTCAGGTTACTGATTCGGGCGGTACGGCGTTGTGTCAGCCAATGCACGTGAATTTGTTCGCTGCCGCTACGATTGGAGATAAAGGCGATGCGGTTACTGTCGGGGGCCCAGCGTGGCTGGCTGTACTGAAATTCATCGTCCAGCAGTGGCCAATGCTGACCAGTATTGGTATCGACAATCCACAAACGTTGCAGGGTGTTGTCCTGCTGAATATTGTTGCTGTTGCGCACAAACACAATGTACTGGCCATCCGGCGAAATTTGCACATCACTGGCAAACTCCAGTTCAAAAATATCCTCGGCACTAAAATGCGCTAATTCAGCCTGCGCCAATGGCAGCCAGCAGCACAACAAAACAAAACCAAGCCAATGGCGGACAGAGGTTTGCATCGACATCATTCGGATTGACTCCTGTATCACTTATTCGTGACCAAGCAATAGCTCAGCCAATTCCTGCCCTAAATGCTGCTGCATGATCTGGCGGTAGCTGGCACTGTTACGGTACCCTCCTTCTGCGGCAAAGAAGGCCTGCATAAACTGCGACCAGTCGCTATTAAGCGGCATAATAAACCCAAAGGTTTCATCGGTTTCTGCGGCTAACGGATGATCGCGCAGTGGCATACCGGCCTGACGGGCGCGCCAGTAATTGTAAGCATCAACGTAGCTGTAGAAGGTGCCGGATGCGACCAGCTCCAGCAAATCCGGGTTGGATGTAACGCGTTGTATGGCTAGATCCGGTTGATAGGTATCACGCAGGCGGCGAATACGTACTTCATGCAAGGTACCGGAAAATGCCAGTGGTTCAAGTTCAGCAAAATGATTGGCAAAATCGTCCCAATCCTGCAGTTCGGTAATATCCTGATGGGTGATTAGGGCGGCAACATTATTCATGTATGGGGACGAGAACTGCAGCTCCTGCTTGCGGGCTTCGGTGATGGTGACATTGCCGAGGCCAAAGACGCCGCCTTCTGCCATCATCACGCGTTGGTAGAAATGTTGCCAGTTGGTCTCGGCTACAAAGTTAAGCTGCAACCGGATGCGATGATGGCGCTCGGCCCAGCGAGCAAAGTCCCGCATAATTTCAACGCTGACGCCGGTTAGCTCACCGGCAGCATTGGTGTAAGCAAAACCTTCGGCCGGCACATACAGCACTGTCAGGCTCGCCTGACCTTGTTGTTGTGCCTGCTGGAAGGTATCGCCACTGTCTTGCTCAAGCGGGCTTAATGAGACGACCGGCTCCGGAGAGCAGGCAGCCAGAAACAGGCTGAGCATGATGAACAGGCAAGGCTGGGTGAGTTTTTGCAACATAACGGATTCCCGTGGGCAGAGGTAGCTGAGGTGCCGTTATCTTGGCAAACTAGGCTGGCTCTGTCAAAGCCAGCCTGGTTTCAGGGAAGCCTTGGTTTGACCTGGACAACGCCTCCTTTATAAAGCCCAAGAAACAGTGTGTGCTCTCCTTGCTCCTGATGCATCACCATACTGCGAACCCCACCATAAAGGCTGCTGGAAGGGTATTGGAAGCTTTGCCAGCTTTGCCCATGGTCATCAGACCATTCAATGATCAGAGGCTGTGGTAAATCGAACTCTTTGTTCCAGCCAGCTGTGTATAGGCGAGATGAGCTAGGATCTTGCAACACATCGTAGTAAAAGCGAAAGTCCACATCACCCAGTAAGTTCCGCCAATCCTCACCTCCATTTTCACTTATAGCAATGCCTCCTTCGCCGGTGATAAAGACGGCGTTTGGTTGGTCAGCAAAAAAGCGGATTGAATAAACCACGGCCGGGCCTAAGTTGTTTGGATGACTCAACACCTGGTGAATAGCGGTATGGTGCTCAACCAGTTCATCGGTCTGAAGTTTGAATTGATACAGCAAGGGGTTTTCAATCAAGCCCTGACCACCAGACCAGACCTCCGTTTTTGTCGGGTTGATGGCAAGAGCTGTGTTGGGTTGGCTGAACATACCCCAGCCACCATGGAGGACTTGCCAGCTCAGACCATAATCTGTGGAGCGGGCCAGCACGTCGTAACCAGACCCGTAGAGGGTCGCACTGTCGGGTTCATAGATAAGCGCGAAAGGTGGTTCGGCGCGGAATATCTGATTTTTACCCTGTTCGTTTTCTGTCTCGTAATGGCCAAAGTTGTGTTTGATTTCCAGCCAGCTGTGGCCAGCATCGGTGGTTTCATACAGGCTAAAAACAGGGTAACCCTCATCATCCTGCTGCTGAACACCTGCCAGCAAATGATGATCGGCAATACGAGCCAGGGATAAGACTTGTGTATCCTCAAAACCAAGGGCTTGCCATTCCATGGTGCTTAGATCAGCCCGGAACAGTCCGGCATTGGTGAGTGCAAACAGATACTGCTCGCTAAGTTGTAATTCACCTACGATCAGGCCATTTAATCCGCTCAACTGAACACCAAAAGGTGCTGGTTCAGGTTCAGGCTCAGGGACAGGCGTAGAAACGGGTGGTGGCAACGATTGAGTAGATTCGCCTCCACCACAGGATATTAACATTAGCAGACTGCAGGATATAAGTATCGAAGCATAGCGCATAGTTGTTCACATGGATTAACCTTGAGTAAGCAACTAACTTAATCCATCTTACATAGGCTCGCAAGCTTTCAATCGACTTGTTGTTGAGTGAAGTAAAAAGCCAGCGCTGCAATGTCGTCATCCGATAATCCCCTGGCTTGAGGAGACATGAGTGGGTTGACGATGTCACCGCTGCGATAGGCTTTTAAAGCTGTGGTCATATCCTCGGCACTCATACCGGCAATGCTGGGGTACATGCGGTTGCGGGAAATGCCCTGGGGGCCATGGCATGCTGCGCAGCTGCGGGCTCTGGCTTCGCCATGACGAAGTAGCTCACGTTCACTGTCGGAAAGCGCCGCCCAGGGATCGGGTTTGGCTGTATCGGTGACCTTAGCGGGTTCGGAGCAACCTGCAGCGAAGACGCCAATACTGACGAAGATCAAAAGGCGGATACATTGATTCATGCTATGCTTTTACTCCTTGGTTTTCTGGCAGCCTGCCACAGACTGGCAAAGAACACCAGTCTGCGTTGTGCGTACTCTTTTGTGGTTAAAGTGGACGCTGGCCTGACCGGTTTGCTTTTGCTAATCTTATTGAACTTCAGTGCGTTAATTCAAGCTCCAGCTTTGCTACTACAAGGACTTTGCTTTGTTTGCAATGATACGAACCATCTGGCCATTGCTGTTGGGGATGCTGATCGTCGGCATGACCACCGGCCTGCAAAATACCTTGTTGTCGATTCGGGCTGAAATGGAAGGCTTTAGCAGCGCCAGTACCGGTATGATTTTGGCGGGTTATTTCATTGGCTTTTTGTTGGGAGCTATCCGAGCGCCCAAAATGATCCATCGGGTGGGACATATCCGGGCCTTCGCCGCTTTGGCGGCGCTGGCATCGATCAGCATTCTGGTGCATGCCATCTGGGTGAATACCGGCGTCTGGTTTGTGCTTCGCATGGTATCGGGTTTTTGTTTTTCAGCCATTTTTGTCATTGCTGAAA
This sequence comes from Alkalimonas amylolytica, assembly GCF_900107845.1. Lineage (GTDB taxonomy): Bacteria > Pseudomonadota > Gammaproteobacteria > Enterobacterales > Alteromonadaceae > Alkalimonas > Alkalimonas amylolytica. The sequence goes on from NZ_FNRM01000010.1 coordinate 64,267, forward strand.
GCTGGATCAATGCCGGGGCCACCAATCAGAATCGCGGCAAACTCATGTCGTTGTATGTGATGATGTTGTTTGGTGGTATTGGTCTGGGGCAGTTTTTGCTTTACATCGGTGATCCGCGTGATTTTCTGCAGTTTACCCTGGTCTCCATTCTCATCAGTGCTGCGGTCATCCCACTGTTAATTACCCCAACTAGCACACCACCTTTTGGACCACCGCAAAAAATGCGTGCTGGTGAGCTGATGCGGGTTGCCCCTTTAGGGATCATTGGTTGTTTCTTAATGCAGTTTGCCTATGCCTCTTTATTCGGTCTAGGGCCTGTGTATTTTTCCCGCCTCGGCCTGGAGCTGACACAGATCGCCAACCTGGTAGCCTGCCTGATTTTTGGTGCGCTTTGCTTTCAATTTCAGCTGGGAAAACTGTCCGATCGGTTTGATCGGCGTTTGGTGATTGCTGGCTGTGCTTTTGCTTCCTGTATCATGGCGCTCTGGATATCGACCTTGGGTAATGAGCAGATCTACCTGCTCTATGTCAGCTACTTTGCGTTTGGTGCTGTGATGTTGCCGATTTTCTCCATGGTGGTGGCCTATACCAATGATTATCTGAATAAAGAACAGATGGTGGGGGCCAGCAGTGCTTTGGTGCGGGCCAATGGGCAGGGGGCGATCTGCGGTTTGCTGATTTCAGGCCTGTTGATGCACTTTGTTGGTACCCAGGTGTTTTTCTGGTTTATTGCCAGCTTGCCGGTCATTGTTGGCACCATGGCGCTTTACCTGCGCTTTTTTGATCGTCGTCAGCGTCAGCGTCGTGCCAGTGCCACTGTGATGTTACCAACCCAATCCTCCGAAAGCATGATCAAAGAAGGGTTGGAAAAACAACAGGACAGCCAGGACTAAGTGCATTGCTACCGGCTGATATTGCAGCTAAGCTCAAAGCCGTTGATGCGAAAGGGGAATAGTATGCTTCGAATTTCATTATTGGCCATTTTTCTCTGTGTGCCTGCCGGGCTCTTGGCAGAACAGGCTGCTCGACCTGCCATCAGTAGCGAACTGGAACAGAAGGTAATTGCCTGGCGGCGCGATATCCATCAACACCCGGAGCTCAGTAACCGCGAGTTTCGTACGGCTGCCTTAGTCGCAGCGCACCTGCGTAAGCTAGGTATGGAGGTGCAAACCGAAATTGCCCATACCGGTGTGGTTGGGGTGCTGCGCGGTGGCAAGCCGGGCCCGGTGATAGCACTGCGGGCCGATATGGATGCCCTGCCGGTCACGGAGCAAACCGATGTGCCGTTTCGTTCTACGGTGATAGGCGAGTACCGCGGCAATGAAGTAGGGGTAATGCATGCCTGTGGCCACGATTTGCATGTTGCTATGCTGATGGGGGCGGCCGAGTACCTGGCAGAGCACAAGCAGCAGGTAGCGGGTACCGTGATGTTTATCTTTCAGCCGGCGGAAGAAGGTGCGCCGCCCGGGGAAGAAGGTGGCGCGGAGCTGATGCTGCGCGAGGGCCTGTTTGCCGAGCTGAAACCGGATGCCATTTTTGGCATTCATGTCTGGGGCCAGGCTCCACTTGGCGTCATTGGCTACCGCAAGGGGCCTTTGATGGCGTCTTCCGATCGCTTTGAGATCCGGGTCAAGGGCCGGCAAACGCATGGTTCCTCACCCTGGGCCGGGGTGGATCCCATCGTGGCGGCCGCGCAAATCATCAACAATGTGCAGACCATCGTCAGCCGGCAAATCAATATTACCCGGGCACCGGCGGTGGTGAGCTTTGGCATTGTCGAAGGTGGGGTACGCAACAACATTATTCCGGATGAAGTCTACCTGGAAGGCACCATTCGCAACTTCGATATGGACATTCGTCAGCAAATTTTCCGCCAACTGACTCAGGCGGCAGAGGCGTCAGCCCATGTCACCGGTGCTAAAGCGGAAGTGACCATTATTGAAGGCTACCCGGTGACCATCAACAATCCGGAGCTGGTGGCGCGGATGCTGACAACCACTAAGGCGGTAGCCGGTGAGCAGATGGTGCAGGAAAGCCCGCTGGTGACCGGTGCCGAGGATTTTTCCTATTACGCGCTGGAAGTACCCGGCATGTTTGTGTTTTTAGGGGTCGCTCCACCGGATAAAGATCCGGCCAGCATGCCAGCCAATCATTCGCCATTTTTCTATGCCGATGAGCGGGCGCTCAAAGTAGGCACCAATCTGTTTATTAACTGGGTGTTTGATTATCCCGGTGCTGGCTAAAGCCAGGCCGCGATCTGACTGGCGGGTAGATAGCTGTTATGCCCGCCAGGATAGAGCTGCATTATGGCAATGCCGGTAGGAAAAGCCTGATACAGCGCCTCACTGCGCGCCCGGCCAATGATTTCATCCTGCTCTGCTACCAGCAACAAGGTGGGGGTGTGGAGACTACTGGCGTAGTGGGCGGATTCAAAACGATCTTTTAATAACCAGCGCACCGGCACGAACGGAAACTGCTGGCTGGCCAAAGCGGTCAGGCTATCAAAAGGCGTAATCAGCACCAGCTGCTGCACCGGACGCTGCGCCGCCAATTGCACCGCCACACCTGAGCCCAGGCTGCGGCCAATCAGGGTGATGTCGCTGTGCTGCTGGCTGACCTTGTCAAACAGCGCCAGCGCATCGCTGACCAGCGCTTGCTCCGACGGCCGGCCGTCACTGCCGCCATAACCACGGTAATGCATCAGATAGATGGCATGCTCCGAAAATGCTGCAGCAAACTCCGCCAGGCTAACACTGACATCCTCGGCATTGCCGCCAAAATACAGCAAAGCCTTGTCACTGGCCCGCGGCTGTTGGCTAACCAGCACCTGGACCTTACCTTGCTGTAACACCAGCGGCTGTTCTGGCGGTAAGGCAGCGGGCACCGGAAAATAAATCAGCTGGCGCTGCAACAGATACAGCAGCAGGCACAGCAAGCCATAACCGGCCAACAGGTAGCTTGCTAAACTTAGCAGTGTGCGCATTGCATCCATTCCTTGTTTCAGATGTAGTTAGCTTAATTGAGCTTGCATTGACGGTCAAAATTTATCCACCTATACTTGCAATTATAAGTGTTTGTTGAGGTGAGCCATGGGCCAAGTCACTATTTACCTGGATGATGACAGTGAAGCGAAAATGAAAGCCGCTGCCAAGGCCAGTCAGGTATCTACCAGCAAGTGGGTCGCGACCTTAATTCAGCAAGCGCTGTCGGAGCACTGGCCTGGTGAAGTGCGTGAGCTGGCAGGTGCCTGGCCAGACTTTCCCAGTGAGCAAGAGTTACGTCAGGATAAAACAACCGATACGCCAAGAGAAGACTGGTAATGTTTGCGCTGGATACCAATACGCTGATCTATTTTTTCAAAGGTCAGGGCGATGTGGCCAGGCATTTGTTGGCGCAACAACCACAGCACATTGCAATCCCTGCTATCGTGCGGTTTGAGCTGGAAGTTGGGGTGTTAAAATCCAGCGCCCCGCAAAAAAGGCAACAGCAACTGACTCAGCTGCTGAGAGTTATACGCATACTGCCTTTTGACGACGATGCAGCCAGGCATGCAGCTGAAATCCGGGTTACGCTGGAACATCAGGGCCAACCGATAGGCCCATACGATCTGCTTATAGCGGCAACCGCGAAAGCCAATCAAGCCATCCTGGTGACTCACAATCAACGCGAGTTTTGCAAAGTCCCGGGACTGCAACTGGCTGATTGGTTTTAGCACTCAGCGCATTGTCACAAACTCTTCCGCACTGGTCGGATGCAGCGCTACCGTGGCGTCAAAATCGGCTTTGGTGGCGCCCATTTTCATCGCTACGGCAAAGCCTTGCAGCACTTCGTCCATGCCTTCGCCAATGCCGTGCAGGCCAACCACTTTTTCTTCTTTGCCGGCACAAACCAGCTTAAAAGTACTAAGCGCCCGATGTGGCGTGATGGCGTTGTACATGGCGGCAAAACTGGAGCGATACACCTTGATGCTGGCGTCGCCATACTCGGCTTTGGCCTCGGCTTCGGTCAGGCCGATGGTACCTATGGGCGGATGGCTGAACACCACGGTAGGGATTAGCCGGTAGTCCATTTTAGCGTCCGGCATGGCCGGGTTAAACAACCGCTCGGCCAGCATGCGGCCGGCTTTGACCGCCACTGGGGTCAGCTGGGCCTCGCCGGTGATGTCGCCGACCGCATAAATACCCGGCACATTGGTGTTTTGCAACGCATCGGTGCGAATATAGCCTTGCTCATCGGTGGCGACGCCAGCGGCTGCCAGTTTAATGGCATCGGTGGCAGGTTCGCGGCCAATGGCCCAGATCAGGCAATCGACATTCAGCAGCATGGCACCATCGTGCATGTAAACGGTCAGACGCCCATCGCTGCCAGCTTCTACTTTGCTGACTTCGGTCTGAGTGTGCAGTTGCAGCTCATCTTGCTTCATCCGCTCCAGCAGGGCATCGGTGATATCTGAGTCAAAGTTGCGCAGCGGTCTGTCTTTGCGAACCAGCAGGTGGGTATCGGTGCCCAGGGCGTGCAGCACGCCGGCAAGTTCAACTGCGATGTAACCGGCACCAACCACCACGGCTTTTTTTGGCTGTTCAGTCAAAGCAAAAAAACCATCCGAGTCGATACCGAGTTCAGCGCCCGGAATATCGGGCCGGCTAGGGCGGCCGCCAACAGCAATGGTGATGTGATCGGCGGTGATGCGCTCGCCATTGACTTCCACTGTGTTTTTATCCACAAAGGTGGCAAAGCCTTCAATCAAATCCACCCCATTGCTGGCAAAACCACGCTGGTAAGCACCATGAATGCGTTCAATATAAGCCTCGCGGTGACGCACCAGGGTGGCCCAATCAAAGCCTTGCTGCTGCACATCAAAACCATAGGCCGGGCTGTACTTGATGGCTTCGGCAATATGAGCGCCGTACCACATGACTTTTTTCGGCACACAACCGACATTCACGCAGGTACCGCCCACCGCTTTGGCTTCTATCACTGCGGCTTTGGCGCCACGCATGGCTGCCCGGTTGGCTGAGGCAATGCCGCCACTGCCTGCACCAATGGCCAGGTAATCGTAATGTCGGGTCATAAAGGATCCTGTTCTTTGAGGCGAATTAGCTTCTATATAAGGCCCAGTGCGTGGAATCACAAGAGCTATGGACTAAACAGGTGCCTTGACTTGTGCGGCATTCGCCCCAACATTGAATAGTATTGACAAAGCTCAACAGGAACCACTATGACCACAGTGCACAACCCCTTGCTTGAATTCACCGACTTACCGCCTTTTTCTGTTATCAAACCCGAGCAGGTGAAGCCTGCAGTGGAAGCTGCCATTGCCAGAGCCAGGGACAGTGTGGAGCAGGTGCTTACGCAAAACACTTTCAGCTGGGATAATCTGGTGGTGCCGTTGGAGGAGGGCAGTGACAGATTAGGAAAACTGTGGTCGCCGGTGTCTCATCTAAACTCGGTGCTCAACAGCGCCGAGCTGCGGGAGGCCTACGAGAGCTGCCTGCCAGTGCTATCAGAATTCAGTACCTGGCTGGGACAGCATGAAGGTTTGTATCAGGCCTATCGTCAGTTGGCTGAAAGCGAGGCATATGCCGAGCTTAGCCCGGCTCAGCAAAAAGTGATTCAAAATGCGCTGCGGGATTTCAAATTATCCGGTATCGGTTTGCCGGCAGAGAAAAAGCAGCGTTACGGTGAGATTCAAAGCCGACTTTCAGAGCTGTCATCCAGCTTTTCCAATCATACCCTGGATGCCACTCAGGCCTGGCACAAGCACCTGACCGATGAATCGCAGTTGGCTGGTCTGCCGGATGATGCCAAAGCAGCCGCGGCAGAGGAGGCCAAAAGCCGTGAACTGGATGGCTGGGTGCTGACGCTGGAGTTCCCGAGCTATTTGCCGGTGATGACCTATGCCGAGGATCGCAGTTTGCGTGAAGAGGTCTATCAGGCTTATTGTACCCGGGCCTCCGATCAGGGGCCGCATGCCGGCCAGTTTGACAACAGCGCTATTATCGAAGAAACCCTGGCACTTAAGCATGAGCTGGCCCAGCTGCTGGATTTTGCCAATGCGGCCGAAGAGTCACTGGCAACGAAAATGGCGGAATCTCCGCAGCAAGTACTGGATTTCTTGCAGGACTTAGCCCGCCGGGCCAGGCCACAGGCCGAAAAAGAGCTGGCCGAGCTGAGAGACTTTGCTCAAAGCGAGTACCAGCATACTGAGCTGCAAGCCTGGGATGTCGCTTATTACTCGGAAAAATTAAAGCAAGCCCGCTATGCCATCTCAGATGAGCAGCTGCGGCCTTATTTCCCGGAAACCAAGGTGGTGCCGGGTTTATTTGCTGTGATTGAAAAGCTGTTTGGCATGACGGTGCGCGAGCGTGAGGGGGTGGATGTCTGGCATCCGGATGTGCGCTTTTACGATATTTTTGATAGCTCAGGTGCTCTGCGCGGCAGTTTTTATCTTGATTTATACGCCAGGGCGAAAAAGCGCGGCGGTGCCTGGATGGATGATTGCCGGGGCCGGCGCATCTTAGCGACTGGCGAGCTGCAAAGCCCGGTGGCCTATTTAACCTGCAACTTCAATAAGCCGGTTGGCGGCAAGCCTGCGCTTTTTACCCATGATGAAGTGGTGACCTTGTTCCATGAGTTTGGTCATGGCTTGCACCATATGCTGACGCAGGTCGATGCGGCTGCGGTTGCTGGTATCAACGGTGTGGCCTGGGATGCGGTCGAGTTGCCCAGTCAGTTTCTGGAGAACTGGTGCTGGCAGCCGGAAGCTTTGCAGCTGATCTCCGGCCATTACGAAACCGGCGAGGCCTTGCCGCAAGAAATGCTGGCGAAGATGTTGGCGGCGAAAAACTTCCAGTCGGCGATGTTTCTGGTACGTCAGTTGGAATTTGCGCTGTTCGATTTCAGGCTGCATGCCGAGTACCAACCAGAACTGGGTGGCCGGGTCCAACAGCTGCTTGACGAAGTGCGTCAACAGGTAGCGGTTATCGTACCGCCACGTTTTAATCGTTTTCAGCATGGCTTTAGCCATATCTTTGCCGGTGGTTATGCCGCTGGTTATTACAGTTACCTGTGGGCCGAGGTGTTGTCATCCGATGCTTTCGGACGCTTTGAAGAGGAAGGGGTGTTTAATCCGCAAACCGGGCGGGACTTCTTGCAGTGGATTTTAGAGCGTGGCGGCAGCGCCGAACCGATGGAGTTGTTTAAAGGTTTCCGCGGCCGCGAGCCATCCAATGAAGCCTTACTGCGGCATATGGGCATTGCCAGTTAACCAGTAGAGCGTTGGCTGACTGGCAGGTTAGAAGATACCTGCCAGTGAGCGGATCAGGCCTGATTGCAGTCCAGGCTCCGCGTCCTCCCAGCGCAGATTGGCCTGATTGGCAAAGCTAATCACCCTGGCCTGGTATTTACGGCGATCGGTCGCGCGCTCCCAAAGCGTATCCGTACTGCCACTATCGCCTTGCAGCAGCAAATGCTGGCTGTACTCCAGCACCAGTTCATCACTGTCGGCGGCAATGCGCTCTGCCACTTGCAAGTCGGTGACCATGGTGTAGTAGACATCTTTCACCAACTGCCGGCCGGCGTATTCGGTACCGGCGATGATGGCCAGAGCGATGGCTGCGTTGCGCAGATCCCGGCTACTTACATCCACACTATCCGAATACCCAACATAGACATTGCCACCCGATGACCGGTTGGAGCGACGCTGCCTGATTGGCTGTTCAGTGGCTTCATCCGGCAAAAGTACGGGCATAGCCAGCAAGGCCGGATTCATCAGTTGCTCAATCTCTGTCTCACTCATGCCAAACTCAGCCTGGGCCAGCACTTTTTCCGGCGCTTGCTTGAGCACAGTGCGAACATTCACCTGCAGCCAGTACTGCGCATGTGCCGGGCTATTGGTGACCTGATAACCACGTTGTTGCAAAAAATCGATCACCGCCTGATCCAGCGGTTGCTGGAATTCCGCGGCGGTACTGCGAAAATCCAGAAACACGGTGCGTAATTCCGGCTCGACCGGATCAAGATAGATGGTCTGGCTCATGCGGGTTTGCACATCCAGCTCGCCCTTGGCGATGGAACGGTGAATGGCCGTGCAGCCCGTTAACTGCACGAACAGCAGCAACAGGCAGAGGCTAAGACCGGCCTTATGCATCAGAACAAACCTGCTAAAGCCCGTACCAGACCCATCTGCAGATCCGCTGCCGCATCTTCCCATTTCAGATTGGACTGATTGGCGTAGCTGATGACCCGGCTTTGATAGCGGCGTTGATCGCTTTGGCGCTGATAGCTGGAGGTTGTGCTGCCACTATCCCCCTGCACCAGCACATGCTCGGAGCGCTCTCGTACCACGCCATCAAAACGTTCCATGATTTGGATGTCGGTGATTACGCTGTAATACACATCTTCAATCAGCGCATCGAACACAGTGCCCGCCACAGCACCGGCAATGGCCGCGCCGGTAGCGGCGCTGCCGGAAGAGCCGCCAGTTGCTCTGTGCACGGTATGGCCAAGCACAGCGCCACCAGCAGCACCATAGCCAGCATTCATCGCACTATTGGCGGCTCTGGCATTGGTACGACCGACTTGCAGCACATTGGCCTGTAGCCAGTAGGTGGCCTGCGATGGGCTGTCGATGACCTGATAGCCGCGTTGCTGCAGGGATTGAATGACCATAGGGCGGATATCAAACTCGGGCTTGTCCGAAGTATTGCGGATATCGACGAAGATAGTGCGTTGCTCCGGTTCAACCGGATCCAGGAAGATGGTAGAACTCATCTGGGTTTGTACATCCAGATTGCGTTTGGCGACCGAGGTATGAATGGCACCACAGCCACTCAGCGACAAACTGACAATAATCGCCGCCAGCCAAAGGGTATGTTTCATTTTGGTGTCCTGTAGTAACTTAAGCTCAACAACTGCAAGCTTAATCTGCTAAGCTTAACGGGTGCTTAATTTTAGTAGAAAGTATGGTCAATCTACAGGAGATTTGAATGCGAAAACTGAATTGGCTTATGGCTGTTATCGCTGTGGCCTTACTTGGCGCCTGTCAGCAGGGCCAAGCCGGTGGAGAGCGGTTGGCTCCGGAGCCCTTGATAGAGCCAATTGATCCGGTCACTAACCCCAGAGCAGCCTTAAAAGAGCGGGAGCGACAAATGCGAGAACATCCTGATTTACAGAAAATGCGGGCAGATATTCTTAGCATGATTGGTCAGGCAGAAGCCGATGATGTTCAGCAATGTCGGGTGATAGGCTTTGGCCATAAACCGTGTGGTGGCCCTGCTGAGTATATTGCCTACTCTACCAAGGGGGTGAATGAAACCGTGTTGCAGCAAAAAATAGCCAGTTACAACAAGGCGGCTGAAGCGGAAAATATCAGGCTTGGCCGGATGTCGGATTGCGCCATAGTGCCAGAGCCGGCGGTAAGTCTGGTGGGTGGACAGTGCAAGATAACGGGCACGTCCAAACAAGAGGTCATGTAAGACAGCAGGTCAGCTGGTGTGTTGACAGGCAGCAGGTTACACTGTGCGCTTTTTTGGAGCCGCTCCGGATGATTGTGTTATCAGGCAGCGTACTAAGTGCTGCTGAGCAAGCCTATCTTGATGGATTAAGCCAGCGTTTTGGCTTAATCCTAACAGAGCAAGCTGAAGGCTGGCATCTGGCCTGGCAGTCGCAGGCATTGGTGCTTCGTCATACCGATCTACCCAAGCAAAGTGATATTGTGGTGGACTTTGCCAGCGGCAGTGCCAGCTATCGTCGACAGCATGGTGGTGGCATGGGCGAAGCCATCGCCAAGGCGGTGGGTTTGAACAAAAAACGAGATCTGACTCTGATTGATGCTACCGCTGGGTTGGGTCGAGATGCTTTTGTGCTGGCATGCCTTGGAGCCAGAGTCACTTTGGTGGAGCGCAATCCGCTGGTAGCGGCTTTGCTGGCCGATGGGCTGCGCCGTGCCGGTGAACAACCGGATCTTTCGGATTGGCTGCCTGAGCGCATGCAATTGCATTTTGCGTCGGCCCAGCAGGCGCTCACTGAGCTTGATGCGGTCGAGGTGGTGTATCTTGACCCGATGTTCCCTGAGCGGCAAAAGTCGGCTTTGGTAAAAAAAGAAATGCGGGCCTTTCATCAGGTAGTGGGGGAGGATCCGGACGCCGATGTCTTATTACCTGCGGCACTGGCACTGGCCAGCAAGCGGGTGGTAGTGAAGCGTCCGGCCTATGCGCCGCCTTTGGCGGGAACCAAACCCAGCCATGAGGTCAAAGGAAAGAACAACCGTTTTGATGTTTATGTAAAGGCTGCCATCTGAAACTGGCAGCCAGATGGTATTTTTCAGCTACACTCATGCAAGCCCATTCATCAGCCATAGGAACCTACTTATGATCAAACCAGGCGATACCTTACCCGAAGTTAGCTTTTCGCAACTGACCAGCGATGGCATGAAAAACCCAAGTACTGCCGATATTTTTAAAGGCAAAAAAGTAGTGCTCTTTGCTGTGCCCGGTGCTTTTACACCGACCTGCTCGGAGTCTCATCTACCCGGCTATATTGCGTTGGCGGACCAAATCAAGGCCAAAGGTGTAGACAGCATTGTTTGTACCTCGATGAACGATGCTTTTGTGATGGCGGCCTGGGCCGAGACACAAAACTCCGAAGAAATCACCTTTCTGGCGGATGGCGGTGGTGCTTTTCATAAAGCTACCGGCCTGACTATGGATACCGGAGATTTTGGTGGTGTGCGTTCTCAGCGTTACGCTATGATTGTCGACGATGGCAAAGTGACGTTGCTTAATGTTGAGCCGCCCAAATCGTTTGAAGTCAGTAAGGCGGAAACTATCTTAGCAGCCCTTTGATGCTTTGCTCAACAAAGGGGAAGCCATGGCGCTTCCCTTTTTTCATTTCTGCCACTGAACTGGTATGATAAACCTCTCTTTTTTGATGGTGACCGCGCTATGCCAACAACTCAGCAAACCGTGAATGTTCTTTGTATCAAATGGGGCAAGAAATATGGCCCGGATTACGTTAATAAGCTGCATGCGATGGTGCAGCGCAACCTGACCTTGCCACATCGTTTTGTTTGTTTGACCGATGATGCAGATGGCATTGATGACAACATCGAAGTCAAAGAGATCCCCATGGTGGGTTTTAAAGATTTTGACGAGCGTCAGCCCTGGAGTTTTGGCCATGGTTGGTTAAAAGTCACCAGCTTTGCCGACCCTTTGTATGATTTGACCGGGCCAACGCTGTTTATCGATTTGGATGTGGTCATTGTCGACAACATCAATTGCTTCTTCGAGCCAGATGGCGAGTTCTTTGTGATTAAAGAATGGGATAAGTCCGACGCAACCGGCAATACCTCGGTCTATCGTTACACCATCGGGGCGCACAGCGATTTAATTGAGCTACTGAAAAACCACAAAGAACGAGAGCTAGCCAAGGTGCGCAACGAGCAGGAGTTTGTCACTCAGAACCTGGCGGCACAAGGCAAACTACAATACTGGCCTGAAGGTTGGTGTGTCAGCTTTAAGCGTCACTGCTTGCCGAAGGGCATTATGAATTGGTTTAAACCAGCCACTATTCCTTCGGGCGCTAAAATTGTCGCCTTTCATGGCAAGCCAAATCCACCGGACGCCATCGCGGGTATCAGTGGCAAATGGTATCGCCGGGTATTGCCGGTGCAGTGGGTGAAGGATATGTGGGGTTAAGGAACTGACACGCTATGCGCTGGCTTTATACCCTGTTGCTGTTGCTGGCGCTGCCGCTAGTGTTGCTCAGCTTTGTCTGGCGGGCCCGTCACGACAGCGGCTATCTGAAGCGCTGGGCCGAGCGTTTTGGTGTTGTTCCAGCTGGCATGCAGCCGGGGGGTATTGTACTGCATGCGGTTTCGGTCGGAGAAGTGGTGGCAGCAGCGCCACTGATTGAACAGTTGCTAACCAGCTATCCGGCCTTGCCACTCACTGTCACCTGCACCACGCCTACCGGCTCTGCCCGCCTGCTGCAGCAGTTTGGTGGTCGGTTGCAGCACTGCTACCTGCCATTTGATCTGCCTGTTAGTAATCACTGTTTTCTGCAGCGCTTGCAGCCAAGGTTGTTGGTGGTGATGGAAACCGAGCTTTGGCCCAACCTGCTCACAGCAGCCAGGCAGCAGCAGATCCCGCTGGTGGTGGCTAATGCCCGCTTATCGAAGCGCTCAGCCAAAGGCTACCGTCGCTTTTACTGGCTTACCCGCTTGTTGTTGCCGGCCATTCGCTTATTATTAGCTCAGGACAGAGCCAGTTTGCGCCGTTTCCGTGCCCTTGGGCTGGATGTCAGGGCAGGGGAGCTGGCAGGCAACCTGAAATACGAGATGCAGTTGCCGGCAAATTTTGCCATGCAGCAAGCGCAATTCTCCCCTGCCTTTAGCGGCCGTAAGGTTTGGGTCGCAGCCAGCACCCATAGCGGTGAAGACGAACTGATGGTGCAAGCCTACCAGGCCTTGCAGCCACAATTACCAGAGTTGCTGCTGGTGCTGGTGCCGCGGCATCCGGATCGCTTTAGTCATGTGGCTAACCTGGTGCAAAAACATGGCTTGCGCTTGAGCAGGCGCAGCGTGCAGGGACTACCCGACGCCGATAGCCAGGTGTTTCTGGCCGATAGCATGGGCGAGTTGTTGCACTGGTATGCGTTGGCCGATGTAGTTTTTATAGGCGGGAGTCTGATTGAGCGCGGCGGCCACAACCCGCTCGAGGCGATGGCCTTTGGCAAAAGCGTACTCAGTGGGCCCTTTGTATTTAACTTCAGCAGCTTGTTCAAGCAATTAGAGCGTCAACAGTTGGTGTCCTATGCTAGTACCGCAGTTGAGCTTGAGCAACAAGTGCTGCAACAGTTTGCCAATGATGAACTCAGGCTTCAGGCCGGGCAGCGCGCGCAGCAATTTTTCAGACAGCACAGTGGTGCAGCAAAGCGCACTGTAGCGCTGATAGGTTCCCACCTGGCAGGAGTAAATGTTCCGATGAAACAACATCAGGATAAACAGAGTCGCTATTGGTTTAACCCGGTTTTTTTCCAGCAAATTGATGCTGAGCAGTTTGAGCCAGCCTACTGGCAACAACAGCAAGCGGCGCTGGGCCAGGCCAATGGTCGCAGCACCGTCTGGTTTGTACGCCAGGGCGAGCACGAGCTGGTGCTACGCCATTATTACCGCGGCGGCCTGATTGGTAAGCTGAATAAAGACAAGTTCCTGCGGGAGCCAACGCTGGCCAGTCGGGCTATTCGGGAATTTCGTTTGCTGGCTGATTTGCATGCCAGGGGGTTACCGGTTCCACGCCCGGCCGCTGCCCGCATGCGACGGCATGGTTTGTTTTACAGTGCCGATATTCTGGTGGAGCGGATCCCGAACAGTACCGATCTGGCGCAGCTACTGCATAACGAGCGGGCACTTAGCGCCGACGAATGGCGTGAAGTCGGGCGGGTGATTGCCCGGCTGCATCAACAGCAGATTTTTCACTCGGATCTAAATTGCCATAACATCTTGCTGGATCAAGCTGGCAAGGTTTGGCTGATCGACTTTGATAAATGCGGACCGCGCAGCGAGGGCCCCTGGAAACAGCAAAACCTCGATCGTTTGCTGCGCTCTTTGACCAAAGAAAAAAGCAAGCTCAACCCTTTTCATTGGCAGGAGGCGGATTGGCAGCCATTGCTGGCAGGTTATCAAGAGCAACTACAGGAGCAATCAAGTGCAGCTTGATTGGGATGTGATCGTGGTTGGGGCTGGTGCTGCCGGCCTGTTTTGTGCTATCGAGGCTGGTAAGCGTGGTCGTAAGGTGCTGGTGCTGGATAACGGCAAACGCATTGGCCGTAAGATTTTGATGTCCGGTGGCGGCCGCTGCAATTTCACCAATATCTACGCCAGCCCGGACAATTTTATTTCGGCCAACCCGCATTTTTGCAAGTCGGCGCTTAGCCGCTATACCCAATGGGATTTTATCGACCTGGTGCAGCGCTATCAGATCCCTTACCACGAGAAAACCTTAGGCCAGTTGTTTTGTGACGACAGCGCCAAAGACATCGTTGCCATGCTGGCGCAGGAGTGCGACCAGGCCGGCGTTCAGATTGCTTTATCGCAGCAGATCACCGCTGTGAGCTCTGAAGGGGCGGGTTATCTGCTGCGCACAACGACCCATCAGTTGCAGTGTCAGAGTTTGGTGGTGGCCAGTGGTGGTCTTAGTTTGCCTAATCTTGGCGCGACCGCCTTTGGTTATCAGCTGGCCGAGCAATTTGGCCTGAAGGTATTACCGGTGCGGGCTGGCCTGGTACCGCTGACCTGGCAACCCAGTGATAAAGCGGTATTTGAACAGATCAGTGGTGTTTCCTTGCCGGTGACAGCCGAAGCGAACCACATTCTCTTTGCAGAAGACATGCTGTTTACTCACCGTGGTTTAAGTGGCCCGGCCATTTTGCAAATCTCCAGCTACTGGCAGCCTGGCGATGAGCTGCTGGTGAATCTCACACCAGGCCAGGACCTGGCTGCGTTTTTCACTGCTCAACAGCAGCAACACCCGGCGCAGGAGCTAAAAACCACACTGGGTCGTGTATTGCCGAAGCGGCTGGTAGAAATACTGCTGACGCTGAAGGTATTTCAAAACCAGCCACTCAAAGCACTGAATCCGAAAAGCATCGAACGGCTTTGCGACAGCCTTACCCACTATGTGTTTAAACCCAATGGTACCGAAGGCTACCGCACCGCCGAAGTAACGCTTGGTGGGGTTGATACCGATGATTTATCCTCGAAAACCATGGAAGCCAAGCAACAAAGCGGCCTGTACTTTATCGGCGAAGTGGTCGATGTCACCGGCTGGCTCGGCGGCTACAACTTCCAGTGGGCCTGGAGCTCGGGTTGGGTTGCTGGCCAGTATTGTTAATACGGCTAGTACTTCAACTTAAACAACAACTCCGCCAGATCCGGTTGCCAGAGATCGTCTTTGCGCACCCGGTTGTTTTTGAGTAGCACCCCTTCATCCTGCAGCAGCTGACGTTGGCACTTGGCGCTATCAGAGCCGGTTGGGAAAGCCAGGCTACGATCACTGCGTAGCACCCGGTGCCAGGGTACTGCCAGCTCTTTTGGTGCATACCCCAGTGCTTTGCCGACCAGCCGGGCGCGTCCCGGCAAGCCGGCTAAATCGGCAATCTGACCATAGCTGGCAACTTTGCCAGCGGGAATTTGCAGCACTGTGTGCCAGATGCGGGCATAGTAGGGATTGGTTGTTGTCATCAGGCTTTGTCGTGTCAGGCTGTTATTTGTTTAGCCTGACACAAGCAGAGATAATGAGGCAAGGCTTAGGCAATTTGTTGATCAATATCTACTTCGGAATAGCAGGCCTGAAACAGCACTTTGCGTAAAGCCAGCTGCATCGCTTCGGCGATCGGCAGGCTGCTGCGGCTTAGCTCGTAGTCCAGTTGATTCACCTGTTGGCGGGCATGGCTGAGCATGGGAGGCGGATCGGACTCCATCGCGATCAGGGTGTCGGCATAGGCGCTGCTGCGATCCTCTTTAATGGTTTTACAGGTAGATAACGCGGTTTTGCCATGCTTATCCCGGTAACCGGCAGCACCAAAGGTACGGCACAGGGTAGGGCGCCATTGATAAATACGGCACTGTCCCTGTTTGCCATCGAAGGATAAGGCTTGGTACATCGGGCAGCTGTTGCCAGCTGGGGCCGCTTCTAGTTGTGCCAGTGTGGATTCGGCCGTGCCCTGATCAAACAGGTGCATTGCCAGCGGCAACATATCCAGCACCGTGGCTTCAATCTCCGGGTGCAGGCAGCAGGCACCACAACCACTGCGGCAATGAAGACCGCGTGCTTGTTGGTAACCGGCATAGATGTCCGCCATTTCGCCATACACAGCCTCAACACGACGCGACAATTCACGCAGTCGTTGCATAAAGACTCCGAACGAAAAAGCAAATAAAGTAAGAAACGTAGGTACTCAGAAACCAACGGCTTGTTGGCGCAACTATTGTATGCGGTGGATAAAATTCCAGCAACAGAATTTTAATCCTAGATGGCGCTGAACGAACTGCGTAGTGTTTCCAGCACTCTTTGTTTAGAATAGCGCCATGATTTAGTTTCTGAGCCAGCCATGGAAATCCTTGTAGAGCAAGATGGACGCGATTACTCCACCTTTCGTTTGCCTGCACGGTTAGCGACCGTTTACCAATGCCAGCAATTGGATGATTTGCGCCAGGTGCCTTTAGAGCCTAAACCGCGGGTTCAGGGAGAGGGCAGCAATACCGTTTTTATTGGCGATGAATTGCCACCGCTGTGTCGTTTTGTTGCATCGACTAAAGAACTACGCTGGTTGGATGATGACCGTGCTCTGCTGCATGTAGAAGCAGGGCACAACTGGCACCAGCTGGTGTGCTGGACGGTTGAGCAAGGCTTGTGGGGGCTTGAAAACCTAGCGCTCATCCCAGGCTCCGTTGGCGCTGCTCCTGTGCAAAACATAGGCGCCTATGGCGTTGAACTGGCTGATCGCTGCCGCTATGTTGATTTTTTTCACTGGGACAGCCAGCAAGTGCAACGACTTGATGTAAGCGATTGTGCTTTTGCCTACCGTGACAGCGTGTTTAAACATCAGTTGGCCGGACAGGGAGTGATCGTGGCGGTTGGGTTTACCTTATCTAAAAGCCCGCGTCGGGTGCTCAGTTATCAGGGACTGGATAAGTTGCCTGCGAACTGCACTTTGCAGCAGGTATTGGCGACAGTGGTGACCATTCGTCAGTCCAAACTGCCGGACCCGGGTGAACTAGCCAATTGCGGCAGTTTTTTTAAAAACCCTTTGCTGCCGGAAAAAATAGCTCAGGCTTTGCAGCTGCGTTACCCGGCCATGCCGGTCTTTGCTCAGGGCAAGGGGCAGAGCAAATTGTCGGCCGCCTGGTTGATTGATCAGGCCGGCTTTAAGGGCAAAAAGCTGGGGGATATTGGCTGTTACAGCCGCCAGCCGCTGGTATTGGTCAACCATGGAGCTGGTACGGCCGAACAATTGTTGCAGCTCATTGAGAGCATTCAATTGCAGGTACAGACAAGGTTTGGTGTGGCATTGGAGACGGAAGTGCAATTGGTCGGTCAGTTAAGCCATCGTGCGAGCGTCTCTCTATGAGCAAACTATCGGGTAACTTGCGATGAGCGAGCAAAGCAGCTGGCAAGTACAGCGGCAGTTGTTGCACTATTTAAGCGATGGCCAGTTTTATTCCGGCAGCTGGCTCGGTGAGCAGCTGAGCCTGAGCCGCACCGCGATTGCCAATCATATGCAGCAGCTGCAACAGTTGGGGCTGGATATTTTCAGTGTCAAAGGCAAAGGTTACCGCCTGGCCAGCCCGTTGCAGCTGCTCGATAGCAGCGTTATCCAGCAGTGGCAAAGCGACGAGAGCGCCCCTGTTGAAGTGCTGTCGATTACTGATTCAACCAATTTGCAGCTGATGCAGCGATTGCAGCAAGGTGAAATCCTGCCAAAGGGGCTGGCGTTGGTGGCTGAAGCTCAAACCGCAGGACGTGGGCGTCATGGTAGGGCCTGGTACTCGCCCTTTGCCGCCAGTTTGTCGTTTTCCATGGTGTGGCAACTGGAGCAGGGTATACAGGCGGCTATGGGCTTGAGCTTGGTCATAGGGGTAGCAGTCGCCGAGTTGCTGGAGCATGACTACCAGCTGCCGGTAGCATTGAAATGGCCGAATGATATCTATTTGCAGGGCAAGAAACTGGCGGGTGTGCTGATAGAGCTATCCGGCCAGAGTGATGGCCGTTGTCAGTTGGTGATTGGTATTGGTATCAATGTGCAGTTGTCGGCAGCTCAGGCTGAGCAAAGCATCGACCAACCCTGGATTGACTTAACCACTGTTTTAGGGCCGCTGGATAGGAATCGATTGGTTGCGGGGCTTCAGGCCAGTTGTGCTAAACATTTGCAGCGTTTTGAGCAGTCGGGTTTTGCTGCTTTCCAGGCGGCGTTTAATCGTCGGCAATTGTTTTTGCAGCAGCCGGTACGTTTAACCCAGGGCCAGCAGGTGGTGCGTGGTATTTGTCATGGGGTGGATGCGCAGGGTAATCTGGTGATTGAATCTCAGGGTAAAAAGCAATTGTTTCACGGTGGTGAATTGAGCCTGCGGGCGGAGAACTGAACCATGTATTTGTTGCTGGATATTGGTAATACCCGAAGTAAAGCCATGCTGGCCAGCTCTGCCGGCAGCATGCAGCGGCTGGACTTACAAAATAACACAACGGATTTATCCGCTGTGCAAGCCGTTTATTATGCTGCGGTGGCCGGGCAGGACAAGGTGCAAGCCTTAAAAAAGCAGTTGCAGCTGCAAGACAAGCCCTGGCGGCAAATTGAAAGCGATGCATACAGTTTCGGTGTGCGCAATTGTTACAGTCAGCCGCATTTGCTTGGGGTGGACCGTTGGTTGGGCATGCTGGGTGCCAATTGGCTGCAACCAGACACGGATGTACTGGTGGTGGATGCTGGTACTGCGGTGACACTGGATTGGTTAAGTGCGGACGGTGCGCATCAGGGCGGCTGGATCCTGCCAGGCCTGAAGTTGCAACAACAAAGTGTGGTGCAAAAAACCGCTAAAGTTTTCAATGCCGATACCCATCAGGCCCGGTTGCAGCTCGGTGATGATACCGTGTCCTGTTTGCAGAATGGCTGTTTGGCCTCGGTGCTAGGCGCAATTCAACAAGCCTGGGAGTTGCAGTCCATGCAGCAGTTGTTGTTGACCGGTGGCGATACTCAGTTTCTGGCGCCTTACTTGAAACAGTATCCACTTCGATTGGAGCCTGATTTATTGTTTTATGGCCTCAGTCGTTTTATTGACAGTTAATGTGGTCTTTGTCGCTTTTGGCTAAGAATTGGGCATTCAATGCATTTAATTGCACTTTTCGCTTTTTTTCTGTTGCGCCTGCCAAATCATTCTACTAGAATTCGCACCCACTGACGTTGTGCCGCTTTAGCTCAGTTGGTAGAGCAACTGACTTGTAATCAGTAGGTCATCCGTTCGACTCGGATAAGCGGCACCATTAGTGGAGGGGTTCCCGAGTGGTCAAAGGGATCAGACTGTAAATCTGCCGGCTCAGCCTTCGAAGGTTCGAATCCTTCCCCCTCCACCACTTTCGTCAGCCATGGCTACGAGTAGATTGCGGGCATCGTATAATGGCTATTACCTCAGCCTTCCAAGCTGATGATGCGGGTTCGATTCCCGCTGCCCGCTCCAAGCAATTTTTTTGATGCTGATATAGCTCAGGCGGTAGAGCGCATCCTTGGTAAGGATGAGGTCCCCAGTTCGATTCTGGGTATCAGCACCACTTCTTGTTTCATCTCTCGTAACTACATTCTAATTTCAAGCATGAACCGCCGTTAAAGGAAGGGTTTTTATTATGGCTAAGGCTAAATTTGAACGCGTAAAACCGCACGTAAACGTAGGCACCATCGGCCACGTTGACCACGGTAAAACAACTCTGACTGCAGCTATCACCAACGTGCTGGCAAAGCATTACGGCGGTCAGGCATTTGCTTTTGATCAAATCGACAAAGCACCGGAAGAAAAAGCGCGTGGTATTACCATCAATACCTCTCACGTAGAATACGACACGCCGTCACGTCACTATGCGCACGTTGACTGCCCAGGTCACGCAGACTACGTGAAAAACATGATTACCGGTGCAGCGCAGATGGACGGCGCAATTCTGGTAGTAGCGGCGACAGACGGCCCAATGCCACAAACGCGTGAGCACATCCTGTTATCACGTCAGGTAGGTGTTCCGTTCATCATCGTGTTCATGAACAAATGTGACATGGTTGATGACGAAGAGCTGTTAGAGCTGGTAGAGATGGAAGTGCGTGAGCTTCTGTCAGACTACGACTTCCCAGGTGACGACCTGCCAGTTATTCAGGGTTCAGCTCTGAAAGCATTGGAAGGCGACGCGAAGTGGGAAGAAAAAATCATCGAGCTGGGCAATGCGCTGGATACTTACATTCCAGAGCCAGTGCGCGCGATTGATAAGCCATTCATCATGCCAATCGAAGACGTGTTCTCAATTGCAGGCCGTGGTACCGTAGTGACTGGTCGTGTAGAGCAGGGCATCATCAAAGTTGGTGAAGAAGTTGAGATTGTTGGTATCCGTGATACCACCAAGACCACTTGTACTGGTGTAGAGATGTTCCGCAAGCTGCTGGACGAAGGCCGTGCTGGTGAGAACGTAGGTGCGCTGTTGCGTGGAACCAAGCGTGAAGACGTAGAACGTGGTCAGGTACTGGCGAAGCCAGGCTCCATCAAGCCACACACCAAGTTTGAAGGTGAAGTGTACGTATTGTCCAAAGACGAAGGTGGCCGTCATACGCCATTCTTCAAAGGCTACCGTCCACAGTTCTACTTCCGTACTACAGACGTAACTGGAGCAGTAGAGTTGCCAGAAGGCGTTGAGATGGTCATGCCAGGCGACAACCTGAAGTTTGTGGTTGAGCTGATTGCACCAATCGCGATGGACGAAGGTCTGCGGTTCGCAATCCGTGAAGGCGGCCGTACGGTAGGTGCTGGTGTTGTATCAAAAATCATCGCTTAATTGCCGGTGATGTAAGAAGAAGGCTCCGTAAGGGGCCTTTTTTTTGTGCTGTTTTTGCCTTAAGACAAATTCAAACACTTGTTTGAAAGCTGACATTATGCGAAGCTGCTAACAGATCCGTCCAGTTAGGAGACCAATAATGAGTCAGTATCTAGCCCCGCTCAACGACATGAAGTTCCAGTTGTTTGATGTCTGGCAAGTCCAGCAGCACTGGCAAGAGGTGCCTGCGCTGGCCGAGCAGCTCGAACCCGAAACCGCCGAAGCCATTCTGCAGGAAGCCGCGAAGATCTGTGAGCAACAAATCGCGCCTTTAAGCCAGCAGGCTGACATGACCGGTGTGCAGCTGCACGATGGTGTTGTGACAACCCCTGAGCATTATCAGGCAAATTACCGCGCCTGGTGCGAGGGTGGCTGGGCCGGTTTTAGTGGCGATCCTGAGTACGGTGGCATGGGCATGCCTAAAGTGCTGTCGATGATGCTGGATGAAATGATGTGCAGCGCCGACATCGCCTTCTCACTCTATCCTGGTCTGACTGCAGGGGCCTGCGTCACTTTGCAGCAATACGCCACAGATGAAGTTAAGGCTCTTTATCTGCCAAAACTTTACAGCGGAGAATGGTCAGCAACTATGTGCCTGACCGAAAGCCATGCCGGCTCCGATTTGGGTTTAATGCGCAGCAAAGCGGAGCCACAACAGGATGGTAGCTATCGCATTAGTGGCAGTAAAATCTTTATCACTGCCGGGGAGCATGATCTTACCGAGAATATTATTCATCTGGTATTGGCCAAGTTGCCGGATGCCCCAGCCGGTAGTCGCGGCATTTCATTATTTATTGTACCGAAGCTTATACCGGATGCTGCCGGCAACCCGGGGCAGCGTAATGCACTCCATTGCGGCTCCATCGAACACAAAATGGGCATTCATGCATCCGCTACCTGTGTCATGAACTTTGATGGAGCTACCGGCTATTTGCTGGGAGAGCCGCACAAAGGGCTGGCGGCCATGTTTACGATGATGAATTATGAGCGCCTTGCGATGGGCAGTCAGGGCCTTGGAGCTGCAGAGCGAGCTTGGCAAAATGCGCTGGCATATGCCCATGATCGGTTGCAGGGCCGTATCACTGAACGTGATGCCAATAAAGCCGAGCCTATCATCCGTCACCCGGATGTACAGCGAATGTTGCATACCATACAGTCATTAAACGAAGCAGGCCGGAGCTTTTCTACCTGGGTCGCGCTGCAGCTGGATAAAGCTAAATACAGTGGTGATGAACAAGGGCAGCAACTGGCGAATTTACTCACGCCCATTGCCAAAGCTTTTATGACTGACCTGGGACTCGAATGTACCGTTCATGCACAGCAGGTGTTTGGTGGCCATGGGTACATCAAAGAATGGGGCATGGAGCAATTGGTGCGTGATGTGCGGATTGCCCAAATCTACGAAGGTACCAATGGCATTCAGGCCGCTGATTTTATGTTGCGGAAAGTGGCTGGTGATAAGGGAGCTGTACTACTGGCGCTGTTTGCAGAGATTGAACATTGGCTGGATGCAGCCAATCCACAGCATCAACAGTTAGCCGCCTACTTACAAAGATCCAGCGTGTTGACGCAATCTTTGCTCCAACGTGCTGCAGAGAATAAAGCCCTGTTAGCAGACTATGCCTACGAGTTTATGACGTTGAATGGCTACCTGCTCTATGGCTATATGTGGCTAAAGCAAGTCGATGCATTGGAGCGCGCTGAGATTGCGATTGAAACAAAGCACCAAAAACAGCAGATGGCTGACTTCTATTTCAAGCGCATCTTGCCACGTGCTGAGGCATTGTTATTGATCATGCAGGAATAAATGGGCAAAAAATTTACAATAAAGGCGCGTTCTGCGCTTTTATTGTATGATGAGCCATCCGTAGCCGTATTGAGGAGGCAGGTATGCGTTCCCTGGTGGTGTTTGTCCTGGTATTGGTCAGCATGCCTATGCTGGCGATGGATGCGTTGGATAAAAGGATGAGCGAAGAGGACTGGGATAACTACTCCCCCTTTACTTTGCTGCCCCATCGCAATAACTACCTGCAGCCGCTGAGTTACGCCAAAGGTTTGCGTGAAACCATCAACCGGGATGGTGACAGCGCCCCGATGGAGCGGTTTGAAACCAAGTTCCAGCTTAGTCTGAAAACACCTTTATGGAGCCGGGTGTATCAGGATAAAGGCTACGTGTTTTTTGCCTTCACCCAGCAGGCGTATTGGCAGTCCTACAACAGTGCCGTGTCCTCACCTTTTCGAGAAACTAACTACGAACCAGAGCTGATTCTGGCATTCCCACATTTTTACGGAGTGGATCAGGCTGCCAGCCGTATCATCAGTATCAGCCTGTCGCATCAGTCCAATGGCCGCGCAGGAGAACTATCGCGGAGTTGGAATCGATTAAAACTCAATTGGATTGGCTCAATTGGTGATGTTTTTGTCAGTGTCACACCCTGGTATCGTTTTCCGGAGCGTGAAAAGCGTTTTGAAGGGGACCCTAAAGGCGATGACAATCCGGATATTAGTCATTATATGGGCTATTTCGAGATCTCAGCCGCTTACAAAAATCAAAGTGAAACCTACCGGATGATGCTCAGAAACAATCTTAAAAGCGATAACAAAGGGGCTTTACAACTGTCTTATTCCAGGCCAATGAACAAGTACCTACGCTGGTACGTATCATTTTTTACCGGTTACGGCGACAGTTTGATTGACTACAACCGGCCAGTCACCCGCTTTGGTTTAGGTTTTGAACTGAACGATGTGATCTAGCTACCAACGAAATACAGAAACCGCTTGAGTTTTCATCACAATTCTATATAATGCGCGTCCGACCTTGTATTAGGTAGGTGCGGTAAGAGGCAACTCTTGCCCCGACAATGCTCCCGATTGGGGAGCAACTGTACTTCGCTGCAAAGGCTCACTCCTACTAGGAGTTGTGCTTTTGTTATTTTTTGCTCTTTTTGCTCTTTGAGGCTTTGATTTATGAGTAATCAAAGGATACGTATCCGCCTGAAAGCGTTCGATCACCGTTTGATCGATCAGTCAACTTTAGAAATCGTTGACACAGCCAAGCGTACCGGTGCCCAGGTTCGTGGTCCAATTCCACTGCCAACTCGCCAGGAACGTTTTACTGTCTTGATTTCTCCTCACGTCAATAAAGATGCACGTGATCAGTACGAAATCCGTACCCACAAGCGTCTGATCGATATCGTTGAGCCAACGGATAAAACCGTAGATGCTCTGATGCGATTGGATCTGCCTGCTGGTGTTGACGTTCAAATCAGCCTGGGCTGACAAGACAGGTTTTAAGAGAGGTTTAGGAAATGGCTATCGGTTTAGTCGGTCGTAAAGTAGGAATGACCCGCATCTTCACTGAAGATGGCGTCTCTATTCCTGTTACCGTAATCGAAGCGACACCAAATCGCGTGACTGCTGTGAAGTCTCAAGAGACTGACGGCTACAGCGCGTTGCAAGTGACTGCTGGTACTGTGAAGGCAAGCCGCCTGAGCAAGCCAGAAGCTGGTCACTTCGCTAAAGTAGGTGTTGAAGCTGGTCGTGGTCTGTGGGAATTCCGTTTGGCAGACAATGAAAGCAACGACATCCAGGTGGGTAGCGAGATTACTGTTGAAATTTTCGCGGAAACCAAGAAAGTTGATGTGGTTGGCACATCAAAAGGTAAGGGTTTCGCTGGTGGCGTTAAACGCTGGAACTTCCGCACCCAGGATGCTACGCACGGTAACTCTTTGTCACACCGTGCACCAGGTTCGATTGGTCAAAACCAATCACCAGGTAAAGTATTCAAAGGTAAGAAGATGGCCGGTCACATGGGCGCTGAGCGCGTGACAGTCCAGTCTCTGGAAGTGGTCCGTGTTGATGCAGAGCGTAACATCCTGCTGGTAAAAGGTGCTGTACCTGGTGCCATCGGCGGCGATGTGATCGTGAAGCCTGCGGTCAAAAGCTAACGTCTGGGGAGATAAGTGATGGAATTAGCATTACGGGACGCAAAAGGCGTTCTTGAAGTTTCCGAAGCGACCTTTGGACGTGAATTTAACGAAGCGCTGGTTCACCAGGTCGTTGTTGCGTATGCAGCAGGTGCCCGTCAGGGAAGCCGTGCTCAGAAAACGCGTTCAGAAGTTCGCGGTGGCGGCAAGAAGCCATGGCGTCAAAAAGGTACTGGCCGTGCCCGTGCCGGTACAATCCGCAGCCCTATCTGGCGCAGCGGTGGTGTGACTTTTGCGGCCAAGCCACAAGATCACAGCCAGAAAGTAAATCGTAAAATGTACCGTGGTGCCATCAGAAGTATTCTGTCTGAGCTGGTACGCCAGGATCGCCTGGTTGTGGTAGAAAACTTCACCGTTGAAACGCCGAAGACCAAAGAATTGGTTGGCAAGCTGAAAGCGATGGAGCTGAAAGACGTGCTGATCGTGACCAACGATGTCGATGAGAACTTGTTCTTATCAGCGCGCAACCTGTACAAGGTTGACGTGCGTGATGTTCACGGTATTGATCCAGCCAGTCTGATTGCCTTTGATAAAGTGCTGATGACAGCTGCTGCGGTGAAACAACTTGAGGAGCTGTTAGCATGATGCGCGAAGAACGTTTGCTGAAAGTAATTCTTGCTCCGCATGTATCTGAAAAGAGCACCATTGCGGCAGAAAACTTCAACACCGTCGTTTTCAAAGTAGCTACTACTGCGACCAAAGCCGATATCAAAGCTGCTGTACAAAAGCTGTTTGATGTCGAAGTCACTGCTGTAAACACGGTCAACGTGAAGGGTAAAACCAAGCGTACCGGTTTGCGCGTGGGCAAGCGTAGCGACTGGAAAAAGGCCTACGTCACCCTGAAAGAAGGCAGCGAAATCGATTTCGTTGGCGGCGCTGAGTAAGAAGAGGAGTTAGGAAATGGCACTTGTAAAGTGTAAACCTACATCACCAGGTCGTCGCCACGTCATCAAAGTGGTTAACCCGGACCTGTACAAAGGTAAGCCTTACGCTCCTTTGTTAGAGAAGAAAAGCAAGACTGGTGGTCGTAACAACAATGGTCGCATTACTACGCGTCACATTGGTGGTGGCCATAAGCAACATTACCGTCTGGTTGATTTCAAGCGCACCAAAGATGGCATTCCTGCCAAAGTTGAGCGCCTGGAATACGATCCAAACCGTACTGCGAACATCGCTTTGGTGCTGTATGCAGATGGTGAGCGTCGTTACATCCTGGCGCCTAAAGGCATGAAAGCTGGTGATACTGTGCAGTCAGGTGTTGATGCACCTATCAAAGCAGGTAACACCCTGCCGATGCGCAACATCCCGGTTGGTCAGGTGGTGCACAATGTCGAAATGAAGCCAGGTAAGGGCGGCCAGATGGCGCGTTCAGCCGGAGCCTTCATCCAGATTATCGCCCGTGATGGTGCTTATGTATTGCTGCGTTTACGCAGTGGTGAAACACGTAAAGTACTGGCTGACTGCCGTGCAACCATCGGTGAGATTGGTAATGCCGAGCACATGCTGCGTCAATACGGTAAAGCGGGTGCTACGCGCTGGCGCGGTGTTCGTCCTACTGTACGTGGTGTGGTAATGAACCCGGTGGATCACCCACACGGTGGTGGTGAAGGCCGTACTTCTGGTGGCCGTCACCCAGTAACACCATGGGGCGTACCGACCAAAGGGTACAAGACTCGTTCAAACAAGCGTACTGATAAATTAATCGTACGTCGTCGTGATAAATAATTTGTGAGGAATTGCCATGCCACGTTCTCTCAAGAAAGGTCCATTTATCGACCTTCACTTGCTGAAGAAGGTAGAGAAAGCGTTGGAAAGCGGTGACAAGAAGCCTATTAAGACTTGGAGCCGTCGTTCAATGATCATACCTGATATGATCGGATTGACCATCGCTGTCCATAATGGTCGTCAACATGTACCTGTGTTTGTCTCTGAAGAGATGGTAGGTCACAAGCTGGGCGAATTTGCCCCAACTCGTACTTATCGTGGTCATGCGGCAGACAAAAAGGCCAAGAAACGCTAAGGGGTGAATCATGCAAGCATTAGCTAAACACAAATTTGCCCGTTCTTCTGCACAGAAAGCTCGTCTGGTTGCTGATCAGATCCGCGGACTGCCAGTAGATAAGGCGTTGGATATCCTGACGTACAGCCCGAAAAAAGCTGCACATCTGGTGAAAAATGTCCTTTTATCAGCCGTAGCCAACGCAGAGCACAACGAAGGTGCTGACATTGATACGTTGAAAGTGCAAACCATCTTTGTAGATGAAGCACCATCGATGAAGCGTATCAAGCCACGCGCTAAAGGCCGTGCTGACCGTATCGTCAAGCGTACCAGTCACATTACTGTGATCGTAGCTGATAACTAGGAGTGAGAAATGGGACAGAAAGTACATCCTAACGGGATTCGCCTAGGTATCACTAAGCCTTGGAGCTCGACCTGGTTCGCGAATTCGAAAGACTTTCCGGACTTCCTGAATGGTGATTTCAAGGTGCGTCAGTACCTGACCAAAGAACTGAAATCAGCTTCTGTAAGCCGGATTGATATCGAGCGTCCAGCCAAGAGCATCCGTGTGACTATTCACACCGCTCGTCCAGGCATCGTGATCGGTAAAAAAGGTGAAGATGTTGAGAAACTGCGCAAGCGCGTTGCAGCGATTGCAGGCGTACCTGCTCAGATCAATATCTCTGAGATTCGTAAACCTGAGCTGGATGCCAAACTGGTTGCTGACAACATCAGCAGTCAGCTGGAGCGTCGTGTCATGTTCCGTCGCGCCATGAAGCGTGCGGTACAAAATGCGATGCGCACTGGCGCAAAAGGCATCAAGGTTGAAGTAAGCGGTCGTTTGGGCGGTGCAGAAATTGCCCGTACCGAGTGGTACCGTGAAGGTCGTGTACCGCTGCATACACTGCGGGCTGACATTGACTATTCAACCTCTGAAGCATTAACCACTTACGGTATCATTGGTGTGAAAGTGTGGATCTTTAAAGGAGAAATCCTGGGTCAACTGCCTTTGGCAAACAGCAACACCAACAACACGAATCAGCCTAAAGCGCCGAAGAAAGCTGCCGGCCGTAAAGGTAAGTAGGGGTATTGAGCGATGTTGCAACCAAAACGAACTAAATTTCGTAAAGTGCATAAAGGCCGTAACCGTGGCCTGTCGCAAGTAGGCGACAAGGTCAGCTTTGGTACCTATGCACTGAAATCTGTTGAGCGCGGTCAGATGACTTCGCGTCAAATCGAAGCTGCCCGTCGTGCGATGACTCGTGCGGTGAAGCGTGTTGGTAAAATCTGGATCCGCGTGTTCCCAGACAAGCCAATCACCACCAAGCCGCTGGAAGTGCGGATGGGTAGCGGTAAGGGTTCTGTTGATTACTGGGTATGCCAAATTAAACCTGGCAAAGTTCTGTATGAAATGGACGGCGTATCGGAAGAGCTTGCTCGCCATGCGTTCTCCCTGGCCGCTGCTAAGCTTCCATTTAAGACCACCTTTGTTACGCGGACGGTAATGTAATGAAAGCGAGCGAACTGAAAGCAAAAAGCGTTGAAGAGTTGAACGCTGAACTCCTGAGCTTACTGCGTGAGCAATTCAATTTGCGCATGCAGGCCAGCACAGGTCAACTGGCTCAAACTCATCTGCTGAAGAACGTACGTCGCGATATCGCGCGTGTAAAGACAATCTTGACTGAGAAGGCAGGTGCGTAATGAGTGAACAAAACACCCGTACACTGCAAGGTAAAGTGGTTAGCGACAAAATGGATAAATCCATTGTGGTAGCCATCGAACGCCAGGTGAAGCACCCTATTTATGGGAAACTCATCAAGCGCACGACCAAATTGCACGTTCATGATGAAACAAACCAGTGTAAAGCAGGCGACATCGTCATCATTCGTGAGTGTCGTCCACTGTCCAAGACCAAGTCCTGGACTCTGGTGAACGTCGTAGAATCTGCATCCTAAGCAGGGTGAAGATAGAAGCGGCCCGATAAGGGCCGCTTTTTTTATTGGATAACTACCACTTTATATAAAGTGCTGTTATAATCACGCGCCCTTCGTCTAAGAGGGGAATTTCTATTTGTATGCAGCTTGACCCGAAAGGGTTAATTAAGTGGATAACGGAGCACTAAGATGATCCAGATGCAATCTATGCTGGATGTCGCTGATAACAGCGGCGCTCGCAGCGTAATGTGTATTAAGGTCTTAGGTGGTTCTCACCGCCGCTATGCTGCAATTGGTGATGTCATCAAAGTTACTGTGAAAGAAGCAATTCCTCGCGGTAAAGTGAAAAAAGGTGACGTACTGAATGCAGTGGTGGTGCGAACGCGGAAAGGCGTACGTCGTCAGGACGGGTCATTAATCCGTTTTGATCGCAATGCAGCGGTGTTATTGAACACCAAGCTGGAACCGATCGGTACACGTATCTTCGGACCTGTGACACGTGAACTTCGTGGCGATAAGTTTATGAAGATCGTGTCTCTGGCACCAGAAGTACTGTAAGGAGTCACCATGGCAACTAAAATCCGTCGTGATGACGAGGTAATTGTTCTTGCTGGCAAGGACAAAGGTAAAACCGGCAAGGTCACCAAAGTATTGTTGGCTGAAAACCGTGTTTATGTTTCAGGCGTGAATCTGGTGAAAAAACACCAGAAACCAGTTCCTGCGTTAAACCAGGCTGGTGGCATCGTCGAGAAAGAAGCCTCGATTCACGTATCAAACGTAGCGATTGTCAATCCGAAGACCGGAAAGGCAGATCGTGTTGGTTTCCGTTTTGAAGAAGGCAAGAAAGTACGCTTCTTCAAATCGAATAATGAAGTAATCTAATTGCTATTGGAGTAATACGATGGCGAAACTGCATGAAATTTATAAAGACACCGTAGTTCCTGAACTGATGAAACAGTTCGGCTACACCAGCGTCATGCAAGTCCCTCGGATTGAAAAAATCACACTCAATATGGGTGTTGGTGAAGCAGTTGCTGATAAAAAAATTCTGGAAAACGCGGTTGCAGATTTAACTGCTATCGCCGGCCAGAAGCCGCTGATCACTAAAGCGCGCAAATCAGTTGCCGGTTTCAAAATCCGTGAAGGCTACCCTATTGGCGCAAAAGTCACTCTGCGTGGCGAGCGTATGTGGGATTTCCTGGAGCGTTTGGTATCCATTGCGATTCCACGTATCCGTGACTTCCGCGGAATTAACCCTAAGTCTTTTGACGGCCGTGGGAATTTTAGCATGGGCGTGCGTGAGCAAATCATCTTCCCAGAAGTCGACTACGACAAAGTCGACGCAGTACGTGGTTTGGATATTACCATCACCACTTCTGCAGCTTCTGATGATGAAGGCCGTGCATTGCTTTCTGCATTTAACTTCCCATTCAAGAAATAAGGTGTAGGGTTATGGCAAAAAACTCAATGAAAGCGCGTGAAGAAAAGCGTGCAAAGCTGGCAGCCAAATACGCTGAAAAGCGTCACGCACTGAAAGATCTGATTGCAAACCCAACCACGTCTGATGAAGACCGTTGGGCTGCAGTTCTGCAACTGCAATCGTTACCGCGTGATTCAAGCCCGTCCCGTCAACGTAACCGTTGCCGCGTGACTGGTCGTCCGCATGGGTACCTGCGCAAGTTCGGCATGAGCCGGATCAAAGTCCGTGAAGCGGCAATGCGCGGTGAAATTCCTGGCCTTCGCAAGGCTAGCTGGTAAGAATCACGGGAGTAACGAGCTATGAGTTTACAAGATCCAGTAGCGGATATGTTTACTCGCATCCGCAACGGCCAGTCGGCTAATAAAGTTGCGGTAAAAATGCCTTCTTCGAAGTTGAAGATTGCAATTGCGAATGTATTAAAGAGTGAAGGTTACATCGAAGATTTCGCTGTAGCACAGGATGGCAAGCCTGAGCTGGAAGTTACTTTAAAGTATTTCCAGGGCAAGCCTGTAATCGAAACCATTGATCGTGTCAGCCGTCCAGGTTTGCGTATTTACAAGAAGCGCGACGAGTTACCAAAAGTAATGGGTGGTTTGGGTGTTGCTATTGTATCAACATCCAAAGGGCTGATGACTGACCGCGCTGCGCGCAAGGTTGGGATTGGTGGCGAAATCATCGGCTACGTAGCGTAACGGAGGGGTAATCTATGTCTCGTGTAGCAAAAGCCCCCATTGCTATCCCAGCTGGTGTTCAGGTTAGCCTGAATGGCCAGACAGTAGCAGTCAAGGGTAAAAACGGCGAGTTGACAGTTGATGTCAATCCAGCGGTTGAAATTGTAATTGACGGTGATGTGGTTCGTACCACAGCACGTGAAGGTTTCGCTAACGCTATCGCACAAGCAGGTACTGCCCGCGCTCTGATCAACAACCTGGTGGCTGGTGTCACTGAAGGTTTCACGCGCAAGCTGGAACTGGTGGGTGTTGGTTACCGTGCCAAAACCGAAGGCAAAGTGCTGAACATGAACCTGGGCTTCTCACACCCGATCAACTTCGCAATTCCGGAAGGGATCACCATTGAGACGCCTAGCCAAACTGAAGTCCTTGTCAAAGGCAGCGACAAGCAGTTGGTCGGTCAGGTTGCTGCGAACATTCGTGCGTACCGTAAGCCAGAGCCATACAAAGGCAAAGGTGTTCGTTACGCTGATGAAAACGTGCGTCGCAAAGAAGCCAAGAAAAAGTAGGGTAGGAAGATGGATAAGAAACTTGCTCGTCTGCGTCGTGCCAAGCGTGTACGCAGAACTATTATCGAACAAGGGGCGAATCGCCTGGTTGTGCACCGTACGCCACGTCACATCTATGCCCAGCTGATCGCACCTAATGCTGAAGTGATTGCGGCTGCGTCCTCTGTCGAGAACAGCATCCGTGAATCTTTAAAGTACACTGGTAACGTCGATGCAGCAGCTGCTGTAGGTAAAGCTGTCGCTGAGCGTGCAGTAGCCAAAGGCGTAACCGCTTGTGCTTTTGACCGTAGCGGCTTCCGGTATCATGGTCGCGTGAAAGCTTTAGCAGACGCGGCGCGTGAAGCCGGTCTTCAGTTCTAGGAGTAGCACATGGCTAACGAAGAAGTGAAACAACAATCTGATTTGCAAGAAAAGCTGGTTGCTGTAAACCGCGTTTCCAAAGTTGTGAAAGGTGGTCGAATTTTCAGCTTCACAGCTCTGACTGTAGTCGGTGACGGCAACGGCCGTGTAGGTTACGGTTACGGCAAAGCGCGCGAAGTTCCTGCTGCCATTCAAAAGGCAATGGAAAAAGCGCGTCGTAACATGACTCAGGTAGAATTGAATGGTCATACTTTGCATCACCCAACACGTGGTGTGCATTCTGGCTCCAATGTCTACATGCAGCCGGCCTCTGAAGGTACCGGTTTGATCGCGGGTGGTGCCATGCGTGCAGTACTGGAAGTAGCAGGTGTTCAAAACATCCTGTCCAAGTGCTACGGCTCTACCAACCCAATCAACGTAGTTCGCGCCACTATCGACGCTTTGGCTTCAGTGAAGTCACCAGCTCAGGTAGCTGCTAAGCGTGGCCTGCGCGTGGACGATATTCTGGGGTAATCTGCCATGGCTAAAAAGACAGTGAAAGTAACTCAGACCAAGTCCAGTATCGGTCGTCTACCAAAGCACAAAGCTACGCTGCGTGGTTTGGGTTTACGTCGTATCGGGCATTCGGTTGAATTAGAAGACACACCAGCAGTTCGCGGCATGATCAATGCTGTGTACTACATGGTTCAAGTGGAGGAGTAAGCGATGTTTTTAAATACACTCTCTCCTGCAGCTGGCGCCAAAAAAGAGAAGAAGCGTCTGGGCCGTGGTATCGGTTCAGGCCTGGGTAAAACCGGTGGCCGTGGTCACAAAGGTTTGAAATCCCGCTCTGGCGGTTCAGTTCGTCCAGGCTTTGAAGGCGGTCAAATGCCTTTGAAACAGCGTTTGCCTAAGTTCGGCTTTACATCTCGTAAGTCGCTGGTAACTGCTGAAGTTCGTCTGCATGAACTGACAAAAGTTGAAGGTGATGTGGTTGATCTGAGCACCCTGATGGATGCGAATATCATCCCGCGCACCACCAAATTTGCCAAAGTGGTTCTGTCTGGCGAAGTGACACGTCCGTTGACTGTAAAAGGTCTACGTGTGTCCAAAGGCGCCCGCTCAGCCATTGAAGCTGCTGGTGGAAAAGTCGAAGAATAACAAAAGGATAGTACGTAATGGCTAAACCAGGTTCGGACCTAAAAAGTAAAGGCAGTTTTGGCGAGCTCAAAGCACGCTTACTGTTTGTACTTTTAGCCCTGGTCGTTTTCCGACTGGGAACCTTTGTGCCAATTCCTGGAATTGACGCCGCCGTGCTAGCTCAGTTATTCGAGCAACAACGAGGCACCATCGTTGAAATGTTCAACATGTTCAGCGGTGGTGCACTTGAGCGTGCTTCTGTGTTTGCGCTTGGCATCATGCCTTATATCTCAGCGTCCATTATCGTGCAGTTATTGACGGTGGTGCATCCGCATCTGGCGGAGCTGAAAAAAGAGGGTGAAGCCGGCAAGCGTAAAATTCAGCAATACACACGCTATGGTACTCTTGCATTGGCAACGCTGCAGTCGATTGGTATTGCTACCGGTTTGCCGAATATGATGCCTGGTCTGGTCATTAACCCGGGCTTTGCGTTCTATTTTACTGCGGTGGTTAGTTTGGTTACCGGCACCATGTTCCTGATGTGGTTGGGTGAGCAGATTACTGAGCGCGGTATAGGTAATGGTATTTCGTTGCTGATCTTTGCAGGTATCGTTGCTGGACTGCCATCTGCTGTAGGTGGCACCATCGAGCAAGCTCGACAGGGCGATTTGCACTTTTTATTACTGGTCGCGATCGTTGTGATTGTAGTGGCTATTACGACCTTTGTGGTGTTCTTTGAACGCGGACAACGGCGTATTGTGGTAAACTATGCCAAGCGTCAACAGGGCCGTCAGGTCTTTGCAGCGCAAAGCAGCCATTTGCCTTTAAAAGTCAACATGGCCGGGGTTATCCCGCCTATTTTCGCATCGAGCATCATTCTGTTCCCAGGCACGATTGCTACCTGGTTCGGCACTGGTGAAGGCATGGTCGCAAACTTCCTGCAGGAATTGGCGTTAACCTTGTCTCCGGGTCAGCCGCTGTACATGATGTTGTATGCAGCTGCCATTATTTTCTTCTGTTTCTTCTATACTGCGTTGGTATTTAACCCGCGTGATACAGCAGACAACCTGAAGAAATCCGGTGCTTTTATCCCTGGTATTCGTCCGGGTGAACAGACGTCCAGATACATTGATAAAGTAATGACTCGCCTGACATTGGCCGGTGCTTTGTACATTACCTTTATCTGTTTAGTACCCGAGTTCATGATGGTTGCATGGAATGTGCAATTTTACTTCGGCGGTACATCCTTGCTGATTATCGTTGTGGTTATTATGGACTTTATGGCACAGGTACAGACTCATTTGATGTCTCATCAATACGATTCTGTGCTTAAGAAAGCGAATCTTAAAGGCGTAGGCCGATAAGAGTTTATTGCGGAGTGAAGTCATGAAAGTACGTGCTTCCGTTAAGAAGATCTGCCGTAACTGCAAAATCATCAAGCGCAACAACGTTGTGCGCGTGATTTGCAGTGAGCCTAAGCACAAGCAACGCCAAGGCTAACAGCAGAAGCAATCCAGTGGGCTGAGCGATTGGCCCACGAATTGTTTGCAAAATAGACGCCATTTGAGTATCCTTACGGGCTTTTCAAATCGGCACCCATAAATTTTAAGTGAAGGAGAAGGTTAGTGGCCCGTATAGCTGGCATTAACATCCCCGATAATAAGCATGCGGTCATCTCGTTGACCTATGTTTATGGTATCGGTAAAACTCGCGCTCAGGCCATTTTGGCAGCAGCGGGTATCGAAGAAAGTACCAAAATCAGCGCGTTAAGCGATGCTCAATTGGATACCCTTCGTGAAGAAGTTGCAAAATACACCGTTGAAGGTGACTTGCGCCGTGAAGTAACCTTGAACATCAAGCGTTTGATGGATCTTGGTTGTTACCGTGGCTTGCGCCACCGTCGTAGTTTACCTGTTCGTGGTCAGCGCACTAAAACCAATGCGCGTACCCGTAAAGGTCCACGTAAGCCGATTAAGAAATAAGGCAGGTAACTTATGGCAAAAGCACAAGTTCGTACTCGTAAACGGGTAAAAAAGCAAGTTGCAGATGGTATGGCTCATATCCATGCTTCTTTCAACAACACCATCGTCACCATCACTGACCGCCAGGGCAATGCACTGTGCTGGGCTACTGCTGGTGGTTCAGGCTTCCGTGGCTCTCGTAAATCCACGCCTTTCGCTGCTCAGGTAGCTGCTGAGCGTGCTGGCGTTGCTGCGCAAGAATATGGTGTAAAAAACCTCGAAGTGTTTGTGAATGGTCCAGGACCAGGTCGTGAATCTGCCATCCGTGCCTTGAACGGCGCAGGTTTCCGTATCACGAATATCACCGACGTGACGCCAATCCCTCATAACGGTTGTCGTCCACCTAAAAAACGTCGCGTGTAACCATAGCGCTTCACGGATTATTGGAGAAAGAAGATGGCTAGATATTTGGGCCCTAAGCTCAAGCTAAGTCGCCGTGAAGGAACGGACCTGTTCCTGAAAAGTGGCGTGCGGGCAATTGACTCTAAATGTAACTTAACAACTGCTCCTGGTCAGCATGGTGCCCGTCGTGGCCGCTTGTCTGATTACGGTATTCAGTTGCGTGAGAAACAAAAAGTACGTCGTATGTATGGCGTGCTGGAAAAGCAGTTCCGTAATTACTACAAAGAAGCTGCTCGTTTGAAAGGTAACACCGGTGAAAACCTGCTTCAGTTGCTGGAGTCACGGTTGGACAACGTAGTGTACCGTATGGGCTTGGCCAGTACCCGTGCTGAAGCACGTCAGCTGGTCAGCCACAAAGCAATCATGGTGAATGGCCGTGTGGTTAACATCCCATCCTTCACTGTATTGCCAGAACAAGTTGTTTCTGTTCGTGAAAAAGCCAAAAAACAAGCTCGTATTGCTGCGGCAATGGAGCTGGCTGGTCAGCGCGAGAAGCCAACTTGGGTTGAAGTAGACACGACTAAGCTGGAAGGGGTATACAAGCGTCTTCCTGAGCGTTCAGATTTGTCTGCTGACATCAACGAACAGTTAATCGTCGAGCTTTACTCTAAGTAAAGCTAACCATTAAGAGAGGATACAATGCAGGGTTCTGTCACCGAATTCCTTAAGCCGAGATTAGTTGGGATCGACAAAGTCACTCCAACTCGTGCCAAAGTTACTTTGGAACCACTTGAGCGCGGTTTCGGACATACCTTGGGTAACGCACTTCGCCGTATTCTACTTTCTTCTATGCCAGGTTTTGCTGTCACTGAAGTTGAGATCGAAGGCGTACTCCATGAGTACAGTTCGAAAGAAGGGGTGCAAGAGGATATCATTGATATTCTGTTGAACCTGAAAGGCTTAGCCTTCCGCCTGGAAGACAAAGATGAAGTCACACTGACTTTGACCAAAAAAGGTGCTGGCCCTGTGACTGCTGCTGATATCCAGCACGGTGACGGTGTTGTCATTGTAAATCCTGATCACGTTATTTGCCATCTGACTGGCGATACTGAATTCAGTATGCGTCTGAAAGTTGAGCAAGGCCGTGGTTATGTGCCGGCATCAGCCCGTCTGTCCTCTGATGACGACGAGCGTCCAATTGGTCGCTTGCTGCTTGACGCCTCTTTCAGTCCTGTTGAGCGTATTGCTTACAGTGTGGAAGCGGCTCGGGTAGAGCAACGCACCGATTTGGACAAGTTGGTTATCGATATGGAAACCAATGGTACGCTCGAGCCTGAAGAGGCAATCCGTCGTGCTGCGACTATTCTGGCTGAACAGCTGGAGTTCTTCGTAGAATTGCGTGATAAGAGTGAGCCAGAAAAACGCGAAGAGAAGCCGGAGTTTGATCCGATTCTGTTGCGTCCTGTCGATGATCTCGAATTAACGGTTCGTTCTGCTAACTGTCTGAAAGCAGAGCAAATTCAGTACATCGGTGATCTGGTGCAACGTACCGAGGTTGAGCTGTTGAAAACGCCTAACCTGGGTAAGAAGTCGCTTACCGAAATCAAAGACGTACTGGCATCACGTGGTTTGTCTCTTGGCATGCGCCTTGAGAATTGGCCACCAGCCAGTCTGGTAAACAAAGACTAACCGGATCCGGTTCCTGGTTTAGTAAGAAGGAATAGGTCATGCGCCATCGTAAGAGTGGTCGTCAATTAAATCGGAACAGCAGCCATCGTCAGGCAATGTTCCGCAACATGGCAAGCTCGTTGGTGAAGCATCAAATCATCAAAACGACTTTGCCTAAAGCAAAAGAGTTACGTCGTGTTATTGAGCCTTTGATCACACTGGCTAAAAACGACAGCGTGGCAAATCGCCGTTTGGCTTTTGCCCGTACTCAGGATAAAGAAGCAGTTGGTATCTTGTTCACTGAACTTGGTCCACGCTACAACGCCCGCCCAGGTGGTTACACTCGTATTATCAAGTGTGGCTTCCGTGCCGGTGACAATGCGCCAATGTGTTACATTGAGCTTGTTGACCGTCCAGAAGTGGATATGGAAACTGTCACTGAAGAGGCTGTAGCTGAGTAAGCTGCACATTGAATAGAAAACCGGGACTTGCTCCCGGTTTTTTTTCGCTTGCGATTTGCTGGGTTATTCTTTATAACAATGTTCATAGGAATAAATTATTCGGTTTTGTGCTATGTTGGTGCGTATCTTTGCTTTATCCATCATCTTGGCTTCGTTAGCATGTACTGCTCAATCGTCCGTGCTGCCCGTGGAGATTGAATGCCGCTCTGATCATGCGGCCATCTGTGATCAGGCCGATAGCCGTTTGCTGGCAAAGATCCCGGATCAGTTCCCAATCCTGCAGCAGGTGTTGGCCAATCCCGAGCGCTATAAGGTACAGATCCAAGTCAGTCAGATTGTGCGTGATCCGCAGCAACAGCCGCATTTAATCAGCTACCGTCTTTTTGTGGATGATGAGCGTTATTTTTACCCCGCCAGTACCGTTAAACTCCCGGTTACGCTGTTGGCTCTGGAGTGGTTGCAGCAACAAGCTCAGATAGGCCTGGATAGCACTTTTCATACCTATGCCAGCCGTGATTCACAGCAAATGGTGACAGAGGATGTGATGGCGGTAGGTCATCGTCCAACATTGGCGCATTACATCTGGCAAGTGATGATGGTTAGCGACAACCCCGGCTTTAACCGAATGTATGAATTACTGGGCCAGGATTACATCAATCAGCAATTACGCAGTAAAGGCTTATCGTCTGCTACCATCAATCACCGTTTGAGTCTGCCGATGTCTGCAGCAGAGAACCGGCATTACAATCCATTGGCCTTTTTTAATGCCGAGCACGAGGTGATTTTGCAACTACCTGCCCGCTCTAGCCAGACCGAGTATCCTAATCAGCTGCAGCCGAAGCTTGGTTCGGCCTTTTACCAAAACGGCGAGTTAATCAATGAGCCGATGGGTTTTAGCGATAAGAACCGACTGTCGATTCAGGATCTATCCGGTGTAGTAGAGCGATTGATCTTCCCTGAGTTGTTTCCGCAAGAGCAGCAGTTTCATTTGGAACCAGACATGCGTGACTGGTTACTGGCTGCCATGTTGCTCTATCCATCTGAAAGCAAACAACCCGACTACGCTGCTCATGGCATTGCAGATAACCGCTACAAGTACATTAAATTTGGTGGTCAGCCGACAGAGCTACCCAGGAATCAGCGCTGGCTCAATAAGATTGGCAGTGCTTATGGTTTTTTAAC
Source organism: Alkalimonas amylolytica (assembly GCF_900107845.1). Lineage (GTDB taxonomy): Bacteria > Pseudomonadota > Gammaproteobacteria > Enterobacterales > Alteromonadaceae > Alkalimonas > Alkalimonas amylolytica. The sequence goes on from NZ_FNRM01000010.1 coordinate 102,677, forward strand.
CGATGCAGGATATTTCGTTGATCTTGAGCAGCAGTTGGAGTTCTTTGTCACCGCTACCATTTATGTCAATGCCAATCAAACTCTGAATGATGATACCTACGAATATCAGCAAATTGGCTTGCCATTTCACCGTGAGCTCGGTGAATACCTGTATCAACAGTTATCCAGCAAGCCTAATCAACACAAGCCGGATCTAAGCCACTGGCAGCTATTATTAGACCAATTCGTTCAATAAGTCTGCAAGGCGAGCAAAATCTGAGCGCTTAGACAGGATCATGCAAAAAAGATCTTGATCGACTTTGTCGGATCCTTATAATGCGCTCCACAGATGACGACGAGGTTACCGCCAAATCGCCATCTGCTTCGGAATGAAGCACTGCTCTTTAACAATTCGCAATCAATTATCTGTGTGGGTACTTGTGTTGATACGTGCAAACGAATAATCAGTATGAGTGACCAATGTAATTTATTAGTCAGAAAATACTGAGTCAAAACTTTAATTGAAGAGTTTGATCATGGCTCAGATTGAACGCTGGCGGCAGGCCTAACACATGCAAGTCGAGCGGTAACATGCCTTCGGGTGATGACGAGCGGCGGACGGGTGAGTAATGCTTGGGTATCTGCCCGATGGAGGGGGACAACCACTGGAAACGGTGGCTAATACCGCATAATGTCTACGGACCAAAGCGTGGGACCTTCGGGCC
>NZ_FNRM01000018.1 GCF_900107845.1 Alkalimonas amylolytica
AGAGTAGTACAGTGAGGCCGGGATTTCGACAAGCCAACAATTTGGCTTGGCGCCGGCAGAACGCCCCGAGCTCTGCGAGGGGCATGAAGGCACCTTATAAAGCCAAGAGCCCACTCATTCGAGTGGGCTTTTTGCGTTGAGGCCAACTCCGTCTTGTTCTTGCTCCAGTTAGCCGCAAATCGTGTTCCTGGCGCCGCCAGCTGGAGTAATATGTTTCTGCTCCCAAGGCCCAGGAAACGAACTATGAAAAAAATCCTTCAACTCCTTTTACCGTTGTTTTTGCTGTGGACGTCTACTGCAATAGCGCAACAAGTCAATCCACTCAAGTACGATGATGTGTTTCACTTAGAACTGGTGACTGATCCCCAAGTCAATGCCAAAGGCGATCAAATTGTGTTTGTGCGTAATTGGTTTGATCGTCAGACCGATCGGCGTCGCATGGCGCTTTGGATCATGAATGCTGATGGTTCTGCCATGCAACCACTTACCCAAACCGACAGCAATGCCAGTTCGCCGCGCTGGTCGCCGGATCAGAAACGGATCGCTTATGTAGAGGATGGCCAAATCCATGTGCTCTGGTTGGACTCCGGCCGTTCGGTCCAAATCAGCCAGTTGCCGCATGCGCCGGCCAACCTGGCCTGGTCACCTGATGGCAACTGGCTATCTTTTAACATGTTTACTGCCAAGTCAGCACCACCACCAGTGACTCTGCCTGGCAAACCTGCGAATGCCAGTTGGGCACCGGCACCGATTTATATCGACAGCATGCAGTATCGTGCTGATGGTGCCGGTTATTTACCATCCGGTTATCGCCATCACTACATGATGGCTGCCGAAGGTGGCTCTGCCATTCAATTGACAACGGGTGATTACCATCATAGTGGTGACTTGAGTTGGCAAGCCGATGGCAAAGCGGTGTATTTTGCCGCCAATCGTCGTGAGGCGGCTTACCGGGCGCCGCTAAATTCTGCTATTTACCGTTTAACTCTGGCTGATCGCAGCATTGAACAAATCTACGACCCGGCCGGACCAGCCAGCCAACCGATGTTATCGCCGGATGGTCGTCAATTGGCTTTCCTTGGGTTTGAAGACAGAAAGCTGGCTCATCAGGCTAATCGGCTGTATGTGATGAATCTGGATGGCAGCAATGTTCGCAACCTGACCGAAGACTTGGATCGTCATATCAATGCCTTTCAATGGCAAAGCAACAGCCGCGGGCTTTATATTCAGTACGATGATCTGGGGCTTGGCAAAGTTGCTGAGCAACCGCTGCGTGGGAACCGCTCCGTACTGGTGACTGACTTGGGCGGTACCAGCTTCAGCAGGCCCTACAGTGGTGGTCAATTCAGCGTGGCAGATAATGGGTTGATTGCGTACACCCAGGCCAGCACCGAACGTCCATCCGAGTTAGCGATGCAGCATCGTCGAACCAATCGTACCTTGACCAACCTGAACCGTGATCTGCTGTTTAAGCGGACCATTGGACAGGTTGAAGAGATCTGGTATCAGTCCTCGGTTGATGGCAAGCAAATCCATGGTTGGGTGATGTACCCACCAGGCTTTGATGCCAGCAAGCAATACCCACTGATCCTGGAAATCCATGGTGGCCCTCACACAGCCTATGGCCCGGTGTTTGCGATGGAGTTGCAGTTGATGGCAGCCCAGGGCTATGTGGTGCTTTATACCAACCCAAGGGGCAGCACCAGCTATGGAGAAGATTTTGCGAATCTTATCCATCACAACTACCCAAGCTATGATTACAACGATCTGATGGATGGCGTCGATGCCGTGCTTGCGCGTGGTTTTATTAATGAACAGGAACTCTTTATCACCGGCGGCAGTGGCGGTGGTGTCCTGACCACCTGGGCTATTGGTCATACCGATCGTTTTGCCGCTGCGGCTGCCATTAATCCAGTGATCAACTGGTACAGCTTTGTGTTAAATGCCGATATGTACAACTACTTTACCCAGTATTGGTTCCCGGGGCTGCCCTGGGAGATGCCAGAGCATTACCTAAAGCACTCGCCCATCAGTTATGTGGGTAATGTGACTACGCCGACCATGCTGTTCACCGGTGATGCCGATTATCGCACTCCTATCTCTGAAACCGAGCAGTATTATCAGGCGCTGCAACTGCGAGGTATTGATACCGCCATGGTGCGGATCCCGGGAGCATCGCATGCACTGCATGCAAGGCCAAGTAACCTGATGGCTAAACCGGCTTATGTGATCCATTGGTTTGAACGTTATCGTCAAACCAAATCGTCCGATTAAAACGGATGTTCCCTCAGGCAAGCCCGGTGTTGCACGCCGGGCTTTCTTCTTTTTAGCAAAGCGTGTATGTTTTCTATGCAGTCAAAGGAGCATAGGATGAATTCTGCTTTACCTTTCAGTCGGCTTTTGTATAATGGCGCGACCAAACGTAGGGGCATAGTTCCAATTGGTAGAACAGCGGTCTCCAAAACCGACGGTTGGGGGTTCGAATCCCTCTGCCCCTGCCACTTTGGTCTGAGCACAAATAGTGCCACAGGCAAAGGTGAATCACGTGCTTAATTCATCTCAGCGTCAGCTGTTGCAACTTCTTTCCATTCAGCCGTTACAGCTTAAAAACTGCTTTCAACCTCAGACAGACAAAACACCAGTTGCTATGGCTGTAGATGACTCTGCCGGGGAAATATTCGTGTGTCCGCAGGTAAATCATCCACTAGTACAGGACCTGGCCGTTCTGTTGCAGCAAGAGCCTGCTACGACCCCGCAGGCGCTGCAACTTGGTGCTCTGCGCTGGTCGATACAACCTGGTTCAACCGAATGTTCGCTCAGTGGCCATCAGCTGATTAGCCCGGAACTGTCTTCCCTCACATCACCTGTTTTAAAACGCCAGCTATGGCATTGTATAAGCCCTTATCTTGATGCTAACGATTAAGCCTTTGACGGCTGCCCAATTGCCAGACATCTTGTCCATTGAACAACAGGCTGCTTTTGCACCCTGGAGCTTGGCGTTGTTTGAAAGCTGCCTTGCAGAGGACTATTTTAATTTTGTGCTGTGGGATAAAGACAAGCTTTGTGGCTATTATCTGGCGCAGCAGGTATTGGATGAAGCCAGCCTGTTTAATATCGTGGTGGCTCCGGCGGAGCAGGGCAAAGGCTTTGGCCGCACCTTATTGCAGCATATGCTGCAGCAGGCAAAGCAGCAATATTGTCACCAGGTGTGGCTTGAAGTACGTGCTAGCAATACCGCGGCCATAGCGCTGTATCAATCCGCTGGTTTCGAGTTGACAGGCCGGCGCAAAAATTACTACCAGAGCAGCGCCGGGGCAGACGATGCTCTGGTAATGAGCCTTAAGCTGAGCGTGAGCTAAGAGTGAGAGTTCAGCACGAATTAGTGCAACCACTGAATAAACTGCAGGTACAGTGGGATACCTACCAGCACATTGAGCGGGAAGGTAATACCAAGAGCAGCCAGTAAGGATAAGCCGATATCCGCCTGAGGAATGGCCGTTCGAATGGCCACTGGCGCTGCGATGTACGACGCACTGGCGGTCAGACTGGCCAGAATCAGAATAGAGCCATCCGGTAAGCCCAGCCAGATACCGGTAAAGACACCACAGACAGCCAACACCACTGGTGTGATCAGTGCAAAACAGATCACCCGCCAGTAGCGCAGCGAAATGCGGTTCAGGGTTTCAGCGGCAGTTAAGCCCATTTCCAGTAAGAACAGTGCCAACACCCCTTTAAAGGCGTTGGTAAAGAGCTCGGTGACTGCTGATCCTTGCTGTGGACCATACATATAACCAATCAACACACCACCCGCTAGTAAAACTACACCCCGGTTGGTCAGAGTTTCATGCCAGAGTGCACTTTGGCTGGTTTTGGGGCCATCACTTTGCCGCCAGCGGTAAATCGCCAGCGCCACCATAATGGCCGGTAGCTCCAACATCACCAGATAAAGGGTCACTTCGGCGCCAATGGTCAGCTGCATGCTCTCGGCATACGCCAGCGCTACGGCAAAGGTACCCGCACTGGCCGAGCCATAGTGGGCTGCCAGGCTGGCACTATCAGCCGAGGATAAGCGCACCAGGCTGCGTAATACCGGATAAAGGACTAAAGGAAAGAGGGCGCCAATCAGAATAACACTGCCAAGCTCTGGTACCAGTTGCCAGCTCAGATTGCCATGCAGCGCCATACCACCTTTTAGGCCGATGGTAAGCATCAGCAACAAACTCAAGGTATCGTAAGCTGCTTTGGGAATGGTGAGATCAGAACGCAAGATGCCTGCCAGCAGGCCTAGCAGAAAAAACATCACGACGATATCAGGCATGGCACTTCCCCGTTAGCTACAAGCAAAACCTGCGCATTGTAAATGGTTTTCACTGGTTGTGCAAAAAGTGCTTTTGTATTATTATTGATGCAATTTTGTTATTTAAGGGTGTGATATGGAGTGTCCTGATCTTAATAGTCTGGTTCTGAGTGAGAGAGATTTTGAAGTTATCAATGAAATAAGACGTATTCATCAAAATGGAAGACTACTTGAAAGAGCTTTGCCTGCTGGTGTGATGGCAACGATTTTTGTTGGAAGTAATAGTATGCAAGCCTCGTACAATATTACTACAACGGATTGGGAGATGTTTGCTCAAGCGATGGCCGCATTACCAAACATCGTTAGAACAAGAGTTTATCAACAAGCCAATCTAAGACGGCTTGAACGGGGTATCACTCCACAGCAGAGCTTGTTTTGGCGAGCTGTTGCAGATGGGTGCAGGGGACTTTGACATGCTGTGTTATATGCGAATGTTCTGCCTTGTCGTTATTTTGTCTGCTTTCTCTGGGAAGGTTCTGGCTGATGACATTCATAGTATGTTAAATAACCAAATAATTAAATATCTTGCGGCATTTGATCGCTGCGAAAAAGCTGCACTGCAGCGCTCATTACCAGAGCAAGCCGTGATAGACACTTTAATGGAAGTTGACGATCATACTCAGTTGAGCTTTTTGCTTGCTGTAAGTTTTAAGGCTAGAAGCAAGTGTGAGCGACCGGAATTAACCGAGCTCTCCTACACCATTCTATTGGCAAAGCAATTAGACTTGAAGCCGAAGACTCTGGAATTAATAGAGTCAATCGAAGGCCTCGCATACTCAACTGAGGCATTACGTTTTTATCGTATCTATAGCGAGTTACCTGAAGCATTCATCATTCAGATGGAGCAGTTTGAATACTTTAAAACTCCTTTTGATGAAAGGGCGATACTTGAAAGTATCGAGAAAACGAAAGAGGGAAAATGAAGCCTTGGGGGTGTTTCTCGTGAGTTGAGGTATACCTCCTAAGTTTTTTGCCCAAATATCTTGGAGCTGCTCAATTTTACGAGAAGCTCCATAGATTTTTCAAAGTCAGAAACCGCTATGGGAAATTTAGACTTGTTAGCTTAACTGACCAGCTACCGATGACCTGGTGTTGCAATAAAAATCCAACCAAATCACCGGCTCCAACGGCAGTTCTGCCAGTTTGCGCTCCAGTTGCTGTTGCACCCCTTGCATTTGCTCGACCCGTTCAATACCAATCCGTACCTCCAGCAGCAGGTAACTACCGCTTTTGGCCATCTTGCACTGGCGGTGTGAAATACCTAAGCTTTCCAGCTCACGGTACACCTGCTTACGCAGCTCTGCCGAGGGGCTGACCATCAAGAGCTCATTGACGGCATTTTTCAGCATCTTGAGCGGTACCTGGATAAAGTAACCGGATACCAGAATCACCAGCACAGGGTCGGCATACAGCGCCCAGTGCGCCATGGCAGTAAATTGCAGCGACCAGGTCAGCACAAACCCCAGCAACACCGCCAAGCTCAGCACGCCATCCATCCACCATTGATGTTGCTCGGCTTCAACCAACATCGATTGCAGGCTGGTATTGGCTTTACGTAGCCGCCACCAGATAAAGAAACACAGCAGTACACTGAGCAGTGCAAAGAAAATGGCTTTACCGGCAGCCACTTCGCGACCGCCATGGATAATCGCCAGCACAGCGGCGCCAAAAGACACCAGGCAGACCAACAAAATCACCAGCCCTTTGACAGCAATGGCCAAGGGCTCGGCCGGCAAGCGGCCAAAGTTAAAACGGTTATCGGCCGGTGAGGTGGATACCCTAAGCGCTATTAAGGACAACAGCGACAGGCCTAAACTGACCAGTGAATAACTACCATCAAACACGATGGCCATGGAATGGGCCCAGAGCCCCCAACCAATACCTACCAGGGCGAAGAAACCGGCACCGGCAGCAGAAAACTTGATAATTGATGACTCCGAACGGATGTTCAGCGACAACATAACAACCTCGATTTATGGCAAAAAAGTGACAAAGTATTCGTCAGCTTGCTTTGCTTGATAATTAGCCATTCTTGCTGAATCACTTTGTTGGCGGTATTCTATGTGAGGATTAATAAAGGTGGATAATCGCCAGCCGACGACTTTTTCGTCGCTTAAGCTTGAGGTGTTGATGAAAGTTATTCAGGCGGAAGTATTTTTGGTCGTGCTGGAAGAGGGCTCGGTGGCCGCAGCGGCTCGTCAGCTCGGCCGCAGCCGTACCACCATCAGCAGTGTGCTCAGCAGCTTTGAAGATGAGTTGGCGGTGACTTTATTTGAGCGCTCCGGCAATGAACTCGCCGCTACTCCGATTGCCTGGGCCATTAAACCCGACTGTATCCGGTTGCTGCAATCGGCCCGTCAAATTGAGCAGCGCTGTCAGCAGCAGCGCAGCGGCATTGAATCAACGTTACGCATTGCGCGCGACGATGCACTGCCCGAGCGCTTCTGGCGTGAAACCATGACGGCCTTAAAGCAGCAGTTCCCGCTGACCGGTATTTCGGTGTATCTGGCACCGCCGCAAGAACTGCCTGAGCTGGTCGACTGGCAATCGGTGGATCTGGCTTTTGGTTTGGCTCAGCAAAATGAACCGCACGAAAGCCTGCAATTTCGGCCGCTCGGTGGCCTGCGGGTAATGATGGTAACCGGCCCTGAGCATGCGCTCTGTCGCTTGCCCTTAGTGCACGATGATGACTTGCAGCAGTATACTCAGGTCACCACTGCCTACTTGCAGGATGATTTGCTGGTACCGCAATTATCCGGGGCGTCCAACTACCTGGCGTTAACCCAGTTTGAACTCATCCGGGATGCGGTGATCAGTGGTGCCGGCTGGTCGCGCCTGCCTCAGCCGGTAATTATGGAGCAGCTTAAAAACGAGCAGTTGCGGGTACTGAAGCATCCCGGGGCACTGAATTGGCAATCCTATCAGTTAATTTGCGAGCAGGGTTACGCCATGGGCCGGGTCGCCAGTTGGCTGGAACAGCAGGTGGTGCGTTATCTTACCCAGTTTGGCTAAGTGAAAGCCGACAATAAGGTTTCCCCCGATCCATCATTCGCGGTAAAATGCGGCAAATTTTTTAAGTTTCGCAGCGGATCCAGCGATCCGTTGCGTCTTTTGCTATTGTCGCAACGAGTATTGAATGAGCAACCAACAGTTACAGCAGGAAATCAACAGCCGGCGCACCTTTGCTATTATCAGCCACCCGGATGCCGGTAAAACCACCATCACCGAGAAGGTGCTGCTATTTGGTGAATTGATCCAAAAAGCCGGTACTGTCAAAGGCAAAAAGTCTGGTCAGTTTGCCACCTCCGACTGGATGGAAATGGAAAAAGAGCGGGGCATCTCGGTCACCACCTCAGTGATGCAGTTTCCGTACAACAACTGCCTGGTCAACCTGCTGGATACACCCGGTCACGAAGACTTCTCGGAGGATACTTACCGCACCCTGACGGCGGTGGACTCCTGTTTGATGGTGATCGATGCTGCCAAAGGGGTCGAGGACCGAACCATCAAGCTGATGGAAGTCACCCGGCTTCGTGATACCCCCATTTTAACCTTTATGAACAAAATGGACCGGGATATCCGCGATCCGATCGATCTGCTGGATGAGGTCGAAAGCGTGCTGAATATTGCCTGCGCGCCCATTACCTGGCCCATTGGTTGTGGTAAGGAATTTAAAGGGGTTTATCACCTGCTGCGTGATGAAGTGATTTTGTACAAATCCGGCCTGGGGCATACCATTCAGGATGTGCGCTCGATTAAGGGCCTTACAAATCCGGAGCTGGATGCGGCGATTGGCTCTTTCGCCGAGACATTGCGCGATGAGCTGGAACTGGTTCAGGGCGCCAGCCATGCCTTTGATCAGGAACTGTTCTTAAAAGGTGAGTTGACACCGGTCTTCTTTGGCACAGCCCTTGGTAACTTCGGCGTGGATCATATGCTGGACGGCCTGACCGAATGGGCGCCGACGCCACAACCACGGGCTACCAATACCCGGGTGGTGCAAGCGAACGAGCCAGGCTTTAGCGGCTTTGTGTTTAAAATTCAGGCCAATATGGATCCGAAGCACCGCGATCGGGTGGCTTTTTTACGCATTTGCTCCGGCAAGTACGAAAAAGGCATGAAGATGCGCCATGTCCGGCTTGGCAAAGAGGTGCAAGTCTCGCATGCGCTGACCTTTGTGGCGGGCGACCGGGAGCATGTTGAAGAAGCCTGGCCAGGCGATATCATCGGCTTGCACAACCATGGCACCATCAAGATTGGCGATACTTTTACCGTGGGTGAAGACATGCAGTTTAGCGGCATCCCCAACTTTGCGCCGGAGTTGTTCCGTCGCATCCGATTGCGCGATCCGCTAAAACAAAAACAACTGCTCAAGGGCCTGGTGCAATTATCCGAAGAGGGTGCGGTGCAGGTGTTTCGGCCCATCGACAGCAACGATCTGATTGTGGGCGCTGTCGGTATTCTGCAGTTCGATGTGGTGGTGCACCGGTTAAAATCCGAGTACAACGTCGATGCGCTGTACGAAAGCATCAATGTCTCCACGGCCCGCTGGGTGTACAGCGAGGACAGCAAAGCCATGGCGGAATTTAAAAAGAAAGCCAGCCAAAACCTGGCACTGGATGGTGGCGATAACCTGACCTACATAGCGCCGACCATGGTCAACCTGAACCTGGCGATTGAGCGTTACCCGAAGATCCAGTTTACCAAAACCCGCGAGCACTAACAGGGCAAGCAAATGAATATTAAACAATTATTGACCGAAATAACGCAGGCAGCTTTTGCTACCCTCGGAGTGCCAGCCGATACCAACCCGGCTGTGACTGTCAGCACCCGGCCTGAGTTTGGTGATTACCAGATCAATGGTGCCATGAGCGCGGCCAAGGCCCTGAAAACCAACCCACGCCAGCTGGCCCAGCAATTGTTGGATGCACTGGCGTTGGACGACATTGCTGCTAAGGCCGAGATTGCCGGGCCAGGCTTTATCAATATCAGCCTAAAGCCACAGTGGCTGGCCAGTCAGCTGCAGGCCGCAGTTCAGGACCCTCGGCTGGGTGTCGCTAAGAACAATGCACCTCAAACGGTGGTGGTGGATTACTCAGCGCCTAATCTGGCGAAAGAGATGCACGTGGGCCATCTGCGCTCTACCATCATCGGTGATGCGGTGGTGCGCTGTCTGGAGTTTTGGGGCGATACCGTCATCCGGCAAAACCATATGGGCGATTGGGGCACCCAGTTCGGCATGCTGATTGCGCATCTGGAAGACAAGCTGGCGGCTGGCATCGATCTGGAGCAGGTCGCGCTGGCGGATCTGGAAAACTTTTACCGCGAAGCGAAAAAGCGCTTTGACGATGAAGACGGCTTTGCCGACAAATCCCGCGACTATGTAGTGAAGCTGCAAAGCGGCGATGCCCATTGCCAGAAGCTGTGGCAGCTGTTTATTGATACGTCGATTAAGCACAGCGACGAGGTCTATAAGAAACTGAACGTTACCCTGACGCACGACGACATCAAGCCGGAAAGTGCCTACAACCCCATGCTGCACGGCATTGTCGAGCAGCTAAAAGCCAGCGGCCTGGCGGTAGAAGATCAGGGCGCTTTGGTGGTGTTTTTGCAGGAGCTGGCGGATAAAGAAGGCAATCCATCGCCTTTTATTATTCAGAAAACCGGCGGTGGTTTTTTGTATTCCACCACCGATCTGGCCGCTTGCCAGTACCGCAGCCAGGAATTGCAGGCCGATCGCATCATTATCTTTACCGATGCCCGCCAGGGCCTGCACTTTAAGCAGGTGGAGCTGACCGCCCGTAAAGCCGGCTTGCTGCGTGCTGACACGGCCTACGATCATTGCCCGTTTGGCACCATGATGGGCGAGGATGGTAAACCTTTCAAAACCCGTACCGGCGGAACGGTGAAACTGGCCGAACTGCTGGATGAAGCCATTAGCCGCGCCGGTACTGTGGTGGCGGAAAAAGCGTCTGAGCTTAGTGACGACGAGCGGGCTCAGGTAGCGGCTAAAGTGGGTATTGGCGCTGTGAAATTTGCCGATTTATCGAAAAACCGCACCAGCGACTATGTGTTTAGCTGGGATGCCATGCTGAGCTTTGAAGGAGCTACCGCCCCATACCTGCAATACGCCTATACCCGGGTGCGCAGCATTTTACGTAAAGCTGGCCTTGACGATGACTACCAGGCCACTATTCAGCTGCTGGAGCCGCAAGAAAAGCAATTGGCTGTGAAGCTGTTACGCTTGGAAGAGACGTTGCAGCAAGTGATGAAAGATGCCCAGCCTAACTTGCTGTGCAACTACCTGTACGAGCTGGCCAGTCTTTTTATGAGCTTTTACGAAGCCTGCCCGATGCTGAAAGACGGCATTGAACCAGATGTGAAAGCCAGCCGTTTAATGCTGAGTATTTTAACCGCCCGCATGTTACGCCAGGGGCTGGATTTGCTGGGCATTGAGGTGATGGAGCGGATGTAATGAAAATTGATGCCATCAGGCGCAGTTATGCCAAAGACAAACTGGATCTGGATAAGCTGCATGCTGATCCCATTCAGCAGTTCGAGCTGTGGCTTAAAGATGCCATAGCCGCCGAACTGCCGGATCCAACCGCTATGTGTGTGGCGACGGTCGATGCCAGTGGCCAGCCGTCGCAGCGGCTGGTTTTGCTAAAAGATGTCAGTGCCGATGGCTTTGTGTTTTACACCAATCTGGGCAGCCGCAAAGCGACCGAGCTGGCTGCTAACCCCAAAGTCAGCCTGCATTTTCCCTGGCACCCACTGGAGCGCCAGGTCATTGTGTACGGTACCGCCGAGCGGGTACCCAGCAGTCAGGTGGTGAAATACTTTCTGTCCCGGCCAAAAGAAAGTCAGTTAGCGGCTTGGGCCTCCGAGCAAAGCCGGCCGGTTTCCACCCGGCAGGCCTTGATGCAAAAGTTTGCCGAAATCAAACACAAATTTGAGCATGGCGAAGTGCCATTGCCCTCGTTTTGGGGTGGCTTTTTGGTGCGGCCGCATCAGATTGAATTCTGGCAAGGCGGCGAGCACCGGCTGCATGACCGCTTTATGTATCGCAATCAAAGCGATAATAACTGGCATATTGAACGATTATGTCCCTAAGCTAGCAGAGGGACTGGAAACGAGCTCGCTTCCAGCCTTACCCCTATTGGTGCCCGCCTTGCAGGAAGGGCATTAGTTAGCCAGGCTTTCTCGTCCCAGCTGTTCTGACTCATAGCGCGTCCCAGTGAGCCTAATAAGCCAAACACTATCATCAATAGTACGACTAAAATACACCGTTTGGCCACTGGGAATGCTCGGCAGAAAGGAGGTAATGGTTTCCCAGTCTTCCCCTTCTTTGTTCTTCACTTTCATGACAGCGTTAAAATATTCTCCATCAGGCGTGTTCATCACTTCCAGTGCAGTCATCCTCTGGTCAGTACCCATTTCAATCAAAGCGCTTTTGCCTAATGCAGCTAACAGTCTGGGTTGGTGAATGGGGTCTATTGATTGAAGTGTTTGTTCTATTTGGCTGTCAATTGTAACGGCATGCTCGAGCTGGTAAATATCGGCTTTTATCGCAAAAACCGGCTTGGCAGTGGCAGTAGAATGGAATAAGAACATCGCATTAAAAAGCAGTAGTAGCAGCACTGATTGAGTGTTCATTGCATGGATCTCCGTGGTTGAAAGTGCATGCCAAGCATATCGCTTTACAGCTGAAGGTAAATCACAAACCTTTGATATTCATGATATTCGTGGTATTCATTGCTATGAATTGCTGGCATTGGGTAGGTCTGGCCTGAATTTTTAGCGATAATGCAACCAAACAATAATAATCTGAGTCATCGTGTTATGCAGCCTTTAGGAATAGAATTGAAGCGACTTCGTGCTGCCAGAAATTGGACGCAAGCCTATGCTGCCAGAGAAATTGGTATTCAACAGTCTTACTTATCTAAACTTGAGAATGGTCAGTTTTTGCCTTCTGAAGAAGTGATCAACAAGCTATCGGCATGCTACGGCACTGCGTTAACAGAGTTCAGCCCTCAAACAAGCCAGACAACGAGCAAGCTCAGTCGATGCTCGCTGGTAGTGGGTGGTCTATTGCTATGCTCGTTACTGCTTTGGTTGTGTGGGCAATTTGAAATCATTTACCCTGAAACCTACTTTACTTATCAAGCCAAAGAAGCTCAGTTTTGGGTGGTGCATGTCACCGAGCTCTACCAGGGTGAACGGTTTGTGCAAGGGGATGTTATTTATGAAATTGTGGGCGAGCGAAGGGTAAGCCGGTTTGAAAATAGAGTCTTACTGGTGGTGGCATATTTACTGGCAGTGACGGCTGTTCTGCTAATGCTGAAGAAGCTGTGTGCTAAGATCAGACTTCGAAGCTAAAAGATATGACCATGATGCTATTCGATACCCACTGCCATCTGAATTTGCCCGAGCTGGCTCCTCAGATGGCCGCTCACTGGCAAGCAGCTCAGGCCGTTGGAGTAGCGGCTTTGCTGATCCCGGCGGTAGAGCAGGCCGCCTGGCAGCCGTTACTTCAGCTGCGTCAGCAGCAGCCCGAGTGGCAGATTGCACTGGGCATTCATCCGTGGTGGGCAGCGCAGCACAGCCTGCAGGCTCTGACAGCGCTGGAGACCATGCTGCGTGAGCAGCAGGACGAAATCTGTGCGATTGGCGAAATCGGCCTCGATTTTGCGCTTGCGCCTGACACTTTCTCCATGCAACAACAACTGTTCGAAGCCCAACTAGAACTGGCCTCCCGGCTGAATAAGCCGGTTATTTTGCATCACCGCAAATCCCAACCGCATCTGCTGGCGGCGATTAAGCGGGAAAACTTTGCTGAGGGCGGTATTTTGCATGCCTTTTCCGGCAGCCCCGAGCAGGGCCAGGCCTTTATCGAGCTTGGCTTTAAGCTGGGCATTGGCGGTACCATCAGTTATGAACGCGCTGGCAAAACCAGGCGTGCGGTAGAGCAGTTGCCGCTAAGTGCCTTTGTGCTGGAAACCGATGCACCAGCCATGCCCTTGGCCGGATTTCAGGGCCAAATCAATACCCCGGCCCAGCTGGCGCTGGTGTTTCAACACTTTTGCCAGTTACGGCCAGAGCCGCCAGCACAACTGGCCGAGGCACTCTGGCACAATACCAAACAGGCCCTTCGGCTAAAACCTACCAGCGCAGGGTGATGCCGGCCATCCAAAGTCGGCCAGGTGCAGGCTCGAACGAGCGGCCATTGCCCTGATTCACCACCACCGAGCCGACGTAATCTTTGTTGGTCAGGTTATCCAGCCGTAGCCAGGCATCCAGTTGGCTGCTGCCCCATTGCCACTCGGTCTGTGCTGCCAGGCCCCACAGATGCGCACTGGGCGCAAAGGTGCTGTTGGCATCATCGACCGGCACGGTCGAACGGTACTGATGGTTCAGGCGCAGACTCAACGGTTGTAAGGCACCGCTGCTAACAGGCTGCCATTGCCATTGCTGGAAAAAGTTGCTGCGGGCTAAACCGGGCAAGCGATTGCCACTATTGGCATCTGCTTCACTTTGACCAAAGCTGGCATCCAGCCAGCTGTAACTGGTGCGCCAGCTTAGGGTATCGCTTAGGGTGAAACGGCTGCTGATTTCAAAGCCCTGACGTTTGGTGTTGGCGGCATTGCGGTAAGTGGTGCGGCCATCGATGCTTCTATCGACCAGCAAATCATTGTCGGTATCAATCACAAACACAGCGCTCTGCAGCAACCAGCGCTCGCGTTGCAGCTTCAGGCCAAGCTCATGCTGGCGCACTGTGGCGGCCAGCAGTTCCGTGTTCAGACCTGAGCCTTCATTGCGATACGCCATTTCGGTTAAGGTCGGGGTTTCAAAGCCAACACCGGTGCCAGCGAACAAGCTGAGATCATCGCGCACGGCAAAGTTCAGCGCCGAGCTCCAGGCGCGCTCCTGATAACGAACCTCGCCGCTGTCATCCGGGTTGCCGGGTACGATAAAGCGATCGGCCACAGTAAAATCGATGCGGCTAAAGCGGGCACCGGCTACCCAGGCCCAGCGTGGGAGGAACTGCCAATCGCTGATCAGGGTCGCATTACGGCTGTCGACCCGGCCCGTTTCATCACGGCGCAGCTCGCCACGGCTACCAAAGTCATTGACAAAGCCAAGCCGCTCGTCCTTTTGCTGCTCTTGCTCCAGTGCCAGCGTCAGCTGCCAGGGTGCGGCGGCTAAAGGTTGCACCGTACTGCTTAGGTTGGTGCCATAAAAAGAGCGGCTTAAATCGATCACCGCTCCGGATGAACTGATGGCGGTGCCAGGAAACGCCAGGTACTGTTCAATTTCCCGTTTGCCATGCCAGGTAGAGAATTGCCAGTCGGCCAACCAGTGCAGTGCACTTTGCTGTTGAGAACGTAAGGTCAGTGACTGCTGACGATGGCGAATGCTTTTACGGGTACCAAAGGTCGCTGCCTGAGGGGCGGTTTGCCTCGGATTTTCCCGCCACTGCCCTGGGCTTAAAGCCAGTGGATCTTGCAGCACAGGGGCATCGTTGTCATCCAGCCGCAGAATCAGCTCCGCCTGCTCACCAAGATCGCGGTACCAGCGCAGCGCCCATTGATCGCGTTTTACCGCGCTGAAGGGCCGGTCGCCATCGGTGCGAAAGCGGGCATAATCGCCACTGAAGCTTTGGCGCTCACCGGCATAAACGGCGCGCAGATGCTGGCGCTCGCGCCCGGCACTGCCAGCACTGAGGTTGGCCGACACCGTGCTTTGCAGCGGCCGGCGGCTTTGCAGATCAATCACCCCACCGGCCGAGTTGCCATGAATGGCTGCCAGTGGGCCCCGCAAAACTTCGACGCTGCTTGGCTCGTCCAGCAAAATGCTGGAGGTTTGCGCCTGGCCATCAGGCATGGAAAGCGGGATGCCATCCAGTCGCAGCCGCACGCCGCGTACCCCAAAGGCGGCGCGGGCGCCAAAGCCGCGCAGGGTAATGCGGGTATCCTGGGCAAAGTTAAAACGGGTGTCGACTTGCAGGCCTGCCATGCCTTCCAGCAGCTCGGCTGCATCGGTGCGCATGCCTGGCGTCAGGCTCTCGACATCGACACGCTCCACCGCAGCAGGGGTTTCCAGCCAGGGGCGGGCGGTACGGGTAGCCGTGATGACCAGACGCTCTATTTCGGTGCTTTCGGCAGCAGTTTGTGCTGCCAGCGGGGTGGAGACGGCGGCTGCCACATGCAGGGCAACTAGGGTAACAAACATCGGGTTATCCTTGTGGTTGTGCGGGTCGCAAACGTAGTATTTTGCCATTTCCCTGCTCGTCGGTCAGCAGGTAGACGAAACCATCCGGCCCTACTTTGACTTCACGAATGCGGTCATTCAGTTGCAAATTCTCCTGATGGATGACTCTGTCACCATCGATCTCTAGCCGGGCGACATTGCGGTCACGCAGGCCGACGGCCAGAATATTGCCCTGCCAGGCAGGAAATGGCTCGCCCTGGTAAAAGGTCATACCAGACACGCCAATCGATGGCGTCCAGTGCCAGACCGGCTGCTCCATGCCCTCTTTTTTAAAGCCAACCGCCAGCGGAACTTCGCCGCCACCGTATGCTTCGCCATGGGTGATGATAGGCCAGCCGTAGTTCTTGCCAGGCTCAGGGATATTGACTTCATCCCCCCCCTGAGGACCATGCTCTGTCGCCCACAACCGGTTGGTTCCTGGTTGGATCCCTAGGCCCTGAATATTACGGTGGCCGTACGAGTAGATTTCTGGCAAGGCGCCGGGAGTGTTGACGAAGGGGTTGTCAGCTGGTACGGAGCCGTCCGGATGAATCCGAATCAGGGTTCCGGTGTGACTATTCAGCTCCTGCGATTGCATCAATTGATCGCCGCGATCGCCCAGGCCAAGAAACAGATACTGACCATCGGCCGAAAACAGCATCCGGCCGCCGTAGTGCCAGCCCGGTACTTTCGGGTAGGCACTGAAGATTTCGGTGAAATCGTGCAAAGCTCCGTCGGCCAGGCGGGCATGCGCTACCGAGGTGCTGGCGGCATTGCCACCAGCTGCATCGGGTTTGGCCCAGCTCAGGTAGATACGTTGTGAAGTTGCAAAATCGGGCGCCAGTACCACATCGAATAAACCTGCCGGGTTGGTCTGGTTAACGGCCGGTACGCCAGCAATAGGGGTGCCCAGGCTGCCATCCGCTTCGACAATGCGCAATCTGCCCGGTAGTTCCGTCACCAGAATGCGGCCATTGTTCAAAAAGTCCAGCCCCCAGGGGCGGACCAGGCCAGAGGCAAAGGTTTCAACATCAATGTCACCCCAGCGGCTCGTCAGGGTGAAGGTGGCATTGGGATCGATGACCTCACGACCCAGGTTCACTGCACGCTGCACCGTGCCCTGGGTGAAAGTGCCCTGAAGGCGCTGATTGTCGTCCAGTTGCCCTTCAAAACGGCTGCCACTGGGGGTACTAAAAGCAATCTGGTTGTCGCTGACACTAAAGTTCTCCAGTGGCAGGCCGGCTGCCCCCTGGCTCGGCACCACAAAGGTACCGGACCAGTGGTTGTCACTGTGCTCCAGCGTGACAATCAGCAGCAAGTCGGAGTTGGGCATAGCGATGTAACCGTACCATTGGCCGGTAAATTTTGCATTGTTGGTCAACTCTGAGTTACCAGTTAAAGCCGGGCTATCGGCCAGTGTCTGAAAACTGCTCAGGATCAGGGACAGTAGTAACCAGTAGAGCGTTTGTTTTAGCATGTTAACTTCCTCGAGTGGGTGTCGCTTATGGTGTGATACGCTGATACTGAACTCTTGGCGTACCGCTTGATGGTCATGCCGGGTAATAGCACGAAATTTTTAACGGTAAAAAGTGGTGCCGCTTGACTCTGCAGACAGAAATGCAACCAGAATTGCAGCATCTTAGCGTCCTCTGAACCCATAGAGTGCGTGGTGACGAATAATGCCCCAGACCGATAGCAGCGAGGTCAGGGGGGCAGTATTTCAAGTGCTTGCTGCAACAACTGCAGGCAAGCCACCAGCAGCACCGCCGTCAGAGCCACCTGGCTGATAATCAGCAGTTGCCGCACTTTGGCTGAAATATGCAAACCACTGCTTTGCAGTTGGCTGTTCAACGCCCAGTAGTTGACTTGCCGCACTCCCAAGCCAGCAATGCAGGCTCCCAGCAACAGAGTGACCAGCACGGCAAACAATTAACCGTTTTTCATCCTGACAGGGCATAGACGCTGCCAGTAGGTGTAGTTCAGGTTAAAAGCAGCAATTAAAGTGCCCGGGGTGACGATTACCGTGGTGGCGTAGCCTTTTGCTTTGCCAAGTGCATACAGTGCTGTGGTGAAATCTCTCAGAGCAATCATGCCTGGATCCTTAAATGGCAGCTATCACTGGCTGAAGTTGTGATCATCACTGGGTTCCAGCCACGACAACAGTATGGCGAGCAGCATCAAAGCCAGCGGCAGCAACAAGCTGTACCACAGCCATGCAAAGCTGGCGTTTATCATTGCACAGCCACCTGCTGCAGCCTGATCTCTGACTGAGTATCGGGGGTGCTTTCTGCATCCAGAATGCGGCCATCCAGTAAATGCAGCTTTTGTTTGGCCATATCGGCATAGCGCGGGTCATGCGTCACCATACACAGTGTGGTGCCGTTGTTATTTAGCTCGCACAGCATGTCCATCACTGCATCGCCGTTTTTTGAATCCAGGTTACCGGTGGGCTCATCCACCAGCAGCAGCGCAGGGCTGCCAACCAAAGCGCGGGCAATGGCAATGCGTTGTTGCTGACCGCCGGATAGCTGGTTGGGCCTGTGGCTGGCGCGGTGCGTCATATCAACGGTTTTCAGGCAGGCCATGACTCGTTCCTGCAACTCGGCTTTGGGTAAGGCATGACGCCGGTAGCGCAGCGGCAAGGCAATATTGTCAAACACTGTCAGCTCATCAATTAAATTAAAAGACTGAAAAATAAAGCCAATTTTCTCATTGCGAATATAGGCCGCTTCACTCAGGCTCAGGCCGCTGACTTCATGCCCTTCAATCTGGTAGCTGCCAGCGCTTGGCATGTCAAGTAAACCCAGCAAGGACAACAAGGTGGATTTACCGCAACCGGACGGGCCGCAAATCGACACAAAATCACCGGCAAAGATATCCAAGTCGATGCCGCGCAAGGCGTGAGTTTCCATTTCGTCGGTGGCAAACACCTTGGTAATGCCACGCATGCAAATGGTTTCTGTTGTCATGGTGCCTTCCTTTCTTTTTT
>NZ_FNRM01000021.1 GCF_900107845.1 Alkalimonas amylolytica
CGGGTGTTGGTGGATATCTGGGCACGTTTGCTGGCAATAGCACCTGAGTCGATCAGCACGACAGCGAACTTCTTTGAACTGGGCGGGCATTCAATTCTTATCACCAGATTCATATCAGATGTTTTCATTCAATTAGAGCGTAATATTTCTGTTCGAGATGTTTTTAATAATCCACATTTAGGTGATTTAGCTTTACTGATTGAATCATCAGTAGCTCCTTGGGTCACTGAAAATTATATTATCAGCAGTCCGAAAATAAAAAAGAATTTAAAAACGATTTTTATGTTGCCGCAAGTGTCAGGTGAGTGGAATGATAGTCGTGGATTTTTTGATGCTGTTGATGGGCGCTTTAATCTGATTTTGTTGCAGCAGTCTAATGCTGATATGAGTCATACAGACAAAGTGATAGATTATTTTGTAGAGCAAATTTTGTTGCTCCAGCCTGAATCGCCTTATCTTATAGGTGGGTATTCTTTAGGGGGGCTGTGGGCATTTGCAGTTGCTCAGCGTTTGATTCAATTGGGGTTTGAGGTATCTAATTTGCTGTTACTTGATAGTAGTGCTCCTGGATTGGTAAAAACATTGAGTGACTTTGAGATGTCGTCTATTGTGCATTACCAACTTAATGAAGCGGGTTTAGAGTTACCGCAAGAATTGAATCTAACTTTTTCAGGGCTTAAGCAAGAATTACAAAGTACCGGGAATTTAATGTCTGATGAATACATTAGTCAAGTTGTTAGGCGTGTCGATTTTGTTGAAAGAAACATTGAGCTAGCTAAAAACATTTGCATTGATGAGGATATTTTACTTCCAATATGTTTATTCAAACCAGTCACCCATGCTGGTCAGGAATCAAATGTTAGTGCTTGGAAGAATTATAATTCCGAGATGAATAAGATAGATGTTGCTGGAGATCATAATAGCATGGTGAGTGAATCTAATGTTGTATCTTTGTGTGATTCTATTGCTAAAGTAATAGGGGTTAATGGGGATGGTGATCCAAATAAAAGTAATCGGGAGTTACTGTCAATTGAAGAGTAACATATGAAATATTTGAAGTTTTTGGTGCAGGTCGTATAGAAAACTCTGTGAGTGGGCGCCGTGATGGCAATTTCTGTCGAGATCGCTAATAAGGATTAACTTTTTATCTGGAATCAGATTTGACGACTCAATCCAGAAGAGATAATTCTGCTGGATTGAGTATGTTTAGCGAGTATTTAGTTACGGAGGGCGTTAATCGCTGGTTGTCTGATTAACGACCAGATCGATAGTAGCGATACCGCACCGGTCAGAAGCATGATTGACGCAAACGGTACAAGGACACCACTTAACGACAACGACAAGGTAAAAGTCGAGTTATTGATAAACAGCCATAGAATGGCCAACAATACCAAACTACATAGCAAACCAATAAACACCAGCTTGATATTTTCCCGTAAGCTCTGAGTTAAGATGGTAAGAGGTCGGGCGCCAATTGCCATTCTCACTCCTAGCTCAAACTTACGCAGTTGTGCGTTGTAACTCAAAACACCATAGATGCCAACAGCAGCTAATAACAAGGTTAATAAGGACAATACGCTGGTGACTCCGGCTGCCAGATAGTTAGCAAACAGAATTCGTTTGACGTTTTGTTCCAGGCTAAATATTTCCGCAGCTCGATACTTTGGCGATACCTGAGCCATAATATGGTTAAGTTCGGTTTTACTAATGCTCATTCCAGGCTTGAGCTCATAGAGTAAGGTGCCACCGACATCATTAATATTTCTGGGTATGAATGCACGTGGCGGCTCTGTGGGTGAATACTGATCAATCAAATTATAGTCAGCGACTACCCCAATTACTTCCCAGTTCTGGGCCATGCCCAACCGCTGTCCCACGGCTTGCTGATCTGGCCAGGCTGCTTTGGCAAAGCTTTCATTAACAATAATCACCGGACTACTATCAACCACCTCTTGAGCTGAAAAGTTACGGCCACTCAGTAGCTTTATTTCAAATAGTGGTAAAAAATGCTGATCAGTGATTGTCAGACGTGATATGACAATATCCTCAATATTGTCCGGAGTTCTTGGCCAGCGAGTAGTGCTAAAGACCCCATCAAAATTGGCTGGAGCATAGTTTGCATAAGACGCTGCTTTTACTGCTGGATGTTGTGCTAGCAACTCCCTGATATCTGATAAATCACGTTTTTTCTCCAGATGTCGTTCAGGACGGGTTTCTGCAGTAATTGCAGGGCCCACTTCATCAATATCAATCTGATAAATGCGCTCTGTAGCGAAACCGATATCTTGTTTTAACACAGAGAGTGTTTGTTGTAAGACCAGCACGCAAGCTACCAGTAACACAGAGGTTAGCGCTACTTGGCTGATAATGAGTAAATGCCTTACTCTGACTGAAATTTGCAGGCCGCTTCCTTTGCCACTACTTTGCAGCTCGCTGTTGAGAGCCCGGTAGTTGATTTGTCGTACTACCAGATAGGCAAAGCTCAAACCGATGAATACTGTTATTGCGATGGAAAAAACCAAGGTGGGCAGATTCAGTTGTAATTCTGTAACTCTGGGTAAATAGGCTTCAGCAACATGCTGCAGCAAACGGTACTCGGCTTGGGCAATCACCAGGGCTATTAGTACAGCAACACCAAGCAGCAGCAGCATTTCCGAAAAGACGTGAATAAAAATATGTTTTCTTTGTGCTCCCAACGCGGCTTTAATGGCCATTGAGCGCTGTTGTCTGACTGCTCTTGAGAGCACTAGATTTAGGGTGTTGACGCAGGCAATGCAGAGTAAGACCAGACTGCCGATAAATAACCAGAATGTTTGGGCCGCACTGTCCCTGAGCAGTACTTGTCTGAGCGGCCGCGCTTCAAAACGGATACTATGATTTATAGCACCTGGTACCCCAGCAATAGCGTCTTGAAACTCTGCATTCAAAGATGCGGTGAGCTGTTGTGATATGCGCTGATGATCATCAGCCGATTTCAGCTTAGCAAGTAAGAAATGCCAGCCAACAAAACAAGCGCGCCCATATAGCCCTGATGCACAAGGGTCTGGATTAAAATCCCAGGGCAGCCAGACATCGTTATGCCTGTTGGGGCCAGTAAATCTGGGTTCGACAAAATCGCTGGAAGCAACACCAATTACCTGAAATTGTGTATCTGAAATTTGGATGCTTTTTCCTACTATCTCTGGATCGGCATTGTAATGCTGTCGCCAAACTCGTTCGCTTATGACAGCGACAGCAGCATGCGAATGAATATCTTCATCAGTGTTAAAGCCACGACCTAAGATCATCGGCATTTGGTACATCTGCATATAGCCGGGGGTAGTATAGGCAATGAGTACTTTTGGCGTGTCATCTTTATCACGCAACGAGGTAGCGATCCAAGAGTACCCAATTAAAGCTGTATTTTCAAAAGTAGTGCTATCCTGCAAATAAAATTCTATCAATAATTGTATAGTCGAGTCTTCAT
Source organism: Alkalimonas amylolytica (assembly GCF_900107845.1). Taxonomy (GTDB): domain Bacteria; phylum Pseudomonadota; class Gammaproteobacteria; order Enterobacterales; family Alteromonadaceae; genus Alkalimonas; species Alkalimonas amylolytica. The sequence goes on from NZ_FNRM01000021.1 coordinate 3,467, forward strand.
CGATAAAGAGTTCATTGTGTTCATACCATGGCGTGTTGCCAACGACCAGCCGGTCTTCATCCTGGTAGGGTAAAGGGGCTGCAACTATGGTGTAATTCAGGTTAAAAGCGGCAATTAAAGTACCTAATGTTACTGCTAGAGTTACAACTATTGTCGCCGCGTAGCTTTTGGATTTACTTAGGGCATATAAAGCATTAGAAAAATCTTTAATAGTAAACATGGCAATTCCTTGGAGCCAACGATTGCTGGAAAAAAATGATACATTTCAAATTCTTCATTTTATAGTCACTTAGCCACCAACGGCGTGCAGTTGCGCTTCTCGCGCGGTATCCAGAATGCGGCCATCCAGTAAATGCAGCTTTTGTTTGGCCATATCGGCATAGCGCGGGTCATGCGTCACCATACACAGTGTGGTGCCGTTGT
>NZ_FNRM01000023.1 GCF_900107845.1 Alkalimonas amylolytica
TTACTGTGAAACCGCTAGATCGTAAATTTTTATCTGACCCCGAAATTCTTCATGTACGCCACCGCCTTAAAATCATTGCTTTTGTCTCGGCATGAGGCACCCCTTCCCCCTTCTTTATTTGCGCTTCAGCAGCGTAAATAGCTTCCAGCAGCTCTAACCGCTCCTGCATGCGTTGGTATTCATGCACGCCGACCAGCACTGCAACCTCACGGCCGTGCTGAGTTAGCACCGTGGGGCGGTGCGTCTCGTTAACCTGCTTCACGAAGGATGCTATTCCCGCCTCGAAGTCGGATAACGGGCAGCTATCTTCATCAACTCTGAGCTTTGTCATGGCAACATAACCGTATGTGCGAATGTACTACTAACTGTGCTTGATGAGGGGGAAAAGCGCAATCGATCTTTACCAATTCGATTGCTGCCACACTGGATGATATGCCTTGGTATACCGATCTGATGTACTTGTGGAAATCGAAGTAGGCGATATCTTTCTTATGACCAATTTCCATCTTACGGATAAGCTCGAGAATTTTGAGCTAACCCTGAAGTTACTGGCCCCAATCAGGGCCTGGACGCTACGGGGAGCACCCTTTCCTTAGCCGGACTTGGTTCGCTCCTTCAACAGCTCCTGCTTTACACGCAACACTCGGTGCTGATAGCACACCATTTTTTTGAACCCTTTAGTACTAAAGAGGAAAGCTGCAATCGCAGCTGCCACGATTGCCGATATGGCTAGTGCGGTCAGCAATGACGGATGAACGCTTTGTTGGCTCAGCAGCAACCACACACAGCCTAAAAGGATACAAAGCACTGAATACAGTTGCGCCAGCTTAATACTGACAACCGAGGCTTTCCCCTGAATTAACCTCGATAACAAGGTGAGCAGAACTAAGATGAATACGGCATCGGCTATCACCAATGCAAAAGAAAACTCAAGGAAGGTAAAGCTGAATAACGTAACCAGCAAAAAGCCTGCTGTCATTGCGCTTAATAATGCCACCAGACCAAGAACGAAATGAGGCGGCAGCAGGCCATGATAATCCTGCCCCATCTTTTCTTTAATAGAATGTGCAAGTGATAACCCTGATAAAGTACTTCGCTTAGTATGCTTTTGAGATAACTTCATGCTTAGCGCCTGATGCTGGCCATCAAAGAGTTAAAAATAATATCCAAGCACCCAGCTCAAAAGTACCAACAGCAAAGAACAACTCATCGCACACATTAACCAAAGGCTTAACCACCACTGTGAGGCTGAAGATAGCTGCCGCACTTTATCCATTCCCTCTATGAAGTGATGATTATTCCCTTTTGCTAACCACAATCCGCCCTTATCACGTTCGAGCCTCCACCGAGCAAACGGAAAAAGAATAGCCAGTGCATACCAAAAGCTTTTAAACGGCCAAACTACCATGTCACTAATCATATCTTGCTGATTCGATCTCAATAAACGCTGTAATGGCCTGGTTACAAACCATGCTACTAGTGGATATGAGATGATCAATGACATAATTACAATGAAACCAATCACCTCAAACCATACAGAAACGGTTTTATCCATAACTAGCTACCTGTCGCATGCATATAGATACGATCAGCCTGGTTGAACATCGTCTCACCTACCCCTTGCCCAATACTGTCCGCTCTACTCGCAGCGACAACAGCTAACACAACTGCGGCTCCAATTAATACAACCCAGCCTGCAGGTGTAAGACTTAACGCAATACCAATCGCTTTTGCAGCACCTACTGCCAAATAACCAGCACCCAAGCTTAAAGAAAATCCACCAACTTGCCTGAATCCTTCTCTTACCCCAGAACGCCTGCCACCTGACTGAAAGGCTGTATTGACTCTAGCGCTTCGTAATCCCAGGTCTAACCCAATGACCCAGCGGTTCAGTATCGTCGTTCTTTTCATAAACCGCTGCAATGTTCTGGCTTGTTCGCCATTGGCAACGTTCAACGTTCGCCCGGTGCGGCGGCCAACAGCGGTATTGCTGTGCATTGAGCGGCCGCTGCGGGCGACATTAACACCGCGATCCACATTGGCCAGCGCAGAGCGGTTGGCTTGCGTGCCCAGATTGGCTTTATAGCGTGCCAGTTGCGACTGAAAACGCTGCTGCATGTCGGCATGCAGGCGGCGGACCTGAGCTTCTTTTGCCGCTATCTGTGGGTTGTAAGCACCCCGGCCGCGAGCGCC
>NZ_FNRM01000022.1 GCF_900107845.1 Alkalimonas amylolytica
TCCACTCAGGAAAATAGTCATTCTTTATCGCAGCGCAGCCGACTAAAAAAAGGCCCATACAGAACACTATGGTCAATTTCACATATCCACCTAACGCCTCAAACACCGGCGCAGCTTTGCTGCGTCCGAGTGCTTTGAATTGATAATCATTGAGCCTTCTCCCCCAGCCCAGCCAGATTGGCTAAGCTGGAAGGCGACCAAACCAAAAAGGAGAAGACCCAATGAAATTTTATACTACACAACATCCGTACTATTGTGGAATTGATTTGCATGCCCGCTCTTTGTACGTCTGCATTCTGAATGCTGATGGTGACACCATCATACACCGTGAAATCAAAGCATTACCAGAACCTTTGCTCGATTTATTAGCACCTTACATCGGCAATATTGTTGTTGGTGTTGAATGCATGCATTGCTGGTACTGGGTCAGCGACTTTTGCGCTGAACAGGGTATCGACTTTATTCTTGGCCATGCTCTATACATGAAGGCGATCCATGGCGGCAAGGCCAAAAATGACCGCATTGATTCTTATAAAATCGCGCACCTGATCCGTGGAGGCAACTTCCCCATGGCCTATGTGTATCCACCTGAAATGCGCGCTGCCCGTGATTTACTGCGCCGTCGTACCCGTATTGTTCGCCATGGTGCTGATTTAAAAGCGCATGTCAAAAACACGACCAGCCAATACAATTTGCCGCCAAATGCCCTGAACTTACGCTATCCCAACGCCCGTGAAGCGATGCGGGATCGCTTTGATGATCAGTTCGTACAGCGCAATATTGACCTGGACTTAAACATCATTGCTTTTTACAACCATGAACTCAGCTCTATCGAGTGCTTTATTGAAAAGCATGCCAAGCATCACAACGGTAGCGATTACCATATTCTTACCAGCTTCCCTGGCATTGGTCGAATTCTGGCACTGACAATCCTCTATGAAGTCGGCGACATCGCACGTTTTAGCACAGTACAGGACTTTGCATCCTATAGCCGGCTGATTAAGTGCAAAGCAGAATCAGCAGGTAAAAGCTATGGCACCCAAGGCAATAAAATTGGCAATGCACATCTGAAGTGGGCCTTCGGTGAAATTGCTGTGCTTTACCTGCGCGGTAACGACAAAGCGAAAGCCTATTTGCTGAAACTGCAAAAACGCATGAGCAAAGCTAAAGCGCTCTCTGCTCTGGCCCATAAAGTTGGCCGTTGCGTTTATTACATGCTGAAAAATCAGAAGGTGTTCGATGAAAAACGTTTCTTAGCCGGTTAAGTCGCGGGACAAGGTGAGCTGAACGTCTAACTGGAACACCATGGCTGATGCTCAACTGAAGGCTGGGTAGCCCGTAGCAATAAGCTGAACCACCAACCTTCTGGCACACTGCCGTAGCCAGAGCGCTTGATTAGACACCTTGTCGCCGCGCATATACCCATCAGCAAGATGGTTTGCACCTGTGCTGAGCCTGAAACTAGCTGGCTTTAAGCCCGACGCCTTGAATAGTGCCAGCAACAGGTTAACCGATGAATGTCTGGTGCCCCTGCTGTCAGCAAGGATGCTGAAATCAGCAGGCGCTCATTGAGCATGAGGTAAGAGAGCCCCGATATGTGTTTGTCGCAGGCTATCGCCTGGCAACCATGATGACAGATGAAGCAGTCTATCTTGCTGATGGACAAAGACCTGGCCGCTAGCGCGGCCAGAAGAGCGGTTTTACCTATTGACTCCGAGAAGGCTCATATGTGTTAGATTTACATTGCACATAATGCTAATGTTTCTGCTTCTTCTATCTTTTTATTAAGTTCAATCAGTTGAACTTCTAACTTGGAACTTAATTCTTCCAATTCTACTTTTGTGGCTGATGCCTTATCTAAAGTATCTTTTAATTCAGCAGAGAAACCTGCGCCTTTGAAAGCCTTGAATTTATCCAAATTTAAAAACGACAGAAATACTGAACCAGCAACTATCATTAATCCCATTTCAGTAGCCAATCCCCTATAACCAAAAAACACAGTAACACCAAAGGATACAAGCAGGACGATTGTGCTAATACACTTATCAACTTTTGAGCTCACAAGACCCTCTCTTGATTTTGTCGACATCTGAGTAAATCTAACGCCCGCCACAAACGCGAGCAACTTGTTGCGAGTCGAGCGCCCAAAGGGCGCGTTTTTGATGGCGATTGTTAGCGCATCTGAACTCGAATACATACTAAGTAAACAAGGCCTCAAGCTTTGATTTTTGTTCAGGGCTAAGCTCATTTAATGTCTGCAATGCATCTTTAAGTGCTGCCTTGGCATCTTCTGCCATTTTGAAATGTACGTACGCCTTAATTAATGCTGTATGGGCATTCAAAGATTGAGGATAATTTGCTCGATTCCACTTCAATAATGCCAACGCATCATCTTGCCGGTTTAAATATTGCA